>JBAXBV010000019.1:0-58562 GCA_037141795.1 Betaproteobacteria bacterium
GGGCTCGACAACGTATTCCGCCGGCACCACCACCTCGCGAGCGGCGGGCGCGCCGCCGTGCAGCGCGGCTGGGGTCTCCAGGTCTGCGCGCGGGCTCCCAAGTGGTACTCGGACACCGTCTCGGCGATCGTCGTGCCCGAAGGAATCGATGCGGCCCGGGTGATCGACATCGCTTTCCGCCGCTACAACCTGTCGCTCGGTGCGGGCCTTTCCAAGGTCGCCGGCAAGGTGTTCCGGATCGGGCACCTGGGCGACCTGAACGAACTCATGCTCCTGGGCGCCATCGGCGGCGCGGAGATGGCCATGCTGGATGCCGGCATCCGGATCGAGCCGGGCAGCGGCGTTGCCGCCGCGCAGGCGGTGTGGCGCGGGCAGGATGCGGCGCCCCGCCGTCGCGAGGCCGTCGTGGACACCGTCGCCGTCGGAGTCTGATGGTCATGTCCCACACCGTGGTGTTCCTCGACCGCGACTCGCTGCAGGCGAATCTTCGGAGCCCGGCATTCGGGCACACCTTCGTGGCGCACGGCGCCACGCAGCCCGACCAGGTGGTGGAGCGGCTGGCCGATGCCACGGTGGCCATCGTCAACAAGGTGCAGCTGCGGGAGCCCGTGCTCGCGCAGCTGCCGAAGCTGCGGATGATCGCGGTCGCCGCCACGGGGTACGACTGCATCGACGTGGCGGCCTGCCGTGCCCGCGGCATCGCCGTGGCCAACATCCGCAACTACGCGGTCCACACGGTCCCCGAACACACCTTCGCGCTGGTGCTTGCCCTGCGCCGCAACCTGCTCGCCTACCAGCGGGATGTGGAGAGTGGCGCGTGGCAGACCGCCGGACAGTTCTGCCTGCTCACCCATCCGATCGGGGACCTCCACGGATCGACGCTCGGCATCGTCGGAGAGGGGGCCATCGGGCAGGCCACGGCCGCCATCGGCCGCGGCTTCGGCATGAAGGTGCTGTTTGCGGATCACGCGCCGCCGCGCGCGGAAGGGGTGGACTTCACGCCCTTCGACGAAGTGCTCGAGCGGGCGGACGTACTCTCGCTCCATTGCCCGCTCACGCCGGCGACCCGCGACCTGATCGGCCTGGAAGAGCTGCGCAGGATGAAGCGCTCGGCACTGCTCATCAACACGGCCCGCGGCGGCCTGGTGAACGAGGCCGCCCTGATCCAGGCACTGGACGAAGGCCTGATCGCCGGGGCGGGGTTCGACGTGCTCACCACCGAACCCCCCAGGAACGGGCATCCCCTGCTCGACCTGAGGCGGCCCAACTTCCTGCTCACGCCCCACGTGGCCTGGGCGTCCAGGGAGGCCATGCAGTTCCTCGCGGACCAGCTCATCGACAACATCGAGGCCTGGGCCGCCGGCAGGCCGCAGCACCTGGTGACCTGAAGCCCCCTCGGCGCGGGGCGGGACCGGCGGAGTGCCGGATCAGCCGCGCTCCATCCCGTCCGACGCCATGTAGCCGCCGTCCACGGGTATGCACACGCCGGTGACGTGATCCGAGGCCCGGGACACGAAATACAGGCAGGTCCCGACGAGGTCGCCGGTGTCCCCGAGGCGACCGCTCGGCGTGCGGCGGAGCAGCGCCGGCTCCAGGGGTGAACCCTTCAGTTCGGCGGTCATCTCGGTCAGGAAGTAGCCGGGGGCGATGGTGTTGACCTGGATGCCGAGGGGTGCGAGTTCGACGGCGTTGGCCCGCGCGAGTCCGATGAGCCCGTGCTTCGACGCGGTGTACGGCACCTGCAGCCCCTTGCTCGGCGCCACCAGCCCGTAGACGGACGAGATGTTGACGATCTTGCCCCCGCCCTGGGCCTTCATCTGCCGCGCCGCGTGCTTGGTGCAGAGAAACGGTCCGGTCAGATTGACCTTCAGCACGTGCTCCCAGGCCGCCAGGTCGAGGTCCATGACGGACTTGCGGTTCACGGCGCCGGCATTGTTCACGAGGATGTCCAGGCGGCCGTAGCGCGCCACCACGGCGGCAACCGTGCGCGCCACCGCCGCCTCGTCGGTCACGTCGAGTTCGAAGGCCGCGTGGTCCGGCCCGAGTTCCGCCAGCACCGCCGCGTTGCGGTCGGCCCGCCGCGCGCCGATGGCCACCCGCGCGCCCGCGTCCCGCAGGGCGAGCGCGATCTCCCGGCCGATGCCGCTGTTGCCACCCGTGACCAATGCCACGCGCCCGTCGAGGGAAAAAAGATTGTCTGCCATCACTCCCACTCCCCATGTTCACCCGGCCTCGAGCCGTATCCGGCGGCAGTCTAGCCCGGATCCTTCACCAGGTCGGCCCCGGGAATGTGCAGCGCATGGACTCACACCCGGTTTGCTGCGAATCGGCGATCCGTGAAGTCCGGCCTGCCGGCCATCGCGGGCGCTGGCAGGTGCCTTGCGGTCATCCCGCGCCCCGGCTTCGCGCCAACCGGCCCTGCTGTTGGCCTGGTGCGGGAGGCACGGACTGTCTCGCAACGCACCTCGCGCTCATCCCCCGGCCTGATGAAACATCCGGGCTGGCGGGACTCGTCGCCCGCACGTGGACCTGCGGGGACCCGTTCATGACGCACTGCGAGATGCGCCGCCGCAACAGGCTTGCTAGAGTCGCCCGAGTTTCACCCCCGGGTGCACCGATCCGCAGGGATCGATGCCTCTCAAACTCAATTCCCCTGGAGGCGTATCCATGAAGCTCTACCTCGACCCCATCACCGTCAACTGCCGCAAGATCGTCGCCGGCTTCAAGCTTCTGGGCACCTCGTACGAGCCCGTGAAGGTGGACTACTTCACCCAGGGACAGAAGTCGCCGGAATACCTCGCCATCAATCCCAACGGGTCCCTGCCCGCGCTGGTCGATGGCGACTTCGTGCTGTGGGAATCGAACGCGATCCTGCAGTACGCCGCCGACAAGGCGGGGGACACGACCCGCTACCCGACCGACCTGCGCACCCGCGCCGACATCAACCGCTGGCTGCTGTGGGAAGCCAACCAGTGGTTCCCGGCCTGCTATGTGTACCTGGTGGAAAACGTGGTGAAACCGCTGCTGCAGGCCGAGCCGGACCAGGCCGTGCTGGACGCGAATGCCCCGAAGTTCCACCTCCTGGCCGGCATCCTCGAGGAACGCCTGTCGAAGCAGCCGTGGATCGCCGGACAGGACGCGACCATCGCCGACATCGCGGTGGCGGCCCCGATGCATCTGCACGAACACCAGAAACTTCCGCTGGAAGGCTACCCTCACCTGCGCAACTGGCTCGCGCGGCTCGAGGCCCTGCCCTGCTGGGTGGAATCCGACGTCCGGCCACTGCTCGGGCTGCAGTGACGGCCACGCAACCCCGGGTGCTCAGGCGCCCGGGGTTGCGCCCGGGCGCCAGCGCAGCAGGCGGGTTTCGGCCAGCGTCACGAGGCGGTCGAGGAGCAGCGCGAAACCGGTCAGCACCAGAACCCCCGCGAAGACCGTGTTGATGTCGAACACACCCTCGGCCTGAAGGATCAGGTAGCCGACCCCCCGGGCCGACCCCAGGTACTCGCCGATCACGGCCCCGACGAAGGCCATGCCCACCGCCGAGTGCAGGCTGGCGAACACCCAGGCCGTGGCGCTCGGCAGGTACACGTGGCGCAGCAGCTGGCGGCGGCTGGCCCCCAGCATGCGGGCGTTGTCCAGCACCACCGGATTCACCTCGCGCACCCCGTGGAAAACGCTGAAGAACACGATGAAGAACACGAGCGTGACCCCGAGCAGCACCTTCGACAGGATCCCGAGACCGAACCACACCGCGAAGATCGGGGCGAGGATGACCCGCGGCATGGCGTTGAAGCCCTTGATGTAGGGATCGAGCAGGCGCGCCGCGAAATCCGAGAGTCCCAGCCACAGGCCGGCGGCCAGCCCGGCCGCGGTGCCGATCGCGAACGCGAGCGCCGTCTCCAGCAAGGTCACCCCCAGGTGCGGATAGATGCTCCCGCTCACGAACCAGTCACGGATACGGTCCAGCACGACGAGCGGTTCGCCGAAGAAGAACGGGGGCAGCACATCGGTGCGCGTCAGCACGTGCCACAGGGTGAACAGCAGCGCCAGCAGACCCGCCTGCGCCCACAGCAGCCGCCCGCGGTTCACGAGATACCCCCTGCCGGCGCGTGCGCCTTCATGACCTCGCCCCGCAGGATCTCCCACACCTGACGGTGCAGGTGGAGAAAGGCGGGGGTGAGGCGAACCTCGGCCACGTCGCGCGGGCGCGGCAGGTCGATGGGAAACTCGCCCACCGGCCGGCTTGCCGGACCCGCTCCCAGCACGATCACGCGGTCCGACAGGGCGATGGCCTCCTCCAGATCGTGGGTGACGAACAGGACGGACTTGCGGTCCTGCTGCCACAGCGACAGCAGCTCGTTCTCCATCAGCGCGCGGGTCTGCACGTCGAGCGCCGAGAAGGGCTCGTCCATGAGCAGGATGCGCGGGCCCACCGCGAGGGTCTGCGCGAGCGCCACGCGCTTCCGCATGCCCCCCGACAGTTCGTGCGGGAACTTGTCGCCGTGTCCCGCCAGGCCCACGCGGCGCAGCCAGTCGTCGGCCACGCGCGCGACCTCGCCCTCCGGGACACCGCGAAGTTCCAGTCCCAGGCGCACGTTGGCGCGGGCGCTGCGCCAGGGCAGCAGCGCCTCGCCCTGGAACAGATAGCCCGCGTGCGCATTGCGGCCCGCCAGCGGCTCGCCGAACACCGACACCGTGCCGGCGAACGGGCGATGCAGGCCGGCGGCCACGTTGAGCAGCGTGGACTTGCCGCAGCCGGTGGGGCCCACCAGCGAGACGAACTCCGCTTCGCCCACCTCCAGCGAAGCGTCGCCCACGGCCACGTGGGCGCGCCCGTCCCGGCCGGCAAACCGGCAGGTGACACCCTGGAGCCGCAGGGCCGCGGTCACGAGAACTTCCGCAGGGCGCGTTCCACGAATTCGTTCGTGTAGGTCTGCTTGAGGAAGAGCACCGGCGCCCGCCGTACGGCGGTGTTGTTGGCCTGCAGCACCTGATAGCTGGTGTCGACGAGCCTGGGGGAGAGGAGGCCATCCTTCGAGTAGCCGCCACGCAGCCGCTCGAACGCGCTCGCGTAGAGCGCACGATCCCCCAGAAGGTACTCCGGCGGCACGGCGGCCAGCACGGCGGCGGTGGACGCGGTGCGCAGCCAGAGCAGGGTGCGCACCATGGCATTGGCGAGCGCCTGGGCAGTGTTGGGGTTGGCCCTGAGGAAATCGGCCTTCGCGTAGAGGGACGCCGCCGGCAGGGTGCCGCCGAACACCTTGCGGGTGCCCTCGTCGGTGATGGTCTCGTGCACCACCCGGATGTCCCCGCTCTTCTCGAGCAGGCTGATCACCGGCTCGACCGAGGACAGGGCATCGATCTGGCCGCCTCGAACCGCCGCCACGGCGCCTGCGCCCGTACCGACCCCGATGATGGAGACATCGTCGGGGGTCAGGCCCACGGAGGCCAGCAGGTGGTTCACGAACATGTGGGTGCTCGACCCCGGCGCCGAGACGCCGATGCGCAGCCCCTTGAGATCCTTGGGCCAGGAGTAACCGGCCGCGCGGGCGCGGACGATCCCGAGCTCCAGACCGGGATTGGTTCCCTGCAGGACGAACGCCTGGATCTTCTGGCCGAGCGTCTGCATGGTGATGGTGTGCTCGAAGGAACCCGAGACCACATCCGCGCTGCCCCCGATCAGCGCCTGCAGTGCCTTGGCCCCGCCCTGGAAGTCGTTGATCTCCACCTGCAGGCCCTCGTCGCGGAAGTAGCCGAGACGCTCGGTCAGCGTGAGGGGCAGGTAGTAGAGGGTGGCCTTGCCGCCCACCGCAAGCGTCACGGCGGATCGCTCCAGGGCGGCCGCCCGGACAGGCCGCCACGCCACACCGGCGACCCCGGCCATCAGCAGACGGCGGCGGCCACGGTTCGGACCTGCCGCAGAACGGACCACGCAAGCACGCATTGCCTGTACCTCCCCGACCGGCCCGGGTCTCCGCCCGGGCACGTCGGGATTGTAACGGGCCGCCACCGGTAGCCGTCAGCCGGTTGACCGGCAGGACCCGGCGTTGCAGACTGCGGAGGCTGTTGCGGTCACGTGATCGATGCTCGCTCCGGAGCATGGGCTGCGGCCGTGGAGATGCACCATGGTTCGACTTCACTATTTCGACTTCCCCGGACGAGGCGAAGCGATTCGGGACGCGTTGCGCCTGGGGGCGGTTCCCTTCGAGGATATCCGGATTTCCTTCCCGGAGTTCCAGGCGCGGCGGGCTGCGGGCCAACTTCCCTGGGACGTTCTCCCCGTGCTGGAACTGGAGGACGGCACCCTCGTCTCGCAGAGCAACACCATCCTGCGCTGGGCAGGCGTCCGGGCCGGGCTGACGCCCGCCGACCCCGGATACGCGCTCCGGGTGGATGCCCTGCTGGACAGCACCGAGGATTACATGGGCCGCGTCAGCGTGAGCATCCGCGTGGCGGACGAGGCCGTGCGGGCCGGGCTGCGGGTGGAACTGGCCACCCGATGGCTGCCCGAGTGGTTCGGCCTGCTCGAGCGGCGCCTGGCGGAAGCCGGCCACGGCTGGCTGGTGGGAGACGCGCTCGGCATCGCCGACCTGAAGGTGATTCACTTCATCGACAAGCTCGTCAACGGCAGCCTGTCGGGTCTGCGTCCGGACGCCCTGTCGGACTTCCCCGCGCTCGCGGCCTGGCGCGACCGCGTTCACGCCGAGCGCCGGGCCCGCCTTCCGGGATGACCCCGACCGGTGCGGCGCCCGGCGCGGCCGGATCTACCGCCGACTGGCGCCACGCCCGGCGCTATCGCCGCGACGACCCGGCAGACCGGCAGGTGCTCGACGCGCTGGACCAGCAGCTCTCGGGACTGTGCCTGCTGGACACTCCCGTCTGGGTCTTCGACGCGGAACGCTGCCAGTGCCTCTGGGCGAACCCCGGAGGCCTCGCGGTCTGGCGTGCGGCGTCCGTTGCGGACCTGCAGGCGCGCGATGTCGCCAGCACCCAGTCCGATGCCGTGTACGCGCTGCTCAACGACTACCTCGGCCGCGTGGATTCAGGGGAAACCATCGCCGTCTGGGTCACGCTCGATCCGCGCGGCACCACGAGGCGCTTCTACCAGAGCCACCACGTGGTACAGCTGCTGGATGGCCGCAAGGTGCTGCTCATCGAGGCCCGGGAGGAACCGCCCGCCGAGGAACTGCTGGCCTTCGCGGCCAACCACACCCTGACCCTCGGTCTGTACGATTTCGAGGGCCGGCTTCTCAGCGGCAACCCGGCGTTCACCCAGCTCGCCCGGAGTGGCCTTCTGGGCGACCTCGGCGCCCTCCTGCCCGAGGGGGAGGCCTTCCGCCGCTGGCCGGCGATCATCACCGAGCAGAGCAAGCTCGTGTTCGAGGCCGAATTGCCCACCGAACGGGGACAGCGACGCTTCCTGTGCGAACTGCGCCGCGTGCTGGCCGACACGCGGGCGCCCCGCGCCCTGCTGACGCTCTACGACCTCACGGAACAGCGCGTGGCCGAGGCCGAGCAGGCCAAGGATGCAGCGGTCGCGGCGACGGAAGCCAAGAGCCAGTTCCTCGCCCACATGAGTCACGAGATCCGCACGCCGCTGCACGCCATCATCGGGTTCAGCCACCTGTGCCTGCAGACCCGCCTGGACGATCAGCAGCGGGACTACGTCACGAAGACCCAGCGGGCGGCAAGAGGCCTGCTGGGCGTGGTCAACGACATCCTCGACTTCTCCAAGATCGAGGCGGGCGCCATGACCCTGGAATCCGTCCCCTTCGAGCTGGCGGGCACCGTGGCGCAGGTGGACACGGTGATTGGCCACCTGGCGCGGGCCAAGGGACTGCACTTCGCGTTCCACGTCGGCGCGGACGTGCCACCGGTCCTGGTGGGCGACGCCCTGCGGCTGGGCCAGGTGCTGCTCAATCTCGCGGGCAACGCCGTCAAGTTCACCCACGCGGGCGCGGTGATGCTCTCGGCATCCCTGGCCGGACGGGTCGAGGACCATCTGGAGGTGGAGTTCCGCGTTCGGGACACCGGCATCGGGCTCACCTCCGAGCAGCTGGGGCGCATCATGCAACCCTTCAGCCAGGCCGACACATCGACCGCACGCCGTTACGGCGGCACCGGACTCGGCCTCGCGATCAGCCGCCGCCTCGTGGGGCGGATGGGCGGCGAACTGACGGTCGAGACCGTGGCGGGCGTGGGCAGCACATTCCGGTTCACCGCGCGTTTTCTGCAGGGTGTCGCCGGGGCCACCCCGGTAGTCCAGACCTGGGTAGAGCCATCGCCGGAAGTCCTCGAGCGACTGCGGGGCAGGCGGGTGCTCGTGGCGGAGGACAACGATTTCAACCAGCAGTTGATCTCCGAACTGCTGGCATCCCTGGGCATGGACACCACGGTGGTCGGTGACGGGCTGCTGGCGCTGGAACGGCTGACCAGGGAATCCTTCGACCTCGTTCTCCTCGATGTGCAGATGCCGCACAGGGATGGCTACGAGACCGTCGCGCAGATTCGCGCGACGCCGGCGTTCGCCCACCTTCCGGTCATCGCCATGACCGCCAACGTCACCCCCCAGGACCGCAACCGCTGCCTGGACGCCGGCATGAACGATGTCCTGCCCAAGCCCGTCGATCCCGGCGACCTCGCCCGCACCCTGGCCCGATGGATGAGTCCGGCCACCGGAGACCAGAGCCCCCTGGGGCGGGTCGCTGCCGACGGGACGCCCGCCAACCCTGACACGCTGCCCCCGGCCATCGATCTTTCGGTCCTGCGCGACCTGCTGCACGGCAACGAGGAGAGGGTGGTCTGGTTCACGAACCGTTTTCTCGCGTCCGCGAATGCGACCCTGGAGGAAATCGCGGAAGCCGGCCCGGATCTCTCCGAGACCGGACGGCTTGCGCACCGGCTGAAATCGGCGGCGAGTTCGGCCGGTGCGCACACGCTCGCTGCGGTGTGCCACGCCCTGGAGACCGCCGCCCGGGGCGGCGAGACGGAACAGGCGGTCGCCCTGATGGCGCAACTGCCGGCCCTGGTTCAGCGCATCGCCGATGCCATCGCGCGAGGACAGAAATGACGGGACACATCGGACCGCTGATCACCCTCGTGTATGTGAGCACCGCGACCCGCTTCTTCGACGCTGCGACGCTGGAAGCACTGCTGGAGGGATCCCGTCGTCGCAACACGGAGGCGGGCGTCACGGGCCTGCTGGTGTACAGCGACGGAAACATCATGCAGTGCCTCGAAGGCCCCCGGGAAGCCGTCGACAGCACCTTCGCACGGCTTGCCCGTGACCGCCGCCACTTCGACGTCACCGTGCTGGTGCGCGAAACCATCCCGGCACGGGAATTCCCGGACTGGTCCATGGCCCATTCCACCGCCTCCGCACCGGAGTTCCTGAACCTGCGCGGCGCGGACTGGGGAGCGGGCCCGCACAACGTGGGCCGGGAACTGCTGCGCGGTTTCTGGGACACCCGCCGGGGCGCGGCCTGAGGGCTATCCGGTTGTCCTGGAGACTCAGGCGCCCGGTGTCTGGCCCAGGCTGATGCCTCCGTCCGGATCGGAGCCTGACCCCGGCGCCGCCTCCCCCGTCAGCGCCGAGGCCAGGGCAGTCCATGCCAGGGTGGCACATCCCTCCCGTCCGGAGGTGGCCCGGACCACGCGCAGGACGGCGGTGTGATCCGGATGGGCCGAGTCCCCGACCGATTGGGCGTGGGCCCTGACGCCCTCCACGAAGGTGTCCCGGATGGCCAGCACCTCTCGGACCGTGCGCCCGCGCACCCAGTCGGTCATGATCGAGGCGGATGCCATCGAGATGCCGCAGCACTCGCACTGGAAGCTCGCATCGGCCACCACATCCCCCGCCAGGCGCACGTAGACGCTGAAGGTGTCCCCGCACAGCGCGCTGACGGCCTCGCCACGGCGGGTGGCATCGGGCATCTCGCGGTAGTTGCGAGCGTCGCGGATGTGCTCGAGGAGGACTTCGTCGTAGAGGGAACTCATGCGCGTCGCACCGACAGGACAGTGAAGCCCTCGCCGATGAGGCTGCGCGCGGGAGGTTCGGCGAACCCGGCGTCGCGCAGGAGCGCCTCCTGCTCCGCCCGGGTCGGAAGCACGTTGCCCCACGTGAGTTCCTCGATGCCGGTCTGGAGCGGAAACCGGAACTCGGGCAGGCGGGTCTCGGCGAGCGTGGCGGGATAGGTCTCGTCCACGATCACCATCCAGCCCCCGGGCCGGAGCGTGGCGGCTGCGGCCTTCACCACGGCGGGCCGGATGGACGGCGCGATCTCGTGCAGGACCTCGATCATCACGACGGCATCGACGGACCCCGCGGGCACCGCCTCGCCGATGTCTCCGGCATGCAGGGTGATGCGGTCCGCCAGGCCCGCCTCGGCGACGCGGTGGCGGGCGACCGCAAGGCTGTCCTCGTCGATATCCACGCCCAGGGCGCGCGCCCCCGGGAAGGCCTTCGCGAGCTGGACGAGGAAATTGGCAGTGCCGCACCCCACCTCCAGCACCGTGCCCCCGGCGTCGAACCGCTCCTTGAGATCCGGCAATCCGGGCAGGATCTTGCGCGCCGTGGCCACCTGCAGGCCCCAGGTGGATTCGGCCACCAGCCGCGCGAAGCCCTCGCCGCGGCCCTGGAACGGGTCTGTGGCCCCCGTCCGGAAGGCGTCCACGCAACGTGCAAAGTCGCCGGCCGCCACCTCGGTGCCCAGCTGCACATAACCGCCGAGGTAGCGCGGGTGGGTCGGGGTGGCGAGGATCTGATCCATGAAGGGCGCGAGGCGGAACCTGTCCTCCGCGTCGGCATCGAGGATGGACAGGCCGTGGGCGGTCCAGAGCCAGGTGCGCACATAGGGCGCGTGCAGCCCGAGCCGGCCCGCGAGTTCCTCCGCCGACACGCCCGGGGTGTCGGCCAGCGCGCGGAACAACCCGAGCCGGATCCCGAGATCGATCAGGTGGATCGTGTTGAAGCCGCGGCGCCACTCGAAGAGTCGGGCAACCTGGGTGTCGGCAGTAACGGAGGCGTCGTTCATGTCGGAGCAAACGGGTGGGATGACTGCCTATGGTGTCACAGACAGCCGGCGGCCCCAACCGCTGCCCGTCTGATCGCGGACCGGGCTCGCGGCGTACCCTTGAGGCTTGTGCCCGGGTACGGCGAACCATCGGCGCGGCAGCCGTCACGCCCCACGCCCCCCGGGGGGCTCGCTGACGGTATGCCGCATGTCGATCCGGAATCCTTTCGGGAAGCGTCCGCCGTGGCAGACGCAGTCCCCGCCCCGTGAACCCGAGGACTTCGACACCGGCCTGGCACGGGCGCGGGCCCGGCCGAGTCTGGCCGGGCGGAGGACGCCGCCCTTGCCTTCGGGGCCATGCTGGCCAACCATGGCCGGCGCGTGGAAGCCCTGTTCCCGTTGGGTCTGGCCTGCGACGAGATGGCGCGGGCGGAGGACGCGTTCCGCGCTTTCCTGCCGGTGCTGGAAATCCCACCGGACCACGTGGGTGCGCGGTGCCGCAGCGCCCGAAGCGGCCCCGACCCTCCCGGGCGCAGGCCCGAGGAATCAGGCCGCGAAGACCTTCACCTGCCGCGGGCGGACGATCACGCGAGCGCCCGCCACGAGACGGAGTTCGCGGCAGCGATCACGGGAAAGCTCGGCGTGGATCGGCGGGCTTTCATCCTCGGGCTGCAGATCCACCCGTACCACCGGGCCGATGGCCAGCACGTGCTCGACCCGGGCGGAGATCCCCGCCCCACCGGCCTCCGCCGGCACCAGATCGATGTCGTGGGGCCGGGCGTAGATCTCGGCGGCCCCTGCCCGCGCTGCGTCCGCTCCGACCTCCGGAAACTCCAGGTCGCCCACATGCGTCCGGCCATCGGCCACACGCCCGTGGAACAGATTGACGTTGCCGAGGAAACGAAACACGAACGGCGTCGCCGGGTGATCGTAGACGTCCTGGGGAGTGCCCACCTGGAGGATGCGCCCTTCGTTCATCACCACGACACGGTCGGCCACCTCGAGCGCCTCGTCCTGGTCGTGGGTGACGAACACGCTCGTGATGTGCATTTCGTCATGCAGGCGACGCAGCCAGCGCCGGAGTTCCTTGCGCACCTTCGCGTCGAGCGCACCGAAGGGCTCGTCCAGCAGGAGGACCTGCGGTTCAACGGCGAGGGCCCGCGCAAGCGCGATACGCTGACGCTGGCCGCCCGACAGCTGGTGCGGATGGCGCTGGGCCAGCCAGTCGAGCTGCACGAGTTCCAGCAGTTCCATCACCTTGCGCCGGATGGCGTCCTCCGACGGGCGAAGGGCTCGCGGCCGCACCCTCAGCCCGAAGGCCACGTTCTCGAACACGGTCATGTGCCGGAACAGGGCGTAGTGCTGGAAGACGAAACCGACCCGGCGGTCGCGGGCGTGGGTGCCCGTGGCATCCTCCCCGTGGAACAGTACCTGACCGCTGTCGAGGGTCTCGAGGCCCGCGATCACGCGCAGCAGGGTGGTCTTGCCGGACCCGGAGGGACCCAGCAGTGCCAG
Organism: Betaproteobacteria bacterium; assembly: GCA_037141795.1. Lineage (GTDB taxonomy): Bacteria > Pseudomonadota > Gammaproteobacteria > Burkholderiales. The sequence goes on from JBAXBV010000019.1 coordinate 12,531, forward strand.
CAGCTCGCCGGTGCGCACGTCGAGATCGACGGAGTCGAGGGCGGCGAACGAGCCGAAACGGCGATTGGCGCCACGCACTTCGATGCTCATGGGGAGTCGATCTCCTGTTGTCGGTGGTGATGCTCGATCCAGCTCTTGATGGCCAGGGTGACCACTGCCAGCAGCGCGAGCAGGGACGCCACCGCGAAGGCGGCAGCCATCTGGTATTCGTTGTAGAGGGTTTCCACGTGGAGGGGCATCGTGTTGGTCAGGCCGCGGATGTGGCCCGACACCACGGACACCGCGCCGAATTCCCCCATCGCCCGGGCGTTGCAGAGGATCACGCCATACAGGATCCCCCACCGGACATTCGGCAGGGTGACACGCCAGAGGACCTGCCACAGGTTGGCGCCCAGCACCACGGCCGCCTCCTCCTCCTCGGTGCCCTGGGCCTGCATGAGCGGAATGAGTTCCCGGGCCACGAAGGGGAAGGTCACGAAGACCGTCGCGAGCACGATGCCCGGCACCGCGAAGATGATCTTGATGTCGTGGTCGGCCAGCGTTGCGCCGAACCACCCCTGCAGGCCAAACACGAGGACATAGACCAGACCGGACACCACGGGTGAAACCGAGAACGGGAGATCGATCAGGGTCACGAGCAGGTTCTTGCCGCGGAACTCGAACTTGGCGATCGCCCAAGCCGCGCAGACCCCGAACACCAGGTTGAGGGGGACGGCAATGGCGGCGGTGACCAGCGTGAGGCGGATCGCCGACAGGGCATCGGGCTCGGTGATGGCGGCCCAGTAGACCTCCAGCCCCTTGGCGAAGGCCTGCTGCAGCACCACGGCGAGGGGTACGAGCAGGAACAGGGTGAGAAAGGCCAGGGCCACGCCGATCAGCAACCGGCGCACCCAGACGGGCTCGCCCGCCGGGGCACGGTCCGCGCGGTCGGCGGCCCCGGCCGCTGGCGCGGTCAGGGTGGCGACGGCACTCACGACCGCCTCACCGCAGGCCACCCGCCCGGCGCCGGCCCCACCACTGGAGCAGGTTCACCGCGAGCAGCAGCACGAAGGAAATGAGGAGCATGACCACCGCCAGGGCCGTGGCGCCGCGGTAGTCGTACTGCTCCAGCTTGGTGATGATGAGCAGCGGCGTGATCTCCGACACCATCGGAATGTTCCCGGCGATGAAGATCACCGACCCGTACTCCCCGATCGCCCGGGCGAGCGCGAGCGCGAAGCCCGTGAGCAGGGCGGGCACGAGGGTCGGCAGGATCACCCGGGTGAAGATCTGGAGACGGTTGGCGCCGAGCGTGGCGGCGGCTTCCTCGAACTCCGGTTCGAGATCCTCCAGCACTGGCTGGATGGTGCGCACCACGAAGGGCAGGCCGATGAAGGTCAGCGCCACAAGCACGCCAAGCGGAGTGAAGGCCACCTTGATGCCCCAGGGTTCGAGCAGGGAACCGATCCACCCGCCCGGGGCGTACAGTGCCGTGAGGGCGATCCCCGCCACCGCGGTGGGCAGGGCGAAGGGCAGGTCCACGAGGGCGTCGGCGAGCCGCCGGCCGGGAAACCGGTAGCGCACCAGCACCCACGCCACGAGCAGGCCGAACACCGCATTGATGAGGGCGGCCAGGAATGCCGCACCGAAGGTGAGCCGGTACGAGGCGACGACCCGCGGCGAGGACACGGCGCCCCAGAACGCATCCCACGTGAGGGCCGCCGTCTTGATGAAGGCCGCGGACAGGGGCACGAGAACGATCAGCCCCAGGTAGAACAGAGTGAAGCCCAGGGACAGGCCGAAGCCGGGCAGGACACTGTGGCGGCGGAGGATCACCTCAGCGGGCTCCCGGCTGGTAGATCTGGTCGAACAGGCCGCCATCGGCGAAGTGCGTCTCGTGGGCCTTGCGCCAGCCGCCGAAGACCTCGTCCACCGTGACCATCGTCACCTTGGGGAAGAAACCCGCCGTGCGGGCCTGGGCCTTTGCCCCGCCAGGCCGGAAATAGTTGGCGGCGATGATCTCCTGCGCCTCGTCCGTGTAGAGGAATTCCAGATAGGCCTGGGCGACCTTGCGGGTGCCATGGCGGTCGACGACCTTGTCCACCAGGGCAACCGGCGGTTCCGCGAGGATGCTGGTGCCCGGCGCCACGATCTGGAAACGGTCCGGCCCGAGCTCCTTGACGGCGAGGAAGGCCTCGTTCTCCCAGGCAATGAGCACGTCGCCGATCCCGCGCTCCACGAAGGTGGTGGTCGCGCCGCGCGCGCCGGAATCGAGCACCGGCACGTTCCGGTAGAGCCGCGCGACGAAATCCCGGGCCCGGGCCGCGTCGCCATTGGGCCGCCGCAGGGCGTGAGCCCAGGCGGCGAGGTAATTCCACCGCGCGCCCCCCGAGGTCTTGGGATTCGGGGTGATGACCGACACCCCCGGCCGCACCAGATCGTCCCAGTCGCGGATACCCTTGGGATTGCCCTTGCGCACCAGGAACACGATGGTGGACGTGTAGGGCGCGCTGTTGCGGGGCAGGCGCTTCTGCCAGTCGGGCGGCAGCAGGCGGCCCCGCTGGGCGATCTCGTCGATGTCGAAGGCGAGCGCCAGGGTCACGACGTCGGCCTCGAGACCGTCGATCACCGACCGCGCCTGTTTCCCCGAACCGCCGTGGGACTGCCGGATGGCCACCTTCTCACCCGTCCGGGCCTGCCAGTGGCGCACGAAGGCGGTGTTCACGTCCGCGTAGAGCTCCCTCGTCGGGTCATAGGAGACATTGAGGAGCGCCACGTCGGCGCGAGCCAGGGGGCCTGCGCTCAGCGCAACGAGAAGGGCAAGACCACCGAACAGCTTCATCTGGGGATTCGGAATCGCGGGGATGGGGACGCGAAAAAACCGCGCTGCCGAGGCCCGCGGACGCGCCGGGTCCGTTCGACGCAGCCATACCTTACCCGCCCCGCCTTGTGGCAGGAACGACCGGTTTCTTATTTTCTTATGCCCAGGGCGGATAAGGTGCCGCCCGCCCGGCTGGTCAGCGCGCGCGAACCCGATCGACGAAGGCGTTGGTGAAGGTCGCCTCCGGCGTGGGTGCGCCGGCCGCCCGCACGGAGGGATCGTGGGTGGCCGTTACCCGCCACGCCAGCGCTGCCCCGTCAGGAGGAATGCGCCCGTCCCGGGAGTAGACGCCCCGCAGGCGCTCCAGCGCGGCCACGTAGGCGGCACGGTCGCCGAGGGTGTACTCGGGCGGTACCACGGCAAGGACCTGGTCGGTGGTCGCGCGCTGCAGCCAGCGCAGTGCCCGGACCATGGCATTGGCGAGCGCCTGGGCCGTGGCGGGGTTCGCCTGCAGGAAGGCGGGTTTCGCATACAGGCTGGCCGACGGCAGGGCGCCCCCGAATACGGCCCTGGTGCCCGCCTCGGACCAGGTCTCGTGCACCACGCGGGCATCTCCGGAACGCTCGAGCATGACCACGGCCGGTTCGACGGACGACAGGGCATCGATCTGCCCGGACCGGACGGCGCCGACGGCGGAGGCGCCGGTGCCCACCCCCACGATGGCCACGTCCTCGGGCTTCAGCTGGGCCGACGCCAGGAGGTGGTTGACGACCATGTGCGTGCTCGACCCCGGGGCGGTCACCCCGATGCGCCGACCCTTGAGATCCCTGGGCCCCCCATAGCTGTCGACACGGCCCTTGACCAGGGCGAGGGAAAGTGCGGCGTTGCCCTGCAGGACGAAGGCCTGCAGGCGCTGTCCCTTGGCGTGCATCTGGATCGTGTGCTCGTAGCCGCCGGAGGCCACGTCGGCACTGCCGCCGATCAGGGCCTGCAGCGCCTTGGCACCGCCGGGGAAGTCGTCGATCTCGACCTCGAGCCCCTCCTCACGAAAGTACCCGAGGCGATCCGCCAGGGTGAGGGGCAGGTAGTAGAGGGTCGCCTTGCCGCCGACGGCGATCACCACGCGGGGCTTCTCGAGCTGGGGGGCTCCCCTGGCACTGCCTGCGCACACCACCACCGCCACGGCCACCGCCCAGGCGCCCAGTGCGCGCCCCGCTGCCTTCAGTGCCTTCGTCATCACCCCTCCCGGTGGATCGCCGTGCCGCAAAACGCGCTCATGCCGACGCCGGCCGGGGCACGGTCCGCAACCGCAGCGGCTTCAGCTTCTCGGCCAGCACCCGGCCCTTCTGCGCGCGGGAGCCGGCGTAGTGACCGAGATCCCGCGCCCGCAGGTGGATTTCCTTTTCCTTGCCCCCGCGGCCCTCGCCCTGCACGAACAGCTCGGGCTGGTCGGACACTGCCACCGCCACCAGCCGGTCGCCCTTGTCCAGGCCCATGAGGATCAGCCCGCGGCCGCGGTTCTGCGCCTTGAGTTCCTGCAACTGCACCAGCAGCAGCTTGCCCGCGCCGGACACGCACGCGACGTAGGTGCCGGGGCCGTCCTCGAAAGGCAGCGGCGGCAGCGGCGCCTCGCCCGTGTCCAGGGACAGGAACTCCCGTCCGGCGCGCCGGTTCGAGACCATGTCGCCCAGCTTCGTGTGGAAGCCATAGCCGCCGCTCGAGGCCACGAGGACAGGGGTATCCGGTCGTCCGCCCAGGCAGTGCACGATCCGCGCGCCGTCCTGCACGTCCACCAGCGAGGTGACGGGCACGCCGTCCCCCCGCCCCGTGGGCAACTCCGACGCGGTGACGCTGTAGGCACGGCCCTTCGAATCGACGAAGACCACCGGGTCGGTGGTTCGGCAGCGGATCGCGGTGCCGGGGCCGTCGCCTTCCTTGAAGGACAGCGCAGCCGGGTCCACGTCCCACCCCTGGCGCGCGCGCACCCAGCCGTTGCGGGAGGCGATCACGGTGACGGGTTCGTCGATGACGGGCGCGGCCGCCACGGACTTGCCCGCCGCCTCGATCACGGTGCGGCGAGGATCGCCGAAGGCCTTGATGTCGGCCTCGATCTCGCGGATGACGAGCTTTTCGAGTTCCCGCCGCGAGCCGAGCCACTTCTCGAGATCCTTCTGTTCCTTGCGCAGGTCCTTGAGTTCCTTCTCGATGCGGATGTGCTCGAGCTTGGCGAGCTGCCGCAGGCGCATCTCGAGGATGTCGTCCGCCTGGCGTTCGGTGAGCCCGAAGGTCGCCATCAGTTCGTCCCGGGGCTCGTCGGCGTTGCGGATGACCTGGATCACGCGATCGACGTTGAGCAGGACGATCATCCTGCCTTCCAGCACGTGGATGCGATCGAGCACCTGGTCGAGCCGGAACTGCGACCGGCGCCGCACGGTGTCGAGCCGGAACTCGACCCATTCCCGCAGGAACTGCGGCAGCGACTTGCCCGTGGGCCGCCCGTCGAGACCCACCATCACCATGTTGATGGAGACGTTGCCCTCGAGGCTGGTCTTGGCGAGGAGGAGGTTGGCGAATTCGGACTCGTCGATCCGGGAGCTCCGGGGCTCGAACACCAGCCGCACCGGGTGGGACCGATCGGACTCGTCGCGGGCCTTGTCGAGCATCGACAGGGTGAGCTGCTTCTCGCGCTGCTGCTCGGCGGTAAGGGATTTCTTGCCCGGCTTCACCTGGGGATTGGTGAGGGCGTCGATCTCCTCGAGCACCTTCCGCGAGGACGTACCCGGCGGCAGCTCCGTCACCACCATCTGCCACTGGCCCCGCGCCAGCCGCTCGATGGTCCAGCGCGCCCGCGTCCGGATGGAGCCGCGGCCGCTCTGGTAGGCGGACATCAGTTCCTCGCGGGGGGTGATGATCTGTGCCCCGCCGGGAAAATCCGGCCCCTGGATATGTTCCATCAGGGCCGCGACATCCAGCGAAGGATCGCGGATGAGCGCGATGGCCGCGTTGCCCACCTCGGTGAGGTTGTGGCTCGGGATCTCGGTGGCCATGCCCACCGCGATGCCGCTGGCGCCGTTCAGGAGCAGCAGCGGGAGACGCGCCGGCAGCACGGCCGGCTCCTCGGTGGAACCGTCGTAGTTCGGGATGAAGTCGACGGTGCCCTGGTTGAGCTCGGCCAGCAGGACTTCGGCGAACCGCGTCAGGCGCGCTTCGGTGTAGCGCATGGCGGCCGGGTCGTCGCCGTCGCGCGAGCCGAAATTGCCCTCGCCGTCGATCAGCGGGTAGCGCAGGGTGAAGTCCTGGGCGAGGCGCACGAGGGCATCGTAGACGGACGCATCGCCGTGCGGGTGGAACTTGCCGAGCACGTCGCCCACGACGCGGGCGGATTTCTTGCGCGGCGTCCCCGCGCGACCGCCCATCTCCCACATGGCATACAGGATGCGCGCCTGCACCGGCTTCTGCCCGTCGCCCACGCGCGGCAGGGCCCGGTCCTTCACGGTGGCGATGGCGTACTGCAGGTACTGCAGCGACGCGTAGCGCCCGATGGGCAGGGCATCGCCGAATTCCCCCTCCATCGGGGCGAAGTAGGGCGGCAGCCGGCCGCCGCCCCCCGCGGAGGCGGGCACCGGCGGTTCCGGCGCCGGCTCGGCCACCACCAGGCCCGCACCCGCGTCCCCGATCACGGCCGCGTCCGGAACGGCTGCCACGGCATCCGGTTCCGGTTCCGGTTCCGGTTCCGAGTCCCGGGTTTCCACCGTGGCGTCGCCCTCGCCGTCCCCGTCCCCGAGGCTGGCAAAGAGATCACCCTGTTCGTCCTTGCGTCCCATCAGTCACCTGTCGCCCGTTGCCCGCACCGCCCGGCTCACTTCCCGGCCGCCGGCACGGCGTCGAATTCCTGCACCAGGAGGTCGGCATCGCTGTCGCCCACCGTGAAGCGCCACGTGCCGGGAACCAGTTCGTGGGGCTGGGCAAACACGTGGCCGCCGCACCACACGCCCTTCCCGCCCTCGACCCGGAGCATGCGCGGGACATTCCAGCCGGCGGCCTCGATGCCCGCGGAATTGACCATCACCGGATGGCGCACGATCTCGGTCAGCGTGTATTTGCCCTCGACCCCGTCGAGCCCGTCGAAGCGGGCGCAGAAGCCGAACCTCACTCCGACCCTCAGGGGAATGGTCCGCGTGCGTTCGATCAGCCGATAGCGCCCAAGGGGCGTGCCCTCCGGCGCCCCGTCCACCGGATCGGTGGAAAACACCCCGTACTCCACGACCGTCGCGGTCGCACCCGCCCAGACCGGCGCCCACGGCGCCGTCGCCAGCGCCACCAGCCCTGCCCATTTCACTGCCGTCATGCCCCTGCCCATCGCCTGCGCTCCTTCAAGAGATGTCGGCGTCCACGAGGTTGCCGTAGGTTTCCATCCACTCGCGCCGCTGCGACGCGTTCTCCCGGGCCATCATCATGTTGAAGATGTCGTTCGAGGCGTCGAGCTCGCCATCGGCCACCAATACCGGCAGCATGCGCCGGGTGTCGGGGTTGAGGGTAGTCTCCCACAGCTGACCCGGGCTCATCTCGCCCAGACCCTTGAAGCGGCTCACGGTCCACATCCCTTCCTTCACGCCTTCGTCGGCGAGCTTCTCCTCGAGGCTCGCCAGTTCCTGACGGTCGAGGGCGTAGAGCTTGCGCGCCGGCTTGTTCTTGCCCTGCGGCGGCACGTCGACGCGGAACAGGGGCGGTTGCGCCACGTACACGTGGCCGTTCTCGATGAGCTTCGGAAAGTGCCGGAAGAACAGCGTGAGGAGAAGCACCTGGATGTGCGAGCCGTCCACGTCGGCGTCCGCCATGACGATGATCTTGCGGTAGCGCAGGCCCGACAGATCGGGTGTGTCCCCGCGCTTGTGGTGGTCGACGCCGATCGCGAGCGCGATGGCCTCGATCTCCTTGTTGGCGTAGAGGGTGTCGGGACTGTCCTGCCAGGTGTTCTTGGGCTTCCCCTTCAGGGGCAGGACCGCCTGGAATTCCTTGTCGCGGGCCTGCTTGGCCGAACCGCCGGCGGAATCGCCCTCCACGATGAACAGTTCGTTGCGGTCGGGGTCGTCGGACGCGCAATCGGTGAGCTTGCCCGGCAGCACGGCCACGCCGGAACTCTTGCGGCGCTCCACCTTCTGGGCCGCACGGGTGCGCGTCATGGCCTGGCGGATGACGAGTTCGGCAATCCGCTTGCCGTCGTCCACGTGGCCGTTCAGCCACAGCTCGAAGGGATCCCGTACCATCTGCGAACAGAGCTTCACGGCGTCGCGGGAGATGAGTTCGTTCTTGACCTGCCCCTTGAACTGGGGGTCGAGCATCTTCACCGCAAGCACGAAGTTGGCGCGGGACCAGACGTCCTCGGGGACCACCTTGACACCCCGCTGCCCCATGGCGTGGAGCTCGATGAAGTTGCGGATGGCCTGATAGACGCCCTCCCGCAGCCCCGAGACGTGGGTACCGCCGTGACGGGTGGGGATCATGTTCACGTAGGATTCGGTGACCAGTTCGCCCTCGGGTGTCCAGGCGATCGCCCACATGGCACCCTCGCCCTCGGCGAAGCTGTCGGATTCGGACTGCGCAGCGATGAATCGGCTGCCCAGGAAGCTCGGCGCCACCGGCTCGGCGCCCGAGATGGCGGCAGCGAAATACCCCGTCATGCCGTCCGGGAAGTGCCAGGTGGTGGCCTCCATGCGGCCGCCCTTCTCCACATTGAGCGTGAAGCGAACCCCCGGCAGCAGCATCGCCTTGGCGCGCATGAGGGCGGCGAGGTCACCGGGCACGATCCGCGGGGAATCGAAATACCGCGAATCGGGCCAGAACCGCACCCGGGTCCCGCTCTCGCGGGCCCCGGCGCCACCCGTCTGGCGCAGGGGCTCCTGCACCTTGCCGTTGTCGCCGAAGACGATGCGCCAGGCCGCGCCGTCGCGCTTCACGTCCACCTCGAGCCGCGTGGAGAGCGCGTTGCTCACGCACACGCCCACGCCGTGCAGACCGCCGGCGATGCGGTAGACCGCATCGCGATCGGTCTTGCGGAACTTGCCGCCGGAATGCAGGGTGGTGAAGATCACCTGCACGGCCGGCACCTTCTTGACCGGGTGAAGATCAACAGGGATGCCGCGGCCATCGTCGATCACCTCGGCCGAGCCGTCCTCGTACAGGGTCACGGCCACGTTCCGGGCGAACCCGGCGAGGCCCTCGTCCGCGGCGTTGTCGATGATCTCGACCAGCGCGTGGTTGGGGTTGACGGGATCCGTATACATGCCCGGCCGATGCAGGATCGGCGCGAGGTCCTCGAGAATCTCGATGTCTTCAGCGGTGTAACCGCTGCTTTTCTTTGTCATGGTTGTCCGCAAGCGATGACGCCGCCGCGCGCGACCCGCGCGCGGCTCCCTTTATCTGCGACAGCACGCCAGCGCCGGAAGTGCCCAGGCGCTTGCGCAACTGCCTCACAGCCACATCCCTGACCCGCTGGGGCCCGGCCCGGATGGCATCGACGAGCACCAGCAACTCGTAGAGCACGGGATCGCGCCGCGCCGCCGTCGGCACCGACCGGTACAGGGGCTCCAGCGCGATGCCTCGGGTCTCGCCCTGCGGATCCGGCCATACGGCGGGTGGATCCTGCGACGCGGGCAGCGCGCCGACGAGGGGTGCCGCGGCAGCCCCGGTGGGCGTGCCGGACACCAGGCCTCCGCGGGCCGCGGCCCAGACATAGCGCACGCCGTGGACGAGCAGTTCATCCAGCGCCTGGGCATCGGGGATGCCCCAGCCCTCGTCGACCCGCAGCAGCCCGGCGTCCACCGAACGCCTCACGCCGGCGTGCACCTCGGAGGCGGACATGCCCAGTTCCCAGGCGAGCTGGCTGTAGCTCCAGGGCTCGGGCCCGCGGGCCACGATCTTCAGCAGCAGGACGACATCCTGAGGTTTGAGCACGGGCACGCGTCTCCGGGCCTGCGCCAGGCAGGAGGGCCGCGACGCGAGGCCCGCATTGTATTCGCGAATCGCGAATGGCGAAAAGAAACGGCGCCGGCTACCGGGGGGCGCGGTCAGCGAATCGGCGCCCGGATGGCCCGGCCGCGGTCGAGGCGGCCGGTGAGGCGCCCCTGCGAGACCACCTCCTCCCCCTCGACCAGCAGATACTCGACCCCCTCGGAAAAGCGGTCAGGCGCCTCGAAGGTGGCGCGATCGATGATCCGCGCGGGGTCGAACAGCGTGAGGTCCGCATCGGCGCCCTCGCGGATGCGCCCCTTGTTGCGCATGCTCGGCACCCGGCCCTCGAGACGCTGCGCCGGCATGAGCGTCATCTTGCGCAGGGCATCCATGAGGGTGAGCAGGCCCGCCTCCCGCACGTAGCGCCCGAGGATCCGGGAGAACGTGCCGGCCGATCGCGGGTGCCCCTCGCCGGCCTGCACGTCGAAACCGTCGCTCGCGATCATGGTCAGGCGGTGCGCCACCGCCTGTCGGATGACCTCCTCGGTGTTGGCGTGGATCAGGACGAGACCGCCCTGCCGACGGTAGCGCTCGAACGATTCCCGGGTGAGCCTCTCACCGGTGGCGGACCACTGGAGACGCGCGTAATCGGCCTCCGGGCGGTCGACCCAGCTGTCGAAGAGAAAGGACTCGATGCGCGTGGCGCCGGCCGTGTAGGGATAGCACTCCGTCGTGATGTCCAGCCCGCGCTCCCGGGCCTGCGCGATGATGTCGAGCATGCGCGCGGTCGAGCCCTGGCCACTGCTCTGGATGTGGGCGATGTGGGCCGGAGCGCCCGAGGCCGCGGACAGGGCGATCACCTCCAGCAGCCCCGCCTCCCGGTCCGCCCCCGCGCCCGCGGCGCTCGAGGCGCCGCGCACGTGCACGTGGGTGAAGGTGTCGTAGCGCGCCGCCAGCCGGAACACCTCGAGCAGTTCCCAGGTCTGGGCCGCCGGCGTGTAGGCGATGCCCAGGCCTACCGCGACTGCGCCCCGGCGCAACCCGTGTTCGACGCGCTGCAGCACCTCGGCCAGTTCCTCGGGCGTCACCTTTGCCTTGGCACCGGGACCGCTGGGCAGGAACTCGCCCTCGTCGTGCTTCACCGCCATGCGCACGGGAATGTGGCCCACCGCCGCACCGTAGTGGATGGGCTCCCGCCCCTCGCGCTCGCCGTACCAGCGATCGATATCACCGACGCCGACCTCCAGTTCGAAGGAGGCCGTGACACCGTCCATGGCCTGGTGCAGGTGGGAGGCCGGCTTGACCCCGTGCCAGTGGAGATCGATGAAGCCCGGGGACACGACGAGCCCCGTGGCGTCGATCACCCGCCGACCGTCCAGGGGCGCCTCGCTGACAACCCGGATCACCCCGCCCTGGATACCGAGGTGGCGCAGGGCATCCAGACCCGACTCCGGGTCCATCACGCGGCCATTGGCAATGACCAGATCGAAGGTCTCGGCATGCCCGGGACCCGCCGCGGCAAGACCGCAGACGAGCAACCACGCCAAGATGCAGCGGAGGAGGGCTGCCGTCATGGGATCTCCCGGGGACGCGGCTCCGGGACGGACCCGCCCGGGCAAAGGATACCGAGCCTGCCCGAGTGACCGCAAGGAAACGGCGCGCGGCCTCGCACGCTCTTGATGCAGATCAGTATCGGTCCGCAGCCCCGGCCGGAAGATGAGCCAGCCGGACAGCGTTGGCCCATCCGCACTGACCGCCCCCCCAACGACGCCCGCCGCAGCGCGGGAGGAGAGTTCCGTGAACCATCTGAACGACGTCCAGATCACCCGTCTCCGCGCCGCCCTGCTGGCGCGGCAGGAGACCCTGTCCGCGCAGGTCCGCGCGGGCTTCGTGGAAAGCCAGGACCAGCACTATGGCGATCTCGCCGGCTCGGTCCACGACACGGCGGACGAAGCCTCCGCGGACCAGATCGCCGATTCGGACGCCGCCCGTCTGGACCGCGAGGTGGGGGACCTGCGAGCGATCGAGGCCGCACTGGCCCGGATCGAGAAGGGCAGCTATGGCACCTGTGACGACTGCGGCGATGCTATCCTCTTCGAGCGTCTGGCCGCCTCACCGGCAGCGACGCGATGCCTGCCCTGCGAGACGCGCGTCGAGCACTTCGTTCTCAGGGCGCCCCGCCTCTGACGCCGGACCCCGGCTGGAGAACGTCACGCATGATTCCCGATCTGGTGATCGGCAGCCTGGATACTGCCCACGGATTCGAGTTCCACTACGCCCTGCCCGACTCGGTCACCCGCGCCCTGTGCGGCGCCACGGTGCGGCCCACCCAGATTCCCGCGCATTTCTACGGCATCGAATCCGCCATCGAGGGGCGCTGGTGCCAGCGCTGCGAACGGCTGTCCCGGGAACGGACCGTCCGGTCGGCGGTGCCCGAACCGGCGGGGGATGCGCCCTGCCTGTGAAAGCGCCTCAGAACCCCTGGCGCTCGAGCGCTTCCGCGGAGGCGCGGGACCACGCCCGGACGATCTGGTTGCCCACGCCGGGGTCGCTGATGAACGCCGCGAGGCGCCCCACGCGGTCCAGCACCTGATCGGCGCTGAAGTACCCGGCCGACTCCCCGCTGCCGACCGCACGGGTCAACCTCACGGCCGCCAGATCCATGCCGGCGCAGTACTCGAGTCGCCGCAGGCGGTCGTCGGGCTCCTGGGCCGACGGAATGCTCTCGTAGCAGCCGCCCACGAGTTTCTCCATCCCGGTGCTGCCACCCAGCTTCCAGGTGGACACGATGTCGACGACGGCGGCGTCGATGTTCGCATCGTGGTCCCAGTCAGCCGCGGGCGCGGCGGCCATCCAGCAGGACAATGCGATCGCCACGATGCAGCGGATCATCGGAATCTCCCCTCGTGAAGCGCAGGACCTCAGCGCGCGGCCGGATCCGCCAGGTTGAATCGGAGCACTCTGCCCTCGGTCGTCAGTTCCAGAAAGAGCGACCCGTCACGAAGATACCAGTTGCGGGCCGTTTCGAGCGCGGCGGAGAACTCCGCGCCAACCGAGGATACCTCGCAGACGGCGCGGGTGTAGGACACGGAACCGATGGAGAGCGAGTCGGCGTCGGCCTTCCAGGCGCCGAGCCCGCGGTTGCAGTCCGCCCGGACCAGGAGGCGGTGCTCCGGCTGGAATTCGATCCAGTAGCGCTGCGGGTCGGGTGGCAGCACCGGGCCCGACCTGAGCATGGCGGAATTCAACAGCCAGCGGGTGCCTTCCAGCGTCGCGTAGGGGCGACGGTCGATGGACCCACCGCGGATGTCCTCCCAGGTCTTCTGCCAGGACGAACAGCCTCCCAGCGCGAGCAGAGCCGCCAGGCAAACCGCCGCCCTGGCGCAGGCATTCACCACCGGAGCTCCGCAACCTGCCGCACCCGCGGCCGCCCGGTCAGGCGGCGTTCCGCGTGTTCCGGCGGATGAAATCCGCCATGCGGCCGATGCCTGCTTCGATGGCCTCGCTGGAGGCCGCGTAGCTGAAGCGGATGTGCTGGCCCTCGCCCTCGGTGCGTGGCCCGAAGTGGATGTCGGCGAGGACGGCGACCCCTGCCTCGTGCAGCAGGCGCCCGCGGAGTTCCTCCGAGTCCCGGACACCGATCATCCGGCAGGCTTCCGTGACATTCGGCCAAGCGTAGAAGGCGCCGCCGGGGCTCTGGCAGGTCACCCCGGGGACATCGTTGAGCAGTCGCACGATCAGGTCCCGCCGCTGCAGGAAGATGTCGCGCATGCGCCGCGCATCGTCCTGTGGCCCGTCGAGTGCCTCGACCGCCGCCCACTGGCTGATCTGGGATGCGCAGGACTCGGTGTTGGTGATCCACGTGGTGAAGTACGGCGCGAGCTTGCGGTTGGCGGCGAAGCCCAGGCGCCAGCCCGTCATGGCCCAGGTCTTCGAGCAGCCGTCCGCGATGATGGTGCGCTCCAGCATGCCGGGCAGAGACGCGATCGAGACGAACTCGCCGTCGTAGACAAGCCGTCCGTAGATTTCATCGGCGAAGACCCAGATCTGCTCGTGGCGGCGGAGGATTTCCGCGATGGCCTCGAGCTGCGCGCGCGGAATGATCCCGCCGGTGGGGTTGTGCGGCGAGTTGAGGATGAGCAGGCGCGTTCGCGGAGTGATCCGGTCGGCGAGTTCCTGCGGATCGAAGTTGAAGTTGCGCGATTCCCGCAGGGCGATGGGGACCGGCACCGCCCCGTTGGCCCGGATCTGCGAGTCGTAGATGGGAAACCCGGGGTTCGGATAGATGACCTCGTCTCCGGCCCCGTGGTCGGTCACGGACAGGACGGTGTACCCGATGAAGGGCTTCGCGCCGGCCGCCACCACCACGTCCGAAGGATCGACCGTGATGCCACGGGTGCGGTGGATGTCCCGGGCCACCGCTTCCCGCAATTCGTTGATGCCGGCCGACGGCGTGTACCCGTGCTTGCCCCCGCGGATCGCCGCGACGGCAGCGTCCTGGATATTGAGCGGCGTGGGGAAGTCGGGCTGGCCGATGCAGAAGGAGATGACATCCTTGCCCTGGCGAATGAGGCCGTTCACCTCGGCCAGGACGACGAACGCGTTTTCTGTACCGAGCTCCGACGCGCGGTGGCTGACTGCCGGCATGTGCCGCTCCTCCCGAGGCGGCCGCGCCGGCGGAGAGTCTCCGGTCGGGTCAGGGCCGATTGATGATGTAGGACGGTCAGGCGTACCCCCAACCGGACGGGCTGTATATCACGCGCCCCAAAAGCGGGTCAATTCGACCCGGATCCCCGGAAAGCGGGCGCGGAAAGCCACTGGCGCAGGGCCCCGGTCACCTCCCCGGGCCGCTCCATCGGAGCCATGTGGCCGCAATCCTCGAGCACCACCAGCCGGGCGCCGGCAATGCCGGCCGCGAGTTCCTCGTGCACGCACACGGGGGCACGGTCGTCCTGGCGACCGCAGAGCACGAGGGTGGGGCAGCGGATGGCCGCCAGGAACGGGAGACTGTCGGTCCGGGACAGGATGGCCCGCTGCTGCCGCACGTAGGCCTCGGCCCCGGTGCGCTCGGCCATGCCCGCGATGGCGCCCACCAGCTCCGCATCGTCGGCCCGGGACGGATGCACCAGGAATCCGAGCATCGCCCGGGTGATGGGCGCAAACCCCCTGGGTGCCTGCGCCAGCGCGATGAAGCGCTCGCGCTCCGCGACCCGCTCCGGCGTGTCGACCCGCGCGCTCGTATCCAGCAGCGCCAGGCGGTCGATGCGCTCGGGGCAGCGCCGCACGAGTTCCAGGGCCAGATACCCGCCCATGGAAAAGCCGGCGAGGGCAAACCGCTCGAAAGGGACTTCCTCCAGCACGCGCCCGGCCATCGCCGCCATCGTGTCGTCGCGGGTGAGATCCGGCATCCAGCACCGGGCGGCCGGGCCCAGGCCTGCCACCTGAGCCGCCCAGACCCGCGCGTCGCACAGCAGTCCGGGGAGCAGGACGAGAGGAACATCCGTCAACGGAAATCTCCATGATCCATCCGGGAAGCGGCGCAGTGTACGGCATCGGACACGAGGCCGATCTGGCATAGAATGACCCGCTGACAAAACAACGGGTGCGCTCCTTCATGACAAAGAATTTGCAAGTGGTGCTGGCAAGCCGCCCCCAGGGGCCCGTCACCGAGTCCAACTTCCAGCTGGTGGAGCGCGACATTCCCGCACCGGGGCCCGGGGAGGTTCTGGTTCGCAACCACTGGCTTTCGCTCGACCCCTACATGCGTGGCCGGATGAGCGCGTCGAAGTCCTACGCCGCCGCGGTCGAGATCGGTGACGTCATGGTCGGTGGCACCGTCGGAGAGGTCATCGAGTCGAATCACCCGCGCCACAAGGTGGGGGACTTCGTCGTCGGCAGCACCGGGTGGCAGCTCTACGCAGTGGCGACCGGCGAGAGCCTCAACCGGGTCGACCCGGACCTCGTCCCCCTGTCGGCCTATCTCGGCATCGTCGGAATGCCCGGCGCGACCGCCTGGATCGGGCTCTACCAGCACTGCGAGCCGATCGCCGGCGAGACCGTGGTCGTCTCGGCCGCGTCGGGTGCGGTGGGCAGCGTGGTGGGGCAGCTCGCCAGGCGGCAGGGGTGCCGGACCGTGGGCATCGCCGGGGGCAAGAGCAAGTGCGAATACGTGGTCAAGGAACTCGGCTTCGACGCCTGCATCGACTACAAGGCCGGACGGCTCTACGAGGACCTCAAGCATGCCTGCCCGTCGGGCGTGGACTGCTACTTCGAGAACGTCGCCGGGCCCACGATGGACACGGTCTTCCGGGTGCTGAACCCGTTCTCCCGCATCGCGCTGTGCGGGATGATCGCCGACTACAACTCGGAGGAACCCTACGGCGTGAAGATGATGCGCTCGCTGCTCGTCAACCGGGTACGGCTCACGGGGTTCATCGTCAACGACCGCATGGATCTCTACCAGCGCGCCATCGCGCGCCTCGGCGCCCTGGTGTCGCAGGGCGAACTGAAGTATCGCGAAAGCGTCGCGGAGGGTCTGCAGAATGCCCCCACGGCGTTCATCGGCCTGCTCGCCGGGCGCAACTTCGGCAAACAGGTCGTCAAGCTGGTCTGATCGCCCCCTTTCCCAACGAACTCGAGGATTCCCCCGATGAACGTGCTCATCACCGGAAGCAACAGCGGCTTCGGCCGACTCACCGCCGAGACCCTGGCCAGGGCCGGCCACACCGTCTACGCCACCATGCGCGGCGTGAACGGCAAGAACGCGGCCGGGGCCGCGGAACTCCGCGGGCTCGGACCGAACGTCCGGGTCGTCGAACTGGACGTGACCGATGATGCGTCGGTCGACAAGGCCGTCTCCACCATCGCGGCCGAAACAGGCGGCGCCATCGACGTGGTGGTCAACAACGCCGGGCGTTTCTCCATGGGCCTGCAGGAAGCCTTCACCGTGGACGAGGTGAAATCGCTCTTCGAGACCAACGTGTTCGGCCCCCTGCGGGTGAACCGCGCCGTGCTGCCGCACATGCGCAGGCGCCGCTCGGGCCTGATCGTGAACATCTCCAGCATCGTCGGGCGGATCTCGATGCCCACGGCCGGCACTTACAGTGCGACCAAGTTCGCCCTCGAGGCTCTGGCCGATACCCTCCGGGACGAGGTCCGCGCCCTGGGAATCGATGTGGCACTCGTCGAGCCTGGCGCCTTCCCCACCAACGTCGGCAACAACGGCCAGTACGCGGACGGTTCGGCGCTGGCGGCGGACTATGGCGACATGGCGTCCGTCCCCCAGAAGATGGGAGAGGGGCTGGCCCAGTTGTTCAGCAGCCCGATGTCGCCCAAACCTCAGGACGTGGCCGACGCCGTCGCGGCACTCGTGGCAGCGCCCGCGGGTCAGCGCCCGGACCGGGTGGTGGTGGACAACCTCAGCGGCGCCCCCGTCAAGGCACTGAACGCCGCCTATGCGGAACAGCGCAAGGCAATGCTTGCGGCGTTCGGACTGGCCTGACAGCCGGGACCCGACGCCTCCTTCCCTCCGGCTTCGCCCCGTCGCCATCGGCGCACGGGGCGGATGCCGATCTCCCCACGCCGCGACGCTTGCGCCCCGCGGCCCTGCACTGGAGTCACCATGAAGCATCTGATCGCCCTGGCCTGCGCGGCCCTGAGCCTGGCCGCCGCCCCGTCCCTGGCCGCCGAGTCCCTCACCCCCGAGAAATCGGCCGATATCCGCAAGCTCATGGAGGCCACCGGTGCACTGCGCATCGGGCAGATGGTGACCCAATCGGCCATCGGGCAGATCTCCCAGGCGCTCAAGACTGCCCGCCCGGATCTGCCGGACGAAGCATTCACCATCGTCTCCGAAGTCTCGACCAAGGTGGTGTCGGAGGAAATGACCGCAAAAGGCGGGTACATCGAACAGATGCTCCCGGTCTTCAACAAGTACCTGACCCATGACGAGATCAGGGGCCTGATCGGTTTCTACAGCACGCCCCTGGGCAAGAAGGCGATTTCCGTCATGCCGATGATGGCGCAGGAAGGGATGCAGATCGGTCAGCGGTGGGCACAGAGCATCGCACCCAAGCTGGACCAGCGATTGAAGGCCCGCTTCGCAGAGCGCGGCATCAAGATCGAGCCGCCTGCCAAGCAGGGCGGCGCAGCCGCTCCGGGGACGTCGGCGCCGGCCAAATGAAGCGGCTCACCTGACGACTGCTCGCCGGCCGGCCCTCTTCGCCCGACACGGGGGCCATCCGCGCCACGGGCATGATCGCGCGGGTGCCCCGGGGTCGCATCGCGCGCCTGGCCTCGCCGGCAGTGGGCATGACCGTGTGCGCGGCGACCTGCGTCCTGCTGTCCATCGCGAGACCACCCGGACAGGATCTGCTCCGTAGAATGAACAGACCCTGAAATCAGGTCACCGGAAGCGGAACCTCCAGGCACCGACGGAGCATCCAAAACAAAACGGCGCGGGTCGAAGCGACCACGCGCCGTTCTCGGACCGGGGAACAGGCCCCGGCCGGCTCGTCCTGGCTCAGTGACCCAATTGAGCGAGGCGGCGAACAACCTGGCGAAGCGCTGCGTCCTGGGAGCAGACCGCGTTGAAGGCGATACGCTCCTCTGCCGACTTCGGGGAAACGAGGGTCAGGGGACCGCTTTCACGATCGGCCCAGACGATCTTGCCGTCACCGAGGTTCCCGCTGTAGAGCTCCCACGATTCCATTCCAACCTTCCGGGCCGCGCAATCCACGGCGTACCGCACCTTGGCAGATCGGTGCGGATACAGTTCCACGCCGGTCTGCGCGTCTTCGCCAAGGGTGATCTTGTCGTCGTAGCTGCGAAGGACCGTCACGTCGGTGGTGTTCGCACCTTCGACGAAGGATGCACGATCCAGGAAGGCCCGGCCGGCGCCTTCGGTCGGGATGACGATCCAGTCGGTTTCAGCGGCGGCTACGGAGGAGAAGGCGAGGGCGGCAATCGCGAAGAACTTTTTCATGTCATTTCCTTGAAGGTTGAATTTGGAGAAGAGAAAGATTCGATGGGCGAATAATATGCATGTCCTGTACATTCGTCAACAACTTTTTCAAAAAAGTTTTTGAACACATTTTGTACAGTACAACCCCACTCACTCACTCCCCATCCGTCGAAATCCCTTCGAAGGCCAGCACGCGCTCCAGACTCGCCTCGATCATGGCCCGCGCCGACGCCGCCATCCGCTGCAGATCACGATGGATGTGCGCGTCTGCCGGGCTGCGGTTCTCGCATTCCCCGCTGTAGCGCTCGAACGCCGCGAGGCTCCCGATGAGACCGGCAAGATGACGCGGACACTCGCAGGCAATCGCGGGAGCGCGGGCCACGATCCTGGCAAGCTGCTCAGCCGAAAAGCGGCGCGCCGGCAAGCCAGCGACCCGCGGCTCCGATTCAGTGTCCAGACTGGCAAGCGCCGTGGCACAGGCCCGCTCGACGGCGACGGGATCGACCGTTCCCTTGAGGCAGATGGCGCCCAGGGCTTCCAGGCTGGCCACGGCACCCCGCGCCCCGAATTCATAGAGCACCACCGCCGTTCCGGCCCCGGCCCGCCCGAGCGCAACAGCCAGTGATTCGGCTGCATCTCCATGCACGGTCGGCATCTCCAGCACCAGAACCTGGGCCCGATGTTCCGGCACGATGTCCGCGAGGGCATCCACGCTGAAGGCCCCCTCGAGAGTCGGCCTGCCCGGGCTGCCGAGCAGGCGGGTCGCCAGCGATCGCCCGATCACGCCCACCCGCCCCGGGGCGGGGGCGACACTGGCCTGCAGGACCGGCGGCGCCTTCGCCTCGCGGGCTGCAGGGACCGCGGGGGCCGTAGCCGTCCTGAGCGCCTCCAGTTGGGCTCCGTCGAGGGACGCCACCGACCCGACCGGATGCCCGGCATCCACGAGCGCCTTCACCAGCGAGATCCGCTTCACGTCATCGGGCGAATAGAGGCGGTTGCGCCCGCCGGCCCGGCTGGGGGTCACGAGCGCGTACCGGCGTTCCCAGGCGCGCAGGGTTTCCTGGGCAATACCCGTCATGCGACACACGACCCCGATGGGAAAACCCGGCTGTGCCGACATCTGTGCGATTTTATTCATGATTATTTTGTATCGTTGACTGTGCATGGAGTGTACACCGGACAGTGCCGGGTGTCTCGTTCCGGCGCGTCCGTGCACGGATCGGGTGAGCCAGCACTCCCTCCGCCCTGCAGGCCCGGGCCAGGGCCCCGCCTCCTTGCCCGGTCGGCACCCCGCGATCACACTCCGGGACACGCGTACCGCAAGGGAAATCCATGATCGCCGTCATCTTCGAAGTGTGGCCCGCGCAAGGCAGGCTGCAGGATTATCTCGATCTGGCCGCGGCCCTGCGGGCGGACCTGGAACAGACGGACGGCTTCGTATCCGTGGAGCGTTTCTCCAGCCTTACCGCTCCGGGAAAGTATCTGTCCCTGTCGATCTGGCGCGATGAGGAATCCGTGCGCGCGTGGCGGACCCGCGCGGGCCACCGGCTCGCCCAGGTCCGCGGGCGCGAGGGCGTCTTTGCGAACTACCGCCTGCGGGTCGCGGGCGTGCTCCGCGACTATGGCATGCACGAGCGGGAGCAGGCGCCGGCGGACAGCGTGGCGGCCCACGGCTGAGGCAGCGACCCCCAGCCCTCCGGATCACCCCCGGACCCGGAAGGCGCCCGCACCCTGACCTGCCGGCACACTCCCGGGCCAGCCCCGGAGCGGTCCACGTGGAGACCGCCGACCGGGAGCACACGGGTGTACGGGCACCACACGGCGTCCTACGCCCCGGGCTCCGCTTCCCTCCGATTGCCTGCCGGGATCCCGCGCTCGTACCAGGACCGGGAGCCGTTGACGCAGCGCACCACGATCAGCATCGCGGGTACTTCGATGAGCACACCCACGACGGTCGCCAGCGCCGCGCCGGACTCGAACCCGAACAGACTGATGGCCGCCGCAACCGCCAGTTCGAAGAAATTGCTCGCACCGATGAGCGCGGACGGGCACGCCACGCTGTGGGGCTCCCCCACGCGGCGGTTCAGCCAGTAGGCAACCCCCGCGTTGACGAAGACCTGGACCAGGATCGGCACCGCCAGCATCGCGATCACCAGCGGCTGCCGCAGAATCGCCTGTCCCTGCAGGCCGAACAGAAGGATCAGGGTGGCAAGCAGCGCGGCCATGGACCAGGGGGCGAGCCGTGCCAGTGTCCGGTCCAGAGCGCCCTCGTCGCGGGCGACCAGCACCCGGCGCCACAACTGGGCCAGCGCCACCGGGATGACGATGTACAGCACCACGGAGGCTGCCAGGGTCCCCCACGGCACCGCGATGGCGGACAGCCCGAGCAGCAGCGCCACGATGGGCGCGAAGGCAAACACCATGATCGCGTCGTTGAGTGCCACCTGCGACAGCGTGAAGAGGGGATGCCCACGGGTGAGACGGCTCCACACGAACACCATCGCGGTGCAGGGGGCCGCCGCCAGGAGGATGAGCCCGGCCACGTAACTGTCGATCTGGTGGGACGGCAGGTACGGGGCGAACAGGTGCCGGACGAAGAAGCCTCCCAGCAACGCCATCGAGACCGGCTTCAACGCCCAGTTCACGAAGAGCGTCACGCCGATGCCGCGCCAGTGGCGCCGAACCTGGTGCAGCGCCCGAAAGTCGATCCGCAGCAGCATCGGGACGATCATGACCCAGATGAGCACGCCGACCGGCACGTTCACCCCCGCGACCTCCATGCCCCCGAGCGCCCGGACCGGACCCGGGAGCCACTGGCCGGCGGCGACACCCGCGACGATGCACAGGGCAACCCACACGGAGAGATACCGCTCGAAGACGCCCATGCCGCCACCTCCGCGCCGGGGATCGGCCACCCTACTGCCCGCCGATCTCGCGCACCCTCTGCTGCAGGAGCATGCGGTCGAGGCTCGGGATGGGGAGCGAGAGCATGATCTCGATGCGGCGCCGCAGGGTCAGGAAGGCCTCGAGGAACGCCTTCATCCGGACAGCGTCGACACCTTCCACCGCCGCCGGGTCGGGCACCCCCCAGTGGGCCGTCACCGGCTGGCCTGGCCAGACCGGGCACAGTTCGCCCGCCGCCTGGTCGCAGACGGTGAAGACGAAGTCCATCACCGGCGCGCGGGGCCCCGCGAATTCCTCCCAGCTCTTGCTGCGGAACCCATCCACCGGGATGCCCTGTTCCGCCAGCGTGCGCAGGGCGAGCGGATTCACCTCGCCCCGCGGGAAGCTCCCCGCCGACCAGGCGCGGAACCCCCGTGCTCCGCCGAGCGCGTTCATGAGGCCCTCGGCCAGGATGGACCGTGCGGAGTTCGCGGTGCAGAGGAACAGGACATGGCGGGTGACCGGAGCGCTCATCGTCGAAGCCCTCAGCAGCAGGAGGGAGTGGACCGCACGGGAATGCCCACGGGCTTGCCCCGCCGCGGGTCCGGGGCGCAGCAGGCGGGCGTTTCCGCAGCGGGTGCTTCAGCCTCCCGGAAGATGGGGATATCCCGGAGCGTGTGGAACTGCTCCCAGGCGATGCCCTGGGGGTCCGTGATCCAGTGCTTGTCGCTGCGGGCGTAGCAGCAGGTGGTCTCGCCCTCGTCGACGAGGCTCATGTCGGCCGCCCGGACACGCGCCTTCATCTCCGCGAGTTCGTCCCCCGAGTCGGCCTGGATGCCCAGGTGATCGATGCCCGGCGTCTGCCCCCGGGTGGTAATGGCGAAACTGACGCGCGGGTCGTCCAGCATCCACTTCGCGTAGTCGCCCTCGACGCGGGAGGGCCCGGCGCCGAACAGCCTCGTGTAGAAACCGATGCTGGCCTCCAGATCGGTGACGTGGACGTGCAGGTGGAAGCGCTTCATGGCAGGTCTCCTCGGGGTGGGCGGATGATCGGGTCGGCGGTTCGGGACACGGACGGACGGCGTTCGCGGGGGGCGTGGAAACGCCTGCGACGTCACCGACGCGCGGCAGGCCCACAGGGCACCACCCCGGACACCTCGCACGCCGCACCTTCGCAGCAGTGCGCCGTCAGATAGGCAATCACCCCGTTCATCCGGTCATAGGCTGCACGGTAGACGAGGTAGCGGCTCGCACGCTCGACGGTCGCCAGACCGGACTGCGCGAGGTCCTTGAGGTGAAACGAAAGCGTCGTGGCGGGAATACCCAGGGCGCCCTGCATCACGGCGGGCGTGAGCCCGGCCGGACCGGCCACCACCAGGGCGCGGAACACCTGGAGCCGCACCGGATGCGCCAGCGCACCGAGGCTTTGCAAGACTTCGTCTTCGCTCATGGACACGACTCTACCAGTATTGTGGAATCATTGTCCGGATCAGAGGCCGACCAGGCCCGCCGCCACGGATGACATCTCGTCCCCCCGGCATGCGGGGTGCGGGGTGCGGGGTGCGGGGTGCGGGGTGCGGGCGGCAGGCTCAGGCACACGGAAGTGGAAGGTCTGCATTCCGCGCCCATCACCATCGGGATGCCACCCGCCCCATCCGCCCGGCGGCGTGCAGTCGGCCGCGCACCGGTCGGGCGCTCGCGGCCCGGCGGAACCGGATCTTTCAGAACGACCGGGTGACCGGACCCACGCTGACCCGGCTCGAGCGCCGGGACGCGCCCCCTTACCGGCGACGAAACCTTCCCCGGCCACCCACCAGGCCCGCCAGGCCCGCGAGGACCAGCAACGGCGCGGTGTCAGGCTCCGGCACCCCTGCCGCGGGCGCTGCCCCGAGAGCGCCGATTTCGGCAACGGAAAGCGCGCGGGCATAGAGGCTGATGTCGTCCATCGCCCCCGAGAAAGGTTCCGGCCGGAAGGCGGGAAGCCAGGTGTCCCGGAAGGAACTCTGCCCGAAGTAGAACTGCGGACTGAGGCTGAACGCGAGGGCGCTGCCGATCTCGGCATCGAGGACCCCGTCCAGGTAGAAGCGCCAGGTACCGCCGTCCTGCACGAGGGTCTGCTGGTGCCACTGCCCCACGGTGATGGCGCGGTTCGCGCCGGAGACCCCGTCGGCCCCGCCGGAGCCGGAGATGTCCCACCCGGCCTGCCCTGTCCCCAGGTAGTAACGCATCACCGGCCCTGGGTCGCTCGCATGGTTGAAGGCGATCCCGATGCCGGTGTGGGGGTCGGTGTTGAACAGGGTCTGGCTCGGGTAGCCGTTGTCGGCAGTGTCGAGCCGGAACCACCAGTTGAGGGAATAGGCGCCCCCGATGTCCAGCACCGGGCCCTCGGTGCGGGCGTAGTCGTGTACGTCATCGAACAGCAATGCGCTGTCCGGATTGCCGAACCGGTCGGCCGTGAAGGTCGCCCCCACCACCGTGAGGGCGTTTCCGTTTCCGGTGACATCCGCCGCATTGCCGCCGAACTCGTAGGCTGCGCGCAGGCCGCCCGTGACCACCGGCAACGCGGCAACCGGGCCTGCGAGACCCAGGGCGGCTGCCCCGAGGACCCGCCGCACCCACCGCCCCGACGCCGCGGCACCAACCAATGGGATCGTCATGTGCTTCTCCTGTTCGTGTGGTTTGCGGACCGGCGCAGCGTCGCTCGCGCCCCTGGCGAGGCAGGCGGGGCCGCGCCGCCTGCGCTCCGCACCCGGTGGCCGGGGCTTTGGCTGATTACATCAACGCAGGCAGTGGCTCACCCCGTGAGCCACTGACCTCCGTAGAATCGGGTTTTTTTCGAAGCCCCCCGCGCCCCCGGCCCGCCATCGCGCCAGAGGTCGGGGCGGTCGGCCGGCGCCGACCGGACCCGGGAGCCGCCTTTCAGGCCATGCTGCGCATCCTCCGCTCCAACCGTGTGGAAATCCTTCTGGCGCAACTGGCCGACCGGCTGGTCGCCCAGCCCCTGTCCTCGCCCTTTGCGCGGGAGATCGTGGTGGCGCCCAGCCCGGCGATGGGACGATGGACCCAGATCCGTCTCGCCCAGGCACTGGGGCTGGCCGCCCACGTGGACTACCCGCTGCCGGCGGTGTTCGTCTGGCAGCTGTGCCACCGGCTGCTGGACGATGTGCCGGACGCCGACCCCCTGGCGCTGGAGCGCCTCACCTGGCGCATCTTCGCCTCCCTGCCCGACTGCCTGGCCGACCCGGCATTCGCCCCCCTGGCCCGGTATCTGTCGGACGACCCCCAGCACATCAAGCGGCTCCAGCTGTCGGGCCGCATCGCCGATGCGTTCGACCGCTACCAGTACCACCGTCCGCGGCTCATTCGCGGCTGGTCCGCCGGCGACGGGTCCGACTGGCAGGCCCTCCTGTGGCGCCGGATCACCGCGGACGTGGCTGGACGGCACCGGGTCGCGCTGATCCAGCGCCTGCTCGAGGCGCTCAAGGCCGGCCCCCGCCGCACGAACCTGCCGGAACGCGCCAGCCTGTTCGCCGTCTCCACGCTTCCGCCGCTGCTCGTCGAGGTATTTCATGCGCTGTCGGCGCACCTTCCCGTGGATCTCTACCTGCACGCCCCCACGCCCCACTTCTGGGCCGATCTCGTGTCCCGGAAATCACTGGCCCGGCGGCGCCTCGAATCGCCCGCCGATGCCGACGTCTGGGAGGTCGGCCACGACCTCCTGTCGTCCTGGGGCCGGCAGGGCCAGGCCCTGCAGGACCTGCTCCTCGAACCCGAGACGCCCCTCGAGGAGGTGGACGCCTTCGTGAAGCCCCGGGACAGCTGGCCGGCCGACCGTCCCCTGCCGCTGCTGCTGCGCCTGCAGCGCGACATCTACCTCCTGCGGGACGCGACGCAGCCGGACCAGCGCGAGCCCCTGTCCGCCGACGACACCGTCCAGGTGCACGTGTGCCACAGTCCCCTGCGGGAATGCCAGGTGCTGCATGACCAGCTGCTGCGCAGGTTCGACGCGGACCCGGAACTCCGCCCCGAGGACATCCTCGTGATGGTGCCGGAGATCGCCACCTACGCCCCGTTCATCGACGCCGTGTTTTCCCGGGATACCGGCCACGACCGCCCGCACATTCCCTGGAACCTCTCCGACACCACGGTCCGGGACGAACACCCGCTCGTCACCGTGTTTCTCCAGCTGCTGGCCCTCCCCGACAGCCGCTTCCCGCGGTCCGAGATCCTGGCCTGTCTGGACATTCCCGAGCTCGCGCAACGCTTCCGCCTGGACGCCGAAGCGGTCGCGTGGGTACGCGGCTGGCTCGACACCGCCCGGACCCGCTGGGCGCTCGACGGCGCCCACAAGACGCGCCTGGGGCTGCCCGGCACCGAGGAAAACACCTGGACGCAGGCCGGGCAGCGCCTGTTCGGCGGCTACGCGCTGGGCGACACCGACCTGTTCGACGGCATCGCACCCATCGGTGGCCTCGACGGCGCCCGGGCCGAGGCCCTCGGGCGATTCTGGCACCTGCTCTCGACCCTCGAGAGCACCGCGGGAGACCTCTCGCAGCCCCGGAGCGTGGCGGACTGGCAGCAGCGGCTGACCCGCCTGCTCGCCGATTTCTTCGTCGACCACGACGATGACGCGAGCCCCCTGCAGCGGATTCGCGACGCCATCGCCGACTTCGCGGAACAGGCGGGCGACCTCACCGAACCCCTCGCCCTTCCGCTGGTGCGCCACTGGCTCTCCGGGCGGCTCGAGACGGCCGGGCGGCACGGACGCTACTTCTCGGGCGGCGTCACGTTCTGCGGCATGCGGCCCATGCGCAGCCTGCCCTTCCGGGTGATCTGCATCCTGGGCCTGCACGATCTCGCCTTTCCCCGGCGCGACCGCCCGGCGGACTTCGACCGCATGCGCGATCACCAGCGGCCGAGCGACCCGCGCAAGGCCGACGAAGACCGCTACCTGTTCCTCGAGACCCTCCTGTGCGCCCGCCACGGCCTGCACCTCAGCTATGTGGGGCGCGACATCCGCACCAACGCCGAGCGGCAGCCGTCGGTGCTGCTGCGCGAACTGCTCGACCACATCGACCGGCAGTACCGTCCCGCATCCGGCGATGACTCCGGCAAGGTCAGCGACCACCTCACCCGGGTCCACGCGCTGCAGCCCTTCAACCCGAAGGCCTACGCGCCGGGACAGGAGAGCTACGACAGCTTCTGGTGCGACGTGGCCGACACCCTCCGGCAACCGGAAAGCCCCGAACCCGGTACCCCGTCCGGCCAGAAACCCCGGTGGAACCCGGCGCGGCTCGGCGACGCCCCCGACCGGATGCGGGACATCTCCCTGCAGCAGCTCGACCGCTTCGTGCGACACCCGATGCGTTACTTCGTGAACAGCCGCTTCCAGCTCTGGCTGCGGGAGGACGAAGACCCCGACGACACCGAGCTCTTCACCCTCGACAGGCTCGAGGCCTACGCGATTCGCGAGCTCCTGGCGAAGGGTATCCTCGAGGGCAGACCCGCCACCGAGGCGCGTCTGGGCGCCGAGGGGCGCCTGCCCCACGCGGGCTTCGCCAATCTGACCCTTCAGGCACAGACCGACTCCCTATCACCCCTCCTCGCCCGGCTTGCCGCCTTTGCCGGAAAGCGCCCCCTCACGCTGCCCCTGAGCCTTCGCCTGAACGGAACCGGGCCGCGCCAGCTCGAGGGCGAGGTGACGGGCGTCTACCCCTGCCTGGGTCTGCTGCGGTGGCGGGCCGGCCAGCGGCGGGGCGAGGATATCCGCAGCCTGTGGCTGCACCACCTCGCCTGGTGCGTGGCGGAACCGGATGTCCCGCAGCGGCGCAGTGTCCTGCATACCGTCGACGGCGACTTCATCCTGCAGCGCGATCTCTCGCCCGCCGAAGCACGCGCCGCGCTGGAATCCCTCCTGGACCGGTACTGGGAGGGCGTCCACCGGCCCCTCCTGCTGCCGCCCCGGGCCAGCTTCGCCTATGCCGAGGCCCTGCCTCGCGGCAAACCCGGCACTGCGCTGGCCAGCGCCCGGACGCAATGGCGCCGCAATCCCTACCAGGACACCAGCGTCGACGAGGACGATCCGTACATCCGGCTGGTGTGCCGCGGGATGGCCGCAGACCCGCTCGACTGCGCCGAATTCCACGACCTCGCGACCTTCTTTCACAGCGACGCGCTCGCCGCCCGGAAGATCCCGTGACCGCCCGGATCCTCGACACCGACGCGGTGCTGACCTTCCCCCTCGAGGGGGCGCAGCTCATCGAGGCGAGCGCGGGCACGGGCAAGACCTACACCATCGCCAACCTCTACCTCCGCCACGTGATCGCGGGGCGCGGCATCGGCGACATCCTCGTGGTCACCTTCACCCGCGCCGCCACGGACGAGCTGCGCGGGCGCATCCGGCTGCGCCTGTTCGAGGCCCAGTCGGCCCTCGAGCAGGCGGGCACGGCCGGCGCACCGGCAGGGGACGATTTCCTGCAGGCGCTGGTGGCCAGCATCCCCGAGGGCCAGGACCTGCAGACCACGCTCCAGCGGCTGCGACTCGCCGTGCGGGCCATGGATGAAGCCGCCATCTTCACCATCCACGGCTTCTGCCAGCGGGCGCTGACGGAATTCGCCTTCAGCAGCGGGCAGCAGTTCGACCTCGACGTGGTGCCCTCCGACCGCGACCTTTGGGACGAGGCCGTGGCCGACTGGTGGCGCCGCACGGCGTATCCGCTCGGCGGCGCCGCCCTGGCGCTGTTCGGGGGAAGCCTCTGCAGCCTCGGCGATTTCCGCAAGTGGCTCGCGCCCCTCCTGAGGGCCCACGCCGGCCGGCTCGTCCCCGCCGTCGAGCCCCTGGCAGCGCTGCTCGAAAGTGTCGCCGACCTGACCGGGATGCTTCCCGCCCTGGAGGAACGCTGGCGCACCGACGGCAGCCGGATCAGCGAACTGCTGCGCACCTCCCGGGGAATCAGCCGCGACAGGAAAGGCCTCTACCACCTGACCACTCTCGACGCACACCTCGCGACCGTGGACCGGTTCTTTCGCGACCGGCCCACCCCGCTGCCGCCCGAGTCCCTCGAGGTCCTGGCCGCTTCCCGGGTCGCCGAGGCGCTCCTCAGGCGCCCCACCGATCCCGCGCTGAACGATCCGGTCTTCGACGCCTTCGGCGCCTTCCTCGACCGCCGGGCCGCGCTCGAACGCAAGGTCCTCGCCGCCGCACTCGCCGACGCCGCGACCGCGGCCGCCGAAGGTGTCCGCCGGGCCAAGCAGCGCGCGCGCATCCTGTCCTACGACGATCTGCTCGTCGAGATGCGCCACGCGCTGGAGGCACCGGGAGAAAACCCCCTCGCGACCGCCGTCCGGAAGCAGTTTCCCGTCGCCATGATCGACGAGTTCCAGGATACCGACCCGGTCCAGTACGACATCTTCCGGCGGATCTATCTCGATCAGCCGGGCCTGTGCCTCACCATGATCGGCGACCCCAAGCAGGCCATCTACAGTTTTCGGGGTGGTGACATCTTCACCTACATGCAGGCCAAGGCCGACATCGGCAGCCGGGGCCTCTACACCCTCACCACCAACTGGCGATCCACCCCCGAGGTCATCCAGGCCGTCAACGCAGTCTTCTGCCGACGGCCGACCGATGCCTTCGTCTACGGCGAGGCCATTCCGTTCCTGCCGGCCCAGCCCTCGCCCCGGCAGCCGGGCGCCCTGGTGGACAACGGCGCGGCCCGGCCCGCCCTCACCCTCTGGACCGTTCCCGAGGACCGGAAATCCGGCGGATCGGCAAAGAGCAAGTCCAAGGACGAGGTGTCGAAACTCGCGCACGCGGCCGTGGCGAACGAAATCGCCCGGCTGATCGCCGGCGGGCAGACCGGCCGGATCTGCCTCGGCAACCGGCCCCTGGCTCCCCGCGACATCGCCGTGCTGGTCCGCACCGGGGACGAAGCGGCGGCGCTTCGCGCCGTGCTCGCCCGCCGTGGGGTCAGTGCCGTCGCGGTGGGACGGGAAGGGGTCTTCGCGGCGGGCGAGGCCTCGGACCTCGAAGCGCTGCTCCGGGCGGTGGCCAACCCGCGCGACCGCAACCTGGCGCGGCTCGCCCTCGCCTTGCCCCTGCTGGGCCACGACTATCCGGCCATCGACCGCATCTGCCAGGACGAAGCCGCGTGGACAGCCTGGATCGCCCGCCTGCTGCGGCTGCAGGACACCTGGCAGCGACGCGGCTTCATGCCCATGTTCCAGCAGTTGCTGCGCGACCTCGACATCCCCCGCAGCCTGGGCGGTGGCTACCGCGCGGCGCGCAGCCTCACCAACCTGCTGCACCTGGGCGAACTCCTGCAGCAGTCGCCCCAGGCCCGCCACGGCATGGACGCCCTGATCGCCTGGTTGCACGGCCAGCGCCGCACCCCCGGCGACGCCGAGGAAAGCGAACTCCGGCTCGAAAGCGACGACGCGGTCGTGCAGATCGTCACGGTCCACGCGAGCAAGGGGCTCGAATATCCCGTCTGCTTCATCCCCTATCTCTGGAGCAGCCGGCAGCGGAACGCGGACAAGGAACTGGTCCGCTGTCATCGGGACGGCGGCACGATCCTCGACGCCGGTTCGGGCGACATCGAACGCCACAAGCACCTGGCGGAGCAGGAAAGACTCGCCGAGGACACCCGCCTCGCCTACGTGGCCCTCACCCGCGCCGCGTCGGCGATCTACCTGGTCTGGGGCCGGGCGGGCTCGGGGGCCGGCCACGCCGGCACCACCGCCCTGGCCTACCTGCTGCACCCGACCCAGTCCGGGCAACAGCTCGCGCAGGAAGCGCCCGATGCCTTCCGCAACCTCGACAATCTCGACGCCGATCTCCGCCAGCTTGAAAACAGTGCTGGCGACACCCTGGTCGTCACGCCGCTGCCCGACGCGGCCGGCGAGCTGCCGGCACCGCCGGCGGAGACCCCGCCCGCGCTGCAGCCCCGCCCGTTTCGCGGGACGGTCGCCAGCAGCTGGCGCGTCGCGAGCTTCTCCTCCCTCACCCGGAACGCTCCGCTTCCGGGTGGCGCCGTCCGCGATCCGGCCACGGCAGACGCCGCCGCGCGCCTGCCCGCAGGGGCCGGCATGGGCTCGTACCTGCACCTGCTGCTCGAGCGGCTGGATTTCCAGGGCGACATCCCGACGCAGGTGCTCCGGCACAGCGCGACCATCGCCGCGCGCTTCGACCTCGACCACGATCGCTGGGGCGGGCCGGTGGCCGACCTGATCGCCCGCGCCGTGAACACCCCCCTCGACACCGCGGGCCTGCGCCTCGCGGACATCGGCCCGGACCGCCGGCTGAACGAACTCGCCTTCGACTTCGCCACCGCGGCGGTCGACCTCGGGCGACTGCACGACATCCGGCAGGCCCTGGCCGGGACCGCCCTGCGGGGCCTGGATTCCCAGGCCTTCGAGGGCCTCGTGACGGGCGTCATCGACCTGGTGTTCGAAGCCGGCGGCCGGTTCCACATCGCCGACTACAAGAGCAACCTCCTGGGAAACCGGTCGACCGACTACACGCCCGACCGGCTGCAGGACGCCATGCTCGCCCACCACTACGACCTGCAGGCGCTGCTCTACGCCCTCGCGCTTCACCGCTACCTGCGGCAGCGCATCCGGGGCTACAGCTACGATCAGCACTTCGGCCACATCCACTACCTGTTCCTGCGGGGCATGGATCCGGGCACAGGCCCGCGCCAGGGCATCTTCACCCTGCGACCGGATGCCGCCCTCATCGACACGCTCGACCGCCAGGTCTTCCACCACGACGGCGGAGGACAGCCGTGACCGGAACCCTGCTCACCCTCATGGAATCCGGCCAGCTGCCGCCGCTGTGCTACTACTTCGCCCGGTTCGTCGCGCGCGGCTGCGGGCAGCCGGAAGACTCCATCGTTGCCCTGACCGCGGCCCTCGTGAGCCACTGCAACCTCGACGGCGACGTGTGCGTCGACCTGGCCGCATTCGCCGGCCGGCCCCTGTTCGGCCCGCCCGAGACGGGGCAACCGGCCGGCCCGGTCGGACCGGCACTGGAGCCCTGGCTCTGCGCACTGCGCGCGGCGCCCTGGGTGGGCAGCGCTCCGACGCCGGACTCCCCGTCTGCGGGCCTGTTCCCGCTCATGCTGGACGGACACCGGCTCTACCTGGGCAAATCCTGGCAGGACGAAGTCCACGTCGCCGCGGCCCTGCGCGCGCGGCTCGGGGCAGCACCGGAAGTCGACCTCACCCGCCTGGCCGAGGGCCTCGGCCGGCTCTTCCCGGCCACCGGTCCCCGGCAGCCGGATGCGGAACCGGACTGGCAGCGACTCGCCGCCGCCACCGCCGTCGGGCGCCGGTACGCCGTGATCTCCGGCGGTCCCGGAACGGGCAAGACCACCACGGTGGTCAAGGTGCTCGCCCTTCTGCTCGAGCAGAGCGCCACCCTGCGCATCGCCCTGGCCGCCCCCACGGGCAAGGCTGCGGCACGCCTCGCCGAGGCAGTCCGGAACGGCAAGACCCGCACGGCCGCCGACCCCGCGATCCTCCAGCGCATCCCCGAGGAGGCCAGCACGATCCACCGGCTGCTCGGACTCGGCCACGACCACCGCGCCGGGCGCAACCGCGACACGCCCCTGATGGTGGACTGCCTCGTGGTGGACGAGGCCTCCATGATCGACCTGCCGCTCATGGCCCGCCTGCTGGACGCGCTGCCCGCCCCCGCCCGCCTCGTCCTGCTGGGGGACCGCGACCAGCTCGCCTCGGTGGAAGCCGGCAACGTCCTGGGTGACATCACCGGCCGCGGGCGGGAGATCCGCTACTCGGCCGGACACGCGGAATTCCTCCGCCAGGTGGGCACGGCGCCGCTGGCTGCCGTCCCGACCCACGAAGGACCGCCCGGGCCCGCCGACGCCATCGGCCTGCTGAAAGTGAGCTACCGCTTCGCGCAGGACAGCGGCATCGGCGCCCTGTCCCGGGCCGTGAACGCCGGGGCGGGCGATGTCGCGCTAGACCTGCTCCGGGGCAGCGGGCGCCGCCCCGACCTCGCGTGGCTCCCGGCGCCCCCCGCAGGCCTCAACGCGGACTGCGTGGAATGGGCTGCGCAGCGCTATGCCGGATACCTGGGCCAGCCGGACATCCTGCAGGCCCTGCGGCAGTTCGAACGGGCCCGCGTCCTCGCCGCCCTGCAGCAGGGTCCGTCCGGGGCGGGGGAACTCAACCGCCTCATCGAACGCCGGCTGGTGGCCCAGGGGCTCGTCCGCGGCGGTGACGACTATCGCGGCAAGCCCGTCATGGTGGTGGTCAACGACTACGAGGTCGGCCTGTTCAACGGCGACATCGGCCTGCTCTGGCCCGGCGACGACGGCGAACTGCGTGCGTGGTTTCTCGTGTCCGGCGCCCAGACCCGCAGCGTCCCGGTGCGGCAGTTGCCCGAACACCAGAGCGCCTACGCCCTGACCGTCCACAAGAGCCAGGGCTCGGAATTCGACGACATCCTGCTGGTGCTGCCGCCCGACCCCAGCCCGGTGGTCACCCGCGAGCTCCTCTACACCGGCATCACCCGGGCGCGGCAGCGCCTGACGGTCCACGGTCAGGAAGACAGCTTCATCGCCGGATGCGGCACCGTCGTCGACCGCAGCTCCGCCCTGGCGGCCCGGCTGGGCTGGACCGCGCCGGACTCCCCCGAAGCGCACAGCCCGCCCCGCCGGGAACCCGCGCCGTGAACCGCCGCCCACCCCCGGCGGTCGCGGGGCCAGGGGATCTCAGGGGAGCCCGATCCCCCTGAGGTCGCCCACCTGCCCCGGGGCAGGCCTCAGTCGAACCGTATCCCCACGTCCGCGGTCGTGAGGCCCAGTTCCTCGAGCAGGTCGAGCACGAGCGGCTTCACGAACAGGCCGGTGCGGGACGTGTACTCCAGAAACTCGAAGGTGTGCTGCCAGGATTCCCGATCGGCCTTGCCCTCGCGGATCATGCGGCAGAACTCCTTCTCGAAGCTGCTGTAGCCGAACCGGTGCACATCCACCACGCCCAGCAGCGGGATCAGGCGGTGATTGGTGACGATGGGGCTCTGGTTGCGATCCTGGATGAGCCCCCAGGCGACCACCTGCCGCTTGATCTCCGCCTCCTCCAGATCCCAGGCGTACAGCGGGAACAGCAGGCGCGGCACCTCCGTGTCGGCCCGGGTCTGGCCCTGCCACCACAGGCGCTGGTCGGCGTCATCGAAGATGTCCGCGAGCGCGAGGCCCGCGGTCTCGGTGCGGGGCCGGCGCTCCGCCTCGCGCGGGGACTCGAAGTGATGCAGCCCCAGGCCGTTTTCCACCTGATAGCGGGAGTAGCCGCACAGGATCAGGGGAATCCGCTTTTCCGCGGCGAGCTTGCGCGCCGAATCGAGCATGAACTCGCCGTCGCTGAAATCCACCGTGCCGTAGCTGCCTTCGGCATTCAGGTGCATGAGGGCGTAGCGGAAGAGCGTCACGTAGAACTGCCGGTGCGGCCGCAGGAAGACGTGGTCGATGTCCAGGCGCGGCAGCACTTCGTCGAGATTGCGCCTGGCCACGGGGCTCATGAAGCCGTTGTCCACCGTGCACGCCAGGATGCGCAGGCCCGGGTGGTCGTTCTTCATCCGCTGCACGAGATAGGTGCTGTCCTTGCCGCCGCTGAACATGACGAGCACATCGTGGTTGCCCGCGCCGCTGCCCTGGGCCGCCTCGAGGATCGCGCCGAGCTCCGCCTCGAGCGCCGTGTTGCGTTCCCGGCGCGGCGGCAGCCCCCGGGCGTTCTGCTGCGCACACTCGCTGCAGACGCCGTCGGTCCCGAGGGGCAGCATCTTCTCCGAGGCTCCGCACTGCGTGCAGCGGCGACTCAGGCGCGCGGCGACGAACCGGCGCTGCACCGGCCAGATGCGCCGCACGTAGAACTCGAACATCCGGGCAGTCCTGACGGGATCCACTTCACTGGCCATGGGGACCTCTCAGCAGTAGGGAGATATCGCCCGGCGCCGCGTCAGACGACGGGCCGGATCATCTCGAACAGCGACGCCACCTCGGTGTAATCGCCGCGGTAGCCGCAGCGGGCAATGGTCCGCGCCGCGACGATGTCGAACACGCCGTTCACGAGCAGCGTCTCGTCGATGTGCACGCCCACCACCTGCCCGATGGTCATCCAGGCGTCCACGGGCTGCCCGCCGGCGTCGTTCAGGCGGATGATCTGCGCAAGGCGGCATTCCATGGCCGCGATCGCCCCAGCCACCCGGGGCGGCGCGACCAGGCGCGACGGCGCGTGCGCGAGCCCGGCGAGACCGAATTCGTCCACGCCGTGGGGCACCGGGGCGGAGGTGGCGTTCATGGCCTGCGCGTGCCGCGCGCCCACGAAATTGACCACGAACTCGCGCGTGGCCTCGATGTTGTTCAGCGAATCCTTGCGCTGGCCGGACGTGCTGAAGTAGAGCATCGGCGGCTGGTCGCACACACCGTTGAAGAAACTGTACGGGGCGAGGTTGGGCTGCCCGTCCCGGCTCACGCTGGAGATCCAGCCGATGGGCCGGGGCGCCAGGATCGCCTTGAAAGGATCGTGCGCAAGGCCGTGGCCCTTGCCCGGTTCGTAGAAGTGATCGGCCATTGGCGGCTCCCGGTTCCGGCGGGCCGGTCAGGCGAAATCGCCGGGCGCCAGCGCGATGGCTTCACCGTGCGGGGTGCGCGCCGCCGCCCGGTGCCAGGCGTCCTGATAGCGGTGCAGGGTCGCGTCGTCGGTCACGCCCTTCTCCGCCACGATGCGCTCGATCGCCGCGAGCCAGTGCCGGTAGTAGGTTTCCCCCGTGTCGGGGTCGCCCTGCGCCTGGGCCCGGCGGATTTCTTCGCCGAGCGTCTGCGCCCATTCGTTCCAGGTGAACAGTCCGCGCCGGTGCAGCGCCAGGGTGAGGGCGAACGCCTGGGCCTCCCAGGGCTCGCGGAAGGTCGGGTCTCGCTCGGCTGGAGGAATGCGGCTGAGGGCGTCGCGGGCGCCGTCCGCGGCGGGCAGGCCGGTGGTCATGTCAGGCGGGCTCCAGGTAGGGTTCGAAGGCGTCGATGGACACCGTCAGCGCGGGGTCCGCCGCATCGCCCCAGAGGTCCGTCCCCCGGAACACCACGGCGTAGAGCCACTCTCCGGCGTCGCCCTGTCCGGCTGCCACGGCGTCCGGAAACGCGTGACAGCCGTGTACCACGTCCACCGTGCCGACCTTGTCGCGGGCGTAGCGGGGCAGGCGGGTGTGCCCGACGGGATGGATGTTCTTCGTGCGCACGCGGTCCCCGGGCTGGAACCGCGCGGCCCCCTGTGGGGTGCGACCGAACGGCCCGCGGAGGAAGGCAACGCCGGTGTCGGCCGGTGTCAGCGTTCGGGGTACCGCAATGGCGGGCCGCAGCGCGTGCCCGGCGTCGAGTTCGTCCCTGCCCGCAAGCCCGATGTCCAGAGCGCCCTGGGTGACCGCCAGCAGCCAGCGGTGATAGTAGGAGACGGTCAGGTAAACCGGGGCGGGAAGCCTCTCCTGCGTCTGGCGGAAGCGGTCGATGTTCCACATCCGGGTGAACAGCACGGAGCGGACCAGGCCCAGCACGCGCCCCTCCCAGGGCTGGTGGAAGGGGGGCTCGTCGGGCTCCGGCACCACCGGTCCGAAGCCGTGCATCCCGCCCAGATCGTGCACCCCGTTCATGGCGCCTCCCCGCCGGCTTGCCGCGCGAGGCCGGTGCCGATCATGCTGTCTCGACTCACCAGGGTGGCGAGTTGCTCCTCGGTCCAGCCATCCGTCCCCGCCGGCCGTTGCGGCAGCACCAGGTAGCGGGTCTCGGCGGTGGAATCCCACACGCGGACGGCAGTATCGGACGGCAGGCTGACCCCGAAATCCGCCAGCACCCCGCGGGGGTCCATGACCACGCGCGACCGGTACGGTGCCGACTTGTACCAGACGGGTGGCAGGCCCAGCACGTCCCAGGGATAGCAGGAACACAGCGTGCACACGACCATGTGATGGCGCCCGTCCGTGTTCTCCACCGCCACGAGGTGGTCCCCGACCCTGCCCAGGTCGCCGCTGTCGTTGATGGCCTTGGTCGCGTCGGTCAGCAGGCGCGCCCTGAAATCCGGATCCACCCACGCCCGCGCCACCACCCTGGCACCCACGTGGGGCCCCACCCGGGTCTCGAAGTGCTCGACGATCTGGTCCAGCACCGCCGGATCCACGTAGCCCTTTTCGGTGAGCACCGTCTCCAGCGCCCGCACGCGGAGCTGGACGTCGCTCAGCTCCGAGCCGTGGTCGTGGTCGTGATCATGGTCATGGTCATGGTCATGACCGTGGTGATGGTCGTCGTGGTCGTGATCGTGGTCGCCCATCCTGCCTCCCGCGGGAACGTCGTGGACCGATTGTCCCCGATCCACCCCGCCCGTATCCAGAGGAATGTGCGACGAACCGCCCGCCCGGCAACAGACCGGGGGCTGACCCGGCCACCCCGATTGCCCCTGGCCGCAGCGGGCGACGGGCCATCAGCCCGTGACATGAAGGCGCGGGCGTCGATCTTCGGGCGAACCCGGGTGCGCACCTCGTGGTTGCCGCGGGACCGGGCACGCACCGAAGCCAGCCCCGGGCGGGAAGCCCCGAGCCCCGTCATCGACACGACCGCACCCCAGCCCGTGCCGACGTGCCAGCCGGGGGACGGGGCGCTCCGAACGCCCCGTGCCTGCGGATTCGTGCCGCCAGACTCTCACCGCGCTGGCGCGATTCCCGCACGCGGGAAACAGGCCCATCGCGCAGACCGACTAACCGCGCCCGGTCTCCTGACCGATCGGACCAGGCGACGGCGCGTCGCCGGCGTGCCGTGGCTTCCCGCGTCGCGTGGCCGTCAACCCGACCAGCGCAAGGCCGAGCAACGGCATTCCGCCAGGTTCATCCACGGTACGGATACGAGCGTCCATCAACACGTCTTCGTACCCGCGCGGATACCCGTTGGGCCAGCCGCCGTCGACCGCGTGAATCGCGATCACGTTGGACGCGTTCTGGAGCAGGTATTGAGAGAAGTCGAGCGTGTAGACATTTCCCGCGTTTCCCTGGTCGGCATTCAGATAGACCGAGTTGCCGTTCACGAAGAACTGGAAATCATCGTCGACCTGGATGCGTGCGATGGCCTGGAGCGGCAAGGTGTCCGAGCCGACAGGGAGAAAGAACTCCTTGCGGAAGTAGGCGTTGGTTACGCCCGTTGCACCGTCGGACGTCCCCGCCGGGTCATGCCACATGAATTGCGCCTGCGTCGGGGTGCACCCTGGGCCGCACGAGGCTGCCGGGATGAAGTCCTCCGGCGGCCTGGGGTTGGGATAGGGCACCCGCGCAGCAGCCCAGCCGCTGTCGTCGTATTCATTGCTCGCCCAGTTGTTGGCGTTGTGGCCGCCGTTGGCCGGATCTGCGGGAAGAACCGGGTGCGTGGCATCGACGCCATACGATAACCAGCCCTGGTTCGCGCCCGTGAAGATACGCATGTCGATCGGAAATGCCATGGCCGTGCTTGCAAGGGCAACGCCGACGAATGCCGCGGTTGCCGCGACGCAGTTCCTCACGGCTCTGGTTCTGGCCAGATGGCCAGGGGAAAACGGTCCCGGTGTCATGTTCATTCCTCCTATGGAGTGCGAAACAACGGTCTCTATCGCTTCATGAAACGCCTTCCACGAGGAAGTGAAGCCACGGTAGTCCCGCCGACTCGGGGGAACACCTGATCTTTGTCAACGATATTCCCATGGCATGACCAGGGCTTCCTCGTGTGGTGCCTGCAACGGGAAAGGTGTATGACCCGGGCTCGCCTGCCCCCGGGTTCGGGCAGTTCGCAGGAACGTCGCGGCGCAAGCCGTGCCGGGCATCCCGGGGACGCCCTTCCTTGCGTTGATGGCGTCCTACGATCCGGACGCGGCGCGCGGGGCGGGGTCTGGTCTTGCGGCGTCGCCCTGCCTATCCGTGTCGACCGGTCCTGTGCGCTGCCGCCGCCCCAGACCTGCGGGCAACGGACAGTCGCATCGTCGAACATCCGGGATCGGGCAGAGGCTGCCGGCCCCAAAGAGCCGTTCAAGCGCCGCAAAGGGGTTCGGTGACCGGACGTTCCGGCCTCACCGATTCAGGTAAGCGCCCGGTCGGAACCATTGGCCAGAGGCGCTCCGTATCCGGGGGACTGCGCGGCGAAAGGTCCGTTCAGCACACGACCCGGATCAGGGTCGACCCCGAATACTCCCGGCAGTGGTCCGGCGGAAACAGGTGCGGCCCCGGATCGAGAATGGCGTGGCGGGCCCGGGATTCCACCTCGTCGAGACCAGGGTCCGCGGCCCGCACCCAGTCCAGCAACCTCGCGAGCCGCTGATCGTCCACCAGGGGACGCCAGATCAGTGGTTCGCCGCCCCCGTGGCACGCACCGTAGCAGCGCGACCCGGGAAGCTCCCACCGTGTCCCCTGCGCCTGCAGCACCAGGTACATGGCCTTGGCCTCGGAAGAAGTCACCCCCTCGGCGATCGCAGCCTCGTAGAACATCCGCTGCGCGTCATCCCAGCCATTCGTGCGACTCTGGGTCGCGTAGTCGTAGACGACGGCTGCCTTGCGGAAAGGCCCCTCGAAAGGCGTGCCGATGCGGTCCCGGAATAGCGGCGGAACCCCCCTGCCCTCCAGCACCTGACCGCCAGGGACGCGCCAGACCCTGCCCGCCGACTGCCGGAAGCCGAAGTCCTGCATCAGGCGCAGGCGGGGAATGAAGGGATCGTCGTCCAGCCATTCCACCACCACCCGGCCCTCGAAACGGGCAGGTTCGTCCCCCTGCACGGCGACCGGTATGCACGCGAGCGCCAGCCACGCCAGTAACCGCTTCATGCCGCCCCTCCGGTTTGCCCAGACCGCGTCTCAATATAAGCCGAGCGAGCGTGCCCTTCCACTGGTCGCCTCGCCCGTTGACCGGGTCCGATTGCGGGACATCGCCGGACCAGCGTGATCCGGATGGGCCGGCCTGTGTGTCGGCTTGAGCTGAGCGGGTAGTCCCGAATGGCCATTTTGCGGCGGTTCGGGACCTGACAGTCCTGTCACCGTCGGTTCTCAACATGTCACTTGGATGAAGAGCCCCTCGGCTCCTGTCCGGTTCTGACGACAAAAGGAGATCTCATGAATATTCGCTCCCGGCTCTGCGCATGTGCCACCCTTGCCGTGGCCGCTTTTCCGGCTTCAGCCGTCACGCTCGACCCGAACGTGTGGGTCCTCTTCGATGCGTATAGCGACGTGGCGTCCACCCAGTGGGTCGACGAGAACCTCGCACCGCTGTCCTTCGATTTCACCCTGACCAGCCCCGCGCTGCTCAGGGTGGTCGACGGTGGCCTCGCCGGCGACCGCTTCCGCGTCTTCGCCCAGGGGCTCGGCAATGCGGAACTCGGCACCACGTCGGCGCCGTCCGACGCGGGTAATGAGAACAAG
The DNA here is from genome assembly GCA_037141795.1 of Betaproteobacteria bacterium. Classification (GTDB taxonomy): domain Bacteria; phylum Pseudomonadota; class Gammaproteobacteria; order Burkholderiales. Next base: position 52,557 of record JBAXBV010000019.1, read on the forward strand.
GAGCTCGACTTCGACGCAGCGTTCGCAGACCCTCGCTGGAGCAAGGGCAGCTACCAGCTCGCGCCAGGCAGCTATTCGGTTACTGGCGAGGCCTTGGCGTTCACGCAGGGCAGCACGGCCGCGACCGGTGCCGTGATGCTGACGCCGGTTCCCGAGCCATCCACCTTGGCCTTCACCGCCGTCGGTCTGGTGCTTTCCGGGCTCGCACTGCGTCGCCGTTCAATCTGAGACCACAAGGACACACGCCATGATCCAGAAACTCCTGAAGGGTGCGGTCGCCAGCCTCACCCTGCTTGCCTGCGCCTCCGCAGGCGCCGCCGACGTCAGCCTGAAGCTGATCGGCTTCAATGATTTCCACGGTAACCTGCAGTCCCCCGGCACCTTCTCCGGAGGTCCCGCCGGTGGCGCCGACTACCTGGCCGGCTACATCTCGAACCTGCGGGCATCCAATCCCAATACCGTCGTCATTCACGCCGGCGACATGGTGGGCGCGTCCCCTCTGATTTCCGCCCTGTTCCACGACGAACCCACGATCGAGATCATGAACAAGATCGGGGTCGACATCGCGGCGGTGGGCAACCACGAATTCGATGAAGGGCGAACGGAACTTCTGCGCCTGAAGAACGGCGGGTGCCACCCAACCGACGCGAACAGCTGCAAGGGACCGGACGGCCTCTTCCAGGGCGCGAAATTTCAGTTTCTGGCGGCCAACGTGATCGACCAGGCCACAGGCAAGTCGCTGTTCCCCAGGCATGTCGTGCGCACCTTCGGCGGCGTTCGCGTTGCGTTCATCGGCATGACTCTTGAGGGCACGCCCGGCATCGTCACGCCGACCGGCGTGGCCGGTCTGCAGTTCGCGGACGAGGCAGACACGGTCAACGGCCTCGTGCGCACCCTGCGCAACCAGGGCGTGAATGCGGTCGTCGTGGTGGTTCACGAGGGTGCCACGCAGTCGGGCGCGATCGGTGCCTGCTCGAACCCGACCGGCGCGATCGTCGACATCGTGAGCCGGCTCGACAACAGCGTGGATCTGGTGATTTCCGGTCACACGCACCAGGCCTACATCTGCCAGTTGCCCAATTCCGCGGGCCGGTCCATTCCGGTCACGAGCGCCAGCGCCTTCGGCCGGGTGATCACGAACATCGACATGGTGCTGGATACGGCAACCCGAGACGTGAAGAGCGTCAGCGCTCAGCAGGTGGTGGTGAGCCGCAACAACACGGCTGTCACGCCCGACGCCGGGGTGGCCGCTCTGGTCAGCCACTACAGCGCCCTGGTGGGACCAGTGGCGAACCGGGTGATCGGCAAGATCGCGAGCGTCGTGGACCGCACGACCAACGCCGCCTGCCAGCACCGGGCCGGGGATCTCATCGCCGATTCGCAGCTCACGGCGACGAGTCAGCCGGAGTTCGGCGGCGCCGTCATGGCGTTCATGAACCCGGGCGGTGTGCGCGCCGACTTCGGGTTCGCCTCCTCCTCCGCCGGAGAGGGCGACGGCAATGTCACCTACGGCGAGGCCTTCACCGTCCAGCCGTTCGGCAACAGCCTGGTGACCATGACTCTCACCGGGGCCCAGATCAAGACGATGCTCGAGCAGCAGTTCGTCGGCTGTGGTCAGTCGTTCAACCGGGTGCTGCAGGTTTCCCAGGGCTTCCAGTACTCGTGGAACAAGGCGGGAGCCGCCTGCAGCCGGGTCGTCCCGGGTAGCGTGCAGCTCAACGGCACGCCCTTGTCCGACACGGCGACCTATCGCGTCACGGTCAACAGCTTCCTGGCCGATGGCGGCGATAACTTCACCGTGTTGAAGAGCGGAACCAACCGCCTCGGGGGAGCCGTCGATCTCGATGCGCTGACGGACTTCCTTCGGACAACGCTCAGCCCCGCACCGTCAGGAACCCCGTACGCGCCTGCCGCGCTGACGCGTATCCAGCAGGCGGACCCGACTGTCACGACTTGCCCGAACAACTGAGGAATGGGGTCGGCGGGATGCCGGTAGGCAGCCCGCCGAGCGCCTGAATCGACGCCCCCCCGGATCAGGGCAACTCGAAACGGGTACCGGTCCACTCCTCGGAGTGGGCCCACAGTTGCCGGGCGAGCAGCGGATCCTGCGCCAGGGCGGAGGGAGATTCCCGTCGGCAGTCGCTGTAGTAAAGAGCGGTTTCGTCGCCCGCTTCGGGCGACAGGGCGCAGTGCAGGGTGGTGGAAGCCCCCTCGGCGGTGTTGGCCAGACGCCACCGGTTGAGGGCCCTGAGCGGTGCAGGCAACTCCCGCCAGATGTCCGTGTCGATGACCCCCGGATGCAGGCTGTAGGTCGTCACACCCCGGCCGACGAGGCGGCGTCCGAGTTCGGCGCTGAAAAGGATGTTGGCCAGCTTCGAGGTGGCATATTCCCGGACACCCAGCCAGGTGCCCGTGGGGCGCCGGAGGGCATCCCAGTCGATCCCCGGTGTGCGACGGTGTGCGCGGCTTGCCACCGAGACCACCCTGGACGGGGCCGAGGCCAGCAGGCGCGGCAGGAGCAGCAGCGTCAGGACGAAGTGGCCCACGTGGTTCACACCGAAGGCCATCTCGAAACCCGAGCGGGTCAGGCCGCGGGCGCCAGCCAGGCCCGCGTTGTTCACCATCAGGTGCAGAGGCAGGTCGCGCGACAGGAACGCGGCCGCGCACGCGCGCACGGAATCCAGGTCGCCCAGTTCCACCGGCAGGAATTCAGGCGCCGGCGCCCCGTGCAGCGCAGAGATTTCCTCCAGTACCGGGCGCGTGCGGTCCAGCGACCGGCCGGCCAGGAACACGCGCATGCCCCTGCGGGCGAGTTCGAGCGCCGTCACCCGGCCGATACCGGTGTTCGCCCCCGTGACGAGCGCCACGCGCCCGTTGCCATACCCGGAACCGCCCGATGACCCGCTCACCATGTCGCCCCCTCCTCGAGTGGACGCCGAGGCTAGCAGTTCGGCGTGACACGCCCGTGAACCAGCACGACGCCGCAACTCAGGCCGGCGGCATGGCGCCCGAGGAATCGAGCCGGTCGAGAAACTGCCCCACGCGCCGGTAGCGGTCGAACAGCCGGTCGTACAGGACGCGGCTGCCCGCCGCCGGCTGGAAGGTCCGCTCCGGCGTGACACAGGCCGCCACGGCGTCCTCCAGGCTCGGGAACACACCGGTGCCCACCGCCGCGATCATCGCAGCGCCAAGCGCCGAATCGCCGTCCCGCACCGTCCAGGTGGGGATACCCAGCACGTCGGTCACGATCTGCGGCCACTCGGCGCTGCGGGTCACCCCGCCCGTCATCACGGCCGAGGCCGGAACCTGGCCGTCGTTGCGGAACAGCTCGCGGCAGTCCCGGAGCGAGAAGGCCACCCCCTCCATCACTGCCCGCGCGATCTGGGGCCAGCCATGACGCAGATCCAGGCCAGTGAAGCCGCCCCGGAGATCCGGGTTCCAGTACGGCGCCCGCTCGCCCTGCAGGTAGGGGTGGAACAGCAGTCCGTCGGCACCCGGCGCGCAGGCCGCCGAGAGGGCATCGAGCGTGTCGTAGGCGACCTGCGCACCGCCGTTGTCGGGCGCACTGCGGCACAGGTCACGCAACCACCTGAGGGAGGTGGCACAGGCACTGGTCCCCGCCTGACGATAGGCGAGACCGGGCGTGGGGTGGGGGTAGGTCAGCATGCCCGCCCGAAAGGACCGATCGGGCGTGACCGCCATGATCCCGCCTGCGCTGCCCAGGCGGATCATGGCGCCCGCCGCCGGCGAGAGCACGCCGCAACCAATCAGTTCCGCCGCCGAATCGAGCGTGCCCGACACCACCGGGAGCCCGGCCGGAAGACCGAAGTCCCGCGCCGCCGAGGGCGTGACGCGACCCGCGACCGCACAGGTGTCCACAACGGCCGGCAATACCCCGGGGGGCAGCCCGCTCGCGGCCACGAGCGGCGCCGACCAGGTTCCCGCCCGCAGGTCGTACATGAGCGTGGCCGCCGCGCTGGCGGGATCCATGCTCGCCACGCCCGTCAACCGCCAGGCCAGGTAATCCTTGGAGCCGAACAGACGCGTCGCGCGCGCGAACACGGCCGGTTCGTGACGGCGGACCCACAACAGTTGCGGCAGGGTCCATGTGCAGCCGGCATCGTTGCAGGCGATGTCCCGGAGCCGCGAGCCGTATTCCGCGGCGAGCGTGGCCACCTCCTCGCCGCTGCGCTGGTCGCTCCAGAGAATCGCCGGTCGCACCACGGCATCGGATTCATCCAGCAGCACCGGAAGATGCGCCGCCGAACACAGGCCCAGGCCGACCGCCCGATCGATCCGTTCCGGCGCGCGACCCCGCAAGTCCGCCACGACCCCCCGCAGGGCAACCAGCCAGTCTTCGGGTGCCTGCTCCGCCCAGCCCTGGGCCGGCACGTGGGTCGGATAGGACCGCTCCGCCGCATCCAGAAGCCGCCCCGCAGCATCCAGCACCACGCACTTCAGGGCGCTGGTGCCCACATCCACGCCGAGAACGAAGCGGCCCGTTGCGGAGGGGCTGCGCCCCGTGTCTTCCGGCCTCATCGGTCCCGGGTGCCGCGTCGGGCCTTCCGGTCGCAGCCCTCCCGGGTTGTCACTGCCGTCATCTTGCGCTCTCCCGTCCCGTCCATCGGCCCCGCGCGGCCGGGCACCCGGCCCTCACGGCACGGAGGCTTGCGGTTCGTCGTAGCCTTCGATGATGACGAGATCGGCCGTCGAGACCGGCCGTCGCAGTTCGATCGCCGCCTGGTACTCCGGCGAGTTCCAGCAGTCCAGCGCCGCCTGGTAAGAAGGGAACTCGATGACGATATTGCGACTGCGGCTCGTCCCCTCGGGATTCTCGAACCGGCCAGCCCGAACCAGGAAACGGGCACCGTGCTTCCCGAACGGCGCAGCGTTGGCTGCGACGTAGGCCTTGTACCCTTCGGGATCGGCCACATCCACCCGCGCGATCCAGTAACCCTTTGCCATGTAACCCTCCAGTCAGAGCAGTGTGAAGTCCGGCGCGCCTCACGGGGGAGTGAACGGCCTGCCCGCATTGTCGCGCAACTGCGCGCGCGTGCCGCGCCGGCCGTGCGGGTAAAGCTTCCGTTCGCAGTGGTGGTCCGAAAGCGCGTCGCCACGCAAGACGCGCTGACCTCCGCCTGGGCCGCCCCTTCGGCGGTCCAGGCGAATGCGCCGGGTCGCGCGAAAGCCGAAACCGCGCCCCCTGTCACCTCAGGCCTTGCTTTACCCCCTCAGTGCCCACCGCACCACCATGATGAAAATCACAGCGAGAAGAAGGGAACTCACCGCCCACAAGGCTCGACACGCTACACCGGCGGGGATAACGAGAGAGCCGAGAACTTCAGCAGAACAGGTTGGGGGGCTAACCCCGAGAGCAGCCCAGAGCGGAGGCACGAGCATGGCCCCGATGACGCCAACAACCAGCCACCGATATGCCACGGAGGCACCACCAGATTGCGCGATAACCGCGAACCCCGCCAAGACGAATGCGCCACAAGCGACATATGCGACCCAACGTGGAACACGCAGCGATTCAGGATGCACGTAGATCAATACCGCCGTGAGCACACCGGCCGCAACAGCCACAGCACCGGAGTAGAGATTTCGAGCGGATATCGGCATTCATTACCTCTGCGGAGTCACAATCTCCTCCAAGCTACCCCGACCAGCGACGCGTTGCTGACAGCGATCTCTTGGGACGAAAGATTACCGGGCACCGAGATCTATGGGGTCAGGCCTGCGTTAATGCATACATCGCCGTTTAATTATGCAAGCTCCCAGGCCTGACCCCATGCTCTCCATGCTCTCGCGAACCCAGCATCGTTGAGACGTTGCGCTACGAAAACCGCGAGTTCTTTACCGGGCGGATTGTCGTCGATGGGTTCGATCGGGAAGTCGGCAACGAAGCCGACAAACGTACGCACAGACATTTGTTGTTGGGTTTGTCAGGATAACGTGAAGCTAACCGGCGTGCGGCAGCGGGCGGCGGCCAGGCCAGAATGAAAT
>JBAXBV010000020.1:0-58342 GCA_037141795.1 Betaproteobacteria bacterium
GCCCCCCCGGCCCCTGCCGCCCCCCCCGACCCACCGAAGGCGCCGAAGCTCAACCCGAACCACGAATAGGCGCCGCCGCCTCCCCCGGCGCCGCCCGAACCGCCCGAACCCGGGTTTCCGAACGCACCCGCGCCGGCCGTGCCGGCGCTGCCCGCGGCACCCTGCTGTCCCGAGTTCCCGGACTGCCCGGTCCCGCCAGGGTTCCCGGGCGCAGGCCCGGACCCCCAGAGCCCGAAGAACGACCCGCCCGAGCCGCCTCCGCCGGAAGCGCCGGGCGCTCCGCCCAACGTGAAACCGAAGAAACTGCTGTTGGCGCCACCGACGCCCCGCGCGCCACCGGACCCGCCCGTCGCGGCACCGCCCCCGCCCGGCCCGCCGGCCACGCCCTGGGCCGAGGCATCGACCACCACGTTCCGGCCGACGTTCACGTCGTCCAGCACGCGCAGGACCAGCGCCCTCGAACCCACGAGATCGAGCGTCGTGCCCGCCGGCAGGTTGAGATCGCCGGCGATCCGCAGCTCGACGGAGCCGGCTGCCGCGGCCACCGTGAAGGGCGTGCCGAAGAACGTCAACGGGTTGGCGTCATCGCCCGTCACGGTGCCGCTGTCGGTGTCGATGGTGACCACTCCGCCACCGCTGCCCGGGTTCTCGGCCGCGAGGCCGACGCCGCTGCGGAACAGCGGCAGTCCCCCCACGATCTGGGCGGTATTGGTCCCGCGCACGAAATAGGTCACGGCATCGCTGCGGGAAGGCGCCTCGGGCCAGGTCACCTCGACCCGGTACTGGCCGGCATCCAGGTTGCCGAAGGTCCAGGTGGCCGCGCTGGTTTCGTCCACCCCGCCCGTGAAGCGGTAGTCGCCCTCGAAGGCCGTCCCCACCGGACGCAGGTTCCGGTCCCAGCCCGGGGCCTGGAACACCGGTACGGCATCGGGCCCCGTGCCGGTGATCGCGGTGTCGCCATCGTCGATGATGCGCTGACCATCGAGATCCTCGATGTTGCGGATGGCATTGCCGTCCAGCCGCAGCACTTCCAGCGCCTTCAGCGTGACGAAGGGACGCACGTCCTCGATGGTGTGCTGGCGCAGGCTCAGGACCCGAAGGTCGGCGAGGGCGCCGAGCGCGGCCGCATCCAGGGCGGGCAGGGGTGCGTCTTCGGGCAGCAGCACGCTCTGCGGAATCACCTGTCTCGGCCCGTTGACCGGGTCGTACTCGAGGATCAGACCCGCGCCACCGAGTTGCTCGAAGGCGTCGAGGCGCAGGGTGTGCCAGCCGCGGGTGAGGGCCACCGCGCCGGAGCGCTCCCGCATCCCGTGCAACCCGTCGTTGTTCACGACCAGGTTGCCGTCGATGAACAGTTTCGAGCCATCGTCGCTGGTCGTGTAGAAGGTGACCGGCCCGGTCTCGCCGATCCAGATCCGGCCGGTCCAGCGGCCGAAGAAGAGATCGTCGAGAACACCCAGCCCCGCGAAGTCGGCGTCCGTGGAGGGGTAATCGACGTTCGGCTCGACCCGGGAGAGCAGCCGGTTGCCGTCGTTGAACAGGGGAAAACCGAAGATCGATCCCGACAGTTCGTCCACCGTGGAGATGGCGCCGTCGGAGAAGAAACCGGCTGCGGATTCCAGCCAGTACCGGGCGGTGAGGCCGCGCTCCTGGGTGTTGTCGAGGGACAGGAATTCCAGCGACCGGCTTCCGCCTCCGGGTTGCGCCCAGGACAGCGCGGCGAACTCGGACAGATCGGCGGGCGCATTCCCGTCGAAGGACAGGCTGCGCAACTCGGGCAGGCGCGCGAGGGCCGCGAGCTCACCGGACACCCCGGCATTGAGCTGCTGCACGCCGGCATTGAAATCGAGCGCGAGGTGCGTGAGGCGCGACAGCCCGGCCTTGAAATTGATGGCATCCCGGTACACGCCGAGGAACGTGGAATCCGCGGGGTTCGGGTCGAGCCCCACGTCGTCGGTGACCGGACCGGTATTGAGCGCGCCGAATCTGCGGTCCTCCAGGCGGGACAGTTCGGCGCGGCTCACGCTGTTGTTGGCCAGGTTGAGGGTCTCGAGGTTCGTGGCGAACTCCAGCCCCTTCAGGCTGACGATGCCCCGGGAGGAGGCATCGAGGCCCGTCAGTTCCGCCAGATCGCTGGCGTAGAGGCGCTGGCGCCAGTCGGCGCCGGTCACGGCCCGGATGTCGGTTCGCTTCGAGCCGCCCTGGACGTGCACCAGGGCCTGCCCGTCGTAGCGCTGGGTCACCGGCAGGCCCAGTGCCTCGGCGATGGCCACGCGCAGGCCGGGATCGTCGATGGCGATCAGCGCATCCACGTAGGGCGTGAGCGGCTCGTCCGAACGCTCGTCGAGCGCCACGTCGAAGCGCTTTTCCCGGCCCTCGTCGAAGTCCCGCACCTCGAGGGTCTCGGCGATGAAGCGGTCGCGGCCGCTCTCGCCCGACAGGCGGTCGAGGTTCGAGTTGCCCACGAGGAAGTCGTCGCCGTCGCCGCCGGACAGGACATCGCGGTCGGCCGACGGATGGGCATACCCCCAGATCGGCGCCGCCACCTCGACCCGGAAGCCGGTGTCGGCCGACACGGGACCCTCGGGATTGCGGACCCGCAGGTAATAGCTGCCGGCCTCCAGCGCCCGCATGTCGATCATGGACCTGCCGCTCGCCATCAGCTGCCCGGCTTCCGTGTAGAGATCCGTCACCAGGCCCCGCGTGCGGGGCGTCACCTCCAGACCGGTCCTGCCCGGCGAGAAGCCGCCGGCCAGCCTGAGGGTGACCGGCGCGGCGCCGTCGAGGTTCTCCACCCGGACGGTCAGGCGGGTCTCCCCGCGGGCCAGGGCGTCGCGCACGGCGGTCGTGATGTCGAAGGCCGTCGCCCCCGCCCCGAGGGTGCGGTTCACCGTCAGCGCCGCGGGCCGGGTGAGATCGTCGTTCGTGTAACGGTCGTCGCCCTCCCCCTCGAGCACGCTGACGGTCAGTCGCACCGGCGCGGGCGGAATCTGGTCGAAGCGGCGGGTCCCGCCATCGGTGCCGTCGGTGGACCAGAGCGAACCGCCCGCGGTGAAGAACAGAGTGCTGCCGAGGACGCGAAGTCCCGAAGGCACACCCGCGACCGCGCCGATGCGCACGGCCCCGCCGTGGGTTGACGCATCGACGGTGTAGAGCGCGCCGTTGGCCACGAAATAGAGCCGCTGTCCGGAAGGCGTATCGGCGACGGTGAGCTCGGTCGGGCTGGAATCCCCCGCGCCAGGCGTGAGATCGGCCACGCGCTGGCTCACGCCCGTACCGGGATCGGTGCGCCAGAGCTCCCGGCCCGTGGCGCCGTCGGACGCGACGAAGTAGAGGCGCCCCCCCGCGGCGATCATGCCGGACGGGCTCGACCCGGTGACCTGTCCGGGGATCGTGAAGCTCAGGGGCGGGAAGAACGCGGATCCGAACAGACCTCCGCCGCCGATCGACACGACGCGGGCCGCCTGGTCAGGCTGCCCGATGTTGGCTGCCAGGGACTGGGTCGCGGACCCCGTCGCCGCGGGATCCACGCTCCACAGTTCGCGACCGGCGAGGAGCGTCGTGGACATGGAGCTTCCGTCGGGTGCGTCCTGCGCCGCGAAGTACACCCGCGTTCCCAGCGCTGTCAGGCCGTCGGGCCCGGAAGCGCTGCCGGGGAGGTCGGTGATGCGCGTGAGCGCCGTGCCGTTCCAGCAATGGAGATCGCGGTCGGCGCCGCCGGACACGGTCTGCCGGGAGAAGAGCAGGGTCGTCCCCACGGCCTCGAGGCCGGCCGGCGCGAACCCGGCGGTACCGGGCACCAGAGACAGGACCCCGGTTGACGGCAACAGCCGGTACAGGCCCCGCACCGTGCCGCTGGCTGCGGTGAAGTAGAGCGAGTCGCCGACGGCGGTGAGTTCGGCCAGGTCGTCGAAGGCGGTGGAACCGGCGACGGGCGCCGTGATCCCCGCCGCCGGGCGAGAGACCCAGAGTTCGTCGCCGTCCCCCGCGCGATTGGCCACGAACACCAGCGCGTCCCCGCTGCGCACCGAGCGCTGGTCCGCCGCGAACCCCGCGGGCACCCCGTCACGGACCGTGAAGGACACGAACCGCCCCGTCTCGGTGGTATTGATGGAGATCTCGTTCGCGACTGCGGAGACGGCGAGATCGGCCGTGCCGAACCCGGCGGCCACGAGCGCCGCGCCGAGCTGCGCCCGGATGTCGTCGACGAGCGCCCCGATGCGGGCGGCCGCGGTGGATCCGGCCTGCACGTTGGACCGCGTCAGGCCGTCGGGCAGGCTCACCACCAGATCGACTGTCCGGCCGTCGGCCGTGACGGCAGCCAGCGTGAACGCGGTGTCGATCACCGGGCGCCCCTGGGCCGGCGCCGACGAGGACAGCAGCTGCACGCTGCGCGAGGCGCTGGCGCCGCTCGCGATCCCGAGCGTGGACGCTGCGTTGCCCGTGGTGGCGTTGAATGTGATGCCGTGCACGGCCTCGCTGTCGGCAACGAGCACCAGGCGACCGACGTTGCCCAGCGTGCCGGCCTCGAAACGGACGGCCGAGGGGCCGAGGCCGATGGACTCGTTGAGGGGCGCCAGCTGGGCGTTGAGATCGGCCGCCCAGGCGGCGGCGTCGCCGGCCGCGTTGCCCGCGAGCTGCGCCGGCACGAGATTCACACCGAGGGTCCGGGTGGTGCCGCCGATGAGCCGCACGTCGATCGAGAAGCCCAGGTCGCTGCCCAGGGTCGAGGCCGCCGGCACCACGGTGGTCCCGGTCAGGGTGGCCCGGACCGGGGACTGCGCCAGCCCGGCAAAGCCGAGCCGCTCGCCGTCGCGCACCGAGATCTGCACGACGGCCGAGTCCGTGCTGCGCAACCGCAACTGCCCGCCGGAGACCTCCGCCACCACCTCGCCCGCCACCAGTCCCGCGTCGGACGGAAGCGTGGAAAGCGCGGAATCGATGGCCCCCTGCAGGTCGGCGGCCAGGTTGGCGAGGCTGGTGTTGCCCACGAAGCCGGACTTGGAGAGCGTGACGGACAGCGTGTAGCGCTCGGCATTGCTCTTCAGCAACTCCAGCGTGAAGGGCAGATCGACCACCGGAACCCCGTCGGCAGGCGCCCCCGCCGTGGTGAGTCCTGCCCGTCCCGTGATGGCCGAGAACCGGCTTGCCGTACCGGCGACGTCGGTCAGCTTGACGACATCGAACCCGCCGTCGGCACGCGGCGTCGCCCGCCAGAGCTGGGTGCCGCCGCTGGCCGCATTCGCGGTGAAGTGCAGCACGCCCCCGACGTCCGTGAGGTTGGCGGGAGACGAACCCGCCGCTCCCGGGTTGAGGTCGGCGACGAGCCGCGTGCCCGCGGGGGTTCCGTCGGTCACCCACAGCTCGTTGCCCTCTGCGGTGGTCGCCCCGGTGAAGAAGATGCGCCCGCCCGACTGGGTGATGTTGCCGATGCCGGTGGGCGCCGCCACGAGCGCCGTGGCCGAGGTGTCCAGCAACACGGCGGCACCGGCGATTTCCTCGGGACGCCCCGCATAGGCCAGGAACTGGCCGAGATCGAACTCGAGCACGGTGCCGGTCGAGACGTTCGCCTGCACCGAATAGGCACGCAGGGAGGCTCCGGCCGACGCGAGGGCCTTGCCCACGTGGACGTTGCCGGCCGCGCCCTGTCCCTGACCGAGCCACTGGACAGTGCGGGAAATGAAGGGCGACGGTAGCGCCGCGTCGTAGTCGTATCCCGAACTGTAGGCGATCACCCCGCCGTTGTCGGTGGCCGTCGCGCCGTCCTTCCAGCCGAAGTAATACCCTCTGCCCACCCCGCTGGAACCGGATTGGAGGTCGAACTCGAAGCTCGCCTGGCGACCGCCTTCCACCGAGCGGGTGCGACCGATGCCGGTGATCTCGTAGGTACCGTCGGAGCGCTGCCGGAAGATGACCGGCGTGAGACTGCGGGTGCCGCCGCCGAACTCGCCGGCGAACAGGGACCAGGTGCTGACGCGGCCCGTCTGCGTGAAGGCGTCCGCCACGAACAGGCTGCCTTCGGTGGCGTCGACGGCCGCGCGGCTGATGAGCCGGGGCGTGCCCACCTGGGCGGGTCGCGCGACCACGGCCGAGCTGCCCCGGGGCACGGGGGCGAGGAAGGTATCGGCGAGTCCCGGCGTCACACGGATCGCATTGCCGGTCTGGCAATCCCCGAGGGTGGTGAAGCGATACCACCGTTCGGTCTCGCCCTTGCGCAGCACGAAATCGTCACGGCCGTCCCCGTCGATGTCCAGGCTCTCGAAGACGGTGGGCCGGCCCGACCCGTCGTCCACGAGATAGTCGCCGCTACCGGGCACCGTCTCATTGGTGAGGTCGATGATGGTGTCCCCGGCCGGCAGGTCGGGAGGCGTCGACGCGCCGTAGGCCACGTAGAGCCGCCCGGCACCTGGAACCAGGCGCTCGGTGATGAAGTCGGTGCCGGCGGCCCCCGCCAGGAGATCGCTCCGTCCGTCACCGTCGAGATCGAGGAACGGGCTGGCGGGCAGCACGCCCAGCCGGTCGAACTCGGACTCGCCGGAAAGACTGCTGTCGGGTGCATCGAGCAGCAGCGTGCCCCCCTTGTCGGTGGCGGAGAAGAAGACCCGCACGGCCCCCCGCTCGCTCTGGTCCAGCGTGGTCGCGCCCGCCAGGGTGATGCGGGCCGGTTCGCCGATGGCGAGATCGGACTTGCCGTCGGCGTTGAAATCGCCGGCAGTGGCCGACAGCGCCCCCTGGTAGCTGACGCCGGCCGGGATATCGGCGGCGGCAGCCCGTCGCACCGTGATGAGCGCGTCCTCGGGCGCGAGCCGGGCGTTTGTGGCGCCGAAACTCGCCCGCCCCCCGAACACGAACAGCCCTCCTTCCTCCATGGTGTCCGACGGACCGGCCTTGCGACCCTCGAAGGATCGCCCCACGGCGAACTCGTCGTAGCCATCGCCATCGAGATCGCCCAGCGCCGACAGGGACGCTCCGAGGCCGAACCCCTGGATCACGGCCGTGCTCGTGGTGCCGAGCGTCAGGGACACCGCCCCGCTCGTGAGGGCGGACAGGAGATGCACCTTGCCGAAGTTCGGCTGCACGCTGCCGGCGAGGCTCTCGCCCCCGCCGCTGGCGGTGGCCGGGAAGGTGATGGCGCCGGTGTCCGCGATCAGGACGTCGTCGCGTCCGTCGCCATTCACGTCGCCGGCCACGATGGCCGACAGGCGGGGGCTGGCGGTCGCGCGGGAGGACACCGACCCGGCGCCCCCGCCGTCGTTGAGCAGCGCCTTGGCCTCGTCCCGCAGGGCCTGGGCCGTCTGGTCGGGCGTGCGGAAGTGGGCCAGCGGGGTGACGGACCAGGTGGCGCGCGCGGTGTCCTCGCCACCCCAGAGGGACTGCCCGGACAGGATGTAGCCCGCGGTGCGGGTCACGCCGCCCGCGCTCGCGTGGGACTCGTCGCTCACCACGAGCACGTCGGCAAAGCGGTCGTCGTTCCAGTTGACCACCGAGAAGGACGCCCCGGGATTCGACAGTTCCCGCTCGAGATACAGGCTGCCGCCGCCCGACGTGATGTCGAGTTGCCGGACCCGGTTCTGGTCCGCCTGAGCCAGCAGCCGGTCGACCCAGGTGCGATCGATCACACGGGGCAGTTCGATGCCGTCGGCCAGCCCGCCGAGAATGGCCGTGATCACCGTCGAGGCGCCATTGTCGGCACGGCGCAGGAACAGGAGATCGGTGAAACCGTCGCCATTGAGATCGCCCATGCGGTCCGCCGCGCGGCCCACGTCTGCGGCCACGAAGATGTCTGCCTCGTCGGCGACACTGGAGACCCCCGTGAGGCCCACGGGGCCGAGGAGCACGTGGCTGCCGCGGGATCCGGAGACGAGCAGGTCGCCGGCCCGGTCCCCGTTGAAGTCGTCGAGGTGCACGGCCCGGGACAGGGCCTCGCCCTCGAGATCGCCCGCAAGGCCGAAGGCATTGCGCAGGGCCGGGGCCGCGTCCGTGGCGATGTTGACGCCCGGGATCACGCGCGCCCCGGACGCGGGGGCCTGGGGACGGGCCAGGTCGAAGCGATGGCGGGCCACGGGCGCGCGCAGCGCGACCGAGACGGTGTCCGGGGGCAGGGAATCGCCCAGACGGGTGCCGCTGAACAGCCGCAGGGCGTCGCCCGCGGGCCCGGCCACGGCGAGCCGTGTGGCGGTCACGCCGGCCTGCGTGAAGTCGCCTGCACCGGCAAACAGCAGCGCCTGCGCCCGGACCGAGCCCGGCGTGGCGTAGCTCGCGCGGCCAGGCTCGAAGACCAGATCGGGCACCGGGCTCGCAGTCTCGAGCGCCGCCTTCAGGGCGGCGCGGCCCGGATCGCTCAGGAACACCTGCACCACCTGGTGTTCCAGGGAGGCCGCCTCGCTGAGGCGGCTGCTGGCCACCATGACGGCTGCGCCGAGGTCATCCCGGCCATCGCCATCGAAATCACCGATGCCCCGGTGCCCGAGATTGCGCAGCTCCAGGGCGCGATCGTCGGCGAGGAGCGCGGACAGTTCCACGGTCCCCGTGAAGCTGCCGCCGAAGACGAGGATGTCCCGCGCGTCGCCGTCCAGCAGCAGGTCCTCGACCCCGTCGGCGTCCACGTCGCCGACCCGGAAGACCCGGGTGGAGGCCTCGACCCCGCGCAAGGTGGCGACCACCGCGGGCGCACCCGTGCCGTTGCCGCCCGACAGGAACACGAGCTGGGTGGGGGCCCCGGGCACCAGGACGACGAAATCGCCGACGCCATCGCCATTCTGATCGCCCACACCCGTCCCGCGCGTGCCGCCGAAGGTGAAACTCGCCGTGCTGTCGGCGAACCACTCGGCCCGGGAACGCCCGCCGAGCAGTTGCTGGGCGGTTCCGAAGGACACCAGCAGGTCCCCCGCCTGGCTCGCCGGCGGACGATTGCTGTCGCCGCGCGAGAGTTCGCCGCCGTTCAGGAGCGCGTAATCCTCGGCCCCCCCGCCCGGCACGTCGACGAACAGCAGCGCGGCCTTGAAGGTGGAATTGCTGCCCGAGCCGCCGAAGGCCTCGTAGCGGATGTCGTGCACGCCCGCGGACAGCGTGACCGCCGCCGTGCGGGTCGAGTAGGGGTGCAGGCCGTCGTGGTCGATCAGCAGGACCCCGTCGACGTACAGGCGGGCACCGTCCGAGGCGCCGACGCCGAAGCGGTACTCGCCGGCCGAGGCGGCGGTGTACTGCCCCGTCCAGCGCACCCCGAACTTCGTGCCGAGGCCCGACAGGCCGCCCAGGCCGCTGCCCACCGGATCGACGTAGTAGAAGACGTCCTCGGTGCCGGCGAGTTCGATCCGGGTGGTGGCCGCGCCGAACCCCTCGATGGCCGCGATGGCGCCACCCGCCACCTGCGGCGGCACGATGCGGTCGAAGTCGTTCGCCAGCGCCACCTGCGTCGTGTCGTCGGATGGGTCGACCGTGCCCTGCGTGTTGCGCAGGACGACGCCGAGGTTGTCGAGGGCGAAGGACTCGCTGCCACCGCTGTGGTAGCCGTCGCCATCCGCGAAGACGTCGACGACCAGGGTCGAGCCCGTGTGAACGAGGTTGCGCAGCGCCGTCTCGCGCCCGAAGTCGAGCAACCGGTCGCGCGCCGGGCCGAACCCCAGCAATCCCTCCGACAGGAGAACGCCCGGACCCGGAAGGTGGGTCTGGCCGGCGCCATCGGCGGAAAGGGTCTCGGAGAAGACCGTGGTCGTACCCCCCTCGGTTCCATCGCCCACGCGGATGGTCAGGCGGTCGCCGCCCCCGGAATTGCCCGCCCAGCCATCGATGAGCGCCAGCAGGAACTGCAGGTCGACCCGGTCGTGCGCGGGCAGGTCCGTGAGCACGATCCGCGTCGCGGCCGCCTCGCCCTTGCCGGTGTTCACCAGAAAGCCACCGCCCGGCAGGCTCGTGGGCAGCGCCTCAAGGGACGAGCTTTCGCTGAAATCGAAGTACTCCGCGAGCAGGCCCCGACCGGCCACGGGCGTGACGTTGCCCGCAGCCCCGACCGTGACGTCGCCCGTGCCCGAGTAGGGCAGGAACACGTCGCGGTCGGTCGTGATGTCGAGCACATCCCGGGCGTCGCGGTAGAGCACGCTCGCCGGCACGACCTCGCGACCGCCGGCGCCCGGAGGGTCCCAGTCGAGGCGCACGCCGGCGAAGCCGCCGTACTCGAACATCTGCACCTCGATGTCGTGGAAGCCGGCGCCGAGGGTGACGGAGCCGGACCGCTCGGTGTAGGCATGCAGGCCGTCGTGGTCGATCACGAGCCGGCCGTCGATGAACAGGCGGCTGCCGTCATCGGAACCCAGATGGAAGGTGTAGGTCCCCGCGGTATCGATGCGGATCTGCCCCCCCCAGCGCACGGCGAAGAAATCGTTGAGGTCGGCAAAGCCGGCGAACCCGGGCCCGCCCGTGTTGGGGACGTTGACGGTCGCGTCCACCCGCGTGTGCCGGGGCGTGAGCGAATCGAACGGCACGTTCGCCACCCGCGGCGCCAGGCTGTAGAGGACGTTCGCGGGCAGGTCGAAGTACTCGCCCACGAGCCCGGCATCGGCCTCCACGCTGTCCTGACGCCAGTCGGCGCGTCCGAAGACGAGATAGACGCCCTGGGTGGCCTTGCCGGGCTGCGTGACGGCCACGGCGATGTCGCCGATGCCGTCCCCGTCGAGATCGCCGGCGGCGCGGATCTCGGTACGGTTGGTGGCGGTTCCCGCCAGGACCGGGGCGGGCAGGCTGAGCGTGATGGGGGTGCCGTAGAGATCCGGATCGAAGCCGGTCAACGTGCCGAAGGCGAGGCGCGCGAAACTCGACGCCGTGCCGGTACCGTCCCGCACGGACACCACGGCATCGCCGAAGCCGTCGCCGTTGACATCGCCCAGCGGGATGTACAGCGGCTGGCCCAGCAGATCGATGGCGCCGAGGGTGCGCGCAGCCTGGCCCGCGTCCACCGCGACGGTGTCGCCGAGAGGCGCAAGAAACCTGATGCGGTACTGGCCGACGCCGAAGTCGGTGACCAGCGGCACGCCCGACAGGGGAGAGCCGAAGGTGAAGCTGGAGTTGTTCAGGCTGGCGGGAGTGGCCTGGTTGGCCAGCGTGCCGTCGTGGCCGTGGCCGCTCGAGTCGCGCACCTGATCCCCCGTGGTGCCCGGGTCGGCATCGGCCCCCTCCTCGAACCGCCAGTAGCCCTGCAGGCCCGTCTCGTCACCCGTGAGGACCCGCTCATACGTGCGGCCGATGTCGTCGGCGGTCCGGGCGATGCTCCACACCCGCACCTCATCGATGGTGCCGGCAAAGTTCTGCGTCCAGGGCGTCGCCTGGCGGCCGCCGATGCGCAGTTCGTCCTGCGCGGCCACCGCGTCGCCGATGTTGCCCGACCCCTGGAAGGAGTGCGCGAGGACGCCGTTGCGGTAGGTGTCGACCCGGCCGCGGTCGTACACGACGGCGATGTGGGTCCACTGCCCCTCCGCCGCCGTCACGCCGGTGTTGACCCAGGTCCAGCCCGGGTTGGCGTTGGCGAAGGCCCAGCGGATCGTGCCGTCCGCGAAGCGCGCCACTTCGTATTCGCCCTCGCGGTTGACGAGGATGCCGCCGCCGTCCCCGCCCGTGCCCGGCCCCGACGGCCGGATCCACGCCTCGATGGTGACCGCGGTGCTCATCTCCAGCGCGGCGCGCGTGCCCACGTTGACGTAATCGGCCACCTGACCGGCGCCCGGGTTGTGCACCCCGTCCAGCACCAGGCCGCGGCCGGCAAGCGCGGCCGCGGGCTCGACCTCCGGGAGCACGTGCAGAAGGTAGTGGTCCGGAACGCCCGAGAAGCGCTCCCGCGGCACGAGCGAGACCCCGGCGCCGGGATCGGTGTCCTCCGCCGGGAACAGGAAGGCCCGCAGGTGGACGCCGGGAACCTCGGTGAGGAGGGAGCCGGTCACGTCGACCTTCACCACATCGATCATGTCCGGCGTGAGCACGGCGCCGCCGGCGGTGCCGAATCGCCGCAGGGCCTCGGGGGCGTCGAGCACGTACCAGTCCCCCTCGTCGCCCAGGTGGAAGTTGGGCCCGTCGATCACCGAGCCTGCCCGCACCGCGGGCAGGGCGGCCGCGAAGGTGACCGCATCGTTGCGGCTCGACAGACCGTCCCGGGACTGGAACTCCCAGACATCGGGCTCGAGCACGAAATCGCCCGAGAGCAGGTCGCCGCCGGCACCGCCGCCGATGCGGTCGTTGCCGCCGAAACCCATGATGATGTCGGCACCCTCGCCACCCTCGATCGTATCGTCGTAGGCACCGCCGAAGAGGCGGTCATTGCCCGCGCCACCGAGGATCTCGAGGTTCACGAGGGACGCCCTCGCCTCCTGATTGCCCTCCTTGATGCCCCACTCCGCCGTCGTGTTGGGGTACTTGAACTCGGGGTTGGCATGCACGACGTCGTCGCCGGCGCGGGTGTCGATCACCTGGCGCTCCACGTCCACCGTGCGGTAGTAGGCGTAGAGCTGCTCGTACACGGGCGAGCCCGTGGTGAGAGGGGCGAAGCCGAGTTCGGTGACGGCCGGATCGAGGGCATCGGCCACCCGCAGCTCCAGCACGGTCCCCGGCGTGGACAGCTGCAGCACGCCTCCCGGAAACTCCACGTCGACCTTCACGCCCAGCCCCGCGGCGGCGAGCGCCGCATTCACGGCCGCGGCGAGATCCTCGCCCAGATCCGTGAGGCTGCCGTTGTCGTCGGTCTGGGCCTTCGCAAGGGTGACGGGCACGAGTTGCGCCGCGCCGGGCACCACGAGCCTGAAATGGGCGTCGGCCGACAGCCTGCCGTCGAGCGGACCGACCCTGCCGGCCTTGACCACCGTCCGGGCCGCCACGAAGTCCTGGTTGGCGGTATCCCACTGCAGGGCCGTGAATTCGTAGCGGTGCAGGAAGATGTCGTAGCGGATGGCGACGTCGTCGTTCACCGGCCGGCCGAGGGTGTCGAGGTCGCCGCCGAGGAACAGCACCCGGTCGTCGCCCGCGCCGCCGTCGAAACGGTCCGTGAGGGTCTGGAGGCTCGGCTCCCCGTTGCGCAGGAGCGCGGGGCCGTCCGGGATGATCTGGAAGGTGTCGTCGCCCTCGTTGCCGAAGAGCAGGTCCTCGGCCTGGCGGTCGAGGCCGCCCTGCAGCACATCGTTGCCGGCCTGTCCGAAGATCCAGTCCTCGCCGGCACCGCCCTGCAGCACGTCGTTGCCGGCTCCACCCAGGATCACGTCGCGACGGTTGATCTGCGGCTTGTTGGTGAAGTCGATGGTGACGGGCGCCCCCGCGCTGCCGCCCGGGTCGATGGTGAAGTCGTAGCGGGTGGGCACCTGGTTGGGCGAGAACACGCGCAACAGGTAATCGCGCCCCGCCACGAGTCCCGCCAGGGACAGGCGGCTGCCCTGCTTCCCGGAGAGGTTGAGCACCGCGGTGCCCAGGTAGTTCACGGGCACCGCGGCCGGGGGGGTGCCGGGCGCGTCGGGGTCGAGCGGGCTCGCGGCCCTTGCGGCATCGGGCGTACCCACCTGGGTGACCAGGGTGTAGCGCGCGGGGGTCGCCTCGGTGGAAACCTTGAGGTAGTAATCCCCCGCCACGAGTCCCGCCAGGGAAGCCGCCACGCCGAGTTCGCCGCTCTTCGACCCGGACACGACGCGCACGCCGGCGGCGTTGAAGATGTCGAGCCCGAGGTTGTCGGCAGCTGCCGTCTTCACCAGGCCGATGCGATCGCCCGCCACGCCGGTGGACGCGAGCGAGAAGCGGAAGTAGTCCACGTCCGCGCTGCCCGCGCCGTGCAGGGTGAGACCGTCGATCCGGGCAAGGCCCCGCAGGTCCGGCAGGGCAAACGCCGTGGCGAAGGACTCGTTGCGCAGGCCGGCATCGATCAGGTCCTGCTGCAACTGGACGACACCGCTCGCCGCGGCGGTGCCGTCGGCGTTGTAGAGCGCGAGACCCAGCCCGTCGAGATCCGAGGCGCTGCTCAGCAGGACCTGCGCATCCCCGGCGGGCGTGGCGGCGAGGGAGAAGCGGAACCAGTCGGCATCCAGCGGATTGTCGATCGTGAGACCCGTGACGCGGGTGGTCGAGGCGATCGGCGCCACCTGCAGCGCGCGGGCAACCTCCCGCACGTCATTGCGCTTGTCCCGGTCCGCGGCGTCCACGAGGATGGCGTTGCCGGCGCGGATGAGCACCGTGTCGTCGCCGTCGCCGGCATCGACCCAGACGGTCTTCTGCACGGTCGGCCCGACGGTCACACGGTCGTTGCCCGCCATGGCGTCCACGAGGATCACGTCGTAGTCGCCCTCCCCGCCGAGGATGGACTCGGTGAGGTTGACCGTGCGGTAATTGATCTCCTCCAGCGACAGGGTGCGATCGGCGCTGGCCACGTCGATGGCGGCGGCCTGGGCGTCGAGATCGGCGGTGTCGATCACCGATTCGGCGGCGTCCCAGGTCGGTTTCCCGCTCGCGTCCTTCGCGCTGGCGTCGAGGCGGATCTGCGCCGAGAAGGTCTGGGCCCCGTTGTTGTTGGTGAGCCGCGTCACCAGGTGGTAGTCGCTGAGCAGCCCCGGCTCCGTGACGTAATCGACGGCGATCTCGTCGTCGGCGCCCGTGCCCCCCACGTACCAGACCTTGCTGTTTTCCCTGGCGTAGTCCTTCCAGTCCTGGCCCAGCAGACCGCCGTCCAGGGAGTCGAACGCGGTCCCGTCGGCCCGGAACAGCCGGTCGTTGCCGCCATTGCCGTAGAGGAAATCCACGCCCGTGCCGCCGTAGAGTTCGTCGTCCTTCGGCGACCCCAGCATGCGGTTGAGGCCCGTGTCCTCGAGCACCCACGGCGACTGGGTCGGATCGGAGTCGAGCCGCCCGTCGTTGTCCAGGTCGCCGTCGTTGTCGTGCAGCCTGCCCTGCGGATCGACGAAGACGCCGAACTGCCCGCCCGCCTTCGGATCACGCGACCACGCGAACAGGAAGTTCCGGCCGGTGCCGCCAATGGCGTCGTCGTCGCCCTGGCCGCCGTAGAGGACGTCCACGTCCGACCCGGAACCGGTGCCGCCCCAGAGCCGGTCGTCGCCCCCGTAGCCGAACATCGTGTCGCTGCCGCCCCCGCCGTCGAGCCGGTCGCGACCCGCGCCGCCGATCAGGGTGTCGTTGCCCGGGCCGCCGTCGAAGACCCCGACGAAGTCGTTGCTGCGCTCCGCCAGCTTCGAGAGATCGAGGCGGTACACCTGCCCGTCGGGCGTCATGGCGTCGGCGTCGCGGAAGGCAATGGTGTCGTTGCCGCCCTGCCCCTCGACCTGGATCTGCTCCACCAGCGGCACGCCGGCCGGGCTCAGCCACACGGCCCGGTAGAAGTCCCGGCGGAAGGTGGACAGCACGGGGTTCTCGCGGGTGTAGTCCACGTGGAGGCGGCCGTCGGCCAGTTGCCCCAGCAGGATGGTGTCGTACTGGTTGGTACCCTTGATCTCGAGGATGTCGGTGGCATTGTCGTCCGCCACGTCGCCGGCGAAATCGTCACCGTAGTGTCCGTCGAAGGTCTCGTTCACGCCGGGTGGCAGCGCCGAGTATTCGGTCTCCACGTCCATGAGCAGCAGGTCGATGCCGCCGCCACCGAAGAGACGGTCGACGCCATCCTGCCCCTTCAGCCGGTCGCCGTCGGCGCCGCCCCACAGGTCGTCGTTGCCCCCGCCACCGAAGAGCTGGTCCTGGCCGGAACCGCCGAAGAGACGGTCTGCGCCGCCCCGCAGGTCGGCCAGCGTGCTGTCGCCGTAGAGCGGCCCCTGGAGGCGGTCGCCGTGCAGGTAGTCGTTGCCCTCGTCGCCCAGAAGCGTGTCGCGCCGCAGGTTGCCCAGCAGCAGGTCGTTGCCGGAACCGCCGTGCAGTTCGTCCCCGACCCGCAGTTCCTCGGCGGCGATGTCGGACGCCGGGTCGGACAGCCGGACGTCGGCGTAGGCGTGGAGGCGGTCCACCCCGTCGCCCCCGTACAGGCGCTGTCCGGCCTGCTGGCCCTCGGCGGCCGCGACGTCGCCCCCCGCCCCGTTGACCTGCACGCCCGCGTCCCCGCGCCGGCCCGCATCGCCGTAGAGGAAGTCGGCGCCCGTGTCCCCATAGAGCTGGTCGATGCCCGTGCCGCCGTAGAGGGTGTCGTTGTCCTTGCCGCCGCGGATGATGTCGTCCCCGCGCTCGCCGTAGACGAGGTCGTCGCCCGTGCCGCCGTCCACGTAGTCGGAATCGTCGCCGCCACGCAGTTCGTCCACGTCGAAGCCGCCGAACAGGAAGTCGATGCCGCCGTCTCCGCGCAGGATGTCCTGGCCGTCGGCGAGGTCGCCGTCCACGGACTGGTTGACCAGCACGACGGGGTTGATGCGCGGGGCGAGGAATCCGGTGGGGAAACGGGCCTCGTTCGATGCGAAGGCGAAGGGCGTGGTGAAGTTCGCGGCGACCCCGAGGTCGAAGGCGCTGCGCAGGGCTTTCTGGATGCCGCCCCAGAGCACGTCCTGCCCGCCGCCGCCCTCGATCACGTCGTTGCCCACGTCGCCGACGATGAAGTCGTCACCCTCGCCACCGAAGACCTGGTCGTCGTCCTTGCCGGCGAAGATGTCGTCGCTGCCGGCGAGGCCTCGGATCACGTCGTCGTCATCGCCACCGAGCAGGGTGTCGTTGCCCAGATCGCCCCAGATCTGATCGAAGCCGTCGCTGCCCTCGATGCGGTTCGCCGCGGTGTCCCCGCCGGCCGAAGTGGATCCGCCGTAGAGCTGGTCATCGCCGGTGTCGCCACGGATGTCGTCCGCGCCCGCGTCGCCGAAGACGATGTCGTCGCCCTCGCCCGCGAGCACGAGGTCGGCCCCGGCACCGGCCCGGATGACGTCGTTGCCCGCGCGCCCGTAGATCACGTCGTCGCCGCCGCCGGCCGTGATGACGATGTCGTCGCCTGCACCGAGATCGATCTCGTGCCGGCCCTCGCCGGCGGTGACCGTGTCGTTGCCGCCTTCGCCGAACAGGTAGGACTGCCCCGGCGAGGCGCCGGCGACGATGATGTCGTTGCCGGCCCCACCGCGCACGACGTTGGTGCCGTCCCCGGCGTTGATCGTGTCGTTCCCGCCCTGGCCGTAGAGGGTGTCGCTGTCGTTCAGCGCCGTGATGGTGTCGTCGCCCTCCGCCCCGGTGGCCTCGCCCGGCCGGTCGTCGCCGTAAACGACGTTGTTGCCGGCCCCGGCATCGATGGTGTCGCTGCCGCCGCCCCCGTAGATGCGGTCGGGGTCGGATTCGCCGAACAGGCTGTCGTTGTCCTCGTCGCCCCAGAGTTCATCCGCACCCGCGCCACCCCGGATGGTGTCGGTCCCGGCGTTGCCGTGGATGCGGTCCTTGCCGTCTCCGCCCCACAGGCTGTCGTTGCCGGCGCTCCCGGTGAGGACGTCATCGTCGCCCCCTCCCCAGAGGCTGTCGTTCCCCTCGTGACCCGTCAGGGTGTCGAAGCCGTCCTCGCCGTGGAGGCGATCGTCGCCCCCGTTGCCTTCGATCGTGTCGTCGCCCCTGCCGCCCCAGATGCGGTCATTGCCGCCGCCGCCGAACACGACGTCGTTGCCGCTGGTGGCACCCTTGCTCGTGTCGACGATGCTCGCCTCGACGAAGCTGAAGAAATTTCCCGCGGTGGCGAGCGTGAACACCACGCCGTCGGCAAAGATGACGTCGTTGCCCGCCGGGGTGCCCGTCCCGGCTCCGGCCAGGGGATCGGAATCGCCGCCGATGCGGTCGGCGCCGCCGCCACCGATGATGAGGTCGCTGCCCGCGCCCCCGTCGACGATGTCGGCACCGTCGGTGAGGCCCGTGGCCGCCGAGACGGTGCGCTCTTCCTTGTCGAGCCGCGCCTTGTCGGCCACCAGGAAGTCGTCGCCTCCCCGGCCGCGGATCGTGTCCGCGCCGCCTTCCCCGTAGATGATGTCGGCCAGGTCGCTGCCTTCGATCAGGTCGTCGCCATCGCCGCCCTTCACCAGGCCGCGCCCCGCGCCCAGGCGGATGATGTCGGCACCCGCGCCGCCCTCCACCTCTGCCACCACGGCTGTGTCCGTGACCAGGGTGAGGTCGATGATGTCGTCGCCGTCGCCGCCCAGGGCGATGATGCGGGAGTCGACCGCGTATTCCTGCGCCATGGCCTCCGTCACGCCGAGGTCAGGCGCCCACACCTTCACCTTGCCGGCGCCGGACTGCTTCACGAAGAAGTGCTCGGCGATGTCGTTCTCGTTGCCCTCGAGCCGGTCCTTGGAGTACTTGCCCATGTTGAGCTGCAGCACGCCATCGGGCAGCTCCGTGGCCAGCGTCGGGATCCGCGTGAACGGAATGTCGAAGTCGACGATGGTGATCTCGGGGGTGATGTTGAATTCCTTGTCGATCGTGAACAGCAGCAGGTCCACCTTGAGGTAGGCGAACAGCTTGGCGAAGACGCGGCCTGTCACGTCGAACACGGCGAGCGGCGACAGCGCCGGCTGGCCATAGCGGAATTCGTTGAGGAAATTGGTGGCCAGTTCGTAGAGCCGGACCTTGCCGTCCTCGTTCGGGTCGTGCAGGTTGAAGTCGATGTTGAAGAACACGCCTCCACCCACGCCCGCCTTGGCCGCCACGAGGTTGATCTCGGCCGCGGCGGTGATGCCGCCGCCGAAGCGGACCTCGGGCACATCCTGGCCGGCCGCGTTGAGATCATCGATGTAGAACCCGTCGATCAGGGACAGCGGGTTGCGGAAGCCGCCGTCGAAGAAACGCTTCAGGCCGAGCGTGTCGTAGGCGAACGCGAAATCGATGTCCACCCCGATGCGCCCCTCGATGGCCGCGCCGAGCGGACCCCAGATGGGGAAGAACTGGGAGTACTTGAATTCGAATTTCAGGGGCTGGGGATCGATGCGCACGAGCGTGACGTCGTTGCCCATCAGCAGGCCGAAGATCTGTCCGGGATCGGTGATGATCGGGAAGGAGATCATCTGGCCGAAGGTCTGGTTGCCCAGGCTCTTCGTGAACGACGTGGTGCGGCTCGCGCCGGGGTTGGACGCCTGCAGCTTCGACATCTCGGCATTGAAGTCGTAGCTCTTGGTGTTGGCGGGCGCGAGCGTCTGCCGCAGGGTGCTGTTGGGGCTCGACAGGTTGCCCCGCAGGCCGGGATTGGACGCGTCGAAGACCT
Organism: Betaproteobacteria bacterium; assembly: GCA_037141795.1. Lineage (GTDB taxonomy): Bacteria > Pseudomonadota > Gammaproteobacteria > Burkholderiales. The sequence goes on from JBAXBV010000020.1 coordinate 19,166, forward strand.
TGAAGCCGCCGAAGGGAATGAAAAGGGTGTCGACGTCGGTCGGGATGCTGTTGATCAGGGACACGAAGCCCGCGATGTCGCGGATCAGGCCCACGTTGAATTTCTCGGGGGGCGTGATCTGCTGCGCGATGTCGATCAGGGTGGTGGGCCGGCCCGCCAGGTCGGAGATCACCGGGATCGGCGTGGTGAGCACGTCGATCAGCGGCTGCAGCGGCTCGGTGATCTTCTGCACTTCCTTGACGATGGGCTGGACGTACCGGGAGATGAAGGTGCCCATGTCCATGCCGATGTCCCGGAACTCCACCAGCTTGAGACCGGTCTGGATGGAGTCGCCGAGGGCGCCAAGGCCCACGAACTCGCCCGCCGACCGGTCGCCGATGCCCCACTCCAGGATGAAGTCGGCAGTGATCTTGGGGAATGCCGATTCGGCATTGGGAATGAGCTCGTTGTTGAGCCGCAGTTCCATCCCCAGATCGACATTCGCGTCGGCTGCGACGCCGGCCTCGAGGCGGATGCGGCCGAAGTCCGCGATGCCCACCCGCGCGTCGTCCCCGGTGGCCGTGGTGAGGTTGACGGCGATCGTGGCGCCCAGCCCGGTCCCGCCGTTGTCGGCGGCGTCCACCTGCAGGAATCCCAGCGTGCCCGTGATGCCCGCCCCGGGGAGGGTGACATCCACGTCGAACCGCAACTCGTCCGTGTCGGACAGGTCGAGGTAGAAGCCCTTGCTGCCGCCGATGCCGAAGCCGAAGTCGATGCTCCAGCCCACGTCGACCTGCACCGCCCCGCGGGTCTCGAGACCGAGGCCGGGGATACCCAGGTCGAAGCCGATGCCGGTCCCGGCGCTGAGCACGGTGCCGCCGAGCGCGAGGTCCCACTCCATGAACAGCTCGCGCGCGGGCACTCCGGGCACGTCGATGTTCGTGGTGAGGCCGATGTCGGCGACCTCGACCACCCCGTTTCCGTCGCGATCGGTCAGGATGCCGAGATCGTCGTGCAGCAGTTCGTAGAGCTTCGTGGAAATGAAGTTGGCCGTCGGGTCGCTGGAGGTCTCGACCACCTCGCGCAACCCGTCGATGAAGCTCTCGCGGAAGTCGGCGATGAAGGTGGCCGCGCTGCCCAGCTGGTCGCCGATCAGCGGCATCTTGAGGCCCGCCACGTCGCCATCGAGGAAGTCCTGCAACAGCCCGAGGAAACCGTCCACGCCGTCGATGATCAGCAGGATGTTGTCCATCGCGCTGAACTGGCCGAAATCGAAGCTGAGAATCTCGGGCGGCACATGGATGAACTCGTCACCCGTGCCCCCCGCACCCACGGTGCCGTCGATGGTGAGCCCGTCCGCCAGGCTCGCCTCGAGCTTGCCGCCGATCAGGATGTCGCCGCGATACAGGCTCTCGGTCGGGAAATACACCGGAAGATTGCCGGTCACGTCCACGTCCATGTCCACGGACACGGCGTCCTCGAGGTTGCCGAGCAGGCTGCCCAGCAGGATGCGCCGCGCCCCCGCGCCGCCAGTCAGGGCGGTATCCAGGAGCGCGAGATCGAAGCTGCCGTCGATCCCCAGGCTGCCGCCGACGATGCGACCGCCGATGAACGGCCCGCCATCCGGATCGCCCAGCCCGATGGCGAAGGCGATGTCCTCGGCGCCCGCGTCGAGGTGCCCGTGGATGCCCGTGTCGTCGAACAGGAAGATCCGGCTCGGGTCCGCGAGATCCAGCCCGAAGGACAGCGTGAGGTCGAGGCTGCCCTGGGTCCGGAGGTCGGCCCCGCCCGTCAGCGCGAAGGCCGCGGAGGGCACCTCGAAACCGATGGGCAGCGACTCGGAGAACCCGGGCTTGAAGGCGAGGTCGATGCGCAGGATGTTGTCGGCCCCGTCCTGCACGAGTTCCAGGCCGAGCAGGTCGCTCGACTGGGGCATGTTGAAGGCTTCCTTCAGCTTCTGCTCGAGGAACTGCACGGTGCCGGCCGGGTTGGATTGCACCTGGTCGAGCGCGGCCGCGAACTGGTCGGCATAGGCGAGCATGTCGTTCACGCTCACGTCGATCAGGGGAATCTTCTCGTTCAGGAAGCCGAAAGCCTCGAAGTCCTGCAGGAACGCGACGAGTCCCCGCAGCCCCTGGAGGATGTCCGCGAATCCGATGTCCTCGAAGTTGCCGAGATCCTCGAAACCGGCGGTGGTGACGCGGAAGGCGGGCGCGAGTGGCGTGGAGGCCACCACGGCAGTGATGGCTCCCGCACCCAGGGCGTCGAAGACCCGGACGGTGGTCCGGCCCGTTCCGCTGTCGTAGCTCAGCGTGTCGAGGCGCGTCGCGAGGGCGACCCCGCCCACGGTGAGGGTGAGATCCGTGCCGCGCTGGAGGTCGGCGCGGCGGTCGCCGGCCACGGTGAAGGTATTGGCGTCCACCCGGACACCCGCCCCCAGCGCGAGCGTGTCGGGTCGGGTGTCGAAGACGTCGCCGAAATTGAGCACCTGCACGGTGACCGTGGGTTCGCTGCCGGTCTGGATCATCCCGAAGGACGGCTCCAGGTCGACGCTGAAGACCAGTTCGCCATCGCCCGTGACCGCGGGCGGATCGATGAGGGTGCCGAGGTCGTCCAGACCGTTGATGAGTTCCTTGAGGGTGATGCGACCGTCCGCACCGCTGGTGCCCGGGTCCTGCAGGTCGAGGCGGATGCCGCCGGACAGGTGGCCTTCTCCCTGCAGTTCCACGCCCACGAAACCGAACCGGGCCCCGAGGGTCACGCCGTCGTCGGCGGTGCCGGGCAGATCGGGCGTGCGGATGTCGAAACTGGCGCCCGCGTGGGCGTTCTCCACGAACAGGCGATCGAGCAGGTCGACGCCACCCAGCGGGGCGCTGTCGATGATGTTGTCGCGGACCTCGTCGGGATCAGCGGGATCGACCACGTCCGCCCCGAGTATCCCCAGCAGGGACGCGGCGTTCGAGCCGATGGCGTTTTCGACCTTGAACACCGTCGTGCCCGAGGGACTGGTGTCCTGCAGCCGCAACCGGGAATTGCCATCGGTGAACGCCACCTGGACGCGGCCGGCCGTCTGGGTCTCGATGGCGGCGATCACGTCCCCGAGGGTGGCGGTGGCGGACAGGGCGTCGAAGGACACCTCGCGGCGCACGCCGTCCCGGGTGGTGATGATGATGTCCGCCGGGCTGCCGGTGTTGCTGGCACCCAGGCCCAGTTCGGTCACGGCGACGCCCGAGGCGGCAATGGTGAAGCTCGTGGTGCCGGGCGCCTTTGCGGTGAACAGCAGGCGCCTCCCCTCCGAGCCCACGACGACCTTGTCCCGGAGAACCCGGACCCCGCCGACCTCGACGCCGTCGATGGCCTTCTGGACATCGTTGACCACGTCGAGGATGCTGTTGTTGCCGGTGGTCTCCGTGCGGGGCACGGTCACCGTCACGGGCGCGCCGCCCTGGGCGGTGTTCATGGCGACCGTGAAGGTGGCGTCGGCCGACAGACGACCGGGCCGGCCCACCAGTTCCGACGGCGCCCGCAGCCGCAACTGGGACCCGGCCATCTCGGCGGTCTGGCTGTTGGCAAAGCCCAGCTGCACCGCCACGGCATTCGACGACTGGTACCTGAGCGCCGTCACCCCGCCCAGGGCGTTCAGCACCAGCCGGTTGCCGTCCCGCGCCGCCTGCACCTGCGCGCCCACCCCGGCCGCCGCCAGCGCCGCATTGAGGTCGGCGACGAGGTCGTCGGCCGTCTGGTTGGCGTCGGTCGCCGCCCGGGTGACGGTGACCTCCACATCGGCGGACGCGGGCGCGTTGTTGAGGTTCAGCTTGAACTTCGCATCGCCGCCCAGCTGGCCGAAGCTCTGCCGGACCTCGGCGGGCGCGGCGATCACGCGATCCCGGTTGAAGGTGATGGCGCCGCCCTTCAGCGAGGACAGCGCGGTGCTGTCGCTCAGGGTGACGTAGCCGTTCTCGCCCAGGTAGATCCCCAGCCGGATGCCGAGGTCGCCCTCGGCGGAGAGCCTGAGGGCCCCGTCGCCCGTGACATCGGCGATGGAACCGAGGTCAAGGTTGAAATCGAGGGGGGTCTCGACGTCGGCGAACACGCGGTGCAGCGACAGGTCGACGATGATCGACTCGCGCGCCGCATCGTAGGTGACCGGGCTGCCGGGACCGAGAATTTCCACCAGGCGCCCGGCCAGGCCCTGGGCCGTGGTGAAGCGCGGGTTGTTGTCCTTGTCGACGAGCTTGGCCACGTCGTCGGCCAGGTTGTCCTCGGTGCCCGCGTCGTCGTACATGAGGGACTTCTGGATGAGATCCCCGAGCGCCAGCGCACCGCGCAGCGCGTCTCCCACGAGGGGAAGGTCGACATTGAAGGCATCCGTGTCCTGCAGGTCCGACAGCCAGCCGGTCACCTGCGCGAGCAGGCTCACGAGGGTGCCGGCGTCCATGTTCGTGAAGCGGGACAGGTCCGTGAGGCCGGGCGGAAGGGTGACCGAGACGGACGCCGGATCCGCCAGGTTGGCCCAGTCGAGCGTGATGGCGTTCGCGGGGCTGGCCGCGAGGCCGATGAAGGGTGCGCTGATGGGAAGCGACACCGCGCCCGAGCCCGTGAAGGCAAGGCTGGCACCGGCCAGGGAATCGGCCAGCTCGGCGAAGTCGATGCGGCCATTGCCGTTGCCGCTGCCCGGTTCGGACAGGGACAGCGTGAAGGTGGGGTTGGCACTGAGCGACCCGTCGACGATCTCCACGGACAGAAACCCGAAGCGCGCCGCCGCATCGAGATTGTCGGCCTCGATCCGGAGCTGCGCCGCCACCGACGGGTCGCGCACGAACATCCAGGCCGCCGGGTTGGACGGGGTGGCCAGCACATTGTCGAAATCGATGCCAAGCGTCACGTGGAAATCCAGCTCGCCCGAGACTTCGGCGTCGGACGAGAAGCTGACGTCCGCGAGCCCGGCATCGAGATCGAACCCGAGGTCGAGCGCCTCGGCGGAGAAGATCTGCTGGCTGAACTCCATGTCCCAGGTGAGTTCCCGGGTGGCGCTGTCGAACCGCAGGCCGAGCCCGCCCGCCTGGGCGCCGAGGTCGCGACCGATGCGGGCCAGGAGTTCCTGGATCGAGCCGAACTGCAACTGGCCGCCGGCCGAGCTGAGCGGGTCGATGAACCGGGCCTGAATGAAGTCGGCGACGGCGACCACCTGATCGAGCGCGCCCTGCAGCAGCGGTACCTCCCGGCCGTTGAAGGTGGCCGAGAACTCGCCGAGGCGGCGGACCTGGTCGAGCACCGACTGCGCGTCGATCCGGAGGAAGTCGAGCAGCTGAGTGGCCGCCCCCGAGCCGGCGCTCATGCTGACGGACGTGGGATCGGTGATGTTCGCCCAGCGGAAGGTGATGTCCGCCCCGCCCAGGTCGAAGGGTGCGGCCGCGCCGGGCAGGATCGCCGCGACCCGGGCATCCGTGGTGAAGGCCAGATCGTCCGCCGCCGAGCCCGACACGTTGAAATCAAGCGTGTCCGCGAGGGCGGCCGGACCGGACAGCGCCGCGCTGAGGTCGAACAGGCGGATGCGGTTGTCCGGACCCGACGGATCCCGGAGGGTCAGGTCCAGCCGGAGCGCCGGATCCACCGCGAGGCTCGCGTCGGCCAGGCGCACGTCCAGGAAGCCGAGGCGGCCGCCGGCCGACAGATCGCCCTCCACGGACAGGTCCCGCACGCTGAGGCGCGACTGCCCCCCGCTGGTGTCGATGTAGAAACCGTCGGCATCCACCCCGAACACCAGGCGCAGCGTGACCTCCGCCCCGATGCGCAGGGTCCCGCCGAGTTCCACCAGCCCCCCGAGTTGCTCGGTGAGGACGTCGAGGTCGGCCTGGCCGTCCAGGCGGCGGACGATCGTCGCGTCGAAGCGCGTGTCGCCGGCCGCGCTGGTGAGCGTCACATTGCCCGCCACGGCATCCAGCGCATCGAGCCTGTCCCGCAGCTGCGCGGCGGTGAGCGACCCGATGGATGCCAGGGAAAAGCCGCCGGGACCCTGTTCCACCAGCCGCGCGAACCCGCCCGCCGTGGAGGCGGCCGCGGGATCGAAGGCGCCGGGGTCGCCGGGCCGCGCGGCCCCGTCGGACGCCGCCGCCGTGGGCGCCGACGTGCGACCCGCAAGCGCACGGGGAATCGAGTTGCCCAGGAGCGCGATCTCGTCCCAGGAGCCCGATGCCGACGCGTCGAGCATCCGGAAGAGGAATTCGAAACCGCTGAGGAACCGTTCGGCCGCGCTCGCCGCGACGATGTTGTTGGTGACATCCGACGGGTCGACGTTCTCGTAGGTGACGCGCTGCACCTTGTGGAACCCGGCATCCACCATCTCGATCGTCGTGCGCCCCGCATCCGTGGTCGTGCGCAGGGACACCGCCGTGTCCCCGTCCAGCACCAGCCGGTCGTCGGCGCCCGCGCCGCCGTCGAAGAGGATGCCCTCGGCAAGACTCAGGGGACCGAAGGTGCTGTCCACGGTCAGGGTGTCGTTGCCGCCGTCGCCGAAGACCTCGATCTTCTGCAGGGTGTCGATGGAGGCCGTGTAGAGAACCGTTCCCAGCAGGCCGGCCCGCACCTCCACCAGCGACGGATTGGTCGCGCTGCGACGGATCTCGAACGTGTCGTCACCCGCCGTGCCGCGGACCGCGAGGGTCGCGGCATCGGCGAGGAAGGCATCGGCGTTGCCCACGGTCCAGGCCCCGCGGCCCTGGGTGCCGGCGAGCAGCACGTCGTCGCGCGACAACCCGCGGGGGTTGTCGAACTGGGCCGCATCCCGCGCCGTGAACTCGAGGTCGAACACGAGCGCGTTGGGCAGCCCGTTGCCGAATTCCGTCCAGAGACTGCCCGGGGACGGATCGATGGCGCGGTAGACGCCGGCTGCCCCGCCGGCCAGCAGCACGAGATGCCCGTCCACCCGGGCGATCTCCACGCTGCGCAGGTCCGGGTTGCCGAGATTCTGGGAGATCAGGTCCCAGGTGCCGGGCGCCGTGCGCCGGTACACGCCGGTGTCCGTCACGGCATAGGCGATGTCGTGGTCGGCCGGATCGATCGCAAGACCACGGATGTCGGTGGCATCCGCGATGCGCTCGGTGACGAAATCCCCGGCCGCGCCGGTGTCGGTCATGCGGACGAGGACCTCGTTACCGCGCGCGGCGTAGATGACGTCGGGATTGTCGACGCCCGCCTTGCGGCCGCCGTAGACAAGCGCGGCAAACGTGGAGCCGTTCCCGGTCAGCGCCACGGGAAGGCCCAGCTGCTGGATGGTGTCGAGTCCGTCGAAGGCCGGCACCGCAGCCGTGCCGGTATTGCGGCTCTGGTAGAGATCACGGAGGCCCAGGAGCATGCGGCGGGAATCGACCTGGTTCACCACGTAGGGCGTCGGCACGAAACTGTCCCGCAACGCCATGTCCGCGGCGCTCATCCCCGTGAACCGGCGGGTGGCGGTGCGCGTGCCGGTCCCCGTGGACGTGAGATTGATCGCGGCCCCTCCCGCGGAGTTCGCCAGCTGGAGGGAATTGGCGGTGGCATTGACCACGAAATACTCGGAGAACGCATCGAGACCACCGGGCAGCGTACCGGCACTCCGGATGGACAGCCTCTGGCCGTTCGCGAAACCGTGACCGGTCATGACCAACCGGTCCGTGGCGGCATTGACCGTGAAGCTGACGCTGTGCGCCGCCGAGGCGCTCAGGTTCACGAGGCGGGCGCTGCCCGCCACCACCTGCCCGTCCGCGCCGACGGTGCGCACCCCCAGGGTGACGAAGCTGTTGGACATCGTGTAGCGCCGGACCTGCTCGAAGGCGGGGTCGGCGTCGATGTTCACCGGCACCACTGCGGCGGTGTTGCCATCGCCGGGACGGAAGATGACCGCGACCTCGCGCCACGCCAGCCGCTCGTCGGCCTCGTCGACGAATCCGTCGCCGTCGTTGTCCACGCCGTCCGAGGGGGAGGGCTGTTCGGTGACGCCGTTGTCCTGGGTGCCGCCGAACACGGCGTTGTTGAGGGGGTCGTAGGCCACGTCGAGGAACTCGACGGCGCGCAGGTTGCGGTTCAGGACCTCCCAGGCCGAGGCCTGCAGGGTGACGCCACTGAACGTGCCCACGGCCCCCGCCGGCAGGGTATCGCCCGCGGAGAGCGTGATGGACTGGGGCGTCACCGCGACAATCGTGTACTGCCCGAAAGTCTGCAGCGCCCCCGTGCCGGGCGTGGCCATCACGACGAGGCGCTGGCCCGCCGCAAAGCCGTCCGTGACGAAATTGCCGCTGGCCGGCGTCCGGGTGATGACGCCCGGGTTGCCGCCCCCCAGCGTGAAGGTCCCCGACGCCGTGACCGGCGGGGTGGTCGAGGGATTGGGAAACCGGTACAGGCCGCCGTCATCGCTCTGAAGCAGGCGACCGAGGGCGTCGAATTCCACCACGCGCGCATCGGGGTGCGTGCCGGTGGGAACGATGGCCCGCCACACCTGCGCGCCGGGCGCGTTGTCCCACCAGAAGAGATTGGTGCCGCGCTGGGCGGTGTCGCCCCCGACGAAGACGTTGCCGGAGGCATCGGCGTTGAGCGCGAAATTGCGCAACCCCTGGCGACCGATGTGCACCTGCGGTTGCACCGCCGTGGGCGTGGCCGGAAGCAGCACCGCGCCGGTGAGCCATATCCCTGGGGATGGCGCCGGCTCGGGCACGAAGGCCCCCGCGGTTCCGAGTGTGCGCAGCGTCAGCAGTGTTGGCGTGGCTGCGGTGACGACGTAGGTACCGTTGTTGGAAACCGTTCCGGAGACTGTCAGCTGATGGCCCGCCATGATGCCGTCCGCGCCCCAGGACCCGGACGGACGGCTCAGGGTGATGATCCCGTTCGCCGCGCCCGCCGCCACGGTGATCACGGGATTGCCGGTCAGCGCGATGGCGGCCTCCCGCACCTGGAGCAGGCGGATGCCGCCGGCGCCTCCGGTGCCGGTCTCGGCGACGATGCCGGAACCGGCCTCGAGCGTGAGCGTGCCGGGCGTGACGGCGGTCACACGGAAGTTGAAATCGTTGGACGCGCTGCCCCGCACGGCCACGATCCGGCCCGGGCGGAAACCGTCGGCGTCGAAATCGCCGCCCGCCCGCGTGATCGTCGGCGTGGCACCCGCCGCGAAGGTGAGCGCGGGCGTGCCCGAGAGTCTCGCGTCCACGATATCCGCCGGCATGCGCGGCGGTGCATTGGACCCCACGAGCGACCACGCTGCGTCGGACGGACTCTTGCGGAACACGCCCAGCAGCCAGTCCGTCTTGCCGATCAACCCGGCATAGACGGGATTGGTGGCCGATGCGGGGTCGTTCCGGACCGCCAGCACGATCCGCGCCGCGCCCGCCGCCGCCTCGGACGCGGTATCCGTGCCGTCGATGGCATCGTTGTCGATGCCGTCCGACGCGACGCCCAGGCCGCCGTTGATCGGGGTCCAGGTCTGCCCGGCGTTGTCGGACTGGTAGACCCCGCCACCCACGACCCCGGCATAGAGCCGGGACGGGTTACCGGGGTCCATGGCCAGGTCCGTGACCGAACCGGGCGGGAACGCGTACCCGCCCGGTTCCGCGGGCGGCGCCACCAGTTCGGTCTTGGTGAAGGTCTGGCCGCCATCGGTGCTCCGGAACAGACCTCCGCCGCGGACCACGCGGGTCTGCAACGCGCCGGTGGCATCGCGGGAGGTCTCGACGTTGGCGATCGTGCCGGCGACCACGATGTCCTGCCCGCCCACCCGCGTGGCCACGAGCGACGAAATGGGCAGGCCTGCCATGGCGGGCGGCGTGATGAGTTCCCAGGCGCCGCCACCGTTGGTCGAGCGCATCAGCCCCACGGACTGGCCACCCGTGTAGAAATTGCTGAACTGCCCCGTGCCGGCATAGACCACCAGGTTGTCCGCCGGCGTGGCGGCCGCCACCGGCGCGCCCGTGTTGTCGTGGGTGCTGACGGCAAGCGCGCCGATGGACAGGGAAGGAAACTGGTCGGTAGTGGTGGACCAGGTCAGGCCGGCGTCGGTGGACCGCCAGACACCGCCGTTGACGGTGCCCGCGAACAGGACGCTCGCATTGAGGGGATGGTCGGCGATGGCCTGGATGGCCCCGGCCCAGGGCTGCCCGCGGAAGCGGGAAAACCCGGCGGCGTTGTCGATGCCGCCGGGCCCCTGCTCCACCCAGTCGGGGACGCCGTTCGCGGTGAGGTCGAAGGCGGCGCCCGTGACGGTTTCCACGTTGCGCAGTTCGACGACGTCGCCGGTCCCGTCGACCAGGAGGATGGACCCGTCGGACCGCCGCACGAGGGACGTGCCGACCGCGGGGTTGAGATGGACCGTGTCGCTGCCGTCGCCACCATCGATGACGAGGTGGCTTCCGAACAGCAGCGCGTCGAACGTGATCACGTCGTCGCCCGCGCCCGCGTTGACCATGAGGTTCTGGAGCGGGTCGCGGAGGACGTGGTTCTCGAACGTGGCGTTGAGGCTGTCGAAGGCAAGGCTGCCGAGAACCGCCGCATCGCGGATGCGGAAGACATCACTCGCGCCGGTGGCGAGGTTGAACACCTTGTCCGGCGCAATGCTGTTGTCCGGCAGGGGTTCCATGTTGGCGTACGCAATCGTCGTCGCATCGAGTTGCACCGTGCCGGAACTCGGGCCGGTGGCGGTGAAGATCGCGATGCTGACCCGACGCTCGCCGATGACCAGGGAATCGAACCCGCCGGTCCCGCCATCGACGACCCCGCTCACGGAACCCGACGGCCCGAGCACGAAGGTGTCGCGATCGTCCGCCCCGCCGGCCAGCCCGCCGGTCACGGCCCCGTCGATGGTCCAGACCCGCTCGGGCACGGCGGCCCACGCGGCCGGAACGAGGATGCCCGGGTCGACGGAATCGGCCCGGGGATGGCTCTGCACCGAAACGGCTGGCGCGGCGTCCGACGCAACCGCCACGCGGAGAAGATCGGGCACCGACGCGGCCGGAAGGTCTGCCGACAGCAGCACCCGCGGCTCGAGGGCCTCGAAGATGGCCTTGCGGCGGAAGGGGATCGCGGCGGTGCCGCGGGGACGTGCGGCTTTGAATTTCACGAGGCGGTCGAGCGTGCTGCGTCCGAACATGGCCGATCCCTTGCCGCGATCGCGCGGCGGACAGAGAGCGTGAGCGTCTGTCGGCCCGTACCCGCGGCCTGACCATGCGGCAGCGCCGGTTGCCCGGTCGCGCCTGTGCAAGGGGCCCCGCGGGTGCCGTCCGACACCCCCCCGCAGGAGCCGGTGCCGGCCATGCGGGCCTACCTGCGCGGTCTGCTGCGCGCACAAGGGCCGAGGGGCGCTATGCCCGACGGGATGTCGGGCGGGTCGACCCCGCAGCCGGACTGACGGTTATTCTTGTTGTCGACTTGGCGCGAGGGGGGCGCTCTGGCGGCGCCACGATGGAAGAGGTCTCCTCACGTCCACCGGAAAAGTAGCACTGGCCCGACCGGTTTGTCCACCGCCGTCGGCAAACGCCCGGGAAGTCGTGAAAAACATCGATGTTTCTTGGCTTTACATTGCCGTGGGGAGCGGACAGAATTACCTGATGAACGCCCTGCGATCCGCTGTTTCCGTTCCCTTCCCGATCTCGCCATGATGCGCGCCCCGAGTGCCATTCTTGCCCTCCTGCTGTGGCAGGCCGGCACCGCCCTTTCAGGACAGGAATACGACTGCCTGATCGAAGCCCGCGACACCGTGGAGATCCGCAGCCCGGTGGAAGGCCTGATCGACAGGGTGCTGGTGCGGCGGGGCGACGCGGTCCGGCGGGGCGACGTGGTGGTGCTGCTGGAATCCGGGGCGGAACGGGCAGCGGCCACCCTTGCGAGGTCCAAGGCGACCATGGAAGGACCGATCAAGGCGGCGGAATCGCGACTCGAGTTCGCCGCCAAGAAGGAGCAGCGCACCCTCGAGCTCTACAAGCAGAACTTCGTGTCCGCCGGCGCCCTGGACGAGGCCCGCACCCAGCGGGAACTTGCCGAATCGGAACTGAGGGAAGCGCGGGAAAACCGCAAGCTGAACGAACTGGAACTTCAACGGGCGGAGGAAGTGGTCAAGCTCCGGACCATCCGCAGCCCCTTCGACGGCGTGGTGGTGGAGCGCTTCATGTCCCCGGGCGAATTCGCGTCTTCCAACTCCAAGAACCCGATCCTCAGGCTCGCCGAGGTGAACCCCCTTCACGTGGAGGTGGTCATCCCGGCCACGCAGTTCGGTCGCATCTCCTCGGGGGTGTCCGCGATCGTCAGGCCGGAAGCCCCTGGCGGGGCCTACCGCGCCACCGTCACCACCGTGGACTCCATCATCGACGCCGCGAGCGGCACGTTCGGAGTGCGACTGGAACTGCCCAACCCGGGCCTGCGCATTCCCGCCGGGGCAAAGTGCAAAGTCGCTTTCGGCGGCAAGTAATCCGCGCGGCGGGTCTCGCGGTGCTCGCCTGGGCGCCAGGCGGAGTGATGGGCCAGTCGTCCCAGGCTCAGGTGTCCGCCGAAGTCCCCCCCGGCACCCACAGGAACGTGCGCCTGGCCAATGTGCCTGCCGATACCCGGCTTGCGATCGCCGTGCGGGTTTCGACGCGACTGAAACTGTCGCTGCTCACGGAAGCCGACGGAAAGCGGTACCCGGACACGCCGGAACCGGTGTTCTCGGCACCGGTCGAGAGCACGCTTTCCTTCGCGGTCACGGTGCCCGCGACCGGCAACTACGTGGTGATTCTCGACAACGGGCGGGGCGAGGCCACGAGCGCGGTCAGGATGGTCGTGCGCGCGACACGCACGAAACCGCTGGAAAGCCCCCCGCAGATGGCTCCCCCGGCACCCTCGACCGACCAGCCGTCGCACCTGCGGCGACGGCCCGAAATTCACGAGATGTGAGCTGGATCGGGGGCGGGAAGCCTCACGGCAGGTCCCGCGCCACCCGCAGGCCCACGTTGTTGCTGCCCTTCACCGGCTCGATCCCGTAGCGGTAGGCGAAACGCAGCCAGGGCGTGAAGATGTTCCAGCTGCCGCCACGGGCAACGCGCTTGAAGCAGGGGCCGGCGGCATTGGCGGAACCGTCCACGGGCGCTGCCGCATACCCCGGCAGGTAGCAGTCGGCGGTCCACTCGAACACGTTCCCGATCATGTCGAACAGGCCGAAGGCGTTTGCGGCATGGGTGCCCGCCGGCGCGGTCTCGGCGTGACCATCGGCGCAGGGCAGCGGCTTCCACTGGAACTGGTAGCGGGCCTCCGCGTCGCGGTCGTAGACATTGGCGTACCGGCAGGCAGCGGCCGCGTCGCCCCCCCAGGGCGTCGCGGTCGTGTCGCCGGCCCTGGCGGCATATTCCCACTCCGCCTCGCTCGCCAGGCGGTAGGGCTTGCCGGTGAGTTTCGCCAGCCAGTCCACGTAGGCAAGTGCCTGATCGAAACTCATGTTGACGGCCGGACGCCGTCCACGCCCCCACCCCTCGTCCGGCATGGCCTTGCAGGCCCCGTCGGCGACGCAGGCGTCCCACTCATCGAAGGTGACCTCGTACCGCCCAAGGGCAAAACTCCGCGCGAAGGCGACCGTGTGCGCAGGCCCCTCATCGTCATCCCGGCCAGGCTCCTGTTCCGGCGAACCCATCGTGAATTCACCGGCCGGGATGACGACCAGCTGCGGGCAGCGGTCGCAGTCGCTCAGGACGGCGCCGGGCACCGGCTCGGCCGCACTCGCTGCAGCGACGGGCAGGGACAGCACGCCCGCGACAGCGAGGGCGCGGACTGCACGGCAGACAGGCATGGTCTCCTCCTTCGGGTCGGGCGCCGCGGCAAAGGCGGCGCATGGGGACGACTAACCGGGTCGAAACGCCCGCACCATGACAGAAAAGACGCCGCCTGTCGTGGCGCAGCGCAGCGAACGGGGGGGTGCCGACCCCAGTCCCGCGGCCCCGCCCGGCACCACCCCCGACCGGCACCGCCCCGTCGTTCGACATGCCCATGGCATGAAGACCGATGCCCTTTACGGATCCGGTTGACTATTGTCAACGCGCATCACCGGACCGCCCGCGCAGACTGCCTCGACTGGATCGGAGAAGAACCGGACGCCCGTCGGCAATCCGCGAAGTCGCGGGGACGGCCGCGGTTCCGCCGCTCCAGGCGGGCGCGGCGGCTGGCCGCCTGCCCGCACCTCGCGGGAGGGCGCGGCCTGTCCGCAGCCTTCCCGATCATCGGCAGTGGCAATCAAGGGGACACGACATGGCAACGCATCAGGGCAAGGGTGGTTCTTCGGCGGGCGACGGCAAGGGCCGCGCGACCGTTTCATCGGCAACGGAACAGCTGCTCCTGGCCGCGCTCGAGCGTGGCGGGGACAGCCTGGAGACCGGCCGTTTCCTGATCAGCTACCGGGAGGGGATGATCGACGAGGGCATCAAGGCGCTCAAGAAACACAGCTTCCGTCTCGCGGACAGCCGCGATTTCGCAGACCAGGCGGTGGGCCCCGAGGATGCCGGTGATGCCGAGGCCATGATCTTTACGGAGATCGGGGTTGCCCTCGTGGGCGGCGAGGCGCTGCAGGCGCGCGGCCTCAGCGCCCAGGACGAATTCCCGGCCGAGGGCGCCATCGAGGTGATCGAGCCCGAGTACTTCGTGTTTGCCGAAAGCGCCGAGTACCTGCGTGGATTCGCCGCCGCCGCGAACGCGATCGCGCGCGATCTCGGGACCGCGCCGGACCGCGGCGAGGCGGAGGAGGAACTGGAACCGGAAGTCCTCGGCGCGACCTGGGGGCTCGTGCGCTGCAAGGTTCCACCCAGCGTGCGCAGCGGCGCGGGCATCCGGGTCGCGGTGCTGGACACCGGCCTGGACCTCGGGCACCCGGATTTCGCCGGCCGGCCCGTGGTGTCGCAGACCTTCGTGGGACAGCCCGTCCAGGACCTCTTCGGACACGGCACCCACTGCATGGGAACGGCCTGCGGAACGCGGGCACCGGCGGGCCGGACACCCCGCTACGGCATTGCCTACGGCGCCCGCATGTTCGTGGGCAAGGTGCTCACCAATTCGGGCAACGGCACGGGCGCCGGCGTGCTGGCGGGCATGAACTGGGCCATCGCGAACCGCTGCGAGGTCATCTCCATGTCCCTGGGCAGCCAGAGCCCGGTGCAGGCGGCCTACACCAACGCCGGGGCCGCCGCGCTGCGCAACGGCTGCCTCATCGTTGCCGCCGCGGGCAACTCGGCGGCCAACACGGGCGCGCCCGCGAATTCGCCCACGATCATGTCGGTGGCCTCCCTCGACCCCACGCTGGCGCCCTCGAACTTCTCCAACTTCGGAAAGATCGAGATCGCGGCCCCGGGGCGGGATGTCTTCTCCGCCTGGCCGCGCCCGACCCTGTACCGCACGATCAGCGGCACCAGCATGGCGACTCCCCACGTGGCGGGATGCGCGGCACTCTGGGCCCAGACCAGCCCGGCGCTTCGCGGGATCAACCTGTGGCGTAAACTGCAGGCGACCGCGCGGCGGCTGCCTTTCCCGGCGGCGCGCGTGGGCGCGGGCCTGGTGCAGGCCCCGTGAGTTGAATCGACCCCGGGGTGGGGCCGCACGTCCTGCCCAGGGGGTATCGAACGTGGAGATGACCATGCCGGGAACGCGACAGTGGATCGTGACCCTCTCGCCGGACCGTCGGGCCGGCGAAATGGCTGCCGACCTGGCCGCGATCGGCTTCTCGGTCGGCGAGATCCTCGAGGAGATTGGCTGCATCACCGGCACCGCCCCGGAGGACGTGGTGGTCCGGGTGCGCCACATTGCCGGCGTGGCGAATGTGGCGCCCGACCTTCAGGTGAACCTTGGCCCGCCGGAAAGCGGCCGGACCTGGTAGACCTGCCGTGCCCGGGAACCCTGCAGCCGCCTGTCCCTGCGGACTGCCAGCGTCCTACGAAGCCTGCTGCGGGCGCTGGCACGGGGGCGAGCTCCACCTGCGGGCACCCGACGCCACGACGCTGATGCGATCGCGCTACAGCGCGTATGTCCTGGGACTGCGGGACTACCTGCTGGATACCTGGCACGCCGCGACGCGCCCCGCCTCGCTCGAGCCGGATCCCCCGGGACTGCGCTGGCTGGGGCTCGACATCCGTCATCACGACGTCGTGGACGACACCCACGCCACGGTGGAATTCGTGGCCCGCAGCAAGCTCGGGGGGCGAGCCCACCGGCTCCACGAGGTGAGCCGGTTCGAACGGGTGAACGACCGCTGGTTCTACTGCGACGGCGATTTCCGGGTGCCCGGCTGATTCACGGTTCCTGGCCCTCTCCCGAAGAGGCATTCCGCGGGGCGGGCAGATCCGCGATCATGCAGTCGGTGGTCAGGATGAGTGCCGCCACGGATGCCGCATTCTGCAGGGCGGCCCGCACCACCTTGGTGGGATCGATCACGCCCATCTTCACGAGGTCCCCGTACTCCCCGGATGCGGCGTTGTAACCGAAGGCGCCGGTGCCGGCCGCCACACGGTCCAGCACGACGCTCGCATCGAGACCTGCATTGGTGACGATCTGGCGCAGCGGCTCCTCGATGGCGCGCAGGACGATCCGGACGCCGGCGGCCTGGTCGTCGTTGTCGGCCTCGGGTGTCGCCATCCCCCCACGGGCCCGGATAAGCGCCACGCCGCCCCCCGGAACGATGCCTTCCTCGACGGCCGCCCGCGTCGCGTGCAACGCATCCTCGACACGCACGCGCCGCTCCTTCATTTCCGTCTCGGTGGCTCCGCCCACCTTGATGAGGGCCACGCCGCCGGACAGCCTCGCGGCGCGCTCCTCGAGTTTCTCGCGATCGTAGTTGCTCTTCGAGTCCTTGGCTTCCGCCCGGAGGGCCTGGATGCGCGCCTCGATGGCCTCCCGGGCTCCGCCGCCGTGAATCACCGTGGTGTTGTCCTTGTCGATCTCGATCCGGCGGGCATGCCCAAGGTCCTCCACCGTGGCCTTCTCGAGCCGGCGGCCGAGTTCGCCCGCGATGACGCGTCCGCCCGTGAGCACGGCCAGGTCCTCCAGCATCGACTTGCGCCGATCCCCGAAACCCGGTGCCTTCACGGCGCACGCCTTCACGATGCCCCGCACGGCGTTGACGACGAGCGTGGCCAGGGCTTCGGCCTCCACATCCTCGGCAACGACGAGGAGCGACCGCCCCAGCCGGGTGACTTCCTCGAGGATGGGCAGCAGTTCCGCGACGGCGGAGACCTTGCCGTCGTAGAGCAGCACATAGGGCGTGTCGAGGACACAGGTGCGCTTGTCGCCCGTATTGATGAAGTAGGCGGAGAGGTAGCCCCGGTCGAACTGCAGACCCTCGACCGTCTCCAACTCGTTCTCGAGTCCCGACCCGTCCTCGGCAGTGATCACGCCCAGGCGTCCGACCTTGTGCATCGCATCCGCGATGATGCGGCCCACGCTGCGGTCGTTGTTGGCGGAGATGGCCCCCACCTGCGCGATCTCCTCGCCGGTTTCGCAGGGCCGCGACAGCCGCCGCAATTCTTCCACGAGGCCCGCCACGGCACGATCGATGCCCCGCTTCAGGTCCATGGGGCTCATGCCGGCGATGACGTACTTCATGCCTTCGCGGACGATCCCGCGCGCGAGCACCGTGGCCGTCGTGGTGCCGTCTCCCGCCACCTCCGAGGTCCGGGCGGCGACCTCCCGAACCATCTGCGCCCCCATGTTCTCGAACGGGTCGGGCAGTTCGATCGCGCGGGCCACGACGACCCCGGAATTCGCCACGATCGGACCGCCCCAGGCCTGCTGCATGAGCACGTTGCGGCTTCGTGGCCCGAGCGTCACCTGCACGGCATCGGCGAGCGTGTTCACGCCGGCGACGATACGGGTCCAGGCCTGGTCGTGAAACAGGATCTGCTTGGCGGTCATGGCGGCGGGGCTCCCTGAGTTCGATCGGATCGGCTCGAGACCTACCGTACCCCGCCCGGCGCCGTGAAACCTTGACAGGCGTCAACGGTGGTCCGGCCGCCCGCAATCATCGCCTCGCCGGTCGCAGTCGGGTCCGTGCCGGAAGCCGGGCGTCACAGGAGGCTCGCACTAAAGTTGTGCATGAATGTGCCGTTACGCAGGGCTGGTGCCCTCGGGTGCACTGCGAACCGGAAACACCGATCCCAGGCAGCGGACCACATGAAGAACAGGAAATCCCCTCGACAGAACAGGCGCGCCCGCCGCGACAGCCCGGCCTGCAGGCAGCGCGCCGCGAACCGGCGGGCGGCCCTGCGCAACAGAGGGAATGACGGGACCCCGACACCATGAACCGGACCGCGGTGGGCCCCATGAAGTGGGCGCTGGCCACGGAGGGCATCCTCGAGATTCCACGGATTGCGACGGGCGTCGGCGTGATCCTCTACAGCCCAGGTCACCACCTTGCCGCGGGCCTGCACGTCCTTGCCAGACGATCGCCGTCCCGCGGGGACGGCGCCGGCTCTTTCCTGGAGGCCGCCCTGACGGACGTCTGGCGCGAGTTCGGCAGGCGAGGTGTCCCCCTCGAACTGTCGGTGGCGCTCGCGGGGGGCGGTTCCCTGCTGGCGGGCACGGGTCTGGACGAGGCGGGCGGGAAACTGGTGCAGCAGGTGCGCCAGGCTCTGGCCGCTCGCCAACTCGGCGTGAAACTCGAGAACGTGGGCGGTTCCCGCCTGCGGACCCTCGAACTCGACGTGGCCGAGGGCAGGATCAGGGTGTCCTGAAACAGTCAATGGAGAAACAGGCAGGATGAAGACCCGATGCAACCAGTGCGGCCGGGAGTTCGTGATTCCCGACGAGCGTGTCCGGGCACTCGCGCGCAACGCGACGTTCCCCTGCCCCGGTTGCAGGGGACCGGTGGCCCTCCGGCCTGCCGGGCAGCCCGCGCAATCGCCGGAACCGGACGCGCTGAAGGACCGTATCCTCGGCGCGCTGCAGGACCTGCCTCCCATGCCCGAAGCCGCGCATCGGGCCCGTGCTGTCCTCTCGGACCCGGACGCCAGTTTCAAGCGACTCGCCGGCATCATCGAAACCGACCCCGCGATCTCCACGCGCGTCCTGAAGATCGCCAACTCGCCCTTCTACGGGGCGCGCGGAAAGATCGCCTCGATCCAGCAGGCGTCCGCCGTGCTCGGCACCTCGGTGCTGATGGACCTGCTCACGCTGGCGTGTTCCTCGCAGATTCTCGACCGCTCCCTGGCGGGCTACGGGCTCGAGGCGAGCGAATTCTGGCGCCACTCCCTCGCGGTCGCCTTCGGCGCGCGGCGGATCGCCGAACGCGCGAGCCCCGCCGAGGCACAGGACGCATTCATGGCAGGACTGCTACACGATGCGGGCAAGATCATCCTCGACCCGCACGTTCGAGAGCGCCAATCGCAGTTCGCGGCCCTGCTCGAACCCGTCCCGTGCCCGTTCACCGAGGCAGAACAGCACGTGCTCGGCTTCGATCACGCGACGCTCGCCGCCGATGCCTGCGAGCGCTGGCACCTGCCGGCTTCCATCGCCGAGGCGATCCGGCATCACCATGACCCGCGAAATGGCGGGCTGCTGTCGCAGGTGGTCCACGCCGCCGACGCGATTGCGATGATGAGCGGCATCGGCGGCGGCGTTGACGCGCTGCTCTACAACGCGGACCGGGAAAGTCTCGACCGGCTGCATCTGGACGACGATGCCGCCTTCGACCTGATGACGGAGATGGCGGATTACGTCGATCGAACCACCGGGGAACGCGGGCCCGTCTTCTGAGCGCGGCGCCCCCGGGGACTCGCCGGGCGTGTATTCCGGCGCTATGCTGCGGACACTTACCCGAGACAGCCCGCATCCCCGCTCTCCGGCCATGCTCACCATACGCATCGAACCCCGCCTCGCGCCGGATGCCGATCTGGCCGCACTGCTCGATCTCTTCTGCGCCGCGGCGGTGATCGCCGATGCCGAGCCCTCCATCCACGTCGGGAACGGCGACGACACCGTGTGCTGCGATTTCCGCACGTTGGATGTGGGCCGCCTCTGGGAAGTCCTGCAGGCGCAGGTTCTCGATGACGAACGCCTGGGGGAGGACATTGCCCGATCGACCGTGGTGACCCTCGTGGATCCCGCCGGAGAGTACCAACCGCGGCTGCTGCATCACTACGACCCGCACGTGCGCCTCGACGCCCTGCCCCCCGGATGAACCTCCCGCCGCCGTGATCCAGACCCTCGCACTGCTCGCCGGGACGGCCGTCGCCGAAATCGTCGGCTGCTATCTGCCCTGGCTCTGGCTTTCGCGGAAGGGGTCGGCCTGGCTGCTGGTGCCGGCCGCACTCAGCCTCGCGCTGTTTGTCTGGCTGCTCACGCTGCATCCGACGGCTGCGGGAAGGGTGTATGCCGCCTACGGCGGCGTGTACATCGCCGTGGCGCTTGCGTGGCTCTGGGCCGTGGACGGCATCCGCCCGACGGTTTGGGACCTCCTCGGCGCCGGCATCTGTCTGGCCGGCGCGACGATCATCCTCTTCGCGCCGCGGACGGGAAACTGACGAGGCGGCTGCCACCCATGCCCGGACACGCGCCCGACAGCACCATCACCCCCGCAGGCCAGGATGACATTCCTGCCCTGTGCGACCTGCTCGCCGTGCTCTTTTCGCAGGAAGCCGAATTCACGCCGGACCGGCGGGCCCAGGCGACCGGGCTCGGGCGGATCATCGACAACCCGGCAATCGGCCATATTCTGGTCGCCCGGGAGAACGGGGTTCCGGTGGCCATGGTGAACCTGCTCTACACTGTGTCCACGGCCCTCGGAGCGCGGGTCGCAATGCTCGAGGACATGATCGTGCATCCCGGCGCCCAGGGCCGGGGCGTCGGGTCCCGCCTGCTGGCCTACGCCATCGGCTTCGCGGCGGACGCCGGCTGCCGGCGGATCACCCTCCTCACCGACGCGACCAACCTGGCGGCGCAGCGCTTCTACACCCGCCACGGCTTCGGGTACTCGACGATGATCCCCATGCGTCGCGCCCTGGACCCGGCGACGGATTAGGTACCGCCGCGCCGGTCACTCGGCCCGGCCGGCGAAGGCAAGCATGTCACCGAGGTAGTCGTCCATCTCGAGCACCTCCTGTCGCATCATCGCGTGGATGCGCTCCGCGCGCCGCTGGGCGAAGCGGAACAGGGCCGGGCCGGTGAGATCCTTGCGGGGCGCCCTGCCGGCAATGCCGGGCGCGAGACTCGCGTAGCGAGTGACGAGCTCGTCGTCGTAGGAAGCGAACAGTTCGCAGGATCCGGGATCACCCTGCCGGCCGCACCGCCCGAAGAGCTGCCGGTCGACCCGCCCCGACTCGTGCAGCTCGGTCACGATCACGTGCAGGCCGCCGGCCGCAAGCGACTCGGGCGCAAGCTTGATGTCCGTGCCCCGACCGGCCATGTTGGTGGCCACGGTGATGCGCGCCGGCTCGCCCGCGCGACCCACGATTTCGGCCTCCTCCCTGTCCTGGCGGGCATTGAGCAGCTGGTGTTCGAGACCTGCCTCGGCGAGCAGCGCGGCGAGGGTCTCCGAGGCCGCGACCGACCGAGTCCCCACCAGCACCGGCCGCCCCCGGGCGTGCTCGCGCCGGATGGACTGCAGCACGCCGGCCCACTTCGCCGCCGCCGTGTCGAAGATCTGGATCGGCCCGATCACCCGCTGGACCGGCCGGCGGGTGGGCACCCGCATGACCTTGAGCCGGTAGACGGACCAGAGCTCCCCCGCGATCTCGCTGGCGGTGCCGGTCATGCCGGCGAGCCGCAAGTAGCGACGGAAGAAGCGCTGATAGGAAATGCGCGCGAGGGTCTCCCGCTGGCCGGTGATCGCGCAGCCCTCCTTGACCTCGATCATCTGGTGCAGGCCGCGCTCCCAGGAACGATCCGGCATGACGCGGCCCGTGAATTCGTCGACGATCTGGACCTTGCCGTCGACCACCAGATACTGCTGGTCACGACGGAAGAGGTGAAGGGCGGTGAGGGCCTGGCGCACGAGCTCCTCCCGCCGATTGGGTCCGGCCCAGACGCCTCGAAGCCCGGCGGCGAGTTGTTCGAGCCGGCGCTTGCCCTCGGCGGTGATGCGCAGGTGGGTGCGCTGGTGCTCGATCACGAACTCGCTTCCCTCCACCAGCCGCCCCGCGAGTTCGAGGCCTTCCCGGTAGACCCGCTCGATGGCGCCGCCGTCCGTTTCGGCCGACAGGATGAGGGGCGTGCGCGCCTCGTCCACCAGCACGCTGTCGATCTCGTCGACGATGGCGAAGTGCAGACCACGCAGGTTGAGGCCCATGTCGCCCCCCTCGCCTGTGACCTTTCCGAGGGCATGGCGCAGGGGCCGGGGCCGGCCCTTCAGCCTCAGCCTGTCGCGCAGGTAATCGAAGGTCAGGTCCTTGTTGGTGCAGTAGGTGATGTCGCAGGCGTACTGGGGGCGCCGCTCATGGGGCGAGACGTGGTGCGTCACGCACCCCACGGTGAGGCCGAGCGCCTCGTACACGACCCCCATCTCCCCGGCGTCGCGCTGCGCGAGGTAGTCATTGACCGTGACCACGTGGACGGGCATGCCTGCGAGCGCCGCCGTCCCCGCGGCCAGCGTGGCAGTCAGGGTCTTCCCCTCGCCGGTCTCCATCTCGGCCACCCGCCCGCTCAGGAGGACCCAGCCGCCCGCGAGCTGCACGTCGAAGTGCCGTTTGCCGAGGGTGGCCTGGGCCGTCGCGCGGATCAGCGCGAAGGCGCGGGCCACCAGGGCATCGGTGAACCCCTCCCGTTTCAGCCGGGGACGAAGGTCCACGGCGGCCGCCTTCAAGCCGGCCGCGTCGAGACTGTCGTAATCGGCCGCGCAGGCGTTGACCGCAGCGATGAGGCGCCCGTAGCGGCGGCTGCCCTGGCCGATGTCGCGGCCGATCCACCGCTCCGGCTGGCGCAGGGTGCGCTCGAGCCA
Organism: Betaproteobacteria bacterium; assembly: GCA_037141795.1. Classification (GTDB taxonomy): domain Bacteria; phylum Pseudomonadota; class Gammaproteobacteria; order Burkholderiales. The sequence goes on from JBAXBV010000020.1 coordinate 42,036, forward strand.
GCCCTCGCGCTTCTCGATGCGCTCGGGATAGAACCCGTAACCGAGAATGTCGGCACCCGTCCCGCCCATGGCGCCCCCCGTCAGACCGTGAAACGCCGCAGGAAGAGCCTGCGCAGCGCGCGCCAGGCCTGCTGCCCGAGCGGCGTGGCACCGTGGTCGAAGCGGACGTGCACCCGGCCACCGATGTGCAGTTCCGCGCCGTCCGCCGGCATGGTCAGCTCGAAGTGGAACACGGGATTGAGCGCCACCGGCTTGTCGGTCTGCCGGGGGTCGAGCGCGATGCGCCCACCGCCGCGCTCCGACAGCGCCAGACTCGGCAGCTCGCCGCTCGCCGCGGGGACCTCCCGCAGGATGGTGGCATCGAAAATGTCAGACACCTTCTCGGCAAGCCGGACCTCGATCCCGCGGGTGTGGGTGCGCACGAGATCCACGTCGTCCTGATCGACGACCACCCGCACCAGTCGCCGGTCAGGGGGCGCCACGAACCCCAGCTGCTCGCCCTTGCGCACGAACCGGGCGGGGAGATCGGCCAGGTTCGGCACCACGAAACGCCCGGCGCTGGGCGCAGCCACCACGAGACCCTGGAGCCGCTCGCGCACCCGCGTGAGCTCCTTCCGGGTGTAGTCGATTTCCTGCTCCACGATCTGGGCCTGGACGCGGTCCTCGACCTGCATGTCCCGCAGCTTCGAGTCGAGTTCGTCGAGCCTCGCCGCGAGAATCCTCTCCTGGGGCCCGAGCAGGGGATCCTCCAGCCGGATGAGGGGTGTACCCCCGGCCACCTGCGCCCCCGGGGTCGCGTCGACCGAGAGAACGAACCCCTCGGTCGCCGCCCTCACGACCGACTGCTCCGGCACCCAGAGCACGCCTTCGGTCCGGGTCCAGACCGGGAAGGGCACCGCGAACAGGAGCACCAGAACGACGAGAATCGCGGAGCCTGTGACTGCCCACGCACGGTGACGCTGACGGCGCAGGGTGCGGCCCCGGGCCACGTGGACGAGCCCCTTTACGACGGGGTAGACGACGGCACTGACGGCCGCCCAGATGGCGAGCAGCACGCCCACCACGAAGTACTGCGTGGCCACGAACAGGATGATTCCGAACGTGACGAACTGGCGGTAGACGAAGGAGAGAACGGTGTACGCCACGAACCACCGCCTCTCCCCCGGAGTGGCCTCGGGGGCCTGCAGTTCGCGCACACCGAAGCCGTAGCGCTGCACGAGATAGGCGACGAAACGCCCCCCCCGCGGCCCGAGGTTGGGAATCTCGACGAGATCCGCGAACATGTAGTAACCGTCGTAGCGCAGCAGCGGATTGCCGTTGAACAGGACCGTGGAGATGCCCGCGATCAGCATGACGTTGAAACAGATGGCGCGCACGATTCCTGGTTCCACCGCCAGCCACAGGTACATGGCGAAGGAAGCCAGCGCCAGCTCGGCCATCATTCCGGCGCCCCCCACGACGAACCGCTGCCACTTGCTGCGGAACGCGGAGGATGCCGAGGCATCCACGTAGGGCACCGGCAGGAACACCAGAAACATCACGCCCATCTCGTGCACCTCGCCCCCGCGGGCGCGGACCGCGCAGGCATGGCCGAACTCGTGGACGACCTTCACGAAGGGAAAAATGAGCAGCATGCCCAGCAGGTTGCCGGGGGCGAGAATGCGGTCGGCGATGTTGCCGGTGAGTTCGTTCCAGTGCGACGCCGCAGCCACCCCGGCCCCGCCCACCAGCGCGAGCCAGGTCACCAGGCCGCCGAACGAGAAGATCCATCGGTAGAACGGCAGGGTGCGCTTCAGGGCCCGATCCGGATCGATCAGCGGCAACTTGACCGACATGGGATTGCGCACGTTGCGCCACCACTTGCCCGACTGCTGGCGGGTGTAGCGGCGCAGCAGTTCGTCGACGTCCGGCGCAATCTCGCTCTGGAGCAGGTCCGCCCCGTGAAGCTGGCCAAGCAGGCGGATGGTCTCGTCCTGGGTGGGCGCATCGTCGCCGAGCCGGTGGACGGCGAGATCCCACGCCTCCTGCACCGTACGAACGCCGTCGAGCAGCCCGATCACCTGCCAGGCGGAGGGATTGAACCGGTACAGGCGCCGGGACGCGCGATCCTGAAGCACGTACCAGAGCTGCCCGCGGTAGTGGTGGCGGTGGACTTCGGCGTGGGTCTTCAGCCGCGGGCGCAGGCCCGCGACGCGATACCACGACGGGCTGTGGAGATCACCGCTCACGGCAGGCGCGGGCGGTCAGGGGAGAAGCCACCAGACCTGGAGCCGCAGCCAGTCGGTCAGGTAGCGGGTCCAGATCCAGATGAGCTTGCGGTCACCGACCTGCACCTTGCCCACCCCCTCCATGCCCGGCCGGAGACGCTCCGCGCCCTGCTCGAGCCTGGCCTCGACGCGGAAGTAGTTCCTGCCATCCTCGGCGGTGCTCACCGGGGTGACACGGGCGACGTGAATCGGCATGGGGTCCGAGGGCATGGAGGACAGGAGCAGTTCCCCCTTCTGGCCGACGGTGACGTCCCGCACGTCCCGCTCGTCCACCTTGAGCACCACGCGGTAATCCTCCAGCGGTGCGACCTCGAACAGCACCTGCCCTCGCTGGACCGGCGCGCCGAGCTGCTGCGAGAGGTCTCCGCTCACCACCACGCCGTCGAAGGGCGCCTTGATCTCGGTGCGCGCGAGTTTCTCCTGGACGACCTGCAGTTCCGCCTCGGCCTGGTCGATCTGCGAGCCGATCACGCGGATCTGGGCGCGGTCGTGGTTGGCAAAGGCCTCCCGGTACTGCTTGTTCAGCTGCTCCCGCCGGCTGGCCACCTTGAGCCGCTCGAGTTGCAGGTCACGGTCATCGAGGCGGGCGATGACCGCCCCCGCCTTCACCAGATCGCCGGGCCGGGCGAAGGCTTCCCGGACGTAACCCTCGAAGGGCGCCGAAAGCGCGCGCTGGATCGCGCCCTCGATGCGGGTGCTGGCCGCCACCCGGTAGATGCCCTCCGCAAACGTGAAGAACAGCACCGCGAGGATCGTCGTGGCCCCGGCAAGCTTCCAGACCGGGTGCCCCGGTCCGGCCATCCGCAGCCAGAAGCCCTTCGCGAGATCCCAGAGACGTGCGAAGGGTCCCCGCTCGGCCGCCTGCTGAACCGCGACCAGCGGCCCGAGCAGGGCAGCGAGCCCCTCCACGAGCTGGACGGAATCTTCATCGAAGGGACGGTCCCGCTCGAGGTTGAGCGCCCCGACGGGGTCACCCATCCGGTTCAGGGGAACGGTGAGGACACCCGCAGCGCCTAGGGACTGGGCGAGTTGCTCCTGCGCCTTGTGAACATGCCCGTCGCCTCCAGCGAGCGCCGGCCAGAGAAGGGTTGCCTTCTGATCGACCGCCTCGTCCATCGCGGCCTCGATCTCCCGGGTGAGTTCGGCGTTCCGCTCGAAATCCACCGTGTGGGACAGCGCCTTCAGCCGCAGGCGCTTGCCATCGACCACGGCCATGGCAACGCGGTCGCAGCCCAGGAGGGTCGCGAGTTCGGTGACCGTGGCCGTGGCCGCGGGCACGAAGCCCACGTGCTCGAGCGAGGCGCTGAACAGGTCGAAAACCTTCCTCAGACGTTCGGCCGTGCCCGCCTCGTTGGCGCTCAGCCCGCGCCGGAGCAATGCCTCGAGCCACCCGGCGCCCCAGGACAGGTCCCGGGCAAGCGCCCGGAGTTCCGGCTCGGCGCAGGCAGCCACGTCGACGGCCACCGCCCCCAGAACCTCCCCCTCAACCTCGATCGGCTGCGCCACGTGGAGGCGTTCGGCCTTCTCGCCGGCCGCAACCGCGACGAGCATGCGCTTTTCGAGAGCACTCTCGATGGCCTCCGCGAGCTTCGACCGGTCCCGACGCGTCTCGGGCCAGGCGGCAGCGGGGACGAACCCCTGCCCCTCGGGACTCTCCAGAACGAGAATGCCATCGCTTGCGAGGGTGCGCGAACAGGTGACGGCGAGCCAGCCCTGGCAGAACCCTTCCACGCTGGCGGCCGCGGAAAACCGGGTCCAGGCGTCGTCCTCCGCGGCCGCGCGCAGACGAGCGGGATCCGCCACCTGCAGGTGGGGCCGGGAATCAGGGGTTCCGGTCGTTGGGGCGCTCATGGACATCTCTCGGAGAGCACAGCCCGATCAGGTGATCCGGCCACGCAGACTAAGCAGGAATTGTACGGTCCTCGGCCCCGCTGTACCCCCGCAATTCCACACTGGCGCCCCAGGCTTTCCAGGGGTCAGCGGCCCGCTGGCGCAGAGCCCGCCTCACCAGACCAGGTAAACGAAAGCAATTTTCCCGCCGGGTCGAACTTGATCTGCAGGAGCTTGAAGGTGGTCTCCGTTCCGGAAGGCAGCTTCGCCGACCCGTAGAAGTAGGTCCACTGATCGTTGCGGGACCCGTCAGACTCCAGCACCAGGCCCTGGCTTGCCGGCGCGCCGAGCATCTCCTGTACCTGAGCCTTGGTGCTCTCGCCCTGCCGGGCCCGGGACGCGAACTCTCCGTAGGCAAAATCCCGCCCGACCTTCGCGGTGGTGGAGCACCCGGCGACCATCGCCGCAACGAGCAATCCGCCCGACAGGGCCCTCCATCCCGATGCTGTCCTGAACATGGATCCTTCCTCCCGTGATATCCGATCGTGGCACCGGGTCCGGGTGCCCCCGCTTCAACCCATGATGTAGTGCTCGAGCTGCTCGATCAGGAACTTCTGTTCCGCGATCATTTCCTTGACGACATCGCCGATGGAAACGACGCCGACAAGACGCTCGCCCTCGAGCACCGGCAGATGACGGACACGCTTGTCGGTCATGAGGTTCATGCAATGGTCGATGGTGTCCTCCGGGCGGACGCAAATCAGGGCAGCCGTCATGATCTCCTGCACCAGGGTGTCCTTCGACGCCTTGCCCAGCAGAATGACCTTGCGGGCATAGTCCCGCTCGGAGAGGATGCCGGCGAGGCGCGGCCCGTCCAGCACCAGGACCGCCCCGACTTCGCGCTGCGCCATCAGTTCCAGGGCGCCCAGCACCGTCGACCCCGGTGCGACGGAGATGACTGTGGAATTCTTGCCTTCCAAGACCTGTGCGACGGTTTTCACGACAGCCTCCTTGCGCCTCCACAGCGTGCACGCGCAGTGTAGGCACAAAGGCCGCGGAGGGAAAGCGGCACCATCATCGGCAACGCGATGAGGCGTTCCGGCCGGCCGTACCCGGGGAAGCGACGACCGGGCGCGGGTCGCCCTGAGCCCTCGGATCGTTTGGAGGGCCAGGGGCACGCCGGCGTCAGAGTTCCGACCAGGCCTTCTCGATTCGCTTGAAGGAAACGGGATAGGGGGTCTTCAGCTGCTGGGCCCAGAGCGATACCCGCAGCTCCTCGAGCATCCACCGGAACTCCTCGAGCGCCGGGTTGCGCACGCCACGGGCACGGTCGGTCTCCTGCCTTTGCGACAGTTGCCGCTGCCACTGGACCAGGACCTCCTGCCACTGGGCGTCGCGCACCGGGTTGGAAGCGAAGCGGTCGAGCCTGGCACTGGCCGCCCTGAGGTAGCGCGGATAGTGCCGCAGACGAGTGAAGGGGGTCGTCTCGATGAACCCGGCCGGCATGAGCGCCTTCAGCTGTGCGCGTATGTCGGCCATGAGACGGGTCCATGCCTGCGCCCCGGGCTGCTGGAGCCGGGGCCGGAGCCCGTGGAACTCGGACAGGATGTCCGCCACGAGACGGCAGACTTCGTTCGTCACCTCCATGAGACGGACCCGGGCCTTCACCACGCGCGCCTCGAAGGCGGCCGCCGTTCGCACGGGCTCGTCCTCGACGAAGAATGCCCGGTCACAGATGGCGGTCAGAAGCTCCTGTTGCAGCCGGTCCATGGCGGAGGCCTTGTCCTGCGCCTTGCCATCGAGTTCCGCCAGCAGCACGTACTTGAGCGCCATGTCCTGGAGGCCGGGAAGATTCCGCCCCGCATATCTGACCTGCTCCACCGCGGTGAGCTGGAACAGCCGCCGCAGGCCCCGGCGGGTCGCCACGTCCGCTTCGGCCTCGGTGTCGAGCAGGACGAGACTGACCTGGCGCCCCTCGTCCACGATGGCCGGATAGCCCACCAGCTTCTGCCCCGCCCGGACAAACTCGACCTGATCGGGCAGCTCGCCGAAGTCCCAGCGGGTCAGTCCGTTGCGCTCGAAGGAACCCCGGGCGTTCTCGGTGAACTGGCGCCGGGCCTTCACGCCGAACTGCAGCCGCAGCGCCGGCAGGTCCCGATCCGAGGCGAGTTCACCGCCGCGCTCATCCAGCACGCGGTAGTTCATCCTCAGGTGTGCCGGCATGTCGGCCTCGTCCCAGGCGTCCCCCTGCACCTCGACTCCCGTCTGACGCAACAGGGCCACGCCAAGGGCCGGGCAGAGGCCCTCGGCATCAGGCTCGAGCGCATCCATCACGGCCGTGACGACCTGCGGAACCGGCACGAAGTGCTTGCGCACTCCCTTGGGCAGGCCCTTGATCAGGTGGGTGATCTTGTCGCGCAGCAGACCCGGGACCAGCCACTCGCATCGCCGCTCGTCCACCTGGTTGAGCAGGTGGAGGGGGACCTGCAGCGTCACCCCGTCGAGCGGGTGCCCGGGCTCGAAGCGGTAGCGCAGCGGGTACTTGACGCCGTTCATCTCGAGGGCATCCGGAAATCGCTCCGTCGTGATGTCCCGGGCCGCATGGCGCATGAGCAGGTCGCGGGTCATGTGCAGCACGCGCGGGTTCGCCTTCTCGGCGTCGCGCCGCCAGTGCTCGAACGCCGCCAGGGAGCAGATGCCCGGGGGCACCACACCGTCGTAGAAGGCGGCCATCACCTCCGGGTCGACGAGCACGTCGTGCCGCCGGGACTTGTGCTCCAGGGCCTCCACATCCCGGACCAGCGCGCGATTCGCCCGCATGAAGGGGGCATCCAGCTGGATGTCCCCGTCCACCAGGGCGCTGCGAATGAAGATGCGACGGGACTCCACGGGATCGATCGCCCCGTAGCTCACGCGGCGCTTCGGCACCACGGTGAGCCCGTAGACGGTGACCCTCTCGTAGGCCACCACCTGGGCAGACGCCTTTTCCCAGTGCGGATCGAAGTAGTGCCGGCGCAGGAGATGGGGCGCGAGCTGCTCGATCCAATCGGGGTCGACGACAGCGGCGCAGCGCGCGAACAGCCGGGTGGTCTCCGTCAGTTCCGCCGCCATCAGCCAGCGCGGCGCTTTCTTCCGCAGGGCGGAACCCGGGAACACATGGAAACGGATGCCGCGCGCGCCCAGGTACTCCCCGCTCTCCTCGCTCTTCAGCCCGATGTTTCCGAGCAGACCGGCGAGAAGGGACTTGTGGATCTCGGCATGGCCGCCGGGTTTGTCGTTCTCGCGCCAGCCCGTCTCCGAAACCAGCGCGTGGAGCTGGCCGTGCAGTTCGCGCCACTCCCGCATCCGCACCCAGGACAGGAAGTGTTCCCGGCAGTCGGCCTGCAGCCGGCGCACGCTCTTGCGATGGCGAAGCAGGTCGTCGTACAGGTCCCAGATGCGGAGCCAGGCCAGGAAGTCCGAGCGCTCATCGACGAATCTTGCGTGGGCGGCGTCGGCGGCCTCCTGCTTGTCCAGCGGGCGGTCCCTCGGATCCTGCACCGAGAGGGCCGCGGCGATGACCAGCACCTCCCGCAGGCAGTTCTGGCGCCGGGCCTCCACGATCATCCGGGCGATGCGCGGGTCGATGGGCAGCCGGGCCAGCTGGGTGCCCACCGCGGTCAGGTTGCGCCGCTCGTCGACGGCCCCGAGCTCCGTGAGCAGCTGATAGCCGTCGGCGATCATCTTCGGCAGGGGCGGCTCGACGAAGGGAAAGTGTTCCGGCTCACCGAGCTTCAGCGCCTTCATGCGCAGGATCACCGACGCGAGCGACGAGCGGAGGATCTCGGGGTCGGTGAACTCGGGCCGGGCGGCGAAGTCGTCCTCGCCATAGAGCCGCACGCAGACGCCGCTCATGACGCGACCGCACCGCCCTGCCCGCTGGTTGGCCGAGGCGCGCGAGATGGGCTCGACCTGCAGCATCTCGACCTTGTTGCGGTAGCTGTACCGATTGACCCGGGCGATGCCGGGGTCGATCACGTAGCGGATGCGCGGCACGGTCAGCGAGGTCTCGGCCACGTTGGTGGCGATCACGACGCGATACCCCTGGCCGGGCTTGAACACGCGGTCCTGCTCCGCGGCGGACAGGCGGGCGAACAGCGGCAGGATCTCGGCGCCGGCACCCGAGGCCTGGGCGCGCCCGACCGGATGCTTGCGCAGATACTCGGCCGTCTCCCGAATCTCGCGCTCCCCGGGCAGGAACACCAGGGCGTCGCCGGGCCCGTCGCTGCGGTAGAGGGCATCGAGGGTGTCACCGATGACCTCGGACAGGTCCGGAGCGTTGCCGTCGCCGTCCTCCACCATGGGGCGATAGCGCACCTCCACGGGGTGGAGCCGACCGGACACCTCGACCACCGGCGCATCCATGAAATGCCGGGAAAACCGCCCGGCGTCGATCGTGGCCGAAGTGATGATGACCTTGAGATCGGGCCGCCTCGGCAGCAGCTGGCGGAGGTAGCCGAGCAGGAAATCAATGTTGAGGCTGCGCTCGTGGGCCTCGTCGACGATGATGGTGTCGTACGCGCGCAGGCTGCGGTCGGACACCGTCTCGGCGAGCAGGATGCCGTCCGTCATGAGCTTCACCAGAGGCTCCGCGCCCGTCATCTCGTTGAAGCGCACCTTGTAGCCGACGGCGTCTCCCAGGGGAGTGCCCAGTTCCTGCGCAATGCGGCCCGCCACGGTTCGCGCGGCGATGCGCCGCGGCTGGGTGTGGCCGATGGCACCGGCCACACCGCGCCCGAGTTCGAGGCAGATCTTCGGCAGCTGGGTGGTCTTGCCCGAACCCGTCTCGCCGCAGACGATGGTCACCGGATGGCGCGCGACCGCGCGGGCGATCTCTTCCCGGCGCTCGCTGACGGGCAGGTCATCGGGATAGGTGATGGCCGGCACACGGGTCCGCCGTGCGGCAAGACGCGCCATGGAAGCCTCGATGGCAACGTCGATGGCCGCGAGTTCCGCCTCGGGCGGCTCGGCCTTCGCTTCCCGCAGCCGGGCGAGTCGCGCCCCGAGTCGCCCGCGGTCGGCGAGCATGCAGCCATCGAGGCGCGCAAAACGCGCGCCGAGCGCGGCTGCCGCGGGCACGGAAGTCTTGCGGGGAGGAGGCGGCGGAGGGGACGACACGGGAAGGGGCTCGGCGAAGGTGGCCGGATTGTAGCGGGGTTGTCCGGCCGGACTTCTCCCCATTTGCCTTTTCCGGAAAACGGGGGAATCATCCGCTGGAGATCCTTCGGACCGTCTCCGGCAGCCCCTCTTCCCCAATGCGGATATCGCTCATTCCCGCCGCCCTGTCGCTCGCCCTGGCCCTGACCGGGATTGCGGGCCAGGCACAGGCCCGGGATGCCCTGTATCACCACACCCTGAAATCCGGTGCACGCGGGCTTCCGGCACGCATCCTGGTCCTGACCCCCGATGTGCTCATCTACGAAATCACCGCGGGGGGCATCGTGGAAAAGCTGCCCCGGCGCAGTGCCGATGCGGTGGAGCGGTTCCGCAAGTCCCTGCGCCGGTTCGGCGACTCGCACACCGTGCCCGTGGAGATCCTTCCCATGCCGGACCTCGAACCCGGGGAACAGGAACAGGTGGAGGACTTCGTCGCGCAGTTCATGGTGGTCTCCTCGGCGGTCCGGGCGGCCCAGGACGGCGGCGCTGCCTGGGCGCACCGGATCACCCGGTTCGACTACTCGGTGGGCTTCGGGCTCGCCTTCCTGAAGGAACGCTCGGGTGCCGAGGCCGTCCTGCTGTCCACGGGCTCCGCCCTCAGCGAAAGCGGCGGACGGACCACCGTGAACCTCCTCGGCACCGTGCTCGGGCTTGCCCTCTCGGGAGGCGGCTACGCGTCCTACCGCAACGACGACCGGGCCGACCTCTCGCTCGCGCTGGTGGACCTCGACACCGGGGACATCCTGTGGACCCGGACCGACGTGCGCTCGCCGCGGGTCCTGGATGACGACACCGCCAACTACGAGTACGTGCGCGACACCATCCAGGGATACTTCCGCAACGCCGTCCCGGCTGGCGGCGCCAGGCGTCCGACCCCGCCGTGAGAGCCGTCCGCGGCCTCGTTGCCATGGCCCTGCTCACCGCGCTGTCCTGCCGGGGCGCCGTGGAACCCTTCACGTCCCCCAGCCAGCTCTCGGCGCTGCCCGATGGCGAGCAGCGTGTGTGGGGCGAGTCGGACGACCTCGAGCGCATCCTTGCCCGCAGCGGACAGCTGCTCGACGACCCCGTGGCGGACGCCTACCTGCGGGATCTGGCCCGGCGCCTGTTCCCGGACCTCGCGGCGGCGCTGCGCCTGCGGATCCTGAAGGACCCGGAGATGAACGCCTTCTGCCTGCCCAACGGCGGCGTCTACCTCAACGTCGGCATGATCGCGAGGACTCGCAGTGAATCCGAACTCGCCACCATCGTGGCGCACGAAGGATCCCACTTCACCCACCGGCACGGTTTCCAGCAGCGCAGCGCACAGGTTTCCACCGCGACCTTCGTCCAGGGCGCCGGGCTGCTCGGCGGGCTCGCGGCGGCGGCTGCGGGACAGCTGGTGGGACTCTCGTCCATCCAGGGATTTTCCCGGGCGCACGAACGCGAAGCCGACGCGGCGGGATTTCAGCGCCTCGTGGGCGCCGGGCTGGACCCTCGCGACAGTCCCCGCGTGTTCGAGCGGCTTGCGGCGGAAGCTCAGGCCACAGGCATCCGGGAACCCTATTTCTTTGCCTCGCACCCGAGCCTGCGGGAACGCATCGACAGCTTCACCGCGCTGGCCCGCCAGGCGACCGCTCCCGCCACGTCGCCGGACGACACGAACTACCGCGCCTTTGCGGTTCCGCTGCAGCGGCTGTGGCTCGAGCAGGAAATCGGCCTCGGACGGGGCGAACGGGTGATCCACGTACTGACCCAGCCCGGCGCCATGGCGCTTTTCCCGCCCGAGTCGCCCTTCTACCTTGGCGAGGCATATCGGCTGCGCGGGGCCCCCGACGATCGCGACCGGATGGTCGAGGCCTACCGGACAGCAGAGACGGCAGCGCCCCGTTTCGCGCCCGCCCGGGCAGCACTCGGCGTGCACTATTACCGGCAGAAGGACTGCCCGCGCGCGCGCCTCCATCTGTCCGCCTACCTGGAACTCGAACCGTCCGGCCCGTTGAGCGCACACGTGCGCCGGTTCCTGGAGAAGTGCCGGTGACAGGCTGCCGGATCCGGCGCCGGTCGCGGACCCGGCTCGCGACGCTGGTGCTGCTGGGCGCGCTGAGCGGCTGCCAGAGCGGACCCGCATGGAGGCCTGTCGATCAGCCCCGGGCGGTGGTGTCGGGCCAGGCCTTCGAGGCGGACGCACCCGTGGGCTGGATGCGCCGCGAGGGAACGAACGAAGGCCTGTTCCTCACGCGCGACGGCATTCCCATGCAGTACGTGCGCATCCACCGTGACCGTCACGAGGACGCCTTCCGGAACATCCGGAAGGCGGCGACCGCCGATCTGCTGCCGACGGAACTGGCCGAGCTGATCATCGCGTCCCGGCGGGCCGTCCCCGTTCTGAGCGGGCTGGTGGTCGTGAGCAATGAGCCGGCATCCTTCGCCGGACTCGAGGGCGTGCGCCTCCGGATGCGGTATCGAACGCTGCGCGGGGCCTCCCTCGACCAGCTCGTCTACGCGGCCGTCGAGCGGGACACGGTGCTGTTTCTGGAGTATCAGGCCCTCTCGCGCACCTATTTCGACCGCGACCTTCCGGCCTTCGAGCAGACTGTCTCCTCGTTCCGCGATCTCGGGGCACGACCCGTCAGGCGATAGCCCGCGCTGTCACCTTCGCCGGCCGTTTCCTCGAGGAGACCTTTCGGGGACAATGGACTCGCCCCAGCCCCAGCCCCGCCCCCTGACGCGATGATTCTCGATTCCCTGCTCGATACGGATCTCTACAAGTTCTCGATGATGCAGGTCGTCCTGCACCAGTTCCCCGGCGCACAGGTGGAGTACCGGTTCAAGTGCCGCAGCCGGGGCGTGAATCTCGCACCCCACGTGGCGGAAATCCGGGACGAGGTGCGCCATCTCTGCTCCCTCCGTTTCCGCCGGGACGAACTCGACTACCTGCGCGGACTGCGCTTCCTCAAGAGCGACTACATCGACCTCCTGCGCCTGTTCCAGCTCGACGAGAGCTTCATCGACATCCGCGGGGCATCCGAGGTGGACGGCGGGCTGGACATCACCATCCGGGGGCCCTGGCTGCACACGATCCTCTTCGAGGTGCCGGTGCTGGCGATCGTGAGCGAGGTCTGGTTCCGCAACAGTTTTTCCGAACTGGATACGGCCGAGGGCGAGCGCCGGCTGCTCGACAAGATCGCCCTGGTGCGCCAGCACCCGGACACGGATTTCAAGATCTCCGATTTCGGCACGAGGCGCCGCTTCTCGCACGACTGGCAGCGCACGGTCCTCTCGACGCTGCAACGGGAGATTCCCACCCGCGTGACGGGCACGAGCAATGTCCATTTTGCCCGGGAGCACGGCATGATCCCGCTCGGCACGATGGCCCACGAATACCTGCAGGCCTGCCAGGCCGTCGGGCCGCGACTGAGGGACTCGCAGCGCTTCGCGTTCGACAAGTGGGCGGAGGAGTACCGCGGTGATCTGGGGATCGCACTGACCGATGTCTGCGGCATGGACGCCTTCCTGCAGGACTTCGACCTGTTCTTCTGCAAGCTCTTCGACGGCGTCCGCCACGACTCGGGCGACCCCTTCGAGTGGGGCGAGAAGATGCTCGCCCACTACCGGCACATGCGGGTCGATGCGCGGAGCAAGACCTTCGTGTTCAGCGACAGCCTCAACGTGCCGCTGTGCATCGCGCTCTACGAACGGTTCAAGGGCCGCTGCAAGCCGGGCTTCGGCCTGGGCACCAACCTCACCAACGACCTGGGCGTGGATGCGCTGCAGATCGTGATCAAGATGACCCGCTGCAACGGCCAGCCCGTGGCCAAGATCAGCGACACGCCCGAAAAGGCCATGGACTACGACCCGTCCTACGTCGCCTACCTGCGGCAGGTCTTCAACGTTCCGGTGCCCCCGATCGATTCCGGCGAATGATTCCGGGAGCTCGGAAGGCCTTGCGGGCTGCGGCCTTCTGGATGCTGGGCTTCCTGGCGGTGCCGGCGGACGCCGGGACCGCCAGTGGCCGGGTGATCGACGTCGTCGATGGTGACTCGCTGACTGCCGTGATCCGGGGCCGGGAAACGAAGGTCCGGCTGCTCTACATCGATGCGCCGGAGCACGATCAGCCGTCCGGTCGCGAAGCCCGGCGCAGCCTGGAACAGCTGGTGCGGCTGGAACCCGTGACCTTCCGCCTGAAGGGTCGCGATCGCTACGGGCGCGCGCTGGCGGTGGTCATCCGCGGCTCCGATGGCCGGGACATCAACCTCGAACAGGTCGCCAGGGGCCTTGCCTGGGCCTACTCGCGCGGCGAGTTCCGCCCGGAATACCGCGCTGCCGAGCGTGCAGCCCGGGAAGCGCGGATCGGCCTGTGGCGGGATGCCGCGCCCGTGCCGCCCGGCACTTGGCGGCGTCGGGCCCGGAACCGGTAGTCAGGGCGGCATCGGAGCGCCGCCCAGGTTGCCGGTCAGACCGGCATGTTGCAGGCCTTCTCCAGCCACTCCGCCTGGGGAGACCCCGCCTTGGCAGGCGCATACTCCCAGCCGCCGGGCGGGATGCCGAAGCTCTTGACCATGCGGTTGCTGGGATCGAAGACCGCCACGGCGGCCACGGCCAGCTCCTTCTGAGGACATTTCGCCAGGTAGCGCACGATCCGGATGGGGGCCTCAGTGTCCGGCCGTGCCGCCGGATCCTTCCACGCGACCTTGACCTCGAAGCGGAGCAGCTCTCCGAAGCGCGTCACGCTTTCCCTCTGGAGCCGGGTGACGTGCTCGTCGCCGATGCGCGAGGCCGCATCGATATCGTCGTAGTACTGGACTTCCGCCCGCGCGCCAGCGGCGGGAAAGAGCGAGACCGCGGCGAGCAGCGCCGCGAGCAGGGGTTTCACGGGATTCATCGGTTTCTCCTGGTGGGCGGGCGGGTGGCTCTGCCTCAGGGCATCGGACAGCCGTCACCGCCCGGGGTTCACGGCACCACCTGCACCGCCAGTCCGGGCAGCCACAGGGCCAGCGCCGGATAGAACACCACCAGCGCCAGAACAGCCGCCTGCAGCCCGATGAAGGGCCAGACGGCACTGAAGATCTCGTTCAGGGTGATGTCGGGGGGCGCCACACCCTTGAGGTAGAAGGCCGCCGGCCCGAAGGGCGGAGAGAGGTAGGAAATCTGCATGTTGAGGCAGAAGAGCACCCCGAACCAGACCGGGCTGAAGCCCATCGCGGTGATAATGGGCACGAACACCGGCATGGTGAGCAGACAGATACCCACCCAGTCCATGATGCAGCCGAGAACCACGAGGATCGCCATCATCACGAACACGATGGCGAGGGGCGGCAGCGGCAGACCGGTGATGATCTCCTTCACGAAAGCAGGGCCCCCGGCGAGGTTGTAGACGCCGATCATGGCCGTCGCCCCGAAGGAGAGCCACAGGAGCATGCCGCAGGTCGTCATGGTCTGCCGGGCCGCATCCCGCACGATCGACCACCTGAGTTCGCGCCGGAATGCCGCGGCTGCCAGCGTGCCCACCACCCCCATGGCTGCCGCCTCGGTGACCGAGGCGATGCCGAGATAGATGGTACCCAGGACGAGCATCACCACCAGGGAAGGCAGGGCCAGGCTGCCAAGAAGGGCCAGCTTGTGTCGGAGGGGTACGTTGCGCTCCTCCTCGGGCGCCGGCGGTCCGAGCCGGGGATCGATGCGGCAGCGCACGAAGATGTAGCCCATGTAGACGGCCGACAGGATCAGCCCGGGCACCAGGTTGGCGGTGAAGAGGTCGCCCACCGAGACATTGACAGTAAGTCCGTAGATGACCAGCACGATGGACGGGGGAATCATGGTCCCCAGGGATCCCCCGGCACAGATGGTGCCGATCGCCAGCCGCCGGTCGTAGCCCAGGCGGAGCATCTGCGGCAGGGCGATCAGGCCGAGAAGCACGATCTCGCCACCGATGATCCCGGTCATCGCGCCCATCAGGGTCGCGGCAATCATGGTCTGGATGGCCAGCCCACCGGGCAGGCGGCCGGCCCACACGCGCATCGCCGTGAAGAGATCGCGGGCCACACCCGACCGCTCCATGACCGAGGCCATCATGATGAACATGGGCACCGACACGAGCACATATTCGTTCATGAAGGTGAAGATGCGGCTGCCCACCAGCTGCAGGCCGTCGAGCCCGAACAGCCCCACGGTGAAGACGACCCCGATCAGACCCGTCACGAAGGCGAGGGGAAGCCCCAGCGCCAGCAGCACGATCATCGAGCCGAACATGGCCACTGTGATCCACCCGATGCTCACGCGGCACCTCCATCGCCGCGCCACGCCTCGATGTCGGCCAGCAGGTGCCCGAGCGTCTGCGCGCAGAGCAGCACGCAGGCCACGGCGAACAGGCTCTTCAGAAAGACCGGCGTGGGCAGATTGAGCGCGGTACCGGAGGTTTCCATGTCCCGCACCGACACCCACGCCTGGTCTATGGCGGCGTAGGCGAGAAGAACGAGGAACGCCAGCGTGAGCAGCGAGTGCAGCACGCGCAGCCGCACCTGCCAGCGCGGCGACACCCGCTCGAGGAAAGCGGTGATGGCGATGTGGGCGCGCCCGGCGTGGACCGCCGGGCCGCCGATGACGAACGCCGCTGCGGCGAGCGTGACGGAGACCTCGTGCACCCAGGTGGTCGGCGCCCCGAACACGTAACGCAGCACGACCTCCCAGGCCGTGATGGCCACGATGGCCACGAAGAGCAGGCTGCCGAGGCGCCCCGCCGCCTCCGCGCCCCGGTCCAGGCGGCCGGGCGGACGCACTATCCCGGACATCTCACCGGGTCACGGGATGATGGCGAGGCAGGCGGCGCATCCGGCGCCAGGCCGATAGCCGGGCCTGTCGGCGCGAAGCGGGGGCGCGGCATGACCGCAAGGCGACCGCCAGCGCCCGTGGAGGCCGACGGACCGAGTGGCACCGCAAGCCGGTTCGCTGCGAACCCGATGGGCATCGATGGGCTGCTCATTTTCGGGGCCGGCCTGGTCGAATGTCCGGGCTGGCCCGGACATTTCATCAGGTCAC
>JBAXBV010000021.1:0-56573 GCA_037141795.1 Betaproteobacteria bacterium
AACCAGGGACCTGCGGATTAACAGTCCGTCGCTCTACCGACTGAGCTATCGGGGATCAGAAAGACCCGGAGTTTAGCCGGGGGGGTACCGGTGGTCAATGACCGGATGGGGCCAGCGACGCAAACGCTTTCCCCGATCAGGCGATGACTGTTGCGATGGCGCTGGCAACCCGGTCGATGTTCCCCGAATTGAGGGCCGCGACGCAGATGCGTCCCGTGTCGATGGCGTAGACCGAGTACTCGCGCGCCAAGCGCTCCACCTGGGGTTTGGTGAGCCCCGAGTAGGAGAACATGCCCCGCTGGCGGAGAACGAAGCTGTAGTCGCGGGCGGGCGCGAGATCGCGCAGGCGTTCGACGAGTCGCACACGCATTTCGCGTATGCGGTCGCGCATGCCCGCAAGTTCCTGCTCCCAAAGGGCCCGGAGCTCCGGGGTGTCGAGCACGGTAGACACCACCTTGCCGCCGTGCGTGGGCGGGTTGGAGTAATTGGTCCGCACGATGCGCTTGATCTGACTAAGCACCCGCGCAGCCTCGTCGGCACTGGTCGTCACGATGCTGAGGGCGCCCACGCGTTCTCCGTACAGCGAGAAGGACTTGGAGAAGGAGTTGGAAACCAGGAAGGGCAGACCGCTGTCGGCGAACGCGCGCACCGCCCAAGCGTCAGCGTCGATCCCGTCGCCAAAGCCCTGGTAGGCGAGATCCAGGAAGGCGGTAAGGTCGCGCTCCCGCACGATGGTGACGACTTCCCTCCACTGGTCTTCGGATAGATCGGCACCGGTAGGGTTGTGGCAGCAGGCGTGCAGCACCACGATGTGCCCCGCTGGGATCCGACGCAGGCCATCGATGAAGCCCGAGGCATCCAGCCCATTGTGGTCCGTGGAGTAGTACCGGTAGGTGTTGACCTTGAATCCGGCGTTCTCGAACAGGGCGCGATGGTTCTCCCAACTGGGGTCGGAAATCCAGACCTCCGCCCCGGGAGTGAGCCGACGCAGGAAGTCTGCGCCAATCTTCAGACCGCCCGTACCACCGAGCGCCTGGACGGTGACGGCACGTTTGTCCCGGATGATGGGTGAGTCGGCGCCGAACACGAGCCCCTGCACGGCCTTGTCGTAGGCCGCGAGGCCGTCGATTGGCAGGTAGGCACGGGGCAGGGCGGCCTCGAGGAGGCGCTTTTCGGCCTCGGCCACGCACTGGAGAAGGGGAACCTTGCCGGCGTCGTTGTAGTAGATACCCACGCCGAGGTTGACCTTGGCGGGGTTGGGGTCGGCAACGAACGCCTCGGTGACGCCGAGAATCGGGTCGCGCGGAGCCATTTCTACGTGCTGGAAAAGGGCTGATGACATGGGTGTGGTCAATGAAGATAGGAGGGGCCGGCACGTATCGCCGACAGGGCGCGGGGGCGGCGCAAACCCGCGTGCTAGACTGCCCTGCCGCTTTGCAGCAAACCCGGAATTTTACGCGTGATCGTCACCTTTCCCAACAGTCCGTTCCGGCTTCATCAGCCATTCCCGCCTGCAGGGGACCAGCCGGAGGCCATCGACGGGCTGGTGGACGGTCTCGTCTCGGGTCTCCGGTACCAGATGCTGCTGGGTGTCACGGGGTCCGGGAAGACCTACACGATGGCGAATGTGGTGGCGCGTTCAGGGCGCCCCGCCATCGTGATGGCACCGAACAAGACCCTCGCGGCGCAGTTGTACGCGGAAATGCGGGAGTTCTTTCCGGATAACGCGGTGGAGTATTTCGTCTCCTATTATGACTACTATCAGCCCGAGGCCTACGTGCCGTCCCGGGACCTGTACATCGAGAAGGACTCGAGCATCAACGACCACATCGAGCAGATGCGGCTGTCGGCGACGAAATCGCTCCTGGAAAGGCGGGACACCGTGATCGTGGCAACGGTCTCGGCGATCTACGGCATCGGTGATCCCGTCGACTACCACGCGATGATCCTCCACCTGCGGGAGCGAGAACGCATCGGCCAGCGCACGGTGATCCAGCGGCTTGCCGAGATGCAGTACACGCGGGCGGATTACGATTTTCGGCGAGGCACCTTCCGGGTGCGCGGCGACGTTCTGGATGTCTTCCCCGCGGAAAACTCGGAGACGGCGATCCGGGTCTCGCTCTTCGATGACGAGGTGGAATCGCTGTCGCTGTTCGACCCGCTGACGGGGCAGATTCTTTCCAGAGTGTCCCGCTTCACGGTCTATCCCTCGAGTCACTACGTCACGCCGCGCAGCACGACGATCCGGGCCGCCGATGCAATCCGGGAGGAACTGCGCGAGCGGATAGAGGCCTTCAATGCGGCGGGCAAACTGCTGGAGGCCCAGCGAATCGAGCAGCGTACCCGCTTCGACCTCGAAATGCTCCACGAGCTGGGGTTCTGCAAGGGCATCGAAAATTATTCCCGCCACCTGTCCGGC
Source organism: Betaproteobacteria bacterium (assembly GCA_037141795.1). Classification (GTDB taxonomy): domain Bacteria; phylum Pseudomonadota; class Gammaproteobacteria; order Burkholderiales. The sequence goes on from JBAXBV010000021.1 coordinate 2,420, forward strand.
CGTCGGGCAGGTGAGCCTCCCCCCACTCTGATCGATTACCTCCCGCCCGACGCCCTGATGATCATCGACGAGAGCCACGTCACCATTCCCCAGATCGGCGGAATGTACCGGGGTGATCGCGCGCGGAAGGAGAACCTTGTGGATTACGGGTTCCGGCTGCCATCCGCGCTCGATAACCGGCCGTTGCGCTTCGACGAATTCGAGCAATTGATGCCGCAGACCATCTTTGTTTCGGCGACGCCGGCGGAGTACGAGCGGGAGCACCAGCAACGCCTGGTGGAGCAGGTGGTCCGACCAACCGGGCTGATCGATCCCGAACTGGAGGTGCGCCCTGCCTCCAATCAGGTGGACGATCTGATGTCGGAGATCAGCGAGAGGGTCGCCCTCGGGGACAGGGTGCTCGTGACGACACTCACCAAGCGGATGGCCGAGGATCTGACCGAGTACCTTGCGGAGCACGGCGTGAAGGTGCGCTACCTCCACTCGGACGTGGATACGGTGGAGCGCGTGGAGATCATCCGGGACCTGCGGCTGGGGCAGTTCGACGTGCTGGTCGGCATCAACCTCCTTCGGGAGGGCCTGGACCTGCCGGAGGTGTCGCTGGTAGCGATCCTGGATGCCGACAAGGAGGGTTTCCTGAGGTCCGAGCGGTCGCTGATCCAGACCATTGGGCGCGCAGCGCGGCACCTCCGGGGTAAGGCGATCCTGTATGGGGATTCGGTCACGAGTTCGATGGAACGGGCCATCGCGGAGACCAACCGGCGCAGGGCGAGGCAGACGGCCTTCAACGACACGCACGCGATCGTTCCGCGGGGTGTCGTCAAACGTGTGAAGGATCTGATCGAAGGGGTCTACGACGCGGACCAGAGCCGGCGGGAGGTGACGGCGGCCCGCAACGATGCGCTGGCGTCGACGATGAGCGAGAAAGACCTTGCCCGGGAAATCAAGCGCACGGAAAAGGAAATGCTGGAATACGCGCGCAACCTCGAGTTCGAGCAGGCGGCGGCCAAGCGTGACGAGTTACGGCGCCTGAAGGAGCGGCTGTTTGGTCCTGAAGAGGGGGAGGCTGCGGCAGGCCAATCCACCGCGGAGCCACGCCGGCTCGCGCGGGGCTGAGATGCGGCTCTTCGGACCAAAGCCGGTTCTGGGAGTGCTGTTCGTCTGCATGGGGAACATCTGCAGATCCCCTACAGCAGAGGGAGTGTTCCGGCATCGGGCAAAGCTGGCGGGGATCGATCGCATCCTGCGCATCGATTCTGCCGGGACGCATGCCCATCATCAGAAGGAGCCGCCGGATGCGCGGAGCATTCAAGCCGCGGCACGGCGCGACTACAACCTGACGAAGATCCGCGCGCGACAGGTCGTGCCGGGGGATTTCATGGTCTTCGACTACATCCTTGCCATGGATCAGTACAACCTTCGGTCACTCGAGAGCCTGAAGCCGGGAGAGTCTCGCGCCCACGTGGGCCTGTTCCTCGACTTTGCGCCAAGATTGGGTCATCGGGAAGTGCCGGATCCCTACTATGGTGGTCCGGAAGGCTTCGAGCATGTTCTCGACCTCGCGGAGGCCGGTGCCACGGGTTTGCTGGAAGCGATCCGTATTCGCCTGTCGGAGCGGGGCGGGGAATCCGGAGAATGACCGGGCAGGGGTGACGGGTACCAGGCTTCGGCCGTGCCGGGCCCGGAAGCCTGACGGGACCTTTCGATCCCGTCAGGATCGAGGCGTTACCCGCCGCGGGTTTCCACCTGAGTCAAGGGGCTCGAATCGTCCAACCTCTGTGGGATGGCGGGCGGCCGCTTCCGACCCAGTTGAACCGGTGGCGCCTCGGGGACGGGGGACGATGCCGCTCGGAATGTTTCGATCTGCACCATCCCTTCCGGCAATGCGACCGGCACGGGCGGCGGGGCGACGACCTGAGGCTCCTCCAAGACGGTCTCGACCGGCTGCGGGAGAGGCTCGGGCTCCGGGATTGATGCGACCGGTTGGGATGACTCGCGCTCCTCGGCAACAGCGGGGGCTTCCGACACCGGCTCGATCACGACGGGAGAAAGTTCCCGGACCGGTTCTGCAGGCGCGGTCCCTACAACCGGTGTGGAGACAGGCGCGATCTCCGGTACATTCAGGGCCACGGGCAGAGCGATCTCCGGTTCGATGTCCTGCGGTAGCACTGCCACGAATGGCGTGCCCGGAGGGTCCCCGGCAAGGGCGACGGCGGTCTCGATGGCTTCGGGCTCCGGGGTGGCCACGCCTTCATCGGTGCCGACGGGCGCCGCCTCATCCGCGCGCGGACGATCGCGACGTCCCCGCCGCCGCCGACCACGGCCCTCGGATGACGGGGCGTCACCGGCGGCCGCTACATCGGGCCTTGGAGTGGCCGCAGCCTGAAGGGCCTGCGACTCCGTCGAGTCCGGTAGCTGCTCTGCGGCAGGGGTTTCGGCTCCGGTCTGCACTCGATCCTCGCGGTTGCGCGGAGGGCGCTGCCGGCGGCCGCGCTGGGGTTGATCACCAGCTTCGGCCGGTTCCCGGACGGGCGCGGCGTTTTGCGCCTTCGGAGCGGCGTTGACCACATCGCCGTTGGTACGACGCCGTTCTCCATCACCCCGCGGGGGACGATCGGTCCGCTCGCCGCGGTCGTTGCGGTCTCCCCGCTCCGGGCGCGGTGGCCGTTCCGTCCGCTCCCCTGAGCGTTCGCTGCGTTCCCCGCGTCCGTGGCGAGGGCTCTCTCCAGATCGTTCGGGTCGACGGTCGCGATTGCGATCGCGGTCGCGGGCCGGGCGAGGCGTTGCAGCGGGTGAGGGCACCACCTCGGTTGCGGCCGGAGCGGTTTCCTCGGAGGCGCCGCCCGTAAACCAGCCCAGAATCCTCCTGAGCACGGAGCCCTGCCTCCCCGCGGGCGCCGCCGGCATCGCGGGCGGTGCGGAAGGCTGCGGGGCCGTTGGCAGCGGCGCGGGCTGGGCCGGAGTAATGCCCTTGACAAGTGCCTCGGGCCGGGGCGCCCTCTCCGGACCGGCTCCGGGCGTGGCTGTCTCGGTCTCGGCGGGCGCTTCCATCATCTGATAGCTGGGCGGCAGGGGGCCACTCTGGTTGAGTTCGTCGTGCCGCAGCCGGGTGATGGCGTAGTTGGGCGTTTCCAGATGGATGTTGGGAATGAGGACGATGCTCACCTTCAGCCGAGCCTCGAGCGCCTGGAATTCGCTGCGCTTCTCATTGAGAAGATAGGTGGCGACCTCGACCGGAACCTGCGCGTGAACGGCCGCGCTGTTTTCCTTCATGGCCTCTTCCTGCACGATCCGGAGGATGTGCAGCGCAGTGGACTCGATGCCACGGATATGTCCGACCCCGTGGCACCGGGGGCACGGAATGTGGCTGGTCTCCCCGAGCGAGGTCTGCAGGCGCTGCCGTGACAGTTCCATGAGCCCGAAGCGGGAAATCTTTCCCATCTGCACGCGCGCGCGGTCGTAGCGCAGCGCGTCCCGCAGGCGGTTTTCCACATCCCGTTGGTTCTTCGCCGATTCCATATCGATGAAGTCGATGACCACCAGCCCACCGAGGTCGCGCAGGCGCAACTGGCGGGCGATCTCGTCCGCCGCCTCGAGGTTGGTATTAAGGGCCGTCGCTTCGATGTCTGAGCCCTTGGTCGCGCGCGCGGAGTTGACGTCGACGGACACGAGCGCTTCCGTGTGGTCGATGACGATCGCCCCACCCGAGGCGAGCGGAACCTGCCGCGCATACGCGGTCTCGATCTGGTGCTCGATCTGGAAGCGGGAGAAGAGCGGGATGTCGTCGGTGTAGAGCTTCACTCGCGCGACGTTCGCCGGCATCACGTAGCCCATGAAGGCCTTCACGTGATCGAAGATGCTCTGGTTGTCGATGAGGATCTCGCCGATGTCCGGCTGGAAGTAGTCCCGGATGGCGCGAATGACGAGACTGGATTCCTCGAAGATGAGGAAGGGCTTGACGGCTGCGCGCCGGTTTACGGTTCCGTCGGGCCGGGTCCTTGAACTGGTGGTGACCGTCCTCGTGACGGACCGGCGTCGGCCGTCCTCCTCGACTTCCTGCTGCTCGGTGTATTCGTACTGCGTGGCTCCGGCTTCCTCGATTGCCCGCCAGAGTTGCAGGAGGTAATCGAGATCCCAATTGAGTTCCTCGACCGTCCTGCCGATGCCGGCTGTCCGCGCGATGATGCTCATTCCGGACGGGACTTCGAGTTGGGCGATGGTGTCGCGCAGTTCGTTGCGCTCTTCTCCCTCGACACGGCGGGATACGCCCCCACCCCTGGGATTGTTGGGCATCAGAACTACGTAGCGCCCTGCGAGGCTGATGAAGGTCGTCAGGGCAGCACCCTTGTTGCCACGCTCGTCCTTCTCCACCTGAACAATCAGGTCCTGGCCTTCCTTCAGGACATCCTGGATCCGGCTTCGGCCCGGGTCCGCGTTGTCCCCGAAGTAATCCCTAGAGACCTCCTTGAACGAGAGGAAGCCGTGTCGGTCAGCGCCGTAATCGACGAATGCGGCCTCTAGGCTGGGTTCGACCCTGGTGATGACACCCTTGTAGATGTTTCCCTTCCTCTGCTCCTTGCCGAGGGTTTCGATATCGAGGTCGATCAGTTTCTGACCATCGACGATCGCGACGCGGATTTCCTCCGGATGCGTCGCGTTGAACAGCATTCGCTTCATTGACGTACTCTCCCGCGCTCGTTCACGACGGGGAGGCGCACACTCAAGCATGGGGACGGCGTCAGCCGCCCCGACCGTTTATCATTCGAGCGGGATCGTATTCATCTGATGCAACCGGGCGAACAACATGGGATACCAATAGCAAGTGTGCATGATTGCGAAGCCGCCATCTCGAGCGGCGACGCGAGTAACCTGAGAACCGGAATTCCGAGCGCGCTAAACAAGACCGTTCGCTACTTGGGTAGGTGAGCGACATTAACCTGAAAGGGTCTGCCGAACAGGCAGACCAGGACGACGTCGAGGCCGGGAGCGGAGATTCACGACCCGCTGCTGAGTCTCCAGACGCTCTCGGAGTATAAGAAAAATGAATGGGTTAAGCAAAGATTCGGTGAACTGGGTCGAAATCGGAGAGGATGCCGGGGATCAGCGTATCGATAACTTCCTGATGCGCATTCTCAAGGGGGTTCCGAAGAGTCACGTCTACCGGATCCTGCGCAGCGGGGAAGTTCGCGTCAACAGCCGCCGTGCCGATGCGGCGACACGTCTGCGGCCGGGCGACCGTCTGCGCATCCCGCCAATCCGGGTATCTGCTCGTGGGGAGATGCCCCCGCCATCCTTCCCGGTCACGAGGGCTCTCGATGTGGTGTACGAGGATGACAGCCTTTTGGTGGTGAACAAGCCTGCGGGAACCGCGGTCCATGGCGGCAGTGGCATCTCCCATGGCGTGATCGAACTCCTGCGCGCCTCGCGACCTCCAGGGCGGTTCCTGGAGCTTGTGCATCGGCTCGACCGGGAAACCTCCGGGTTGCTTTTGCTGGCCAGGAAGCGGGGTGCGCTCGTGGATCTGCATGCGCAGATCCGCGAGGGGCGAGTGGACAAGCGATACCTCGCGCTGGTGCGCGGGCGCTGGGTCGGGAGCGCGCGCACGATCGACCAGCCGCTCACCAGACATCTTCTGGAGGGGGGAGACCGGCGCGTGGCGGTCGATCCCGAGGGCCAGCCGTCACGGACGGTGGTCAGGCCTGTTAAGGTCTTCGAGGATTTCAGCCTCTTGGAGGCGCGCCTCCTGACGGGCAGAACCCATCAGATACGCGTGCATCTTGCCCACCTGGGCCTGCCCATCTGCGGCGATGACAAATACGGAGATTTCGCCTTGAACCGGACTCTGGGTCGGCGCGGCTTGCGCCGCATGTTTCTGCACGCATCCCGCCTGCAAATCACGCACCCGGTCACGGGGGATCGCCTTGCCCTCGCGAGCGATCTCCCGAAGGAACTGGCGGGCTTCCTCGAGCAGTTGTCTACGCCGAAGGCCGATGCGGAGGATCGTGCAGAATGAGACGTTATGACTTCATCGTCTTCGACTGGGATGGAACACTCTCCGACTCGGCCGCGCTCATCGTGCGCAGCATTCAGGGGGCCGCTCGTGACAACGGCCTCGCGGTCCCCTCGGACGAGCAATCCAGGCACATCATCGGACTCGGCCTGCAGGATGCGATGGAATACCTCTTCCCGGACCTGCCTGCGGAAAGATACCGCGACATCACCGACCGTTACCGGGTGCACTATTTGGGTGGCGAGCAGGAGGTGGTCCTGTTCGAAGGAGTGATGGAGGGGTTGGCGGCCTTGCGAGACCAGGGGCACCTGCTGGCCGTCGCCACCGGAAAGAGTCGGGTGGGCCTGGACCGGGCGCTGGCGTCCACGGGTGTGGGCGCCTTCATGCACGGATCCCGCTGCGGTGACGAGGGTTTCAGCAAGCCCCATCCCGAGATGCTCGAAGTCCTCCTGGATCAGCACGGGGTGTCCCCGGAGCGCGCGCTCATGGTGGGCGACACCTCGCACGATGTGAACATGGCCCATGCCGCTGGCGTCCACGTGGCCGCTGTTTCTTTCGGTGCACACGACGTCGCCAAGCTGGAGAGTTCTCGGCCCACCTTTCTCATGCATTCCCCCAGGGACCTATGGGACTGGCTGACTCAGGCCGGGTGATCTGTGCGTCGGCCGATCTCGCGGACGGCGGGCCTGGCCGCCGTTTCCTTGTCACCCTGCAGGGCAGGGATGAACCGGCCTTCGTCATCCGGCATGGTGGTCAGGTCCACGCCTATGTGAATCGTTGCGCCCACGTGCCAGTGGAACTCGACTGGGCAGAAGGGGAGTTCTTCGATCACTCGGGGTTATACTTGATCTGTGCCACGCACGGCGCGCACTACTTTCCCGAGTCCGGCCGCTGCGCCGGCGGTCCCTGCCGTGGCCGAGGTCTCGAGAAGCTGGAGGTGGCAGAGCGGGACGGCCTCATTACCCTCATGCAGGATTTGAACGATGATGTCTGACTCTCCACCCACGCCCGCCGAGCGCTCCGGCGACGACCGCTGGGAGCGGGACGTTCTGCGCAAGCTTGCCGAGAACGCCCTTTCGGAGCAGCGAACCGCCCGGCGTTGGGGAATCTTCTTCAAGAGCCTTACGTTCCTCTACCTGACGGCCGTGCTGGTGATGGCTGCCGGCTGGTTCGGCGCGCGCGAGGGGACACTGGGCAAGCACACGGCGCTGGTGGACCTCAATGGCGTGATCGAGGCCGATTCCATGGCGAGTGCCGACATCGTGAACGCGGGGCTCAATGATGCCTTCGAGGACAAGAACACCCAGGGCGTGATTCTTCGCATCAATAGTCCCGGGGGCAGTCCCGTGCAGGCCCACCAGATCAACCGCGAGATCCGGCGCCTGCGTGGCAAGTTTCCCGGCACGCCGCTCTATGTCGTGGTGGACGATATCTGTGCCTCGGGGGGCTACTACGTGGCGGTGGCTGCTGACGCCATCTACGTGAGCCGTGGCAGCCTCGTGGGATCCATCGGAGTGCTGATGGATGGTTTCGGGTTCACGGGGGTCATGCAGAAACTCGGCGTGGAACGGCGGCTTCTGACCGCTGGCGAGAACAAGGGCTTTCTCGATCCCTTCTCGCCCCTCGAGCCCCGTCAGCGGGCGTTCGCGGAGGCCATGCTTGGCGATATCCACAAACAGTTCATCGCAATCGTGCGTGAGGGGCGAGGCCAGCGTCTCAAGGAAACCCCGGAGACTTTCTCGGGACTTTTCTGGACTGGAGATCGTAGTCTGGAGATGGGCTTGGCGGACGCGGTCGGAGACGCCGCCTATGTCGCGCGTGAGGTGGTCAAGGCCGAGAACATCGTGGACTTCACTCCAAGGGAGAACATCGCCGAACGCTTCGCCAAGCGATTCGGGGCGGCGCTCGGTGAGGCCATGGTGAAGGTCGCCGGGGCCAACGGGGCCCGGGTACGGTAGGGCCTGTAGCGAGCGCGCTCGGTCTCTGGGGCAGTTCTGCACGGGGAAACCACCGTTTGCGTTCGAGCGTCACGCGCCGATCACGAAAACCGCGGGCCGCCGGTGCAGGGAAGGGCGTGGCGACGCAATCCAGTCGCGCACCGGGCGTGTGATCACCTCCTCGGTGGGTAGGGTGAGGTCGATGGCCACGGCTAGGAGAGTGTCGCGCCGGCAGTTCAACAGTATCGCTTCCAACATGGTCGCGTTCCGGTACGGTGTCTCGATGAAGATCTGTGCGCACCGGTTTCGGCGGGCATCCTCGTCGAGCTGGACGAGGGCGGCGTCTCGTGCCGTTGGTTCCTGTGGCAGATACCCGGCGAATCTGAACGATTGGCCAGACAGGCCGGATGCCATCAGGGCAAGCAGCGGCGCGCTTGGGCCGATGAGGGGAATCACCTGAACGCCACGGCGATGGGCCAAGGCCACCAGTCCGGCACCCGGATCGGCCACCACCGGGCAGCCCGCCTCGGACACGAGGCCTGCATCCATTCCCGCGAGAACCGCCTGCAGCAGTGCCGGGATCGCGCCTGTCGGCGTATGTTCGTTGAGCTCTTCAATCACCAGTTCTCGAATTGGTGCCGCCAGCGGCACGCGAGTCAGGAAACGGCGCGCCGTCCGTGCGTTCTCGGCAATGAAATGGCGGAGGCTGCCCACGACCCGGAGAGTCGATACGGGCAGGCATTCTTCTGGAGACATGTCGCCGAGCGGCATTGGCACCAGATACAGCCGGCCGGGCGCTGGCACCTGGGCTCGGGCATCAGAGGACATGAACGCCTGCCTCCTCAAGCATTGTCGTCAGGAGGATCAGGGGCAGTCCGATCAGGCCCGTGGGATCCTTCGTCTCGATCCGTTCGATGAGGGCAATGCCGAGGCCCTCGGACTTGGCGCTGCCGGCGCAGTCGTAGGGCTGTTCCGCATCCACATAGCGCTCGATCAGCGCATCGGGCAGGCGACGGAACGTCACGCGCGTGGTATCCACGCGGCAGTCCTCGCGGCCGGAGGGTAGGTCGCGGATGCAGACCGCCGTATGAAATGCCACCTCCCGGCCGCTGGCTGCGCGCAGTTGCACGATCGCGTTGGCTCGATTCCCGGGCTTCGCGAGCTGCTGGCCGTCGAGTACGGCAACCTGATCGGATCCGATGACCACGGCCGCAGTGTCGCAACGGATGGCGCGGGCCTTCAGGCAGGCGAGCCGGCGCGCAAGACTCTCGGCCTCTTCACCGGGAAGCTCGGTCTCATCGACTCCCGGGGAGACGCAGGTGAAGGAAAGCCGCAACCGCGAGAGCAGTTCGTGGCGATACCTCGATGTGGAAGCGAGAATAATTGCGGGGCGGTGCATGTCGTGTCGTGGCTTTTGACCGAGGGCGAAAATCATCTTACTATTCGGGGCTTATGTCTTCTGCCGCCAGCTTTGACGCTATTCGCTTCGCCCTTGCGGGTGAGGAACTGGCGGGAGAGGTTCCAGCCGCCGGGCTGGAGCGGCTTGCTTCCATGCTCGCCGATCAGGAAGGTACCATCCTTTATCGCTTGAAGGGGTATAGCCGCCGGGACGGGAAACCTGCGATTGCCCTTGAGATACAGGGTGACGTCAGTCTGCCCTGCCAGAGATGCCTCGAGCCGGTGCTCCACCGGCTGCAGGGGGAGCGCATTCTGGTTTTTGTTCCGGCGTCCCGACTGGCGGATTTCGAGGATGAGGAAGACGACACTGATTATCTTCCTTCGGAAGAGTCGGTGGAGCCTCTGGCGCTGGTGGACGAGGAAGCGGTTCTGTCCCTTCCCATGTCGCCACGGCACCAGGAAGGCGGTTGCAGCACTGACAGCGGGATGTCGCGGGTGCAGCGGGAATCCGATCTGCATTGATGGTTTTTGCACCCTTGCCGGGTGCTCGGGAGAAACAGACATGGCGGTTCAGCAGAACAAGAAGTCCCCTTCCAAGCGAGGGATGCATCGGTCCCACGATTTCCTCACCAATCCGCCCCTGGCCGTTGAACCGACGACCGGAGAGGTGCATCTGCGGCATCACATCAGCCCCAGCGGCTTTTACCGCGGACGGAAGATTCTCAAGACCAAGGCGGACTGAACGGGTCTGCGCCCGTCCCCGGCGGCACAGTGACACCTGGATTTCCCTCCGGGTTGTCCAGGAGACGGAACAGGGGTGCCGCTTTCGCCGTCGCAGGTCACCCGTGACGGGTCTCGGCCCCCGTGCTTCTTGCAGCGTGGACTTTCGGTCCGGTAACGCCATAGGGCCAGGGCAGCCGTTGTGGTCAGGGGAATGATTTCCGTGCAGATGATGTCCGGTCAGCGATTCGTGTCCGCCATCAGGGGGACTCTACGGGCCGTGAGGATCCCAATTTGAGCGTTCGTATCGCCGTCGATTGCATGGGCGGGGATCACGGACCGGCGGTCACCGTTCCCGCGGCCATCAGATTCCTGGGGGCCAACGAGGGGGCGGAAATGATCCTCGTCGGTCTCGAGGACTCGATCCGGAGACAGTTGGAGCGGGTCGGAACTGCTGAGCGCGATCGCGTTTTCGTCCGTCATGCTCCGGAGGTCGTACAGATGGACGAGCCCCCCGCCGCGGCCCTGAGGGGCAAGCGGGAGTCCTCGATGCGAGTGGCCATCGATCTCGTCAAGGCTGGGGAGGCCGATTGCTGTGTGAGCGCGGGAAACACCGGTGCCCTCATGGCCATGTCGCGCTTTGTTCTCAAGATGCTTCCCGGTGTCGAGCGTCCCGCAATCGCCTCCTTTCTTCCCAGCAAGGCTGGCAGGACCGTCATGCTGGACCTCGGGGCCAATGTCAATTGCACCCCGGAGCACCTGCTGCAGTTCGGCATGATGGGCACGGCACTGGTCGGTGCAATCGATCATAACGACAGGCCAAGCGTCGGCCTGCTCAACATCGGCGAAGAGGACATCAAGGGCAACGAGGTCACGAAGACCGCCGGTGATCTTTTTCGGGGAAGCGGCCTGAATTTCTACGGCAACGTGGAAGGCGACGATATCTACAAGGGCACCACCGACATTGTGGTCTGTGACGGTTTCGTGGGAAACGTCGCACTCAAGACGTCGGAGGGGCTCGCCCAGATGCTGGGCGGATACCTGAAGGAGGAGTTCACCCGGAACCTGTACACGCGCCTCGTCGCGCTTGTCGCCCTGCCCGTGATCAATAGGTTCAAGTGGCGAGTCGATCACCGCAGGTACAACGGTGCCAGCCTTCTCGGGCTGCGAGGCATCGTCGTCAAGAGTCACGGTTCGGCGGATGAGTTTGCATTCGGGTGTGCCCTACAGCGTGCTCATGATGAGGTAAGCAACGGGCTCCTCGAGTTGATCCGCGTCCGGATGCAAAGTCAGGCAACGGAGGTAACGCCCTGATGTTCTCGCGTGTGGCGGGCACTGGTGGGTACCTGCCGGACAGGATCATGACGAACGCGGACCTCGCCGGGATTGTCGACACCTCCGACGAATGGATCTCGGAGCGAACCGGCATCCGCCAGCGCCACATCGCAGGCGCAGGGGAGATGGCGAGCGATCTTGCCCTGGTCGCTGCCCGGCGCGCCCTCGAAGCCGCGGGTGCCACTGCCGGAGATATCGACCTGCTGATCGTTGCCACCACCACCCCGGACATGGTTTTCCCGAGCACCGCCTGCATCCTCCAGGGGAAGCTCGGCGTCGGCGGATTCCCGGCCTTTGATCTCCAGGCCGTCTGCAGCGGCTTTGTCTATGCCCTTGCCACAGCCGACATGTTCATCCGGACAGGACAGGCGCGCACCGCGCTGGTGATCGGCACGGAAGTGTTTTCGCGTTTGCTCGACTGGACCGACCGTTCGACCTGTGTGCTTTTCGGAGATGGCGCCGGTGCGGTCGTGCTTCGGGCGTCGAGCGAGCCCGGCATTCTGGCGACCAGGCTTCACGCCGATGGAACGCAGGTCGGCATCCTTTGCGTGCCGGGAGGCGTTGCCGGAGGTCAGGTGACGGGAGACCCGTTCGTTCGGATGGACGGGAACGCGGTTTTTCGCCTCGCCGTGCGAGCTCTGGCTGACGTGGCAGAGGAGGTCCTGTCTGCCGCCGGGGTGCCCCGCGAATCCCTCGACTGGTTCGTTCCCCACCAGGCCAATGTACGCATCATTGAGGCCACCGCGCGCAAGCTCGGACTTCCGATGAGTCACGTGGTCAACACGGTGGCGCGCCATGGCAATACCTCCGCGGCCTCGATTCCCCTGGCTCTCGACGAGGCTGTCAGGGACGGGCGGGTTCTTTCTGGACAACACGTCCTGCTTGAGGGCGTTGGTGGCGGGTTTACCTGGGGTGGAGCGCTTTTGCGCTGGTAGTAAAACGGTATGGGCGAAAGAAAATGAAACTTGCGTTTGTTTTCCCGGGCCAGGGATCGCAATCGGTCGGCATGTTCAGGGAGTACGCCGGGCACCCAACGATATGGAATACCGTCGAGGAGGCATCCGCGGTTCTTGGACAGGATCTGCGATCTCTCATGGAGAGCGGTCCGGAGGCGGATCTCAATCTCACTGCGAATACTCAGCCGGTCATGCTTGCCGCGGACATTGCCGTGTATCGTGCGTGGCTGGAAAGCGGCGGAGGGCTTCCGGAAGTCGTTGCCGGCCATAGCCTGGGTGAGTATGCGGCGCTCGTGGCGGCAGGAGTCCTGACCTTTGCCGATGCGCTTCGTGTCGTGCGCGCGCGGGGTGAGGCCATGCAGGCGGCCGTTGCACCTGGCGCTGGCGGGATCGCCGCCATTCTCGGGCTCGAGGCGGACGCGGTCATGGCGGCCTGCAGGGAAGCGGCACAGGGCGATGTGGTGGCTCCCGCCAATCTCAATGCGCCCGGTCAGATTGTCATTTCGGGTACGCGCGCGGCGGTGGAACGAGCGATCGAGGCCTGCAAGAGGCTGGGAGCAAAGCGCGGCATCCTCCTGCCGATGAGCGTTCCGGCCCACTGCGCGCTGATGCTGCCGGCGGCCGAGACGCTCAGCACCCATCTCGCCGGTGTCAGTCTCTCGGTACCCGCGCTTCCGGTGGTCAACAACGTGGACGTCGCAACGGCATCGGCTCCGGCCGACATTCGCGACGCGCTGTCCCGGCAGTTATCCAGCCCCGTGCGCTGGATCGAGACGGTTCAGGCGCTCGAAGCGCACCACGGAGTCACTCATATCTTGGAATGCGGCCCTGGAAAGGTTCTGCAGGGATTGAACCGTCGCATCGTGGACAAGGCCGACTGCCTGACGCTTTCCTCGTCCCAGTCCATCCTGGAATCGGTCGCCGCATTGAAGACGGGAGCAACGACATGACTGAGCGAGTGGCGCTCATCACGGGTGCCTCGAGAGGCATTGGCCAGGCAATCGCGCTTGCCCTGGGCGGGGCGGGTTTCAAGGTGGCGGGCACGGCAACGACAGACACGGGTGCGGCGAGTATCAGCGAGAGTTTCGCCGCTGCCGGCGTCAAGGGCAGGGGCTTTGTCCTTGACGTGATGGATCCTGGGCACATTTCCTCGATCGTCAGTCGGGTGGAGGCGGAATTGGGCGACGTCTCGGTCCTGGTCAACAATGCCGGCATCACACGGGACAATCTTCTTCTGCGCATGCGGGACGAAGAGTGGGACCAGGTCTTGGATACCAACCTGCGGGCGGCCTTCACGTTGTCCAAGCTCGTCCTGCGCCCGATGATGAAGGCTCGCTGGGGACGGATCGTGAATGTCACCTCCGTCGTCGGGCATCTGGGGAACGGCGGTCAGGCCAACTACGCGGCCGCGAAGGCGGGGCTCACGGGTTTCGGCAAGTCGCTCGCCCGCGAGGTCGGGAGCCGCAACATCACGGTGAACTGCGTCGCGCCCGGGTTCATCGACACGGACATGACACGTTCCCTCGCAGAAGCGCAACGCGCGGCGCTGCTGGCGCAGGTTCCGCTGGGCCGCTTCGGAGATGTGCAGGAAATCGCCGCCGCGGTGGCCTTCCTCGCCTCGGACGCAGCTGGCTACATCACGGGCAGCACGATTCACGTGAACGGCGGCATGCTCATGGACTAGACGCGGCCGGGTCGGCGGCGGCTCCTTGCTGGAGAGTTCGGCGGGTCGCACGGCGATCACTATGTCTTTGATGCACCGGGGCAGTGTTTTGGTAGAATTCGCGCCCGGCTCGCCGCGACGCGAGCCGAGAAAGAGTTTGTATCGGCGTCTCTTTCAAGAGCGCAGGTGTTGCAGGCGCATCCTCGCCGAGACCGGATTCAACAGAAGGAAGGGCAACAACATGGAAAGCGTGGAACAGCGCGTCAAGCGGATCGTTGCAGAACAACTGGGCGTGAGTGAGGCCGACATCAAGACCGAGTCCACCTTCGTGGATGATCTTGGCGCCGATTCTCTCGATACGGTGGAACTGGTGATGGCACTGGAAGAGGAATTCGAGTGCGACATCCCTGACGAAGAAGCCGAAAAAATCACCTCGGTCCAGCAGGCGATCGACTACGTCAACGCCCACGTCAACTGACCGGGCTGTGGGCGTGGTTCAGCCTCGCCCGTTTTCTGGAACTACCTTGGAAAAACGCAGAGTTGTCGTCACGGGCCTTGGCATCGTGAACCCGACGGGCGTCGGAGTCCCGGATGCCTGGGCCAACATTGTTGCCGGCCGCTCCGGTATCGGCCCAATCACCCGGTTCGACGCGTCGCCTTTCGCGTCGCGGATCGCGGGAGAGGTGAAGGGGTTCGATGTCACCCAGCATCTCCCGGCGAAGGAGGCTCGCCGGCTTGATACGTTCATCCACTACGGCATGGTGGCCGCGAACGAAGCGATCCGGGATTCTGGGATCGTGGCAACGTCGGAGAATGCGGAGCGGATCGGTATCGTGATCGGCTCCGGCATAGGCGGCCTTCCGCTGATCGAAGATACTCACCTTGCCCTGATCGAGGGTGGTGCCAAGAAGATTTCCCCGTTCTTCATCCCCGGCAGCATCATCAACATGATCGCAGGAACCCTCTCGATTGCACATGGCTTCAAGGGTCCCAACCTGGCGATCGTCACGGCGTGTACCACCTCGACCCATTGCATTGGCGAGGCTGGACGGCTCATCGAGTACGGCGATGCGGACGTCATCGTGGCGGGTGGAGCGGAAGGGGCCATCAGTCCGCTCGGGGTAGGGGGGTTCTCCGCCATGCGTGCGCTCTCGACGCGTAACGACGACCCGGCTTCGGCCAGTCGCCCCTGGGACGAGGGTCGGGACGGCTTCGTTCTCGGTGAAGGCGCGGGTGTCCTCGTTCTGGAGGAGTACGAGTTTGCCAAGGCGCGCGGCGCGAGGATCTACTGCGAACTTGCGGGATACGGGATGAGTGCGGATGCGCACCACATGACTGCGCCCTGTGAAGATGGGGATGGTGCCGTGCGGTGCATGCGAAATGCGCTCCGGGTGGCCGGCATGAATCCGGACGAGATCGATTACATCAACGCGCACGGGACATCGACCCCTCTGGGAGATGTCGCGGAGACGGTTGCGGTAAAGCGGTGCCTGGGAGATCACGCTGGCAAGGTCGCCGTAAGTTCCACCAAATCGATGACTGGACATCTTCTGGGAGCCGCGGGAGGCGTAGAAGCCGTCTTCAGCGTGCTCGCGATCCGTGATCAGGTCGCGCCTCCCACGATCAATCTGCTCAATCCGAGCCCTGGGTGTGACCTCGATTACGTACCCAACGAAGCCCGGAACATGCGGATTCGAGCCGCGCTGTCGAATTCGTTCGGATTCGGCGGGACGAATGGTTCCATCGTGTTCCGCGCTCTCTAGACGCGGGGCGCCTGACTCGACATGGGCACGGCCCGATCGTCCGCATGCTCCGACCCGCGGCGCAGGGCCCGGTCGCCGGGGCTGTGACGGGCGGGCAGAGGGGCTGAGGGTCCGCGGGGAGCACAGATGCGTACGCGTTCAGTGTGGGCCCTGTTTGCAGGCCTGGTGGTCGTGGTGCTCGCTGGGCTCGCAGCTGCCGCGGTGTGGTGGCAGGACACCCGGCCGCTGCTTCAGTCGGGGGGGGCGGTCCGGTTGACCGTGGAAGCTGGAACGGGTGTGCGCGGTATTGCGAGGCAACTCGGCACCCGCAGGATGATCGTTCATCCAATTCTTTTCAGTATCGTGGCGCGATTGCATGGTCAGACCGGCCGCCTGCAGGCAGGGGTCTACGAAATCACCCCTGGAATGACGGCGCGGGAGTTGCTCGACCGGATGGTCCATGGGGCTTCCGTGCGTGATCACATTCGTTTCATCGAGGGCTGGAACCTGCGACAGATTCGCGCGGCCCTGTCCGCGCATCCAGGTCTTCGCCACGACTCCACCGACTGGACCGAGTCGCAGCTTCTGGAACGACTTGGCGCTGTCGGGAACCACGCAGAGGGTCTTCTCTTTCCCGATTCTTACCAGTTCGCAGCAGGGTCAAGCGATCTCGTGGTGCTCAGGCAGGCGCATGCTCGGGCGCGCAGTGTTCTCGAACGCGCCTGGAGCGAGCGTGCGCCAGATCTGCCGGTCGCCAGCCCTTACGAGGCTCTCGTCCTCGCGTCCATCGTGGAGAAGGAGACCGGAAGTGCGGCAGATCGCCCCAGAGTTGCGGCTGTGTTCCTCAATCGCCTGCGTCTTGGAATGCGTTTGCAGAGCGATCCCACCGTGATCTACGGCATGGGCGACGCCTTCGATGGCAATCTGCGCCGCAGCGATCTCGAGCGGGATACGCCATACAACACGTACATTCGGCTTGGCTTGCCCCCAACTCCGGTCTCCAGTCCGGGAGCTGCGTCGATCGTGGCTGTCGTGAAGCCAATCGCATCGAAGGCCCTGTTCTTCGTCGCACGCGGCGATGGTACGTCGGAGTTCTCGGAAACACTCGCCGAGCACAATCGTGCGGTAGACCGTTTCCAGAGACGTTGAGTCCATGGGCGGCCGTTTCATCACGTTCGAAGGCATCGATGGGGCAGGGAAGAGCACTTGCCTTGAAGTCGTGAGGGGGATCCTCGAAGGCGCAGGCATCGACGTCCTGACGACCCGCGAGCCCGGGGGCACCGTCGTCGGCGAGGGGATTCGGCAACTGCTTCTCTCGAGATCGACCCGCGCCACGGCGGAGACTGAGTCCCTGCTGGTTTTCGCGGCGCGTCAGGAGCATCTCGCGACTGTTGTATACCCGGCCCTGGAGCAGGAGCGCTGGGTGCTGTGTGACCGGTTCACGGACGCCACGTACGCCTATCAGGGAGGAGGGCGCGGGTTGTCGCTCGAGCGTCTCGACGTTCTCCGACGCTGGGTGCACGGCGGTTTCGAACCGGATCTGACGATTCTGGTCGACGCAGATCCGGACACTGCGGGGGACCGCTTGCGGTCACGGGGGAACGAGCTCGATCGCTTCGAGATCGAGGCGCGGGCTTTCCACGAGCGGGTGCGCCAAACCTATCTTGATCTCGCAAGGCAGTATCCGGAACGAATCCGATTGATCGGAGCCCACCTTCCAGTGGATGAGCGCGATGCGACCCTGTCGGCGCTCGTGAAGGGCCTCGGGGCAAGCTCGTGAGTTTTCGCTGGTGAGCTCCGATGATGATCGAGTCCTGCCCTGGCACCATGGTGCCTGGGACCGTCTGTTCCGGGCATCGAGCTTGCCCCAGTCCCTCCTCGTTTCGGGTGCCGCGGGGGCTGGCCTGCGCGAATTCGGCTGGGCCTGTGCCTTACGCGCGCTTTGTCCTGTCGCAGGCAGAGGGGAGTTTGCGTGTGGTGTCTGCCGCGCCTGCCAGTGGTCGAGACTGCTCCAGCACCCTGACCTGCTGGTGCTGGGAGAGGACGCCGTGCCTGCCCCGGCAGACGCTGCCGGGGAAGCGGAGGGCACCAAGGATGAAAAGGCCGCCGATCGGGCGAGAATTCCGGTGGCCGAAGTACGCACGCTGATCGATTTCTTCCAGAGATCTTCCCACCAGGAGCACGCGAAGGTGGCCTTGTTGTGGCCGGCGGATTCGATGAATCTCCAAGCTGCCAATGCGTTGCTGAAAGTGCTCGAGGAGCCGCCGGAAGGCTCGCATCTCATTCTGGTCAGTCGGGCGCCTTCCCGGCTTCCGGCCACCATCCGCAGCCGGTGCCAGCATCTCAGGCTTCGCAGGCCTGGCGTTCGCGAGGCCTCTGATTGGGTCAGGGCGCAGGGCGTATCGAATCCGGAACTTGCCCTCGCCCAGGTGGGGCAGGCGCCTCTCGCGGCGCGGGACCTCACCTCGGAGTACTGGCAAACGCGCGCCCGCGTCCTGCCGATGCTCTCTTTGAGTCCCGATGCCGGAAAACGCGAGATGGGCATGATGGAGGGCGTGGATCTCCGGCATCTCGTTCCGCTTCTTCAGACGTGGACCTATGATCTGGTGTCTGTGTACCGAACCGGGCGGGTCCGCTACCATCCCGATTTCGAGATGGAGATCCGGACTTGCACCGGACGCGTGTCGCGATGGGACCTGCTCGAGTTCGATCTGCGACTCCGGGACACCCGCCGGCGTATCGACCACGCCCTGAACGCGAGGCTGGTCTGGGAGGAACTGCTCCTTTCCTATTTCACCCTGTTCGATAGGGGCACGCGTTGACCGCAGATTCCGGGAACGACGAAACGACCAACCGCACCATGGCTTTGTCCCTGAACATCCGGGACCTTGCGATCCTTCATGCGGCCTACATGCCATACATCCGGCACGGTGGGATGTTCATTCCGACCAACCGGACCCACACCCTTGGCGAGGAAATGTTCATGCTGATCGCATTGCCGGGAGAGAGCGTCCGGTTACCGGTGGCGGGCAAAGTGGTCTGGATCACCCCGCCGGGTGCCCAAGGCAACAAGGCGCAGGGTGTCGGGGTCCAGTTCCGCGATGATGAGACCGGCCGTCGCGCGAAGGACCGCATCGAGGGGCTGCTGGCGAGTTACGGGAAGACCCACCAGACGACGCACACGATGTGATCCATGGCGCATACCCTGGTCGATTCCCACTGCCATATCGATTTTCCAGAGTTTAGCCAGCGCATTGACGAGGTTCTTCTCGGCATGGCGCAGGCTGGCGTGTCCCACGCGCTGTGCGTCAGCGTCAACATGGAAGACTTTCCGCAGGTGCTCGGCCTCGCGGTCAGATATCCGAATCTCTTCGCCTCTGTTGGTGTGCATCCGGACCACGAAGACGGCATCGAACCCGACGCAGCCATGCTCGTGGCCGCGTCTGACCATCCGAGGATCGTTGCCATTGGGGAAACGGGTCTGGATTACTACCGGCGTCCAGAGCGAAAACAGATCCAGCAGGCGCGTTTCGCTGCACACATCCATGCGGCAAGGCATGTCGGGAAGCCCCTGATCGTACACACACGTTCTGCTGCCGCGGATACCCTGGCTCTCATGAAGTCGGAGGGTGCCAGGGAAGCGCTTGGCGTGATGCACTGTTTTACGGAAACGTGGGCAGTCGCCCAGGAGGCGCTCGACATGGGGTTCTATATTTCCTTCTCGGGTATCGTCACGTTTCGAAACGCGGCGGACCTCAGGGACGTGGCGCGCAGGGTTCCGTTTGATCGTCTTCTCGTGGAGACGGATTCACCATACCTGGCACCAGTACCGCACCGTGGAAAGACCAACGAACCGGCGTTCGTGGCGAACGTGGCGAACTGCGTCGCTGAAGCCCGGGGGGTGCCGTTGGACGATGTCGCGCAACAGACGACGGAGAATTTCTTCCGGTTGTTCGACTCCGCGCGCGAGCACGCATAATGCATATTATGTTAAATATTTTGGGTGCCTGGAGGCTGACGCATTTGACTGATCAGCCAGTCTGCTACCGGGTTGCCTTGGTCGTTTGAACCTCCACTCGTGATGATGTCCGATCGTTGAAACGCATCCAGTCGCGGGACAACCCCGCCTACAAGTCGTGGGCCCGGCTTGCCACATCAACGCGGGAGCGCCGCGCAACAGGAAGAATCCTGCTCGATGGCCTTCACCTGGTGGAGGCCTACGAAGCCGCCTTCGGTCTCGGGAACGCCGATCTGCTGCTTCGGGACGACGCAGCCGTCCGCGGCGAGATCCCGAGATGGCTCGAATCCCGCTCATGCCCGGCAGTCTGGCAACTGCCAGCGGCGCTCTTCGATCGCTTGTCACCCGTGGAGACCCCCACCGGCATTCTTGCGATCGTTCCCAGGCCCGACCCAGGGAAATTCGCTACCGAGATCGCAGGATTCGTCGTCATGCTGGATGGTCTGCAGGATCCGGGAAACGTCGGCACGATCATGCGGTCTGCCGCCGCAGCTGGCGGGCGCGGCGTTTTCCTTTCTGATGGCTGCACAGACGCATGGTCCCCGCGTTGCCTGCGGGCGGGCATGGGCGCGCACTTCATCCTCCACGTCGAGGAGCGCGTCGATCTCGTTGCGAGAGCGGAGGAACTCGGGATCCCGCTTGTGGTGGCTGACATGGCCGGCAGCGCGTCGCTTTTCGAGGCCGCGTTACCGGAATCGTGCGTGTTCGCCGTTGGAGCGGAGGGCCGTGGTGTGTCCGACGCCCTGCGCCAGCAGGCCAGTCTGCTGCTACGGGTTCCCATGGCCGCTGGTATCGAGTCGCTCAACGTGGCCGCGGCAGCCACGCTCCTCTTCTTCGAGTGGCAGCGCCGCGTCGAGCGCGGCCCGCCCAGTCCGTGTCAACCGAGCAGGCGGATCTGAAGCACCAAGGTCGGGGCGAACATCCACAATCCAAGCCCGAGCGATACGATCACGATGACAAGCCCCAGCACAATCGCGATGCTCTGGCGCCGGCCTAGTCCATCAGTGCCCTGCGCTGTCGCGGCAGACCACCCGTGTCCGAATCCAAACGCAGGTGTCGTCCGACGGTCGCTTCCAGACCTCCCCTCAACCGATCCCTCAGGGAAGGGCGCATCGCGACGATCCCGACCACTGCGCTCATCGATCCAGCGGAGTCTGGCACGGCGGCGTTCCAGTTCCCAATCGACGGATTCTGCACCGCGATTGGCGTCTGCGGGGGGCGCCGTCGCAGGCGGTTCCGACGCCGACAGCATCTCCGCGGCGGGCAACCACTTTTCCCCGTCCGGGCTCAGGTCGTCCTCCGGCTTAAGCCGGCCGAGGTCGCGCAAGCGCTCCAGCCAGCCACGCGCGAAGGGGCCGGTCACGACGCCCGCCTTGCGAACGTAGAGCGCGAAGGTCCCGTCCCGTGCTTCCGAGGGGGAACCGGATTGGGGAGTTGTCACTGTGAGCGAAGCGCCGTCAATCGTTGCGAGAGGGTGAAGCATAACGCCTTGAAGGGCTCCACCACATTGGCCGGGATCGGCCGACCTGCCTCCCCGAGGTCTGCGATGATCAGTCCGCGCGGCTCGGCGTCCGCCATGATGGACATGGCCAGAAATTCACACTGCGACAGCACTGCGCGTTGCGCTGGCACCAAACGGGCGATCAGCCGATCGCGGTTCTCGGAATCGGTTCGCACGAACTGGATTTTCGTCATCAAGCGACCGAACAGGTTGTTCTCCGAGAGCGGCATGGGCATCGCAGCATAGCGTTGCTGCGTGCCGCCTGGTCCGAACTGGAAGCGCTCGACCAGTTGCCGGCCGTCCTTCGTGACCTGAGCGTACATGCATCGCCTGAGTCCGAGTCCGAATCTGATCCCGTACAGCGTCCAGGCCGTCCAGGCGTCCTCATCGACGCCTGGCAGAGAACTGCCGAGAATGTCGAGCGCCCGGCGACAGGTACGCACGTCAATGGCATCAGGTGGCACGAGTCCGAGTTCCTCGGGTTCGACCTGGCCGCGCTCCAGAGGGAGCCAGGAGGCAGCTGGTCTCACCCCGGTCGATTCCCACTGCCGTGCCGCGGTGATGGCTGCCGAGGAGACCAGTCTCCTGGCAGCCTGCGCGGAGATGCCCGCGACCTTCTCGATGCGTTTGTAGTCATCGGGAAGCGCGGGATCGTTCCAACCGTGCGCGAGGTGGCGGGCCAGCGCCGCGGCCGTCATCACGTTGACGACTCGCGGATGGTCGGCGTGGTCATCGTCCATGAGCCGGCAGAGCAGAGCAGGCAGCCGCCACTCGGCGGCCAGAGCCAGTTGAAGTTCAATGTGCGTGAAGCCGAGAACCAGACGCTGGGCTGCTGCGCTCCGCAACCCCTGCGCGTTGTCCACCAGATAGCGGATCTCGCGCTGATGGTCAGGACGGTGGCACCAGAGCAGGAGTTCCGCGAGATCGTGCAGCAATGCGCCAACCACGACCTCGTCGGATTCGATGTCGTGGCGATGGGCAGCAATCGAACGCGCGAACGCGCTGGCATGCTGGGCGCGGCTGATGACTCTCAGCGCCCCCGAAAGCGCGCGGCCATTGTTCTCGAGCACACTCTCGATGGTTGTCATGCGGGAGTGATCGCGCAGGAACGTGGTGATGCCGTGCATCATGATGGCATGCTCGACGGTGGTGATATCGGCAAGTTGCCGTGCGCCGCGCCTCCCCTCGGCGTATCGGAGTACCCGGAGGGTCATCAGGGGGTCCCGCAGCACTACTCGCGAAATATCCCTCGCCGTCAGACGGTCCTCTTCGGCACGCATCTGCGCGAGGGTCCTGGCGGTGCTCGCCAGCACGGGCACCTCGAGTACCGAGAGCGCCCGTACTACCTCCTCCATGGCCACGCTCACGCTGTCCCCGGCACTCGCCAGAGGTGCAGGGCGCGCCCCCCTTGACCACAAGATATCGACTGGTCAGGCGACAACCCGGGGACGACGAATGTATTGCTGATGAGCAGCGTGCCCGGGCGCATTTCCGAGAGGACCTTTTCCCAAAGCGCCGCCATGGGCACTGGCGACAGGAACGCGTACACCACATCGTAGGCGGACAGGTCCACAGACCAGAGATCCTGTCGCCTGACCGAGAAACGTCCTCCGGAAAGAACCGCGCGCAACCACGCGACGCCGAAGGTGAGCGGCGCGACTTCGACCCCGTGATAGATACCTCCGTCCTTCAGTCGGGAAAGCGGTGCCAGTACGGATGCGGTGCCACATCCGATGTCCAGAAACTTGATGCCACCTGGCGACGGCAACATTGCCCTCAGGGTTTCGATTGCCCGCCGGCTGGAAAGATACAGGGGGACCTGTGTTCGGTGCGTCGACCAGTAGAAGCCCGCCATCAGGCCAAAGGCTGCGAGAAACCAGTGGGGTGTGATTTCAAGCGCCGAACCATGGCGCACTGCGAAGGGAAGCAGTAATTCGATCACCAACCACCAGGGGGCGAGCCCCAGCAGGAAGGCGGTGGTCGCAGCCACCAGGCCCTCTACCAGCAGAAACAGCGAGTCGCCTGCCGCCTGGGCTGGCAGAACGACCAGGGAAGCAACCAGGGCGGCGGCCTGGGCGAATGCTGCGAGGAATACCGGCGGCACCGTCGCCTGTCCCCGGGCTCGTGCGGCATCAGCGAGCCTTTCTGACACCTGTCCCATCATCGCCTTCGTTGGACTCGGCCGGAGACGCCGGCCTGGCACTTTCGGTTCCGGGAGGAGTGCCGCCCCGGTGCCCCCCGATGTCGCCAGGTTCGATGGTCCCGCCGTCCTTCAGCGCGGCAACTTCCGCCCGACGGTTCATCACGATGATGCTCACGCGCCGATTGATCGGATTGAAAGGGTCCGACGGATCCAGCAGCACGACGGAACCGAGACCGATCACCCTCACGATACGATGTTCCTCCATGCTGCCGGCAAGCAGTTCCCTGCGGGCTGCATTGGCCCGATCGGCTGCGAGTTCCCAGTTGCTGTATCCGCCCTCCCCGCCCGAGTACGGCGTGGCATCGGTATGACCCGACACGCTGATGCGGTTGGGGACATCGTTAAGAATCTTGCCGATTTCCCTTAGGATCACGACGGTGTAGGGCTGCAGCTGGCTTCGCCCCATGGCGAACATGGGGCGGTTTTTCTCGTCCACGATCTGGACTCGCAGGCCCTCGGTCGTGATGTCGATCAGCAACTGGTTGCGGAAGGCACTCAGCGTGGGGGTGCTGTCGATCTTCGCGTCGAGCTCTGCCTTCAGAAGCTTCAGGCGTGCCATTTCCCGGGCGTTTAGCAACTGCTCGGCCTCTTCCAGGTCCACGGACGCGCTCTTCTTCTTGCCCTCGACCTTCTTGTTGACCTCGCCTGTGCTGAGTCTAATGTCGGTCCCGCCGCCCTTGATGACGCTGGTGGCCTCCCCCGATCCGGAACCGCCCATGAGGGAAACCTTGAGTGGAGTCTGGAAGTAGTCGGCGATCCCCTTGAGGTCGCCCTTCGTTGTGGAACCGAGTAGCCACATCAGCAGGAAGAAGGCCATCATCGCCGTGACGAAGTCGGCGTAGGCGATCTTCCAGGCCCCACCGTGATGTCCGTGGCCGCCCTTCTTGATGCGCTTGACGATGATCGGCTGAAGGGAATCGTCGCTCATGGCATCAGGCTCCGGTCATTTGCCCTTGCGGCTCTTGACCTCTTCCTCCAGTTCCGAGAATGTCGGGCGTTCCGTGGAATAGAGCACCTTGCGGCCGAATTCCACGGCGACCTGCGGTGCGTAGCCATTCAGACTCGCAAGCAGCGTGACCTTGATGCACTGATACATCTTCGTGGACTCGTTCAGCTTGTGTTCCAGGAGCGTCGCCAGGGGACCGACGAAACCGTAGGCGAGCAGGATGCCCAGAAACGTTCCCACAAGGGCGGCGGCGATCAGCTTTCCCAGCTCCGCCGGTGGCAGACCCACGGATTCCATCGTGTGAACCACACCCATGACCGCCGCCACGATGCCGAAGGCGGGTAAGCCGTCACCCAGTCGGGCGACCGCCTGCGCCGGGATTTCGCCCTCGTGGTGATGGGTGTCGATTTCCACGTCCATCAGGTTTTCGATCTCGAAGGCGTTGAGGTTTCCACCGACCATGATTCGCAGGTAGTCGGTGAGGAACTCCATGGCGTGATGATCTGCCACGATCATCGGGTACTTGGAGAAAAGCGGGCTCTGGTCCGGGGCTTCGACATCCGACTCGATGGACATCAGTCCTTCCTTGCGGACCTTTGCCAGGATGTCGAACAGCAGGCACAGAAGCTCGATATAGAGCGCCTTGGTGAACTTCGAGCCCTTGAAGACCGTCGGTAACGCGCTCAGCGTGCTCTTGATGACCTTGCCGGTATTGGTCACGACGAAGGCGCCCGCTGCGGCGCCCCCGATCATGATGAGTTCCGTTGGCTGGATGAGTGAACCCACGTGGCCACCCGCCATGATGAAGCCGCCGATGACGGCGCCGAGAATAACGATGTAACCAACGATGACGGTCATTGGACGTCGAGCCCTCTGGCAGGGCTGGTGGGTTGAGGGGCTGGGCGGGTGGCCGGCGCGTCACGTCTCCGGACAGGTGGCGGAACCCGCTTCTGGAAGGGCTTAACGGTCCTGCCGGCCACGACTTTAGGACGATGACATGGACACATCGGCGACGAGCGGTGCTGCGTGCTCCGGCGACAGCGTCCCCGGTACCCATCGGCCCGGGGACTGCGAAGGGGGGCCTCGCCGGACGGGTGTTCGCGGGCGTTCCATGCGAAGATTGCGCGTGGAAGCGCCCATGGCGAAATTGGTAGACGCAAGGGACTTGAGCATTGAGCACCGGGAGGCGAAAGCACCCGTGTGAATGGCGTCAAATTCAGTGAATCCCCTGCCCTCGTGGCGAGGCAACGCTGAGCGAAGCTCCCTGCTGGGAGAACGTGCAGAGACTTGACGGCGCCGGCCTAAGGCGCACAGCGCGATGGCCAAGGAAAAGTCCAGACCACGAACGCGGCATGAACGCGGCGGTGAAAGCCGAAGTGGTAAGAAAATCCCTCGACTTCGGTCATGCCGGTTCGACCCCGGCTGGGCGCACCACGAGCAACGAACGGGTCGGGACGTCGGATCCTGGCCGATTCAGGGCCCTGCGGCCCGAGCGCCGGGAACTGGTGGGGTGCGCGCCATGGGTGGTCCGGGTGGCCCGGGCTGCGCCAGCACCCGTTCCCAGGTGAAGTCGGCTTCCTCGCGCCCGAAATGTCCGTAGTTGGTTGTCAGGCGGTAGATCGGGCGGCGCAGATCGAGGATCCGGATGATCCCTGAAGGAGTCAGGTCGAACAGTTCGTCCAGCACGGACGCGATCTGGGACGAAGGACGGGTTCCGGACCCGAATGTTTCGACGACCAGACTCACGGGTCTCGCAATCCCGATCGCATAGGCTATCTGGATGAGGCACTCGCGGGCCCATCCCCAGGCGACGACCTGCTTCGCCAGGAAGCGGGCCATGTACGCAGCAGAACGATCCACCTTCGACGGGTCCTTTCCGGAAAATGCGCCGCCGCCGTGGGGGACAGCAGCACCGTAGGTATCCACGATGTTCTTGCGACCGGTCAGTCCCGTATCACCACAGGGTCCCCCGACGGTGAAGCTTCCCGTGGGATTGATCAGCACGCGCCAGCCTGGCGCCCGCTGTTCGGCGGGAATCACGGCATCGATGATGTCACGGCGCACGGCTGCCCTGACCTGCTCGATCCTTGCGCTCTCGTGATGTTGAGTCGACAGCACGACGGTTTCCACCTTGCCCGGGACGCCATCCGCGTACCGCACGGTCACCTGGGATTTCGCGTCTGGCCCCAGCCATGGAAGAGTCCCCGAGCGGCGCACTTCCGCCTGCCGCCTCATCAGGGCATGGGCCAGGGTGATCGGCAGAGGCATGCGTTGAGGGGTCTCGTCGCAGGCGTAACCGAACATCAGGCCCTGATCACCCGCGCCGATCACCCCCTCGCCCTGATCCACGCCCGCTGCGATGTCCGGAGACTGATGATTGAACCGGACCTGCATCTCCATGCGATCGTAGTCCACACCCATCCACTGCTCGGTATAGCCAGCGCTCTTCAGGACGTCCACGGCGATACGGGGTGCATCAGCCCGAATACGGGAGAAGAGCGCGGCGTCCCTTGTCCTGAATTCCCCTGCAATCACCAGGAATTCCTTGGTGATCAGGGTTTCGCACGCCACGCGGGCATCCGGCTCTGCTCCGATGAATGCGTCCAGGATGCCGTCCGAGATGGCGTCGGCCAGTTTGTCCGGGTGTCCCTCGGACACCGACTCCGACGTGAACTGGCCGTCTCGAATCAGCACGATGTACCTCGCTGGATGACATTCTCGGCGATTGTGCTTTGCGCCCCCCCGATTCGACACTCGTGGTCGCACCAGGCGTCCCCCCCGTGCTGCGCCGGCGAAAGGGGGCCGATGCCGTGCAGCCTCATGGGGTCGGGATCCGCTCGTCGGGACGCCTTGCCGGATCTGCCGGACCGCCAGGGGTCCCGCTGGGCGTGTGAGGTCAGATCTTCTCGAAATCGATGCGCTCGCCCACCGGCAGGTCGGCAAGGTGGCGGCGCAGACAATCGAGGCCCAGCTCCGCTGCACCGAGTCTTACCCATTCGCGCCCCCCGAGCAGCCTTGCGCTCCGCGAGACCACAGCCTGGGCGTCGGCAATCGCGATGCAGATCGTGCCTCCGAACTCTATGCGGTCAGCGCCCTCATCGATTTCGGTCAGTACGGCAAGCCCATGGCTGGCATGGGCCCACTCGCGGGCTGCTCTGGCAATCGTCTCTGCATGCGCCGGGTTGACGGTAGGCCCGCCTTCCTCGATCGCCAGGCCCAGCGCCGCCCGCACCTCCCCGAGCGTTCGGGCCACGATGCCCCTGCGGAAGATGCTTTCGGCACCAGGGAGAGGTGCCAGGCGGGCAGCGATGGCGCCCCCCGTAAACATCTCTACCGTGGCGAGCGATCCCTGTTTCGACCGTAGCGCATCAAGGAGTACACCCTCGAGTTTGCCGTCATCCTCGGCAAGAACGAAGTTACCGAGGCGTCTGCGCACCTCCGCTTCGACTGGTGCCAGATGGCGTTGCACTTCGGCGAGGTCGGCGCCACGCACGTTGAGCTTCGTCTCCAGTTGCGGGTAGTGGGCGCGGAAACCCAGTTTGACGGTGCCGTCGGGCGCGAGCGCCTCAATGCCGGCGAGCATTTCATCGACACGGGACTCCCCGAGACCAAAGGAGTGAAAGCGCTTCAGGACGCTCGCGGCTGGCTTGCCGCTGCTCGCCAGCAGTCGCGGGATCACCTGCTCGTCCAGCATCCTGTGCATCTCGCGCGGTACGCCAGGCGTGAAGAAGAAGCGCGCCCGCCCGATGTCCATGGTGAAGCCGCACGCCGTACCGATGGGGTTGTCGAGCACATGAGCACCGGCGGGCAGCATCGCCTGCTTGCGATTCCGGGCAGGCATGATCCGGGCGCGGCGCTCGAAATAGGCAGACATCCGGTCGAACCATGCCTCATTGAAGATGAGTTCCACGCCTGCAGCCTTAGCCGCCACTTCCTGTGAGAGGTCGTCCACCGTCGGCCCGAGCCCACCATTCACGATGACCGCGTCCGCGCGTTCGCCAGCGCGAGAGAACGCTTCAAGCAATGTCTCGCGTTCGTCGCCTACCGTCGTACCCCAGCGAACCGCGAAGCCGACGTCACCGAGTTTCTGGCTGATGTGGCTGAAATTGGTGTTGACGGTGGCACCGCTGAGGACCTCGTCCCCGGTGCAGATCAATTCGATTTTCATGACGACCCGATGAGTTCCGGGGAGGGCGCGGCAGTTCCTGCCAGGGAGAGGTTCAGCCGAAACGTTTCCCGAGTTCCGGCGGGTTGGAAAACGTCTTGCGGAAGAAGTCGTCATCCCCGGCCGCAAATCTCACCCCGGCAGCCTTGATCGCAGCATCAGGCACCTTGGACAGCGGAGTGTAGTGCGGATGGTGGTGGTCAAGGTAGGGATCGTTGCGGGCTGCGTTGTAGCAGAACAACACCGTCCAGCGTCGGTTCGGAGACCGGTTCTGATCCGACCGGTGCATCACGTTGCTGTGAAAGAACAGCCCGTCTCCGGGTTCCATTTCCGCGTAGACCAGATCCATCCGCTCCAGCATGGCCTGCACGCGTCTCGGATCGGCTCCTACCTGCTCTCCCGGCAGCACACCGTGATCCACGCGGCCCGCCAGATGGGAACCCCGCAGAACCTGCAGGCACCCGTTCTCCCGCGTCGCCCGGTCGAGGGCGACCATCACGCTCGCCATGTAGGGAAACACGCAGCCGTTGTGATACCAGTACCCATAGTCCTGGTGCCACTCCCACGCGCCTCCCTCGAAGGGCTCCTTGGCAGTGAGCTTCGAGTGATAGTGATAGACCTCTCCGCCCAGCATGTCCTCCATCGTGTCGACGACCCGATGGGAACGCGCGGCGAGACCATAGACGCTGTCCCCCGGATGGTTCCAGGTCGCCATTCGGGTCGCCTTGCCTGCCGAGTCGGTACGGTTATAGAGACTCTCGACCAATTGCGGATCCTTTTCGATGGCGGCGCGCAGAAGAGTGATTTCCTCTGCATCGAAAAGAGACCGCACGAGAACAAAGCCATCCCGCTCGTAGGCTGTCCGTTGTTCCGGGGAAAAAATGGAAGGCATGGGAACTCCTCTTCAAATGTTGATGCCGGGATCAGCCGCCGATGAGGGCCTGACGACGCTGAACGAGGGAACCCGCCACGGCCTGGGCTTCTTCATCCCAGAAACGACGGTCCGCCATCTGGATTCGCTGCACGACCGCATCCACGTGTCCCTGCGCCGCGTCTGACGCCGCTCGTTCATCGCGGTCAGCAATGGCCTTGAAGATCGCGCGGTGCTCGCGATCGGTTTCAGCGGCAAAGGCCACTGCCTTGGCAGGGTCCGCGCGCGACACCCGCGAACCGACCCGGGAATACTGGAAGAGAAACTGCTCGATCGCAAAGAAATACTCGTTGCCCGTCGCTTCGCAGACTGCAGAGTGAAAGGCGAAGTCCTCGGCGATGCCCTCGCCTCCTGCTGCCACCGCGCGTTCCACCTCGCCAACGCACCGTCGTATGCGGCGCAGTTGCGTGGTCGATCGGCGCCTCGCCGCGAGGGAAGCCGCGCGAACCTCGAAACCCGCCCTGAGCTCCAGAAGTTCCACGACAGCCTCGGCAGAGACCGCCCTGACGGGATCAAGCGAGAGGGGAAGGAGGTGGGGAGATGGCGCGACGTAGGCACCTCTGCCCTGGTGCGACGTCAGGAGCTGACGTGACTTGAGCCTCGAGAGCGCCTCGCGAAGGACGCTACGGCTCACGCCAAACTGCGCGCTCAACTGCACTTCGGTGGGGAGTTTCGAACCCGGTTGGAATTCCCCCAGACGGATGCGCTCCTCGATGGCAGCCGCGACCTGACTCGAGAGATAGTCTCGGCGTACGGGGTGGGCGAATTCGGACATTGCACCTCGGGAGCGTACAACTGACCGCGCAACGGTAGCAGCTTGTCAGACAAGATGTCAACCTGAGAAGATCACGGAACGTCTGCGCCGCATCACCGATCCCGAGCCTCGACCGAGACCAATTCGTGTAGTCTCACCGAGGTTCCTTTCCATGTTCGCCCGGTATCCAGGAGACCCAGTGGCACCCGTTCCATTCGACTTTTCGACCTTCTTCCGTCCGGATCTTCCCGCGGGCGCTGTCCGCTGGACGGGACTTCCGAAGTACAACTTCGTCGGTGGTCACAACGACGAGGCCAGCGTGCCCGTCGACGATCTGGTGGCTGCCGCGGTCACGGTCATGCGACGCGAGGGCAGCAGCCTGGCGACCTACGGGCTGCGGAGTGGTCCGCTGGGATACCGCCCGCTGCGCGAGTTCATCGCGCGGAAGCTGGCGCGGGATGCAGGCATTTCCGCTTCAGCAGACGACATCATGATCACGTCGGGCTCTCTCCAGGGGCTGGATCTCGTCAACCAGTTGCTGGTTTCGCCAGGAGATACCGTCATTGTCGAGGAGATGACCTATGGCGGGGCCATCACGCGACTGAATCGGGCCGGCGCGCGGGTGGTTGGTGTTCCGGTGGACGGGGATGGGCTCAGCAGCACCGCGCTGGAGGCGACTCTGCGGCAGCTCGCGGGGGCAGGCATCCGCCCGAAGTACATCTACACGATTCCCACGGTTCAGAACCCGACTGCCACGGTGATGAGCGAGACTCGGCGCGTGGAAATCCTCGAACTGTCGCGCGCGCATGGGGTTCCAATCTTCGAGGACGAGTGTTACTCGGATCTGGTCTGGTCCGGTGAACGGCCCCGTGCCATGCGGGCGATGACCGACGACGGTCGCGTGATCCACATCGGTTCGTTCTCGAAGTCCATCGCCCCTGCCCTGCGACTGGGCTATGTGGTGGCCGACTGGCCCGTACTCAGTCGCATCCAGGCCCTCAAGAACGACGGAGGGTCGGGGGCACTCGAGCAGATGATCCTCGCCGAGTACTGCAGCCTGCATTTCGATGACCACGTCCGAGCACTTCGACAGGTACTCAGGGGCAAGCTCGACGTCATGATCCACGCGCTGCGGATGCGGTTCGGCGACGCCGTCGAATTCGAGTATCCGCCAGGCGGCATATTCCTCTGGATGAAGCTGCCCGACCAGGTGGACACGAGCAGGCTCGAACAACTGGCAACCCGCGCGGGTGTCACCATCAATCCCGGCGCAGAGTGGATGACGGATCCAGTGGCTGGTCGCAAGCATTTGCGATTGTGTTTCGCCCATCCGTCGGAGGAGGTGATTCGCGAAGGCGTCCAGCTGCTCGGGGACATCTGTGAGCGCGAATTCAATGTCCCGGGACCGACTGCGGGAGCGCACAGGTGAGCGCGTCTGCCGTGCCCTGGCACGCGTGGGCGCGCAGGACCAAGAGGCTGCTTGCTGCAGTGGGCCCGGGGACGAGCCGGCTCGCCGGCGTGGCTTGCCTGGTTGCCAGCCAGCTTTCCGGCGCGGTCCTCGCCAACGATCTTCCGGAACTCATCCGCATCGTTGTTCCCCTGAGCGCCGGCAGCAGTCTCGATTCCAGGGCCCGCATGCTGGCCGAGGCACTTGGTCGCCAGTTGCAGCGCAGGGTCATCGTCGAGAATCGTCCAGGGGCCGGTGGCACCGTAGGTGCTCTCTATGTGGCCCGCGCCCGACCGGATGGTGCGACGCTCCTTTTCAACAACACGAGCCACGTCATCTCTCCGCACGCCTACCGGAACCTGGCCTACGACGCGCTCAGGGACTTCGTTGTCGTTTCGCCAGCGTACGAAAGCGGACTGGTCCTCGTGGCGCATCCGGACGTTCGCGCCACGACCGCGAAGGAACTCGTGGCTCTCGCGCGCTCGCAGCGGGAACCCCTGAGCTACGCGTCCAGCGGCATCGGCGGACTCCCGCACCTTGCCATGGCACTCTTCGAAAACACGACGGGCATCGACCTTGTGCACGTGCCCTACCGGGGGGACGCCCAGGGACTCACCGACGTGCTGCCTGGCCGCATACCGCTCATGGTCAGTGGATATCCGGCGGCACTTCCGCATGTTCAGGCGGGGAAGTTGCGGGCAATTGCCGTCACCAGCGCGAAACGCACGTCGATCCTGCCGGATGTCCCGACGATCGCCGAGTCCGGATTTCCCGACTATTCCCTGGATGTCTGGACGTGCTTCCTTGCGCCCACCCGGACACCCTCCGCCGTTCTCGAGAGGCTTCGTCGAGAAATTCGCGCTGCGCTGGCAACCCCCGCCATGCAACAGCAACTCGCGGCGAGTGGAGCACAGCCGATCAATCTCACACCAGAGGAAATGACGGCCTACATGGGCAGGGAGTGGGCACGCTACGCGCTTCTCGCGCAGCGCCTTGACCTGACGCCCGAGTGATCCTGAACCTGCCTATCCCCTGAGAAGAGGATTGTGTCCAAGGATCATGTCCTCGACCATCTCCCGGCGCAGCGCCTCGTCGCCACTAGGGTGAACGCACACGCAGTTGGCCCCGTGTTTCGCGAAGGCCTCGAGTTGCGTGGGCGTTCCCAGGGGCGCCGCCATGCTCGCGGTCTCTCCCACGAAGATCACTTCGTGACGCGACCGACGGAAGGTCGCGTTGTCCGAGAAGCGTCGCGTGACGAAGTAGACCGCGGGTACCGCACGAAATCGCGTTTCGAAAGAACAGGTCTGGAAACGGAATTTTTCGCCGGACCTGCCACTCAGCATGAGATCGCCGTAGAGCACATGCATCTCCCGCCTCGAGGATAAGCACCATATGCTACCCCTTCGGCGCCTGTAGGGGGGGATTTCCTGTCAGCAATCGTTTGCGAACGTCTGCAGGAATGAGGTGCAAAGTAGGTGATTTGCGTGCATAGTTCGCCTGAGCGTGATTCGTGCAGTGCTGTGGTCTGGTCTGGTACCTGGCGTTTCCGGTATTTCTCCGTTCTCCATCCCGCCGTCTTGAGCTTGCTTTCCTGGGAGCCTCCCCGGGTTTTTTCTCAAAGGATGCGCGAAACATGGCAACTGGTACCGTGAAATGGTTCAACGATGCGAAGGGCTTCGGCTTCATCACCCCCGACGGTGGAGGTCAGGATCTTTTCGCCCACTTCTCTGCGATTCAGGCGCAGGGTTTCAAGACACTGCAGGAAAGTCAGCGCGTCAGCTTTGACGTCACGACCGGCCCCAAGGGTCAGCAGGCGTCCAACATCCGCGCCGCCGAGTCCTGAGATCGGCTCTGACAACCCCCACGTCACCGAACATCCCTGCGGGCTTCTCTGTAGGAGGCTCGCTCTGGGACAGTGTTTGGCGGGAAGCCCGGCAGCGTTCGGGCTTTTTTTATTGCAGTAGCAGACTGGAGAACAGATGGCCAAGGAAGAACTCATCGACATGAACGGCGTCGTGACTGACGTCTTGCCCGACTCGCGCTTCAGGGTCACCCTGGAGAATGGACACGAGGTCATGGCGTACACGTCCGGGAAGATGCGCAAGCATCACATACGCATTCTCGCCGGCGACAAGGTTTCCGTGGAGATGTCACCCTACGACTTCACGAAGGCACGCATCACCTTCCGGCACATCGAGGGACGCGGTCCAGCAGCACCTCAGAGACGGGCGCCCTGACGGCGGGCGGCCGCGCGGCAGCGGTTACAGGATGGTCTTGCCGCCGTCGGCGAGCCAGGCAGCGCCATGCACGAAAGCAGCGCGACTGCTGACCAGAAACACTGCCACTTCGGCCATGTCTCCAGCCCGTCCCAGGCGACCCAGCGGAATGGTCGAGAGAACTGCCTTTTCTTCCGCGGCTGCGTCTGGGGAGACCCTGAATTCCGCCTGCAGCATGGGGGTATCGATCGGCCCCGGACAGAGGGCGTTCACACGGATGCCAAAGGGTGCGGACTCAAGCGCCAGCGCGCGGGTGAAGGCCAGTACGGCCCCCTTCGAACCGCAGTAGGCGGTGTAACCCGGCTGCGCGACCCACGCAAGTTCCGACGCGGTGTTGAGAATGACGCCCCTCCTCCGCGCCTTCATGAGCGGCAGAACGATCTGGCAGAGGGTGTAAACGGCGCGGAAGTTCACCCCGAAGGTCACATCGAAGATCTCATCCGTCGTGGTCTCGATGGGCGTGATGAAGCTGACCCCGGCATTGTTGAACAGGATGTCGATCTGCCCCTCCCGGGCGAGGCATGCATCGACGGCTTCCTGGATGGCCGCTCGGTCCAGGAGATCAACCTGGTGGAACACGAACGGTAGACTGCGCGCACGGCATTCCTGCTCCAGCGCCCTGCCCCCCGCCTCATCGCGGTCGAACCCATGGACACGGGCGCCTTCCTCCAGAAAACGCAGCACCGACGCGCGACCGATTCCGCTCGCGGCGCCCGTCACGATGGCGACTTCACTGGAAAGCATCGGACCCATTTCGTTTACCTCAGGAGACTGCTGTCGAGCATGGACTTCGCGGACACGGATCGGGAAAGCAGTTTCTGGCGCACCATGAAGGCGCTCATCCCGTCCACAGTAGCATGGTATGGCCCGTCAC
Organism: Betaproteobacteria bacterium; assembly: GCA_037141795.1. Lineage (GTDB taxonomy): Bacteria > Pseudomonadota > Gammaproteobacteria > Burkholderiales. Next base: position 37,296 of record JBAXBV010000021.1, read on the forward strand.
CCGCCCCGAACGCAGCAAGATTATCCTCGCGGCTGTACATCTTCACGCCAGACCACATCCCTCGAAACTCCTCCACGCTGACGTCCGATGCCTTGGCCATGATGCGGAAGGCGTCTTCAGGGTTCGTGCGCACATAATCGAGCGCGTCAAACCAGGCGGCAACGAGCCTCACGAGATCGTCCCTGCGGGTCTTGAGAACGGGGTTTCGGACGGCGAGCACGTCGACGATCAGGTTGGGGGTGTCCTTGCTGGTGAGGAGCGCGGTACCGCCGGCCTTGATCGCCTGCGACGCGTAGGGCTCCCAGGTCACGGCCACGTCCACACCCCTGGCGATGAAGGCGGCCCCGGCGTCAGCAGCGGTCATGTTGGTGAGAGTGACGTCCCGCTCCGAAAGACCGCTCTTCTCCAGAAGCTTGCTCAGGAAGAAGTGACTGACGCCCCCCATTTCGACCGCGATCTTGCGGCCCTTCAGGTCGCTCCCCGACTTCAGTCCCCGTGCAATCAGCATATCCGCACCCGATGATTCGTCGTTTAACAGGACGATGCTCGAGTGGGCCTTGGCACGGTTGACCGAAATCACGTCGTTGGTGGCAAGCGCGCAGGCGTCGAGGTGATTGGAAGCAAGGGCAGCCATCGACTCCGACTGGACCCCGAAGAACTTCAGCTTGACGTTGGCACCGTGTTTCTTCAGCAGCCCTTTCTGCTCCACGATCCACCAGGGCATCCATCCTACCCAGACGTTGATGCCCACCTCGAGAGGCTTTGCTGAGGCCGCCACCGCCTGGGGCAGTGCTGCGGGGAAGATCGTGAGCGCGACGACGGACAGCATCGCGCCGACCAGACGCAGGATCATGCAAACTCCTTTCGTGGGCACGGGGGGCTCGCGTGGGTGCGCGCACCGGATATTGTGCCTTCGCGAGAATCGGGCCTGGATGATGGACTCGCCGCCTGGGCGGGAACGACCGAGAGAGAACGGCAACGCCGCAAGGCCTCCTGCCCCTGTGGCGCACCACCCATGGGCGCAGGCGCATACCGGATGCACGGAACTGACGCAGAGGCGGACGCTCCATTGCAACCTCGCCGACGTCGGGTTGGTGCATCATGGCGAGGTTGGCTGCTTCCGTTCCGGAGTAGCCCGGCGCAGGGAGGTCATCGTGGGAAGACTGGAAGGCAAGGTGGCTGTGATCACGGGCGCAGGCAGCGGCATCGGGCTGGCAACCGCACAGGCATTCGCCCGTGAGGGCGCTCGCCTGGTGCTTGTCGGACGCAACAACAAGGCTCTCGCCGACATTGCTTCGGAAATCGGCCCCGCTAGGGCGCGCGCGGTCGTGGCGGACGTCACGACACCCGCAGCGAACGAGCGGATGGTGGCCGAGGCGGTCGAGAGGTTCGGTGGTCTGGACATTCTGGTGGCGAACGCTGGCATTGAAGGCGTCAACGCCACCATTGACGCCTATCCTGTCGATGTCTTCGATCAGGTGATCGCAATCAATCTTCGGGGTGTGTTTCTTGGTCTCAAGTGCGCGATCCCCGCCATGCGCGCGCGCGGCGGGGGCAGCGTCGTGATCCTCTCATCCATCGGAGGCATCCGGGGACGCGGCCAGGGCAACTCGGCCTACATCGCCAGCAAGCACGCAGTCATTGGTCTGATGAAGACTGCGGCGCTGGAAGGCGCGGCGCACGGGATCCGGGTCAACTGCGTGCTGCCGGGGCCCGTCGAGACACGAATGATCCGCAGCATCGAGGAAAGTCGTTCCCCGGGGGCGCCGGAAGTTGCCCGGGCGGCCCTGCTCGCGGGACTACCCATGAAGCGTTATGGCACACCGGAAGAGGTGGCGAACGTGATCCTGTTTCTCGCATCTGCCGAGTCGAGCCTGTGCACGGGCAGCACTTTCTCGGCAGATGGCGGGCTCGCTGCGGGGTGACGGGCCCCGGGGCGTCGGATCATGCGCCGATACTTCCGAAGAACTCCAGCAATTGCTGCGCGCTCCATTCCGGTCGTTCTTCCGGTATCCAGTGCCCGCAACCTTCCACAACGCCGCCGCGCACATCCGTCGCTACACGCTGCCAGGATTCCAGTGCCCGCAGTCCGCGCCCGCGTGCGGACCCGCCACCGTAGCACCAGATGGGCATCGCCAGTTTCCCCGCCGACAGGAAGGCTTCGTTGTCCGCCACGTCCTGACGCATGGCCCGGTACAGATTGAAGCCAGCCCTCAGCGCTCCGGGTTGCCGGTAGGTGCGGAGATATTCCGCCTGGTCGGCCTCGGAAATGGCGTCGGGCCGGGCGCCCCAGTTGCGGTAGAAGTGCCCAAGATATACATGCTCGCGGCCTGCAACGAGAGCTTCCGGCAAGTCGAGTTCCCAGTGGAAACCGTGATGCCAGCGGTTGTCGTAAAAAACCGGCGTTCCGTCACCGGGTACGGGCACGTCGAAGATGGCCATGGCCCGGACGGCATTTCGGTGCTGGGCCGCAAGCGAGAAGGCGACGGGGCCGCCCCAGTCATGGGCCGCAACAAAGAACTGCTGCTCGCCGAGAACGTCGTGCATGAGTTGCCAGATATCCGCGGCCACCGTCTTCTTGTCATAGCCGGCGGCAGGCCGAGACGAATCTCCCAGCCCCCTCAGGTCGGGAGCGACGACCCGGTACCGTGTCGCAAGGACCGGCAGCAGATGCCGCCACATGTACCAGGTTTGTGGCCACCCATGAAGAAATACGATGGCCGGCCCCGCTCCGCCCGTGACGTAATGCAGGCGGACATCCGCAAGATCCGCGTGGTGGTGAACCAGACCCGTGGACATGAGCACAATCTCCCTGATGGAAAGTCCTGAGGTGGAATGCCTGGCGTCCCGTGGTCGTGCGCTGACCACGGCCGGAAGCGCTCCGGAGCAGGTGATGGTGAGTGGAGAACCGGAGGTCACCGCCCGTATCACGCCACCCGGATCAGGGAAAAGTCTCTGGCCACGGCGTTGTCGTGGCAGTGTCCATGCCCTGTAGGATCGGAAACGCGCTCAAGGCGTGGTAGGGAACTGCTGGAGGCGGGGGTCGGAATCGAACCGGCGTAGACGGCTTTGCAGGCCGCTGCATGACCACTCTGCCACCCCGCCAGGGGCGCGCGGCGCAGAACGCGCCGGCTGCATCAAACAAAAAGGGAAGCGCGGGCTTCCCTTGGAGAATCTGGAGCGGGAAACGAGTCTCGAACTCGCGACCTCAACCTTGGCAAGGTTGCGCTCTACCAACTGAGCTACTCCCGCGTTAGCAGAGGCCGCATTATAGGGGGCGATGGGTTTGTGTCAAGGCGAAACCGCCTCGTGCTGACGAACCAGCGGCCACGCGCGCCTGAGGTACATGACCATGGAAACGAGCGTCAGGCCAGCCGCGATCCATGCGAGCGACAGACCGGCCGTGCGCAGGGGAATCATGCCAAAGAGCGGGTCCCAGTGCAGCAGCATGAGCAGAGCGATCATCTGGCAGGCCGTCTTCACCTTGCCGATGAAGGACACGGCAACCGATCGGCTCTGCCCGATCTTCGCCATCCATTCGCGCAGTGCCGAGATGGCGATTTCCCTTCCGATGATGATCACGGCCACGATGACATCCACGCGCTGCAGGTGCACCAGAACGATGAGCGTCGCCGCCACCATGAGCTTGTCAGCCACGGGGTCGAGGAACGCTCCGAAGGCTGAAGTCTGATTGAGGCTCCGTGCGAGCCAGCCGTCCAGCCAGTCGGTGATTGCGCCGAACAGAAAGAGGGTGGATGCCGTCAGGTTCTTTTCAGGAAGACTCAGCCAGGAATCGGGCACGTAGAAGAGCAACGTGAACACCGGGACCAGGGCGATCCGGGTCCAGGTGAGGGAGTTCGGCCAGTTGAGGTGCAAGGACTCGGGCCTCAGTGAAACTGATGGTAGATGCGTTCGGCGAGCTGGCGACTGATGCCATCGACCTGCTGGAGCTCGTCCACGCTGGCCGCCAGTATGCCCTTCAAGCCTCCGAATCGGGCAAGCAGGCGCTGCCGCCGGGTCGGCCCGATGCCTTCCACATCCTCGAGACTCGATCGGGTCCTCGCCTTCGCGCGTCGCGCCCGATGGCCCGTAATGGCGAACCGGTGCGCTTCGTCCCTTACCTCCTGGATCAGGTGAAGGCCCGGATCATCGGACCGCAGTCGGACGATTTCTCCGGTTTCCGCGATGATCAGCTGCTCCAGACCCGCCTTGCGTTCCACGCCCTTCGCCACGCCCACCACTGGAACCTCCTCCAGGCCGAGGCCCTGCAGGATCGGCAGGACGCTCGAAAGCTGACCCTTTCCACCGTCGATGAGAATCAGATCCGGGACTCGCCCTTCCCCGGCCGTGATCCGCCTGTAACGCCGCTCCAGCGCCTGCTCCATGGCCGCGTAGTCGTCCCCCGGCGTGATGCCGGCGATGTTGTAGCGGCGATACTCGCCGTTCTGCATCTGGCCCTGATCATAGACCACGCAGGAGGCAACCGTGGCCTCCCCCATCGTGTGGCTGATGTCGAAGCACTCGATGCGCTGCATGGTTTCCGGCAGCCCCAGTGCCTGCTGAAGGGCTGTCAGACGCGCCTCCTGTGCCGCGTGCGATGCGGCGCGCTGGGCGATCGCAAGACGCGCGTTCTGTTCCGCCATCTCGATCCACTTGCGCTTCTCGCCGGTCGCATTGCTCTGGATCTGGACGGAACTGCCCTGCCGTTCGCTGAGGATGGCACTCAGGATGCCCGATTCGACATCTCGATTGACGAGCACAAGCCCGGGCACGGGGCTGTCGAGGTAGTGCTGCTGCAGGAACGCGTACAGTGCGTCGGCCTCGTCTGCCTCCCGCGCATTCTGCGGAAAGAAGGAACGGTCGCCGCGATGGGTGCCCCCGCGGATCATGACGAGATTCACCGCGAGCAATCCCTTGTCGAGAACTGCCGCCACCACGTCCGCGTCGAGCGCCTTCGCGCTGGAAACGTACTGGCGCGCCTGCATGCCCTTGAGGGCCTTGATCTGATCGCGCAAGCGCGCTGCTTCCTCGTAAGACAGCTTCACCGCCGCCGCGGCCATCCGGGCTTCCAGCGACTGCAGGACCTCGTCCTGCTGCCCCGCGAGAAACAGGGCGGCATCGCGCACATCACCCACATAGTCCTCTGCGGTGATCAACCTGACGCAGGGGGCCGTACAGCGCTGAATCTGGTGCAGCAGACAGGGGCGGGACCGGTTCGCAAACACGGTATCGCGGCAGGTGCGAACCCTGAACACCTTCTGCAGCAACTGGATGCTTTCCCTCACTGCGCTTGCGTGGGGGAAGGGCCCGAAGTAGCGGTGCCGCTTGTCCAGCGGCCCACGATGGAACGCAAGCCTTGGAAACTCGTGCCCGGTCAGGACCAGGTAGGGATAGGACTTGTCGTCCCGGTAAAGAATGTTGTACCGGGGCGCGAGCGACTTGATGAGGTTGTTCTCGAGCAGGAGGGCTTCGCCCTCTGAATGCGTCACCGTGGTTTCGATGGTCGCCACCTGCGCAACCATCACGGCAATGCGCGGCGACAGGCTGGCCGTCTTCTGGAAGTATGAGGAGACCCGCTTCTTCAGGTCGAGAGCCTTGCCCACATAGAGAACCTCACCTGCAGAGCCCAGCATGCGGTAGACGCCGGGCCGGTGCGGCAGCGTCGTCAACCGTTCAGCGAGGTGGCCTGATTTCGGCTCGGCAGCGCCGGGGGAGATTGTCATGGGAGACGGCTTCGAGTCTCGGACACTGGGGAGCGGGTGTCCTCCCGGGCTTGACAGGTCAGGCCCGTTCGAGGTGTGTCGCAATCGCCTCGAAGACAGCCGAGAACATCTCCGTTGTCAGGCGCCGCGTCTGCGTATTGTATCGGGAGCAATGATAGCTATCGAAGAGCCTCGCACCACTCGGCAGGTCGGCGCTGTTGCCATGGCCGAACGGATACGGGCCCGGCTTCAGTTCCAGTGCCCGAAGCACGGCAACATGGGCAATCTGGCCCAGTGCAAGAACGGCCCCTCCTGCCTGAATGGCCTGGAGTTCCTCCCGCAGGTAGGCGTTGCAGGTGCGGATCTCCTCTGGCAAGGGCTTGTTGGCCGGAGGCCAGCACTTGACCGCGTTGGTGATTCGACACCCGGTCAGTGCGAGGCCATCGTCTGCCGAAATGGAAACCGGCGCGTTCGACCAACCGAACCGATGCAGGGTCTCGTAGAGAAGTCCGCCAGCGTAGTCGCCCGTGAACGGACGCCCGCTGCGATTAGCCCCATGCAGCCCCGGCGCGAGCCCTACGATCATCAGCCGGGGCACCGGGTCCCCGAAGGGTGCCACGGGTAGCGCGTGATATCCCGGATGCGCCTGGCGTACATCCTTCAGCGCCGAGGCCAGGCGCGGACACAGCGTGCAGGCCCCCAGTTGTGCAAGATCCGGTTGCGCCGCCCGGGCCTCCGGGTTTCGTCCTGTGGCGCTCACCGCGGCTGCGGAAAGGGAAGCACCTTCGCATCCTGCGTTGCGGTGGCGGCGCGGGCGATGTGCTGGCGCATGCCGGCGATTCCCCTGGTGCCCGCGATTTCCTGCCGCAACGTATCCAGGGAATCGCGGAGTTCTCCGAAACTTTCCCACATCATGCGGTTGATGCGGACACAGGCACCCATCGGTGTGGATGATCTCTGGCGTTCCATATCGATCCGAAACTGCAGACCGCGCAACCGTTGCTGCATCTCCGGGGGGGCACTGCCGATCAGTTCTTCCACTGCCTCGACTCGCCTGCGCTCGAACGCTTCTGGGTCGTCCCGCGCCAGGGCGCTCCAGGTATCCCAGTCGAAATTCATGTCGAATCTCCAGTTCGAGGCCCACCGATTGGCGCGGGCAGTTTCAGGCGGTGGCTGCGGCAGCAATTAGCCATTATCAGGCCAGCGATGAATCTCGTCCGTGGTCTCGCCAGCGCGCGAGCGTTTCGAGCGCAACCGCGTATCGCGGAATTGCGGAAAGCGCGGTCCCGTCGGCTGGTGCGGTGCGTCCGCGCAGCCTCGCCAGGTTGAGCAGTGCCGGCGCCGTGCATCGCGCATCGAGGCCCTCGACGAGCCGCCGCGCAGCGGAGGAATCGTTGCAAACCAGCACCATATCGCATCCCGCGGCGAGAGCAGCACGTCCCCGCTCGACGATTGTCCCCGCGAGCTGCGCGCCGAGCATGGACAGATCATCGCTGAAGATGGCTCCACGAAACCCCAGGCGCTCGCGAAGGACGCCTCCCAGCCACCGTTGCGAATAGCCGGCGGGGAGACTGTCGACAGCGGGGTAGACGACATGCGCGGGCATGACGGCTGTCAAGCCGTTCGACACCAGGTGTTGAAACGGGATCAGGTCGTCAGCCGCGATCTGCTCGAAGACGCGGCCGTCCACGGGCGTATCCACGTGGGAATCCGCCTCGGCATATCCGTGCCCCGGGAAATGCTTGCCGACGGATCCCATGCCGCCCTCCCCCAGACCAGCCACCAGACTGGTGGCAAGTTCCGCCACGGCGTAAGGGTCACGATGGAAGGCGCGGTCGCCGATCACCTGACTGCGACCGTGATCGAGATCGAGCACTGGCGCAAAGGTGAAATCGATGCCGTGGGCCCGCAATTCCAGGGCGAGAATCAGCCCCGTGTCGTGAGCGAGGCGGTGCGCCGCCTTCGGGTCCGCATCCCAGAGCTTTCCCAATGCACCCATGGGCGGAAGCCGAGTGAAACCCGTGCGGAAGCGTTGGACCCGCCCACCCTCGTGATCAACACCCACGAGGAGGTGCGGGTCGCGAACGGCGTGTATGGCTGCCACCAGCCGAGATAACTGGTCGGGGTCGTGGTAGTTGCGGCTGAAGAGGATGACGCCCCCGACTGCGGGATGCGTGAGGATCTCCCGCTCGTCAGGCTCCAGATCTCCTCCGCGAAGGTCGACCATGACAGGCCCCGGCGGAAGAGGCACGCCTGTCACGCCACACTCCCGGATTCAAGGACGACAAACGCGATCACTGCGGAGCGTTCGTCGGCGATCGACACGTGGGAGCGCGCGATGCCCCGCGATCGAAGCCAGTCAGAAAGCACCGGAGAGAATCCGAAGGCCGGTTGCCCCAGGGGGCTGCGATGAAGCCACATGGCACGCAGCGTCACGGGGGTTCGGATACCCAGTCCAGTGGCCTTGCCCAGTGCCTCCTTCGCGGCAAAGCATTTCGCGAGAAACGCGACCGGGTTCCTGGCCTGCCGGTAGTCCGGCCACTCACACTCTGCGAGGATGCGGCCTGCGAATCGCTCGCCATGACGCCCTATGGCGAGCCGCACCCGCTCGATCTCCACCATGTCCACCCCGACACCGAAAATCACGTCACGGAACCCGCCGCGTCGGCGATCACCGCCAGATAGGCTTTCACCGCCGATGCCATCCCCATCTCGAGTGCATCGGCCGTGAGCGCGTGCCCGATCGACACCTCGAGGACGCGGGGCACCTCGCGCAGAAAGGGGCCCAGGTTTGGAAGATTGAGGTCGTGACCCGCATTCACCCCGAGACCTGCCTCGACCGCTGCCTTGGCCGCCACCGCGTAGGTGCGCAGTGACTCCGCGATCGCCGGCGTGCCAAACGCGCGGGCATAGGGTTCCGTGTAGAGCTCCACCCGGTCCGCCCCAAGCGCGGCCGCGACACGCATGGCGCCGGCGTCTGCGTCCATGAACAGGCTCACACGGGCGCCCAGGGCGTGGATGCGCTCGATGATCGGCCCGAGCCGTTCACCGTCCCTCAGGAGATTCCAGCCGTGATCAGAGGTGGTCGCCGCCGGATCGTCCGGCACCAGCGTGCACTGGTTCGGCCGGACCTCCTCAACGAGCGCCATCATGTTGTGAAAAGGGTTCCCCTCGATATTGAACTCGCGGCCGGGCCAATCCTCCAGCAGCCGTGCCAGATCTCGTACATCGTGGGGGCGAATGTGCCGCTCATCCGGGCGTGGGTGCACCGTCAGGCCGGCCGCGCCAGCCTCGAGGGCGATACGCCCGAACCGCACCACATCCGGGATGCCCAGCGGGCGGGTATTGCGCACCAGCGCAACCTTGTTGAGATTGACCGAGAGACGGCTCATGGCGTGCTGTGGTTGCGAGTGTCGATGAGGAGTTGCCGCGAGTGCAGGGGTGGGTTGCCGAGATGGTGGGCGATCAACGCCCGCATCAGCCGTTTGCTCTCCGCCGCGGTGATCGGATCGTCGTAGTCGCCGGATGCCATGTCTCGAAGAGTCCTGCCGGTGACCACCACCGCCTCGCCGGATTCTTCCGGCATTGCCCTCACTGGCCCCCTCTCGGGAAGATACCGGTAGCGTCCGTCATCGAGCAAGGGCGTGACGCCGTCGGCCTCTGCATCGAGCAACAGCCCGTATCCCAGCTCCGCCAGGAGCGTGAGTTCGAACTGGCGCAGGATTCCGGTCTGAAAGGATGAACCGGCGAGTTCCCTCAGCGCGTTGAAGTAGGCGTCGAACAGATGTTCGTGAGCGTCATCCCGTGCCAGGGCCGCCACGAGAAGCTCATTGAGATAAAACCCGCACAGGAGCGCGATACCGCCGAGCTGTGGGATGCCACCCACCCATTCCACTGAGTGGACCAGGCGCACCTCGGACTTGCCTGACCAGGTGACGAGCACCGGCTGGAACGGCAGGAGCAGCGAACGCAGTTGGGAATGGGGTCGCCGCGCGCCCTTCGCCACTGCGGCGATGCGGCCATGGCGGCGGGTGAGCAGTTCGAGGATCAGGCTTGTTTCCTTCCAAGGGCGGGTGTGCAGCACGAACGCACGCTCGTTGGCGACCCTCTGCTGGGCACCCACAGCAGCCGGCGGTGACGCGGGAGAGGTTGCTAGGCTGCCCGCACCGTCATCAGGCATAGCCGTACTTTCGGAGGCGACGCGGATCGTTGCTCCAGTCTGCGTCTACCCGAACACGAACCTCGAGAAAGACGCGGCCGCCGAACTGGCGCTCCATGTCGAGGCGCGCCTCGGTGGCGATTCGCTTCAACTGGTGTCCCCCGTGGCCGATCACCATGCCCTTGTGGGTTTCACGAGCCACCACGATCACGCATTCGATGCGCCGCAAGTTACCCACCGTTTCGAACGCCGTGACAACCACTCCCGTGCCGTAGGGCAACTCGTCCCCGGTGAGGCGGAAGATCTTTTCCCTGACGATTTCACCCGCCAGAAACCGCTCCGGCCGATCGGTCACCTGGTCGATGTCATAGAGCGCAGGGCCCTCTGGCAGGAGGGGGGCAAGCGCCGTGAGCAGGGCATCGCACTGCGATCCCTTCTCTGCGCTGATGGGTACCAGGGCCGCGAAGTCCCGCTCCTGGCGCAGCATGTCCATGAACGGGAGGAGTTCCTCCCTGCGTGGCAGGATATCGATCTTGTTGAGAGCCACCACGACGGGAATCCGGTCTGGCACCAGCCGGAGCACCCGACGATCCTCCTCGCCAAACCTCGTTCCTTCGATCACCAGCAACGCGGCGTCAATGTCGTTCAGACTGTCCATGACCGCGCGGTTGAGGGAACGGTTCAGTGCCCCTCCGTGCCGTGTCTGATAGCCCGGGGTATCGACGAGTACGAACTGAGCGTCGGCTCCGGAAACAATACCCAGAACCGCGTGCCGTGTAGTCTGTGCCTTGCGGGAAGTTATCGTGACCTTCTGTCCCACGAGCCGGTTCACGAGCGTAGATTTGCCGACGTTCGGGCGACCCACCACGGCCACGAAGCCACATCGTTGCGTCACGGGCAGGTCTCCAGGCCCAACCCGCGAAGTAGCTCACGCGCCGCCACCTGCTCCGCGTTGCGCCGGCTCGTGCCGTCTCCACGCGCAACACGTCCGAGGCTCTCCACCGCGCATTCCACTTCGAACCGCCGCTGGTGGGCGTCCCCCTGCACCGAAACGGTCCGGTAGGACGGAAGAGCCATGCGCCTTGCCTGAAGCCACTCCTGTAGGGTCGTCTTGGGGTCCTTGCCCGTCTCACCGGGGCGCAGCGCCGATAGCCTGATCGCAAACAGGCGCAGGGTTGCCGCACGCGCGGCGTCATAGCCCCCATCGATGAATACGGCCCCGATCAGCGCTTCCAGGACGTCCGCCAGGATCGCCCGGGTCGCACCGCCGCTGCCGGCCTGGCTCTCGCCAAGCAGAACGAAACTGCCGAGATCCAGGGCCCCTGCCACCTCGGACAGGCTCGCTTCGTTCACCAGCGACGCCTTCAAGCGGGACAGATCGCCTTCTGGCAGGGTCGGGAAACGCTCGAAAAGCTCACGGGTGATGACGCATCCAAGCACGGAATCCCCAACGAACTCCAGCCGCTCGTTGTGAGGCTGGCTGTGACTTGCGTGGGTCAGCGCCTGCCGCAGCAGCGCCGGTTGTCCGAACACGTGCCCGAGGGAGGTTTCCTGTTCGAGATCGTGCATCGATCGCCAGGAGGCGTCAGCGACCGTGCTGGAAGCTGAAATCGAAGCACAGGCTGACGGGCCCGAACAGGGGAATCTTCTTGGAGTATTCCACCAGGACGATGAAAGAATCCCCGTTCTTCATGATCTCCAGGTCCTTGCCCTGCACCGACGTGATGTCGTCGATCGTGGCGCGCTTGTCGAAACTCGCGCGGATTTCCTGTTCGCTTCCGCCGTCGTTGGCACGCATGATTTCCATGACACCCTTCCGGACGGCCACGTACTCCATGCAGACCGGAAAGACCTTCATGCCCAGGACGGCAACAAAGAAGAGGACCGCTGAAACGAACAGGAGTCCGATCAGCGAAAGACCGCGTTGTGTTCTCATGACAGGCGCTCGATGTCCTAGTGAATGGGAGTACCCAGCCTGTTCAGCTGGCCGAAGTTCATCCAGATGAGAAAGGCCTTGCCCACGATGTTTTCGTCCGGAACGAATCCCCAGTAGCGACTGTCGCTGCTCGAATCACGGTTGTCGCCCATCATGAAGTAGTGCCCGGGCGGCACCTTGCAGCGGAAACCCTGGTCATTGTATTCGCAGTTCTCGCGGTTCGGAAAAGCCCGTACCCCTGCGAGCTGGACGGGCGGTGAGTCGAGGTTGACGATCGTCGAGTGGCCACCATTGCCGAAATCCTCCCGGAACCGCTTGGTGCTGATGAAGTTCAATCCGTGCTCGAGGTAGCTGTAGTCCGGCTCCGTCTCGACGGGGACGAGCTTCCCGTTGAGGGTGAGGCGCTTGTCGCGGTACTCGACCGTGTCACCCGGGGTGCCCACGACCCGCTTGATGTAATCCACCGATGGATTCTCGGGAAAACGGAACACCATCACGTCGCCTGGCTTGGGGGAATTGAGCTCCAGTAACTTGACGTTGATCACGGGCAACCGGATGCCATAGGTGAATTTGTTCACCAGGATGTAGTCCCCCACGAGCAGGGTGGGAATCATGGACCCTGACGGTATCTTGAAGGGTTCCACGAGGAACGACCGGAGAACGAACACGACCAGGATGACCGGGAAGAAGCTCACCGGGTACTCCACCCATACAGGCATGGTTGCCTTGTCGGCTCGCCTGCGCCGCAGAACCAGCACGTCGAGAAGCCAGATTCCGCCCGTCAGGACGAGCAGCAGAAGCATGATCAGGGCAAAGTTCATGGTGACATTCGATAGGGTGGCGTGAGCTACTTGTCCCCGACCTGAAGGATGGCCAGAAACGCTTCCTGGGGAATCTCGACATTTCCGACCTGTTTCATGCGGCGCTTGCCGGCCTTCTGCTTTTCCAGCAGTTTCTTCTTGCGCGTGATGTCTCCGCCGTAGCACTTGGCCAGCACGTTCTTCCGCAGGGCCTTCACGTTCTCCCGCGCGATGATGTGTGCGCCGATGGCTGCCTGCACCGCGACGTCGAACATCTGCCGGGGAATGAGCTCCCGCATGCGTGCGGCAAGCTCCCTGCCGCGGTACTGGGAATTGGCGCGGTGGACGATCAGTGACAGTGCATCCACCTTGTCCCCGTTGATCAGGATGTCCAGTTTCACGAGGTCGCCCGCGCGGAACTCCAGGAACTCGTAGTCGAGCGAAGCATAGCCGCGGCTCACGGACTTCAGCTTGTCGAAGAAGTCCATCACGACCTCGTTGAGCGGCAGGTCATAGGTGAGCACCACCTGCCGGCCCGAATACTGGAGGTTGCGCTGCATCCCCCGTTTCTGCATGCACAGCGTGATCACGGGGCCGACGTAATCCTGGGGAACGAGGATCGTGGCCGTGATGATGGGCTCACGGATCTCCTCGATTTTCGAGGGGTCCGGAAGCCGGGACGGGTTCTCCACTTCCACGATCGTCCCATCGCGCATCACCACCTGATAGATCACCGTCGGCGCGGTGGTGATCAGGTTCATGCCGTATTCGCGCTCCAGCCGCTCCTGGACGATGTCCATGTGGAGGAGCCCGAGGAATCCGCACCGGAAGCCGAACCCCAGCGCCTGGGAAGTCTCGGGTTCGTAGTGCAGCGAGGAATCGTTCAGGTGCAGTTTCTCGAGCGCATCCCGCAGGGCCTCGTACTCGTTGGACTCGACGGGATACAGCCCGGCGAACACCTGCGGCTTGATTTCCTTGAAACCGGGAAGCGGCTCGGAGGCGGGTTGCGCAGCCTTGGTGATGGTGTCCCCCACCTTGGCGTCGCCGAGTTCCTTGATGCCGGCAATGACGAAACCTACGTCGCCCGCCGACAGGCGCTCGACGCTCCGGGACTTTGGCGTGAAGACGCCGACCTGCTCGCACAGGTAGGCCGCCCCGCTGGACATGAGAAGCAGCTTTTCCTTGGGCTCGAGGGTCCCGTCGAACACCCGCACGAGCATGACCACACCCACGTAGTTGTCGAACCAGGAGTCGATGACCAGCGCCTTCAGCGGAGCCGCCGGATTCCCCTTCGGCGGCGGGATACGCTGGATCACGGCCTCGAGAATGTCCTGCACCCCCAGGCCGGTCTTCGCGCTCGCCCGCACGGCGTCGTCAGCAGGAATGCCCACGATATCCTCGATCTCGCCGATCACGCGATCCGGTTCGGCCGACGGAAGATCGATCTTGTTGAGAACGGGGACCACCTCGACGCCCTGCTCGATCGCCGTGTAGCAGTTCGCGACGGTCTGGGCCTCCACCCCCTGCGAGGCGTCCACGACGAGAAGCGCTCCCTCACAGGCTGCGAGGGAGCGGGAAACCTCGTACGAGAAATCGACGTGCCCCGGCGTGTCGATCAGGTTGAGCTGATACTCCTGCCCGTCGAGCGCCTTGTAACGCAACGCCGCCGTCTGGGCCTTGATCGTGATGCCACGTTCGCGCTCCAGATCCATCGAGTCCAGAACCTGTTCGGACATCTCCCGGTTGGACAATCCTCCGCAGAACTGGATGAAACGATCCGCAAGGGTGGACTTGCCGTGGTCGATGTGCGCGATGATCGAGAAGTTTCGGATGTGCCGCATCAATACGAAAAGGGGCACCTGAGTGCCCCTTTTCTCAGAGAGAAAATGAGAATGGGGATTCTAGCCGATCCGCGCCCGCGCGTCCCTGCTCAATTGCCTGCACCCAGTCGCAGCGGAATGTAGATCGACGAATCACCGCGCCGGATCAGCAGCGCCACGCTGCGCGACTTCTCGAACTGCGCAATGACCTGGTTCACCTGGTCCACGGTACGAACGTCCTGGTTGTTGATCGCCAGCAGAACGTCCCCCCTCCGGATACCAGCCTTGGCGGCGTTCCCCTGCGCCTCCTCGACGAGCAGGCCGCCGGTGACCCCGAGTTCCTTGCGCTGGTCTGCGGTGAGTTCCGTCAGGGTCATTCCAAGGCGAGCCACCGAATCGCTCTGCTTCGGTTGCGGTTTGGACGGACGCTCCGCCGCGCGCTTGTCGTCCTGGAGCTCCCCGACGGTGACCATGAGCTCCTTGGCCGATCCCTTGCGCCAGATCTGCATGCCGGTCTTGGTGCCCGGCCGCGTGGCGGCAACCAGACGCGGGAGGTCCGACGAAGACAGCACCGCCTTTCCGTCGAATTTGAGGATCACGTCACTCACTTCGACGCCCGCCTTGTCGGCAGGCCCCCCCTTCTCCACGGAGTTCACCAGGGCGCCCTGGGGCTTCGCCAGTCCGAACGACTCCGCCAGTTCCTTGGTCACTTCCTGGATCACGACCCCGATCCGTCCGCGCGTCACCCGGCCCGTGGTCTTCAGTTGGTTCGCGACGTCCATCGCAACATCGATCGGAATCGCGAAGGACAGCCCCATGAAGCCGCCAGTGCGGCTGTAGATCTGTGAATTGATGCCGATCACCTCTCCGCGAAGATTGAACAGGGGACCACCTGAATTTCCAGGATTGATCGCCACGTCCGTCTGGATGAACGGGGTGAAGTTCTCCTGCGGGAGGGACCGCCCCTTCGCACTCACGATCCCCGCGGTCACGGTGTTGTCGAAGCCGAACGGAGAGCCGATCGCCAGGACCCACTCCCCTACCTTCAGTTTCGTGGTGTCGCCGACCCGGACAGCGGGGAGGCCCGCCGCCTCGATCTTGATGAGCGCGACATCCGAGCGGCGATCGCTGCCGATCACGCGCGCCGTGTATTCCCTCTTGTCGTTGAGGCGTACGGTAATGTCGTCTCCGGCCTCCACGACATGGGCGTTCGTGAGGATGTAGCCGTCCGCACTCACGATGAAGCCAGACCCGAGCGAGCGGGACTCATTGTCCCGGGGACCCTGTCCGGGCGGACGCCGGAAGAAATCCATCGGATCGTCCTCGCCCCCCTGACCCGCCTGCGGCCGGACGGAGGTCGTGCTGATGTTCACCACCGCCGGCCCCTGCTCCTCGACCAGTTCAGTGAAGTCCGGCAGGTCGCGCGCCGCCGCCGGGAAGACGAACACGAGGGCGTACAGGAAGGCGTAAAGGATTGTTCTCATCGGGAAATCGATCCTGGGTGCAGGTGGGAATGGGGCGCGGAACCCGCGTCCTCGGGAAACGCTCAACGTGCCTTCGGCGACAACCCATTGGCGATATTCATCACCGTGGCCGCCGGAGCCTCGCCGAGCGCAGTGATTCGCTGATCGCCGACGATGCGCGTGTAGATGTTGATCGGGCCCCTTTGAACCAGACCCTCCATCACCCTCGGCCGGGTCGGCTCTATGAAGACGGACACGGCTGCCAGCCCATCGGAAAGAACCATGTGGATGATGGTGATCGAAGCCGATCCGTCCTTGGAACGCCGGGTCTCGAGGATCTTCCTGAATCCGGGAGGCATCGACTTCAGTACCCATTCCGATTCGGCCGGGGCCGCTTCAGCCGAAATCTCCGTAGCCGGCGCCGTGATCGGAACGCTCGGCGCGAGCAGATGCCTCGAAATCTGTCCGCCGATCTGGACCTGCGTGAACGCGAACTGCTCGATCACCTGGGAGCGGTCCCCAAGCATCTTCGCCTTCAGCAGCAGTCCGGTCTGGACGTCGGCCCAGAACTTGTGCCCGTAGCGCATCCCGTCGCGGGGTTCGAGGACCAGTGCCTGTGCATCGTGCTCGGCCACGCGCTCGACCTCGGCCTTCTTCACCACGTAGTGATCCGTGACGGCCGTGAGTTGATCCGGAAGAAGCTGGGGAAAGGTTCTTCCCGGCTTCCGCCTGTCCATGCGGAAGGATCGTGAATCGGGCTGGTAGGAGTACACCATCTCGTTGTTGCGAATCACCTCCCGCCGGGGGCCATCCAGGGATTCCAGGCGTTCCATTTCATTGTTCCCCTCGACGAGGTGAACGATGCGGGAGGTCTCGACGGCGTCACCTTGCTGGTATACGAATGTCCCAGCGTAGTTGAGGTGCCGGGCTGCCGAGGCGATGCGCTGCAACCACCCCAGAGCGTCCGCCTGGGGGAGCCCGTCCGCCCAGGACGGCGGACTGACGAGGCAGGCGCAGGCCACCACCCAGAAACAGCGTCGGAGACGGAAAACCATGGCAGCCGACGATCAGCGAGCCGAGGCCGTACGGACGTACGACCCGACCCCGTGCATCGCGCCGGTCGGGGAGTACTCCTGGTGCACCATCATGTATTCGTTCATGTCGGCATCCAGCGCGTTCGAACCTGCCGTGCCGGAAGCCACCGCGACGGTGCGCGGTCCCAGGTCCGCGGTGCGCTGCTCCAGGGACGGACCCGCCGTACCCAGGGCCAGCCAGCCCGCCACGCCCACGCCGGCCACCGTCGCCGCCGCTGCCCACGCGATGCTGGTACGTCCCGCGGCCAGGACGGGCTTCGTCCTCCGTGGCGCAAGGACGGTGGGTTCGCTCGCGAGATCGGCTGCCACCTTTTCCGCAAAGTCGCGATTCAGCGCGAGATCACCCCGGATGACGTCACCGATGAGGTGGTAGGTGCCCCAGCATTCACGGAGTTCCTCCTGTTCACCTGCGTGACCGAGCTTCTCAACGAGCCCCTCGTGTTCCACTTCGCCATCCATCAATGCCGAAATTCCTTCCCGATCTACCATCTCTTGTCCTTGCTCGTGCCCAACAAAGGTCTCAACCGCTCGGCGATAGTCTCCCGAGCCCGGAAGATGCGCGATCTGACTGTGCCGATCGGGCATTCCATGATCGCGGCGATGTCCTCGTAGGACAGACCCTCGATCTCTCGCAGGGTGATCGCCGTTCGCAACTCCTCTGGCAACTCCTGCATGGTTTCGTTCACCGTGTTTGCGATCTGCTTGGTCATCAGCTCCGCTTCGGGTGTATTCATGTCTCTGAGCTGATCACCATCCTCGAAGTTTTCCGCTTCCTCACTGTCGAATTCAGTCGTGGTCGGCGCCCTCCGCCCAAGGGCTACCAGATAGTTCTTGGCGGTGTTGATCCCGATCCGATACAGCCAGGTGTAGAAAGCGCTCTCTCCCCGGAAGGACGGAAGCGCACGGTAGGCCTTGATGAACGCCTCCTGTGAGACATCCTCGACCTCTGCCGCATCGCGGATGAACCGCGAAAGCAACCGCGCCAGCTTCCGCTGGTACTTGGCCACGAGGAGCTCGAATGCACGCTTGTCCCCGCGCTGCGCGCGCTCCACCAGCACCTGGTCGATTTCCCGATCACTCATTCATCGCGCCCTGCTCTGCCCGTGTGCCCTGCACAAGATTTACCCCGGCGGGAAAGCCCCGGAGTATAGCCGCCGGGATGCCGCGGCGCGATGACGGCCATTCCACCTCGGGCAAAGAGACATTCCCGTCCACAATTAAGTTCACGGCCATCCTGTCAGGGTTGGGGCGGACTTTCGCCGTCCCCCTGCCAGCGGGCCCACCGGACGTAGACCTGAAGCCGGCGGTAGGCCACCGCATTGCAGCCATCTCTGGGAATGACGATGTTCTCCCTGCTTCCGTCCTCCCCCCGGACAGCCAGCACCGTCATGACGGCATTGGCGGCTGTCACCCCGAGGAGCCGCCCGCGCACACTGGTGCCCGACCGGCGGACCATGAACGCCGTGCCATCGTGCAGGAGGCTCAACTCCCGAACGGCGTCCGGGTGTGACAACCAGGCGAACCGGCGGGCCTGCCTCGCTCCCCACGAAATGACCAGTCCGCTGATCCCTGCTCCCGCGGCGGCGGGAAGTCCGAGCCACCACGGAACGAGCGCCGCGATCCCGTGGCTCATGACAATGGCGGCGAGGAACCGGCGCGATGGCTGCAGATTCAGGTCGAGTCGCGTTGTCATCACGCTATGCCGGTTGCCGGGTCGAAAAGAAGAATGTGGATGTCCACGCGTCCGGTGTTCGGCCAAACTATACTTGCCGGCTCAGGAATTGCCCAAACGCCACATTCGTATCCCGCCCCATGGAATCCGACGCCCCTTTCCCATCCCCTTCGGCCCCGCCTGTCCCGGCGAATGCGGCGTTGGCCGGGACCAAGTTCTCCCTGCTGGAAGTGTCCGGGAGCGACGCGGGAGGTTTTCTGCACGGGCAGTTCACCAATGACGTCACCGGGCTCGAAAGCGGTCGGTGGATCTGGTCCGGTTACTGTTCTCCGAAAGGACGGCTTCTCTCCGTCTTTCGCCTGGCAAGGCTGGAGGACCGGTTCCTGATCCAGATCCCTTCGTCCCTGGCGGACGATTTCGCCCGGCGCCTGCGAAGATTCGTCCTTCGGGCGAAGGTCCTGATCCGGGTGCCCGATCCTGCCGTCCGATGCATCGAAGGCTCCATGGATCCCTCCGGTCGGCCCGCGCTGGCCCTTCCCCCTCGTACCGGGCCGGGTTGCGTCATCGTTGTTCCCGGAGGCATTGTCCTCGTGCTGGACGAGCACCGCATTCTGTCGCTGGAGGCCCCGACC
>JBAXBV010000022.1:0-54715 GCA_037141795.1 Betaproteobacteria bacterium
ACCGGATAAGTTGGGCGCGGCTGCTCGAGAGCGTGTTCGACATCGACATGAAGCGGTGCCCGAACTGCGGCGCCGGGGAGCTGAAGATCATCGCGGTCATCCTCGAGCGGCCGGTGACCGGGAAGATCCTGACTCACGTGGGCCTGGATCCGCAGCCACCACCCCGAGGGCGGGCGTGCGAGGCGGGGCAGGATTTCGCAGCCTGAGCCACGCCCGGAACCACGCCGGCCGTCACAAACCCCACGCCCCTTGGCTGCAACGCAAGACCGCAGCCGGGGCGGCGACGCGCGACGCTTGGGCGCGACACCATCGAAGTCAGTGTCAAGCCTGAAGACTCGACCGCCAGCGTCCCTGATGAACGGTCCAAGGACCTGCCGACACCGCTCGACGCGACGGCACGGGCGCCAAATCCAGGCACTTCAGGCCGTCGAAGGCCCGTCTTGGTCCTTGCCCGGGGTCTTTGAATTTCCCATGATCCTGATTTAAATTGCAGCCATGCACACCATTTACAGCGACCGTCACCGCCTGCACCACGGTCAAGCGGAGCTGATCGACGGGCACTTCATGCCCTGCTTCGAAAAGCCGGAACGGGCCGACCTGGTGCTGGCCCGCGTGAAGCAGGTCGCCCTGGGGCCTGTGCTGGCGCCGCAGGCGCACGGGCTGGACCCGGTCAAGCGGGTGCACCGGGCCGAGTTCGTCGAGTTCCTGGCCAGCGCCTGGACACGCTGGACGGCGCTGGGCCGCAGCCACGATGCCTTGCCGCTGATCTGGCCGGTGCCAGCCCTGTGCGGCGACCGCAGCACCATCGCGCGGCCTGAACATATCGACGGCCAGTTGGGCTACTACGCGCTGGATGCTGGCGTACCGATCATGGCCGGCACCTGGGCCGCGGTGCAGGACGCCGCCGATGTGGCGCTGACCGGCGTGGATCTGTTGAACAACGGCCATCCAGGCGCGTTTGCGCTGTGCCGGCCGCCGGGCCACCATGCCGCTGCAGCCGCCATGGGCGGCTACTGCTACCTGAACAACGCCGCCATCGCCGTGCAGGCGCTGCGCGACCAGGGGGTGGCCCGGGTCGCGGTGCTGGACGTGGACTACCACCACGGCAATGGCACCCAAAGCATCTTCTATGACCGGGCCGACGTCCTCTTTGCCTCCCTGCACGCCGACCCTCTGAACGAGTACCCATACTTCTTGGGTTATGCAGACGAGTGCGGCCGTGGCGCCGGGCTGGGCTGCAACCTGAACCTGCCGCTGCCACACGGCACGGCCTGGGCGGCGTATGCGCGGGCGCTGGATGCGGGCTGCCAGGCCATCGAGTCCTTCAAGCCCGATGTGCTGGTGGTTTCGCTCGGCGTGGACGCCTTCGAGCTCGACCCGATCTCCAAGTTCAGGTTGACCAGCGACGACTACCTGCGCATGGGGCAACGCATCTCGGCGCTGAAGAGGCCGACCTTGTTCGTCTTCGAAGGCGGTTACGCGGTAGAGGCCGTGGGCGTGAACGCCGTCAACGTGCTGCAGGGCTTCGAGGGAGATTGACCCCCTGGGCTCTTTGGACGTTCAGGCGGCCTGGGCATCGAACAGCTCTGTGAAGAAGGACTGCAGATCGCGCTGCGCGTGCTGCTGGCCGCGCAGCCCGAGCTGGTCACGCCGGTGCTGCGGGTGGAGCAGCGAGTGATCACGCGCCACCTGCTGGGCGATGCCGGGTCTCCCACCGGCGAAGGTCACGGCGGCGCCGTCACGCTGATTCAGCGCTTCGGGTCGGCGGCCACCTCAACATATCTCTGCACTGCTTGTTGCTGGACGGTGTGCACCGGTGCGGCAACGACGGCTCGCCGGCCTTCGCCGAAGCGGGCGCGCCCACCGACGACGAGCTGCACGCGCTGCTGCAGAGCGTCGTCACCCGGCTGGTAAAGATGCTCACGCGCCGGGGCGTGCTGGTCGAGGAGACGGGGCAGGTCTAGCTGTGCGAGCCCGACGCCGAGGGCGAGCAGGCGCGTGCGCTGTGCGGCCGCTGCAGGCGGCGGCCGTCACGTGTACGCCTGGATCGAAGCCAATCGCAACCGCTACGGTCTCCCCGGGCAAACGCCCGGGGAGACACACGTATCCGTTCAGGCTCGCACCCGGGTCTTGTCGGGGTCGTAGTGCGGGAATCGGACCACGGTGGCGCCGATGCGCTTCTGCAACCCGTCGAGCTTGCCGATCTCCAGGCTTTCACCCAGACCGGCGATGGTCACGTCGACACGGGCGAGCGCAATCCAGCGATCGAGCAGCGGCGAGCGGGTCGCGCTGGTGACGACTCCCACCCTGGCGCGGCCGCGGTACACCGGATCGCCATGGCCGACGGCCTCGTTGCCCTGGAGGTCGAGCCCGACCAGCGTCCGCGAGGGGCTGGCGCGCCGCCGGTCGAGAGCGGCCTTGCCAGAGTAGTCTGTGGTCTTGTCCGCGGTGACGGCGAAGCCGATGCCCGCCTCGAAGGGGTCGGTCTGGTCGCAGAATTCGTAGCCGGCGAACACGAGCCCGGCCTCGATGCGCAGCATGTCGAGTGCGGCAAGGCCCATCGGCGCGATGCCGTGGGGCGCTCCGGCCTGCATCAGCTGATCCCAGATCCCCGCGGCGTCGCCGGGATGGCACCAGATCTCGTAGCCGAGCTCGCCGGTGTAGCCGGTGCGTGAGACCACCACGGGGCGCCCGTCGATCCTGCCGACCGTGAAGCGGAACCACTTGAGCTCGCCCGAGGAGGGCTGGTGAGGGGGGGTGATCAGGACCTCGCCCAGCACGTCCCGGGAACGCGGTCCCTGCAACGAGACATTGTGCAACTGGTCGGTGGAGCCGCGCACCCACGCCTTCAGACCAAGCCGCTGCCCCAGATCGCGCAGCCAGGTGCCCACATACTCGTCGCCGCAGACGATGCGGAAGTTGTTCTCGCCGAGCCGGAAGACCGTGCCGTCGTCGAGCATGCCGCCGTGTTCATGGCAGAACGCCGTGTAGACCACCTGGCCCACTGCCAGTTTCCGGAGGTCGCGGGTCGCCGCCGCCTGCACCAGCGTCCCGGCGTCGGGTCCGGTGACCTCGAACTTGCGCAGCGCCGACAGGTCGATGAGCGCGACCCGTTCGCGGCAGGCCCAGTATTCGTCGATCGGCCCGTTGCCGGAGAAGGATTCCGGCAGCCAGAAGCCGCGGTATTCCACCATCCTCCGGGTGAGCGCGCTGGTGGCGGCGTGAAAGCCGGTCTGCCTCGTCATGCGGGGCTCGGAGTCTGGGCTCATTCGGAAGGCCACTCCCTTGGCGAAGGCGTTGCTGGCGGCGTAGACGCGGACATGGATGTCGGTCGGTTCCCAGCCGTTTGCCGGGTCGATGTCGTCCGGGCACGACGAGGACGCGCAGACGAGGTCGGTCAGAGCCCGGACCAGAACGTAGTCGCCTGGCCGTGACCAGGGCTCGTCGAGCGTGATCGTCTCGTTGTCGCGGTAGATCGTGTTGTAGAAGAAGTTGATCGCGGGCCAGCCCGCGCGCGGCGGCACGCCGTGGCTGGCGAGGGCACGGTTGAAGTTGTCGCTGCAGTTGGGGTGGCCGGGGTACCCCATGCCCTCGTAGTACCTTGCGCTGCAGGCCAGCATGAAGGTGTCGTGGCGGCCCACGGTGTCCTGCACGATTTCCACGAGCGGCCGCTGCCGGCTGTCGAAGTACCTGGAATGCAGGCCCGGGCCGGGATTGGCGGTCCCGGTGAGGGTGCGCGTCGTCGTCGGATCGATCCCGGATTCGACTCCGGCGCGGAGATCGTCGGCGTGAAAGGCCAGGAAGTCCGAGCACTGGCGGCCATCGACGTCGATGATCTGGATGTAGTCGCCAGCCCTGACCCGGTAGGCCGCGGCCGTGCCTGCCGGAATCCGCAGGTCGAGGATAGGGTCTGCGAGGGGCTCGGGCGCCTGCCCAGCCAGTGCCGCGGCGGGAGAGATCTCGGCGATGAGGGCCGTCGGTGCGTCCTGCCCATCGGGGGCCATGGGGCCGCCCGGGGCCTCGAGCGCACCGTACGCGGCCGCAACGGCGGTGAAGGCCACCCGGGCGCCGGCATGGTCCGGTCCACATGACTGGCCAGCGCCCCTCTCTGCCGGCAATCCGGCGAACAGGTCGGCCACGAGCAACAGGTCGCCAGCTTCGCCGGACCCCGTCATCCCGTTACCAGGGGGGGGCGAACCGAGCGTGTCAGGACACGCGGCGGCCGCGCGCCACGAGGGATCGCCTTCCGGTGCTGCCCGAGTCCGGAGCCAGAGCCTGCCCGCCTGCAGCCCCTCCGGGCTGGAAACCACCACGTGGTCGCCTGCCGCGAGCCGGAACTCTGCGAAGCCCCCTCCGGGCGCCACCAGGCGCAGCCTGCCGTCCCGGGTGCGCATGTCAGCGGCTGGCGCGGATCGGCGTCGGGCTCAGGTATGCCTCCAGCGAGTCATCGAGCGCTTCCAGCCATGGCGTGTGGTGAGGGACCGCCATCGACCCGGTCATCACCGAGCGGTAGCACTTGTCGCGATAGCCCATGATGTCGTCTGCCTTGTCCTGCTTCCACTGCAGGAAGGTCGCATTGACGGCGTCGATGTCGAAGGTCGGGTAGTCGGTTGCCGCGATGAGTTGCCGGATGTACTCGCCCTGGTATTCGTACATCTCCCTTGCGGTCTGGAGCGTGAGCTCGTCCTCGCGCCAGCGCAGATCCTCGGCGTGCATGGTGTCGTAATCGGGGAGCGGGATACGGCCCAGCACCACGTCGCGTGCGTACCACGCCTGGGCATCGAACATGTTGAAGCTGTACCACTGGTCCTGCATGCCGAGATACATCAACCTCGGGTTCCGCTCCCAGAAGATCCCCTTGTAGAGGTCGAGCGGCCAGAGGCGGTTGTTGGTCCGGAGGCGCAGGCTCTCCTCGATGAAGGGGAAGTGGTGCAGGTAACCGGTGCAAAGGATGATGGCGTCGATCTCCTTGCTGCTGCCGTCGCTGAAGAACACCCGCTTGCCGTCGACGTGGGTGAGGTTGGGTTTTTCCTCCCAGTTCGCCGGCCAGTCGTAGCCCATCGCGCTGGTGCGGTAGCAGCTGGTGATGGAGCGCGCCCCGTACTTGTAGCACTGGGACCCGATGTCCTCGGCCGAGTAACTGGCGCCGACGATCAGCACGTCCTTGCCCTTGAACTCGAGCGCGTCGCGGAAGTCGTGCGCGTGCAGCACGCGGCCGCCGAAGTGGGAGAAGCCCGGGAATTCCGGCACGTTGGGGACGGAGAAGTGGCCGCTGGCCACCACCACCCAGTCGAAGGCCTCGGTGTAGGTGCGATCCTCGTCGAAGCTGTGGACCGTGACGAGGAAGCGACCCGTCGCGGCGTCGAACGCGACGTTGCGCACCGGCGTGCTGAACCGGATGTACCTGCGCACGCCGGCCTTCTCGACCCGCCCCTTGATGTAGTCGAACAGCACCTCTCTCGGCGGGTAGGAGCCCATCGGCCGGCCGAAATGCTCGTCGAAGCTGTAGTCCGCGAACTCCAGGCATTCCTTCGGTCCGTTCGACCAGAGGTAGCGGTACATGCTGCAGTGGACCGGTTCGCCGTGCTCGTCGAGACCGGTGCGCCAGGTGTAGTTCCAGAGGCCGCCCCAGTCCGCCTGTTTCTCGAAGCAGACCACCTCCGGGACATCCGTCCCCCGGCTGGCTGCCGACTGGAAGGCCCGCAGCTGGGCCAGCCCGCTCGGCCCTGCCCCGACGATCGCGATGCGTTTGTTCATCCCCAGGCTCCCTGACCAGAACGATTTCGACAGACGTGCATGGTGGCGATGCGCGTGTCCCGCCATCAATCGTCAGGAATGGTTAACCCTTTCGGGGTAGCCGGGGCGATCGTGGAGGGGCTGTCCGATACCCCATCGGGTTTAACCCTTCGTCGTCATTGCAAAGGGGCGGGCGTCGCTTCAGTGTGGACTGATGGAATCGCAGCCAGGGCGGCCGCGCACGGGGGCTTCGGGTTCCATGTCTGATGAAGCGTTCCTGCGCACGGCGCGGGATCCGGTCGCTTGACTCGAATCGGGGGTAAGGCATGAGTGACGTGGCAACAGCGGTGGCCGGCAGCATCGCCGGAGGCGGGGGCAACACCCTTCAGCGCAGGATCGACTGGACGGGGGCCTTCTGGGTGGCAAGTGGCGTTCCGGCCCTGGTGCTGTTCTCGATCGGTGCCATCGCAGCGACGGTCGGCAAGCCGTCGTGGCTGGTCTGGGCCATCTCGATCGGTTTCGGCTTCCTGCAGGCGTTCACCTATGCCGAGATCGCCGGATTGTTTCCGCACAAGTCCGGCGGCGCATCGGTGTACGGCGCGGTCGCCTGGGTGCGATACAGCAAGTTCATTGCGCCGATCTCGGTCTGGTGCAACTGGTTCGCCTGGTCGCCGGTACTCGCCATCGGGTCGGGGCTGGCCGGCGGCTATATCCTCGGTGCCCTCTTTCCGGCCGACGCCGCCATCAATACGTGGCAGCTGACCCTGATGGATCTGAGCTTCATCAAGGAGGGCCTGCTCCTGCGCATCAACGCCACCTTCGTGCTCGGTGCCGTTCTGCTGCTCGGCGTGTTCGCCGTCCAGCACGGAGGCATCCTGCGTTCCGCGCGAACCACCATGGTCCTGGGCATCACGGCGCTGATCCCGCTGATGCTGATTGCGCTCGTGCCCCTCCTGACCGGTGATTTTCCGAGCGATCATTTTTCGCCGCTCGCGCCCATCGCCCATGATGCCAAGGGCCTGGTCACCGACGGGTCCTGGAACATGGCGGGCGTTACCCTGATGGCCGGCGGTCTGTTCATCGCGGCCTGGTCGACCTACGGCTTCGAGACCGCCGTCTGCTACACGCGCGAGTTCCGCGACCCGAAGCGCGACACCTTCAAGGCGATCCTGTTCTCCGGGTTGCTCTGCATCGTGGTCTTCACCCTCGTGCCGCTTGCCTTCCAGGGTCATCTCGGCCTGGGCAAGGTCGTCACGGAGCCAGTGGTGGATGCTGCCGGCGCGGTCACCACGCCGGCGGTCTACGACGGCATGCTGTCGCCGGACATCTACAGCGGCATGGGCGTGGCCAACGCCATGTCGCACATGGTTGGCGGCAGCGAACTGGTGGCGAACGTGCTGGTGGTCATGCTGGTGCTGGCGGTGCTGCTGTCGATCATGACCTCGATGG
The DNA here is from genome assembly GCA_037141795.1 of Betaproteobacteria bacterium. Taxonomy (GTDB): domain Bacteria; phylum Pseudomonadota; class Gammaproteobacteria; order Burkholderiales. The sequence goes on from JBAXBV010000022.1 coordinate 7,186, forward strand.
CAGGGTCGTCGCGCACCCTCTACCAGGCCTCGGTGGACGGATGGCTGCCGCGCTACCTCGCGCACGTCAACGAGCACGGCGCCCCGACCCGCGCCATGTGGACCGACCTTGGTTTCAATCTCATCCTTCTGATGCTCTCGGACTACGTGTTCGTTCTGGCCGCATCGAACGTCGGGTACATCATCTTCAACTTCCTCAACCTCAATGCGGGCTGGATCCACCGCGTCGACCGCCCGAACTGGGCCCGACCGTTCCGCGCGCCAACCGTCATCCTGGCCGTCGGGGTCGTCCTCAGCTTCGTGAACATGGCGCTGATGGGGCTGGGCGCTGACATCTACGGCGCGGGAACGCTCACCGCCGGCCTCGTGTTCGCGGCGCTGATCATTCCGGTCTTTCTCTACCGGCATTACGTGCAGGACAAGGGCGTCTTCCCGGTGGAAATGACGGAGGACATGCACATCGGAGACGATGACGGCCTCAGGCGAGCCGGCGTGCTGCCTTACGTGGTGCTCGCGGCCGGGGTGCTGGTAGTGATCGTCGCCAGCCGCCTGGCGGTGTATGGCTAGCCGGGAGGGCGGGCGAGGGCGACCTCCCCGGCTGGCTGTCGGATCCTCCGTCTCGCAGCACGCCGAGGGTCGATCGTGGGGGTGCCGGTCGGTCGAAGGGCTGGAGCGGATCGGGTGAAGGGCCACGCCCCGTCGAGCCCTCGCAAACGCGGGGAGGTCAGCGCACGCCTGCCCCGATGCTCGCACCCTGTGTTCGACCGTGGCCTGTGTTGCGATCGTAGGATCGTTCCTCTTCCCGGAACCTCTGGAGCTGGCGTTCGGCCAGGTCCGTGACGGCCGCGGATAGCGCATCGCAACCCGGCATCTCCGGCAGCCCATGGATGCCCCGGTCGATGGCTCCGGCGGCGCGGCGGCCGATCTCGACGTGGCCGATCTCGTGGACGTCGAGCGCTGCCAGGTATGCCTGCAGGGGGCGGCTACGCCGCAGTTCCGGATCCCCGGCCGCCGGCATCGTCACTTCCACCTCCAGTCGCGTGTCCGCCCTCGTGATTCGGCAGCGTCCGTCGGCTTCCCTCCACCAGCGGAAGTTCCACCGCACGAACCAGCGGGTCTGTCCGTGAAAGATCTGGCCGTCCACGCGGATCGGCGACGCGGCATTCAGCATGTCGCGCAGGTCCTTGCCCGGGATCACGCGCACGGGATAGGTCTGGGTGCGCAGCGTCTCGCGCACCTCCGCCAGGCCTGCCGTCGGCCGGACGACGGCCAGAGCAACCGCCAGCGCAACGAGAGGTCCGCCGGCGGCTCGTGCGCGGCCCGCGGTCTTGCGGGCACGGGGAGGCGGTGCGGCGGTGTCGGTACGAACGGAAGTCATTGCGGGATGATGCCTGAACACGGTCATCCGGAAATCGCGCGGCTGGCGTCGAGGACTTTCCCCAGCGCATACTTCGCGCCTCTGGGAAGTGGACGGGAGGGTATCCGTGAGCGAGGGTAATCGACAGGCAGCGGTGCGCGGACGCCGGCGCCCCGAGTCGGAGCCCCGCGGGCGCAGGCCGGTGGCGCGCAGCCCGGCCGCCGTCCTCGAGGAGGAGAACCGGCGGGCCGATCGGGGTCGGACCCACTCAACCCACTGATCCACTTCTATTTGCTCGTGAGAATGGCCTGCTTTCGTAGCTTAGAGGGCGGTTTTCGTCCGTGTTTTCGCGCGGATGCGCGAGCACGGCGCGATCCTGCTGGGCAAGACGACCACCCCCGAGTTCGGCTGGAAGGGCGTGACCGACAGCCCGCTCTCCGGAACGACCGTCAACCCCTGGAACACGCGCATGACCCCGGGTGGCAGCAGCGGTGGGGCGGCCGTTGCCGCGGCGCTGGGGATGGGGGTGATGCACGTCGCCACCGACGGCGGGGGCTCCATCCGCATCCCCGCAGGCTTCTGTGGGCTCTTCGGCTTCAAGCCGACCTTCGGGATCGTCCCCGCTCACCCGCATCCGCCGCCCCTGACGCTCTGGCATCAGGGGCCCATCTCCCGCACCGTCGAGGATGCGGCGCTCCTGCTCGACGTCATTTCCCGGCCGGATGACCGCGACGTGTACGCGGCGCCTCCGCTCGAATGGGGGTTCCGGGCGGGCATGAACGGAGGTGTGCGAGGCATGCGCATCGCCTACAGCGCGACGCTCGGTTACGCCCGGGTCGATGCGGAGGTGGCCGCCTGTGTGGCGCGGGCCGTCGCCGAGCTCGAGGCGCTCGGTGCCCGCGTCGAGGCCGTGGACCTCGGGTTGCAGGACCCCATCGACATCATGCAGCCGCTGTGGTCGGTAGCCCTGGCCATGGCGGTCGCACCCATGAGCGCGGCCCAGAGGGCGCTCGCGGAGGCTCCGATGCTGGGATTGGCGGAGCCGGGCTTCCGGCTGTCCGCGCTCGAGTACCGGGCCGTGGAGAAGCGGCGGGAGGATTTCGCCCGCAGGATGAACCGGTTGTGCATCGACTACGATCTGCTCGTCACGCCCCAGCTTGCGACCACGGCCTTCGCCGTCAACCACGAGGTGCCTCCGGGTACCGGGCTCGACCGTTGGTGGCAGTGGTCACCCTTCACCTATCCCTTCAATCTTTCGCAGCAACCGGCGGCGACCGTACCGTGCGGGTTCAGTGAGGCGGGGCTGCCGATTGCCATGCAGTTCGTGGGCGCGAAGTTCCAGGACGTCAAGGTGTTGCGGGCCGCGCGTGCCTACGAGGCCATGCATCCGTTCCGGTTGCCTGAAATTCCCGCGATGCCCGAGACCGCTGCTCAGTAGCGGTCCCTGGGGTCGTCCCGCGCCCGGCCAGGCGGTTTGTGCCATCCTGCGCTCGGGCGCGTCTCCACCGCAACCGGCAAGGGGGCGCCGAGCCAGGAAGAGGGACCATGGACAACTTCAGCGCTTCGCTGCGCATCACCAAGTCCGCCGTTGCGGGCACCGGCGGCGTGGTGGCCGCACAACATCGTCGTGCCGCCGAGGTGGGTGCGCGCGTGCTCGCGGAAGGCGGCGACGCGGTCGATGCCGCGATCGCGACGTCGTTTGCCCTCGGGGTACTCGAGCCCTGGATGAGCGGCATCGGCGGCGGCGGGGCAATGGTGCTCTATCGCGCCGCAGAGGGGCGCTACAGCGTGATCGACTTCGGGATGCGGGCCCCGGTGTCGCTGGACACGGCAGACTACGCGGTGACCGGGGAGGGCGTGGCCTCGGATCTCTTCCCCTGGGCGCGTGTCCGCGACGATCGCAACATCCACGGCCCCTTCTCCCTCGCGGTGCCGGGTGTCGTCGACGGCATGAGGATCGCGCACGAGCGCCACGCGACGCGGGCCTGGCGTGACCTGGTCGCGCCAGCGGTGAAACTCGCCGAAGAAGGCCTGCTCGTCGACTGGGTCACCACGCAGAACATCGCATCGGCCGCGGCCGATCTCCAGCGCTATCCCGCCGCGCGGGAGGCGTATCTCGTGAACGGTTTGCCGCCCGTGCCCGCCTGGTCGGCGCGCACCGAGCTGCGATTGCCGCAGGAGACGCTTGCCCACACCCTCCGGCACCTGGGCGAGGCGGGTCCGAGGGACTTCTACGAAGGGGAACTGGCCCGGCGCATCGCCGGCGAGGTCCAGGCCCTGGGCGGCCGCCTGTCGGTGCAGGACCTGGAGGCCTATCGGGCGCGGGAGTGTGATCCGCGCCTGATCGAATATCGCGGCGCGCGCGTGGTCGCCACGCCGGAACTCACCGCTGGCCCCACCCTGGCGCATGCGCTTGCTCTGCTGGGCGCCAGCCTGCAACCCGGAATCGCGCCGGGGCCGGACACGTATGTGGCCTACGCGACTGCCCTCCAGGAGGCCTACGGGTTTCGCCTGGCCCGGATGGGCGATGTGGACGGGGCGCGGGCGCCAGGCTGCACGACGCACTTCTGCGTCGCGGACCGTCACGGCAACATCGTGTCGGTCACCCAGACCCTGTTGTCCATCTTCGGATCGCGCGTGAACCTCCGCGACACGGGGGTGCTGATGAACAACGGGATCATGTGGTTCGACCCCGAGCCCGGCCGCCCCAATTCCCTCGGCGCGGGCAAGCGGTGTCTCACGAACTACTGTCCGGTCATCGGGGAGCACGGCGGGCGCCGGTTCGCCACCGGCGCCTCGGGCGGGCGGCGCATCCTGCCGGCCGTGCTGCAGTTGCTGTCGTTCCTGGTGGACTTCGGGGACGACCCCGAGACCGCGATGCAACGGCCGCGGATCGACGCGAGCGAAGGCGCGCTCGTCATCGGTGACACGGCCCTCGAGCCTGCCGTGCACGCCGCGCTCGGCGAGCGTTTCGAATACGTGCAGCGGCACCGGCTCGCGATGCCGATGAAGTTCGCCTGTCCGAGCCTGGTTCTTCTGGACGGAGGCGTGGTCGCGGGGGTCACCGAGACCGGCTCCACGTGGGCAGATGCAGTGTGCGCCTGAGCGCCCGCCCGGGGCGTCTGCGCGGATCCTCGGCGCACCGACCTGTTGGCTGCACGCGGCAGGTTCGGTCCCGATGCACCTTGCCGACTGGACGCGACTTGACTCCGATCAAGGCGGGAGGGTGTCTTCCGCGCGAGCCTCGCGAAATCGGCGCGGAGGGCCGTGCCCGGATACGGAGGAGACCCTGATGAAACTCTCGAACCGCGGAATCGATCAGGTCCGGCTTGCGTGGTGCGGAGGCGTGGCCGGTGGGTTGCTGCTCGCCTGCGGGAGCGCCGGTGCCGCCACGCTGACCGACGCCGGCGTGAGCATCGACAACGAAGGTCCGGTGCTCGATAGCCATGCCGACCAGGCCTTTCTCACCCGAACCACCTTCTACGCCGGGACTGCCCTGTTCACCGAGGCGGCGGCAAGCTTCGGCGTGCGACCGGCGATGTACGCCATCGTGGATGCCGGCGTCGACCGCTGGGGGCAGGCCGTGGCCAGCCTTTCGGACACCATGACATTCACCGCGGCCGACACGCAGAGGATCACGGTCTACTCCAACGTCGGTGGCACGTGGAGCGGCGGCGGCCGTGGCGGCCGGCAGCCCGTGTCCCGCGTGGAGGTGAGTACCTCCCTGGGCCAGGAGAGTTACACGGCCTACACGTATCCGGCCGGCTCGCAGAGCGTGCACGGGGTATTCACCTACGCGGTGGATCCCGACGGACCGGAGTGGACCCCCACGACGCAGCAGACCGGGTCCTACATGTTCCGGCGTCCGTGGTCCGTCTATACCAATGTCCCATACCGCTTCGCCTTCTCGGTGCTCGCGGTGGCCGGCGACACGGGGCGCGCGGAGATCAACGATCCCCTGTGGTTCGACGTGCCCGACGCCATATCGATCAGCGCCGCATCGGGGGCGTCCTACCTGCCGCCATCCCCTGTCCCCGAAACCGGGACCTGGGCGATGACGGCGGCCGGGCTCCTGGTCCTGGGGGTGACGGGCTGGCGATCCACGCGTCGCGGCGGATGATCTTCCGGGCGGCCTGAGCACCCGGAGCGATCGCAGGAACACCTGCGGTGCGCCCCATCCCCGACGCGGGGGCGACCGGATCGGCTGCGACCCGCCGGGACGGTGGCGGAGCCGGTGCCACGGCGTTCTTCGCGCCGTGGCACCGCATCCCGTCGCGACACGGCATCTGTGGCACAGTGCAGGCGACAGGCTCGCCGGTAACCCGCGCGACGCAGTGCCTCCGGCCGACCGCCGATCACCGTTCTCAGACCTGGAGTTGTCCATGAAAGTCCCACCACGCCTTCAGCCGCTGGTCGACGATGGTCTCGTCGAGCACGTCGTCCGGCAATTGAAGAGCGGCAAGGAGGCGATGGTGTTTGTCGTGGTGTCCGGGGGCGAGACCTGCTGCGCCAAGGTCTACAAGGAGGCGGATAAGCGGGGGTTCCGGCAGAGCGTCGCCTACACGGAGGGACGAAAGGTTCGCAACAGCCGGCAGGCGCGCGCGATGGAGAAGGGGTCCCGCTACGGCCGACGGGAGCAGGAGGCGGCCTGGCAACATGCTGAGGTGGATGCCCTGTATCTCCTGGCGGCTGCCGGAGTGCGGGTGCCACGGCCCATGAACTTCCATGAGGGCGTCCTGCTCATGGAACTCGTCACCGACGCCGAGGGCAACGCGGCGCCGCGGCTCGATGACCTGACGCCGGATCCGGCCCGGGCCCGCGCCTGGCACGACTTCCTGGTTAGCCAGGTGGTGCTGATGCTTTGCGCCGGGATCGTGCACGGCGATCTTTCCGAATACAACGTTCTGGTGGACGCCGACGGTCCGGTGATCATCGATCTTCCCCAGGCGATCCACGCGGCGGGCAACAACAACGCGCGACGGATGCTGCTGCGGGATGTCCGCAATCTCGCCACCTTTTTCGGGCGCTTCGCCCCGGATCTGCTGGAGACCCAGTACGGGCCCGAGATCTGGGCGCTCTACGCGGCCGGGTCCCTGCGCCCCGATGCGCCGCTGACCGGCCGCTTCGTCCAGGATGATCGCGCACCGGACGTGCAGGGCCTGTTGCGGGATATCGAGGCCGTCATTCGGGAGGAGGACGAACGGCGCCGCCGGCTCGCGGACGCGGAGCGTTGAGGCTGCGCCATGGCCCGGGTCGCCCCTCGTCGCGCCGGTTCGGGGATGCTGGCCGGAAAACGAAACGGCTGCGCGAGGCAGCCGTGATCAGGAGTGCCGGGGAGCGGAGGGGTGCTGCCGCGCTCCCCGGGGGGCGTCTCACGCGGGACGCGCTGCCACGGCGGCACGGCGTGGCGAGGCGGCACGGGCACGCGGGGCGGAACCGGTGGCCTGCGTCCGCAGGCGCCGGTAGAGCTCGGGCTTCGAGCCCTTGAGGTAGGCAATGACTTCGAAATCGGCGCGGTTGAGGCGCGCGATGTCGATGCGGTCAACATGCACGACGCGCAGCAGATGCTGCACGGGCTTCGGCATGCTGCGGCCGCTTTCGTAGCGGGATCCGCCGCTTTGCGTCACCCCGATCATGCCCCAGAACTGCTGCTGGTTCAGGCCGAGCCGGCGACGGATCTCGCGCGGGTTGGAGAGTTTGTCTTGCGTTTTCATGGCTGCCTCATAGCGAATGGACATGTCGATGGCGGAGGGTGTTTCCGCAGGGCGGGGGCGTGGCCTGCTGCCGCGACGGACCTCCGGTCCCGGCGACGCGCCGCCCCCGCGGTTGCCGCGCGAGTTCCTCCTGTCATGGCCCATGCAATCCGGTTCGACGGCACGCCGGGCTCATGGACCCGGACCTCCGAACCACCGCATCGCGCCATTTCCGCGGGGGGTGTTTGCAACCGTCATTCCATCGCCGGAGAGTCAACAATGGGGATTTGACGGATGGATATCCCGGCGGCGTAAGCCTGCAGCCCCTTCCCATGGTCTGCGGGGCGAGCGCGAAGGCGCGCGGCGGCGCGATTCGGTCCCGGCGCTGTGGCCCGCACGGGTTTGACCCCTGCTCCGTGCGGGCGCTATAGTCCGAGTCTTGTCGGGGTGTAGCGCAGCCCGGTAGCGCGCCTGCTTTGGGAGCAGGATGTCGCAGGTTCGAATCCTGTCACCCCGACCAGCGGCCCGGGCCGGTTTCTCCCGCCGCTCAGGCCCTCAGCCAGTCTTCGTGCCCGTAGCTCAACTGGATAGAGCACCGGCCTTCTAAGCCGGGGGTCGCAGGTTCGAGTCCTGCCGGGCACGCCACCAGTCATCGATTCGGGCCCCCGGCTCGGTTTACAGGCAGGTGCGTTTTGGTCATACTCGACGTCTTCGACGGGGCGGTCTCCCGCCTCGGGCTGTCATGTCGATGGTGGCGGTAGCTCAGTTGGTAGAGTCCCGGATTGTGATTCCGGTCGTCGTGGGTTCGAGTCCCATCCGTCACCCCATATCCCGTCCGCCCTGCGTGGCCACCCGGCCCTTTGCCGGCATCCCATGATCCGCATCACCAATCTCAGTCTCCGCCGGGGTGTCAAGCTTCTGCTGGATGGCGCTTCCGCCAGTGTTCATCCAGGGCAGAAGGTCGGCCTGGTGGGTGCCAACGGCTGCGGCAAGTCCACGCTCTTCGCTCTCCTTCGAGGGGAGATCGCCGCGGATGCGGGGGCCGCCGACGTTCCGAAGTCCTGGGTGATCGCCCATGTGGCGCAGGAGGTGCCGGACCTCGACCGGGGCGCGCTTGCCTTCGTGATCGATGGCGATGCCGAACTGCGTCAGATAGAGGCCGAAATCGTCGATGCGGGAGACGATGGCCACCGGCTGGGGGATCTCCACAGCCGCTTCGTGGACATTGGGGGCCATGGGGCGGAGGCGAGAGCCGCCACGCTGCTGCACGGGCTGGGGTTCCGCGACACGGACTTCAGCCGCAATGTGCGGGAGTTCTCGGGCGGATGGCGTGTGCGGCTGCAACTGGCCCGGGCGCTCATGTGCCGGTCCGACCTGCTGCTGCTCGATGAGCCGACCAACCACCTCGACCTCGATGCCGTGTTCTGGCTCGAGAACTGGTTGCGGAACTATCCGGGAACGCTGCTCGTGATCTCCCACGACCGGGAGTTTCTCGACGGCGTGGTCCAGGTCATCTGCCACTTCGATCAGGCCCTGCTCAAGCTCTATCCCGGCGGATTCTCCGCCTTCGAACGCACCCGCGCCGAACTCGCTGCCCAGCAGCAGTCGATGTTCGAACGGCAGCAGCGACAGATCGCGCATCTGCGGTCGTTTGTCGACCGTTTCAGGGCAAAGGCCACGAAGGCGCGGCAGGCCCAGAGTCGCCTGAAGGCGCTCGATCGCATGGAATTGATCGCCCAGGTTCAGGCGGCCACCCCGTTTTCCTTCGAGTTCGCCGACCCTGGCGGCGCCGCCGACCCGCTGCTCAGCCTCGAGAAGGCTGCGGTCGGCTATGGGGATGTCCCCATTCTCGAGGACGTTGACCTCGTGATCCGCCCCGGGATGCGCCTGGGGCTGCTGGGCCGCAACGGGGCCGGCAAGTCGACGCTGATCAAGCTGATTGCCGGGGCGCTCCCCGCGACCCGGGGGGAGCGCAAGCCGGGTCGCGACGTGCGCATCGGCTACTTCGCCCAGCATCAGCTCGAGCACCTGCGAAACGACGATACCCCCCTGGGGCATTTCCTGCGGCTCGATCCCGCCACGCGGGAGCAGGAACATCGGGACTTTCTGGGCGGGTTCGATTTCCGGGGTGACGGGGCGCTGGCCCCTGTGGGCCCCATGTCGGGGGGCGAGAAGGCGCGCCTGGCGCTCGCCCTGATCACCTACGCGAAGCCGCACCTGCTCCTGCTCGACGAGCCCACCAACCACCTTGACATGGACATGCGCAACGCGCTCACGCTGGCGCTGCAGTCCTTCACCGGGGCGGTGGTGCTGGTGTCCCACGACCGCGCGCTCATCCGCGAGACGGCCGACGAACTCTGGCTGGTGGCCGATCGGCGGGTGCACCCGTTCGACGGTGATCTGGAGGATTACCGTTCGTGGCTGGATTCGGCTGCCCGCGTTCCGGCTGCCGCCCCCGGAGCCGAGGGCTCGAACCGACGGGATCAGCGCCGGCTGGAGGCCGAAGCCCGCCAGAGGTTGTCGGCGGCGCGTCGCCCCATTGAGCAGCGGTTGCGGGTGATCGAGACCGGGCTGCAGCAGGCGGAAAAACGGCTCAAGGCGCTTGAAGAGCGGCTCGCCGCCCCCGATATGTACGAGGCTGCGAGCAAGGACAAGCTGAAGGCCTGCCTGCTGGAACAGGCCGACCTCAGGCGAGACACTGATTCGCTGGAATCCGAGTGGCTGGATCTGCATGAGAAACTCGAGGGCGTGACGGCCCAGGGTTGATGGGATTTTGTCCTGCGCGGGGAGGAACTCCCGCGCCCGGGTCCGGTTCCAAGCCATGGTCATCTTTCACTGGGAGGGCATCGCAACGTGAAGCGTATCTTTCTGTTTCTGGTCACCAACTTTGCCGTGGTCATCCTGCTGTCCTTCACGGCGAGGGTGCTCGGCGTCGACCGCTGGCTCACGGCCAACGGGCTCAATCTGGGCGGCCTGCTCGTGTTCGCGGCGCTCTTCGGCTTCGGAGGCGCCTTCATCTCGCTGGCGATGTCGAAGTGGATGGCCAAGCGATCGACCGGGGCCCACGTGATCACGGAGCCCCGGGACCAGACGGAACGCTGGCTCGTGGAAACCGTCCGCCGGCAGGCCGACAAAGCCGGGATCGGGATGCCCGAGGTGGCCGTCTATGACGCGCCGGAGATCAACGCGTTTGCCACGGGGATGAACCGGGACGCGGCGCTGGTGGCGGTGAGCACGGGTCTTCTTCGGAGCATGACGGCCGACGAGGCGGAGGCCGTTCTGGCCCACGAGGTGAGCCACGTGGCCAATGGCGACATGGTGACCCTCGCGCTCATCCAGGGCGTGGTCAACACCTTCGTGATCTTTCTGTCGCGCGTGGTCGGCTACGTGGTGGACCGGGTCATCCTCAAGAACGAACGCGGGCACGGCATGGGTTTCTTCATCACGACCATGGTGGCGGAGGTGATCCTCGGCCTGCTGGCAAGCGTCATCGTGATGTGGTTCAGCCGCCGGCGCGAGTTTCGGGCGGATGCCGGAGGTGCGAGCCTGGCGGGGCGGCAGAAGATGATCGCGGCCCTGCAGCGTCTAAAGCAGGCTCACGAGCCCAGCAGCCTCCCTGACGGCATGCAGGCGTTCGGCATCGCCGGGGGCGTGGCGGGGGGTCTCAAGGCGCTCCTGCTCTCGCACCCGCCTCTCGAGCGGCGCATCGAGGCGCTCCGCGCCGCTGGCGGGTCGGACGGCTGAACAGCCCGGGCTTTCAGGTTGACGGGGGCGGCGGCCCCCTTTTTTTGGTCTGGCGCCGGGGACTTTGTGGGCGCCGGTCTTTCGTGGTCTGATGCAGGCTGGGGGCGCCGAACGTGCGGTGGCCCCCTTGCGCTTGGAGGACTTCTTGGAACGCATCGAACGCACCGTGCTGCTCGTGGCGCTGGCCCTGCTCACAATTGCCTGCTTTGTGGTGTTGCGCCCGTTCCTCTCCGCCCTGCTCTGGGCCGCCATTCTCGCGCTGGCCACCTGGCCGCTTTTCTGTCGCGTTCGCGCCGGGTTCGGCGGGCGTGGCGGGCTCGCCGCGGGGATGATGACCGCGGTCGTCGTTCTTCTGATCGTGGTTCCGCTGGCCGCCGGGGGCATCGCCGTCATGCAACACGCGGAGGCGTGGATCGAGATGGCGAGAGGGCTCGCGGAGCGGGGCGTGCCGCCGCCGCCGGCCTGGGTGGCCTCGCTGCCGCTGGTGGGCGACTGGATCCAGGTCCGATGGCTTGCGTTCTCCCACGACGGAGCCGGTCTCGTGCGCGAACTGAAGCCGCTGCTGGATCCCGCTCGTCAGGCGGCGCTCGGAGTGGCCAGAAGTCTCGGGGAGGGCGTGCTGACCCTGGGTCTGAGTGCCCTGCTGGTCTTCTTCTTCTGGCGCGATGGCGACGAACTGGCCGCACGGGTCCGTCGACTCGCCGAGCGCATCGCGGGCGAGCGAGCGCTCCGCCTGGCGGAGGTGGCGCACGGCACGATCCGGGGCACGGTGTACGGTCTGCTCGGCACGGCGCTCGCCCAGGGCATTCTGGCGGCCATCGGGCTCGCGGTGGCAGGCGTTCCCGGCGCGGTAGTCCTGGGCGTGGCCACGTTCTTTCTTTCCGTGGCTCCGATGGGCCCCCCGCTGATCTGGGGGCCGGCGGCGTTCTGGCTCTACGACCGGGGGGACATGGGGTGGGCCATCTTCCTGGTGGTGTGGGGGACGGTGGTCGTGAGCGGGATCGACAACGTGCTGAAGCCCATGCTGATCAGCCGGGGGTCCAATCTGCCGTTCATCCTGGTGATGGTCGGCGTGCTCGGCGGTGTGCTGGCCTTCGGGTTCGTGGGGGTCTTCCTCGGGCCCACCCTGCTCGCGGTGGCGTACCGCCTGATGGACGAATGGACGGCGACCGCACCGGCGCAGGGGTAAAGAAATCGCAGGGCGGGTCGTCAAGACACGCTGAAACCTTCGAAGGGGAAGTCCGTGGATGCCTTGAGCGCAGGGGTGTCGGATGTCAGCCAGGCCAGGCTCGGTGCCGAGATCGAGGCGGCCGTCCTGCGCAAGACCCTCGATGCCCAGAAGACCGTCGCGGAGGGACTCATCAGCCTGATCGGCACGCCCCAGCCCCTCGCCACCGAGGGCACCCTCGGAACCCGCCTCAACACCTACGGGTGAACCGCAATCCCTGAGCGCTTCGAGACGAGCGCCTCTTGCGTCGCACCCCGCACCCTCGGGTGATCCGCACGGGTCTGTGCCATCATTGCCTCCCCGCGGCCGTTGCGGCCGGCACACGAGGACTCTGTCATGGACGGACCCGTCCACTCCATCTCCGCCGCGGATCTGGCCGCGCGCGCGGGGACCGAACTGGGAAGCTCTGCGTGGATGCCCATCGACCAGGCCATGGTCGATGCCTTCGCCGACCTGACCCAGGACACCTATTTCATTCACGTGGATCCCGATCGCGCGAAGGCGACGGCCTTCGGCGGCACCATCGCCCATGGCTTCCTGACGTTGTCCTTGCTGTCCTGCATGGCCTACCAGGTGTGCCCGTTCGTCGAGGGCACCCGAAACGGCGTCAATTACGGTTTTAACCGGTTGCGATTCGTTGCGCCGGTGCCCGTGGGCGCACGCGTTCGCGGCCGGTTCGTCCTGAAGTCCTTCGACCTGAAGGACACCCGCTGGCAGGCCACTTGGGAGGTCACGGTCGAGATCGAGTCGACGGAGCGCCCGGCCATCGTGGCGGAGTGGATCACGGCCGGGCTTTTCTGATCATCTGGCCGGAATCCCGGGGATTCGGGCCGCACACGCGGGGGTTCATCCATGACATTGTTCGATCTGACCGGCAAGGTGGCAGTCATCACCGGTTCGTCCCGCGGCATCGGCCGCGCCATCGCCGAACGCCTGGCCGAACACGGGGCGAAGGTGGTCATTTCGTCCCGCAAGGCGGGTCCGTGCGAGGAGGTGGCCGCCGGCATCAACGCCGCGCGGGGCGCCGGGACAGCCATCGCCGTGCCCGCGAACATTTCTTCCCGGGCTGATCTCTCGAACCTGGTGGACCGGACTCGCGAGGCTTTCGGGCGCATCGACGTCCTCGTCTGCAACGCGGCGTCGAATCCGTACTACGGGCCGCTCGCCGGAATCTCCGACGAGCAGTTCCGGAAGATTCTCGACAACAATGTCATCGCCAACCACTGGCTCGTGCAGATGGTGGCCCCGGAGATGACGGCGCGACGCGACGGCGCCATCATCATCGTGTCGTCCATCGGTGGCCTTCGTGGCTCGCCGGTGATCGGCGCCTACAACATTTCCAAGGCGGCCGACTTCCAGCTCGCCCGCAACCTCGCAGTGGAACTCGGTCCCCACAATGTGCGCGTCAACTGCATCGCACCCGGTCTGATCCGGACCGATTTCGCCCGGGCGCTCTGGGAGAACCCCGACACGCTGTCGCGGTACAACGAGACCACGCCGCTGCGCCGCATCGGCGAGCCGGACGAGATCGCGGGTGTGGCGGTGATGCTCGCCTCGAAAGCGGGCTCGTTCATCACGGGGCAGGGGATCGTCGTGGACGGCGGCGTCACGATCTGAGGCCGGGAGATGCCAGACTGCGGGTCGCCGGCGCGGAGAAGCCCGTCCAGCGCCAGGTCCCATGCAGGGCCGGTTGTGGCGCATAATCCCGAGCGCCGGGCGCTCGCCGTCCGGTAACCGTCCGCCCTCGATGCCACAGGAACTCTGCCATGACTGAAGCCGACCGTACCGTACTCGGGGCCTGCCCCCACGATTGTCCCGACACCTGTGCCATGGTGGTGAACGTGTCGGGCGGACAGGTGACCAGCGTCCAGGGCAATTCGGACCATCCCTTCACGGCGGGGCGCCTGTGCGTGAAGGTGAACCACTACGAGGAACGCGTGCACAGCCCCGACCGCGTGCTGCATCCGATGCGACGCAGCGGCCCGAAGGGAAGCGGGCAGTTCGAGCGCATCACTTGGCAGGAAGCCCTCGACACCATCGGTCAGCGGTGGAAGTCGATCATCGCCGAAAGCGGCCCGCAGGCCATCCTTCCCTACAGCTACCTGGGCACCCAGGGCACGTTGAACGGCCTCAATGTGGGCGACCCGTTCTTCAACAAGCTGGGCGCCAGCATCAGCGAGCGCACCTTCTGCGATTCGGGCGCGTGCACGGGTTACATCATGACGCTCGGTCCCACGGCCGGCATGGACCCGGAGAGCCTGCAGCACTCGAAATACATCGTGCTCTGGGCCTGCAACCCCATGAGCACCAACACGCACATGTGGCCGTTCATTGCCGAGGCCCAGAAGCGCGGCGCACGGGTGGTCGTCGTGGATCCGGTCCGCACCCGCTCGGCGCAGGCGGCTGACTGGCACATCGCGGTCAAGCCCGGTACGGATTCCGCCCTGGCGATGGGCCTGATTCACGTGATCGTCTCGGAGGGTCTGGTGGACCGGGACTACGTGGACCAGTACACCGTCGGCTTCGACGAACTGGCTGGGCGCGCTGCCGACTACACGCCCGAGCACGTCAGCGGCATCACCGGTGTGCCGGCCGACGACATCCGGAAACTCGCGCGCGAGTACGCCCGGTCGCAGCCCTCGGCCATCCGCATCGGCGTGGCCATCGAACGCAACGGCAATGGCGGCCAGGCGGTCCGGGCGCTGTCCTGCCTGCCGGCCCTCGTGGGCGCCTGGCGCAAGCCCGGTGGCGGCATCCTGCAGTTGCCGCTGTGGGCCTTCCCCATCCGCTGGGAGAACCTGATGCGGCCGGAGTGGGTGCAGCCCGGCACACCCGTCATCAACCAGTGGCTCCTCGGCAAGGTGCTCAACGGGCAGCAGGCGGGCGCGCCGGCCATCCGGTCCCTCTTCGTCTACAACGCCAACCCCATGGTGGTCGCGCCGGAGCAGGACGCCATCCGTCGCGGGCTGGGGCGCGAGGATCTCTTCACGGTGGTGAGCGAGCAGTTCATGACCGATACCGCGCGCTACGCGGACATCGTTCTGCCGGCCACCACCCAGGCCGAGCAGTTCGACCTCATGTTCTCCTGGGGCCACCTGTATTTCACCGTCAACAACCCGTGGATCGACCCGATCGGCGAGGCCGTGCCCAACACCGAACTCTTCCGGCGCCTCGCGCGCACGATGGGTTTCGACGATCCCCAGTTCTCCTACACCGACGAGGAACTCGCCGAACGCGCCTACGACTGGTCCGCGCCGGTGCTGCAGGGGATCACGCTCGAGCGCCTCAAGCGCGAAGGCTGGGCGCGGCTCAACCTGCCGGCGCCGGACCAGTATGCCCCGCACGCGGCGGGCGGTTTCCCCACGCCCTCGGGCAAGGTGGAACTCAAGGCCTCGATGGCGGCGGGCGGCAATTTCGTGCTGCCGGTCTTCCGTCAGGGCTCCAACGAGTTCCAGGACGGTTCACCGGTGGATGCGTTGCCGGGATGGAAGGCGCCTGCCGGCGGCAGCGGCTTCCCGCTCGCGCTGATTTCGTCCAAGAGTCACGCCTTCCTCAATTCCGGTTACGGGAATCTGCGCCGGCAGCAGTCCCACGCCGGGGACCAGCACGTGCTGCTCAACGGGCGGGACGCGGCGGCGCGGGGCATCGGTGACGGCGTGACGGTGACGGTCTTCAACGACATCGGCGCCTTCCAGGCCGTGGCGCGGGTGAGCGAGGACGTTCCGGTTGGCGTGGTGCAGTCCCCCATGGGTTACTGGCCTGCCATCAGCGGGGGGGCGAGCGTGAACGCGGTCAACTCGTCCCGGTTCGGAGACCTGGGGCGCTCGCCGGCGTTCTCGAACACCCTGGTCGACGTCCGGGCGGGGGCCTGAGCTTCCATGCCGCATGTGGTCACGGACAACTGCGGGCGATGCCGGTACACGGAGTGCGTGGACAGCTGTCCGGTGGACTGCTTCCACGCCGACGCGGAACGGCTCTACATCCATCCGGACGTCTGCATCGACTGCGGGGCGTGCATCCCCGCCTGTCCGGTAAGGGCGATCTTCGACGCGTTCGACATGGATCCGTCCCAGAAGGAATGGGTGGCGATCAACGCGAGGCAGAGCTCGGTGCTTCCGCTCATCACGGCCCGGGAGGCCCCGCTTCCGGGGGCCGATGCCCGGCGGGCAGAACTGGGCTACTGATACGACCGGAAGCCGCCCGCCCGATGGGCACCGTGACACCCATGGCTCCAACGGCACTGGTTCTCTTTTCTGGCGGCCAGGATTCGGCGACCTGTCTTGCGTGGGCCCTGGATCGTTACGGTGCCGTCGAAACCGTGGGCTTCGACTACGGCCAGCGGCACCGGGTCGAACTGGACTGCCGGAAAGTGTTCCTGGACCGGTTGCGGGCTCGATTTCCCGCGTGGGGTGGCAAGCTGGGCGCAGATCATGTCCTGGACCTCAGCGCGCTGAGCGCCATCAGCGACACGGCTCTCACGGCCGAGCGACGGATCGTGTTCGAGCGGTCCGGTCTTCCCAATACCTTTGTGCCCGGTCGCAATCTCCTGTTCTTCACCTACGCGGCCGCCATCGCCTACCGGCGCGGGCACAAGGTTCTCGTCGGGGGCATGTGCGAGACGGATTACTCCGGTTACCCCGACTGCCGCGACGACACGCTCAAGGCGCTGCAGGTCGCCATCAATCTCGGCCTGGACGCCCGGCTGGTGATCGAAACCCCGCTGATGTGGATCGACAAGGCGCGCACCTGGGTCCTGGCCCGGCAACTGGGGGGTGAGGAACTGGTCGATCTGGTCAGGGAGGACACCCACACCTGCTATCTGGGGGAGCGTCGGACCCGGCACGACTGGGGCTACGGCTGCGGTTCCTGCCCGGCGTGTGATCTGCGGCGCGAAGGGCATCGCGCGTTCGTATGTCCCGATGGTATAGGCTAGCCCAAGGTGAGGGACTCCGCCTTCCCGAGCAGCAGCGGGTGCCAGGCTCAAGGTGTGTGATCAACCGTCGGAGGGAAGGGGGAGTCGATGCGATTGGGCCAGGCCCGGCTCGCGCCCGTGCGCCCGTTGTCGTTCGGGCAGTTGCCGGGGCACCCGACAGGCCGTTGCTACAATCGGACGAAGGTTTGAGTTAACGCCCAAGGGTGCTTCCTCCTGGCCGGAACGCCGGGTCGAGCATTCGCACTCGGAGAAGATTCTTGGATAACGTCGCCATCACGGGCCGGGGTGTGATCTCTTCCATCGGGCAGGACCTTCCCACCTTTGATGCCGGCCTGCTGGCCGGCAGGGTGGTCGCGGGGGCCGCGCCCTGGAAGGCGGGGCACCAGAACATCTGGATGTCCCTGATCGATGGCTTCGACGCCAGCCGCTGGATGGAAGAGCGGGTCGAGCGCAATTCGGCCCGCTTTGCCCACTACGCGCTTGCTGCCGCCGTGCAGGCCGTGGCCGATGCGGGGGTCGACACCTTCGAGCCGCTGCGAACGGCGGTGATCGTCGGCAGCGCACTCGGCGGTGTGGACTGGCATGCGGAGAATCAGGCCCTGCTCGATGCGTCGGGGCCGGAGGCCATCTCGAACAAGTTCATGGCGAACTCGCTGCTGAACATGCCGGCCGCCCACATCGCGCTGCGCTTTGGTCTGCACGGACCCCAGTTGTCCATCGCCACGGCGTGCGCGTCCTCCCACGACGCCATGGGGATTGCTGCGAGGATGATCGAGTCGGGCGAGATCGACATGGCCATTGCTGGCGGCACCGATTGCGCCGTCAGTCCACTGGTTTTTTTCGGGGCACGCAACAACCGGATGTTCACGCCCCAGCCTGATCCCCTGAAGACCTGTCGACCCTTCAACGTGGGGCGCTGCGGCGTCATGCTGGGCGAGGGCGCCGGGATGTTCGTGCTCGAGCGGGCCGACCACGCGCGCCGCCGCGGCGCGACCATCCACGGGCGCTTGCGGGGCTACGCCACCCTGGCGGACGGTTACCACCCGTCTTCACCCGAGCCCCAGGGTCGGTGGGAGCAGCGGGTCATGGAATTCGCCATTGCGGATGCGCGGCTGCCGGGCGGTGTCGACGACGTGGATGCGGTGGTGGCCCACGGCACAGGCACGCCGGTGGGCGACGTTGCCGAACTGCTGGCGCTGAACCGGATCTTCGGCCACCGGAGCAAGCCCCTGCGGGTGATGTCGCCGAAGGGAAACTTCGGTCATCCGCACGGTCCGGCCGGGGCGCTGGGGCTGCTGGCAGGCTTGCTGAGCATGCGCCAGAAGGCACTCCTGCCCACGGCTGGTACTTACGACGAGCGGGAACTCATGCCCGAGGTGGGCAGGCTGCACGCCGTGATCCGGGAGCCCGCACCCGGTCCGATCGAGGTGCTGCAGGTCAATGCCTTCGGTTTCGGTGGCCAGAACTCTTCGCTGGTGGTCACCCGGCAGTAGCGCCGGGGCGACGGAACCGGATCGGGTGGCGATGCCCCGAGGGACTCGCCGGAAATCACGGCCCTGCCGACGGGGCGACCCTGAGGGTGGCGCTGCTCGTGCTGGAGAATTCGGGAAGGCCTCCCGTCGCGGTTCGCCGTGGGGCGGCAGGGGCCTGCGCGCCGGCGAGGCGGTTGGCTGTCGCGCAAAGTGGAGGCAGGCGTGCGGTGAAGCGGTCAGGATCTGTCCGAACGCCCAGGCCCTCGTGGGAAGCCGATCCAGGCTGTCCTGAACTTCTCACAGGGAGGCACCCGATGACGAATGAGGGCACTCTTTCGCCTGCACCGCAGGCATCCGCTCCTCGCCCGCCCAGGGGACGCGCTGCTCCAGCCGACCGTGGTTTCCCTTTCCGAACGCGAGTCGGTCTCCACGTCCATCGTCCATGAGCCAGCACGCCGCAAGACCGTTCGCATGCCCCGTTCACAAGGCGCCGTTCGTCCAGGGGTTCTTCTGCTCGTCGTGCGGGAAGGAATACCCGTCCGTGAACGGCATACCCATCCTGATCAACGACGAAAACAGCGTGTTTGCGATCGCCGACTATGTCGGGCAGCAGGCTTACGGAGGCGCCAGCGCCTATGCGGGCAGCCTCGACACCCGGACCGGCCTGCGCCAGATCTACCGGCGTGTCATGCACCGGTTGACTGAAACGGGCGCGAAACGGGATTTCGAGGTCAGGGATGCGGTGGCGGAAATCCACGCGCGACGGCCGGGCGCAGAGATCCTCGTGATCGGTTCCGGCGACACCTCCATCGTGGGCAACGTCACCTACACCGACATTGCCTTCGGCGCCAACGTGCAGTGCATTGCGGATGCCCACGACTTGCCGTTCGCCGACGGGAGCTTCGATGCCTGCATCGCCACGGCGGTGCTCGAGCATGTGGTCGACCCCTACCGGTGCGTGGACGAAATGGTTCGGGTCCTGCGCCCTGGCGGCTTCATCTATTCGGAAATGCCCTTCATGCAACCGGTGCACATGGGTGCTTACGATTTCACGCGCTTCACGCACCTGGGGCATCGGCGATTGTTCCGCCGCTTCGAAGAGATCCGCAGCGGGATTGCCGTCGGACCGGGAACGAGCGCGGGGCAGATGCTTCGCTACGCCCTGATGTCGGTCTCGGATCGGCCAGGCGCGAGGAAGTGGCTGAAGCTTCTGGGGCTCCTGCTCACCTATCCGTTCCGTTGGCTCGACCGTCTCGCCCGTTCGAAGCAGAGCGCCTACGATTCCGCGTCGGGGTTCTACTTTTTCGGCTCGCTCGGCGAGAGGCCCCTTTCCGATCGCGACCTGATCGGACTCTTCCGCGGCGGGTAGCCGCCTCGGCCGGGCGGATGAGGGGTTTCTCGCCCGTGACCTGTCGCAGCCAGTCGGGGCGGGTTGTGTGCGTCAAGTTGTGCAAATTGGCGATCGTGGCTGAGGCCATGCTGATCAGGCGGCGAGCTTCATCGCCGCCTTTCTTTGCTCCTTGAGCAGGTCCATGTTGATGTAGCGGTTGTCCTCCAGCCAGGCCTCGTGCGTCTCGGCGCACAGCGCCCGTATCAGCCGCAGGCAGGACTCGGCGTGACCCCGCCCCGGTTTCACGTACATCAGATTGCTGTTAACTATCTGGTGAACGGAGAACGAAATGGCGAAGAGTGAAGCGGTACCGAATCGTCAGTACACCGATGAATTCAAGCAGGAAACGGTGAGACTCGGTCAGGCTAAACTCACTCGCACAAGCTCGAGGGAACGAAAGCATGCTGCGCACCATCCTGAAGGTCCTGGTCATCGTCGGTGGACTGACGCTTGCCTTCGCGGCGGGCGCAGTGACTGCAGTCCTGTCCGGATGGGGCACTCCGATCGCGACGATTCAAGTACGCAACGAAACCGCCGGGGAGGTCAGGTCGGTCACGGTCACCTACCAAACGTGTGGTGCAACGCAGACCCTGGCGCAAAACTGGGGAGCGCAGCGCGCGTCCGGGGCCGTCCCGCGAGACGTCCGGATGAACATCGTGCTTTGTGGGGAGGGTAGCCACACAACGGAGGTCGTGTTTGCCGATGGCCACACGCTTCGATCCGGGGGCTCCTACATCGAGAGCGGCTACGTGGTCACCGAGCGGGTCCTCGAGTCCGGCATCACCTCGGAATACACGCGAACCCTGCCGTAGGTCGTGCGGCTTGAACAGGGTCGGACACCCGAAGCAGGTGCGATGCATGGCGAGCCTGGCTGAATGGATCTCCTGGTGGCTCATCCTCGCGGCGCCGCTGAGGCTTTTCCTGGACCAGTGCGAGCATCCCGGCGCCTGCAGCGTCTCTGAGGAGATGACGATCATCGACCGCATGAAGCTCTCCGGTTTTCTCTCTGCACCCTTCGGGGGAGACGGGCGCCTGCGGCCGGACGCCGCGCTGGCGCAGGCTGCGGATACCGCATCCATCTCCAGCTCTGGCCGGGCAGCATGAGCACCTCCGGCGACGATCTGGATCGCTTCGTCCGTGCGCAGGCGCGAATCTACCGCCAGGCGCTGCGCGAACTCGAGTCCGGCCGCAAGGAGACCCACTGGATGTGGTTCGTCCTGCCGCAACTGCGCGGACTCGGCCAGAGCGAGATGGCGGTCGAGTACGGCATCGCCGATCTGGGCGAGGCGGTGGCCTACGCTGCCCACCCCGTTCTCGGGCCCCGACTCCGGGAGTGCGTTTCCGCAGCACTCGCCCACAGGGATGCGGGTGCCGACGCCGTTTTCGGGCCGGTCGATGCCATGAAATTCCGCTCCTGCCTCACCTTGTTCGCCGAGGCGGTGCCAGAGGAATCCTGCTTTCGCGAAGCGCTTGAGGTCTTCTATGGCGCTGAGCCCGACGGCATGACGCTCGGCCTTTTGTCGAGGGCGTGATGATCGTCTGAACGGTCTCGGGGGTGGGGCAGAGCTCGACGTTTTCACCCCCGAAAGTGGAGCGCTAAGGGCGAAAACAGCCCGATTGTTGTCTATTTCTTCATAAGAATCAGGGGTTGTGTGAGGTCCGACCCCGGTGGCCCGTAACGTTCCTTTATGCGGTTGTGCAGGCCTGCCCCAGCGTTCTCGGGCGCCTCGTTCTCGGCTCCCTGAAAGAGCCGAAGCCTCAGCGTGGCCGCAGCACCCCCACGGCCCCCAACGCCCCCAGGCCCACCAGCAGCATCGCCCAGGTTGACGCCTCCGGTACCGGGGCGACATCGCCGGGGCGGACTGCCAATGCGTACCGGAAGCCGCTTTTCGAGTCGGCGTACTGACTGCCATTGCCGAAAGCGAAGTACCAAGCGATGCTGGCAATCGGCCCGTACTCTGTACCAGACCAGTAGAAGTACGCCTGCAAGTTTTTGAAGGGACCGGTGTTCGACAACGGACCACCTGCCCGATTACCGAGAGCCGTGTAGTACAACTCGCCCATCTGGCCGCCCGTGCAGTTGTAGCCGAAGCATGCCGGATCCGCCGAGGGCAGCGACCAGCCGCTGAAGGTTCCGACCTTCAGACCTTCCACCCAGCTCCTGGCGCCAGACCAATTCGACTCTGGGTAGTTGTTGGCTGTGAGGTACCACGTGGCATCGAGCACCGTATCGTAGGCAAACTCCGCAAGTGCGGCATTCGCCGTCGGATTGCCATTGATATCCCGCAATTGCAGCGCGGCCAGCGACGAGCCTGCCTGGAGCATTCCCGCCGCCGCCACTGCCAGTGTCACGCGCTTCAAGGGCGCGCCCAGTCTCTTTGGGGTGTCCATGTTGTCTCCATGAGAAGTGATGACCAAAGCACCTTTGGTGATCTCGATGGCCGCCGAGGCCGCTTCCGAGATTCCTGCACGGGCAAGCGCCGTCGCCCTCAGCCGGTCTGCCCTTACAACCATTCCGGTACTGCGTGAACCTCGATCCATGTCAGCCTCCGTTTCCGTTCGACAAAATCTGCGGACCATTCCAAGAACCGCGCCGCTGCGCTGCCCCTCGCCTTATCACCAGGTTGCAAAACGGCACAGGCGCTTATGGAAGAATTTCGCTGCATCGCGGCGTGGTGGATGTACCGGCCTGCGCGTGCGGACACAGCCAGCACTAGTGCGCACAGCCACCATGCGGACCAATCCGAGAGCGACTGGGGCTGACGCTGGCGCGGGGTACTCTTGGCAGCCTGAAAAAATCGGCTCCCCTGGAACGATGGATTCTCAGTCTCAACGCCCGCACCATTTGTCTTCGCCGTCATCGACTTTCGGGCAGTGTGCAGGAGCGGGTGGCTCAGGAGGTGAGCCACCCCACGGCTACCCGATGTGCGCGCGAAGAAGCGGGGGTTCGTCCAGGCCGGTTAGCTCGAACGATCGATGCAATTGAACCTTGATTTCCCGAGCGGTGATCGAGTCCCGCTTGCTGCGCGGCATCTGATGCCAAAGGGAAGGTGTGAGCAGCGGTCGAAGGGAAGGAAGAGTCCGAGATGAAGGTTGCGCGCGTGGGTCTTTATCTGGCATACCTGCTCTTTCAGGTGCGCGGGGCGGACTACAAGAGTTGCCACGTGTTGTCGCGGCATCTTGAGCGTGGGCAGGTGGAGGGGTTTCTCCTTGGGCGGGAGCCGGACCTAATGAGGATGGGTATGTGTGGGTAAACGCGAAAGCCTAAGCGCGCGCCGAGGGAAGCCAACTTCGTGCGCTCCCTAGCACCGGCATGGCACCGGCTGATTGGGCCGAAGTGGAAAACCTCGTAACTTGTTGTTTATAGTGGCGCCCCGAAGACGAATCGAACGTCCGACCTACCCCTTAGGAGGGGGTCGCTCTATCCACTGAGCTACCGGGGCCCAGCGCGGATTGTAGCCGACGCCTGTCCAGATACCGAGGCTGCTTTTCGCGATGGCACTCAAGGCAACGATCTTCAAGGCTGAACTCCAGGTCTCCGACCTGGACCGCGCGCACTACGGAACCTACGGGTTGACGCTGGCCCGGCATCCGTCCGAGACGGACGAGCGGATGATGGTGCGGGTGGTGGCTTTTGCGCTGAACGCCGGCGAGCGGCTGGAGTTCGGGCGCGGTCTCAGTACGGATGACGAGCCCGACCTCTGGCAGCGGGACCTCACGGGCACCATCGAGACCTGGATCGACGTCGGGCTCCCCGACCCCCGGCGCGTGCGCAAGGCTGCGGGGCGGGCTGCGAGAGTGGTGGTGTACGCCTACGGCGGTCGGTCGGTGGACGTGTGGTGGCGACAGGCGGCGGCTGACCTGGAGCGGTTGCCCAACGTCGCCGTGTTCGCCCTCACCCAGGAGGCAACGGGGTCGATCGCTGCACTCGCCACGCGGAGCATGCGCCTGCAGTGCATGATTCAGGATGGCCAGGCCTGGTTCGGCGATGAACGCGGCAGCGTTGCCGTGGAGCCTTCGCCGTTGAAGGTTTTCGCGTCGACGTTGCGCTGATGCTGGAGGCGCCGTGGTGCGATGTGTCACCATCGCAGTCCCGGTTCCGGGGCGCTGCCGCGCCGGCCGTCCACTACGGTAGTTTCGAAGCATGCCGCTGCTCACCCTGACGGGCGTCTGCCACGCCTACGGCCACGTACCCTTGCTGGATCACCTCGATCTGGTCGTCGATCGAGGCGATCGCTTCGGGTTGATCGGTCGCAACGGGACCGGCAAGTCCACGCTCATGAGGGTGCTCGCGGGCGAGCAGGTGCCGGATGATGGCGAGGTGTGGCGGCTCCCGGAGGCCCGTATCGCCTGGGTGCCGCAGGAGCCCGTGCTGCGTCCAGGCAGCACGGTGTTCGAGTCGGTGGCCGAGGGGTTGGGGGACTTGCGCACCGCACTTGCCGAGTATCACGATCTCGCGCACCGCTCGGCGATCGCGCCGGACGCCTCCGCAGCAGTGCTGGCGCGCCTGGCCGAGTTGCAGGCGATGCTCGAGGCGGGTGACGGCTGGGCCATGAACGCAACCGTTGACGCCACCATCTCCCGCCTGGGTCTGGACCCCGATGCGGTCACGGACACCCTCTCGGGCGGGCAGCGCAAGCGGGTGGCGCTGGCGCGGGCCCTGGTTGTGGAGCCGGATCTCCTTCTGCTCGACGAACCCACCAATCATCTGGACATTGCGTCCATCGAGTGGCTCGAGACGGTGCTGCGGGATTTCAACGGGGCAGTGCTGCTGGTCACCCACGATCGCCGCTTCCTCGACCGGGTGGCGCAGCGCATCCTCGAACTCGACCGGGGGCGGCTGCGGGTGTTCGACTGCCGCTACTCCGAATACCGGGCGCGCAAGGAGCAGATCCTCGCGCAGGAGGAAGTGGAGAACGCGAAGTTCGACAAGGTGCTCGCCCAGGAGGAGGCCTGGATCCGCAAGGGGGTCGAGGCAAGGCGCACCCGCAACGAGGGGCGCGTGCGCCGTCTGGAGCGGTTGCGGGTGGCACGCTCGGAACGGCGGGAACAACTCGGCAGGGTCAACCTGACCCTCGACAGCGGCGAGCGCTCGGGCCAGCTGGTGGCCGAGTTCGAGCACGTGAGCAAGGCGTTCGGAGACCGGGCGGTCATCCGGGATTTCAGCGGTCGGTTGATGAGCGGCGCCCGCGTCGGGCTGGTGGGCCCGAACGGGGCGGGAAAGAGCACCTTCATCAAGCTCCTGCTGGGTGAACTGGCGCCGGACAGCGGGCGGATCCGCCAGGGCACCCGGCTCGCCGTGGCGTACTTCGATCAGTTTCGCGAGCAGCTGGACCCGGATGCCACTGTCGTGGATGTGATCAGCCCCGGTTCGGACTGGGTCGATATCGGCGGCACGCGCAAGCACGTCATGAGTTATCTGGGCGAGTTCCTGTTTGCCTCCCAGAGGGCGCGATCTCCGGTCCGGTCGCTCAGCGGCGGGGAGCGCAACCGGCTTCTGCTGGCCCGGCTGTTCGCGCGGCCAGCCAACGTCCTCGTGCTGGACGAACCCACCAACGATCTGGATATCGAGACCCTCGAGCTTCTCGAGTCCCTGGTGGCGGACTACGATGGCACGGTGCTCCTCGTCAGCCACGACCGGGAGTTCCTGGACAACACGGTGACGGAAGTCATTGCCTTCGAGGGCGATGGTGTCCTGAAGGAGTACGCTGGTGGCTATGATGACTGGGTGCGCCAGCGCCCCCCGCCGCCCGACAGGCCAGCGCGGCCGGAGGTGCGGAAGGTCGATCGGCCCCAGCGGGCGCGGCCAGCGAAGTCGGGTCTGAGCTTTCGCGAGAAGAAGGACCTCGAGGAACTGCCGGGGCGGATCGAGGCGCTCGAGCGGGAACTCGCGGATCTGGGCACCTTGCTGGGTGATGGAGAGATCTACCGGACCGATCCCGGACGGGTGAAGGCGGCTCAGGGGCGCTACGGGCTGCTGGAGAAGGATATTGCCGACAGCTATGCACGATGGGAGGATCTCGACGCCCGTTCGGCGGGCTGATCGGATCTGACGCCCTCGCGCGGGCGGACAGGGAAGGGGGCGGGGCATGAACGAATCCGATGCAACCGTGGACGCGCCCCGGGAGCGGCCACTGATCCGGATCGCGGCACCGGGCGCGCCGTGGCGCTGGATTGCGCGCGGGTTCGCCGACATGCGGGCCGCGCCGTGGCCCAGCTTGTTCTATGGCGTGATGTTCGCGGCCATGGGAGCGGCCCTCCGGGGCTTCGTGCACGTGGCGGCGCTCGAGCTGGCGCTCGTGACGGGTTTCCTGCTCGTGGGCCCGTTCCTGGCGGTAGGCCTGTATGACATCAGCCGCGAGCTGGCGAGCAGGCGGCCGGTGTTGCTCTCTCACACCCTGGTGGCGTGGCAGGCGAACGCGCCGTCCATTGGGTTCTACGCGCTCATCCTCGCGCTGCTGCTGGCTGTGTGGGTGAGAGTGTCGGTGGTGGTCGTAGCCCTGTTCTTCACGAGCGAGCTTCCCCAGGAGGGCAGTCTTCTCGGCCAGCTTGCCAGTTCGCCCGAGGGTTGGGTGTTCATGGCGAGCTACGCATCGGCTGGGGCCGGGTTCGCGCTTCTGGTGTTCGCCACCAGCGTGGTGTCGGTGCCGATGCTGCTGGACTGGCACGGGATGGACACGCTCACCGCCATGATCACGAGCTTTCAGGCGCTCCAGGCGAATTTCCGCATGATGCTCTTGTGGGCCGGGGCGATCGTGATCCTGGTGGGAGTCGGGGTCGCGACCTGGTACGTGGGACTCGTGTTCACCGCGCCACTCGTCGGGCACGCCTCATGGCATGCCTATCGTGACACCGTGGGACGAAGCTCTGCAGCAGGGCAGGGGGAGGCCGGTGGGGACTCGTTGGCGGTCGCGAGGGAAGAAAATGCTTTGTAGGCGAGATGGGGTGCGTTAACATCTTGTTCGCATGAGACTTCAACCGCTCCACCCTACCCCCTTCCGGGCATCATCGTTCCCGGTGTCCGGCTCGCTGTCCGAATCGAGATCCGCCA
Organism: Betaproteobacteria bacterium; assembly: GCA_037141795.1. Lineage (GTDB taxonomy): Bacteria > Pseudomonadota > Gammaproteobacteria > Burkholderiales. The sequence continues at coordinate 34,053 of JBAXBV010000022.1, forward strand.
CGCATGCAGTTTAAGGAACTCGGTCTCGCCGAAGAAATTCTGCGGGCCATTGAAGACCAGGGTTACACGGAAGCGACTCCCATCCAGGAAAAGGCGATTCCGCCTGTCCTGATGGGCAGGGATGTCATGGGAGCCGCCCAGACCGGAACGGGCAAGACGGCCGGGTTCACCCTGCCTCTCCTGCAGCGGCTCAAGACCTACGCGAACACCAGCACCTCGCCGGCGCGGCACCCCGTGCGGGCGCTGATCCTGACGCCCACCCGGGAGCTCGCGGCGCAGGTTTGGGAAAGCGTGCGGGCCTACGGGAAGTACCTTCCGCTGCGCAGCACCGTGGTCTTCGGCGGGGTGGACATCAATCCCCAGATCAGGGACCTTCGCGCTGGCGTGGAGATTCTCGTCGCCACCCCGGGGCGCCTGCTCGATCACGTGCAGCAGAAGACCGTGCAGCTCGGTCAGGTAGAGTTTCTGGTCCTGGACGAGGCCGACCGCATGCTCGACATGGGCTTCATGCCCGATCTTCGGCGGATCATGGCCCTGCTGCCCAAGACCCGGCAGAGCCTGCTGTTCTCGGCCACCTTCTCCGATGAGATCCGGCGCCTGGCCGATGGTCTCCTGAAGGAACCCGTTCTCGTCGAGGTGGCGCGCCGCAACTCGGTGACGGAAACCGTGACGCATTCGGTTTATCGCGTCCCGGAGACTGCCAAGCGGGAGATGCTGGCCCGGATGGTCGAGCAACTCGGCCTCACCCAGGTGCTGGTGTTCGTCAGGACCCGGTTCGGTGCGAACCGCCTGGCGCATCTGCTCGTGAGGGATGGCCTGAATGCGAGCGCCATTCACAGCGATCGCACCCAGGCGGAGCGCATGGAAGCGCTCCAGCAGTTCAAGGACGGCAAGGTGCGTGTGCTGGTCGCCACCGACATCGCGGCACGGGGGCTCGACATCGAGCAGCTTCCCTGCGTGATCAATTTCGAGCTGCCCCACACGCCCGAGGACTACGTGCACCGCATCGGGCGCACGGGTCGTGCCGGTCAGACCGGTGAGGCGATCTCCCTGGTGAGCCGGGAAGAGCAGGAATTGCTGGAACGTATCGAGAAGCTGCTCAAGTACAAGATCCCCGAGCGGCAGTTGGAGGGCTTCGATCCGAATGCGCCCGCGCGCCGGCCGTCGCGGCCCTCCGAGCCGCCGCCCCGATCCTCGGGACGTGCACCTTCCCGGCCGCGTGCCCCCCAGGATCCGTTTTTCGAGAAACCCTACGAACCCGGGAGCACGCCCGCCCCGGCGCCTGCGGCGCCCCGCGCGGCGGTCTCCCGCGCGGACTCGCGGCGCCCGGTGGCAGCCCTGCTCGCACCGCGACCGAATCCTTCCTCGGCTGGCTAGTGTTGCAGCCCTGCGTCTCACGGGCGCGCCCGCGCGCGCGAGGTCAGTGGCCCGGGGCATGGGCGGGTGACCTTCCGGGGTGTCGGCCGGATCGCCGGGCCGGCGGGGCCTGATCCCCGGAGGCCTGCCGTGCTGGTTTCCGTTCCCCAGCGTCTGCTGGACATTCTCGACTTGCCGGAGGCGGACTCGAGTCTTGCCGAAGCGGCGCTTCTGGTGGCGCAGGCGGGCCGGCCATCGGTGGATGTTCCCGGACAGCTTGATGCGCTGGCGGAACTGGCGGATCAGGTCAGTACCCGGGTGTCGGCGGAAGCCCCCACGCTGGATCGGCTCGCCGCGCTCAACCATTTCCTGTTCGACGAACTGGGGTTCGGGCCCGACGCCGACAATTACTACGACCCGCGCAACAGTTTCCTCGACGAGGTCATCGCGCGGCGTCGTGGCATTCCGATCACGCTTTCCATCGTCTATATCCACGTGGGCCGGCAGATCGGCCTGGATCTCTCCGGCATCGCGTTTCCCGGGCACTTCCTGGTGCGTTGCCAGGTGGAAGACGGGGTGGTGGTGATCGATCCCTACCACCACGGCGAGTCGCTTTCGGTCGAGGAGATCCGCCAGCGCCTCGAGGCCGCGACCGGCCAGGCGGTTCCGGAGGACGCGGTGACCGACGCACTCGACCGCGCTTCCGCGCGGGAGATCGTGGTCCGGATGCTGCGCAACCTCAAGGCGATCCACTTCCAGAAGCGTGACTGGATGGCGGCGCTCCCGGTGACGGACTGGCTGGCGCAGGTCGCGCCGGACACTCCGGAAGAGCTCCGGGACCGGGGGCTCGTCTACGAGGAACTCGAATGCTTCCGGCCGGCCCTGGCCGACTTCGAGTCCTATCTGCGCGTGCTGCCCGAGTCGGCGGACGCCGGGAAGATCCGGGATCGCACCGTCGACTTGCGAAAGGCCGTGGCCCGGCTCAACTGATGGCGCTGCCGCACCCGCGCGACTGGCGCTCACCTTACGTGCTGCTGTGTCTCGCCAGCCTGCTCTGGGCAGGCAATCTGGTGGTGGGTCGAGCCATGCGGGCCGACATTCCGCCGGTGGCCATGGCTTTCTGGCGCTGGACCATCGCCTTTGCTCTGGTCCTGCCTTTCGGCGCGCCGGAGGCCTGGGCTCGCCGGCGGGACATCGCCCGCGCCTGGCCTGTTCTCGCCCTGTCAGGGGTGATTGGCATCGCCGTCTTCAACACCATGTGCTACATCGGTCTCACGATGACCACGGCGACCAACGGAACGCTCTTCAACTCCGTGGTACCTGTCTTCATTCCGCCGATCGCCTGGCTGCTCCTGAGGGAACGTACCACCGTTGCCCAGATGGCCGGAATTCTGGTCTCCCTGACCGGGGTCATCGTCATCGTGGCGAAGGGCGACACCCAGACGCTGCGGGAACTGGCGTTCAACCGCGGCGACGTCTGGCTGGTGGCGGCGATGATGCTCTGGGCTCTGTATACCGTGCTGCTGCGGTTCCGGCCCGCGGGCATGGGGATGCTCGCCTTCCTCACGACGGTCCTCGTGTTCGGCTGGCCGTTTCTTCTCGTCTGGTATCTGTTCGAGCTGGGGAGCGGGGCGGGTTTCTCCCTGACTCCGGGCACGGTGGCCACTCTCGTCTACTACGGGGTGTTCCCGTCCGTCGTCGCGTTCGTCTGCTACAACCGCGGGGTGGCCGCAGCGGGCCCTACGCGGGCCGGCGTCTTCGTCCATCTCGTCCCCGTGTTCGGGATCGTCCTGTCGACGGTGCTGTTGAACGAGCCGCCCCATCCCTATCACTTCGGGGGCATGGCCCTGATTTTTGCGGGCATCGTGCTCACCACGCGCCGGCGCGCCCGCCCTGGTGCCTGATGGCAGATCCGCAGCAACTGCTGGAGGCGTTCGAAAACCGCGTGCGCAGTCGCTATCGGCACCTGTCCCGCTGGGCGAAACGGGACAACACGGACTGCTATCGCCTATATGACCGCGACATTCCGGAACTGGCCTTCGCTCTGGATCTGTACGGACCCCGGACCCTGCTTCAGCAGTATGCCCGTCAGGCTGTGGAGGTATCGCCCGACTGGCTGGAGTCGGTAGCCCAGCGCGCCGCGCAGGCCACGGGGCGGCCACGCGAATCCGTCACGGCGCGCGTGCGGCTCAAGGTGGATCGCCGGGTGGAGCAGCACCAGCGGCAGTCTGCACAGCGCCCGGAGTTCGAGGTCCTCGAGGGAGGGCTGAGATTCCTGGTGAATCTCGACACCTATCTGGATTCCGGTCTGTTTCTGGACCATCGCCCCCTGCGTCGGCGTATCGGTCAGTCGGCATCCGGGCGGGCGGTCCTGAATCTGTTCTGCTATACGGGCAGCTTTACCGTGTTCGCCGCGGCGGGAGGCGCTCGCGAGAGCGTCAGCGTGGACCTCTCGAACACCTATCTGGACTGGGCGAGGCGCAATCTGGCGCTCAACGGACTGGCCGGCGGGACGCACGAACTGGTGCGTGCAGACGTGCGGGACTGGCTGGCCCAGGCGCGCGCGCAGGGGCGGCAGTTCGACCTGCTCGTGGTGGATCCCCCTGCCTTTTCCAGTTCCGCCCGCATGCAGGCGGTCTTCGACATCCAGCGGGACCATCGGGCCCTGCTTCAGGCCTGTGCCGGGGTACTTGCCGCGGACGGCGAGATCTTCTTTTCGAGCAACCTGCGCGGGTTCCGGTTCGAGGCGACGATGCCCGGGTTTGCGGTGGAGGACATCTCGGCAGCCACCATTCCCGAGGATTTCCGGAATCGGTCCGTGCATCGCTGCTGGCGCATCCGGCGTCGCCCGGACGGCTGATTCGCCAGGCGGGCTACTTCGGATCGTCAGCCGCGCCTTCTCCCGGGTCCTCGAGGTCGTCCATGCCCGGTTGCAAAGATGGCGGGTTGCCGTCGTAGATGAGGCTCGTGCGGCGCTGAAGATAGGCGTCGCGAACGAAGCCGTAGCGGTCCCCGGCAGCCTGATCGAGTATCTTCTCGGCCCGCAGGAGCGATGCACGCGCATCGACCGCGCGGGTGGCGACGAGGCTGTTGCGCACCGGAATGTCATTGATGCGCCAGATGACATCGGCCTGCGTGTAGACGGCGAATCCGGCGAGATCCCGGAAGTTGCTCGGACCGAGGAACGGGAGCACGAGATAGGGGCCCCCGGGAACCCCCCAAACGCCGAGGGTCTGACCGAAGTCCTCGTTGTTCTTGTACAGCCCGCGGGTCGAGGCGAGGTCCCAGAGCCCGAGCCCCCCGAAAACCGTGTTGCCGACCAGCCGGACGCTGTCGCGCGAGGCCTGCGTGACCTTGCCCTGGAGCAGGTCGTTGCCGATCACGAAAACATCGTCGATATTGTTGAAGAAGTTGCGGATTCCCGTGCGCACCAGCTGAGGGATGGCCTTTTCGTATGCGACCGCGACCGGCTTCGCCACATAACGGTCGGCCACGTCGTTGAAGCGGTAGACGGCCCGGTTGACGGGTTCCAGGGGGTCTCCCGCCGTGGGCCTGCCAGCGGTGGCGCATGCGGTGAGCGCCAGGGGGAGGCAAAGACCCGCGAGACGCCACGCAGGGCCCCGTACAGGTCCTGTCATCGAGCAGGTTTCACATGTCATGGGAATCACGATTATAGCTTTGCGAACGTTTGCAAACCTTCCGGCCGTGGATCAGCATTACGGCCATCCGAGGAAACGGTTTAGCCGCGTTCGATCATCCGACCTGCACGTCGATGCCGTCTGCTGCTATTCGTACTGTGCGCAGCGAGGTCGCGGCCTGAGGCGCTCGATCGGCCGTGTCATCAGGTCTTGAAGGTCCCTCGCAGCAGTTCCCAGGTCATCCGGTGATTACCCGCGATGAACCACGCGGGCGAGAAGTCCCGGCGCATCAAGCGAAGGTCACCGGCGCCGCGAGCGGGACGGAGGTGCGGCCGATTTCTTGGACTACCTGAAGGGGTAGTTCATGTACTCGTGCGAGGATCGACTGCGCGCTGTTCGGCTCTACATCAAACTGGGCAAGCGAGCCGGTCTCACCAGCCGGCAGCTCGGCTATCCGACCAAGAAGGCACTCAAGGCCTGGTATTCGGCGTGCGAGCAGCGCCATGACCTGCCGCGGGGCCATGTGCGCGAGTCTCAGTATTTGCCGGCGCAGAGGAAGGCGGCGGTGGATCACTATGCTTCCCACGGACGCTGCCTTGCGCTGACGATCAAGGTGCTGGGCTATCCATCCAGGGCGCTGCTCGCCAGGCACGGTTGCGTCGGGTGGCTGGCCCCCACATGGCGCGGGTACGCGTGCTGCCGAAGCAGCCGCACGATCAGTTCCTCAACCTCATGCACGTGGCCGATGCCATTCTCGATCCCGTGTGCTTCAACGGCATGAACAATTCCCTGGATGCGTTCTCGGTGGGGACTCCGGTCGTCACGCTGCCCCATCTTTTCCAGCGGGGCAGGCATACCTCTGGCATGTATCGCCGCATGGGGTGGATGGAGTGTGTCGCCCAATCGGCGGATGACTATGTGCGGCGCGCGGTCTCCCTCGGCAACGATGCCGATCTGAGGCAACATGCAAGGGATGAGATCGCGGCGCGGGCTCCCGTGCTGTTCGAGGAGGATCAGGTCGTCAGGGAGTTCGAGCGGTTCTTCATCGATGCCGCCCAGGGTAGGGCGCAGGATCAGCGAGCCCGGGGCGATACGCCGCCAGCCTGACGGTGCGTCCTGGACGCGTGGCGGAACGGGGTCAACGCGCCGGGCCGGGCTGCGACGGCTATGGCCTGTTTGCAAAAGCCGGCGCCGTGGGTCAGCATTCCTCATCCTGTCGGCGCACCGTGCGCCGGCGCGGCAGCAACGATCACCAGGAGGGGAACACATCATGGAAATGGGAATTCGCGGACGCAAGGCCATCGTCTGCGCCGCCAGCAAGGGGCTGGGAAAGGGATGTGCCGTGGCGTTGGCCCGCGAGGGGGTGGACGTGACCATCATCGCCAGGGGGCGCGAGACTCTGGAGCTCACGGCCGACGAGATTCGACAGGCGACCGGCGTGCGGGTGACGGTCGTGGCTGCGGACATCACGAAGCCAGAAGGGCGGGAAGCGGCCCTGGCGGCCTGCCCTGAACCGGACATCCTGGTGAACAATGCCGGCGGACCGCCAGCGGGGGATTTCCGCGACTGGAACCGTGACACGTGGATCGCGGCGATCGATGCCAACATGCTCACACCCATCGAACTCATGCGTCTGACCGTGGACGGGATGAGTGCGCGGGGTTTTGGCCGCATCGTGAACATCACCTCGAGCGCGGTGAAGGCGCCCATCGACATCCTCGGGCTGTCCAACGGGGCGCGGACGGGACTGACGGGTTTCGTTGCAGGCCTGTCGCGCAAGACCATCGTGAGCAACGTGACGATCAACAACATTCTGCCGGGGCTGTTCGAGACGGAGACCATGCTGTCCCGGATCGAGGCGATGGCCCGGACCAACCAGATCCCGCTGGAAGATGCCCGGGCGTTGCGCCTGAAGACCATTCCGGCCGGGCGTTTCGGCAATGCAGAGGAATTCGGCGCGCTGTGCGCCTATATCTGCAGTGCCCACGCATCGTTCATCACGGGGCAGAACTTTCTGATCGACGGCGGGGCCTACCCCGGTACCTTCTGAACGGTCGTCCACGCCAGGCCGTCCCGCCGCGCCCCTGCCGCCCGCCAGCGGGCAGGGGTATTCTCGCGAGTCCGCGTCCGTCATCCAGGAATCCACCATGAATGCATCGCTACCTCAGCCCCTTGACCTCAGGGACCCCTCTCTCCTGAAGCAACTCTGCTACGTGGACGGCCAGTGGCGCGGCGCCGGGGACGGCGCGACGATCCCGGTCCGCAATCCCGCCACGGGATCACTCGTCGGGACCATTCCGCGGTTGGGGGGTGGGGAAACCCGCGAGGCCATCGAGGCCGCGGAGCGTGCCTGGCCCGCATGGCGCGCCAGGACCGGCAAGGAACGCGCAGCCCTGTTGCGCGCCTGGTTCGACCTGATGCTGGCGAATCAGGAGGACCTCGCCAGGATCATGACCGCTGAGCAGGGTAAGCCGCTTGCCGAGGCGCGGGGCGAGATCGCTTACGCGGCATCGTTTCTGGAATGGTTCGCGGAAGAGGGCAAGCGGATCTACGGGGATGTGATGCCTCATCCGCAGGCCGACAAGCGGATCGTCGTGCTGAAGCAACCGGTGGGAGTTTGCGCTGCCATCACCCCGTGGAATTTCCCGTCGGCAATGATCACCCGCAAGGCAGGTCCGGCCCTCGCGGCAGGTTGCGTGATGGTGCTGAAGCCGGCGACGCAGACCCCGTTCTCCGCGCTGGCCCTGGCCGAACTGGCGCACCGCGCCGGCATTCCCCCGGGAGTCCTGAGCGTGGTGACAGGTGGCTCGGCGGAGATCGGGGCGGAGATGACGTCCAATCCGGCGGTTCGGAAGCTGACCTTCACGGGATCGACGGAGGTCGGCCGGAAGCTCATGGCACAGTGCGCGGACACCATCAAGAAACTGTCCCTCGAACTCGGCGGGAATGCGCCGTTCCTGGTGTTCGACGATGCCGACCTCGACGCCGCGGTGGAAGGCGCGATGGCATCCAAGTATCGCAATGCCGGGCAGACCTGCGTGTGCGCCAATCGCCTCATCGTGCAGGACAGTGTCTACGATGCCTTCGTCGGGAAACTGGCTGACCGGGTGCAGTCCAGCCTGAAGGTGGGCAATGGGGCGGACGCCGGGATCACCACGGGGCCCCTGATCGACGACGCCGCCGTGGCGAAGGTCGAGGAACATGTCGCCGATGCGCTGGCCAAGGGCGGACGGATCGTCACGGGCGGCCGGCGGCACGCGCTCGGTGGACGCTTCTACGAGCCCACGGTCATTGCCGACGTTACGCCCGACATGAAGGTGGCCCGCGAGGAAACCTTCGGCCCCGTGGCGCCGGTGTTCCGCTTCCACACCGAGGCGGAGGCGATCGCGCTCGCCAACGACACCGAATTCGGACTGGCCGCCTACTTCTACGCGAGGGATGTCGGGCGTGTCTGGCGGGTGGCCGAGGGCATCGAGTCGGGGATCGTCGGAATCAATGTGGGCATCATCTCGAACGAAGTCGCGCCCTTCGGGGGCGTCAAGCAGTCGGGTCTCGGGCGCGAGGGGTCGAAGTACGGCATCGACGACTTCCTGGAGGTGAAGTACCTCTGCCTCGGGGGAATCTGACCGGAGCCCGGCCGCTCGTTCAGTGGCCCGGCGCAGGCTGCAGGGCGCGCCACGCCGACAGGAAGGCCCGGGCGTTCTGTCCCACCTGCCGAGCGTCCATGCCCGACCGGTAGAGGGCCGAGCCCAGCCCGAACCCGTTGGCGCCGGCGGCCAGATAGGGGCCCATGCTGTCGGGTGAGATGGAGCCCACGGGGAGTACTGGTACTCGGGTTGGCAGCACCGCGCGCAGGGCCTTCAGGACCGTGGGCGGGCAGGCTTCGGCCGGGAAGAGTTTGAGGGCGTCGGCCCCGGCAGCCAGCGCCCCGAAGCCTTCCGTGGGCGTGGCGAAGCCTGGTATCGAGAACAGCCCCGCCGCCCTGGTGGCAGCGATGACCTCGGGCGCCGAGTGCGGTGATACGACGAGGCGGCCGCCGGCGGCGGCGACCTGAGCCACCTGTCCGGTGTCGAGCACCGTGCCCGCACCCACCAGAAGGGATTCCCCGAAGAGGCGCGAAAGGCGGGTGATGCTCTCGAGCGGATCCGGCGAATTCAGGGGCACCTCCACGATCCGGAAGCCCGCATCCAGGAGAACGGCTCCGATCTCCTGCACCTCATCCGGCGTGATCCCCCGCAGGATGGCCACAAGAGGGCAGGTGTCCAGCCAGTCTTGCAAGGTCATCGGCAATCGTAAGTCAGAGGCCCGGCCGCGACCGGACCAGGTGCCAGAGTCCGGTCGCGGCCGCGTCGGCGTCGAGGAGGCTGCAGTCGCGCCCGAGAACCCGGCAGGCGTGGACATAGCGTTGCGCGAGCGCGTGAGCGCCCAGGATGTGGATCGTGCGTTCGCCCTTGGCTGACCCGAGTTCGTGCCCGATGAGAATGCCCGACAGGTAGTCGCCGGAGACGTCGTCGGCAAGTTCACCCGCGAGGTGGCGTGCCCGCACCCCGAAGAGATGATGGAGCAATCCTCCCGGGTCCCCCGCGCGCCGGAGGCCTGCCTCGAAGGTCGTGGCATCGAACCCGTTGCCCGGGCTCATGGTGCGTCCCAGGATGCTGTGTTCCCGGAGCACTGCGAACACCTCTCCGGTCATGCTGGTGCGAAAGCCGGTGATGGACCCGTCTTCGACCGACACCCACTTGCTGTGCGTGCCGGTAAGGCAGAGCAGGTGGGACCCTGTCCCCAGAACGTGGGTCGCCCCGAGGATCTGTGTTTCCTCGCCGCGCATCACGTCGGGAACGCCCTCGGGCGTGACCGCCATGACCCCAGGCACGAGCCACGCCTGAAGCCCGGACGCGACCTCGACCGCGACGAGGGCGGAGGCGATCTCCGCCGCGCCGGCGGGCGCCCTCACGTAGGGGGCCTCCTTCCATCCCTGGCGGCTGCCGATCATCCCGCTCATCAGAATCGTGCGATCGCCCGCTTCGATCCACGGAGAGATGTGCCCCAGGAGGGTCTCCGCAAAGTGCCCATCGCGGACGGCAAGGATTCCCGATGGGGATTCGCGCCGCGCGACGATCTCGCCTGCGGGGCCGAGGAGATAGGCGCGCAGCGAGGATGTTCCCCAGTCGACGGCGATCATGGGCGGCAAGCCTGTGCGGAGGGGCGGAGGGAGGCGCAGGGGCCTCAGATGCGCCCGAATTCCTCGAGCAGCTGTTCGAACGTGCGTCCCTGCTTGATGCGCTGGCGGGTCGCTTCTTCACGTTCCGCCTGTTCCCGCGCCGCGACGATGACGCTCTCGAGATCGGCACGGGGCACCACCGTGACGCCGATTTCGTCGGCGATGATCATGTCGCCCGGGCACACGACGATTCCTCCGCACTGGACCGGGATGTTGAGTTCCACGTCGTCCTTGCGCCCCGAGAACATGGTGTGCGTGCCGCGCGCGGTCACCGCCCGCGAGAACACCGGGAAACCCTGGTCGCGGAGTTCATCGATATCGCGGCAGGCGCCATCGATCACCGCACCCTTCACACCGGCATTCAGGAAAAGGCTTCCCATCAGCCCGCCGAAGACCGAGGTTTCGGTTTCGCCGCCGGCGTCCACCACCACGACATCCCCGGGCCTGACTGCGTGAAGGGCGGCGAGAGGATCCTGAAGGTCGCCGGGCGACAGGCGAACGGTGACCGCCGGGCCTACCGCTTTGGCGCGGAAGACCGGCTTCACGCCGCTGTGCATCACGCCGCCGCGTTTCTGCACATCAGCAAAGACACACGATGCGCTGTAGCAGCGAGCAACGTCCCGGTACTGTTCGACGAGGGAATCGGGTGGGCGAACGAAATCACGCAGGTTCATGGAATCTCCTCCGGCAACAAACCCCGAATGTAGCGCGGCGGAGCCGCTGCTGGCTACGGTGCGAGGAAGGATTCCACCGCGGCGATCTGGTCGTCGGCCATGAACATCGGCGCATGGCCCACTCCGTCGAACTCGGTGAGGACCGTGCCCGCCGGACCTTGCGAGACCATGCGCCGGGCCGTTTCCCCGCTCAAGAGGTCGGACCTGGTCCCGCGCACCACGAGGGTCGGGCAGCGCAGTTGCTGCCAGACCGGCCAGAGGTCGACGTCCGCCACGCCTCCCCGGAAGGCTTCGGCGATGCCCGGATCGTAGGCAAGCCCGAGCGAGCCGTCCGGTTGCTTGCGGGTGCCGTGGCGCGCGAGGTGTTGCCATTGCGAATCGGTGAGCGGTCCGAAGGGGGCGTGGATCGCCCGCAGGTGGGCTTCGACTGCGCCAATGTCGGAAAAGCCGAGTTGCTGACCGACGTAGGCCGCAATGCGGGCGAGCGCCTCCTGCGGGATGAAGGGCCCCACGTCGTTGATCACCAGACGCCGGATCGGGGCTCCGGGCGTGGCCGCCGCGAGCATGCCGATCAGTCCCCCCATCGATGTCCCGACCCAGTCGACCTCGTCCGCACCGCTACGAGCGATCAGGGCGGCCATGTCATTCAGGTAGACCGGGTACCCGTAGTCGGTCTTGCGCGGCAGCCAGGCGCTGCGGCCCCGCCCGACCACGTCCGGGCAGAGCACCCTGAAACGCGAGGCGAGCCGCTCGGCCAGCGCATCGAAGTCACGGCCGTTCCGCGTGAGCCCATGGACGCACACCACGACCCGGGGGTTGTCCGGGGCGCCCCATTCCGTGTACGCCATCCGGTGGAAGCCCTGCGGGCCCAGGCAGGACAGGAACTTCGATCGCATCATGCGCTGCAGCTTCGCGGGTTCGGCGTCCGCTCAGTTGAGATTGGCGATGTAGTGGGACAGCGCTTCGATGTCTTCCTCGGGAATCGACTTGATGTAGGCATTCATGTCGGCGTAGTTGGTGCGCTCCTTCGTCTTGAAGGCGATCAGTTGCCGATAGATGTAGGCCTGATGCTGTCCGGCGACCCGCGGCACTTCGTTCTGCCCGGAGAACCCGCCCAGGTGACACATGGGGCACAGCGCGTCGTCCGCCACCTTCTTGCCCCGGGTGACCTTCTGCCCGTCGGCCTTGAACCCGTTGGGCTTCTGCTTCTGTCCGCCGAAGTAGTTCGCCAGATCCCACATGTCCTGCTTGGTGAGATTCGCCGCCATGGGCGACATCAGTTCATTCTTGCGGCGCCCTTCCTTGTAGTCCTTGAGTTGCAGGTACAGATAGCGGCTGGACTGACCCGCGAGAATCGGAAAATCTCCTGTCGCCGAATTGCCGTCCTCTCCGTGGCAGGCCCCGCACACGGCCGCCTTTGCCTTGACGTCTTCGGCCGCATGTGCAGCGGGGAGCAGGGGAGCGGCCAGAAGCACCACCAGCCCCAGTTGTCTGAACGATCTCATCTGCTTGTCTCCGGTCCCAAAAAAAGGCCGCCCGAAGGCGGCCTTCCGTCAGACTCTTCGTACCCGGGCCGGTTCAGGGCAGGGCGAAGACGAAAACGCTGTTGCCACGCTTGAAGTCGAGCTGCGTGTTTCCACCCGCGGCCACGGCGATGTACTGCTTGCCGCCGACCGTGTAGGAGACGGGCGGGGCGTTGACGCCGGCGCCGCAGTTGAACGACCAGATCTTCTTGCCGTTGCGCGCGTCATAGGCGTTGAACATCCCGTTGCCTTCACCGGTGAACACCACGTTACCCGCCGTGGCGAGAACGCCGCCCATCAGGGGTTGCTCGGTGTCCGCCTTCCAGGCCAGCTTGCCGGTGTCGAGGTTCACGGCCGCCAGACGACCCCACTGCTTCTCGGACGGGATCACCTTGAACGCACCACCGAGCCACAACTTGCCACCTGGGTAGGCAGACTCTTCCACGTGGTAGGTCATGGGCTGGTGCAGGTTCGCGGCATAGGCCATGCGCAGCTTGGGGTTCACGGCCAGCGGGTTCCATTCGACGCCACCGTTGGCACCAGGCAGCATGCGCGCGCCGTCGGCCGTGGGCAGGACCCACATGTTCTCCTGCGGCACCATGGCTTCGGAGAAGCGGATCAGCTCGAGCGTGGCGGCATCGTGCACGTACACATGGCCGGTCTTGCCACCATGGATGACGACCTTCTGCATCTTGCCGTCCTTGCCCTTCGCCTCGGTGATGATGGGCGGAGAAACGGCATCCAGATCCCAGACGTCGTGCGCGATGTACTGGAAGTGCGCCTTGTACGCGCCCGTGTTCAGGTCAACGGCAACGATGGAATCCGTGTACAGGTTGTCGCCAGGGCGGATGTCACCGTAGAGGTCGGGCGAAGGATTGCCCACCACGAAGTACACGGTGCTGGTGGCCTGGTCGACTGCCGGCGTCATCCACACGCCACCGCCCAGGGTCTGGTAGAAGTCGCCGCCGTTCTTGGCCAGCAGTTCCTTTTCCCGGCCGATGTTGCGCAGCATGTTGCGGTTGGTGGCATCGTGGGTGGCCCAGACACCCTCGTGGCCCTTTTGCGGGATCGTGTCGAACGTCCACAACAGGTTGCCGGTCTTCGCATCAAACGCTTTGACGAAGCCGCGGATGCCGTATTCGCCACCGTTCGTGCCGATCAGCACCTTGCCGTCGACGACGGTCGGCGCCATGGTCTCGCTGTAGCCTTTCTCCGGGTCGGCGATTTCGGTTTCCCAGATCAGCTTGCCGGTCTTGGCGTCGAGCGCGACGAGTTTGGCGTCCAGCGTGCCCATGAAGAGCATGTCGCCGTACGCGGCAACACCGCGGTTGTTCGGGCCGCAGCAGTAGGTCGTGATCGGACCCATCTTGTGCTTGTAATGCCAGAACTCTTCGCCCGTGACGGCGTCGATGGCATACACGTGGTTGTATGAAGTCGTGAGGAACATGATGCCGTTCACGACCAGCGGCGCGGTCTCCATGGACTCCATGACGGCCGTCTGGAAGACGAAAGCGGGCTTCAGCTTGGAAACGTTACCCGTGTTGATCTGATCCGCAGGGTAATAGCGGGTCTGGGCGTAGTTGCCGTTGGGGTGCAGCCAGTGGTTCTTGTCGGCGGGAGAGTCACTCAGCAGTTTCTGGGTGACGGACACGAGGTTCTTCGACATCGGTTTGCCCGAGGTCGTCGACTGGCCCTGAATCTCGTCGGCCAGGACGGCTGTGCTGGCGCCAGCGATGAGCAACGACAGTGCGATCTGCTTCATGGCATTGTGGGACTTCATGCTTCCTCCTAACAGATGTATTTGCTTTGTTGTTGCGGACATCTTCGAGTTCGATCGCGACGTCATATGCATGCTATTGCATGAAGTTCGTCGATCGAAAACAGTCAATGGTAGATCACGCCAAATGCGCGTACAACCCCGATCTCGCTCATTCTTCACAAGGTGAATCATGAACATTTGCGTTGTGTCCAGGCGCGTTGCCGCCATCCTCGCCACGTCGCTCATCCTGACGTCGTCGCCGGGGGCGTGGAGCCAGAACATGGGGGACCCGAATTTCGATGCGACGGCCTATAACCTCAACGCGCAATTTCTTGCCGCGGCCAAGAAGGGCAATGCGGATCGCGCCAGAGCCCTGGTCGAGAAGGGCGCCGCCGTCAACGCGCGCAACCGCCACGGAGAGACCGCCCTGATGCTGTTCACGCGGAAGGGAGACCTCGCGCTCGTGCGCTTCCTGATCGCGAGCGGGGCCGATGTGAACCTGCCGGCTCTTGACCGGACCACGCCCCTGATGGCAGCCGTCTACGACGGCCGGGAGGACATTGCCGCTGCATTGCTCGACGCGGGAGCGGCGGTCGACGCGCTCGACCAGTTGCGCAAGCCCGCCATCATCTACGCCGCGGGGCAGGGGCGCGCGGGCTCCGTGGGGCTGCTGCTGGACCGCGGGGTCGATGTCAACGGGCGCTACGAGCACGACCTGACGGCGCTGATGTGGGCTGCCGGAGCGGGTTCCGAGGCAACGGTGCGCCTGCTGCTCGAGCGCGGGGCGGTCCGGGATGCACGGGATGATCGCGGCCTCACGGCCCGGGACATCGCGAGCCGCGCCGGTCACACGAAGCTGGTGACTCTGCTCGACGCCGGTGTCGCGCCGAAGTAGGGAGGGCGGCGCGACGCGGCCGACTCAGGTACCCGGTTCCCGCGGGGCCACGAGCAGACCTTCGCGCCAGGTACCCTGTTCGAAGCTGCCATTGCGGCGGAAGCGTGCGCCGATCCCGTCGAAGCGGCCGTCCTTGAAGTTGCCTTCGTAGCGGTCGCCGCCGGGCAGGTACTGGATTCCCAGGCCGTTGCGCTCGTTCTTCCAGACCTCGCCTTCGAACCGTTCTCCGCCCGCGTAGACATAAACGCCGTGCCCCGACGCCTCGTCGTTGTGGAACTCGCCCAGATAGTTCTGCCCGTCTGGCTGGGCATAGATCCCGATGCCCGCCGCCACGTCGTGCGCGAACTGACCCTGGTACCGGTGCCTGCCTGACAGCAGGAAGATGCCGTAACCGTGGGCTTCGTTGGCCACGAATTGCCCCTGGTACTGCCGACCGTCCTTGAGGACGTAGATGCCCGCTCCGGTGGACTGGTCCTCGCGCCATTCCCCCTCGTAGCGGTTGCCGTCGGGGAAATCGGCAACGCCGAGGCCCTGGCGCCGCCCGTCCCTGACTTCGCCCTCGTAGATCACGCCACCGGCCAGACGAAGGCTGACGCGAGATGACGGGCCGAGCTGTCGCGCCCGGATCGCCGCGGCACGCCCTGCCTGTGCAGCCTCGAGCACTTCGCGTTCCGAGAGGCGCGCGCGGTCCGCGACCTGCCTTGCCGCTCGTGCAGCCTCTCGCGCCGCCTCGACCACGGCTTTCACTTCGGGCGCGAGTTCCTGTGACGACGCGCCCATCGGAAGCAGGAGGAGAGCGGTCAGGCCCAGGGCGGTAAGGTATCGGTTCACGGCGAATTCCGTTTCACATGTGGTCGGTCGAGCGAGTCTGATGGCGGTCGCTCATCGCCGGAAGGTAGGACAAGGGCCGATGTCCGATCGACACCCTGGGCCCTCGCCGCGCCGCGGCATCAGACGAAGAGCGTTCGGAGATCGCCCGGTTTCTCCCCGACTTCGGCGGATGCCAGAAGCCTGTGCTGAGGAAATCGGACGAGGCCCACCAGCACGTTGTCCGGAAATTGCCCGAGGCGCTCGTTGTAGAGGGCCGCTGCGCCATTGTAATCGGCTCGCTCCCGTGCGATCTGCTGCTCCAGTCGCACGATCCTCGCCACCTTGTGCCTGAACGACGGGTCGGACGCGAGGGGCTTGCAGTCATCCGAGGCCGAGACCGCGTGAACGAGCTCCTTACGTAGCAGCGCGTCGGCCCGTCCGAGCGCCATCAGGTTTCCCGCACGGCGAGCCCGGCTCTCGTCGTTTCGGGCCAGCACCAGGGGCGCGAGCGCGCGGGGGTCGAAGGCTTCCTGTGCCTGGCAGATCTCGATCAATCCGGACAGTTCATCGTGACGCTCGCCGAGCGCGGCTCCAACGCGATCCCGCGCGGCCGTGGCGTCCCGTTCGAGGCGCGTGAGTCCACGGTGGAGGATGGCGCCATAGCCGATCGTCAGGGTGGAAAGGACCAGCAGCAGGAGCAGGAAGAAGACCATTGGCGCGAACCGGAGTGCCAGGCAGGGATGCGATGCGTCGCGACTACCGATTGTCTCGTTCCGCCCGATCGGAACAGGACGGCTGGTTGGCCGCGAACGCACCGCTGCCACGGACAAGCATCAGGTGTGCCGTCCTCGAACAACGTCGCTCCGATGGGGAAAGTCGCCATTCCCTCATGGGCTTCGGTAGAATCGCCGACTTTTCGCGTCAGGATGCAGGATTCAGCATGGCGTTGATTGTTCAGAAATACGGTGGCACGTCCGTCGGCTCCGTCGAGCGTATCCAGGCAGTTGCCCGCCGGGTTGCCAAGTGGCGTCGTCACGGCCACCAGGTGGTGCTGGTCGTGTCCGCGATGAGCGGGGAAACCAACCGCCTCATCGGGCTCGCGAAGGGGCTTCAGGCCGAACCCGATCCCCGGGAACTCGACGTGGTGGCGTCCACGGGCGAGCAGGTGACCATCGGCCTCGCGGCCCTGGCCCTCAAGGCGCTCGGAGTGCCGGCCAAGTCCTATACCGGCGCCCAGGTGCGTGTCGTCACCGACAGCGCCTTCACCAAGGCCCGGATCCTCTCCATCGACGAGGAACGCCTTCGTGCGGACCTCGATGCGGGCATCGTTCCGGTTGTCGCGGGGTTCCAGGGGGTCGACGGTGCCGGCAACATCACGACCCTCGGCAGGGGAGGGTCGGACACCACGGGCGTGGCTCTCGCCGCCGCCCTGCAAGCGGACGAGTGTCAGATCTACACTGATGTGGATGGTGTCTACACCACTGACCCCCGGATCGAGCCTTCCGCCCGGCGCCTGAAGACCGTGACGTTCGAGGAAATGCTCGAGATGGCCAGCCTCGGTTCGAAGGTGCTGCAGATCCGGTCGGTGGAGTTCGCCGGAAAGTACAAGGTTCGGCTGCGGGTCGTCTCCAGCCTGACCGACCCCGACATCCCTGTCGAGGAAGAGGCCAAGTCAGGCACACTCATCACGTTCGAGGAAGACGAAAAGATGGAACAGGCAGTCATTTCCGGCATTGCTTTCGCGCGCGACGAGGCCAAGGTAACGGTCATGGGCGTGCCCGACCGTCCAGGCATCGCGTACGCGATCCTCGGCCCTGTGGGCGATGCCAACATCGATGTCGACATGATCATCCAGAACGCCAGTGTCGACGGCAACACCGATTTCTCCTTCACGGTGCCGCGTGGTGATCACGGCCGGGCCATGGCCATTCTGGAGAACGTTCGCAGCCACATCGGTGCCAAGGCGATTGTTGGCGACAACCGTATCTGCAAGGTGTCGATGGTGGGTGTGGGCATGCGTTCCCACGCAGGCATCGCGAGCCGGATGTTCCGCACGCTCGCCGAGGAAGGCATCAACATCCAGATGATCTCCACCTCCGAAATCAAGATCTCGGTGGTGGTGGATGAAAAGTACATGGAACTCGCGGTGAGGGTCCTGCACAAGGCCTTCG
Source organism: Betaproteobacteria bacterium (assembly GCA_037141795.1). Lineage (GTDB taxonomy): Bacteria > Pseudomonadota > Gammaproteobacteria > Burkholderiales. The sequence goes on from JBAXBV010000022.1 coordinate 52,100, forward strand.
ACCTCGACCACGCTACGGTCTGAAGGGTCGGGCGGAGCCGGTTTGACCCGCCGTGCCCGAGCGGTTATCCTCGATATTCGATGGAGACGTGACCGAGAGGCCGAAGGTGCTCCCCTGCTAAGGGAGTATGCGGGCAAAACCTGCATCGTGGGTTCGAATCCCACCGTCTCCGCCAAGACTGCTTCCAAGGCAGTCTAGGTAAGTTCAAAAAGCCCGCGTTTTCCCTACAGGAACGCGGGTTTTTTGTTTTCTGAAGTGCGTTGACGTTTGTTGGCATCCGGGGGTGCCAGGGGGTAGATTAGGGGGTATCGGGCGGACCTGCTGGGGGTATCGACCCCGATACAGCACGGGAGCCTCGGAAATGCCTCTTACTGACGCAGCATGCAAGAACGCGAAGTGCCCCGACGGCCGAGCTTTCCAGCGCTTGAGCGATAGCGGCGGGTTGCGGCTAGAAGTAACCAAAACCGGCGCGAAGTTGTGGCGGTGGAAGTACCGCTATCTGGGCAAGGAAAAGCTTCTCGCTATTGGCGCATACCCGGTCGTTGGTCTTGCCGATGCCCGGAAGGCTCGCGACCTGGCGCGGGCGCAACTCGCGGCCGGGACCGATCCGAGCAGCGCGAAGCAAGAGCGCAAGCGAGCCAGGCTCGCCGCAGCGGAAACGGCTTTCGAGCAGATCGCCCGCCAGTGGTGGAACGATTGGAAAGCCAACAAGGCCGAGCGCAGCGCAAGCTATGTGATTACCCGCCTTGAATCGGACGCCTTCCCGGCAATTGGGACAAAGCCGGTTAACGATCTGATCGCGCCCGACTTCGTACGCATGGCGAAGGCAATCGAGGCGCGAGGTGCGGCCGATATCGCCCGCCGCGTGTTGCAAACCTGCGGGCAAGTCATGCGCTACGCGGTGGCGCACGGGCTCGCGGATCGCAACCCGGTCGCCGACGTTAAGCCTGGCGATGTGTTGCGGGCGCGACGGCAGGTTAATTTCGCCCGCATCGACGTAGCGGAACTGCCCGCGTTGCTGCGCAACATCGAAGCCTATGCCGGCAGCCCCTATACCCGATTGGCCTTGAAGCTGATGGTGCTTACTTTTGTGCGAACGGGCGAGCTCATCGGGGCGCGGTGGCAGGAATTCGACCTGGTGGCCAATGAATGGCGCATACCTGCCGAGCGCACCAAGAGCCGGCGCGAGCACCTGGTACCGCTGGCTCGCCAAACGGTGGAGGTCCTGCGGACCTTGCAGCAAGTGCGCGGCCGTCCCGAGCGCTGCGAAGGCGCGGCGCTGCTGTTTCCTGGCGAGCGCGACCATGAGAAGCCCATGAGCAACGGCACGCTATTGATGGCCTTGGATCGCATGGGGTATCGAGGCCGCATGACTGGGCACGGTTTTCGAGGCTTGGCGAGCACAGCATTGAACGAGATGGGCTACCGGCCGGATGTGATCGAAGCGCAACTCGCGCATGTTGAAGAGAACCGTGTGCGGGCCGCGTACAACCACGCACGCTATTCGGAAGAGCGGCGCGAGCTGATGCAATCATGGGCCGACTACTGCGACGCGGTGCGCCAGTCCGGGTACGTCATCCCGCTTCGTAGCCCGCAGCCAGGGCGCGCCGCTTGATTTTGACTGAGTACACTGAGGACAAGCCCGATAGCCGGCCGGAAAGCGTTGTGGGGTATGGGGTTTGGGCAATTGGCGCGACTGAGGACAAACTGAGGACAAAGTGAGGACAAAGTGAGGACACGGTCCCTAATGATCGTTGCCGATAATCGCGTTGTCCGCCTTGCGGAGCTTGGCTCGCTGTGATTTGAAGTCGCCCGCCTGGCCCGACGGGGCGAACACTGGTAACCCTTACCCGGCCGGCGTGGTGAACCTATCGAAGGGCACACGAAGGAGAGCGGCAACATGGTGAAGCGACTTCCAAAGCCACACTTTGGAATGTCCCCGGGGTTTTCACCCGATCCTGATTTTTCCGGGAACATAAACGAAACCGAGCTTCTGAAATTGATACCTGCGCGAGCAATGGGCAGGGACAAGGCACGCGAATTTGTCAATCGGTGTCGTGAATTGGCGAAATCCGTAAGCGCCTGGAAGACCGATTTATCGGTAGCGGTCGCAGACCAAAAAAAGGAACTAGAACTGGTGGCGAGCAGAGCGCATGCATTACTGCTTGCGCTTCGAGCGATGCAGCCGGGGACGATCAACACGTTTAATGGCTGTGTGGCGTATCAAGACCTAACAACAGGCTCGCCGCGTACAACAGGAGAAAGTCGGGAAGCGCCCCACACGCGAGCGGCGGCGCTCTTGTGTTCGGTATGGGATTCGGTTGAAAACCTCGAAATCGGTGCGACGCTTACGGCGTCTCATTGCAAGCCAAGGCGTGGCCGCAAACTCACAGGGAGGCGGGCGAAGGATTTAATCGTGAGTGTCGCCTATCACGTGCAGGCAATCACGGGAGAGCGGCCGCCATATTCCAAAGGCACGTGGTTTCCGGAATTCATGAAGGCTTATGGAGAAATGGTCAACATTCCATGCGGGCGGGCGTTGCTTGAGTCTGTTTTGTGGGGGGTAGAGTCCATTGACATTGCTTGACCTTTGGTCGGGCCCAAAAAAAATCGTCA
>JBAXBV010000023.1:0-54403 GCA_037141795.1 Betaproteobacteria bacterium
CCGTCGATCCCCGCCCTGGGGGGCGGGGCCCCTCGCCGGGTGCCTCACGCCGTGCCCCCTTTCTCCTCGAACCAGCTGTAGAGGGTGGGGACGACGATCAGGGTCAGGAGGGTGGAGCTGATCAGGCCGCCGATCACCACGATGGCCAGGGGGCGTTGCACCTCGGAGCCGGGGCCGGTGGCGAACAGGAAGGGAATCAGGCCCAGCATCGCCACCGTTGCAGTCATGAGCACCGGGCGGAATCGCAGCGTGCAGCCCTGGAGGATGGCTTCCGCCTGGGGAAGCCCGTCCTGTCGCAGCGACTTGATGTAGGACACGAGCACGACACCGTTCAGCACGGCAATGCCCCACAGCGCGATGAACCCGACCGACGCCGGGACGGAGAGGTACTCGCCCGTCAGGAACAGCGCGACGATACCGCCGATGGAGGCGAAGGGGAGCACGGTGATGATGAGGGCGGCGTAGCGCACGGAGTTGAACAGCGTGAAGAGCAGGAAGAAGATCGCGGCGATGGTCACCGGCACGATCACGGCAAGCCGGCTCATGGCGCGCTGCATGTTCTCGAACTGGCCTCCCCAGACGAGGTAGTAGCCCTCCGGCAGCTTCACCTCCTTCGCGATACGGTCCTGGGCTTCCTTGACGTAGCCACCGATGTCCCGGCCCGTCACGTTGGTGCCCACCACGAGGCGCCGCTTGCCGAGTTCGCGGCTGACCTGCACCGGCCCGTCGACCACCTTGATATCCGCCACCGCGCGCATCGGAACCACCGCGCCGCCGGGACTCGTGAGGAGCGTGTCGCCGATGACCTCCACCTTGTCCCGGAACTCCAGGGGGAAACGCACCACGGCGGGGAAGCGTCGCTCACCCTCGTAGATTTCCGTGGCGGTGCGCCCGCCGATGGCCGTCTCGATGACCTCATGCACGTCGGAGGCGTTCAGTCCGTAGCGGGCCATCGTGGCGCGTCGCAGGTCCACGGTGAGGTACTGCTGTCCGGTCAGCCGCTCGATGCGCAGGTCCTGGGTGCCAGCCACGCGCCCCAGCACCCGGGCGATGTCGTCGCCCACGCGGCGCAGTTCGTCGAGATCGTCACCGAAGATCTTCAGCGCGACCTGGGACCGGACGCCGGTCACCATCTCGTCGACGCGCTGCGCGATGGGCTGGTGCATCATGAGGCTGATACCCGGCAGGTCCTTGAGTTTCTCGCGGATCCGGTCGGCGATGGCGTCCTGGGTCTTCGCGCCGGCCGGCCACTGGTCGCGGGGCTTGAGGGACACGACGGGATCGGAGTCGCTGTGAGGCTGGGGGTCGGCCGGGCTCTCGCCCCGCCCGACCTTGTTCACGACCATACGGACACCCGGCACTGCCGCGATCCGCTTCGAGGCCTCCAGCTCCAGCGCCATGACCGCGTCGAACGACATGTTGGGCATGCGGGTGATTGCCGGTGTGATGGAGTTTTCCTTCAGGGTGGGAATGAAGGATTTCCCAAGCAGGGGGAAGAGCGCCACGGAACCAGCCAGCGCGATCACGGACAGGGCGACGGTCTTGCGGCCGTTGCCCAGCGCCGCGCCCAGCAGACGAAGGTAGTGCTTCTTGAGGAACCGGATCGGACGGGTGTCTTCCTCGTGCCCCCCCTTCAGGAAGTAGGCGCACAGGGCCGGGGTGAGCGTGAGTGCGAGCAGCAGGGAGGCGGACAGCGCGATGGCGATCGTGTAGGCCAGCGGCGCGAACATCTTGCCTTCCATGCCCTCCAGGGTCATCAGGGGCAGGAACACCAGCACGATGATGCCCACCCCGTAGACCACGGGCTTGGCCACCTGCTGCACCGCTTCGAGGATGATGCGCAGTTTTCCCTCGCCCTTGCGGTGGGAGAGCTGGCCGAAGGCATTCTCCACCACGACCACCGACCCGTCGACGATGAGGCCGATCGCGATGGCGAGCCCCCCAAGGGACATGAGGTTCGCGGAAATGCCGAACTGGTTCATCGCCATGAAGGTGATGAGCGGGGCGAGGCACAGCGACGCCACGACAATCAGGCTGGAGCGCAGATCGCCGAGGAAGACGAACAGGACCACGATCACCAGGACGACGCCCTCGAGCAGCACCTTGACCACGGTCCAGAGCGCCGCATCCACGAGTTCGGTCCGGTCGTAGAAGGGCACGATCTGGAGCCCGCCGGGCAGCATGCCCTTCTCGTTGATCTCCTTGACCCGCTCCTTGACCCGGGTGACGAATGCCTTTGCGTTGCCGCCCCGCAGCATCATGACGATGCCGCCCACGGCCTCGCTTTCTCCGTTCTTGACGAGCGCTCCCACCCGCACTGCCGAGCCGATCTTCACCTCGGCAACGTCACGGATGAAGACGGGCGTGCCCCCCTCTTCCTTCAGGACGATGTTGCGGATGTCGTCGGTCGAGCGGATCAGGCCGATGCCCCGGATCAGGTACTGCTCGGCACCGGTGGGCAGGAGACCGCCGCCGGAGTTGGCGTTGTTCCGGGTGAGGGCGTCGTGCACGTCCGACAGCGACACCCGGTAGTGGCGCATGCGATCCGGGTTGACGAGGATCTGGTACTGCCGCTCGTAGCCACCCTGCGAGTTGATCTCCGCCACGCCGGGAATCGACCGCAGCACCGGGCGAACCACCCAGTCCTGGGCGGTACGCCGTTCCATGAGGTCCTCTTCCGTCAGGCGTCGCCCGGCGTCGCCCGGCTTCTCGAGCGTGTACTGGTAAACCTCGCCGAGGCCGGTGCTCACCGGTCCCAGAACGGGGGCGATGTCGGCCGGCAGGCGCGAGCGCACCTCGATGATCCGTTCCATCACCAGCTGGCGGGCGAAGTAGACATCCACGTCGTCCCGGAAGACCAGCGTGATCAGGGACAGGCCGTTGCGGTTGAGCGACCGCATCTCGGTGAGGCCGGGAAGCCCGGTCATGGCGATCTCGACGGGCACCGTGATGAAGCGCTCCACCTCCTCGGGAGAGCGCCCGGGCGCCTCCGTCGCAATCTGCACCTGGACGTTGGTCACGTCCGGGAACGCGTCCACCGAGAGGGACTGGACCGCCCGAAAGCCGAAGGCCGTCAGGGCGAGGGACACTACAACGAGGATGATTCTCTGCTGAAGGGAGAATCGGACCAGGGCATTCAACACTGGGCGACTTTCCCGGGGTCATCGGCGCGTGAGACCCCGGCCGACCGCTTGCGCAGGGGGGTCTCGAAGATCCTGTAGAGGGCGGGAACGAAGAGCATCGTGAGCAGGGTCGCACTCAGCACGCCGAAGACGACCACGGCGGCGAGGGGACGTTGCACCTCCGAACCCAACCCGCTTGTCAGCAGCATCGGGACCAGACCGATGTTGGTGAGCGCCGCGGTCATCAGCACCGGCCGCAGGCGGTGCTGGCAGCCTTCGTAGAGGGCTGCTTCCAGGCCCATGCCTTCAGCTCGGAGGTGCATGATGTGCGCCACCAGAACAACGCCATTGATGACCGAAATTCCCCAGAGCACGATGAACCCCACGGACGCCGGAACCGACAGATATTGGTTCATGATCAGGAGACCGAGGATGCCCCCAATGGAAGCCTGGGGCAAGACCGTGATCACAATCAGTGCATGCTTGAGTGACCCGTACAGGATGAACAGCAGGAAGAGAATCGCGAGTATCACCACGGGAATGATGATCGACAGCGTGCCCATTGCGCGCTCCATGTTCTCGAACTGCCCTCCCCAGACCAGGGAATAGCCCTCCGGCAGCGGCACTTCCTTGCGGATACGGGCCTGGGCCTCTTCCACGAAGGAACCCAGGTCACGGCCGGCGATATTGATGCCGATGAAGATGCGCCGCTGCCGGTCCTCGCGACTGATCTGGGTCGGACCCTCGACCACCTTGATTTCCGCGATGCTGCGCAGGGGAACGGTCTGCCCCGACCCCGTGCCCACCATGATGCTGCCGATCGCCTCTTCCGACTCGCGAAACTCCGCCGGGAAGCGGACCACGGCCGCGAACCGGCGCTGCCCCTCGAAAACGTGGCTCGCGACACGGCCCGCGAGGGCGGTTTCGATCAGCGCATTGACGTCGGCGACATTGACGCCGTAACGCGCCATGGCCGCGCGGTCCACCTTGATGGTCAGGTAATGCTGCCCGCCGACGAGTTCGACCCGGAGGTCCTGCACACCGGCGATCCCGCGAATCACCCCGGCCATCCGGTCGGCGTGGTCCCGCAGGACGCCCATGTCCTCGCCGAAGATCTTCACGACGATCTGAGCCCGGACGCCCGAGAGCAGTTCGTCCACACGCTGCTGGACCGGCTGGGAGATCATCAGGGCCACGCCGGGAAGATCCTTCAGCTTTTCCCGGATCGCGCTTTCGAAGTCGGTCTGGGTCCAGCCCCGAGGCCATTCGGATCGATCCTTCAGCACCACGATCGGGTCCGATTCGTTCGGCATCTGGGGGTCCGCCGGCGAGTCGCCCCGTCCCAGGCGGCCGATTGCCATCTGGACGCCCGGGATCGTCTTGATGCGACGCATGGCCTCGGACTCCACCCTCAGGGACTCGTCGAACGAGATGTCCGCAAACCGCGTCAGTCCGGGCACGATGGACCCCTCCTGCATGGTCGGAATGAACGCCTTCCCGAGCAGCGGGATCAGCGCGAGCGATCCGGCGAGACAGGCGCCGGTGATGGCGACCACCTTCCAGGGATTGGCGATCGCCCAGCGCAGCATGGGCGTGTAGGGGTGCCGCAACCAGCGCATGAGGCGGGTGTCCTCCTCGGACCCCCCCTTCAGGAAATAGGCACACAGAGCGGGCGTGATGGTGAGCGCGAGCACCAGGGAGGCGATGAGACCGATGGCGAGGGTGATGGCCAGCGGCTTGAAGAGCTTGCCCTCCATGCCCTCCAGGGCCAGCAGGGGGACGAGCACCAGGATCATGACAACGATGCCGAACACGACCGGCGTGCCCACCTCGCCGGCTGCACCCACCACGGCACGGAGGCGTGCCTCGGGATCCGCGGAGCGGTTGTGCCCGAGCCGGGAGTAGACGTTCTCCACGACGCAGATGGCACCGTCCGTGATCAGTCCGATGGCGATGGTCAGTCCCGTCAGGGACATCAGGTTCGCGGACAGTCCCAGGTACCGCATGGCGATGAACGTCATCAGGGGCGCCACGATGAGCGTGTTGCTGATGATCAGGCAGGACCGGATTTCGCCGAGCAGCAGGAACAGCACCAGCGTCTTGAGCACGAGTGCCTTGGCGATGACTCCGACCATCGTGGCGATGGCACCGTCGACGATGAAGGACCGGTCGTAGAACGGCACGATCTGCAGGCCATCCGGCAACAGTCGCTCGCGATTGATCCGGTCTACGCGTGCCTTGATCTCGGCTGTGATCTGCTTGGCGTTTCCACCCTTCAGCATCATGACGATGCCTCCGGTGGCCTCGGTCGCCCCGTCCTTGAGCAGGGCGCCGTAGCGGACCTCCGGGCCGATCCGGATTTCCGCCACGTCCCGCATCAGGACGGGTACGCCGCCAACCTCGCGCACCACGATCCGGCCGATGTCGTCGGCCGATTCGACCACCCCCACGCCGCGGATCAGATACTGAAGGCGGCCGCGGGCCAGGAGCCCACCTCCCGTGTTGGCGTTGTTCTGCTGCAGGCTGTCGGCCAGATCGTTGACCGTCAGGCCGTAGTGGCGAAGGCGGTCGGGCTGGGCGAGCACGTGATACTGGCGGACGAATCCACCCAGGGAATTCACCTCCGCCACACCGGGAATCGAGCGCAGGAGCGGGCGCACTTCCCAATCCTGGATGGTTCGCCGCCGCATCAGTTCGGCCTCCGACAGCGGGGCCTTGCCGTCGTCGGATTTCTCCAGGGTGTACTGGAAAATCTCTCCCAGGCCCGTGGACACCGGTCCCAGGACAGGCAGGATTCCTTCGGGCAGGTTGGCCCGCGCTTCGATGAGCCGCTCCAGGACCAGCTGGCGCGCGAAGTAGGTGTCGACGTCATCCCTGAACACGACCGTCACCAGTGACAGACCGTTGCGGTTGAGGGACCGCAGCTCGGTCATGCCCGGAATGCCGGTGAGCGCCAGTTCGACGGGAATGGTGACGAACCGCTCCACCTCTTCCGGCCCCAGCCCTGGGGCTTCGGTCGCCACCTGCACCTGCACGTTCGTGACGTCGGGGAACGCGTCCAGCGTGACCTGGGGAAGTGTCTTGATGCCGAGGATGGCCAGGGCGAGGCAGAGCACCACGACGACGAGGCGCTGCTGCACGCTGGCACGGATGATGGCGTCGATCATGGGCGGGTCCGGAGGCCGGTGGCTAGCATCATCACTGGAGCCTCTGCTTGCGTTCGTTGTTCAGGTGGAACGCACCCTCGGTGACGATGACGCTGTCCGGAGGCAGCCCCTCCAGTACCGGACGCACGTTACCGGCCTCGTTGCCGAGGGTGACGGGCACGAGCCGGTAGGTATTGGGCTCCTTGCGGATGAAGACGTAGTCGCGGTTGTTCTCCCGGACCACGCCATCCACCGGGACAACGACCCGTTTCTGGGGGCGATCCTGGATCAGCATGGTGGCGAGCATGGCGGGGCGGATCGAGCGGTCGGCGTTGTCGACCTCCGTACGGGCCGAGACAGTGCGGGTCTCGGGGTTGACGGTGGAGCTGACGAAGACGAGTCGGCCCTGGATGTCGCGATTGCCCAGCGCGGGAATCTGAACCTGAACCGTGTCGCCGATCCGTACCAGGTCGGATTGCTTCTCGGCGATCTCGGCCTGGATCCAGAGGCGGGACAGATCGGCCACGGTGAAGACCGCATCGGCGGGTTGCACGACCTGGCCCTGGGCCACCGTGCGCTCGATGACGGTACCCGAGATGGTCGCCACGACAAAGGACTGGGAATCAACGGTCCGCGACTGTTCCAGCCTCTCGATGCTCTTCTCGGACATGCCGAGCACCTTCAGCTGGTCGTGGGCGGCACTCATCTCCGCAGAGGCCTGGGAGAGTTCGGTCTCGCGTCGCTGCAGTTCCGCCGCTCCGATCACGTCGGCGTCGAACAGCTGCTTTGCCCGCTGGGCGGCCCGCTCGGCAAGTATCTTGGCGGAGTAGGCCTTCAGGAAGTTCAGCTGTGCCGTGGACAGTTCGGTGCTGTTGAGGGTGCCCAGCACCTGCCCCTTGCTCACGTTCTGGCCCACCATGGCCTTCAGGTCACTGATGCGCCCCGTGACGGACGCGCCGATCCGGGCGACGCGGGTCTCATCCACGCTGGCGGATGCCGGCACCCGCAGCGTCTCGCGGAACTCGATGGTCTCGATCGGGGCGGTCTTGAGCCACTTCTGGGTCTCCGCGTCTGCCGTGACCGTCAGGGGATCGGGCGGGGCTGCGGGGGCCTCGGGATGTCCCGCCCGGGACGTGGAACCGGCGGACTTGCCCGTCTTGTCATCCGAGCCGCCGCAGGCAGAAAGGACCATGGCGAGGGCGAGCAAGGACAGCTTGGCGAGGGGGCGGCTCATTTCACTTCTCCGTTGAGATCTCTTGCGGTCAGTCGTTCGATTTCCACCAGGGCGGACTGCTTGTCGAAGCGGGCCGCGAGGAATTCGGCTCGCACGGATCGAAGGACGCGCTGGGCGTCCAGCACCTCGAGGAAACCCCTTTCGCCGAAGCGGAACGCCGCCTCCGCCACCTTGAGTGCGCTCTCGGCCCGCCGGATGAGGCCGCCCTCGAAGGCGGCGATCTGCTGGCGGGCGATCAGAAGGCGGCTGTAGTTGACTTCGAGCTCGCCCCGCAGCAGCAATTTCTGCTGCTCGGCCACCATGGCGGTCTGCTGCAGGGCGGCGACGGCCTCGCCGACCGGCCCCTGCCGCTGGTCCCAGACGGGGATCGGGATGGATACCCCGAAGAGCGCGCGGCTCTGCTCCGGATCGCGATCCATCCCGGCGAACAGGGTGGGCCGGGGCACCTTGAGGGCGCGCTCGGCTTCGAGCCGGCTCTCCACCTGCGAGACCTCCGCGCGGGCCCGCCGAAAGGCCGGGTACCGGTCCTGCATTGCAGCCTGCAGCTCCTCGAGGCTCTCGGGCGGGGCAATCGGCTGCAGCTCGCCAGACACCTCGAGGGGGGCGTCCGCGTTCGCGCCGACGAGAATCTTCAACTGCGCCACCGCCTGGGAAACCCTGAGACGGGCACTGGCGGTCTGGTTGACGGCATTGGCCAGTTCGGCCTCCACCCGCACCAGTTCGAACCGGGCGCGCTCGCCCACGTTCACACTCAGCTCGATCCGGTTGCGGGTCTGCTCGAGAAGCTTCTGGTTGTCGATTGCGAGGTCGAATTCGGCCTGGCGCCGCAGAACCGAGTAGAAGGCCTGCTTCACGTCTGCCCTGAGCTGCAGAAACGTCTCCTGCGCTGCCAGCGCCGCGCTCTCCGCGCCGGATTCCGCCGCGCGGATGCGGGGGGCGCGATGGGAAGGCAGATCGATCGGCTGGCCGACCGAAACGCTCAGGCCCTGGCCGGAAGTGATCCCAGGGACCCGGGCCCGCACGCCCCCGGTCAGCGCCTCGATCTCCGGGTTGGGGTAGGCGCGGGCCGTGACCGCGGCGCTTCTCGCCCGGTCGATTCCGGCCGAGGCAATCTTCAGCCGTGGGTTGTTGCGCTCGGCCAGCGCGAGCACCTGCGGCAGCGTCAGGGAGTCGGCTCTTACCGCTGGCGACAGAAGAGACCCGGTCAGGGCCAGTGCAGCCATGACATGGCAGGCACGCAAGTTCATCGGAGATTCCCGTGCAAGTATGGTCTGGGGGTCCCGCTGCATGCGGGCGGGCAGCACTGCCCGGCCGTGAATGCCGGTGCTGCCCGTACTTCAGTCCCGGTCTGCAAAAACCTTGCCAGGGACGGTGAGCGTCAGGCGGAAGGCGGCCTGGGAGGAGGAGGCGGAGACTGTGACGGCGCCCGGACAAAGGAGAACCGCGGCCAGCTTGCCGCGAGGGCTACCGCCGGCCCGGGGAGGCGGGTCATGAACAGAGATTCGTCTCCGTCGGGCTCCGATGCATCCGATACGGATTCTACTTCGACGTCCATCACTGCGACGGGTGCTTCGTCGGAGCCCGTGCCGGAAACGTCGGTCAGGACCCGATCCATCCAGAGGACCGAGGCCAGCACGAGTACCATCGCGGCAATCAAGCGACTCAACGACAAGTAGGAGCACTCCAGGAGGAACCGGGCGGTTGCTGCGGCGTTACCCGCCTTGTCCGGCTCCGGTTGGTGCGGCGGGCTGACGATAAGTTCCCGCCGGAAACCCGCAAATTTACTGCGGTGCGCTGATGCCGACAAGCCCTGGCCGGGACTGGTCCATCAGGATCCCGCCCGCCGCGGACGCCGTGCCCCCCGGGGGGCAGGGGGCCGGCAGGGCGTCACGTTGGCTCCTGCCGTCCGCGTTGCGCCAGTCAGGGAGCGGAATTGAGGCGCCCCGCGGCCCACGAGAGGATTCGGTGCATCCGCGGCACCAGCCTCGTGCTGGCTTCACCGAAAGACAACCAGCGAAACTCGTGGTGCTCCGGGGCCCCTGAAACGGGTGAGGGATCGAGGCGCACCTGGCCGGACGGGCTTTCGGCGAGGTAGTAGCGAGCCACCTTGCCGGCGGCGTAGGGTTCGGTTTCCACCCAGTCCTCGCCCCACCGGAAGTGCAGGTCGGTCAGGCTGGTCTCCTCCCGGGTTTCCCGTCTTGCAGCCTCGAGGGGTGTTTCGCCCCGTTCGATGCGTCCCTTGGGGAAATCCCAGTATCCGAAGGCCCTGAGCAGCAGAAATCGCCAGCCGTCCTCGCCGCGCCGGACAACCACGATGCCTGCCGATCTGCGTGGTCTCATGGAAACATCCCGAGTCTGCCGGATGAAGTGCGGGTGACCCCCGATGCCCTGGCGCCAGGGCCTCCCCCCCGCATGCAAGGTCTTCGGCGCCGTTCGACTGCGCCGGCTCCGCCTGTCGTCCTGCCGACGGCGATAGTGACACAGGCAAGCCCGCCCGGGTTCGTCCGCAGGGGCGGCAATTCCTTGCCGGACCGGCAATTTCGTCCCCCGCCGGTCCGGTCGGCCAGTCCCTGGGAGGCTCCGGTCCCGCTCCCAAGGATATCTGTATCCATATGATTAAAAATGGGAAAAAATATGGCTCTGATGGTCCGGCATCTTGGCACGGCCCCTGCGAAGAGGTCGGGGGAGCAAACAAACCGGATCTTCCGATCATGCTTGACCGCATCAACCGAGTCTTCGAACCCCACGAGCGTGCCATCCGGCTTCGTGCCCAGCGCAGCGAGGTCCTCGCCGCGAACATCGCCAACGCCGACACGCCCAATTACAAGGCTCGAGATCTCGATTTCCGAGCCGCGTTCACGGGAGCGATCGGCACGGGCGATCTCAAGCTGACCCGCACGGACGCCAGACACCTGCCCGAGTCGGCCATGAGCGCGGGTGCCGCGTGGCTGCAGTACCGGCACCCCGTGCAGCCGTCCATCGACGGCAACACGGTTGAACTCGACGCGGAGGTGGGGCGGTTCTCGGAGAACGCCCTGCGCTACCAGGCGGCCCTGACCTTCACCAGCAACCGCATCCGCGGTCTGCTGTCCGCGATCCAGGGGCAATGATGAGCCTGACCAACGTTTTCGACATCGCCGCCTCGGCCTTGTCCGCCCAGTCGCAGCGCCTGAATGTGGTCGCCTCGAACATGGCCAATGCCGACAGTGCCGTGAGTGCGGACGGAACCCCCTACCGGGCGAAGCAGGTGGTGTTTCAGGCCCGCGTGCAGCGACCCGGGATGATCGCGCCAGGGGTGCAGGTGAAGGGAGTGGTGGAGGATCCGTCCGCGCCGCGTCTCGTCTACGACCCCCGGCACCCGCTCGCGGATGCCAAGGGGTACGTGGCCTACCCGAACGTGAGCGCGGTGGCCGAGATGACCAACATGATCTCGGCCTCCCGCGCCTACCAGCTCAACACGGATGTGATGAACACCGCGAAGAATCTTCTGTTGCGAACCCTCAGCCTCGGACAATGATCATGGCCATCGCACCCAACGGCAGCGCCACCAGCACCTCCATCCTCAACACCGTGTCGGGAAAGACCGACAGCACCCAGAAAGGGAAGACCAAGGCGGAGGATGCCGAGAACCGGTTCCTCACCCTGCTGGTGAACCAGCTGAAGAACCAGGATCCGCTCAATCCCCTGCAGAACGCCGAAGTCACCAGCCAGCTCGCGCAGATCAGCACGGTGACGGGCATCGACAAGCTCAACTCCACCCTTGCCGCCATGAGCGGATCCCTGTCCGGTTCCCAGGCCATGCAGGCGAGCAGCGTGATCGGCCGATACGTCTCCGCTCCGGGCAACAGCGTGGCCTTCGACAAGTCGCCGGTGCCGATCGGCTTCGACCTGCCCCAGTCGTCGCCGGGCGGTTCCGTCACCGTCCGGGATTCTCAGGGCAGGACTGTGGAAACCATCAAGCTCGGCAGCATGCGGGCCGGGCGCCAGTCGGTGGCCTGGGATGGCAACGTCTCCCTGCCGCGCGGTGCCGCCGCCGGAAACTACACGTATGACCTCGCGGTCACCGACGCGGCCGGCAGGACGACCCAGGTGGCGAAGGACGTGGCGATCGCCTACAACGGCACCTCGGCCACCGTGCCCCTGGGCGCGGCGGCCGGGGCGGCGTCGGTGTCCCTCGCCATCCGCAATGCCCGCGGTGACATCGTGCTGGCCAGGCCCATCGACACCAGCAGCGGCGTGCCTGCGTCGTTCGACTGGACGGGCGAGATGAACCGCGCGACGCCGGGCGTGTATTCCTTCGAAGTCAATGCCATCGGAGCCGACGGGCGCAGCACCAAGGTGACCTCGACCTACGGCTACGCCCCCGTGGAGAGTGTCTCGCTTGCCGACGGCGTCACCGTGAATACCCGCGGACTGGGTCCGATCGCCTTCGGCGACATCGACCAGGTCATCTGATTCCCTTTCGTTCCAATTTCCCGGAAACCGGAGAACAACCATGGCATTCCAGACTGGCCTGAGCGGACTGAGCACCGCCTCCCGTACCCTCGACGTGATCGGCAACAACGTGGCCAATTCGTCGGTCGTGGGCTTCAAGCAGTCGCAGGCACAGTTCGCGGAGGTCTTCGCGGCGACTGCGGGCAACAACCAGTTCGGGATCGGCACCAAGCTGCAGACCGTGTCGCAGCGTTTCGATCAGGGCGTCATCACGCCGACCTCCAATCCGCTGGATTTTGCCGTCGCGGGACGCGGCTTCTTCCGCATGTCGGACAACGGCGAGATCAGCTATTCCCGGAATGGCCAGTTCCGGTTCGACGACCGTGGTTACATTGTCAACGCGGACGGCCTGAACCTTACCGGCTACGGGATCGATTCCGGCGGCAACATCGTGAACGCGGCGCCGGAGCCGCTCCGGTTCGACACGGCGGACCTGCCGCCGCAGCAGACGTCGGAATTCGAGGCGCGCTTCAACCTGAATTCCTCCGCCCCCGTCATCACGGCGACCTTCGATCCCGCGAACGTCGACACCTACAACTTCTCCACCTCGGCCACCGTGTTCGACTCGCTGGGCAGCGCCCAGGTGGTCACCATGTACCTGACCAAGACGGCGCCGAATGCCTGGAACATCTTCGCCACGGCGACCGCGGGGACCACCACCAGCAATGTGAACCTCGGGGCCGGTGCCGGCGTCGGCGTGCCGCTCACCTTCACGAACGGGCAGCTCGCCACGACCATGCCGCTCACGGCCACGGTGACGGTGACCAATGGCGCCACCAACCCCCTCGTGTTTCCCTTCGATCTGACGGGCAGCACCCAGTACGAAGGGAGTTCCTCGGTGAACTTCCTCTACCAGGACGGCTTCCGCTCCGGGCGGCTCACGGGCTTCAACGTGTCCGACGACGGCATCATCCGCGGCAACTACAACAACGGTCAGTCCCGCAATCTCGGTCAGGTGGTGCTGGCCGATTTCGTGAATCCCCAGGGCCTGGGTCCGCTGGGCAACAACCAGTGGCAGGAAACGCCGGCGTCCGGTCTCCCCGTGGTGGGCGTTCCCACCACCGGTACCATCGGCAAGCTGCAGGCCGGGGCCGTCGAGGACTCCAATGTGGAGCTCACGTCCGAACTGGTGGCGATGATCGTGGCGCAGCGGGCCTACCAGGCCAACGCGCAGACGATCAAGACGCAGGACACGGTCATCCAGACCCTCGTCAACCTGCGATAAGCCGCCGCCCGCCCCCCGACCGGAGTCAGCAGAGCCATGGACCGCCTCCTCTACCTCGCCATGAACGGCGCCCAGAGCATGTTCGACCGTCAGAACCAGGTCGCGCACAACCTGGCAAATGCGTCGACGGCGGGCTATCGCGCCCAGACGGCAGCGTTTCGAGCCCTGCCCGTGGTCGGCCCCGGCCAGCCGACACGCACCTTCGTGGTGGAATCCACCACGGGAACGGACTTCTCCCTGGGCCCCTTGCGGGAAACGGGCCGCGTCTTCGATGTGGCCGTGGACGGGCGCGGGTTCATTGCCGTGCGCGGCGCCGACGGGCGCGAGGCCTATACCCGTGACGGGGCCCTGCAGGTATCGCCAGCGGGTACTCTGGAGACCCGCAACGGGCTGCCGGTTCTGACCGACGGTGGCGGGACCATCTCCATCCCGCCGGACAACACGATCACCATCGGGCGGGACGGGACCATCTCCGCGATTCCCCGGGTGGGCGTCCCCAATACGGCCACCCTGGTGGGCCGCATCAAGCTGGTCAACCCGCCGGAGAAGACCCTGGTCCGCGGCGATGACGGGCTCTTTCGGCAGGAGAACGGCCGGCCCGCGCCGGGCGATGCCGGCGTGCGGGTCACGAGCGGCATGCTGGAGGGAAGCAATGTGAACGCCGTCGAGGCCATCACCAGCATCATTGCGGCGGCCCGGCAGTTCGACACGCAGATCCGTCTCATTCAGAGCGCCGACCAGAACTCGCGCGGGCTCTCCCAGTTGCTCAACCTCAATTCCTGATCTTTCACCCAAACGGAAGCCGCGCCATGATCCGCTCTCTCTGGACCGCCAAGACCGGGCTCGAAGGCCAGCAGTTCAACGTCGATGTCATCTCCAACAACCTGGCCAACGTCAGCACGAATGGCTTCAAGCGCCAGCGCGCGGTGTTCGAGGATCTGCTGTATCAGGTGGTGCGCCAGCCCGGCGCACAGAGCTCGCAGCTGAACCAGGTGCCCTCCGGCCTGCAGGTCGGCACGGGTGTGCGCCCCGTGGCGACGGCCCGGATCTTCACCAACGGCAACCTCCAGCAGACGGGCAATGACCTCGATATCGCGGTGAACGGACAGGGCTTCTTCCAGGTGCTGCTGCCCGATGGCACCACGGGCTACACCCGGGACGGTTCCTTCCAGCTCGACAACCAGGGCAACGTGGTCACGTCGAGCGGCTATCCGCTCCAGCCGGGAATCACGATCCCCCCGAACACCACCAAGATCACCATCGGGAACGACGGTACCGTCACCGCACTCGTGTCCGGGAGTTCGACGCCGACCCAGGTCGGAACCATTCAATTGGCCAACTTCACGAACCCCGGGGGGTTGCAGGCCAGGGGAGAGAATCAGTTCCTCGAGACGGCATCCTCTGGCGCGCCCCAGGTCAACCAGCCGGGCACCAACGGTCTGGGTGTGCTCAACCAGGGATTCGTCGAAACGTCCAACGTGAGCGTCACCGAGGAACTGGTCAACCTGATCACGGCGCAGCGCGCCTTCGAAATCAACTCGCGGTCCATCCAGTCGTCCGACCAGATGCTGCAGAAGCTCACGCAGCTCTGATCCCGGTCCGGGGTGCCGGTCGCAGCGGGGCGCCGGATCCGGCGCCCCGCTGCATTTTCCGCAACCTCCGCGTCGCCATCGGCAACGGCCCGCCGGCCCGGGTGGCAAGGGCCCGATGGACATCCTTGCCGAGCGGCAAGGATGCCCCTCGCCACCAGGCGGGGGCGTCCCCGGCGGAAATCATTCAAGTACTTGTTTGAAAGACATAAATGTGGGGCTGGGGCGCTGGCACGGGCCCTGCGATGGATTGGGGCATCCTCAACCGGCAGCCGACCCATGAAACCTTCCCTGCTTGCCCTGGCCCTCGCGACCGTGATCACCGCGGGTTGCGGCATGACGACCCCCAGCACGTCGGTCCACCAGCCCATGAGCGTCCGTCCCCCGCCCGCGGCCACTGCATCCCAGGACAACGGATCCATCTACCAGGCCGGCACCGCGAGGCTCGCGCTGTTCGAGGATCGCCGGGCCCGGTTCGTCGGCGACACCCTCATGGTGATCGTCGAGGAGCGGACCAATGCCTCGAAGAAGTCTTCCAGCGCGGCCAACCGGACGGGGGAGGTGTCGGTCGCCATTCCCACCCTGACCCGCGCGCCGGGCGCGAATCTCGTCGGCATGGACGTGGCAGCCTCCTCCGATTCCACGTTCGAGGGCGGCGGCAACAGCGCGGCCAACAACGTCTTCACCGGCAACGTGGCCGTGACCGTGATCGAGGTCTATCCCAACGGCAACCTCCTGGTGAGCGGCGAGAAGCAGATCACGCTCAACAATGGCACCGAATACATCCGCTTCTCGGGCGTGGTGAATCCGGTCAACCTGAGCGCCGCCAATACCGTGTCATCCACGCGGGTCGCGGATGCGCGCCTCGAGTACAAGGGCAAGGGTTACATCACGGAGGCGCAGAACATGGGCTTCCTGCAGCGACTCTTCCTGTCCATATCCCCATTCTGACCGAGGTACGCCCGTGAAACGCCTTTCATCCACCCGTTTCTGCGCCGCCGTCTGCGTGGCCGCCTGCCTGGCCGCCGCGGCCCCCGCGGCCTGGGCCGCCCAGCGCATCAAGGATCTTGCCGTGATGGCCGGCGTTCGCACCAACCAGCTCGTCGGCTACGGGGTCGTGGTGGGTCTGGATGGCACGGGCGATCAGACCACCCAGACGCCCTTCACCACGCAGGCGCTTACCAGCATGCTGAACCAGATGGGGCTCACCCTGCCGCCCGCGGCGCTGCAACTGCGCAACGTGGCCGCCGTGATCATCACCTCGCAGTTGCCGCCCTACGCCCGGCCCGGACAGGCGCTCGACATCACCGTTTCCTCCATGGGGAATGCCCGCAGCCTGAAGGGCGGCACGCTCCTGCTCACACCGCTCCGCGGTGTGGATGGTCAGGTCTATGCAATCGCGCAGGGCAATGTGCTCATTGCCGGGGTGGGCGCCCAGTCCGGGGGCACGAGCGTGGCGGTCAATCACCTCAACGCCGGGCGCGTGCCGGGCGGGGCGACGGTGGAGCGCGCGGTGCAGGCGGCTCTCGGCCAGGGCGAGTTCATCACCTACGAGACCCTCGACACCGACTTCACCACCGTGTCCCGGATCGTGGAGACGATCAACGCCGCGGTCGGACCCGGCACGGCGACAGCCTTCGATGCGCGACAGGTCCGGGTCCGGGCGCCGCTCGACACGACCCAGCGGGTGTCTTTCATCTCCCGGGTGGAGAACCTGCTGGTCACGGCGGGAGAGGCCGCGCCGCGCGTCATCGTCAACAGCCGGACGGGGTCCATCGTGATGAATACCCGGGTGACGGTGGGCAACTGCGCGGTCGCGCACGGCAATCTCCAGGTGACCATCCAGAGTGACCCGATGGTGAGCCAGCCCAATGCGCTCAGCCCGGGGCGGACCGTGGTCACCGACCGGCCGCAGATCGACGTGAAGGAGGACAAGACGGGACTGGTCGTGCTGCCGAACACCAGTTCCCTTGCCGATGTCGTGCGCGCCCTGAACGCCGTCGGCGCCACGCCGTCGGACCTGCTGGCGATTCTCCAGGCCATGAAGGCGGCGGGCGCCCTCAAGGCCGAACTCGAAGTGATCTGACGGGAGAGACGAGCCATGAATCCCATCGAACGCGCGCAGCTCGCCATCGATCCGCAGGCCCTGGGAAGCCTGAAGGCCGAGGCCCGGCGTGAAGGCGGGGAGGCCCTGCGCAAGGTGGCGCAGGAATTCGAGTCCCTGCTGCTCAATCAGGTCATGAAGTCCATGCGCGCGGTGAGCTTCGGCGACGACATCTCGGGCAGCGAGACCACGCGAACCTTCACCGGAATGCTGGACCAGCAGTACGTGCAGGCGATCACCAGGGGCCCCGGGCTGGGTCTGGCGGACCTCATCGTGCGCCAGGTGGAGCATGCCCGGCCGTCCGCCATCAAGGATGGCGGTCCCGTGGTCGATAACACTTCAACGTAGCGGACCCGGACGGGACGTCCGGGTCGCGGAGGAAAGCGGTCATGGCAAGCAGCAGCATCATGTCGATCGGCGTCAGCGGCCTCAGCGCCGCGCGGGCCGGCCTGACGACCACGGGACACAATATCTCCAACGTGTCGACGCCCGGCTTCAGCCGGCAGGCGGTGGTCTACAACGCCACGACGCCGACGTTCTCCGGTGCCGGCTACCTGGGTGCCGGCGTGGAGATCACCACGGTGGAGCGGCAGTACAGCGCCTTTCTCGACCGCCAGCGTCTGTCGGTGGAAAGCCACAAGGGGTATCTGGACACCTACCTGCAGCAGGCCCGGCAGATCGACAACATCATGGCGGACCCGGCGAGCGGCCTGTCACCGGCCCTCCAGCGCTTCTTCGCCGGTGTCCAGGATGTGGCGACCAATCCCTCGTCGGTACCGTCTCGGCAGTCGATGCTCAGCCTTTCGGAAATCATGGTGGACCGGTTCCACACCCTCGACGCCCGCATGACCGACCTGCGCAACGGCGTCAACACCGACATCGAGGGGTCGGTGGATCGCATCAACAGTCTCGCCTCCGAGATCGCCAAGCTCAACCTGCAGATCGCCAGCTCGCCGGGCACGGGTTCCACGCCCCCGAACGACCTGCTGGACAAGCGCGGGGCCCTCATCTCGGAACTGAACGGCTACGTGAGCGTGAACACGCTCGACGAGGGCAACAATGTGGTCAACGTGTTCATCGGCAGCGGGCAGAGCCTGGTGGTGGGCGCGACCAGCCTGAGCCTCAAGGCTGGCGTCTCGCCCGAGAATGCGGACAACGTCCAGATCTCGCTCGTTTCCGGCTCCTCCCAGGTGACCCTCCCCGACTCCGTGTTCCAGGGCGGAAAGCTGGGCGGTCTCCTCGCCTTCAGGAGCGAGGTGCTCGACAGCGCGCAGAACTCCCTGGGGAGGGTCGCGCTCGCGCTGGCGCAGACCTTCAATGCGCAGCACAGGCTGGGGCAGGACCTGAACGGCAGCCTCGGTGGCGACTACTTCGATGCGCCGGCGGCGGTCGTGCAGGCCCGGACGACCAATACCGGAACGGGCGTGCTGGCGGCGTCCGTCGTCGACGCGGGTGCGGTCACCACCTCGGACTACCGGGTCCTCTTCCAGGGCGGCAACTTCCTCGTCCGCCGCATCCCCGAAGGCACGGAAACCAGCTATGCGTCGCTGCCTCAGACGATCGATGGCGTCACGATCTCGCTCGCCTCGGGCACGCCGGCGGTCGGGGACAGCTTCCTGGTGCAGCCCACCCGCCGGGCGGCCGCAGACCTGGCGCTGAATGTCACGGACACCGCCACGATCGCCGTGGCGTCGCCCCTGCGCACCACGGCGGCGACCAGCAACAGCGGCACTGCGAGAGTCGCCTCGGCCGACGTCACCAGCGTGACGGGGCTGCCGCTGCCGGCGAACGTGAACCTCACCTACAACCAGACCAGCAACACCTGGGTGGTCAGCGGTGCAGTGCCGGCGGTGGCCGCCATCCCCTACACGCCGGGGAACGCGTTCGCCGTCAACGGGGTCGCCCTGAAGGTCACGGGCGCGCCCGCGAACGGGGATGTTCTGACGATCGCCAACAACACGGGTGGCGTCTCCGACAACCGCAACGCCCTCAAGCTGGTCCGTCTCCAGACCGCCAACACGCTGGAAAACGGCACCACCACCTACCAGGGCGGCTACAGCCAGATGGTGAGCGATGTCGGCAACCGCACCCGCGAGGTCGAGCTGCAGTCCGACGCCCAGACCGCCCTGGTGGAGCAGGCCCGAAGCGCGCAGCAGGGGCTGTCGGGTGTGAATCTCGACGAGGAGGCTGCGAACCTCGTACGCTTCCAGCAGGCCTACCAGGCATCCGGCAAGGTGCTTCAGATTGCCTCCCAGTTGTTCGATGTTGTCCTTGCCCTGAACCGATAGGTCACCGCCATGCGAGTCAGCACCAATACCGTTTATGAGCAGGGCGTCTCCAACATGCTGCGCAACCAGGCGCAGATGCTGCGGACGCAGGAGCAGATTTCCACGAGCCGGCGCATCGTCACGCCGGCGGACGATCCCGTGGCCGCCGCCCGGGTCCTGGAGTTGTCCCAGTCCCGCGCCGTGACCGAGCAGTTCGACCGGAACGGCCAGTTCGCCCAGGGAGCCATCGGCCAGCAGGAGCAGGCGCTGCAGCGCTACACGCGGCTGCTCCAGGACGTCAAGACAATGGCGGTGGGCGCGGGCAACGCCGCCCTCGGCGCCTCCGATCGGACGAGCCTCGCCTCGGAGCTTCGCGGACGCTACGAGGAACTCCTGAGCATCGCCAACACCACGGACGCCAACGGCCTGTACCTGTTCTCGGGATACCAGGGCACGACCCAGCCCTTTGCCGAGACGGCGGCGGGCGTGGTGGCCTACAGCGGCGATGACGGCAGCCGGCTCATCCAGATCGGCCCTTCCCGGGACATTCCGGTGAGTCATCCGGGCTCCGACGTGTTCGTGCGCATTCCCACCGGCAACGGCACCTTCGCCACTGCCGCGGCGGCCGCCAACACCGGCAGCGGGCTCGTGTCGCCCGGCACCGTGCGGGACGCCTCCGCCTGGAACTCGGCGGGCAATCCCGGAAACTTCGACATTCGCTTCCACGTGAACAGCACCGTTTCACCGGCCACGACCACCTACGACATCGTCGATACGGTCAACAATGTGTCGCTGCTCACCGGCGCGGCTCCCGCGTCGGGGCCCCATCTGCGCACCTATACGACGGGCACCACGATCTCGCTGGCCCGCCAGTCCCCGCCGGACACCAATCCCGTCGCCTTCGACTACGGCATCGACCTCTCGGTGAGCGGGTCGCCGGCGACGGGGGACGTCTTCACCGTGGCGCCGAGCACGTCGCAGGATGTGTTCGCCACGGTCTACGGGCTGATCACGGCCCTGGAGTCCGCCGGGACCGGTACCACGCTCAACACGCGTTTCACGAACCTGCGCAACACGGCACTCTCGAACCTCGACAATGCGCTCACCGTGAACCTCACCGCGGTCTCGGCCATCGGCGCCCGCGCCGGCGAGATCGACACGGCGCGGGAAACGGCAGGCGACGCGAGTCTCCAGTTCGACAAGACCCTGTCATCCCTGCAGGATCTCGACTACGCTTCGGCGTTATCGCAACTGACCCAGCAAAAGGTGTCCCTCGAGGCAGCGCAGAAGTCGTTCATACAGGTGCAGCAACTGTCCCTGTTCCAGTATCTCTAGCGTTCCGGGCAGGTCCGGTTCGCCGGAGACCGGGAACGACACGCAGTCCCGGGACGACCGGACGAATCGCGGAGATGATCCATCAGCCCGCCACGCGGCGCGCGTGGCTGCTCGCGCTGGCCCTCGGCCTCTGGCTGCCCGCCGCCCTGGCGGTATCTCCCGGCGCGGACCGCGTCTTCACCGTCACGCGGGAGCGCGGCGAGTTCGTGGTCGAGGGGCACCTTCTGGCTGCCGTGTCGCCGGCGGTGGCCTGGGCGGTGCTCACGGACTACGACCACATGAGCGAGTTCGTCATCGACCTCGTGGTGAGCCGGGTGCTGGAAAGGAGCGGTGAGCGTCTGCGCGTGCAGCAGCGTGGCTACAGCCGGTTCGGGCCGATGCGGTTCGAGTACGACGTGGAGCGGGAGGTGCTGCTGACGGCGGAGCGTCTCATCCAGTCGCGCGGCGTGCGTGGCAACCTGAAGAAATTCGAGATGGAGACCCGCCTCGAGGCCGAGGCCCAGGGCGTTCGCATCCACTATCGGGCGGTCATCGTGCCGGATTTCTGGATCCCGCCTCTTCTCGGGCCGGCGCTGATGCGGCGCCAGGCGGAGGCCCAGTTCGACGCGCTGCTGGCCGAAATGGACCGGCGATCACGCCAGGACCCGGGCACCGGAACCCCCTCACCCTGACCGGCGCCTTGCCCTGTTCAGCGGCCGGGCTCCCGCCCCTCCGCGCACGCGGCCCGTGCTCGCGCCATGTCCCCGGACCAGGCCTGCCACTGGCCGGCGAAAACCGACGACTCGTCCCCGAAGGCCCGTGCCTGGGTGTCGAACCGGTCGGCGGCCGCGTTTTGGGCCGCGGCGCGCGCAGCGAGGTCGCCCGCGCGCGCAGTCCAGTCGGCGATCCGGGTATTGTGGGTTTCCACCTTCCGGTTCCAGGCTTCGGCCAGGAATCCGATCTTCTCGGCCGTGCCCGCCGGCCTGGGCTGCGCTCGCTGCAGCTTCTCCATGTCCACCCGCGCGGCGCGAAGTTCGGCCCCTGCTTCCGCAAGCTGTCGTTTCTCCGCGGAGAGTGCG
This sequence comes from Betaproteobacteria bacterium, assembly GCA_037141795.1. GTDB lineage: Bacteria > Pseudomonadota > Gammaproteobacteria > Burkholderiales. Next base: position 21,575 of record JBAXBV010000023.1, read on the forward strand.
TCCACGGCCCGCTGCAGCGCCACCCGTTCCGATTCGATGCCCCCGCGGAACTGTTCCAGCTGCCCTGCCGCGGCATCGAGCCGCGCCTGTTCCTGCAGGAGCGCCTCCTGGCGGCGGCCGAGTTCCCCCTGGTCGGCGGCGCAGCGGCCGAGTGCCGCGGTCACGGCCGCGTCCGGCGCCGGGGCGAGATCGGCACGCCACCTCGCGGACGCTGCGGCCGGGGAGTCGGCGGCCGGGCAGGAGGCGGCGAACAGCAGGAGGAGAGCGGGGGTGACGTGGGGGAGTCGGAGGTGCATGCTGGGTGATGGATCCTGAAGGATGCGGGCAGCCACCGCGCACGGAGGCCGGGGGGCGCAGGATTTCAAGGTCGCGGATGGTAGAGCATCGGATCGCGAGCGTCGACCGGTCCGGGCAGGACTGATGAAGGATGCGGGCCGGCGCGCTCAGTCGGTGGCGCCGGCGACGCGGGCATGCCGGTCCCGCAGGTCTGGCCAGTCCACCGCGATCCATCCACGCACGCTGTTGAGAAAGGCGGCTGCATGGGCGGACCTCAGGTGCTCCCCGGTCAGGACGGCCTCCTGCAGACGCCCGGTCTCCACCAGGGCCTCGCGGTACACCCCGGGGAGCAGGCCGACCTGGGCCGGGGGGGTGAGCCAGCGGCCATCGATGAGGAGGGCGATGTTGCCCATCGTGGTCTCGGTGAGATGGCCAGCGCGGTTGCGCAGCAGCGTGTCGAAGGTGCCCGGCACCGGCGCGAAGGCAGCGTAGGCGTCGCGGCGGGTAGTCTTGTGCCGGATGAACTCGTCCGCATCGGGCATCGGTTGCGCGGCCCAGGCAAGCCGGACCGGTTGCCGCGTGGGCGCCAGCGGGCTGGACTCCACCCTGACCGTGCCATCGGCCGGGATGCGCAGACGGACGCGGTGCACGCCGCGCGGATGGCGTCGCGCCGTTTCGGCCAGCGCCGCGTTCACGGATGCCGCATCCAGCGGGACACCGAAGTGGTCCGCGGCCCGCTGCAGTCGGGCGAGGTGCCGCGACAGCAGCCACCAGCGACCGCCTTCGAGGCGCAGGGTCTCGAGGAGATCGAAGGGTTCGGCAGCCCGGCGCAGGAACCCCTGCTTGTGGAGCCACTCCCTGGCTTCCCCGGTCGCGGTGGAGTCGTGGGTGATGCCGCTGCCGATGCCGCAGGCGGCCCGCCACCTGGTGCGCGCCGCCGCCGGGGCCGTCGAGGGGGCCGGCTCCAGCGTGACCGTGCGGATGGGTACGTTGAACAGCGCGCTGCCCCCCGGCCTGAGGATGCCGACGGCACCGCAGTACACGCCGCGGGGCGCGGGCTCGAGCCGGTGGATGATTTCCATGGCACTGCGCTTGGGTGCGCCGGTGACGGAGCCGCACGGAAACAGGGCCGAGAACAGGGCGGACAGGGATGGCGCGTTCCGCGTCCGGGCTGTCACCGTCGAGGTCATCTGCCAGACGGTGGGCAGGGCTTCCACCTCGAACAGGCTTGCCACCCGGACCGTGCCCAGGGCCGCCACCCGGGCGAGGTCGTTGCGCAGGAGATCCACGATCATGAGGTTTTCCGCCCGCTCCTTCTCGCTGGTACGGAGCCGGTCCGCGGCGGCGAGGTCGGCGGCGGGGCTGGCGCCGCGTGGCGCGGTTCCCTTCATCGGGCGCGTGGTGACCACGCCGTTCTCCCAATGGAAGAACAGTTCGGGCGAGACACTCAGGATGTGCGCGGGGCATCCGTCCAGGTCGTGGGGCAGAAAGAACGCGTAGCCCTGTGGCTGACTGCGATGCAGCGCGAGGAAATAGTCCCGGGCATCACCGTCCAGATGGCTCTCGAGAGAGGTGGTGAGATTCACCTGGTAGACGTCGCCTTCGCGGATGAGGTCCCGGATGCGGCAGACCTGCCGGGCGAAGGGCGAGGCGGCATCGGGTGCGCGGGCGGCGGCGGCGAGGCCCACACCGTCGCGCCAGGCCGCGGTGCGCCAGCCCCTCCCGAGGGCCGCGGCGAGGCCGGCCAAGCCGGGGGGCCAGGGGCGGGCCGTGTCGAAGACGGCGAAGGCGGCCAGCGCGGTACCGGGCGGCGCGGCGTGCACGTGCCTGCCGGGCATCAGGGTGGCGTCGAGGCCCGGTGCTGCCTCGTAGTTCACCCAGCCCACGCACCAGCGGCCCCCCAGTGCCTCGGCGTGGGCGGCATCGAGCGTGCCGGGGACGTCCGCCAGGGTTCGCGCCACGAGCCAGCGCAGCGGCGTGTCGAATTGCAGCCGCAGCCGGGGCGCGCCAGGTGCGGCGGGGATGGTCGGCACGTCGACCAGGGTACTGGCGCCGGGGGGTGGCACGGTGGGTGGCGGGGCGGATGACGGGAGCCGGAGCATAGCCGGTCTGCCGGCGCGGCGCGCCGGCCGGGTCAGTGGAAATCCCGCGAGCGCGTGGTCAGTTCGCCCAGCAGGTGGGAGAGGTCCTCCAGCCTGCCGGCAACGAGGTGCGCCACATCGCCGTCGCGTTCCAGAACGCCGTGCACCGCCAGCAGTTGCGCGCCCAGCAGCACGCGGCGCTGACGCTCGCCCAGGGCGCGCCAGACCACCACGCTGGCCGAACCGGTCTCGTCCTCGAGCGTGACGAAGGTCACGCCGCTCGCGGTGCCGGGCCGCTGGCGACAGGTGACCAGGCCGGCCGTGCGCACGAGCTGCCCGTGGCGTGCCTGCACCAGCTGGGCAGCGGGGAGCATCCGCTGGCGCTGAAGCCGCGGGCGCAGCAGTGCCAGCGGGTGGCGTCCAAGCGTGAGGCCCAGGCTCGCGTAGTCGGCCACGAGGCTCTCGCCCTCGGTGGGCGGAAACAGGTCGGGCGCCCTGTCCCGGATGGTCGCGTCCCGCAGCAGGGGCGGGCGCGCCTCGACGCCGGCGACTTCCCAGAGCGCCTGTCGCCGATGCCCCGCGAGACTGCACAGGGCATCGGCCCGGGCCAGGCATTCGAGATCGCGGCGGTTCAGCTGCGCTCGCAGGGCGAGCTGCTCCAGCGAATCGAATCGTGTCTGCCGCGCCGCGACCAGCCGTCCGGCCGCGGCCTGCGCGAGCCCGCCGATCATGCACAGGCCGAGCCGTACCGAAGGCTGGTCCGTGACGCTGCCGTCCGGTTCGAGCGTGCATTCCCACTGGCTCGAAAGGGCGTCGGCCGGCAGCACCGTCACGCCGTGGCGCCGGGCGTCCTGGATGATCTGGGACGGGCTGTAGAAGCCCATGGGCTGGCTGTTCAGCAGGGCGGCGCAGAAGGCGGCCGGCTCGTGGCGCTTGAGCCAGGCCGAGACGTACACGAGCAGCGCGAAGCTCGCGGAGTGGGATTCGGGGAAGCCGTATTCGCCGAACCCCAGGATCTGCTGGTAGATCTGCCGCGCGAACGGGTCGGGATAGCCGCGTTCGCGCATGCCCTGGACGAGGCGTTCCTCGAAGTGGGCGAGGCCGCCCTTGCGGCGCCACGCGGCCATCGAGCGGCGCAGCCGGTCCGCCTCGCCGGGCGAGAAGCCCGCAGCGACGATGGCCAGCTGCATCACCTGTTCCTGGAAGATGGGCACGCCGAGCGTGCGTTCGAGCACGTCCTTCACGGCACCGGAGGGGTAGGTGACCGGTTCCAGGCCGCGGCGCCGGCGCAGGTACGGATGCACCATGCCACCCTGGATGGGGCCGGGCCGGACGATGGCCACCTCGATGACGAGGTCGTAGAAGCAGCGCGGCTGCAGCCGCGGCAGCATGTTCATCTGCGCGCGGGACTCGATCTGGAACACGCCCAGGGAGTCGGCCCGGCACAGCATGGCATAGACCGCCGGATCCTCCGGCGGCACGTCCTGCATGCCGAAGGGCCGGCCCCGGCGCTGCCCGGTCAGGGCGAGGGCGCGCCGGATGGCCGAGAGCATGCCCAGGGCGAGCACGTCCACCTTGAGCAGGCCGAGGGCGTCGAGGTCGTCCTTGTCCCACTGGATGATCGAGCGCTCGGGCATCGCGGCATTCTCGACCGGCACGAGACGCGACAGGGGGCCGCGGGAGATGACGAACCCGCCCACGTGCTGGGACAGGTGCCGGGGAAAACCCACGAGCGCGCGGGCGACGGCGGCCAGCTGGCGCATGCGCCGGGAGCCGGGATCGAAGCCGGTTTCGCGCAGCCGCTCGGCCAGGGTGTCGTCTCCGCGGTCCCAGAAGGCGAGGTTCTTCGCGATGCGGTCCACCTGGGCCAGGTCGAGCCCCAGGGCCTTGCCTGCATCCCGGAAGGCGCTCTTCGGTCGGTAGCAGATGACCGTGGCCGCGAGCGCGGCGCGTTCCCGTGTGTAGCGCGCATAGAGGTACTGGATGACCTCCTCGCGGCGCTGGTGCTCGAAATCCACGTCGATGTCGGGCGGCTCGTTGCGCTCGCGGGAGATGAAGCGCTCGAACAGCATCGACATGCGCGAGGGGTCCACCTCGGTGATGCCCAGGGCGTAGCACACGGCCGAGTTGGCCGCGGACCCGCGACCCTGGCACAGGATGCCGTGGCGGCGCGCGAAGCACACGATGTCGAACACCGTGAGGAAGTAGGGCTCGTAGCGCAGCTCGGCGATGAGGGCGAGTTCGTGTTCGACCAGGGCGAGCACTTCCGGAGGGGCGTCGTCCTCGCCCAGGGTGTCCCCGGCGAGGTCGTTCGGGAAGGGCACCGGCCACGCGGGCCCGCCCGGGGCGGCGGCCAGCCTGTCCCAGGGCGCGGGGGCGCCGCGGAAGCGCCAGCGCAGGCCGATTCCGGTGAGCGTCCGCAACCAGCCTGCGGGGGATGCGCCGGGTGGGACCAGTTCGTCGGGGTATTCGTAGCGCAGCTGCCCGAGCGAGAACGTGCAGCGTCCGGCGATGTGGAGCGAGGCCTCGAGCCACTCGGGCGGGTAGATGCGCGCCAGCCGGTCGAGAGGGCGCAGGTGGCGCTCGCCGTTGGGGTGCAGTGCAAGTCCCGCCGCGGCCACCGTCGTGCCCAGTCGGATGGCGGTGAGCACGTCCTGGAGGGCGCGGCGCCCGCGGGCGTGCATGTGCACCTCGTTGGTGGCCACGACCGGAATGCCGGTGACGGCCGACAGGGTGCGGAAATGCCCGAGCCGCGCCGCGTCATCGGGCCCCTGGTGCAGTGCGGCGGCAATCCACAGGCGTCCCGCGAAGCGGTCGCGCAGCCATCGGGCCGTGTCCTGGGCGGCTGCGCGCTCCGGAGGCTCTGCCCGGGGCCGCTCGGGCACGCTGCCCGCCCAGAGAGCGATGCAGCCGGGCAGACCGTCATCGAGATCGGCCCGGGTCAGGTGGTACCCGCCCTTGGCCGCCCGGCGCCGGCCCCGCGTGATGAGCGCCGCCAGGTTGCCGTAGCCGTCCCGGTCCATGGCGAGCAGCACGAGATCAGGGCCATCCTCGAGGCGGATTTCGCTGCCCGCAATCAGGGGAAGGTCATGCTCCCGGGCCGCCTCGTGGGCGCGCACGATGCCCGCCAGGGAGCATTCGTCGGTGATGGCCAGGGCCCGGTAGCCGAGCCGCGCCGCCCGTGTCACCAGTTCGTGGGCGTGCGAGGCGCCGCGGAGGAACGTGAAGTTGGACAGGCAGTGGAGTTCGGCGAATCCGGCTGTCATGGCGGGCGGCCTTCAGGCAAACAGTCCGTGCAGGAACCAGTGTTCCGCGGCGCCGTCCGCGCCGGCCTCGCGGTAGGCCCAGACCCGCGCACCGTCGTCGACCGCGGCCACGTAGTAGTCGCGGCGGATGTCGTTGCCTTCCCACCACCCGGACTCGATGCGCTCGGGGCCTGCGAGCAGGCGCAGGCCCGCGCGTGCCACCGGTCGGGGGGGCTGCAGAAGCCAGAGGGGGCGTGGGGTTCCCGGGGGCGGGGCGCTCGCCGTGCCGGGCTCGGCTTCGCGGAAAGCCAGTTCGGGGCGGTGTTCCGGCACCAGGGCGAGGCCGTGCACGGCGTCCCGCCCCAGGCGGGCCCGCAGGCGCTCCACCAGTTCGACCCGGTGCCCGGCGGCCTCGTCGCGATCGGGAAAGAGCGAGAAGTTGCGCGGCGCGAGCTGCATGGTTTCCGAACACCGGAGGCTGAAGGCTTCCACCGGGCCGGGCAGGGTGATGCGCCCGAGCCGCTCCCGCAGCAGCAGCGCGAGGTGTGCCGGGTCCCGGCTCGGCATGGACAGTTCCACGAGGACCGGCGTAGGCGGGTGGTCCTCGTGTTCCAGCCGCAGCGTGAAGCGGGTCACGCCCGCGTCGCGCCCGGCGAGAAACCCCGCCAGCTCGGTGGCGAGTCGCCGGGCGCCGAAGAGGACCTGCTCCACCCCGGGGACGGGCACGGGCAGCACCAGCCGGCTGGAGAAGCGCGCAGGTGGAACGTGCGGCACGCGCGGGTCGGGCCGCAGGCCGAGAGCCCGGTCGAGCTGATCCAGGAGCTCCGGGCCGAACCGGCGGGCGAATCCGTCCCGGGGCAGGCGAAGACATTCCGAGATCGTGCGCATTCCGAGCGCCCTCAGGGCGGCGAGGGTGTGCGCTGGCGCCTCGGCCGCCTCGACCGGAAGCTGCCCCAGCCAGTGCTGCAGCGTGACCAGATCGGCCGCGTGCGCCTCGAGGCCGTTGCGGGCCAGCATGAGCGCCCCCGACGGCGTGGGGGCGCAGGCAAGCACGGCATCGAATCCGAGGGAGCCGATGCCCTGGCGGGCCCGGGCCAGCAGGGCGTCGAGCCCGTCGAACAGCCGCAGACACCCGCCGATCTCGAGCAGCAGCGCATCCGGCGGTGCCAGGCTGATGGCCGGGGTGAACTGCCCCGCCCACAGCGCGAGGCTTTCCAGGGCGCAAAGCTCCAGATCCGGGTCGCGCGCGCGGGCGACCAAGTCGGGGACGAGGGCATGGGCCGCCGCCAGTGTCATGCCGGGCCGGACGCCCTGCCGGACAGCCGCCGCGTCCGCCAGCACGACGCGCAGGCCCGGGGCCGGGACGGTGACCGCGACGGGCGGCGCCGGGTGCTGGCGGGCCGTGTCCCCGGGCTGTCCCCGCTGGAAGACTTCGAGCGCGAGGCGCGGCAGATGGAGCGCGAGCCACAGCATGCGCGGCGCCGCGTCAGGCCGCCTGCGGGGCGCCTGCCGGGAGGGGGGCGGCCGACGGACCGGCAGAGTGCACGGCGAGGCCCAGGGTGGCGCCGATGCCGTGGCCCCGCACCTTGAGCACCCGGATCCCGAGCTGTCCGGAAGCGGGAAACAGCTGCAGGCGCAGCGCGGCCAGCGAATTGCCGGTGGCCTGGCCGCTGCACACATAGATTCCCAGCGTCTGGCCCTTCTCGGTGGCGAGTTGCAGGCGTCGCAGCGCGCGCTCGTTCACGAAGGACGGCCATCCCAGGACCGCGCTGCATGCACCCGATGCCATGGCCTGTTCCATGGCCCAGAGCGTGTCGGCCCCGTCGGCAGCCTGGATGACGAGCAGACGCGACAGGTCGATGCCCGCGCCGGCCAGTGCCGGGGCGTAGGGCAGGTGGGGGGGCGAGACCAGGGCAATCCACTGGTCTCGGCCGGCGAGTTGCCGCAGGGCCGGCACCAGCAGGGACAGCTCGCCGATGCCGTGCCGGGGCACCAGCAGTTCGGTCAGCGCTGCGCGGGGCCAGCCGTTGCCGGGCAGCAGACTGTCCAGTTCGGCGTATCCGCTGGGCACGCTGGGGACGGAGACCCGCGCACGATCGTCACCGCGCCAGACGGTCGAGTGGAGGAGCAGGGAGTCGAGCAGTGGGGCGGACATGTTCTTGTCGGGGCCTGCCGCAGGGCGCCGACGCGCTGCCTCGACCCGGCGTCATCCCTGGCGGGATCGGTGCCCTGTCCGGCGCCTGCCGTTGCGGCCTGGAGCGGGGTGTCAGTCCGGGCGGGTCGTCATGCATCGGCCAGGTTGAGCGCCTGGCGGATCAGGTTCAGCACGGAGCGGGTGTCCACGAGAGTGTCGCGGTCGCGCAGGCGCAGGACCTGGAACCCCTGCCGGTGGAAGAACGCACGGCGGGCGCTGGCGTGCAGGGCGAGCGCCGGCGTGACGGTGCTTTCGAGTTCGATGACCAGCCTGGCTTCCGGGCAGACGAAGTCGGCCAGGTAGAGCTCGACCAGGTGCTGCCGGCGGAACCGCGCGCCTCCCAGGCGGCCGTCGCGCAGGTGGTTCCACAGGGTGCGCTCGGCCGCCGCGCGCAGCGGCCGGCTGAGGTGCCGCGCGGGAACGGTGGGCGTCCCGTGATTCTGCCCGGCGGGAGCGGGGAGGGACGACAGGGCGGCGGGCAGGTGGCGGAAGAACGGTTCGACGACGATGCTCATGGGGATCTCCTCGGGGCGGCCGGTGCGTGGTCGGGGAAGTCGGGCCGCCCGGTCAGGCGAGCCTGCCGTTGCGGATGACGCCGACTGCCAGGCCTTCGATGGCGAAGAAGTCCCGGCGCGGGTCGACGACGATGGGTTCGAAGTCGGGGTTCTCGGGCAGCAGTTGCACGACGGCCCCCTGGCGGTGCAGGCGCTTGACCGTGACTTCGTCGTGCAGGCGGGCCACGATGATCTGGCCGCTGCGTGCCTCGGACGTGCGGTGCACGGCCAGCAGGTCGCCGTCAAGGATGCCGATATCGCGCATGCTCATGCCCCGCACCTTGAGCAGGTAGTCCGCCTGCGGCTTGAACAGCGACGGGTCGACCTGGTAGCGGGCCTGGACGTGCTGTTCGGCCAGGATGGGCTGTCCCGCCGCCACGCGGCCGACCAGGGGCAGTCCCGGCGGTTCGGGGAGGCGGATGCCCCGGGCGATGCCTTCGGAAAGCTCGATCGCCCCCTTGCGGGCCAGGGCGCGCAGGTGGTCTTCGGCGGCATTGGGCGAGGCGAACCCGAAGGCCTGGCAGATTTCCGCCCGGGTGGGTGGCACACCGGTGGCGGCGACGGTGTCGCGGATGAGCTGCAGGATTTCCTGCTGGCGGGGAGTCAGGGTGGGGTTCATGGAGCTCTCATGCGGCAATGACGTAGCGGGCGGCGGCCGGTTCCTCGGCACGGGGAGGAACGGACGGACCGATGGGGTAGCGGGCAGCCGGCGGTGCCGGCAGGCGCCCCAGCCGGGCGAGGCGAATCTCCACCGCCAGGCGGGAGCGGCCGTGGCCGGCTGCGAGCGCCTCGATGGTGGCGCCGGCGTCGAAGCCGGCGGCAAGGCGCGTGTCCTCGTCCGCCGACCAGGGCTTGCCGAGATTGGCGGCGCGTTCCGCCTTCCTGCGGTCGGGGGCCGGGGAGCAGGACTCGACGCGGTGCAGGGCGTCCGCCAGTGCCTGCAGCACGTCCGGGTGCCGGCAGGGGCTGCCATCCGGCAGGGGCTGGCCCGTGAGCGGGTCGACCCCGGTGGACAGGGCGGATAGGATGAGCGTGGTCTGGTCGCGGTCCATGGCGGCGGCTTCCTGTTCATGCATACAGCTGTATTCTCATACAGCTTCCGGGGGAAAGGCAACAGGGTGACCGGAAAAATCGGCGAGCCGGCGATGCGGGAGGGGTGACCCGGGCCGGGCCGGGCCGATATCTGGGGCATCGCGCCCCGGGAAGATCAGTGCAGGTCTTCGGACGGTGGCACGGGAAGGGTCACGACGTCGATGCCTTCCTCGCGCAGCTGCTCGGCTTCCTCGGGGGACGCCTGGCCGCGGATGGTGCGCTTCGGCGCCTCGCCGTAGTGGATGCGGCGGGCTTCCTCGGGAAAGCGCTGCCCCACGTTTTCCGACTGGGCGATCACCCTGCGCAATGCGTCCCAGACGTTGCGCGGCTCCGGGAAGGCGGCCATGTGGCCGTGGCCGGTGTCCTGTGCCGGGGCGGCAGGCGGTTCCTCGCGGCCGTGCTTCGTGGTCCGCACCGCGGAGGGGACGCGACGTATGCCGCTGCTGTTGCAGGCGGGGCAGGACAGCAGGGCCGTGCCCACCTGCCGGTCGAAGTCTTCCGCCGAGGCGAACCATGCCTCGAAGCGGTGCCCGGTGTCGCAGATGAGATCGTAGACGATCATGGAATGTGGTGTCCCTGGTTCGGTGTCCGGGCGCGGCGTCAGTCGAGCGCCGTCCCCGCGATGCATTTGTCGAGGCCCCGCTGCAGCATGTCGCGCGGCAGACGGGTCCCGATGAAGACCATCGCGCTCGCGCGCGGTTCGTCATCGGCCCAGGCATCCCCCAGCGCGAGGCTCTGCTGCCGGTGCACGCCCTGGAAAATCCAGCGCCGCGGGTCGTTTTCGAACGCCACGATACCCTTGTAGCGCAGCAGGTCGGCTCCGTACCACTCGAGGAGCGTTTCCAGGAACAGCCCGAGCCGGTCCCGGTCGAAGGGCCTCTGCGCCCGGTGCACCCAGGATTCCACGTGGGGAGTGTGCTCCGTCGCACGGGCATACCGGGGAAACCCGGGGTGCAGGTCGAGCACCGTGCCGGGGTCGAACCCGCCGATGTCCAGCACCCAGTCCACCGGGGCGTCCCCCTGGCGCGCGGTGCGCACCGGCGCCCTCGGGTTCATGTCCTTCAGCCGGGCCTCCAGCGCGGCGAGCGCGGCCGTCTCGGCGAGGTCCGGCTTGGTGATGATCAGCCGATCGGCGAACCCGACCTGCTCCTGCGCCTCGGGATGCCGGTCCAGCTGGGCGGGGCCGTGCAGGGCGTCCACGAGGGTCACCACCCCGTCCAGCCGGTAGTGCGCCGACAGCCAGGCATCCGACAGCAGGGTCTGGACCACGGGGGCCGGCTGGGCGAGCCCGGTGGTCTCGATCACCACCCGGTCGAACTCCAGTTCCCCCGCCGCCCGGCGCGTCCGGAGGGTGACGAGGCCGCGCTTCAGGTCACCGCGAACCGTGCAGCACAGGCACCCGTTCGAGGTCTGGACGATTTCCTCGGCGGTGTCCTGCATCAGGATGCGGCTGTCCACATTCACTTCGCCGAATTCGTTCTCGATCACGGCGAGCCGGTGGCCATGCGGTGCCGCCAGCAGGTGGTTGAGCAGGGTGGTCTTGCCGCTCCCGAGGAAGCCGGTGAGCACGGTGACGGGGGTGCCCCAGCCGGAGCCGGTGGTGGGGGTCGTGGAGGGTTCCATTGCGCCGATTGTAGCGTGGCGTCCCCGCACGCCCCCGGGCGCGCTCCGGACCCGCGCGGGGATGGACCCCCCCTGCGCGTGGACATTCCCCCGCCGGCATGGCTAGACTCGCGGTGCTGGCGGCATCCGGTCCGGCCCCGTTCCGGGGCGCGGATGGCGCCGCAGACCCTCCTGGAGACCTGCCTCATGTCGCGAATGACTGCCGCCTGGTTCATGCTGGCCCTGCTCTGGCCGCTGGCCGCACCGGCCGAGGACGATGTGTCCGTCCTTCTGGACCAGGCCCTTGCGGGAGATCACCGCGCCGAGGCCAACCGGGCGCGGGACGTGTACCGGCACCCGAAGGAAACCCTCATGTTCTTCGGCCTGCGCCCCGGCCTTGCCGTCGTGGAGATCTGGCCCTCGGCGGGCTGGTTCACGGAGGTGATCGCGCCGGTCCTGCGCGGGCGGGGACGGTTCTACGCGGCGCGGTTCGCGGTCAGTTCCGACAAGGCTCCCCCGGTTCTGAAGGAGCGTGACAAGGCGTTCCTCGCCCGCATGGCGACCCGTCCGGACGTCTACGACGAGGTGATTCCCACGGAAATCCTGGCGCCCGACCACCTGAACGCCGCCCCCGCCGGCAGCGCGGATCTCGTCCTCACCTTCCGCAACGTCCACAACTGGGCCAAGTCCGGCACGGCGGAGGCCATGTTCCGGGCCTTCTTCGACCTGCTCAAGTCCGGCGGCGTGCTCGGTGTCGAGGAGCACCGTGCCGTGCCCGGCACGCCCTTCGAGGAACAGGTGCGCACGGGCTACATGACCGAGGAATACGTCATCGAGACCGCCCGCCAGGCCGGGTTCCGCTTCATGGGCAAGTCGGAGATCAATGCCAATCCGCGGGACACGAAGGACCACCCCGCGGGCGTCTGGACGCTGCCGCCCACGCTGCGCCTCGGCGAGCAGGACCGGGAAAGGTATCTCGCCATCGGCGAGAGCGACCGCATGACGATCAAGTTCATCAAGCCCTGACGCCCTCCCCGGGCGTCCGGATCATCAACCAGAGGAAATCCATGACACTGAGAAAGTTCCTTGTGGCGGCCGTGCTGACGGCCGGGGTCGCCGGTGGCGCGCACGCGCAGGCAGTGGTGGACGAAAGCGGTTTCGTCACCGTTCGTCCCGGGCAGGAGGTCTGGCAGGACTATCCCGGTATCCCGGGCATCGAGGTGATGGTGGTGGAGGGAGACCCGAAGAAACCCGGGCCCTATGTGCTGCGCGTGCGGTTCGCCCCCGGCGTGATGAGCATGCCGCACCATCATCCGGAGGACCGGCTGGTGGTGGTCCTCAAGGGCACCTGGTTCACGGGGAAGGGCCCGAGCTTCGAGCCCTGGTCCACGGACCCGCTCCCGGCGGGCAGCTTCATGAAGCATCCCGCCGGAGCGCCGCACTATGACGGCGCCAAGGACGAGGAGGTCATCCTCCAGATCGCCGGCATGGGGCCCAGCGGCACGATCTTCGAGAACCCGGACCTGCCCCGGACCGGCAACGGCCGGCTCAACGAAAGGTAGGCGCGTTGGTCCGGCGAACGGCGTGCCGCCGGCGCGCCATCCCCTCACGACATCCCGCCGCGAGGCGGGCGCAACAAGACAGGTGATCAGGTGCTGTCCGACATCGAAATCGCGCAACGCGCATCCATGAAGCGCATCATCCCCCTGGCCCGGGAGCGGCTCGGCATTCCCGAGGAGAGCCTCGAGCCCTATGGCCACTACAAGGCCAAGGTGTCGCTCGACTACGTCGATTCCCTCGCGTCCCGGCCCGACGGCAAGCTGATTCTCGTGACGGCGATCAGCCCCACCCCGGCCGGCGAGGGCAAGACCACCACCACGGTCGGGCTCGGCGATGCCCTGAACCGCATCGGGAAGCGGGCGCTCATCTGCCTGCGCGAGCCATCGCTGGGGCCGGTGTTCGGCATCAAGGGCGGCGCAGCCGGGGGCGGGCATGCCCAGGTGGTCCCCATGGAGGACATCAACCTTCACTTCACCGGCGACTTCAACGCGATCCAGCTCGCCAACAACCTGCTGGCCGCGCTGCTGGACAATCACATCCACCACGGCAACGCGCTCGGCATCGATCCGCGGCGGATCACCTGGAAGCGCGTGCTGGACATGAACGACCGCGCCCTGCGCGACATCGTCGTGTCGCTGGGGGGGCCGGCCAACGGCTTTCCCCGCGAGGACGGGTTCGACATCGTCGTGGCCTCGGAGGTGATGGCGATCTTCTGCCTTGCCACCTCGCTCGCGGACCTGCGCGAGCGCCTGGGCAACATCGTGGTGGGCTACGACCGGGACCAGAAACCCGTGTGCGCCCGGGACCTCGAGGCCCACGGCGCCATGACCGTTCTCCTGAAGGACGCGCTCCAGCCCAATCTGGTCCAGACCCTGGAGAACAATCCCGCGTTCATTCACGGCGGACCCTTCGCCAACATTGCCCACGGCTGCAACTCCGTGATTGCCACGCGCAGCGCCCTCAAGCTGGCCGACTACGTGGTGACCGAGGCCGGGTTCGGCGCCGATCTCGGGGCGGAGAAGTTCATCGACATCAAGTGCCGCAAGTCGGGCCTGCGCCCGAGCGCGGCGGTGATCGTGGCGACCATCCGGGCCCTCAAGTATCACGGGGGCGTCGACCTCAAGCAGGTGGGGCAGGAGAACCTCGAGGCCCTGGAGCGCGGCCTCACGAACCTCGAGCGGCACGTCCGGAACGTGCGGGAGCACTACGGGTTGCCCTGCGTCGTGTCGATCAACCACTTCACTCAGGACACCGCGGCGGAGCATCGGCTGGTGCAGGACCGTCTCGGCGCGCTCGGAGTGCCCGTGGTGCTGGCGCGGCACTGGGCGGAGGGGAGCCGGGGGGCGGAGGACCTCGCCCACGCGGTGGTGGCGGCCGCAGAGGGGGGCGGCGCCGACATGAAATACGTCTACGAGGACAGCGCGCCGCTGTGGGAGAAGATCGAAACCGTGGCGCGCCGGATCTACGGCGCGGCGGGCATCAGCGCGGACGGCAAGCTGCGGGCCCAGATCCAGCGCCTGCAGGACAGCGGGTACGGCCATTACCCGGTCTGCATCGCCAAGACCCAGTACTCGTTCTCGACCGATGCACAGGCGCGCGGCGCGCCGAGCGGTCACACCGTCCAGATCCGGGAGGTGCGGCTGTCGGCCGGTGCCGAGTTCATCGTGGTGGTCTGCGGCGATGTCATGACCATGCCGGGCCTGCCCATGCTGCCCTCTGCCACCAGGATCGACCTGGGTCCGGACGGCCGCATCGTCGGGCTGTTCTGAGGCCGGAGGAATCCGGATGATCCCCGGCAGGACGCCCCTGGGCGAAGTCACGGCGCTTTCCACCGGGGCACTCGCCCGGGCGCCGGTCGACGCCTCCACCGCGCAGGATCATTTCTGGCTCGCCCGGAACATTCCCTGCCGGACGGCCTGCCCGGCGGGTACGGACATCCCTGGGTATCTCGAGGCGGTCTACCAGGGGCGTTTCGACGAGGCCTACGCGATCAACCTTCGCGACAACGTGTTTCCCGGCATCCTGGGCCGCGTCTGCGCCCGACCCTGCGAGGACGCCTGTCGCCACGGGTGGGCGGGCAATGGCGAACCCGTGGCGATCTGTTTCTCCAAGCGCTCGGCGGCGGACCACCTGTCGGGGCCGCCGGTGGTGCTGCCCGTCGCGGCCGCGCCGACCGGCCGCCGGGTGGCGGTGATCGGGGCGGGCGTCGCCGGCCTGGCGACCGCCCGGGATCTCGCGCTGTCCGGGCACGCCGTCACGGTCTTCGAGAGGCACACGCGCCCCGGCGGCATGCTCAACCAGGGAATCCCCGCGTTCCGTCTCCCCAGAGTGCTCATCGACCGGGAGATCGGGCAGGTGCTCGCCCTGGGCGTGACGCTTCGATGCGGGGTGGCGATCGGTCGCGACATTGCCCTGGACGACCTGATCGGGGACTTCGACGCCGTGGTGCTCGCGGCGGGAACCCATCGGCCAAACCTTCCCGCCGTGCCCGGTGCCGGCGCCCGGGGCGTCGAGCACGGCCTGCGGTTCCTGCTCGAGGTGAACGAGGGGGGGCGACGGGCGGTGGGTGCGCGGGTGGCTGTCATCGGTGGCGGCTATACCGCCATGGACTGCGCCCGGACCGCGCAGCGGCTCGGTGCCCGCGTGACGGTCTACTACCGGCGCGGCCGCGAGGACATGGTGGTGTTGCCCGGCGAAATCGACGAATACCGGCTCGAGGGCGGGGGGCTGGAGACCCACGTGTCGCCCTCCGCCCTCCGGCAGGAAGGTGACGGCGTGCAGGCTCTCGCGTTCCTGCGCACGGCCGCCTCGGCCGCGGATGCGGGCGGGCGGCGCGGCTATCGCGAGATTCCCGACAGCCTCTTCGAGGTCGAGGCGGACCACGTGATCTGGGCCACCGGGCAGTTCCCCCAGACCGACTGGATCCGCGGGCCGCTCGCGGGCGCGCTCGTGGACCGGGACGGCTGGCTGCAATCGGGTGCCCGGGCGCAGACGGCCGTGGCAAAGGTGTTCGCCGCGGGCGATTTCTCGCTCGGAGCCACCAGCCTGATCAGCGCCATCGGCCACGCCCGGCAGTGCGCGCGGGAGGTGGACCGGTTCCTGACGGGCCGCCCGCGCACGACCGAAGTCGTCCGCATCGAACCGGTCTCCCCGGCCCGGGGTACCGGTCGCGCCAGCGGGATGAATGCGATCCCCCTGCATCCCATGCCCACGCTCCCCCGGGCGGCGCGCGGCCCGGCCGACGAGGTCGAACTGGGGTATGACCGGGGAGTCGCGCCGGAAGCCGCGTCCCGGTGCTACCTGTGCCACTACAAGTTCGAGATCATCGACAGCCGCTGCGTGCTCTGCGACGAGTGCCTGAAGGTGAAACCCGTGGCCGGGTGCATCGTGGAGATCACCGGCATCACCCGCGACGAGGAGGGGTGCATCACCGGTTACGAGCCCATGGTGCAGGGAGAGACCGACTCGCTCTACTACAATCGGCTCTGGATCGACCAGGACCAGTGCATCCGCTGCGGGCAGTGCGAGGCCGTCTGCCCGGTGGGCGCCATCACCATCCAGAAGGTCTCGACGGTCGGCGTACCCGCGTCCTGATCCCTTGGGGTGGGTCACCCGGGGGCGGTCGTGCAAAAGCCGCCCGACAGCCCGTATACTCGGCGCTTGCGGCCGGGGCGAGTGACGGCGCTCCGGTTCAGCTCGTTCAGGGAGGACCCGCAGTGGCGATGATTCTCGCGCTCGACGTCTCCGGATTGCCGAACCGCTGGCTCATGATCGAGGAGGCCATGACCTACCATGCGCGTCGCATGGTGGCGTGGTCCCTGGGTGAGGTGGTTGCCACCTTCCGGGGCGGCGTGTCCCGGGTCACGGGCGAGCGGTCCCAGTTGTCGACCGCCAGCATCATTGCCATCAAGGGCGCGAGCGAACTCGTGCGCGCCGTCCACGCGGAGCCTCACCTCACCAACGCCGCCCTCTTTGCCCGGGACCGCAATGTGTGCGGCTACTGTGGCGGCGAATTCCGCGAGCGGGACCTGTCGAGGGACCACATCGTGCCCGTGTACCGGGGAGGCCGGGACCGGTGGATGAACGTCGTCACGGCCTGCCGGTCCTGCAACCTCCGCAAGGGGGGACGCACCCCGGAATCCGCCAGCATGCCCCTGCTCTACGCACCCTATGTGCCCAATCGCTACGAGCACCTCATCCTGCAGAACCGGCGGATACTCCGCGACCAGATGGACTACCTGCTGGTCAAGGTCCCCCGGCACAGCCGGCTGTTCACCTGACACGTTCCCGAGATGCCCATGAATCCCGTTCGTGCCTTCGCGCTGGGTGGCCTCGCGCTCGCCCTGGCCGCCTGTCAGAGCGCACCGGTGACCGGACGCAAGCAACTGATGCTCGTGTCCGAGGACTCCGCCATCGCTTCCTCGGCCTCCGCCTACGTGCAGATGCTCACGCCCTACGAGAAGCAGGGCAAGCTCGACAACGATCCCGCCGTGACGCGACGGATCGTGCAGATCACCGAGCGGCTCATTCCCCACGCAATCCGCTACCGGCCCGAAACGGCCGAATGGGCCTGGAGCGTCAAGGTCATCGACGATCCGAAGACGGTGAATGCCTGGTGCATGGCCGGGGGGCGCATGGCGTTCTACACGGGCCTGATCGTGGCCCTCAAGCCGACGGACGACGAGATCGCCCAGGTGATGGGGCACGAGATCGCCCACGCGCTCGCCAAGCACCAGGCCGAGAAGATGTCCACGGCCATGGCAACCCAGGTGGGCGCGGGGCTCGTGGGCATCCTCGCCGGCGAGAAGTACGGCGGGCTGGCCGCTCAGGCGGCGGTCGCCGGTGCGGCGATGGCCGTCACGCTGCCCAACAGCCGCGGCGCTGAATCGGAAGCCGACCGCATCGGGATCGAACTCGCCGCGCGGGCGGGCTACGACCCCCGCTCCGCGGTCACGCTCTGGGAGAAGATGGGCAAGGTCTCGGGCGGTGGCGGCAAGGGTGATTTCATGAGCACCCACCCGGCGCCCGAGAAGCGCCAGGCCGCCCTGGCGGCCCTGGTCCCCCAGATGAACCCCTATTTCGAGGACCGCGCGCCGCGCCCGGTCTACAAGCTCAAGCCGCAGCCGTTGACGGGACCGGCATCGGCCGCACCCAGGTGATGCCGTTCCCCACGATTCGCGGGGCGGGCGGATGGTTCCGGCGGCGTGCCAACCCGGGTAGCAGATCCGGGTCGATTCCGTGTCGCGCCGTCGCCATCTGGGCGCTCCTTGCCGTGACGCTGACGGATGCCCACTCCGGCCCGCTCCAGAAGCTCGGCAAACCCGAGGGCCTGCTCGACATCCTCGCGTGGCCCGGCTACTTCGAGAGAGGGGTGTCCGACCCACGCTACGACTGGGTGACGGCCTTCGAGGCCAGGACCGGGTGCCGGCTCAACGTCAGGGTGGCCGGTACCTCGGACGAGATGGTGGCGCTCATGCAGGAGAAGCGGTTCGATCTCGTGACGGCGTCCGGGGACGCGAGCCTGCGCCTGATCGCGGCCGGCCGGGTCCAGGAAGTCAACCTCCGGTTGATCCCGAGCTATGGAACCATCGATCCCCGTCTCCAGAATGCCCGATGGCACACGGTGGACGGAAGGCACTACGGGGTGCCCTACCAGTGGGGATACAACGTGCTTGCCTACAGCACGCGCGTGTTCCGGGAACCTCCCCGGTCCTGGAAGGTGGTCTTCGAGGAGATGACACTGCCGGACGGCAAGTCGAATCGCGGGCGCGTGCAGGCCTTCGACGGCCCGATCTACATCGCCGATGCCGCCCTGTACCTGAAGGCCGCCCGCCCCGAACTGGGGATCCGCGATCCTTACGAACTGAACGAGGAACAGTACCGGGCGGCGCTCGCACTCCTGCGCCAGCAGCGGAAACTCGTGTCGAGATACTGGCATGACCCGACGGTCCAGGCCCACGACTTCAAGCACGAGGGTCTTGCTGCGTCCTCCGCCTGGGGCTTCCAGGTGAACCTGCTCCGGTCGGAACGGCAGGCGGTGGCGAGTGTCGTGCCGGTCGAGGGCGCAACCGGCTGGGCCGACACGACGATGCTGCACACGAACCCCCGGCATCCCACCTGCGCCTACCTGTGGATGGAGCATTCCCTCGATCCCAGGGTCCAGGGGGATCTCGCCTCGTGGTTCGGGTCCGTGCCGGTCGTGCCGACTGCCTGCAGGGGCAACGCCTTGCTCAAGGACGACGGCTGCCGCCTCAATGGTCATGAGGAATTCGACCGCATTGCGTTCTGGCGGACGCCCGCAGTCCAGTGTCCGGATCCCAAGGGTTGCGTTCCCTACCACCGCTGGGTGTCCGACTACGCCGCCATTCTCGGTGGCCGGTGATGGCCTGGCCGGGGGCGGCCGCAGTGGTCTTTCTGGTCGCCCTGCTCCCATTGGCGCTCCCATGGGTGGCCCGTGCCGATGGCACGGGTGTTCCGGTCATTGCCCGCTTCTCCGGTGCGTCACCTGGAGAGGCGTTACCCGCGGGCTGGCGCGATGCGTTCCTCTCCCGAACCGCGCGACGCACCCGCTACCGTATCGTGGACGACGCCGGCATCTCCTTGCTGCAGGCAGACTCGGACGGTACCATGTCGGGGGTGTCCCACACCGTCCGCGCGGTACCGCTTCCTGGCCTGCGGCTGTCCTGGCGCTGGCGCATTTCCGGCGCGCCGCGGGGGGCGCGGTTCGGTGAACGCGATCGCGACGACTTCGCGGCCCGCGTGTATGTGCTCTTCGACTACGATCTCTCCCGGCTGCCGTGGCTGGAGCGTGCGAAGGTGCGGGTGGCCCGTTCCCTCTACGGGGAGGCCGTGCCGGCGGCCGCCTTGTGCTATGTCTGGGATCCCGACAGCGCCCGGGAGGCCGCGGCGTGGAGTCCCTTCACCGACCGGGTCCGCGTGATCGTGGCCACTTCAGGCGCCCCCACGTCCGATGGCTGGGTGGCGGTGTCGCGGGATATCGTCCGCGACTATCTGGCCGCTTTCGGCGAACCGGTCCCTCCCGTCACAGGAGTGGTCCTGGCCACGGATACGGACAACACCGGTTCCCGGGTGACGGCGTGGTACGGGGACCTCGTCTTCTCACCGGCGCGGCCCTGAACCCGGTCTTTCGTGCCGTGACCGACAGTGGGTGTCGGCTGACCTGACAGGCGCTTCGTCGTCCGTGTCCGGGAATGCTCAACCCATTGATGAAAAGAGTGAAAAAGATCGGGTACGGCGTGTGCTAGAAAGTCGTGACAGATAAATCAGTTCTCGCAGTCGGGAATGAACCAACCGGGGAGACCGGCCCCGACTGACGAGAACGGACCGTTCGGCTCTTCCTGGCGGTTGGGCAGACACCTGAAACGCCGCGTGTGAACGTGGCTTTTTTTTCGCCCCGATGCGCTGCCGGGCCGGATCGTGGTCAGAGCACCTCGCCCGCGTAATCGGCCAGACGCGACCGCTCTCCCCGCTGCAGGGTGATGTGTCCGCTGTGCGCCCATCCCTTGAACCGGTCCACCACGTAGGTCAGGCCGGAACTTCCCTCCGTCAGGTATGGCGTGTCGATCTGCGAGATGTTGCCGAGGCACACCACCTTGGTGCCGGGGCCTGCGCGCGTGATGAGGGTCTTCATCTGCTTGGGGGTCAGGTTCTGCGCCTCGTCGATGATCAGGAATTTCTTGACGAACGTGCGGCCGCGCATGAAGTTGAGCGATTTCACCTTGATCCGCGAGCGGATGAGGTCACGGGTCGCGGCCCGGCCCCAGTCGCCGGCCTCGTCGTCGGCGTGGTTGAGCACATCCAGGTTGTCCTCGAGCGCGCCCATCCAGGGGGTCATCTTTTCCTCCTCGGTACCAGGGAGGAATCCGATGTCCTCGCCCACGGGAACGGTGACCCGCGTCATGATGATCTCGACGAACTCCTGCTCATCCAGCGTCTGCGCCAGACCGGCGGCGAGCGTGAGCAGGGTCTTGCCGGTGCCCGCCTGGCCCAGCAGGGTGACGAAGTCCACCTCCTGGTTCATGAGCAGGTTGAGGGCGAAGTTCTGCTCGCGGTTGCGCGCGCAGATTCCCCAGACGCTGTGCTTCGGGTTCGTGAAGTCCCTGAGCGTCGCCAGCACCGCGGTGCGGCCGTCCACCTCGCACACCTGGGCTTCGAAGCCCGGGGACGCATCCAGGAAGACGAATTCGTTCACGAGCAGGCTGGAGCAGAGGGGGCCCTGCACGCGGTACCAGGTCACGCCGTCCTGCTGCCAGGACTGCATGTCCTGCCCGTGGGTGTCCCAGAAATCCGTCGGCAGTTCCCGCATGCCGGTGTAGAGGAGGTCGGTATCCTCGAGCACCTTGTCGTTGAAGTAATCCTCGGCCGCGAGTCCCACCGCCCGCGCCTTGATGCGCATGTTGATGTCCTTCGACACCAGGATCACCTGCCTCGGGCTGTGGGCGTCCTGCAGGGTCTTCACCACGCCGATGATCTGGTTGTCGGCCTTGCCGGCGGCGAGCCGGGCGGGCAGTTCTCCGTTGATCGCCTCGGTCTGCAGGTACAGGCGGCCGGTGGACTCCTTGCCGTGCGCGGCCAGCGGGATGCCCTCCGCGATGTCGGCGGGGGCGTGCCCGAGCATCTCGTCGAGAAAGCGCGCCGCCTGGCGAGCGTTGCGGGAGACCTCCGACATGCCCTTCTTGTTCGAGTCGAGTTCCTCCAGGGTCGCCATGGGCAGGAAGATGTCGTGTTCCTCGAAGCGGAACAGGCTCGTGGGATCGTGCATCAGCACGTTGGTGTCGAGCACGAAGAGCTTGGTGCCCGCGGACCGGGGCAGGGGCGCTTCAGGGGCGGGCGTCTGGGTCATGGTCGGAGGGGATCCTGGAGGGCGTGTCGGTCAGGGGACGGCGGGCGCCCGGGCCGCGGGGCGCGACCTCGGGCCCGCCGCTCGCGGGGAAATCACAGGGCCCTGACCGCCGCCAGCACCTCGTCGGCGTGGCCGGGAACCTTGACCCCGCGCCACTCCTGCCGCACCACGCCGGCACGGTCGATGAGGAACGTGCTGCGCTCGATCCCCCGCACCTGCTTGCCGTACATGTTCTTCATCTTGATGACACCGAACAGGTTGCAGACGACCTCGTCGGTGTCCGCGAGCAGTTCGAAGGGAAAGGCCATCTTGGCCTTGAACCTCTCGTGCGAGGCGAGGCTGTCGCGGGACACGCCGACGACGTCGCATTCGAGTGCCGCGAACTGGGCGTGCAGATCCCGGAACTGCGCGCCCTCCGTGGTGCATCCCGGGGTGTCGTCCTTCGGGTAGAAATAGATCACAAGATTCCTGCCCCGGTTCGACGCCAGCGTGAACGGCTTGCCGCTCGTGGCGGGAACGGTGAAATCGGGTACCTCGAGGTCTTTCAGCATGGTCTTTCAGCTCCTGGTTCGGTGTTCGTGAGTCCGTGCCCTGGCGAGGGGCGGGCAGCGCGTCGCTCCGCCTCGGGGCTTCAGGCCCAGGCCGCGAGGAATTCCGGCCCCTGCACGGCCAGCGTGCCGCTGCGCCCGTCGAGGGTTCCGGTCTCCACGCGGTGGCGGGGAAGAGACCGGGTTGGCAGGCCGTCGAAGTAGTCCCGCAGGCTCACCAGGTCATATCCCTGGGCCCGCCAGCCGGTGAGCAGGGCCTCCAGGACCGGAAGCAACCGGCGCCCCTCCAGTTCCGCGTGCAGCGTGTAGACGTGGCCAGTGGGCGGAATGTTCCGCGTGAGGTCGAGCAGGTGATCGACCACGCTGCTCTCGTCGAGGCCGTCGCGCCCCAGCAACTCGTCCAGGGTGGGCAGCGTCGTGGGCAGTTGGGGACAGGCGATCACCTCGGCGTCGTGCAGCGGGATGAAGGGATGCACGCCCCGCGTGTCGGAGCAGTAGTCGAAGCCCAGCGACTGGGTGAGGCGGTAGGCGTGGCGGTTCATCTGCCACCCGGCGGCGCCGTGGACCCGGGGTGGCTCCCCGAAGATCTCCTCGAAGCGCTCGCAGGCCCGTTCCATCTCGCGGCGTGTCCAGGCTTCGTCGGCGACGGCTACCCCGTCCTGCCAGCGGATGTGATCCCAGGTGTGCACACCCACCTCGAAGCCCGCGTCGCGCACGCTGCGCATCTCGTCCGCGCAGCGCCGCCCGATGTCCGGCCCGGGCAGGAGCGTGCCGTAGAGCAGGGTGGCGATGCCATAGTGCGAGACCACCGAGGTACGCCGGACCTTCGCCGTGAAACCCTTGCGGAACACCCGGCGGATCGCCCTGCCGGTGTGGTCGGGGCCCAGGCTGAAGAGGAAGGTGGCGCCCGCCTTGCGCCGGCGCAGGAGGTCCACCAGCGGCGGCACGCCGTCCCGGGTGCCGCGGAAGGTGTCCGCGTCGACCTTCAGGGCGAGCTTCATTCCACCAGCCCCCGCGCCTCCGCGACCTGGGTGCGGTAGGCGTCGTAGATGTGCCGCAGAGCCCGGGCCATCTCAACCTTCGGCTCCCAGCCGAGATCCTCGCAGGTGTTGCGGATCTTCGGCATGCGGTGCTGCACGTCCTGGTAGCCGGCGCCGTAGTAGGTGGCGGAAGTGGTCTCCACCAGCCGGGCACGGCTGGCGGTGTCCCGGTACTCGGGGTACGTGAGCGCCAGTTCCACCATCATCGTGGCGAGTTCTCGCACCGAGAATTCGTTGCGCGGGTTGCCCACGTTGTAGATCTTGCCGCTCGCGATGCCGTCGCGGTTCTCGATCATGCTCATGAGGGCATCCACGCCGTCGTCGATGTAGGTGAAGGCGCGTTTCTGGCCACCGCCGTCCACCAGCTTGATCTCCTCGCCACGCACGATGTGGCCGAAGAACTGGGTGATGACGCGGGAACTGCCCTCCTTCGGCGTGTGGATGTTGTCGAGCCCGGAGCCGATCCAGTTGAAGGGCCGGAACAGGGTGAAGTCCAGCCCCTCCTGGGCGCCGTAGGCCCAGATCACACGGTCCATCAGCTGCTTGCTGATGGAATAGATCCAGCGCTGCTTGGGGATGGGCCCCACCACCAGCTCGGATTCGTAGGGGTCGAATTCCGCGTCCCGGCACATGCCGTAGACCTCGGAAGTGCTGGGGAAGAGGATGCGCTTGCGGTACTTCACGCACGACCGGACGATCGGCAGGTTGGCCTCGAAGTCCAGTTCGAACACCCGCAGGGGTTCCTTCACGTAGGTCGCCGGCGTCGCGATGGCCACCAGCGGCAGCACCGTGTCGCACTTGCGGATGTGGTACTCGATCCACTCCTTGTTGATGGTGATGTCACCCTCGAAGAAGTGGAAGCGCGGATGGTCCGCGAGGTCGGCGACCCGGTCGTTCTGCATGTCCATGCCGTAGACCTCCCACGGCGTCGTCTCGATGATGCGCTTGGACAGGTGGTGCCCGATGAAACCGTTCACGCCGAGGATCAGGATCTTTTTCATGGTCAGGGAGTGGCCGAGGCCGAGGCCTCGTTGCCGAAGCGTTGTTGGAAGGCGAGTGCGTCGACAGGTTCGCCGGCGATCTCGAGTTCGAGTACGGGCAGCGCCCGGGCGTCACCGCAGGCCGCGAACAGCCGGCCGTCCTCCAGGAACAGCGTGCCCGGGGCACGGCGCGTGTCGCGGGCGCGGTGCAGGGTCCGGAGCAGCCGGGCCGGATGGCCTGCGATCATGGTGCCGGCACCCGGGTAGGGTGGTGCGACGCCGCGGACCAGATTGTGGACGGCGCGGGCCGGTTGCGTCCAATCGATCTCCCCGTCCCGCGGCCGGCGGCCTCCGAAATAGCTCCCGCCTGCCAGGTCGAGGGGGCGGGCCCGGAGGGTGCCGTCGAGCAGCCCCGGCAGGCTGCGGTCCAGCACGATCTCCGCGGCCACCGTGACCTTCCGGAAGACGTCGTGCGCGGTGTCGTCCGGCAGGATCGGCACAGCCATCTGGTCCACGAGGTCCCCCGCGTCCGGCCGTGCCACCATGTGGTGCAGGGAGGCGCCCGTCTCGCGCTCGCCGTGGATGACCGCCCAGTTGACGGGCACCCGTCCGCGGTATCGGGGCAGCAGGGAGCCGTGCATGTTGAGCGCTCCCCGGGGTGCGAGGGCGAGGATGTCCGGCAGCAGCATCCGGCGGAAATAGAACGAGAAGAGGAACTCCGGCGATGCGGCGGCGATCGCCGTGCGCAGGCTGGCGTCGTCGAGGTCTTCGGCGAAGGCCACGTCCAGCCCGTGATCGCGGGCGAGGCGCGCCACGGAGGCGAACCAGACGTTCTCCCCCGGCGCATCGCGGTGGGTCACCACGAGGGCCACGTCCACGCCGTGCGCCAGCAGGACGCTCAGGCAGCGGTGGCCGACGTCGTGGTAGGCCAGCACGACCGCGCGGCCGCTCACGGAGGCGGGATGCCGTCGGGGGGCGCGGCCCCGGCGGCGGTCCCATCATCGTCCGCGCCGAGGACGGCCTGGATGAGGTAGCGCGGCCGCTGCCGCACCTGCTGGTAGATGCGCCCCACGTACTCGCCCAGCAGGCCGATCCCGAACAGCGCGATGCCGATCAGGAAGAACGCGATGCCGAACAGCGTGAACAGTCCCTCGGCCTCCGGTCCGACGATGAGCCGGCGCACGGCCAGCACCACCACGAACAGCACCGAGAGCAGGGAAATGGCGATGCCGAAGAGGGAAAACATCTGCAGCGGCACCAGCGAGAACCCCGTGACCAGATCGAAGTTGAGCCGGATCAGCTTGTAGAGCGAATACTTCGATTCGCCCGCCGCCCGCTCCTCGTGGTCCACCTCGATCTCGGTGGGCCGTTGCGCGAAGGTGTAGGCGAGTGCCGGGATGAAGGTGTTCACCTCGCGGCAGGCGTTGATGGCGTCGATGACTTCCCGGCTGTAGGCCCGCAGCATGCAGCCCTGGTCGGTCATCCGGATGCGCGTGATCCGCTCGCGCATGCGGTTCATGGCCCGGGACGCCGTGCGCCGGAAGGCCGAATCCTTGCGCAGGCGGCGGATCGTGCCCACGTAGTCGAAGCCCCGGTCCATCTCGGCCAGCAGGCGGCCGATTTCCTCGGGCGGGTTCTGGAGATCCGCGTCCAGCGTGACCACGCGGCGGCCGCGCGCGTGCTCGAACCCGGCCATGATGGCGAGGTGCTGGCCGAAGTTGCCATTGAAGAGGATCACCCGGGTGGACTCGGGCCGCTGCTGGTACTGGGCACGCAGGAGGGCGGCGGAGCGGTCCTGGCTGCCGTCGTTCACGAACACGACCTCGAAGGGCACGCCGAGACGGTCGAGCGCGCCATAGACACGCTCGAAGAGGGCGGGAAGTCCCGACTCCTCGTTGTAGACGGGAATGACGACCGAAACCTCGGGGGACAGGCTCATCGATGACCGGCGCGCAGATTCGGCCGGAGAATATCACGCACGGCGGTCGCCACCCGGTCCACGTCATCGTCCCCCATGGCGGGGAACAGGGGCAGCGTGACGATGCCGGCGCCGACCCGTTCCGCATGGGGGAAATCGCCTTCCCGGAACCCCATTTCCCGGTAGAGCCGGAACAGGTGCAGGGCCGGGTAGTGCACGCCCACGCCGATGCCGCGGTCGTGCATGGCGCGGATGAAGTCGCCCCGCGAGACGGTCAGTCGGTCGAGGGGCAGCACGGGCTGGAACATGTGCCAGTTGCCGCCCCTGGCCTCCCGCGGCGGCAGGTCCGACAGGAGGCCCGGGTCGAGCCGTTCGAAGTACCGCATGGCCAGCGCGTGCCTGCGCGCGTTGAACTCCGCCAGCCTCGGCAGCTGCCCGATGCCGATGCGTGCCGCGATGTCCGTCATGTTCAGCTTCGCTCCCGCGACCTCCACCTCCTGGCCGCCGTCGGGCAGGCGCTCCACGCCCTGCAGCCGGAGGCGCTCGCAGCGCAGCGCCTCGGCCGCGTCGTTCAGCACCAGGCAGCCGCCCTCGCCCGTGGTCAGGTTCTTGTTGGCGTGGAACGAGAAGCAGACGAGATCGCCGAAGCTGCCGATGCGGCGCCCGCTCCAGGTGGCCCCGAGGCTCTGGGCCGCGTCCTCGATCACCCTCACCCGGTGACGCGCGGCGATTTCCGCCAGGCGGTCCCGGTCCACGGGGAAGCCCGCAAGGTCCACCGGCAGGATCGCCCGCGTGCGCGGCGTGATGGCCGCCTCGACGCGGTCCAGGTCGATCAGGCGGGTGACCGGGTCGATGTCCACCAGCACCGGCCGCGCACCTGCCCGCACGATCACATTGGCGGTGGCGACCCAGGTGAGCGGTGTGGTGATCACCTCGTCTCCCGGCCGCACCCCGGCGATCTCCAGGGCGAGTTCCAGGGCGCCGGTGCCGGACACCAGTGCGCGCACGGGCCGTCCGCCGCAGTACTCCGAGAGCATGGCCTCGAAGGTCCTGACCTGGGGTCCGCTGGTGATCCAGCCGGACCGCAGCACGTCGGCCACTCCGGCGATGGTTTCCTCGTCGATGGTGGGGCGGGTGAAGGGCAGGAAGGCGTCGGTCATGGCGTGTGCGCAGTTGCGTTGGAATTGGCGGGATCAGCTCCGTGCGACCAGCACGACCCCCACGATGATCACGGCGATCCCGGTCAGGCGCAGCGCGTTCACCGATTCGCCGAACAGGGCCCAGGCCGCCGCCGCGCTCACCACGTAGCCGAGCGACAGCATGGGATAGGCAATGCTGACCTCCACCCGGGACAGGGCCATGATCCAGACCGCCACGCTCACCACGTAGCAGCCGAGGCCCCCCAGGATGTGGGGTTCGAGCGCCACCCTGAGGCCGATGGGCACCGCATTGGCCAGGGTGAAGTCGAAGTGGCCGATGGCGTTCGTGCCCGCCTTCAGCAGCAGTTGCGCGGCCGCGTTCAGGAGCACGCCCGTGAGCACCAGCAGGAAGGACACGGCTGTCACGGCAAGGGCTCCGCCGCGGCGGCGTTCGCCACCAGCACCCGCCGGGTGTCGCGCCCGACCGTCTCGTACCGCAGCCCCGCCGCAGCGAATTCCTCCAGCACGGCCGGCTCCATGAAGGCGTAGGCGCAGGCGGTCCCGCGCCAGCGGGCGGCGAAGGCGTCGAAGCTCGGCAGGCCACGTTCCGGTTCCTGTTCCAGCCCGAAGGCCATCTCATCGGCAAAGGCCACCAGCGTGACGGTTCGCCGCAGATAGAAGGGCAGGGTCTGGTCGTAGGTCCGCACGCTGTAGAGCGGGCAGTCCGGTCGCAGCCGAGGAGCGACCCGCTGCGCGAAGTGGGCGCTCGAGAAGGAGGGCGCCAGCGCGTTGTGTCCCGTGATGGCCGCCTGCCAGGCCACGAGCCCTCCCAGGCCGATGGCCGTCGCGGCGAAGCCACGGCGGCCTTTCGCCGACCACGCGATGCCAAGAGCGGCGGACACCAGGATGGCGAGGGCCGCGCCCACGATCCAGGGTTCGAAGGCCTGATACAGCGTCGCCGGCGTGCGGTCGTTGGCGTAACGGTCCGCGCGCAGTCCCACCCAGATCGCGGCGGCGGCCAGGATCGGGAGCGGTGCGGCGTGCCAGCGCAGGACGCGGGCCGGCAACTGCGCCAGGCGGTCTCCCATGAGCCAGGCCAGCGCGGGGAACACCGGCAGGATGTAGGACGGCAGCTTGGAGCTGGACGCACTGAAGAACAGCACCACGAAGACGATCCATCCCAGCAGGAACAGTCGCGGACGGAAGTCCGGGCCGGCGGGCTCCCGGCCCCGCCAGGCGCCGGCCAGAGTCTGTCCGGCCAGCACGGTCCAGGGGAGGGTCCCGGCCACCAGAAGCGGCAGGAAGTACCACCAGGGTTCGCTGCGCCGGTGCACCGGCGTGAGGTAGCGCTGGAAGTGCTCTCGGATGAAGAAGAACTGCGGGAACTCCGGGTTCGCAAGCGACACGGCCACGAACCACGGCGCCGTGATGGCCAGCAGGACCGGGATGCCGGCCAGCAGGTGCAGTCGGGCGAGGAGCCGCCAGTCCCGGGTGGCGAGCAGGTAGAGTGCGATCGCCCCGCCCGGCAGCACGATTCCGATGAGGCCCTTGGAGAGGACGGCCCCGCCGCAGGCGGCCCAGGCCAGCAGCATGTGCCGGCGGCGCTGCGTCACCGTGAGGCCGGCCTTCTGCGCCAGCAGAAAGGCACCCAGGGTGGCGGTGAGAAAGAACGTGAGGCCCGTGTCAAGCGTGTTGAGGTGGCCGTTGGCCACGGGCCAGAGCATGGTCGCCGAGAGGAGGGCCGCGAAGCCTCCCGCCGGCGGCGCCAGCACGCGCCGCCCGACCCGCCACACCAGCAGCACGCACAGGGCGCCCGACAGGGCCGGCCAGAGCCGGGCGGTCCATTCGCGCGCCCCGAAGAGCCGGAAGCCCGCGGCGGTCACCCAGTACTGCAGCGGCGGCTTCTCGAAGTACTTGAGGCCATTGAGCCGCGGCGTGACCCAGTCCCCGGTCGCCGCCATCTCCCGCGCGATCTCCGCATAGCGCCCCTCGTCCGGACGGATCAGCTTGCGGCTGTCGAGGTTGGCGAACCACAACAGGCAGCAGGCCAGCACGCAGGCGATCACCGGTGCCCGCGCCCGCAGGGTGTCGGTCACGGCGCGGTCACCGGTTCGCCGGAAAGGATTTCCCGGGCCGCGGCGGCAAACGCGCTCGCGGAAATGTCCGCGATGTACACCCGCCGGGCGGTTCCGTAGCCGGGATAGTGGCCCGTGATGGAGCGGGTGTAGGACGGGTCGTAGTGCCGCGCGAGCAGATCGGCCACGAGAGGCTCCCACTGTCCCGCCGCGACATGCTGGAGCCAGCGCCCGATGGTTTCGTGGCCGTGGAGGGGCGCGAGCGACTTCAGGCGCGCGGCCAGCACCTCGCGGCCGACGAAGAAGTGCGCGTACTCCTCCATCAGCAGGGCCACCCGGCCGTCGGGCGCGGTCTCGACGCGCACGCACGGGCTTGCCCACATCCGCTCGATGAGCGCCTCCGGCACGTGCAGGGCGCCGATCTTCTTGCTCTCGGATTCCACGAACACCGGCTTCATGAAATCGAGGGCCCGCAGCGCCTCGAGGAGCCGGCTCTCGAATCGTTTCTGCGCCGGTTGCGGCTCGTCCGGCAGTGCGCCCAGCACGGAGCCTCGGTGGGCGGCCATGCCCTCGAGGTCCAGGACCTGCGCGCCCTGGCGGGCGAGTTCCGCGAGCAGCCGGCTCTTGCCCGAGCCCGTGAGTCCGCAGATGACCCGCAGGGCGAAGCGGCCGGGCAGAACCGCCAGGTCCGCCACCACGTGCCGCCGGTAGGACTTGTAGCCGCCATCCAGCTGGCGGGCGTCCCAGCCCACTTCCCGCAGCACGTGGGTCATGGCGCCGCTGCGCTTGCCGCCGCGCCAGCAGTACACCAATGGGCGCCACCCGCGGGGGTGCGCCGCCAGGGATGCGTCCAGGTGCCGGGCGATGTTGCGCGCCACGATCGCCGCGCCGACCCTGCGCGCGGCGAAGGGGGAGTCCTGCTTGTACAGGGTGCCCACGAGCGCCCGCTCCGCGTCATCGAGGACGGGGCAGTTGAGCGCGCCGGGGACGTGGTCCTCGGCAAACTCGGACGGGGAGCGGACGTCGATCACGGCGTCGAAGGCGCCCAGGTCATCGACGGTGGCCACATCGGAGCGCATGGGCGGGGCAGGCGGAGTCGGGGGCGCCGATTCTCTCACGGCAAGCGGGTGCGCCCGGGGGGCTTCGGGGCCGCGCGACGCGAGGGTGACAGCATGGGCAGCAGATGGGGCAGGACGTTGTCCAGCATCCGCGGCTGGGCAGCCGGCGAGGGGTGGATGCCATCGTCCTGGAACAGCTCGCGGTGCTCGGCGATGCCGTCGAGCAGGAAGGGTACCGTCGCGGCGCCGGTCTCCCTGGCCACCTCGGCGAACAGGGCGGCAAACTGCCGGGTGTAGGCCGGGCCGTAGTTGGGCGGGATGCGCATGCCCACCAGCAGGGGCCGGGCACCCGCGGCCAGGCTGTCCCGGGCCAGTCGGCGGAGGTTGTCCCGCGTGAGGGCGATGTCGGTCCCCCGCAGCCCGTCGTTGGCGCCCAGTTCGATCACCACCACCGCGGGCGTGTGGGTGCGCAACAGGTCCGGCAGCCGTCCGACGCCCCCGAAGGTGGTCTCGCCGCTGATCGACGCGTTGACCACCTTGAATCCCGGGTGGGTCTGCGCCATCTTCCGGGACAGCAGGTCCACCCATCCCTGGCCGGCCGGCAGGCCGTAGCCCGCCGACAGACTGTCACCGAGAACGAGTACCGTGCCGGCTGCGGCCGTGAACCCGGCGGCACCGGCGAGGGTCAGCAACAGCAGGACCCGCGCGCACCAAACGGCTGCCCGCGGGCGGCGCAGGGCCGGATCGCACCGGCGTGCAGGACGACTTTTCAGGAATGGCATGGCATCCATTGTCTCCGCGGCGGGATTGACCTGGCAAGTCACCACCGGCAGCGAGGTCCTCACGATCCTCGACGACGTGACCTTCGACATCACGGCGGGCGAATCCGTTGCCGTCGTGGGCGCGTCCGGCTCGGGCAAGACCACGCTTCTGGGGCTGCTCGCGGGGCTCGACCTGCCCACGGCCGGCCGTGTCACCCTCGCCGGGCGGTGTCTCTCCGACCTCGACGAGGACGGCCGGGCAGCCCTGCGGGGTGAACTCGTCGGGTTCGTCTTCCAGTCCTTCCAGCTGCTGCCATCGCTGACCGCGCTGGAGAACGTCATGCTGCCCCTCGAACTGGCGGGCGCGCCGGGGGCGAGGGCCAGCGCCGCCGAGATGCTGCGCCGCGTCGGGCTCGCCGGCCGCGCCACCCACTATCCACGCCAGCTCTCCGGCGGCGAGCAGCAGCGCGTGGCCATTGCCCGTGCCTTCGGCGGGCCGCCGAGGATCCTGTTTGCCGACGAACCCACGGGCAACCTCGATGCGGCCACGGGCCGGGAGGTGGCGGACCTCATGTTCGACCTGAACCGGGAGCGCCACACCACGCTGGTCCTCGTCACCCACGACGAGGGACTGTCCGCGCGCTGCGGCCGGCGGCTCCGGCTCGCGGGCGGGCGGCTCGTGGCGGACGAATCCGGGGCGGCGGCGTGACGCCCGTGCGCACCCTGGCAGTCCTGCGACTCGCCCTGCGCCTGCTGGCACGGGACTGGCGGGCCGGCGAATTGCGGGTGATGGCCCTGTCCGTGATCGTGGCCGTGGCCAGTTTCACGACTGTTGCCTTCTTCGCCGACCGGGTCCGCCTGGCCCTCACCCAGGAGGCGAGCCAGCTGCTGGGGGCCGACCTGGTGCTGGTGTCGGACCGCCCGATCGGTCAGACGCTGCGCGACGCGGCGGCGGACCGCGGCCTGCGCCGGGTGGAGACCGTGCGGTTCCCCAGCATGATCACCGCGGGCGAGGTCAGCCTGCTGGTGGAGATCAAGGCCGTGGCGGCAGGTTACCCGCTGAAGGGCCATCTGCGCATCGCCGGCGCCGATGGCGCCGTGTTCGAGGCCACCGACGGGCCCGCCCCTGGCACGGTCTGGCTGGACGACCGGGCGCTGGCGCGATTGGGGGTGGCTCCGGGCGGGACGGTCGGCGTGGGCGATCGCATGTTCCGGGTGTCGGGCCGTACCGTCGACGACCCCGAGGCGAACATCGGCTTCCTCAACATGATGCCCCGCCTGATCCTGCACGCCCGGGACCTCGAGGCCACCGGCCTCGTGCAGGCCGGCAGCCGGGTCAGGTACCGGCTCATGGTGGCCGGGCCGGCCGTCCGGGTGGCGGCTTTCCGCGACGCCGCGTGGCCCCAGGTGGGTCCGGGGCAGCGGCTGGAAGATGTCCGCGACGCGCGACCCGAGATCCGCTCGGCGCTCGAGCGGGCGGAGAAATTCCTCGGACTGGCCTCCCTGCTGTCGGTGGTACTGGCGGCCGTCGCGATCGCCCTCGCGGCCCGGCGCTATGCGCAGCGCCACGTCGATCATTGCGCGATGCTCCGCTGCCTCGGCGCGAGCCGCGCCGTCACGGTCTGGACCCACGCCGTGCAGGTGGGGGCGGTGGGACTCGCCGCGGGTGTGGCCGGCTGCGCCGCCGGCTACGGCGCGCAATTCGCCCTCGCCCGGGTGCTGGCGCCCGTGGTGGAAGTGGCGCTTCCCGCCCCCGGGTTCACGCCTGCGCTGCAGGGCGTGCTGGCCGGCCTCGTCATGCTCTGCGGCTTCGCCCTGCCGCCCCTCGCCGCGCTCGGGCGGG
>JBAXBV010000024.1:0-54375 GCA_037141795.1 Betaproteobacteria bacterium
GCCGCCGCGACCGGGGTCTCGGCAAGGGCCGCCGCCGGAGTGGCCGCCGTGGCTGCTGCACCCGTCCCGGCCTGGGCGGTCGTGTTGATTCGCGCGATGATCTCCTCCGCCACCACCGTGGCCCCATCGCCCTTCACGATGGCCTCGAGGACCCCGGATTCGGGCGACGGCAGTTCCAGGACCACCTTGTCCGTCTCGATGTCGATGAGATTCTCGTCGCGGTTCACGAACTCACCGGCCCGCTTGTGCCACTTGAGCAACGTTGCTTCCGCCACCGACTCGGAAAGCGCCGGCACTTTCACTTCGATCAGCATAGGAACTTCACCTCTCCGTGCTTGAGCATCGGCCTGTGCCGAGCCCGGTTCAGCCGCCGATCGTGAGGGCGGCATCCACTACAGCTTTCTGTCTCTGGTTGTGCAGCGCGAGATAGCCACCTGCCGGCGACGCACTCGATGGCCGGAGCGCATACCGTAGCTTCTGTTCGGGTCGCATGTGTCGCAGCAGGTAATGCTGGATCCGGTGCCAGGCCCCCTGGTTGCCGGGCTCCTCCTGGCACCAGACCACCGAACCCGCGTTCGGGTAACGCTGGATCTCGGCCGTGAAATCATCGTGGGGGAACGGATAGAGCTGCTCGATCCGCACGATGGCGATATCCCGGATCCCCCGCTCGCGGCGCGTGGAGACCAGGTCGTAGTAGACCTTGCCGCTGCAGAAGACGACCTGCTTCACATCCTCCGCGACGAGTTCGTCCGTCTCCGGAATGACCGGCTGGAACCGGCCGTGGGCGAGGTCCTCGAGGCTCGACACGGATTCCTTGTGCCGCAGCATGCTCTTGGGGCTCATGATGACGAGCGGCTTGCGATAACTGCGCAGCATCTGCCGGCGCATGAGATGGAACATCTGCGCCGGAGTCGAGGGAACCACCACCTGCATGTTGTAGTCGGCGCACAACTGGAGGAAGCGCTCGAGGCGCGCGGACGAATGCTCCGGCCCCTGCCCCTCGTAGCCGTGGGGAAGCATGAGCACGAGTCCGCACAGCCGCCCCCACTTGACCTCGCCGGAAGCGATGAACTGATCGATCACGACCTGGGCGCCGTTCGTGAAGTCCCCGAACTGCGCCTCCCAGATGACGAGTTCGCTCGGTGACGCCGTGGCGTAACCGTATTCGAAACCGAGGACCGCCTCCTCCGACAGGGTCGAGTCGATCACGAGAAAATCGGGCTGGTTCTCGGAGATGTTCTGCAGGGGAACATAGGTGCCGGCATCCCAGCGCTCCCGATTCTGGTCGTGCAGTACCGCGTGGCGGTGGAAGAACGTCCCGCGACCGGAATCCTGTCCCGAGAGGCGAACCCCGTAGCCCTGTCTCAGCAGCGACGCATAGGCCAGGTTCTCGGCCATACCCCAGTCCAGTGGCAGCTTGCCCAGCCCCATCTGGCGGCGGTCGGCGATCACCTTGTCCACCCGCGAGTGCAGCTTGAAGTGTGACGGAATCGTGGTGAGCCGCTCCGAGAGGCGGCGAAGCTCCTCCGGCGAGACCGCCGTCGCGATCCCGTCGTTCCACTTGGCCCCGTTGTAGGCGGACCAGTCCACGGCGAAGGGAGGACGGTAGTCGTAGATGATGCTGCGGTTAGTGTGCTGCCCCTGGTCCAGCGCCGCGCGGTACGCCGCCACCAGCCGGTCGGCATCGCCTTCCCTCAGCACACCCTCGGCCTGGAGCCTATCCGCATAGAGCTTGCGGGTACCGGGGTGCTGGGCAATGATCTTGTACATGAGCGGCTGCGTGACCATCGGCTCGTCCTGCTCGTTGTGCCCGAGCCGGCGGAAGCAGACGAGATCCACCACGATGTCCTTCTGGAAGGCCACCCGGAAATCGAGCGCGGCCTCCACCGCGAAGATGACCGCCTCGGGATCGTCGCCGTTGACGTGGATGACGGGCGCCTCGACCATCTTGGCCACGTCGGTACAGTAGATCGTCGAGCGGGTGTCCCGCGGATCGGAGGTCGTGAAGCCGATCTGGTTGTTGACGATGATGTGCACCGTTCCGCCCGTGCCGTAGCCGCGGGTCTGGGACAGGTTCATGGTTTCCATGACCACGCCCTGGCCCGCGAAGGCTGCATCACCGTGAATCAGCACGGGCAGCACCTGCCGCCCGTCGAGGTCGCGCCGGCGATGCTGGCGGGCACGGACCGACCCCTCGACCACCGGATTGACGATCTCGAGGTGCGACGGGTTGAACGCCAGCGTGATGTGCATGGGGCCGCCCGGCGTCATCACGTCCGACGAGAAGCCCTGGTGGTACTTCACGTCACCCGCCTGGAGCAGTCCCGCCTTCTTGCCCTCGAACTCCGAAAACAGATCTTCCGGAAGCTTTCCGAGCGTGTTGACAAGAACGTTGAGCCGCCCGCGATGGGCCATGCCGATGACGAGTTCCTGCACCCCTGCCCCGCCGGCCCGCTGGAGAAGGTTGTCGAGCAGGGGAATGAGGGTATCCCCACCCTCCAGCGAGAAACGCTTCTGCCCGACGTAACGGGTGTGCAGGTATTTTTCGAGAGCCTCCGCCGCCGTCAGACGCTCCAGCACGTGGCGCTTGTAGTCGGGCGGGTACGCCGGCCGGGACCGCGCCCCCTCGAAGCGCTGCTGGATCCAGCGCTTCTGGGCGGTGTCGGTGATGTACATGTACTCCAGGCCGATGGTTCCGCAGTAGGTTTCCCTGAGCGCCTGGATGATGTCCCGGAGCGTGGCCTGTTTCGGCCCCACCAGGGTACCCGTGTCGAAGACCCGGTCGAGATCCGCGTCGGAAAGATCGTGAAAGGCCGGCTCGAGCTCCGGGACCTGCGGACGCTCGAGCCGCTTGAGCGGGTCGAGCGAGGCATGGCGGACACCGAGGAAACGATAGGAGCTGACCAGCTGGAACACCGCCGCCTGCTTGCGCCCGAGCTCGGCCAGTTCCGCCGGTGCCAGCGATGAACGCCCGGCCGCCGAGCGTTCCCGCGCGATCCGGGAGATGAGCTCGCGCACGGGCTCGTGGGGCACATCCCTCGGCCCGGGCAGAACCTGAAACTGGTCGAAATAGCGTTTCCACTCCGGAGCCAGGGACTCCTGGCCCTGCAGGTACGCCTCGTACAGCTCGTCGATGTACGCAGCGTTGCCGCCGGACAGGTGCGAACCGGACAACAGATCCTTCATCATGGCCGAACTCCTCCTCGTTCCTTGCCTTTCCCGTGCCTGGCGGGCAACCGCCCCCGGGAAAGTGCTGTTTGTCGCGTCCGCCGGCGTCCGCTGGTCCGGTCCTGTCGGGTCGCGCGCCCGGCCGTCAGGCGCGCGACGCGAGCGGCACAACCGTCCTCGGGACCGCACCCGCGTAGAGCTGGCGCGGCCGACCGATCTTGTACTCCGGATCGATGATCATCTCATTCAACTGCGCGATCCAGCCGACCGTGCGTGCCAGCGCGAAGATGGCGGTGAAGAGCTGCACGGGAATGCCGATCGCCTTCTGGACGATCCCGGAGTAGAAATCCACGTTCGGGTAGAGCTTTCGGCTCACGAAGTAATCGTCCTCCAGAGCGATCTTCTCCAGCGCCATGGCGAGCTTGAACAGCGGATCGTTCTCCAGCCCGAGTTCGGCCAGCACCTCATGGCAGGTGTCGCGCATCAGCTTGGCCCGAGGATCATAGTTCTTGTAGACCCGGTGGCCGAATCCCATGAGACGGACTCCCGAGTCCTTGTCCTTCACCTTGGCGATGAATTCGCCCACCTTGGCCAGGCCGCCGCTTTGCTGGATCTGCCCGAGCATGGTGAGGCAGGCCTCGTTGGCGCCGCCGTGGGCAGGGCCCCAGAGGCAAGCCACCCCGGCCGCGATGGCGGCGAACGGGTTCGTTCCGGACGACGCACACAGACGCACGGTGGAGGTGGAGGCATTCTGCTCGTGGTCGGCGTGCAGGATGAAGATGCGATCCAGCGCCCGCACGAGGACACGATTCACCGTGTAGTCCTCGCAGGGGTTGGCGAACATCATCCGCATGAAATTGGCCGTGTAGTCGAGCTTGTTCTGCGGATAGACAAAGGGCTCGCCAATGGAGTACTTGTAGGCCATCGCCACCAGGGTCGGCATCTTGGCGATCAGCCGGATGGCAGAGATGTCCCTCTGCTCGGCATCGTTGAGGTTCATGGAATCCGGATAGAACGCCGACAAGGCCCCGGCGAGCCCGGTCATGACCGCCATGGGGTGGGCGTCCCGTCGGAAACCCCGCAGGAAGAACTGAAGCTGCTCGTGCACCATGGTGTGGCGCGTGACGCGCAGGTCGAATGCCTTCTTCTGGTCCGGCGTCGGCAACTCACCGTAGAGGATCAGATGGCAGACCTCGAGGAAGTCGCAGTTCGTCGCGAGTTGTTCGATGGGGTACCCGCGGTAGAGAAGTTCCCCCTTGTCGCCGTCGATGAACGTGATCGCGGAATTGCAGGACGCCGTGGAAAGAAACCCGGGGTCATACGTGAACTTGCCCGTCAGTCCATAGAGCTTGCGGATGTCGATGACGTCCGGGCCTGCCGCGCCCTTGAGGATGGGGAGATCGATGGACGGGGTGCCATCGGTGAAACTCAGGGTGGCCTTGCCAGGGGTGCTCATCGCCTGCTCCGACGTCGTTTGAGATTCAGAAATTGTAGTGGCATTCCGGTGGAATTGCTGCCCTGCATCAAATTACCGCACCGGAGGGTCTCACGCTGCGCGCAGACGCGACAGAACCCCCGCCCAGCGCGGACCGGGCGGCTCGGCCCGGCCTGCGATCAGGTCCCAGAGATCGTTATCGGCAAGATCCAGCAGCTCTGAAAAGAGGATGCGTTCCTCCTGTTCGAGCGCGAGGTAGTCCGCGGCCATGAACCGCGTCAGGATGAGATCCAGTTCCAGCAGGCCGCGCCGGCACCTCCAGCGCACCCGGTCGAGATCGCCCATGCGCGGCGCTCAGACCATGCGCTTGATCATGATTTCCTTGATGCGACCGATGGCCCGGGTCGGATTCAGACCCTTCGGACAGACATCGACGCAGTTCATGATCGAGTGGCAGCGAAACAACCGGTAGGGATCCTCGAGATCGTCGAGCCGGTCGTTCGTGGCCTGATCCCGGCTGTCGGCAATGAACCGGTAGGCTGCAAGCAACCCCGCGGGCCCCACGAACTTGTCGGGATTCCACCAGAAGGACGGACAGGAGGTGGAGCAGCAGGCACAGAGGATGCACTCGTACAGGCCGTCGAGTTCCTCGCGCTCTGCCGGAGACTGGAGGCGTTCCTTCTCGGGCGCCTGGTCGACGTTCTGGACGTATGGCTTGATGGAGTGGTATTGCTTGAAGAATTGCGCCATGTCCACGATCAGGTCGCGGATCACCGGCATGCCCGGCAGCGGCCTCAGTTCCACCGGCTCCCTGAGATCGGCCAGCTTCGTGATGCAGGCCAGGCCGTTCTTGCCATTGATGTTCATGGCATCGGAGCCGCACACACCCTCCCGGCAGGACCGGCGCAGAGACAGGCTGTCGTCGAGGGACTTGATCCGCACCAGGGCGTCAAGGAGCATGCGGTCGCTGGGTTCCAGGGCGACGTCGTAGTCCTTCATGTACGGCTTGGCATCCTTGTCCGGGTCGTACCGGTAGATCCTGAATCGCATGTTGACCTCGTCTCGTATCCTCACGCACGCCGGAGCAGCCCGGCAGGCGGCCATCAATCAATAACTGCGGACCTTGGGCTCGAAAGTCTCTGCCGTGAGGGCCTTCATGTTTACCGGCTTGAACTCGAGGCGGTCGCCGTCGCGGTACCAGAGGGAGTGCTTGAGCCAGTTGACGTCGTCCCGCTTGGGACAATCGGCCCGGTCGTGGGCACCCCGGCTTTCCCGTCGCGCCTCGGCTGCGATCATCGTGGAGCGGGCCACCTCGATCAGGTTGTCGAGTTCAAGGGCCTCGATCCGCGCGGTGTTGAAGGTGCGGCTCGTGTCCTTGATCCCGGTGCGGCTCGCCCGCTCCGCCACGGCGCGGATGCGCTCAACGCCCTGGGTGAGCATGTCCGGGAAGCGGAAGACACCGCAGTGGGCCTGCATGGTGCGCCGCATCTCGGCCCCCACCTCGTGCACGCTCTCTCCGTCCTTCTGACCATCGAGGCGCGCCAGGCGGGCGCGGGAGAAGTCCCCCGCATCGGCGGGCAGGTCCTTGTGGCCCGGGTTCTCCCGGAGAAACTGGATGACGCGATCGCCCGAAGCCTTGCCGAACACCAGCAGGTCGGTGAGCGAGTTCGTCCCCAGGCGATTCGCGCCGTGCACCGATGCGCATGCGCACTCACCCGCCGCGTAGAACCCGGGGACCGGACTGTTGGGGTTGCCGCCCGCCGGAACCACCACCTCACCGTGGTAGTTGGTCGGGATTCCACCCATCTGGTAGTGACACGTGGGGACGACTGGAATGGGGTCGCGCACCGGGTCGACATTGGCAAACTTGCGGGCGATCTCGCGAATGCCCGGCAATCTCTTTTCGATCACATCGACCCCGAGGTGGTCGAGCTTGAGGAGAATGTGGTCCGCTTCCTTGCCGCACCCCCGTCCTTCCTTGATTTCGGTGGCCATCGCCCGGGAGACCACGTCCCGGCTGGCAAGATCCTTCATGGTGGGCGCGTACCGTTCCATGAATCGCTCACCGTCCTTGTTGAGCAGGTAGCCCCCCTCTCCGCGCACACCCTCCGTGATGAGAACCCCGGCCCCCGCGACCCCTGTCGGGTGGAACTGCCAGAACTCCATGTCCTCGAGCGGTATTCCGGCCCGCGCCGCCATCCCCAGGCCGTCGCCCGTATTGATGAACGCGTTGGTGGAAGCGGCGTAGATGCGACCCGCGCCACCCGTGGCGAAGAGCGTCGCCCGGGCGTGGAACACCCACACATCGCCGCTTTCCATTTCCATGGCGGTGACACCCAGGACCTGGCCCGATGCGTCGCGGATGAGGTCGAGCGCCATCCACTCGACGAAGAACAGCGTGTTCGCCCGCACGTTGCGCTGGTAAAGGGTGTGAAGCATCGCGTGACCCGTGCGATCCGCGGCGCAGCAGGATCGCTGCACTGCCCGCTCCCCGAAATTCTGGGAATGCCCGCCGAAGGGCCGCTGGTAGACGGTGCCGTCATCGTTGCGGTCGAAGGGCATCCCGAAGTGCTCGAGCTCGTACACTGCCTGGGGCGCGTGGCGGCACATGAACTCGATGGCATCCTGGTCACCGAGATAGTCGGAGCCCTTCACGGTGTCGTACATGTGCCAGAGCCAGGAGTCCTCGCCCATGTTGCCGAGCGAGGCGCCGATTCCACCCTGAGCCGCGACCGTGTGGGACCGCGTGGGGAACACCTTGGACAGCACGGCGACCTTGAGACCAGCCTCGGAAAGCTGCAGGGCGGCGCGCAGACCGGCGCCCCCTGCCCCGACCACGACTGCGTCGAACTTGCGAATGGGGTAAGTCATCTAGGCAATGCTCCAGAGAATCTGAATCGACCACAGGGCGTACGCCACCAGCAGCAGGATCACCCCCACCTGGAGCGCCAGCCTCGCCCCGGTCGCGTGCACGTAGTCCATGAGAATGTCCCTCACACCGATCCAGGCATGCCAGAACACCGACAGGGCGAACAGAAGGCTCGCGAGCCGGAACCCCTGGTGCGCGAACAGTCCGCGCCAGGCCTGGTAGTCGCCTGGCCGGGCAAACAGGACGATCAGCAGCATGAGCAACGCGTAGATCGCCATCACGGTGGCCGTCACGCGCTGGACCAGCCAGTCGCGAATGCCGTAGCGGGCTCCGACCGGAACGCGGTTCACCATAGCCACACCCCCAGGACGAGGGTCAGCACCAGGCTCACCCCGAACACCGCGTAACTCGACCCCCGCGCGGGCGCGAGGTCCGTCCCGACGTGGAGGTCCAGCGCGAGATAACGCAGGCCTGCGCAGAAATGATGCAGAAACGCCCACAGAAGACCCAGAAGGATCAGTCTTGCCAGCGGATGACTCACGAGACCGAGGAAGTCGGCGTGGGATTCCGGCGATTGCACGCTCTGCTGGAACAGATAGAGAAGAAACGGCAACAACAGGAACAGTCCGGCCCCGCTGACGCGGTGCAGGATGGACACGATCCCGGGGATCGGCAGCCGGATCTGGAACAGGTTGAGGTGCTTGGGTCGGGTGCGGGCGGTCGCTGGCATCTTTTCGGTCGTAGGATGGGAGGTGTGGAGTGCTAGCTGATGATGTTGGCGTAATGGTGCTCGGCGCAGTTGCAGAAACTCCGCCGCAATTCCACGGGCCTCTGTCCGTAAGTATAGGCCACGCGTTCCGTCATCAGCACCGGTGCACAGACGGGAATGTCCAGCATGGCAGCCACTTCGGCGCTGGCAGCGACAGCCTTCAGCCTCTCCTCCGCGCCGACGATCCGCACGTGGAACACGGTCTCGTACATGCTGTAGAGCATGCACGCGTTGACCTCGAGCACGCTTGAGTCCAGGTTGCGGAACAGGCTCGCCGGCACGCGGGCTTCCTCGTAGATCGCGCGCTGGCCGTCGATGAACAGGACGCGGCGCACCCGAATCACGCCGGCGCCGACCGCCAGCCCGAGTTGCCGGGCCGTGGCGGCGTCGGCCTTCACGCGCCGGCACTCCACGAGGTCGGCCCTCAGGGCGGTCATCGGCCCGGAGTCGGGCGTGATCCGCAGAAAGGCCAACTGTGCCCTTTCGTGGGCATGGGAGGCGACGAACGTCCCCCTCCCCTGGCGGCGCACCAGCACGTTTTCCTGGGCAAGTTCGGCTACCGCCTTGCGCACGGTTCCCTGGCTGACGTTGAAGCGCTTCGCCAGGTCGGTTTCGCTGGGAATGCTTTCCCCCGGCTTCCAGAGACCGGACCGCAATCCCTCCGTGATCAGCAGCTTGATCTGCCGGTAGAGGGGCTGGAAGGCGGGAACCACGATGGTGTCGGGCTTCA
This sequence comes from Betaproteobacteria bacterium, assembly GCA_037141795.1. Lineage (GTDB taxonomy): Bacteria > Pseudomonadota > Gammaproteobacteria > Burkholderiales. Next base: position 8,972 of record JBAXBV010000024.1, read on the forward strand.
TCACGACTCGATTATTAGCACAACCTGCCGGACCGGTCCACCGTTGACCTGTATCAGTCATCATATACAAGACTTTCATTGACACACCGCAGCAGCGAAAACTATGATCGGGCAGCCGGAAGGTGTGCGATCGTCCTTGCGTTCTTCCTGCGGCAGCGCAGCATGCTGTCGCTGTGCAGGCGCTCCCGATTGGTCACCCGCGGCGCGATTTTCCACCTTTCGCAAGGAGTTGCCGCCCATGAAATCCCCCGTCAGAGTCGCGGTCACCGGCGCTGCCGGCCAGATCGGCTACAGCCTGCTTTTCCGGATCGCGAGCGGCGAGATGCTCGGGCCTGACCAACCGGTGATCCTGCAACTTCTCGAGATCCCGGACGAAAAGGCCCAGAAGGCCCTGACCGGCGTCATGATGGAACTCGACGACTGTGCATTCCCCCTGCTGCGCGGCATGTCGGCGCACGGGGATCCCCTCACAGCCTTCCGAGATGCGGATTTCGCATTGCTGGTGGGTGCCCGGCCCCGCGGCCCGGGCATGGAGCGCAAGGATCTGCTGTCGGCCAACGCCCAGATCTTCACGGCCCAGGGCAAGGCGCTCAACGCCGTCGCCAGCCGCGACGTGCGGGTTCTCGTGGTGGGAAACCCTGCCAACACCAACGCCTACATCGCGATGAAGAGCGCGCCCGAGCTGCCCAAGGCCAACTTCACTGCGATGCTGCGTCTGGACCACAACCGGGCGCTGTCGCAGATCGCCGCGAAGACCGGAAAGCCGGTCGACTCGATCGAGCGCCTGATCGTCTGGGGTAACCACTCCCCGACGATGTATCCGGACTACCGGTTCGCCACGGTGGCCGGCACGCCGGCACCCGCGGCCGTCGGCGACGACACCTGGTATCGCGACACCTTCATCCCCACCGTGGCCAAGCGCGGCGCCGCGATCATCGAGGCTCGCGGCCTGTCGTCGGCCGCCTCCGCAGCCAATGCGGCCATCGACCACATCCGGGACTGGGTGCTGGGCACCTCGGGCAAGTGGGTGACCATGGGCATACCCTCCGACGGATCCTACGGCGTTCCCGCCGACGTGATGTACGGTGTACCGGTCACCTGCGCCGGAGGCACCTACTCGCGGGTGGAGGGGCTGGTCATCGACGAGTTCAGCCGCCAGAGGATGGACGCGACGCTGCGGGAGCTGGAGGAGGAGCGCTCGGCCGTCGCCCACCTGCTCGCGTGATCGTCTGCGCCGGCGCCGCCGCGCGGCGCCACCGCCCCAGCCTTCACCATGCCTGCCCCCCGGTCGGGCGAGGGCTCCGTGCCTGCACCGCCCGGGCCCTCCCCTTTGCCGGCGCGCAGCGCCCCATGGAGCCTTTCAGATGACCCAACCCGCCACGCCTGGCGCCCGTTTCCGTTCCGCCCTCGCGGAGGAATCCCCGCTCCAGATCATCGGCACCATCAATGCCTACCACGCGCGCCTCGCGGAACGCGTGGGCTATCGCGCCATCTATCTGTCCGGAGGCGGTGTCGCGGCCGGATCGCTCGGCCTGCCGGATCTCGGCATCAGCAACCTCGACGATGTCCTCACGGATGTTCGCCGCATCACCGATGTCTGCCCCCTGCCACTGCTCGTGGACGTGGACACGGGGTTCGGGGCCAGCGCCTTCAACATCGCGCGCACCACGCGGTCCCTGATCAAGTTCGGGGCCGCCGCGATGCACATCGAGGACCAGGTGGGTGCGAAGCGGTGCGGCCATCGGCCCGGCAAGGAACTGGTTTCCGCAGACGAGATGGTGGACCGGGTCAAGGCCGCCGCGGATGCCCGGACCGACCCGGACTTCGTGATCATGGCGCGCACCGATGCCCTGGCCGTGGAGGGCCTGCAGGCGGCCATCGACCGCGCCTGCGCCTGCGTCGAGGCCGGCGCGGACGCGATCTTCCCGGAGGCCATGACAGAACTGTCCATGTACCGCCAGTTCGCGGACGCGGTAAAGGTGCCGGTGCTCGCGAACATCACCGAGTTCGGCTCCACGCCGCTGTTCACGGTGGACGAACTGCGCACCGCCAATGTCGCGATGGTCCTCTACCCCCTCTCGGCGTTCCGGGCCATGAACAAGGCGGCGCTCAACGTCTACGAGAGCGTGCGCCGGGATGGCACCCAGAAGGCAGTGGTGGACACCATGCAGACGCGCGCCGACCTCTACGACTACCTCGGCTATCACGATTACGAAGGCAAGCTCGACCAGCTGTTTGCCCGGCAGAAACAGGGCTGATCGGCCCGGCCGCGGCGCTCTGGCGCCGGCACAAACCGCCCCCCAGTGGAGAATCAGACATGACTGAAGCAGCAACACCGGCCACCGGCCCCAAACCCAAGAAATCGGTGGCCCTGTCGGGCGTCCCGGCAGGCAACACCGCCCTGTGCACGGTGGGCCGTACCGGAAACGACCTGCACTACCGCGGCTACGACATCCTCGACTTCGCCGACGAGGCCACCTTCGAGGAAATCGCCCACCTGCTGGTACACGGCTACCTGCCCAACATCGCGGAGCTTAATGCGTATCAGACGAAGCTCCAGCGCCTGCGTGGACTGCCGGCCGCCCTGCGCTCGGCACTGGAATGCATTCCGCCGTCGGCCCATCCCATGGATGTCATGCGCACGGGCGCCTCCGTGCTCGGCACGCTGGTCCCCGAGAAGGAAGACCACAACATCCCGGGCGCCCGTGACATCGCGGACCGGCTGATGGCGTGTTTCGGCTCGATCCTTCTCTACTGGTATCACTTCAGCTTCAACGGGCGCCGCATCGACACCGAGACCGACGACGTGTCCATCGCCGGCCACTTCCTGCATCTCCTGCACGGGCGCAAGCCGAGCGCCACGTGGGAGAGGGCCATGCAGACCTCCCTCAACCTCTATGCCGAGCACGAATTCAACGCTTCCACCTTCACGGCGCGCGTGATCGCCGGCACGGGCTCGGACATGTATTCGGCGGTCGCCGGTGCGATCGGCGCCCTGCGTGGTCCGAAGCACGGCGGCGCCAACGAGGTGGCGTTCGACGTGCAGGGCCGTTATGCCACCCCGGAGGAGGCCGAGGCCGACATCGTGCGACGGGTTCAGAACAAGGAAATCGTGATCGGCTTCGGGCACCCCGTCTACACCATCGGCGATCCGCGCAACAAAGTCATCAAGGACGTCGCCCAGCGGCTCTCCAAGGAAGCCAAGGACACCAAGCTGTTCGACATCGCCGACCGCCTCGAATCGGTAATGTGGCGCGAGAAGAAGATGTTTCCGAACCTCGACTGGTTCAGTGCCGTGTCCTACCACATGATGGGCGTTCCCACCCCGATGTTCACGCCGCTGTTCGTGATCTCCCGCACGTCCGGCTGGAGCGCCCACGTGATCGAGCAACGGATCGACGGCAAGATCATCCGGCCCAGCGCCAACTACACCGGCCCCGAGAACGAGAAATGGGTGCCCCTGGAGCGCCGCAAGTAAGCAATTCCGCTTGGCCCCGGCGACCCCGGGGTCTTCGTCACACTGCAGAGAGAACGAGCCCATGTCCGCACACATCTCCAACGTTCGCCCGAAACCCGACAAGGTTCTGGTCGACATCGCCGACTACGTCCTCAAGGCGAGGATCACCAGCAAGGACGCTTACGAAACCGCCCGGTTCTGCCTCATGGACACCCTTGGTTGCGGCCTCGAGGCGCTCGAGTACCCGGCCTGCACCAAGTTGCTCGGACCGGTCGTCCCCGGCACGGTGGTGCCCAACGGCGCCCGCGTGCCGGGCACCCAGTTCCAGCTCGACCCGATCCAGGCGGCCTTCAACATCGGCGCCATGATCCGGTGGCTCGACTTCAACGACACGTGGCTCGCCGCGGAGTGGGGTCACCCGTCCGATAACCTGGGCGGCATTCTGGCCACCGCCGACTGGCTGTCGCGCAACGCCATCGCGGCCGGCCGCAAGCCGCTCACGATGCGCGAGGTTCTCACGGCGATGATCAAGGCCCACGAAATACAGGGCTGCATCGCGCTCGAGAACAGCTTCAACAAGGTAGGCCTCGACCACGTCCTGCTCGTCAAGGTGGCCTCCACTGCCGTCGTGGCGCAGATGCTTGGCCTGTCGCGGGACGAGATCATCAACGCGGTATCCCTTGCGTGGGTCGATGGACAGGCGCTTCGGACCTACCGCCACTCGCCCAACACGGGATCCCGGAAGAGCTGGGCAGCGGGCGACGCCACCTCCCGCGCGGTGCGGCTCGCGCTCATCGCGAAGACCGGCGAGATGGGATACCCGTCCGTCCTCACGGCAAAGACCTGGGGCTTCTACGATGTGCTGTTCAAGGGCAACGCCTTCAAGTTCCAGCGGCCGTACGGCTCCTACGTCATGGAAAACGTGCTCTTCAAGATTTCCTTCCCGGCCGAATTCCACTCGCAGACCGCGGTGGAATGCGCCATGCAGATCCACGCGCAACTGAAGAAGGCCGGCAGGACGCCCGAGGACATCAAGAAGATCACGATCCGCACCCACGAGGCCTGCATCCGCATCATCGACAAGAAGGGTCCCCTGGACAACCCGGCCGACCGAGACCACTGCATCCAGTACATGGTGGCTGTGCCGATCCTGTTTGGCCGCCTCACGGCCGAGGACTACGAGGACGCCGTCGCCCGCGATCCGCGCATCGACAAGCTGCGCGACAGGATCGTCTGCGTCGAGGACAAGCAGTTCACCGCCGACTATCACGATCCCGCGAAGCGTTCCATCGCCAACGCGCTCACCGTCGAATTCAACGACGGCAAGAAGCTCAAGGAGATCGTGTGCGAGTACCCCATCGGGCACAAGCGTCGCCGCAAGGAAGGCATGCCGGTGCTGGTCGAGAAGTTCAGGACCAACCTGGCGCGGAAGTTCCCTGTGAAGCAACAGGCGGCTATCCTCGACCTTTGTCTGGACCCGGTGAAGCTCGCGGCCACGCCCGTCCACGAGTTCGTCGACATGTTCGTCATCTAGGGAATGTCCAAGTGATGCGCGCCGGTCGAGATGGCGGTCAGCCCGCCGCGCGACCGGTGTCCATCGAACGGATCTTCCCGAGGCGCCCCGGGCACGAGGGGGGGCTCCCGCCCTACCTGGCCCGTGGCTACCGAAAAACGGCCCTTCTCTCTGGAGCCTGACATGAGCCACAACCTGTTCAAGTCGTTGCAAGAGTTTCCCATCGGCACTGGCAAGGGTAAGTTCTACTCGCTGCCGGCCCTCGAGAAAGCGGGCCTCGGAAAGATCTCGCGGTTGCCGGTTTCCATCCGGATCGTGCTGGAAGCCGTCCTGCGCAACTGCGACGGCAAGAAGGTGACCGAGGATCACGTGAGGCAACTGGCGGCGTGGAAACCCAACGCCGATCGGGTGGATGAGATCCCCTTCGTCGTGGCCCGCGTGGTGCTGCAGGATTTCACCGGCGTGCCGTTGCTGGCGGACCTCGCCGCCATGCGCAACGTGGCGGCCGACATGGGCAAGAACCCCAAGACCATCGAACCCCTCGTGCCGGTGGATCTGGTGGTGGACCACTCCGTCATGATCGATCACTACGGCGGCAAGGATTCCCTCGATCTCAACATGAAGCTCGAGTTCCAGCGCAACCGCGAGCGCTACGAATTCATGAAGTGGGGCATGCAGGCCTTCGACACCTTCGGTGTGGTGCCTCCGGGCTTCGGGATCGTGCACCAGGTGAACCTGGAATACCTCGCCCGCGGGGTGCACAGTCGTGATGGCGTCTACTACCCCGACACGCTCGTGGGCACCGACAGCCACACCACCATGATCAACGGCATCGGAGTGGTGGGCTGGGGCGTGGGCGGCATCGAGGCCGAGGCAGGCATGCTGGGCCAGCCCGTGTACTTCCTCACCCCCGACGTGGTGGGCGTCGAACTGAAGGGCCGGCTGCGCGAGGGCGTGACCGCCACCGATCTGGTGCTGACCATCACCGAGATGCTGCGCAGGGAGAAGGTGGTGGGCAAGTTCGTCGAGTTCTTCGGTCAGGGTACCGCGAGCCTCGCCCTGCCTGATCGCGCGACCATCGCCAACATGGCCCCCGAATACGGAGCGACCATGGGCTTCTTCCCGGTGGACGACAAGACGGTCGAGTACTTCCGCGGCACGGGTCGGACCAAGGCAGAGATCGACGCCTTCGAGGCCTATTTCAAGGCCCAGAAACTGTTCGGAGTCCCGAAGGCCGGGCAGATCGACTACTCCAAGGTTCTCGTGCTGGATCTCGGCACCGTCGCCCCGTCCCTCGCAGGACCGAAGCGGCCGCAGGACCGCATCGAAATCGGGCACGTCAAGGGAAAATTCGCGGACCTGTTCTCCCGCCCTGTGGCCGACAATGGCTTCAACCAGCCGGCGGAGAAGCTCGCGGAGACCTTCACGACCGCAAGCGGGGTGGAATTGAAGAACGGCGACGTTCTCATCGCCGCGATCACGTCCTGCACCAACACCTCGAACCCGGGCGTTCTGCTCGCGGCGGGACTTCTGGCGAAGAAGGCGGTCAAGGCGGGCCTCACGGTCAGGCCCCACATCAAGACCTCCCTTGCCCCCGGATCGCGGATCGTCACCGAATACCTCTCCCGGGCGGGCCTGCTGCCCTACCTGGAGCAACTGGGCTTCAGCGTCGCGGCCTACGGCTGCACCACCTGCATCGGCAATGCCGGCGACCTGACGCAGGAGATCAACGACACCATTAGCCGCAATGACCTCGTCTGCGCCGCGGTCCTGTCGGGTAACCGCAACTTCGAGGCCCGCATCCACCCCAACCTGAAGGCCAACTTCCTCGCGTCCCCGCCCCTGGTGGTGGCCTATGCCATCGCCGGCACGGTCACACGGGACCTCATGACCGAGCCGGTGGGCAAGGGCCGCAAGGGCAAGGACGTCTGGCTGGGCGACATCTGGCCCACCAGCGAAGAGATCCACGCGCTCATGAAGCACGCCATGAACCCGACCGCCTTCAAGAAAAACTACGGTCAGGTGAAGGGCGCCCCCGGCGAGCTCTGGGAGAAGGTGGAAGGCGTCGAAGGGCAGGTCTACAACTGGCCTGCCTCCACCTATATCGCCAGGCCGCCATTCTTCGACGGCTTCTCGATGCAGCCCGCGACGGCGGCGGCGGGCATCCGCCGCGCACGGGCCCTGGGGGTATTCGGCGATTCCATCACCACCGACCACATCTCCCCGGCGGGCTCCATCAAGGAATCCTCGCCAGCGGGCCGCTGGCTTGTGGGCAACGACGTGGGCAAGGCCGACTTCAACAGCTACGGGTCGCGCCGCGGCAACCACGAGGTGATGATGCGCGGCACCTTCGCCAACGTGCGTATCAAGAACCTCATGATCCCCGCCACGGCTGACGGCTCCCGCGTCGAGGGCGGCATCACCCTGCATCAGCCCTCCGGCGAGGAACTGTCCATCTACGATGCGGCCATGAAGTACATCGCCGAGGGTACGCCCACCGTGGTCTTTGGTGGAGAGGAATACGGCACTGGCTCGTCCCGCGACTGGGCGGCGAAGGGCACCCAGTTGTTGGGCGTGAAGGCTGTGGTGGCGCGGAGTTTCGAGCGGATTCACCGCTCCAATCTGGTCGGGATGGGCCTGCTGCCGCTGCAGTTCAAGGGCAACGACTCGGTGGAATCCCTGGGTATCCGCGGGGACGAGGAATTCGACGTGATCTTCGGCGAGGACATCCGACCGCAGCAGGATGTGGAACTGGTGATCCGTCGCAAGAACGGGCCGGAGCAACGGGTCGCCGTCACCCTGCGCATCGACACCCCCATCGAGGTGGACTACTTCCGGCACGGGGGCATCCTGCCCTATGTGCTGAGGGAACTCCTCAACGCCGCCTGATCCGCCACCCGGTCTGCGGGCACCTCCTGCGTCCTGCCCCGGCGCTACCCGCCCGCAACCGCTGCCCGGTTTCCCGCACCCCGCGCCAGACCCCTGGAGCGGGGTGTTGTTTTTCAGGGTGTCACGGAACGGTGGTCGGCGAGAACGAGATCGGCTCCCCGCTCGGCCACCACGAACACCGTGGCCTGGGTGTTCCCCGAAACCATGCTCGGGATCACCGAGGCATCCACGACCCGCAAGCCCGTCAGGCCACGCACCCGCAGGGTCGGGTCCGTGACTGCAGAGTCGTCCGTTCCCATGCGGCAGGTGCCGATGGGGTGATAGATGGTCTGGGCATTGACGCGGCCGAACTCCAGCCACTCGTCGTCGGTCCGGACCTTGTCTCCTGGCGTGAGTTCGAACGCCACGTGGCGCTGCATCGCCGGCTGGCCGACGATACGGCGCGCGATCTTCATGGCCTCCACGAGACAGCGCTGGTCCTCGGGATGGGACAGCATGTTGGGCCGGATGGCCGGTGCGGCGAAGGGATCGGCACTGCGCGCGTGAATGCTGCCGGTCGACCGCGGCCGCAACTGCGCCACGCCCAGGGTCATGCCCGGCTCGCGATCGAGAATGCGCTCGGCTGCGTTGGCATAGCTCGCATGCATGAAGAAGTACTGCGCGTCGGGCGTAGGCACCGTCGGCGAGGTCTTCACGAATCCGTGGGCGAGTCCAGTGCCCAGGGAGAGGATGCCCCGCCGCCGCAGAACATAGTTCGCGACCTGGAACCCGAGGCGCCAGCCCCGCGCGAGTTCATTGATCGTGAGCGTGCCCTGCATGCGCCAGTTCATGCGGGTACAGGCATGATCGATGTAGTGTTCCCCCACACCGGGAAGGGCGTGGCGTATCGGAATGCCCAGGCGCTGGAGAAGATCCGGGTGGCCCACGCCGGACAGTTCCAGCAACTGTGGGGTCTGCACCGCCCCGGCGGCGAGCAGAACCTCCCGTCCGGCCCGCGCCTCGAGCATCTCGCCGCCCCGGCGGTAGCGCACACCCGTGCAACGGGTCCCCTCGAAGAGGAGTTCGGTGGCGTGGGCACCCGTGATGACCGTCAGGTTCGGGCGGGCGCGAGCGGGCGCCAGGTAGGCATCGTGGGCGCTCCAGCGCCGGGCATTGCGCTGGTTTGCCTGGTAGTAGCCGAATCCCTCCTGGTGTGGGCCGTTGTAGTCGGGGTTGATCACCTGGCCGTCTTCCCGAGCCGCGGCAAGAAAAGCCTCTGTCAGCGGAAAGCGTTCGCGCACCTGCTCGATTTCGATCGGACCGTCCCGGCCCCGATGGGCGTCGCCGCGGGCATAGCACTCGATGCGACGAAACAGCGGTTCAAGCGCGTTCCACCCCCAGCCCGTGGCACCGTCGGCCTCCCAGCGATCGAAGTCCTCCGGTTGCCCGCGCACCCAGATCATGCCGTTGATGAGGGTCGACCCTCCGAGACCCCGCCCTCGCGGAATGGCGATCACGCGGTTGCGGGTGGTCTCCTCCGGCTCGGTCTGGAAGCGCCAGTTCCAGTTCGCATCCTTGAGCAGCCTGCTGAATCCCGCCGGAATGGAGATCCAGAAGCTGTCCGGCTCGCCCCCGGCCTCCAGCACCAGGACAGAGTGACGCCTGTCGGCGGTCAGACGGTTCGCGAGAACGCAGCCGGCCGTGCCCCCTCCCACCACCACGAAGTCGAACATCGTCATCCCCTCCGCATGGGCGCCGGATTCCACTTGCCGCCGCGAAACCAGAAAAACTGGCGTGTCCCGGTGCAACAGGGACTGCCAGTCGCCGGCGCTGATCGCATTTCGACGGGAAGATCCCGGTACATCGGGGTCCTCATGCCGGCAACACCTTCCCGGGATTGAGGACCCGTCCGGGATCGAGGGCTGCCCGGATGCGCTGCGCCAGCGCGATCTCTGCAGGGTGACGGGTGCGAACGGCCTCGTCCACCCGATACTGGCCCAGCCCGTGTTCGGCCGAGATGCTGCCGCCGTATCGCACCACGAGATCGTGCACGACCCGGTTGAGCGCAGCGGTATCGGTTGTGGCTGAAAGGATCACGTTGTAGTGGATGTTGCCGTCGCCGGCATGACCGAAGGCATTGATCCGGACGCCCGGAAACGCCGCCGTCACGGCCCGGTCTGCCTCCGCGAGGAAAGCCGGGATGGCACTCACCGGGACCGAGACGTCGTGCTTCATGGACTTGCCGGCGCGCGCCTCCGCCTCGGTGATGGACTCCCGCAGCTTCCAGAGGGCAGCCGCCTGCTGTTCCGACTCCGCCAGCACGCAATCGGAGGCATCGCCCTCCTCCAGCGCCCGGCCCAGCACGGCTTCGGCCGCCTCGCGCAGGCCCCCGAGGCTCGCCGAAGCCTCCAGCAGCACGAACCACGGGGCCGCCGGCAACGGCGAGCGCAGTCCGACGTGTTCCTCGACCCGGGAGATCGCGGCGCCCGACATGAGCTCAAATCCGCTCAGCGCCTCCCCGAGTTCCTGCCGTGCCGCACGCAGGACACGAATCGCCGCCTCCGCACCGGACAGGGCAAGCCACGCGGTGACCGTGTGGCGCGGCAGGGGCGCGAGCTGGAGCACGGCGGCCGTGACGATGCCCAGCGTCCCCTCGGTCCCGATGAACCATTGCTTCCAGTCATAGCCAGCGTTGTCCTTGCGCAGGGCACGAAGACCGTTCACCACGGTGCCGTCCGCCAGCACGACCTCGAGCCCGAGTACCCGGGCCCGCGCCATCCCGTAGCGCAGGACATTCGTTCCCCCGGCATTGGTGGCGATGATGCCCCCGATTCGGGCCGACCCCTCCGCCGCGAGGCTCACCGGCAGCAGCAGCCCCTGCTCCCGGGCGGCGTTCTGGGCCACCTGGAGGATGCAGCCCGCCTCCACCTCCATGGTTTCGCCCGCGGCATCGATTGCGCGGATGGCGGCCATGCGCGTCAGGGCGACCACCACCTGCCGGCCGCTGGCATCGGGCGTCGCGCCGCCGGACAGACCGGTGTTGCCACCCTGGGGAACGACCGCGTGTCCCGCCTCCACGCAGGCCCGAACAACCGCGGACACTTCATCGGCGCTCCGCGGCAGGACCACGCACAGGGCGCGGCCGCGGAACAGCCCACGCCAGTCGGTGGTGTAGGGCTCGACATCGGCGAGCGTTGTGAGAACACCGCGGTCCCCGAGGATGGCCCGCAGGCGGGTCAGGAGGGCTTCGGTCACACCACCTCTGGCGGGCACGGCGGGTCTCCCCGCATGAAGGCAGCCATCAGGTCCACCTGCGCCGCCAGCATCGGCAATCCCGGGTGCACGCGGCACCCGCGCGCCCTCGCCGCCACCATCAGGGCCGTTTCCGCTGGCTGCATGATGATTTCCGCGACCACCTGTTCCGGCGCGAGTCTGGACACCTCCAGCGGGAGGGGATCCTCCGCGCGAAGCCCCAGGGAAGTGCCGTTGATCACGAGATCGTGGCCCGTCGGATCCGGGCCACCCGCGGACGCCTTCAGCCCCGGATACACCGCGACGATCCTCGCCACAAGGTCGCGGGCCTTTTCAGAATCGCGATTGGCCACGGTAAGCTGGGCGACGCCAGCCTCCGCGAGCGCCCACGCGATGGCGCTGCCTGCCCCACCCGCCCCGACCACCCAGGCCCGCAGGCCGTGGGGCTCGATCCCGTGGCGTCGCAGGCCAGCAACGAATCCCAGGCCATCCAGCAACCCGCCCACCAACCGGCCACCTGGCGTGCGCCGGACGATGTTCACGGCTCCGACCTGTCGTGCCGGACCGGTCAGCGCGTCGCACAGGGCCGGCACGGCCGTCTTGTGCGGGACCGTGGCAACGAAACCATCGAAACTGTCGATGCGTCGCAGGCCCTCCACCACCGTCGCCAACTCCCCGGGCCTCACGTGCATGGGCACCATGATCCGATCCTCGCCACGCTCTGCGTAGAGGGCGTTGATGAGGGCAGGCGCCATCACATGGTGAATGGGGTCGGCGAGGATGCCCACGAAGCGGGTGTAACCAGACACTGTGACCATGGCTCACGAGGCGGGAGGCGGCAACGGATCGCCGCGAACAGGTGCCTGCGCATCCTAGAGGAAAGGTGGAACACCGGGCAAGGCCTCAGGGCGTCCCCTTTTGCCGCACACGCGCAACGCATGCACACGCCCGATCTGCCCAGACACGCCGCGTGGCCTGGGCATGTCCGAGCCGGAACGATCAGTCGGCCTCCGAAGGGGCGACTCGGGTCGGGTTACCTCGCTTCGCGACGGCGACGCGCCTCCACGCGGTCTGCGTCCCTCACCTGGTCAGGATCGCGATTCAGGTCCGTGTCGCGATCCCGCTCGTACTGGCTCCGCGGATCCGAGAGCTGCTCCCGGCGCCTGTCCTGATAGACCTGAGAGCGGTCGACCGGCCCAGGCCTGGCGGTCGGAGACGGGGCACCTGCCGGGCTGTGCGGAGCCCCGCGCGGCGACCCGGGTTTTCCGGTGCCGGGCCGACCTGCGCTGGGCGCTGGTCCCCGACCGGGCAATTCGCCCGCAGCGGCAGCCCCGGCAGGCGCAACGGCCGCCGCCGGCACCGACGCCGCGGCAGGCGCAGCGATCTGGTCACTGCTTCCGGGCAACCCGACGGGCGACAACCCCGGAACCACGCCCGCCGCGGCAGGGGCTGCCGTCGCCGCAACACCGGCAGCGGCGTCGGTTGCCGCCCCGGCGGCCCCGGCGCCCGCAGCGCCGGCCGCACCTGCTGCGCCCGCTGCACCCTCGATAACGCTGGCGGCTCCAGCCCCTCCGCCCGCACCGGGCGACGCAGGTTCGACTGCCACGCCTTTGGTCGCGGGGTCGGCGGAAACACCCGATTCATTCAGGCGCAACCGTTCCTTGAGCTGCTCCATGGCCTTTTCCTGGATGGACTTGTGGCGTCCAGTCAGCAAACCCTCATTGGCCGTGGACTTGAAGAACCCCGGGATTTTCTCGAGCAGGCGCACCTTCGCACCCCGCTCGAGCGGGGCATAGCCAGCGGTGTTGGGGGGCACGATCACGCTGCCCGACCGATCCTCGAGTTCAGTCGATCCCTCATAGACCCGATCGTAGGTACCCGCCGGACCCAGGCTGCTCCCCTGGGGGATGAAGAACGGTTCATGATCGGTACCCCGAACACCGATGGTGGCAGTCAGGGTATCGATGCGGTAATTCTTCGGCGCCACCCTGGGAATCCACCCGGTGATGGACCGGAACGCCCCCTCGATCAGCCGCAGGACACTGCGGTCCTCCCGGTCACCGCGGGCCCGGTAGTCGACAACCCCCAGGCGGGTGCCCGGGCGCACCGCGAGATAGCCACCGTCCTCCATCTGGAGATGTACCTCGCCGTCACGCCCCGCCACGATGGTTTCACCGGCGAACACCTGATCGCCTTTCGCCGGCCGCCGCGCCTGTTGGGCGGCATCGAGAAAACGGACATCACCCTGCACGAGTTCCACCCGGCCCGCGGGGATTGCCAGCTTGGGCGGTTCCGCTCCGGACGCCGGAAGACAGATGAAAACGAAGGCCAGCCACAGCGCCGCCAGCAGACCGAAGCGATGCATTCGAAGGTTCTCCCAAGGAGGCGGGGACGGTGGCTCGCAGCGACTTGTCGCCCGACATCATAATCCGGCATCATACCTGCTTGCCTTTCGTCCACCACAACCCCGAGGTGCGTACCACCCGGGACGAGGGATTTTTTCTCGCTCAGGAGACAGTCAAATGAACTGGAAACCCATGCTGGTTGCCATTGCCGGGGCTGGCCTTCTGGCCGCCTGCGGTTCGCCCGAGCCCAAAGGCCCCCGGATCGATGTCACGATCGGGCAGCAATTGATCGAGCTGAAGGAGGCCCGCGACGCCGGCGCCCTGTCCGACAAGGAATACGACCGGCAGAAGAAGAGCCTGATCGAAAGCATTCACTAGACCACAGGAACCCGAACCATGAACGCGATCAGATTGCTCCAGGCCGTGGTAGCCATGGTTGCCGCAGTCAGCCTGTCCGGCTGCGGGGGAGACAACGTTGTGAAGGTCGAGCAGTCGACCCAGATCTCGAAGGGCTGGGAACTGAAGGATCTCCAGAAGGCACTGGATGCCGGGGCCATCAACCGGGATGAATTCGAGCGCATCAAGCAGAAACTGCTGAAGCGCACGAACTGATGGTTTCAGTCGTCGTCGGGCACCTGGCCCGGAAACAGTACGTCGCTGAATCCGAAATTGCGAAGATCGGCGATCCGCATCGGATAAAGGATTCCGTCGAGGTGGTCGCACTCATGCTGCACCACCCGTGCGTGGAATTCGCTCGCCGTACGTTCGATGGGCTGGCCGAGCGGGTCGAATCCGCGGTACCGCAGCTTCCGGTACCGCGGGACCAGACCGCGCATGCCGGGCACCGACAGACATCCCTCCCAGCCTTCCTCCGTTTCTTCCGAGAGGGGTTCAAGCACCGGGTTGATCAGGACGGTGAATGGAATTTCCTCGCTGTCGGGGTACCGCGGAGTGCGAAACCCGCCGAAGATCACCACTCGCAACGGTTCGGCGATCTGGGGAGCGGCCAGGCCGGCTCCGCTCAGGTGCCGCATCGTGTCGAGCATGTCCACGAGAAGTGCCTCGAGCGCCGGGGTACCGAAACTGTCGACGGGTCGCGCGGGCTCGAGGAGCCGCGGATCGCCCATCCTGATCACCTCACGAATGGCCATCGCCTGCCACCAGTTCGTCAAGAATGCGCCGTGCCCGGCCGAGGGACTGCTCGAGAACGCGCTTGATGTCGTCCATCCGGATGCCGTCGCGGCTTTCGCCGCGCCCCGCAGCGTGGTTCACCACCACCGTCAACGTAGCATAGGCCAGCCCGAGTTCGCGCGCCAGGACCGCCTCGGGCATTCCGGTCATCCCCACGATCGTCGCGCCGTCCCGCTCCAGGCGGTCGATCTCGGCGGCCGTCTCGAGCCTGGGTCCCTGCGTGGCTGCATAGACGCCTCCGTCCACCACGGGCTCCTGCAGGCTGGCGGCCGTCGCCAGAATCTCAGCCCGCAGGGATTCATCATAGGGGTGGGTGAAATCCACGTGGGTGACCGGCTGGTCGGGGCCCTCGTAAAAGGTGTTCTTGCGCCCCGACGTGTAGTCGATGATCTGGCGTGGCACCACGAGCACGCCGGGTCCGAGGTCCGCACCGATACCGCCGACCGAGGCAATGGAGACGACCCGCCGGACACCCTGAGACTGCAGTGCCCAGATGTTGGCGCGGTAGTTCACCTGATGGGGGGCAATGGTGTGCCCGTAACCGTGCCGCGCGAGGAACACGACTTCCCGGCCACGCATCAGGCCGAACGTCAACGCTCCGGACGGCTCGCCATAGGGGGTCCGGACGATCTGGCGGCGGGACACCTCGAGATTGGCAAGTTGCGTCAGTCCGCTGCCACCGATGATTGCAAGGACGGGACCGCTCACGATGCCGCCTCCTCTTTGAGTGCGTAGACGGCCGGGAGATTGCGCCACGCACCGTTGACGTCCATCCCGAAGCCGAAGACATATCGATTGGGCAGATGCACCCCCACGAAGTCCGCCCGAATGGCCTTCTCCCGGCCGAGTTCCTTGTCGCAGAACACGGCAATGCGGAGCTCCGCCGCACCCATGGCGAGCAGCTTGTCCCGTACCGCCCCCAGGGTGATGCCCTCATCGAGAATGTCATCCACCACCAGGACGGTCCGGCCCGCCACGCTCCGGGACGGTTCGACCCGCCAGGCGATATGCTGCTGTCCCGATGTGGAATTGCCGTAGCGCGTGGCGTGGATGTAATCGAGTTCGAGGGGAAACCGGAGGAGGGGCAGAAGTCGCCCGGCAAACACGCTCGCGCCGGTCATCACCTGGAGCACAAGGGGAAAACTGCCGGCCATCTCCCGGTTGATTCCGTCCGCGATGCGGCCCACCGCCGCGTCGGCCTCCTCGGCCGAACAGAGCAGATCGGAGTCGTCGAGCAAAGTCCAGGCCTCGGCAACCGACATCACGCTCCACCTCCGGGCACCGCCCGTGCCTGCGCCGCCGCGAAACGTGCGAACTCCACGCCGACCTCCTCGTGCCGCATCGCGTAGACGAAGTTGGCCATCAGGTACCCGAGCTTGGAACCACAGTCGTAGCGGGTGCCCTTGAATTCCAGTGCCAGCACATGCTCAACGTCCAGCAGGCGCGCGATGCCGTCCGTGAGCTGAATTTCTCCCCCGGTGCCCTTGCCGATGCGTTCCAGAAAATCGAACAGCCGCGGAGTGAGGATGTAGCGCCCCACCACGGCGAGATCGGAGGGAGCGTCCTCGGGCCGGGGCTTCTCCACCATCCCGGCAATCCGGTGAAGCCTGTCGGCGATGGGTTCGTTGCGAATGACCCCGTACTTGCTGGAATCCTCCGCCGGTATCCTCTGGACCGCCAGCACGGCGTTGCGCCGCTCGGCGTAGATGTCCACCATCTGCTGCAGGGTGGAGGGCTCGGCGTCGATGAGATCGTCGGCGAGAATCACGGCAAAGGGTTCGTTGCCCACCACCGGCCGGGCGCAGAGCACGGCGTGCCCCAGACCAAGGGCTTCGGGCTGGCGCACATAGATGCAACTGACGCTCGGCGGCACCATCCGGCGCACGGTCTCGAGCAGCGCGGTGCGCCCCTTCGCTTCCAGTTCCGTTTCCAGTTCGAACGCCTTGTCGAAGTGGTCCTCGATCGCCCGCTTGTTGCGCCCGGTGATGAAAACCATCTGGGTCATGCCGGCCCGCACGGCTTCCTCCACCGCATACTGGATGAGGGGCTTATCGACGATCGGCAGCATTTCCTTCGGGCTCGCCTTCGTGACCGGCAGAAAGCGTGTCCCCAGGCCTGCCACCGGGAAAACCGCGGTCTTGATCGGTGCGTTCATTTCGTCTCCTGGCCATGGGGAACCCCGCGGGTTCCCCCTTGAAACAGCTCGAGCAGGCGGGTCTCGTCGATGACGGGAACACCCAGCGCCTGCGCCTTCTCCAGCTTGCTGCCCGCCTCCGCACCCGTCACCACGTAGTGCGTACGCGAAGATACGCTTCCTGCCACCTTCCCTCCCTGCCCCTCGATCCGGGCCTTCGCCTCGTCGCGCGTCAGGGTGGGCAGGGTCCCCGTCAGGACGAACGTCAGTCCCGCGAGCGGTGCCGTGACTCCCGGCTGCGGGGCCACCACCGGCCAGCGTACCTCGCGGCGCAGGGCCTCGATCACCTCCCGGTTGTGGGGCTGGGCGAAGAAGTCGACGATCTCCCCCGCCACCACGGGTCCCACGTCGGGCACCGCCGTCAGACCCTCCGCATCGGCCGCCTCGATGGGACCCATATCGCCAAAGTGGCGCGCGAGGTCCCTCGCCGTGGCCTCTCCCACGTTACGGATGCCCAGCGCAAAGATGAAGCGTGCCAGCGTCGTGTTACGACTCTTGTCGATCGCCTCGACGAGATTCGCCGCGGACTTCCCCCCCATCCGGTCGAGACGGCTCAGGTCGCTCGCGGTCAGGCGATAGAGATCCGCCGGCGTGCGGACGATATCGCGGTCCACCAGCTGGTCGACGAGCTTGTCACCCAGCCCCTCGATGTCCAGGGCGCGGCGCGACGCGAAGTGCAGCAAGGCCTGCTTGCGCTGGGCCGCACAGAACAGGCCACCCGCGCACCGGCGCACCGCCTCGCCTTCGTTGCGGGTCGCTGCGGACCCACACACGGGGCAGATGTGCGGCAGGACGAAGACGTGGCCGCGCGGCCGGTCGGACGGCACGACGCGCACCACCTCAGGGATGACGTCGCCCGCCCGCCGCACGATGACGGTATCGCCAACCCGCACGTCCTTGCGGTGCACCTCGTCCTCGTTGTGGAGAGTGGCGTTGTTGACCGTGACGCCGCCCACGAACACCGGCCGGAGGCGGGCCACGGGCGTGAGCGCCCCCGTCCGCCCCACCTGGACCTCGATGTCCAGCACCTCGGTGAGTTCCTCCTCGGGGGGGAACTTGTGGGCGATGGCAAACCGGGGTGCCCTCGACACATATCCGAGCCGGTCCTGGTCCTCCAGGGCGTCGACCTTGTAGACGACGCCATCGATCTCGTAGGGCAGCGCCGCACGCCGCTCCCCTACCGAGCGGTAGTAGGCGAGCAGCCCGTCCAGCCCGGCCGCCACCTGCCGGTCCGGACTGACCGGGAAGCGCAGCGACACGAGCCAGTCCATGATGGCGCTGTGCCGGTCCAACACGGGCTGCACGCCCTGCCACTGGCCCACCCCATAGGCGAAGAAGGTCAGTCTCCGGCCCGCGGTGATCCTCGGATCGAGTTGCCGCAGGGACCCTGCCGCGGCGTTGCGCGGGTTGGCGAAAAGCTTCTCGCCCCTGGCGCGCTGTTCCTGATTCAGGCGCTCGAAGTCGCGCTTGAGGATGAGCACTTCACCGCGCACCTCCAGCACGGGGGGCAGGCCCCGCCCGACGAGGTGCAGGGGGATGCTGCGGACCGTACGCAGGTTCGCGGTGACGTTCTCTCCGGTGGCGCCATCCCCGCGGGTCACGCCCCGGACCAGCACTCCGGCCTCGTAGACAAGACTGACCGCCAGGCCGTCGAACTTGGGCTCCACCGCATACCGGGCGCAGGTCGCCCCCGTGGTCTCCCGGACACGGCGGTCGAAGGCTTCCACATCCGAATCGGTGAAGGCATTGTTGAGCGAGAGCATCGGAACCGCATGGGCCACGGATTCGAAGGCCGCCTGCGGTGCCGCACCGACCCGCCGGGTGGGCGAGTCGTCGGTGACCGTCTCGGGATACCGGGCCTCAAGCGCCTGCAACTCGGAGAAGAGCCGGTCGAATTCCGCATCGGGAATCTCCGGAGCCGCCAGGACGTAATAGCAATGGTTGTGATGCTCCAGAATCTGCCGGAGCGCAGCGATCCTCGCCGCGATGTCCGGAGGCGTCGGCATCAGGCCAGAAGACGCTTCATCTGCGCGCTGCCGGCAGGCAGGCCGGCGCTGTCCATGCGTTCATACATTTTCGCCACGTCCACCCGCACCTTCTCGAGATCGCCGTCTGTCTGCGGCTCGCGCCCGCCCTCGGTCAGCAGCACGGCATCGAGGGATGTCGCAAAGAGTTTCGCGATGTGAACCATCCGGTCGAACCCGGCGATGCCCCCCGCGGACCGGGGAACATCGAGATTGAAGGCAATCTCGCTGGTGTTGAGAGTCCGCATGCTGTCCGGGAAGAACGGTTCCTGCCCCTTGTTGTCGAGGGTGAACAGGGACTGCCCCTGAGCGTCCTCGAGGTGGAACTGACCATCGGGCCGGAGCTTCAGTCCCGAGCTTTCCGCCAGCGCACGGATGCGGGTTCCAAGAAAGCGCTTCCCCGCCCGGGCAACCACTCGCAGAACGACCAGGCCGTCCACCTGGTAGAGGAAGGCATCGAGGGTCCTTGCCTGCGCCTCCACCACGTCCAGATCGGGGAGGGAAAGGGACACGACCTCCGCAGCCGCAAGGTGACGCAGCACGGCGGCGAATGCTTCCAGCTGTTCGCGGTGAACCGCACCCTGCCGGTCCGCGAGCCCCATCACGGCGCGTATCCGGTGACAGGGATGCGGCACCGCTCCATCCACGGCAGCCCAGGTACCCGTCCGGTCATCGAACGCCTCGAGGATGGGATGGGGCGTCAGGGCGCCGATCGCCTCCTGCACATCCCGCACGAAACCCTCGCCGAATGGGGTTTCCCGGAGCAGCACGGCCTCGCATTCGGTCACCAGACCAGCCGGTTCCGGCGCAGGCTCCGGAATCCGGTGGGGTTGCGCAACGATGGTCTCCGGCCAGTCCTCGGACGAACCGCCCGGCGTCTCGTCGGACGAGAAGGGAATCCCGTCTCCGGAGATCGCTTCACCGACGGATTCCGGGACGGGAGGCTCTGCAACGTCCACGGAAAGCGGCGAGACATCCGCGAGCGCGCCCCGTTCGCCCCGGGCCGCGAGCCCGGGCTCCGGCCTGCTCTCGGTCAACGGGTCCAGCAGGATGTCCCGCGGCGGCGCCTCGAAGGCCTGCTCCGCCCGACGCCGGTGCTCGCGCTCCTGCCACCAGTTGTATAGCAGCACCCCCGCGACGACCATCGCGCCAAGCCCGATCAGACTCCAGTGCAAATCGCTCATGCCATGTCCCTTTTGGTCTCCTCAGGCAGCCTGGTCCTGCTGCAGTCTGAGGGCTTCCTCGATATCGACAGCCACCACCCGCGAAACCCCCTGCTCCGCCATGGTCACGCCGATAAGTTGTTCGGCCAGCGCCATGGTGACCTTGTTGTGACTGATGAACACGAACTGCGTCTGGGCCGACATCCGGCGGACGAGATCGCAGAAACGGCCCGTATTGGATTCATCCAGCGGTGCGTCCACCTCGTCCAGCAGGCAGAAGGGCGCCGGATTGAGGCGGAACAGCGAGAAGACGAGCGACACTGCCGTGAGCGCCTTCTCGCCGCCCGACAGAAGGTGAATCGACGCGTTCTTCTTTCCCGGAGGCCGGGCGACGATCTGCACGCCCGCGTCGAGAATCTCCTCCCCAGTCATCACGAGCCGCGCTTCCCCTCCGCCGAAGAGCTGCGGGAACATTTCGCCCAGATTGGTGTTCACCTGGTCGAAGGTGCCCTTGAGCCGTTCCCGGGTCTCGCGATCGATGCGACGGATGGCATCCTCGAGTGTGGCCACCGCCTCGGTCAGGTCCGTCCACTGGGCATCCAGAAACCCCTTGCGCTCCTTGGCCTTGTCCAGTTCCCCGAGCGCCGCGAGGTTGACGGCTCCCAGAGCCGCCAACTCCTGCTGCAGCGTACCGATTTCAGACTGCAGCGCACCGGGGCGCGGCGGCTTTTCCAGAAGCACCGCCAGTTCGTCCTCATTCGCGCGCGCGTCTGCCAGGAGGTTCGCGAAGTTCTCCTCCGCCAGCCGCGCCTCCTGCTCCCGCATGCGCACATCTGCCAGACGGGTGCGCAGGGGTTCGATCTGCCGTTCCAGCTTCACGCGCTGTTCGTCCGCCGTGCGCAGGACCCGCTCCGCATCGGCCAGCCCGTCGCGCGCGGCCGCGAGCGCGGCTTCTCTCTGCTGCCTGAGATCGAGCGCCGCCCCAAGCGCCTCCGCCAGGGGTCCTTCGTCGGCCGATGCGAGTTCAGCCTGCGCGTCCGCGAGACTGGTACCGGCGCGGTCGAGCCGCTCGCGCAGCGCTGCGAGCGACCGTCCGAGTTCCCCCGCGCGAGCCTCGAGACCACGCACCTCGAACTGCGCTTCCTGTCTCTGCCGATCCGCCGCGGAGGCGCGTTCCCGCTCACGCGCCAGCGTCAGTTCGCCCGAGCGGAAACTCTCGTCAGCCGCCACATGCTGCCGAACGAGACTGTCGGCCGCTTCGGCGGAGACCTCGATGTCGGACAGGGACCGGGAGAGGATCTCGTGCTCCCGCTCTTCGTCCAGCCCCAACTCGGAGAGTTCGAGTTCGATCTGGCTGCGCCGGTTGCGGGTCCGCGCAGCGGACTCGGCCGCACGTACATAGGCGAGTTCGGCCTCGTGACGACCCTGGGCAAGGGCGTTTCCGTGCCGCCGGACGCGGTCGACCTCGGTGCGACAGTCCCGCAACGCGATATCGGCGGCCACCTGCCTGTCGCGCAGATCCTCCAGTTCGGCCTGCGCAACCGGAATGTCCACCTCGAGGGCGGCAATCTCCTGCTTACGCGCGAGCAGCCCGTGAATCTCGGAATCCGGGGCGTGGAAGCCCGCGCTGTGGGCCGTGAAATGATGCCCTTCCGGAGACACCACGACCTGCCCCGGCGGAAGGACGCCTGCGGCCGCAAGCCCCTCTGCCGCGCTGTCGGCCACCCAGGCGCCCCCGAGCCAGTCGACCAGGGCAGCCCGCACCCCGGGGTCGTCGCTCGACACGACCTCCATGAACCCGCGGCAACCGGCAGGTGCGGGATGCGCAGCAACAGGGTTCGCGGGAGCCGGCGCTGGCTGGTACACGGAGAGTTTCCCCGGCGGCGCGGTCCCGAACCAGTCGGCAAGGACGGACATGTCCCCCAGCGCCACCGCATTCAACCGCTCCCGAAGCAGGCTCTCCGCTGCCGCTTCCCACCCGGGCGCTACGCGCACCTTCTGCCACAGTCGGCCCGCCTCTCCGAGACCATGTCTCCCGAGCCAGGCGCCCATCTGCTCGCTGGAGCCCACCTGTTGCTGCAGTCCCGCCAGCGCGTGTCTCCGTGCCTCGAGCGACGCCAGCCGGCGGGTGGTCTCGCCGAGATTCCGGGCGACATCCCGGGCGTCCGCCTCGAGCCCGGGAATCGAGTCCTCGAGCGCGGATTGGCGCTCCCTCTGGGCCCGGATCTCCTCGTCTGCAGCCTCCCGTTCCCGCGCCAGGCCATCGAGTTCCTCCTGGTCGGGGATGCCGATCGACGCGAGTTCGTCTTCCAGGCGACCACGGCGTACGCGGATCTGGGACACTGCCCTTTCGGCCTGGTCCCCGCGTGCCATCGCGACCTCCCGCTGGCGTTGCGCCTGGGCGAGGTCCTGCCGCACCCGGTCAAGGCGGGCCCGGGCTTCCCGGAAGGCGTCTTCCGCATGTGGGAGCGCCGCTTCGCTCTCCAGAGCGGCCTCCGCCAGCTGCTCGGCAGCCTCGAGGGCCCGCTCCAGATCGCCCTGGCAGGCCTCGAGGTCTGCCGCGAGGTCGTCTCGCTGCCGGGTGTCCCGCGCGATCTGGTCCTCGAGTTCGCGGCGTCGGGCCTCGCCCCGCGTCCGGCTGGTCCGCAGGAACTGCAACTGCTGCTCGACCCGAGAGAACTCCGCATTGGCTTCATAAAGCCCACCCTGGGCCGCGTTCACGGCATCTCCAGCGGCATAGTGGGCGGCGCGCGCCGTTTCTACGATGGACTCCGCCTCCCGCAGACCCGCCGTGGTGCGCTCGAGGTCGAGGATGACCTGCTCGATCTCCTGCCCCAGACGCACCCTCTGCCCACCGGCATCGCGACGCCGGAGTGCCCAGAGCAGCCACTGGTTGCGCTGGATCCCTGCCTCGAGCGTGCGGTAGCGCTCGGCGGCGATCGCCTGTTCCCCGAGGCGCTCCACCTGCTGGCCGAGTTCCGTTCGGATGTCCTCGACCCGGCGCAGGTTGTCGCGGGCATCATCCAGACGGTTTTCGGTTTCACGGCGCCGCTCCCGGTACTTGGAGACGCCCGCCGCTTCCTCGAGGAACACCCGCAGTTCCTCGGGCTTGGCTTCCACGATGCGGGAAATCATCCCCTGCTCGATGATGGCGTAGGCGCGTGCCCCCAGGCCGGTCCCTAAGAAGATGTCGGCGACATCCCGCCGGCGCACGGAGACATTGTTGATGTAGTAAGAGGAATCCCCATGCCGCTCGAGCACCCGCTTGATGGCGATCTCCGCATAGTTCGCCCACGCACCCGCGGTCTTGCCCAGGGCGTTGTCGAAGACCAGTTCCACACTGGCCCGGTTGGAGGGCCGGCGTTCGCCCGACCCGTTGAAGATGACGTCCTGCATGGTTTCGCCGCGCAGGTGCTTCGCCGAGGATTCGCCCAGCACCCATCGGATGGCATCGATGACATTGGACTTGCCGCACCCGTTGGGCCCCACGACCCCGACCAGCTGTCCGGGCAACGCGATGTGCGTGGGATCGACGAACGACTTGAAGCCGGCGAGCTTGATGTGAGAAAGACGCACCCGAAAGACCCCGTTCGACACCCGAGCCAGGTAAAAAAACCGCGATCCGGAAGGCGAAACGCCCGCCGGGTCCTCCCCGCCAGGCACAACGCGTGGAACATCGCTGGAACGGTCGCGTGGACGGCCGCGACACCCGACGGGAATCCGTTCACGCCGAGCGATGATTGCCCTCGGATTGTAACCGATACGATAAGCGGACCGCGTGCTGCGGTCCCTATAATCGCGGTTTCCGGGTCCCCTGAAACCGCGGTTCATCATCCTGGCGCCTCCGTATGAATCCTGATCTTGCCCGCCTCCAGCCCTACCCGTTCCAGAAACTGTCGCGCCTCTTCGAGGATGTGACGCCCAACCGCTCCCTGCCACCGATCAACCTGTCCATAGGGGAACCGAAGCACCCCACTCCACCCGTTGTCCTCGATGCGCTGCGCAACAATCTGGCCGGGCTTGCGGTCTACCCGGCCACCCTGGGCAGCGCGACCCTGCGATCGGCGATCGCGAACTGGATCGGACGCCGCTACGGCATCACGCCGCCCGATCCCGTGACGGAAATCCTGCCCGTCAATGGCAGCCGCGAGGCCCTGTTCTCCTTCGCTCACAGCATCATCGACCGCTCCGCCGGCACACCTGCGGTCCTGATGCCGAACCCCTTCTACCAGATCTACGAGGGCGCAGCGCTGCTGGCTGGCGCCGAACCGGTATTCGTGAATCAGTCGCCCGAGGCAGGCTTCCGCTGCGACTTCGACCGCATCGACGCCGGTACGTGGGCGCGCACCCAGTTGGTCTACGTCTGCTCGCCGGGCAATCCCACGGGGCGAATCATGGAACTGTCGGAGTGGGAAACGCTTTTCGCGCTGTCGGACCGATACGGCTTCATCATCGCGGCGGACGAGTGCTATTCGGAAATCTACTTCGATGAAGGCAAGCCCCCCCTTGGCGCGCTGGAAGCGGCCGCACGCCTGGGACGCACCGGCTTTCCGCGACTGGTGATGTTCGGCAGTCTGTCCAAGCGCTCCAACGTACCGGGCATGCGCACCGGATTCGTGGCGGGAGACCGGCAGGCGATCGCATCATTCCTGCTCTACCGGACCTACCACGGCAGCGCAATGAGTCTCACGGTGCAGGCAGCCAGCGAAGCGGCCTGGCAGGACGAGTCGCACGTCATCGACAACCGGCGCCTCTACGGCGAGAAGTTCCGGGCCTTCGTGGACATTGTCAACCCGGTCTGCAGCGTGACCATGCCCGAGGCCGCCTTCTACCTCTGGCAGCGGGTACCGGGGGACGACACGGTGTTCGCCCGCAGACTGCTCGAGCAATATAATGTGACTGTCCTGCCGGGCAGTTTTCTCGCCCGCAAGGCGGAGGGCGTCAATCCCGGCAAGGGCTTCGTCCGGATCGCCCTGGTGGCGCCCCTCGCGGAGTGCGTCGAAGCCGCCAACCGTATCGCCGATTTCATCAGCCAACCTTATTGATATCCACGGGAAACCGCATGTCCGATCCGCAAGCAGTCATTGACGAAGCCTGGGAAAACCGCACGTCCCTGTCGCCCTCCTCCGCCCCTGCCACCGTTCGGCAGGCGGTCGCCGAAGTGATCGCGGGCCTCGACTCCGGAGCCCTGCGGGTTTCAGAGAAACGCGACGGCGACTGGGTCACGCACCAGTGGATCAAGAAGGCGGTCCTGCTCTCCTTCCGCCTGGAGGACAACGCCGTCATCCGCGACGGCTACAGCAACTATTTCGACAAGGTGGCCCCCAAGTTTGCCGACTACGGCGATGCGGATTTCCGGGCGGGGGGCTTCCGGGTGGTGCCGCCAGCGGCGGCGCGGAAGGGCTGCTTCATCGCCAGGAACGTCGTGCTGATGCCCTCTTACGTGAACATCGGCGCCTACGTTGACGAGGGGACCATGGTGGATACCTGGGCCACCGTCGGCTCGTGCGCGCAGATCGGGAAGAATGTCCACCTGTCGGGCGGGGTCGGAATCGGCGGCGTCCTCGAGCCCGTGCAGGCCAATCCCACCATCATCGAGGACAACTGCTTCATCGGCGCGCGCTCCGAGGTGGTCGAAGGGGTGATCGTCGGCGAGGGGTCGGTGATCTCGATGGGGGTCTACATCGGGCAGAGCACGCGCATCTATCACCGGGAGACCGGAGAGATCCTGTACGGCCGGATTCCGCCGGGTTCCGTGGTCGTGTCCGGAAACCTGCCCTCACCAGACGGTAAATACAGCCTCTATTGCGCCGTTATCGTCAAGCAGGTGGACGCCCGGACACGGGCCAAGACCAGCATCAACGAGCTGCTTCGCGGCGACTGACAGGGGGACAGCCAGATCCCCTGGCGGGCCTGCCACGGCGCGGCCAGTTCCCGCGGCGACCCCGAGCCGGCGCCGGGCAACAGATCGCCGGGACCGGACGCGCCCTAGCGCCCGACCCCGGCCCCACCAGGAGCACCGATTGAGCGCGTACCTCGCCCCCCTGTTCAAGCTGATGGCCGAGAAGGAGGCCTCGGATCTCTTCGTATCCGTGGGCTCGCCCATCTCCATCAAGATCCTCGGCAACATCATGCCGGTCAATCAGCAGGTCATGGACTCGGAATCCGTAGGACGGATCGCCTATGACATGATGACCGAGCGCGAAGCCCGCACGTTCGAGGACACCATGGAGATGAACTTCTCCCACCCGGTCCAGGGGATCGGGAGGTTCCGGGTAAACGTCTTCCGGCAACGCGGAAACATCGCCATGGTCATCCGCTACCTGCGAAACCGCTCGGGAGGCTTCGAAAAGCTGCGGCTGCCGCCCATTCTCAAGGACCTCGTCATGGAGAAGCGCGGGCTCATCCTGGTGGTCGGGTCCACGGGCAGCGGCAAGTCCACGACGCTCGCGGCGATGATCGAGCACCGCAACATGGTCCGCAGCGGGCACATCCTCACCATCGAGGATCCGATCGAATTCGTGTATACCAACAACCGCTGCGTCATCAACCAGCGGGAGGTAGGGCTGGACACGCTTTCCTACGAGAACGCGCTGGTCAACGCCATGCGAGAAGCGCCGGACGTCCTGCTGATCGGCGAGGTGCGTGACCGGCAGACACTGCAGCACGCCCTCCTCTACGGCCAGACAGGTCACCTGTGCCTCACCACGCTGCACGCCAACAACAGTTACCACGCCCTCGGACGCATCATCAATTTCTTTCCCCACGAAGCGCGCGACGGCCTCCTGAACGACCTCTCCACGACGCTCCGGGCCATCATCTCGCAGCGCCTGGTGAAGGGCCTGGACGGAAAACTCGTGGCCGCGGTCGAGGTGATGCAGAACACGCGGCACATCGCCGAGCTCATCAAGAAGGGGGACATCGACCAGATCAAGGAAGCCATGGAGAAGACGATCTCCCCGGGGTCGGAGACCTTCGAACAGGCGCTGCTGAAGCTCTATTCCAACGGCCTCATCTCCAAGGAGGAGGCCCTGCGCAATTCCGACTCGGCCTCGAACCTCGCCTGGCTGATCGACAATGCGATGGTCAATACGCCCGCCGCCTCGACTGGCACCGGCGTCTTCGGCATGCCGGCCGCCGGAGCAGGAGGTAACCCCGCCCCCCGACCCGCGAGGGCCCCTGACCTTTCCGGGGTCGGCCCGACCATCGACCTGGACCGCATCGATCTCGACTGACTCATGACCAACGACACCCTCGAACTCACCCGCGAACTGATCCGTTGCCACTCCGTGACGCCCGAGGACGGTGGCTGCCAGGCCCTGTTGGCGGAACGGTTGCGGCGCGTCGGCTTCGGGATCACGCCGCTACGCCATGGCAAGGTGGACAACTTCTGGGCCCGGCGTGGCGCCGCTGGGCCAGTGGTCTGCTTCGCGGGGCACACCGACGTCGTCCCCACCGGCCCGCTCGACCGCTGGCACTCCGACCCGTTCGACCCCACGGATCGCGACGGCATGCTGTTCGGGCGCGGTGCCGCCGACATGAAATCATCGCTCGCGGCGTTCGTCACGGCAATCGAGCGTTTCGTGACGGCCCACCCCGATCATCCGGGCTCCATCGCCCTGCTCATCACCTCCGACGAGGAAGGCGTGGCCACGGACGGCACGGTCCGTGTGGTCGAGTGGTTGCGGGAGCGCGGGGAATCGCTGCACTACTGCATCGTCGGGGAACCGACCTCGACCGACTGCCTCGGCGACACCATCAAGAACGGACGGCGCGGATCCCTTTCGGGCGATCTGTGCGTGCGCGGCGTGCAGGGCCACATCGCCTATCCTCACCTCGCCCGCAATCCCATCCATCAGGCATTGCCAGCTCTCGCGGAACTGGCGAGCCTCGTCTGGGACGAGGGTAATGAATACTTCCCCCCCACCAGCTTCCAGATGTCCAACGTGCAGGCGGGCACCGGGGCAAACAATGTGATTCCCTCCGAACTCCGGGTGCTGTTCAACTTCCGGTTCTCGCCCGAGAGCACGGTGGACGAACTCAAGGCCGGTGTCTGCGCGGTGCTCGACCGCCATCGTCTGGACTACCGGCTCGACTGGTCGCTCTCCGGCATGCCCTTCCTCACGCCCCGGGGCAGGCTGGTGGCTGCCGCCGAAGCCGCCATCGCGGCGGAGACCGGCATCGCGTGTCAGCTGTCCACCACTGGCGGGACCTCGGACGGTCGATTCATCGCCACCTGGTGCCCCGAGGTCATCGAATTCGGGCCTGTCAACGCGTCCATCCACAAGCTGAACGAGCACGTGCTCATCGACGATCTCGAGCCGCTGTCCCGCATCTACGAAGGAATCCTGCGCCACCTTCTCATGGCCGAGGCCCTCCCCGATGCCGCCTGATCCGGACATGGCGGCGCATGCTCTTGAAGCCGCGGTGGACGAACTGCGCACGGTGCAGGACCTCGTCCGCTTCGGTGTGAGCCGCCTCCGTGGTGCGGGTGTCTTCTTCGGGCACGGCTTCGTCGATGCCCGTGCAGAGGCCGCGTACCTCGTCCAGTGGGCACTCGGACTGCCACCGGGCAGCATCGACGATTTTTCCGCTGCACGGGTGCTTCGCACGGAGCGGCGCACAGCCCTCGAACTGCTGGAACGCCGGGCAGCGGAACGCCTCCCGGCACCCTACCTGACGCACGAAGCCTGGCTCGGGCAGTTCGCGTTCTACGTGGACGAACGCGTGCTGATCCCTCGCTCGTTCATCGCCGACCTGCTGCTCGAACGGCTAGAACCCTGGGTGTCCGACCCCGAGGGCGTCAGAACCGGGCTTGACCTGTGCACCGGATCAGGCTGCCTTGCCGTCATGATGGCCCATGCCTTTCCCGATGCCCGGATCGATGCCGTGGACCTATCCCCGGACGCACTGACGGTGGCGCGCCGGAACGTGGACGACTACGGCCTCGCGGACCGGGTCGCGCTGCGCCAGTCGGATCTCCTCGAGGGCCTGGCGGATTCCATCTATGACGTGATCGTGTGCAACCCGCCGTACGTGAATGGCGAATCCATGGCGACCCTGCCCGCAGAATACCGGCACGAACCTGCCATGGCGCTTGCCGGCGGGGAAGACGGTCTCGATCTCGTCCACCGTTTGCTGGCCGGGGCCGCGCAGCACCTGTCCCCGGACGGGATTCTGGTTGTGGAGATCGGACACAACCGCACTCAGCTGGAGGCCGCCTACCCGAAGGTCCCCTTCACCTGGCTGGAAACCCATGCGGGGGACGAATTCGTCTTCGTCCTGACCCGCGAGCAACTGCCCTGAGCCCCGGCCTCAGCGCCTGCGCGGCGACGGACGCCGGGCCGGTTCCGGCGCTTCAGGCTCTGGCGGATCGGGCTCGACGGCGTCGCCGGGAAGCCCGGCCAGTTTCCCGGCGGAACCGAGCCAGTCGAGCACGCTGCGGGTCTGGGCCTCGGTCAGTTCCAGGTGCTGGCCACGCTTCAGGCGAGGCGGCAGGTTGACGATGCCGAAGCGCACCCGCATCAGGCGGCTCACCGTGAAACCGAAGTGCTCGAACAGACGGCGCACGAGCCGGTTACGGCCTTCCCTGACCACCACGCGGTACCAGCGGTTGCGGCCCTGACCGCCCTGGTCCTCGAGAAGCTCGAACTTCGCGACCCCGTCGTCGAGTTCGACGCCTGTGGTGAGCGCACGACCCTGCTCCCGCGTGATCTCGCCCATGATCCGCACCGCGTACTCGCGCTCCACCTCGAACCGAGGATGTGTCATGCGGTTGGCGAGTTCCCCCGACGTGGTGAAGATGAGCAGACCGCAGGTGTTGAAATCGAGTCTTCCGATGGCCAGCCACTTGCCGCTGCGGATCACCGGCAGCCGCTCGAACACGCTGGGCCGGTTTTCGGGATCGCTGCGGGAAACGATCTCGCCCTCTGGCTTGTGGTAGATGATCACCCGGGGCAGGCGCGGGGAGAGCTTGAACCGGAGCTGCCGACGGCCGACCTTGACGAGATCCTCGGGGTTCACCCGCATGCCCAGGGTGGCCACGGCACCATTGACCAGCACCTTTCCTGCCGCGATCAGTTCCTCCATCTCCCGCCGCGAGCCGAGCCCTGCCTGGGCCAGCACCTTCTGCAGTTTCTGCGACTGGGCATCCGCCGTCGCGGCAGGGACCGGAGCAGGACGCCCTACCGAGGGTGCCCGGCGAGCCACGGGAACGACTGGAACCTCCCGTCGGGGTGCGTCCTCCCGCGGGGCATCGGGCTTGCGTCTCGGTCCGCCGGGGCGGTGCGTCCCCTCCCGCGTTCCTGAGGGAGCATCGGCGCGGCCACCTTCTGCCGTGCGCCGCCGGCGCGGCGGCGGTCCACCATCCTGGGGGCGGGGGCCTCGGGGTGCCCCAGTCCCCGACGAGTTGCGTGGTGTCTCAGCGCCGCGGGGGGTGCGTCTCTGGGCCATGGTCAGAGCACCTGTCTGCGTTCGAGAAACGCCTGGGCGAGCGTACCGCTGTCCACGAACTCGAGTTCGCCTCCGACGGGAAGGCCCCGGGCAATCCGGCTGACGCGCAGCCCCCGGGCGCGAAGGGTTTCGCCAACGTAGTGGGCTGTGGCCTCTCCCTCCGCGGTGAAATTGGTGGCCAGGATGACCTCGGCGACCACGCCGTCGGTCGCGCGGCGCATCAGGCGATCCAGATGGAGTTCCCGGGGCCCGACCCCATCCAGCGGAGACAGGCGGCCCAGGAGCACGTAATAAAGGCCATCGTAGGTCTGGGTCTGCTCCATTCGCAGCTGATCGGCAGGCGTCTCCACCACGCAGAGCAGCCCCGCATTGCGTCGCGTCGAGCCGCAGAGCTCGCACAGCGCCTGTTCGGTGAACGTGTTGCACTGTTCGCAATGCCGCACCTGCTCCACCGCCTCGCGCAGGGCGGCCGCGAGGCGCAGAGCCCCATCCCGGTCGTGCTCGAGCAGTTGATAGGCAATCCGCTGGGCTGACTTGGGCCCGACTCCGGGTATGACCCGAAGGGCTTCGATCAGATGGTGAAGACTGGAAGGGGTTTTCATGTACCGCCAGGATGGAGTGGCAATCGCCGTGATCGATGAAGACGGCGCGCGTCCGGCCCGAGGGCCGGTGTCGCTGGGCTCAGAACGGGAACTTCATGCCGGGGGGAAGCCCCATGCCACCCGTTACCGCACCCATCTTTTCCTGCGTTGTCGCCTCGACACGGCGCGCCGCATCGTTCATGGCAGCCGCAATCAGGTCCTCCAGCATATCCTTGTCATCGCCCATCAGGCTGGGGTCGATGAAGACCCTCTTCACGTCGTGGCGACAGGTCATGGTCACCTTGACCAGGCCGGCGCCAGACTGACCCTCCACCTCCACGGTGGCCAGTTGCTCTTGCGCCCGCTTCATGTTTTCCTGCATCTGCTGCGCCTGCTTCATGAGGCCGGCGAGTTGTCCCTTGTTGATCATGCGATCTCTCCCGAGAAGGTTGGATTGGTGGTCAGTCGATCGGGCGCACGGAGCCGTCGACGACGCGCGCATCGAAATTCTCCACGAGTTCGCGCACGAAGGGATCACCGTCGATCGCCTCGACGGCGTCGCGCTGGCGCGCCTCCTCCACGCGCGCGACCCGTGAGGCGAGCGTGCCGGCTCCGTCGCCACCGAGCACGAACTCCACTCGAAGCCCAGGAAACTGTTCAGTCAGGACGGGGATGAGCTTGTCGCGGTAGGCAGGCTCGAGCAGGTGCCTGTGTTCGGCAGGCACCCCGAGCTGGAGATTGCTGCCTGAGCGCGAGAGCACCTCGCAATGCTGCGCGAGCATGCGCCCCATCCCGCCCAGCTTGAGCCGGTTCACGGTATCAGGCCAGGCATCCCGATCGAGAACCGCGTAGGCATCTGCCGCGGGTTCGGTGGCCTGGCCAACGTCTTCGCCCTGCGGCGCGGAGCGCCCGGAAGCCGGAGTGGCTGCAGAAAGGCTGCGCGGCGGGAGGGCCGTCGGCGCCACAGCTTCCCGGCGGGCTGCCGAGCCGGCAGGAGATGCCGCCGCGGCCCGAGAAGGCGTTGCGGCAGGACGCGGGATCTCCTTCACAGGGGTCGCGGGGGAGGCATGCATCCGCGGTGCGTCATCACTCTCGGGCACGAAAGCAAGCATGCGCAGCAATGTCATCCCGAAACCGGCGAATTCATCCGGCGCCAGCGGAAGGTCGGCCCGCCCCCGCAGTACGATCTGATAGTGAAGCTGCACTTCTTCAGGGGTTAGTCGCCCCGCGATCCCCAGAAGGCGATCCCTTTCCGGCTCATCCGCAGGAATTGCGTCGGGCAGGATCTGCGCCAGGGCTACCCGGTGCAACAGGCTGCCAAGGTCCTGGAGGGCCGTTTCAAACGATAGACCGCGCGCCTCGATGGCGTCGGCCTGGGCGAGCAGGCCCGCCCCGTCCCGGGAGGCCACGGTCTCGAGAAGCGTGAACAGATAGCTCGAATCCACGACGCCGAGCATTTCGCGGACCGCAGCCTCTTCGAGACGCCCCGCGCCATGCACGATCGCCTGATCCAGCACGCTCAGGCTGTCGCGCATACTCCCCTGCGCCGCCCGAGCAATCAGGGCAAGGGCTCCGGCCTCCGCGTCGATGTTCTCCAGAGCAAGCACCTTCTCCAGCTGCCCGCGGATCTGCTGGGGTGTGAGCTGCTTCAGCCCGAACTGCAGGCACCGGGACAGGACCGTGACCGGAATCTTCTGCGGGTCGGTGGTGGCCAGCACGAACTTGATGTGGGCCGGCGGCTCCTCGAGCGTCTTCAGCATGGCGTTGAAGGCCGAGCGGGACAGCATGTGCACTTCGTCGATGATGTAGACCTTGAACCGACCGGTCGTCGGCGCATAGAGCGCGGTCTCGAGCAACTCGCGCATGTTGTCGACCTGGGTGTTCGACGCGGCATCAAGCTCCAGGAGATCGACGAAACGCCCGGCATCGATGGACCGGCAGGTGCTGCACTCGCCACAGGGGGTCGCCGTCATGCCGGTTTCGCAGTTGAGCGCCTTCGCGATGATGCGCGCGATGGTGGTCTTGCCAACGCCACGGGTACCGGTGAGCAGGTAGGCGTGGTGAAGGCGGTTCTGCTCCAGCGCGTGGGAGAGGGCCCGGATCACGTGTTCCTGGCCGACGACCTCGGCGAAATTCCGGGGCCGGTACTTGCGGGCGAGGGCGAGAGTCATCGGCTGATAGCTGCTGCGAGGACGGTGGCCCCCGCCTGTCCTGCGAAAACGGGCGCCCGGTACCGAAGCGGGAGACTCATGGCATGCGCTTGCGGCGAAATGGGTGGCGAGCCTAACCCCCGGCACTTGCATAGAGTAACTATGGCTGCTTCCTTCCGGACCTGACCAGGTTTGCTACCGTGCAATGCGGGGAGGCCCGCCACCACCAATCAGGCCACAGACTGCGTTGCGGCGCAACCATTTTCCGCAGGCAAGACCCTGCCGCCGCACCCGCGCCCACCGTCAGGCCGTGACGACCGGAATCTTTCCGATCCTCGCCTGCCATTCCTTCGGCCCGGTCTGATGCACCGAGGTGCCCTGTGAATCGACAGCGACCGTGACCGGCATATCGACCACATCGAACTCATAGATGGCCTCCATGCCCAGGTCGGCAAAGGCGAGGGTCCGCGCGCCCTTGATCGCCTTGGACACGAGATAGGCCGCTCCTCCGACGGCCATGAGATACACGGCCCGGTGGTCGCGAATAGCCTCGATGGCAGCCGGGCCGCGCTCCGCCTTGCCTACCATGCCCAGCAGCCCTGTCTTCTCGAGCATCGTACGGGTGAACTTGTCCATGCGCGTGGCTGTGGTGGGCCCAGCAGGCCCCACGACTTCGTCGCGCACGGGGTCGACGGGCCCGACGTAGTAGATGAAGCGGTTGGTGAAATCGACAGGCAGCGCCTCGCCCTTCGCCAGGAGATCGACCATGCGCTTGTGCGCGGCGTCGCGCCCGGTCAGCAGGCGCCCGTTGAGCAGCAGGACATCCCCCGGCTTCCAGCTTGCCACCTCGTCGCGTGTGACGGTATCGAGGTTCACCCGCCGGCCCCGGGAGGTGTCGTAGGTGAGCTCCGGCCAGTCGGCCAGCGAGGGAACCGCGAGGCTGGCCGGACCCGAGCCGTCCAGCACGAAGTGCGCATGGCGAGTCGCCGCGCAGTTGGGAATGATGGCCACCGGCAGGCTCGCCGCATGGGTCGGGTAATCGCGAATCTTGACGTCCAGCACCGTCGTGAGACCGCCCAGGCCCTGTGCGCCGATACCCAGAGCATTGACTTTTTCGTAGAGCTCGATGCGCAGTTCCTCGATGCGGCTGGCCGGACCCCGGGCGATGAGTTCCTGCATGTCGATGGGCTCCATCAGGGATTCCTTCGCCATGAGCATGGCCTTTTCCGCCGTGCCGCCGATGCCGA
This sequence comes from Betaproteobacteria bacterium, assembly GCA_037141795.1. Taxonomy (GTDB): domain Bacteria; phylum Pseudomonadota; class Gammaproteobacteria; order Burkholderiales. The sequence continues at coordinate 43,409 of JBAXBV010000024.1, forward strand.
TGCCGAGAATGCCGGGCGGGCACCACCCAGCGCCCATGGTGGGCACGGTCTTCAGCACCCAGTCGACGATGGAATCGGACGGATTGAGCATCACGAACTTGGATTTGTTCTCGGACCCGCCGCCCTTGGCGGCCACCTCTACCTCAACGGTGTCTCCGGGCACGAGGGAGACATGGATGACGGCCGGCGTGTTGTCGCGTGTGTTGCGACGGGCACCGGCAGGGTCTGCGAGCACGGAGGCGCGCAACTTGTTGCCGGCATCCAGGTAGGCCCGGCGCACGCCCTCGTTGACCATGTCCTCGAGACTCAGGGTGGCATCCCAGCGCACGTTCATGCCCACCTTGAGAAAGACATTCACGATGCCGGTATCCTGACAGATCGGACGGTGACCCTCCGCACACATGCGGGAGTTGATCAGGATCTGGGCCATCGCATCCCGTGCGGCAACGGACTGCTCGAGTTCGTAGGCCCGGGCCAGGTTGCGGATGTAATCCGCCGGATGGTAATAGGAGATGAACTGGAGCGCGTCTGCGATGCTGTCGATCAGATCGACCTGACGGATGATGGCCATGGGCGGACTTTTTGGCGGGCTGCGAAAAGCGCAAAAGTATACGCGACACCCCCCTCAGAGGCACGTTCCAGGGCCCTCACAGCAGGACGGTCGACGGGTGCAAAAGGTGGGGAGTCAACCCCTATAATCCCGCCTCCCGGCGGGCGATCCGCCGCAGTCGCCCATTTACCGAAGCGGAGACACGCATGTCCACGATCGAATCCGTCCTGCAGGAAAACCGGGTGTTCGCGCCCCCCGAGGCCTTCGCGGCCCAGGCCACCATCAGTGGCATGGAGGCATACAACCGGCTCTGCGCCGAGGCCGAGGCCGACTACCAGGGATTCTGGGGGCGTCTCGCGCGCGAGCACCTCCTGTGGCAGACGCCCTTCTCGCAGGTACTCGACGAATCCGGAGCCCCCTTCTTCAAGTGGTTCACGGGCGGACGGATGAACGTGTCCTACAACTGCCTCGACCGCCATCTCGGTACCCACCCCCACAAGGTGGCCCTCATCTTCGAGGCGGATGACGGTTCGACCACGCGCGTCACCTATCAGCAGCTGTACCACCGCGTATGCGAATTCTCCAACGGCCTGAAGCGCCTGGGCATCGGGCGGTCCGACCGGGTGCTCATCTACATGCCCATGTCCATCGAGGCCGTGATCGCGATGCAGGCCTGCGCCCGCATCGGCGCAACCCATTCGGTCGTATTCGGGGGGTTCTCGGCCAAGAGTCTCCAGGAGCGGATCGTCGATGCAGGCGCGGTAGCAGTGATCACCGCCGATGGCCAGTACCGCGGCGGCAAGGAAATCCCCCTGAAGCCAGCCGTGGACGAAGCCTTCGCCATGGGCGGTTGCGATATCGTGAAGCACGTGGTGGTCTATCGGCGCACTGGCAGCGACATCCACTTCCACGCGCCACGGGACGTCTGGTGGCATGACATCACGGCCAACCAGCCGGATGTGTGCGAACCGGAATGGGTGGACGCCGAGCACCCGCTCTTCATCCTCTATACCTCAGGCTCCACCGGCAAACCGAAGGGCGTGCAGCACTCGAGCGCGGGCTATCTGCTTCAGGCCATGCTCACCATGAAGTGGACCTTCGACCTCAAGCCGGAAGATATCTTCTGGTGCACTGCCGACGTGGGTTGGGTCACTGGCCACACCTACATCACCTACGGGCCCCTCGCCTGCGGGGCCACCGAAATCGTCTTCGAGGGCGTGCCCACATTCCCCGACGCAGGCCGCTTCTGGAAGATGATCGAACAGCACAAGGTCAGCATCTTCTACACGGCGCCCACGGCGATCCGCTCCCTCATCAAGGCGTCGGACACCCACCCCCAGACCCATCCTGCACGCTACGACCTGTCGAGCCTGCGGCTGCTGGGATCCGTGGGCGAACCGATCAACCCCGAAGCCTGGATGTGGTACCACACCCAGGTGGGCGGAAGCCGCTGCCCGATCGTGGACACCTGGTGGCAAACCGAGACGGGTGGCCACATGATCACCCCGCTCCCTGGCGTCACGCCGCTCAAGCCCGGCTCGTGCACCCTGCCCTTCCCCGGCATCATGGCAGCGATCGTGGATGAGACCGGCCAGGACGTGGAACGGGGTCGTGGTGGCATTCTGGTGATCAAGCGCCCATGGCCGTCCATGATCCGCACCATCTGGGGCGATCCCGATCGGTTCCGGAAAAGCTACTACCCCGATGATTTCAAGGGCAAGTACTACCTGGCCGGCGATGGCGCCAACCGCGACATCGATGGGTACTTCTGGATCATGGGGCGCATCGACGACGTGCTGAATGTTTCAGGCCATCGCCTCGGCACGATGGAAATCGAGTCGGCGCTCGTGGCGAATCCGCTCGTGGCCGAGGCTGCGGTTGTGGGGCGCCCCCACGACATCAAGGGGGAAGCGGTCGTCGCCTTCGTGGTGCTGAAAGGCGTGCGCCCCGAAGGCGCGGCGGCTCACGAGATTGCCACGACCCTGCGCAACTGGGTGGGACAGGAGATCGGCCCGATTGCCAAGCCGGACGAGATCCGCTTCGGTGACAACCTCCCGAAAACCCGATCGGGCAAGATCATGCGTCGGCTGCTCCGGTCGCTCGCCAGGGGGGAGGAAATCACCCAGGATGTGTCCACCCTCGAGAACCCGGCGATCCTGCAGCAACTCAGTCAGGCGGTGAAGTAGTAGCCCGGACGGCGGCGGTCTCCGGATCGCCGCCGGCTGGAGACACCAAGGCCTTTTTCGCGGCGGCGGCCTCCTGCGAACGACGCTGGTCGCGACGCACGGACCAGAGCTGATAGACGCAGAAGCCAAGCGGTACACCGAGTTCGAAGGCCAGTTGCAGTTCTCCCCAACCCAGCTTCATCCCGTCGCGCTCCCAGTCAGTGAGGCCGAACGGGAAATCTGCCCTTCCCTTCGCCCCGAGTCTGGGCTATTCTCCCGCGCCTTCAGCAGCACCGCAATTCTCGAGTCGCAGCGCAGGCCCAGCGGAGAGGTGGATGAGCGGTTTAAGTCGCACGCCTGGAAAGCGTGTTTAGGTTAATAGCCTAACGCGGGTTCGAATCCCGCCCTCTCCGCCATACAGGTACAGAAAAAAGTACCTAAGAAACATTGAGTTCGCTTCCCACATTACTACCCGCGCATCAAACTTCGGTTCAAATCCTCTGTAGCACCGTATAGGAAACTGCACGGCCTGAGCCCCGAGCACCACGCGCGAGCAGCCAACGTGCTGACCAGCAACCTCGGCCTTCCCAAATGAAACTAGGCATTCCCCACCGACACGCGACTCGCCGCCGCCACCCTCGCTCGACTGCGGCATAACGCCTACTGCCTTGTGCTCGAAGGTCATAGCCATCTCAGGCTCAGGCAAAGGGCCACCATCCAGCGATCGCGCATTGCAACGGCCTCGAAACCAGCCGAGCATTTCACCCTCAGCGATATCTGCCGCAGTGGCGCCGTGCGCATCGCGATCACCACTGGCTGCCCTCTAGGCATGCCCTGGGGACGAGTGCTTTGGAGACCTCAGCCAAATGCAGCCTGTCTTTGGACCTATCGGCACGTTGGCGGACGGCTACTGGCTCGAGGATACCGGACCGTCGAAAATGAGCTAGGCGGCGGAATCGAACAGGGATGACAACCGGCTCCGGCAGTGCCTCGAGGGGTGCGCCCGGATTGTGACTGCCGCTCTGGTTCTCACCGGATTCCGAGAGGTTCAAGACGATTCAAGACAGCCAATACAGGTTACAAGTCCGTCGGCTGTTGCCTGCCCTTGATCGCGGTCATCCTTGTCTGCATCTGCGTGTCGTCAGAAGTCACCATCCATCAGGAAAACCTGGTGCGCGGCTGAGCCGGAGCTGCACTTCGACCTTCGGAAACTCGAGCATGGCGTGCGAGGGCAGTGGCGTCGCCGACTCGTCGTTTGCGTGGGAGCGCGGCGGGGCAATCCGGAGCAGTCGTACCACTCCTCCTTACAACTTCCTTGCCGCCGCGGCTGTGGCTCAAAGATCCCGAGGCGACACGGAAGCTGATTCGGCCCCGGCTGAAGCGGACTCGAGGTGATACCCGCTGCAACCGGGAACGGGGAAACCCGGCTGCAGCTGGAAGCCCGCTCAGGAAAAGCAGTATTCCGGCGTGGGGAAAGCTCCGCTCTTGACTTCGCGTACATAGGTTGCGATAGCCTCCTGTATGGAGGCCGCCCCCTTCATGTAGTTTTTCACGAACTTCGCTTTCTTGCCGGGGTATACATCCAGCATGTCGTGCAGGATGAGAATCTGGCCGGAACAGCCAGGGCCGCCGCCGATACCGATCGTGGGAATGGAAAGTTCCTGCGTGACCTGCGTCCCGAGGCTGGAAGGTACACACTCAAGCACAAGAGCAGCAGCACCCGCCTGTTCCAGACGCTTCGCATCGTCGCGCAGGCGCAGGGCCGCCTCGTCCGTCTTGCCCTGCACGCGGTAGCCGCCGAGAGTGTGCACGGACTGGGGAGTGAGGCCAAGGTGCCCCATCACCGGGATGCCGCGGGACACCAGAAACTCGACCGTATCGGCCATGACCGCACCGCCCTCGAGCTTCACCATCCCGGCTCCGGCCGCCATGAGCCGGGCGGCGTTTGCGAACGCCTGCTCGCGGCTTTCCTGATAGCTGCCGAAGGGCAGATCACCGACGACAAGGGACCGCTGGCTGCCCCGGACGACACACCGGGTGTGGTACGCCATGTCGTCCATGGTTACGGCGAGCGTGGAATCGTTGCCCTGGACAACCATACCCAGCGAATCGCCCACAAGAAGGATTTCGACACCTGCTGCGTCGGAGACGGCCGCGAAGCTCGAGTCGTAGGAAGACAACATGGCGATCATCTCGCCGTCGGCGCGAAGCTTGTTCAGGGTGTGGGTGGTGATTCTCATGGTGGTGACCTCTCGTGGGTTGAAAGAAACTGGCAGCAGCACACACTTGTGGTCCGGCCGCGCCGGGTAAAACCGGCGATGGTACCCGTTGTCGGTGGCCAAGGGCAGTCTCCGCATGTCGAAACCTGCCCGCAGGATGCCAGCTGTCTGGTAAATCGGGCTTCTGCCCGATGCGAAATCGGGGTATTGGACTTGACCACCCAGGCTGGGATCGGCCGCGCACTGCGCCTCTTCGGAAGGATGCGCGGACGTCGATGCAGTGTTCAGGCCCCCAAGCCACCAAGCTCAACAGAGCCGACTTTCGTCACGACTCCAGGCCCAGCGCAGACTTTGCGCATGGTATCCAGGAGGCGCTCGATGCGGAACGGCTTGGCGACGAAGTCATCCATACCCTCCCGAAGACAACGGTCTCGATCTCCGTCCAGTGCATTGGCAGTGACCGCGATGATGGGAGTATGGGTGGGGTTCCCCTGCTGACGTTCGCGGCGCCTGATCTGCCGCGTCGCCTCGAAGCCATCGACACCAGGCATCTGGCAATCCATGAGAACCACATCGAATTTGCCCGCTTCGAAGGCGAGCAGGGCCTCCCGTCCATCGTTGGCGACAACGACCCTGCACCCAGCGCGCTCCAGCAGGATGCGAGTGACCTGCTGATTCACCAGATTGTCCTCGGCCACGAGTACGTCCCGGAATGGCAGATCGGCTCTTGGGATGCTCTCCGGCATCTCGGGTGCAAGAGCACTCTCGGGGGCACCGAGGCGGACGACGAACCAGAACTGCGCACCCGTGCCTGAAGCGGCGCTCACGCCGATGTGTCCGCCCATCAGGTCAACGAGCCGTCGCGCGATGGAAAGTCCCAAACCGGTTCCACCGTAGCGACGGCTCATGGAACGGTCGGCCTGCGTGAAGGGCTCGAAAAGGTGCTCGGCCACTTCGGGAGCGATCCCGGGACCGGTGTCCTCCACCTCAAAGCGCAGGGCGGGATCATCGCGACTGTTTTCCTCGAGGTCGACCCGAACTGTCACGCTGCCCTGCTCCGTGAACTTGACGGCGTTCCCGAGGAGATTCACGAGGATCTGACGCAGGCGAAACGGATCACCCACCCAGGTCGGGGGAAGCCTGCTTGCGACCATGGCCGACAATCGAAGCCCCTTCAGATCCGCAGGTACGCGGACGATGGATATCGCCTCGTTCAGCAATGTGGGCAGGTCGAACGAAACATGCTCGAGTTCGAGTCGACCAGCTTCGATGCGAGTGAAATCAAGGACCTTGTTGACGATATCCGAAAGGGTATCCGCAGAGTGCTGAATTGCTTCGATACTTTCCCGCTGCTGGTCCGTGAGCGCGCTGCCCAGAAGCACGTCCACCATGCCAACAATCCCGTTGAGCGGTGTACGTATCTCATGGCTGACGATGGCCAGAAACTCGGTCTTGGACCGGTTGGCGTGCTCCGCGAGCGCCCGCGCCCGCTCGGTGGCCTCGCGAATCTCCCGGTTGAGGGTGTCCTGTTCGTGACGGGCCCGCTCGTAGTGCAACGCTACGGCCAGCCGGCCACCGAGAGTGTTGAGGATAAGCCGGTCTTCACCGCTCAGGAGCTGGGCGCACAACACCGACAGAATGCCTGTTCGCTCGGATTCGACCGCCAGAAGGATGGAAAAACCTGCTCCCGCCATATTCGGAAATGCGAACTCCGGCAACTGTCCACCCGCCTCTTCGAGGCGATGGACAAAGTCGGGGGCTATCCTGAGGTGCCCGCGCTCCCTGCGCGAGACCCCGAGGGTCACGCGCGGTGCAAGCGGTGCGGTGATGGACTCCTTCGGTACGACGGCGATGCATGCCACCTCCAGGCCGAGCGTCCTGCAAAGCCCTTCCAGGAAGGGCGTCAGTTCACGATCGAGATCGAGGCTGCCAGACAGGATCATGCTCAGCTCATACAGCACGCTGAGCCGCCTCAGGCTCATGGGATGATCATGCAGCGGGTGCGACACTTGGTTCCGCAAAGACGGCGAGATTGATGGATTTGGAGTGATACTGGGGTAGGCCGGCACTGAGCGAACCGAAGCCTCCGAACGTGACGCAGCCGAAAATCGGCACGTCGTCCCCGAGAGCCTCACGGACCGCACGTAGTTCCAGGCTCAGCCCCTGTTCGTCGTCGCCCAGCACGAATCCCCGGGAGATGCATGCGAACACGAGCGCCGCAGCGGGTGTTCTTCCGCCAAGTTGAGCAGTTGCAGCTCTTGCTGCGTCCCTGGCGGCGGAGAGCAGCGAGGCCTGATCTCCCTCCATGAGTCGAACGAGGGCATTCACGGGAATGTCGGAACAGCAGTGGATCGCTCCATCCTCGCCCGACTGTAGTGGCGAACGAAGCACGTGATCTCCCTGTGCCTGGACAAGCCCGAGGGGATGAAGCATCGCGAACTGCGTGAAGTTGTCGCGGTCGAGATCCTCGATGCCAAGCCCGCGCGCCGCCTCGCGATACCGCTCGAAGGCGCTTCCGAAGTCAAGCGCGGTGACGGCGCGCCCGGCAACGCCGGTCACCTGCATAGGTGCGCTCGCTGGAGCACAACCGTGCCTTAGAGCCACCCCGATCGGATCTCGTGCGGCAATACCGATGGCTAGGGCACTTTCACTGCTCGCGGCATCGTTGCAGAACTGGTGTGCCATTTCAAACTTCAGATTGTCGCCAGCACCGCCGCCGACCAGGCGTATTTCCCGCCCGAGAACATCCACCGCACCTCTGACCACCTCGACACTGTTCCCGGCAATCCCGTCCGACAGAAGGACCATGACGGCCGTGTCGCCACCCGCATCGCTGCCCTCTTCTTCCAGCAGGGCGAGCGCGCGCTCGGTTGCCTTGGCGCCTCCATCGACGCTTCCCCCGTTGGCCAGACCCGCGACCATGGCAGGCTGGACGGATAGTCCCGAATCCGAGCATGCGGTCACGGAGACGCCACTGAGAACGATCCTGCCCTGCGAGAAGACCCCAGGCGCACTGCACCCAGCCACGACAACCAGGCCGAAAACCTCCCTAACCGCTGCCAGGACAGCCGGCGCATCATGGTCGTCAGTACAAAAAACAAAGACTGCATCGGGTACTGCGCCGGACAGGCCCCGTTCCGCCTCGCGCGCCGCCTCACGCCCCGCCGCGCTGCTTGCCGGATCCTGCGATAAACCGTTCGAATACTTGCTCATGAGCGACGACCCCCTCTGTACGGAAGACGCACTGGCGAACGCCTGACCTTCATGCGCCGCAGCGGATAGCGTGCATCTCGCTCCTGGCATAGGCAGTGACTGCTGCCGCGGAAGAATGACCAGGGCCGAAGATGATCCACCCAGCCCTGTTGGAACAATTCGCCAGGAAGAAAAAGGGGTCGCGTGCCACTTAGATCACTCGGGAATTCTTCCGATAGGTGTATGCCGCGGAGATGTTGGATACCGTCCATTCGCCGGCAGTGACTGGTGAATATCGGGCCGGCCGATCATCCGAACGGCACGAATCCAGACAACGCACTTCGGCATTGTGGTTTGCACCGAAGAAGAATGGCAGGGAGAAGCGCCGCGCACCCGACCGGTTGATGACCCGGTGCACCGTCGAGAGGAATACGTCGTTGGTCCAACGGGCCATGATATCCCCGATATTGATGATGAACGCTCCGGGAACGGGGGGCGCATCGACCCATTGGCCCGCCAGGTTTTGAACCTGCAGTCCAGGCGCGCTGCTGGCGAGAATGGTGAAGCACTCGTAGTCGGTATGGGCTCCCACCCCGATGTGCCGCGGATCGACCGGTTCGGGTTGAGGCGGATAGTGCAAAACCCTCAGCTGTGCCATGGGCTTGTCGATGAACGCCTCGAAATAGATCTCCGGCAACCCCAGTACCAGAGCGAATGCTCGGAAGAGATCGTGACCAAGCGCAAGGATGGCCTCGTAGTAGCGATAGACGACTGCCTGGAAGTCCGGTGGATTCTCCGGCCACACATTCGGGCCGTACATGATGTTCCCTGCCAGATAGTCCGGGTCATCCGCTGGCAACTCGAGGGAGATCTCGTAGCCTTCGTGGAAGTCGAAGGCGCCGGAATCGTGCGCGTCGGCAGCAAGTTGCCCGATCGCCACATAACCGCGATGGCGACCAAGCCGCTCGATGCTGTAGCGTTGCTTGGCATCCATAGGCCGCTGAAAGAATTCATCCGCCACCCGATACACAGCGTCGATCAGAGGTTGGGGCACCCCGTGATTGGTCACATAGAAAAAACCCACCTTCCTGCATGCGTGCCCGATGGCTTCGGCGACCGCCTCGCGATGGGCCGGCTGCTCAGACCAGAGATCGCCGATATCGATGATGGGGATCCGGTCGAACCCCTCTGATTTCGAGGAAAGATCGGAGCGGTCCAGGGTTGCGGTACGAGACTGGAGCGTCATCAGGCGAACACCTCGAAATGCGCCTCCGTGGGGATGCAGCCACGCCCATTGATGGGCAATAGGTCCTGAGGACACGCAGAGAAGACTATCGCTATGTCCATCTCGGCTCTAAGGGTCACAAAACTCCCGGCCGTGGATACCGGGGCCTCGAAACTTAGCCGCCCGGCGCCGTCAACAGGGATGTTCATGAAGAGATTCAGCGGAGAAGGGGTTCTATCGCAAGACAACCCCAGGGACGCCAGGCTGCTGGAGAGATTGTCGGTACAGTTCGCATGCGGTTCTGTGCAACCAAGAAGTTCATAGCGGAAGCGATCGCAGGCCGCAATCAGGGTGTCGTGCATGCCGCCAGAAGTATCTTCAGTGAACGTGAGAATCGGCCGTCGGTAGTTAGTCAAGAGCGAGTGTCCCACGGAAGGGAACACGGTCAGGGTGTGAGCTCGGGTATGTTCCATGGACATGAATTCACCAGGGTCGTCGCGGTTGAACGCCCATGTATCCACCACCTGCTGGCCGTGTGTATTGATCACGCGGACATAATGACCCCTCGGGACAAAGGCCGCCCGCCCTGCCCGCGCGGGAATGGTAACTAACGCTTGCACTGGCTGTTCCATCAGGGCCGCCTCCGAGATATGCCTCACTCTGCGCTGACATACGCAGTCACACGGGTTGCTCAAGAGTCGGAGCGATGTCCATCAGAGTGACTCGCCGCATGTCCCGCTTGAACCGTCTGTCGTCAAAAGGTCGTGCCCTGTGCATGGTGCACCGGTTGTCCCAGATCACGAGATCATGCTGCCGCCACTCATGCCGGTACACGAACTCCTGCCGCGTCGCGTGTTCCGTCAAGTCGCGAATCAGGCACATCGCCTCCGGTCTGGGTAAACCATGGATGGTGCCGATGTGAGCAGACAGGTACAGGCTACGTCGCCCGGACCCTGAATGGCGTCTGACGAGGCGCTGGGGGACCGGTTCAAACTCGTGTAACTCCTGTGGCGTGAAAGCATCGAAACCAAGCAGGGCACGAGAATAAATGAGCGAGTGATCGCAGACCAACGCCTCGATATCGGACTGCAACTCGGCGGGTAACGCATCCCAGGCGGCGCGCATGTCGGCAAATTCCGTATCGCCCCCCTGGGGAGGAACGACGCGCGCATGCAACATGGAGTGCTTCGCCGGCGTGGCCTTGAAACTGCTGTCACTATGCCATAAGCGATTGCCGAGGTTGAACATCCTCCTTCGGTCATCCGCATTAAGGATGGATCCATCGACATCCAGATTGGAGATATCCACCATCTCCTTGTGTTTGAGCCTTTGGCGGTGCACTTCGACCACGGCCGCGCTCGGTTCGAGGGGCCCCATGGACCGTGCGAACGCAAGTTGCTGATCGTCGCTGATATGCTGATCCCTCACGACGAGAATCGCAAACTCGTTCATGGCGGCGTCTATACGCTCCACCAACTCAGGGGAAGGCAGTTCCCTAAGGTCGACTCCTGTCACCTGCGCAGCAAACACCGGGTGCAATGGCACCACGTCCATCACCATCTTGTGAATCTCCCCTGTCATCGCGGGGCCTGCGTGCTCCTTGGATCATCCCGGGT
>JBAXBV010000025.1:0-51419 GCA_037141795.1 Betaproteobacteria bacterium
GTGGTCCCCCGCTTCAGCCACGTCTACGAGGAGATGGGCGACGACATCCCCTTCGTCTCGCGCCTCCTCATGAACTGGGGTCATCTCATCGACGACCGCGGGCCCCAGGTGGGCATCGCCTTCCTCGGCGGCCTTGCGGCGCTGGTCTGGTGGCTGTTCCTGCCTGGCACGCGAGCCCGCATTCTCCGGGCGCTGCGGGCGATCCCGGCGGTAGGCGAACGCGTGCGGGTCTATCAGCTGACGAGGTTCTACCGGACCCTCGGGATGCTGCTGTCGGGCGGCATTCCCATCGTGCCGGCACTGTCCATGGTGTCCGGCCTGCTCGACCCGGACCTGCGGGCCCGCATGGAGGGCGCGGCGCGCCTCATCCGCGAGGGCCAGACCCTCTCGGCCGCCATGGAGACCGCCGGTCTGGTCACCCCGGTCGCCCTCCGGCTGCTGCGCGTCGGCGAGCGCAGCGGCCGCATGGGAGAGATGATGGAGCGCATCGCTGCCTTTCACGACGAGGAACTCGCCCGCTGGATCGAGTGGTTCACGAAGGTCTTCGAGCCGCTGCTGATGGCGTTCATCGGGATCGTGATCGGCGGCATCGTGGTGCTCATGTACCTGCCCATCTTCGAACTCGCCGGGAGCATCCAGTGAAGCCCCGGGACTTCGAGGCCCAGCCGCCCTTTTCTGCCGACGACATTGCCCGGGCGCGGGAAGCTTCCGCAGGGTCCGGGCGGAAACTGCTGGACTGCCTCGAGGCGGCCAGCGGCCTCGCCGAGGACGCCTTCCTGGCCGCGGCGGGCGCCACCTTCCTGCGACCGGCGCTGGACATGGCGGCCCTGCACGCGGCCCGACCCGCCTGGGAACTCCTGCCCTACGCGGAGGCCCTCGGCCGCGAGTGCGCCCTCGTGCGGGACGATTCGGGCCGGCTGCTCCTGGTGCACCACGACCCACTGGACCCATCCCTGCGCCTGTGGGCTGACGAGCGCATCGTGGCGCCGCTCACGCCCGCGATCGCCCGCCACGACGACCTGCTTGCCTGGCTTGCCCGGCAGGGAGAGAACCTGCGTGCCATGGAAACCGTGGGGATGGACCAGCGCACCGAAGGCGACGGCGACACGGGCGCCGAGGATCTCTCACTGCGGACCATCAGCGCCGACACCAGCCCCGTCGTCCGTCTCGTGCACTCGACCCTCTACGACGCCCTCAAGAGCGGGGCGAGCGATATCCACCTGGAGACGGGCGTCTCTGGGCTCGTCATCAAGTACCGTATCGACGGCGTGCTCTGCGCCGTGGGCCAGGCGAGCGGTGCGGAGATGGCGGAGCAGGTGGTGTCCCGCATCAAGGTCATGTCGGAACTCGACATCGCCGAGAGGCGCGTACCCCAGGACGGGCGGTTCAAGGTCTCGATGCAGGGCCGGGAGATCGACTTCCGGGTCTCGATCATGCCGTCCATCTTCGGCGAGGATGCGGTGCTGCGGATCCTCGACAAGCAGAGCCTCGCCGACCAGGTGAAGGGCCTGTCCCTCGACAGTCTCGGTTTCCAGGGCGCGGCGAAGCAGTGGCTGCGGCGCCTGTCCGCCGAGCCCTACGGCATGCTGCTGGTCACCGGCCCCACGGGCAGCGGCAAGACCACGACCCTTTACGCGGCCATCTCGGAGATCAACCACGGCCAGGACAAGCTGATCACCATCGAGGACCCGGTGGAGTACCAGTTGCCGGGGGTGCTGCAGATTCCCGTCAACGAGAAGAAGGGCCTCACCTTCGCCCGCGGGCTGCGTTCCATCCTGCGCCACGATCCGGACAAGATCATGGTGGGCGAGATCCGCGACGCCGAGACGGCCCAGATCGCCATTCAGGCCGCGCTCACCGGACACCTGGTCTTCACCACCGTCCACGCCAACAACGTGTTCGACGTCCTGGGGCGCTTCACCCACATGGGCGTGGATCCCTACAGCTTCGTGTCGGCGCTCAACGGCATCGTGGCGCAGCGGCTGGTGCGGGTGAACTGCCCCCACTGCGCGGTGGAGGATCACCCTTCCGACGAGTTGCTCGCCGACTCGGGACTCACCCGCGCCGCGGTGGCGGGTTATGTGTTCCGCGCGGGCCGGGGTTGCGGCCACTGCCGGGGCTCCGGGTTCCGCGGCCGCCGGGCCATCGCGGAGATGCTCGTCCTCACCGACGAGTTGCGGGAAATGATCACCGCCCGGGAGCCGGTGCGGCGGATCAAGGACGCGGCGCGCCGCAGCGGCACGGCCTTCCTGCGCGACGCCGCCCTGGCCCTCGTCGCCGCCGGTGAGACCACCCTTCAGGAGACCAACCGTGTCACCCTGGTGGCGTGAGCAGTTTCAGGTCCGGCTCGCGCCGGGCGAGGTCGGGATTGCGCGCTGGTCCCGGGGGCCGCGGCGGACGTTCCTGGATTCGGAGACGCTCGTGACGGGAGACGGGCCAGGCGCGCCCTGGCAGCCCGCGGTCGACGCCCTTGCGCGGTTCCTGCAGGCGCGGCGCGCCCGGGGCACCGACCTGCGGGTGGAGGCGTCCGGCCACTTCTGTCGCTGGATGCTCCTGCCTCCCGATGATGCCATCGCCACCGATGCCGAGTGGCACGCCTACGCACGGGCCAGCCTCGAGGGGGTGCACGGGGACCGCGCGCGGGGCTGGGAATTCCGGCTCGGTGCCCAGCGCGCCGGAGAATCCGTTCCCCTGTGCGCGATGGACCGGGCCCTGCTCGACCAGTTGCGGCTCGCCTGCACCGCCGGGGGGGTGCGTCTGGCCGGGGTGACGACGGCGTTCGCCACCGCGTTCGATCGCCACCGATCGGCCTCCCGCGCGCCGCGATCGGCCTTCGCGCTCCTCGAGACCGGGCGCTGCACGCTGGGAGTGCTCGCACGCGGACGCTGGGTCCACCTGTCGAGCGTTCGCTGCGGCACGGACTTCGCCGACGTCCTGCTTTCCCAGCTGGCGGGCCCTGCCCTGCAGGGCGTATCCGCCTCCACCCCGGGGCGGCTCCAGGTGGCTGCAGCGGAGGGCCTCGCCGCCCTGCCCGGGCGGCTGGGGTCCTGGGAGGTGGTGAGGCTCGACCGGGGCGGGCAGCCCGGGCCCGGCTCCCGGGTCGAAGCCGGGTCCCTTGCCGGAGCACGGGTGTGAAGCCCGCGGCCCTCGGCCTGGAGTTCGCACGGGTCCCCGCGGTCGGGCGGGTGCCCGGCACCGTCCTGGCGGGGATCGGTCTCGCGGCGGCCCTCCTTCTCGCCGGGCAGTTCGACGAACTGCGCCAGGAGCGCGACCGCTGGGAGTCCAGGGTATCGGACACCCGCCGGCTGGCGCGTCGCGCCCTGCCGCAACTGAGTCCTGGCGAGGCGCCCCGGCCGGAGGTACTCGCGGAGCTCCGGTGGGCCAACGGGGTCCTGGACCAGCTGTCGATCGCCTGGAATGCACTCTTCGCCGATGTGGAGGGCGCCGTGGGCGGCGACATTGCCCTGCTGGGTCTGCAGCCCGATGCCCGCGGCCGTTCCGTCCTGGTGGAGGGCGAGGCGCGCCACCTGCCCGGTCTGCTCACCTTCGTGGCCCGGCTCGAGGCCGCGCCCTCTCTCGAGCGGGTGCACCTCGTCTCGCACGAGGTGCGTGCGTCCGACCCCCGCCGGCCCGTCGCTTTCCGGATCCAGGCCACATGGACACCCGCGCGCTGAGCCGGTCGATCCGCTGGCGGCTCCGCCGCGAAGTCTCCCGTCTCGGTTGGCAGGGCCTGGCCGGCTTCGTTCTCCTGGCCGGAGCCGGCGTCTTCTGGGTATCCGCCTCCCTGCCGGTGCGGGAAGAAATCTCCACCCTCAAAGGCGAACACGCAAGCCTGCGCGCCCGGCTGCGCTCCGCGGTGGCCGAACCGCCCCGGGCGCTCTCCGACCGCGCCACCCAGCTCGACAATTTCTACGGTTTCTTTCCCGCCACGGACACGCTGCCGGACTGGATCGGCTCGTTCCACAACGCGGCTGGCCACAACGGACTCGTGCTCGACCATGGCGACTACCGCATGCCCCCGCGGGGCCGGGACCGCCTGCAGCGCTACCAGGTGAGCCTTCCCGTCCGCGGCACCTATCCCCAGTTGCGCGGCTTCATCGCCGAGACTCTCGCGACGGTGCCCGCGGCCGCGCTGGAAGACATCGTGATGCGGCGCGAGGCCATCGGGTCCCCCGTGCTGGACGCGCGACTGACCTTCACGCTCTATTTCGGAGATACGCCATGAAGATAGGCACGAGGGCGCGCCGCGCTGCCCTGGGAGGGGCCGCCGTCCTGACCCTTGCCGCGGTGCAGTGGGTGGACGGCAACGAGACGCCTGCCCCTTCCCGGTCCCCGGCAGACGAGGCGCCGCCCCTCGCGCGCCGGGCGACGGCACCGGTTGCGGCCGAACCGGTCCCCGAGCTGGATCTCTCGCGCCTCAAGCGTAGCGCCCGCGTCCGTCCCGCGGATGCCTTCGCCGCGCGCAGCTGGGATCCGCCGCCGCGTCGCCTGTCGCCCCGGGAGCTGGAGGCCGAGCGTGCCGCGGCGCCCCCGCCCCCACCCCCCGAGGCGCCGCCTCTGCCGTTTTCCTACGTGGGTCGGCTCGCCGACGGGGATTCCGTGACCGTGTTCCTGAGCCGCGAGGGTCGGGATCTCGCCGCCGCACGGGGCGAGGTGTTCGAAGGCAGCTACCGGATCGACGAGGTGACTGACGCGCGTGTCGTCTTCACCTACCTCCCGCTCGCCCAGCGGCAGGTGCTGTCGCTGAAGACGCCATGAAGCGCGTCGTCGCCCTGGCGCTGGCGGTCACCCTGCTCGGGGCGTGCGCCGGCAGCCGCCACTACGAGGAGGCGGGGCGCCTCAGTGCAGAAGGCAGGCCGGAAGAGGCCCTGGCCCAGCTGGAGCTGGCGGTGAAGGAGGCGCCCGGCAACCGGCGCTACCGCGCCGATCTGCTGCGGGAGCGCGAGCGCGTGGTCGCCGCCCACGTCCTGGCCGGTGATACTCTGGTGCGGGAGGAAAAACTCGACGAGGCCGAGGTGCGCTACCGGGCGGCGGCCGCTGTCGACCAGGGCAGCCCGAAGCCAGCCGCCCGGCTGGCGGAACTCGCACGCGCCCGGCGTGCCCAGGCGCAGATCAAGGAGGCCCGGGCCCTGTTCGTGCGGAACGATCTCGCCGGGGCCGAGGCGAAGCTCCGGGTGCTTCTGGCAGACACGCCCTCCTACCCGGGGGCACGGGATCTCCTGCGCCGGGTGCTGGAGGCCGCGATCGCCGCCGAGCCGGCGCCCGTGCTGAAGACGCCCTACGTCAAACCCATCACCCTGGAGTTCCGCGAGGCCTCCCTCAAGACCATCTTCGATCTGCTGTCGCGCACGTCGGGCATCAATTTCGTGTTCGACCGCGAGGTGCGTCAGGACACCAAGGTGAGCGTGTACCTGCGCAACACCCGCCTCGAGGATGCCCTCCGTCTCATCCTGACCACCAACCAGCTCGACCGCAAGGTGCTCAACGAGAACTCGGTGCTGATCTACCCCAATACCCCCGCCCGGCAGAAGGACTACCGGGAACTCGTGGTGCGCAGCTTCTACCTCGCCAATGCCGACGTGAAGCAGGCCTCCGCCATGCTGAAGAGCATGGTGCGGGCGCAGGACATCTTCATCGACGAGAAGCTCAACCTGATGATCGTCAAGGATTCGCCGGAGGTCGTGCGGCTTGCCGACCAGCTCGTGCGCACGCTCGACCTGGCCGAGCCCGAGGTCATGCTGGAGGTGGAGGTGCTGGAGATCACCCGTAGCCGGCTGCAGGACCTGGGTGTGCGCTGGCCCTCCAGCGTGGCGCTCGGAGCCCAGGACAACACCGGCAACATTTCCAGTGCGGGCACCATCCCGGTGGACAGCCCGATGCTGTTCTCCACCAGCAACCCCGCCCTGGTCTTCAACCTGCGGGCCAACGTGGGCAGGACCGACATCCTCGCCAATCCCCGCATCCGGGTGAAGAACCGCGAGAAGGCCCGAATCCACATCGGCGACAAGGTGCCCGTGTTCACCAGTACATCCACCGCCAACGTCGGGGTGTCCACCTCCGTGAGCTATCTGGACACGGGCCTCAAGCTCGACGTGGAGCCCGCCGTCAGCCTCAATGACGAGGTGACCATCAAGGTCGGACTCGAGGTGAGCAACATCGTCGAGACCATCACGGTGGGCTCCGGTGCGGCGCAGACCGTCGCCTACCGCCTCGGCACCCGGAACACCGCCACGGCGCTGCAGTTGCGTGACGGCGAGACCCAGGTGCTGGCCGGTCTGATCAGCGAGGAGGACCGCCTCGCCTCGCAGCGGGTGCCGGGCCTGGGAGACCTGCCCATGCTGGGCCGGCTGTTCGGCACCGACAACACCAACAAGGTCAAGACCGAGATCGTGCTCCTCATCACGCCCCGCATCCTGCGCAACGTGATGCGACCGGAGGGGGTGATGGCGGAGATGGCGGTGGGCACCGATTCAACGCCCGGAGCGCCGCCACTGCGAATCGGCAGGACGGCACCGGGCGCCCTCGCCCTGGCGCCGGGCGGCGGCGGTGCGGCGAGCGCGCCCGCCGCACCGGCAGCGGCCACGGGCACGGTGGACCCCGTCTTCGTGCTCACCCTCGCCGCTCCGGCCCAGGCCCGCAAGGGGGCCCAGTTCACGGTCACGCTGGGATTCGCCGAGGCTCCGGAACTGCGCGACGGCTATGTGGAGCTCGCATTCGATCCCGCAGTGCTCGAACTGGTGGGGACACAGCCCCGAGCACCCGGTCGGGTCCAGGTGCCGGCTGCCCGGCTGGGCTCACCGGTCGAACTCGGCTTCCGCGCCGTGGGCGAGGTGGGCAGGGCATCCCCGGTGGCCGTCTCCAGCATCGAGCTGACGGACGCCGCTGGATTTCCGGTCAACGTGGAACGACCTGTTCCCATGCAGACGGAAATCGTGAAGTGAGCGCAGGCTACGAGCCGAAGTCCTGTCCAGGCGGTCACGGCGGATTCACCCTCCTCGAGATGATGATCGTGGTGGCGATTCTCGGCATTCTTGCGCTGGGCCTCGTACCCCTCAATGACCTGGCCACCCAGCGTGCCCGGGAATCGGACCTCCGCACCGGCCTGCGCCAGATGCGCGGTGCGCTCGACGCTTACCGGCGCGCTGTGGACGAGGGCCGGATCGAGCGCAAGGCCGACGAATCCGGCTATCCGCGGCGCCTGAGCGACCTCGTTACGGGTGTCCCCGACGCCAAATCCCCGGACCGCCGGCCCATCTACTTTCTGCGTCGCCTGCCGCGGGACCCTTTCGCCGAACCCGGGTTGCCGCCCGAAGACACCTGGGGGCGCCGCAGTTACGCCAGCCCGCCTGACCGCCCCGCAGAGGGGCGCGATGTCTTCGACGTCTACTCGCGTTCCGAGCGGATCGGACTCAACGGCGTCCCCTATCGGGACTGGTGAACCCATGGCCCGGCGCGGATTCACCCTGATCGAGCTGCTGGTGGTCATGGCGGTGCTGGCACTGCTGCTGACCCTGGCCGTGCCGCGTTACCTCGGTCACGTGGACCGGTCCCGAGAGACCGTCCTGCGACAGAACCTCGACGGCCTCCGCGAGGCCATCGACAAATACCACGCCGACCGCGGGCGCTACCCCGAGGCCCTCGACGAGCTCGTGAAGCAACGGTACCTTCGCGCGGTCCCGGTGGACCCGCTGACCGACCGCAGCGACAGCTGGACGCTACTGCCGCCGCCGCCCGGCTCCGATGGGGGGGGCGTCTACGACATCCGGAGCGGCGCGGACGGCACGGCCGCCGACGGCTCCCGTTACGACACCTGGTGACCCCATGACCCACGATCCCGCCAGCGGTTACGGCCGCGCCGCCGAACCGACCAGCCGAATCCGCTCGCCGCGCGCGCGCCGGGCCGGTGCCCATGCCCTGTGTCTCGCGGCACTGCTGTCGATGGCAGGTGCCCGCGCAGATCCCCCGCGGGAGCCCGGCACCTGGGACGACGCCGTGTTCCGGCGCCTCGGCGTGACCCGGCCCACGACCAATGCGAACCTGCAGGGGCTGAAGGCTCCCGGGTACGACCGGGTGGAGCGCGCACTTGGCGCCCTGCAGGACCGGCTGCTCGATCGGGTGGTGGCTCGCGATCTTCCGGGTGTGCGGGCGGCCCTCACTGCAGGGGCCCGGGTGAGCCAGCCCGACGCCGCCGGCCGCCTCGCACTCGGTCTCGCTGCGGCGGTCGGCGACACCGAGATCGCGCGCCATCTGCTGGACCAGGGGGCGCCCCCCGACGCGAAGGACGCGGCCGGCTTCACTCCCCTCGGGATCGCCGTGGTGCGGGGTCACGATGCCGTGGCCAGCCTGCTGCTGGCGGCCGGTGCCGATCCCGGTGCCCGCTCCGACAACGGGGCCACGCCCCTCATCGAGGCGGCGGCTCTCGGGCGCGTCGGCATCGCGGCGGAACTGCTGGCCCGGGGGGCGGACACCCGACCGCGGAACCGCCAGGGATGGACCGCCCTGATCGAGGCCATCCGTGCCCGCCAGGTCGGCATGGTCCGGCAGCTTCTCGATGCCGGGGCCGATCCCGCCCTGGCCGGCAAGGACGGACTGCCGCCCCTGTACTGGGCTGTCCTGCGGCGCAACCGCGTGATCGCCGAGGCGCTCCTGGCGGCGGGGGCACCGGCTGGCGCCTATGCCGTGGATTCCCTCGATTAGGGCCCGGCCCCAAGGCGGCGGCTCCAGGCGCCGGGCTGGCGACCGGCGCCAGTCCGGTGCAACGGGGCTGTCACGGGCGTGCAATGCCGCCCGGCCAGACTGTGCAGCGGCGTGTCTCCGACCGGTCCCCGGCCCGGGGGTTGCGCCGCGGCTTTCCCATGGCGACCTTCTCATCCAGGCCTTTCATGCTCGACGGTGACCACACGGCAGATCCTCAGGACATGCTTTCCGCCCGGGAACGGGAACGCCTGTGCCACATCGTCGAGACCGCGACCACCGTGCGCCGCCGCTCCCAGTTCTACCTTTGGGCGCAGGGCGCGTTGCAGGGGCTCATTCCCCACGAGATCCTGGTGTGTGCCCACGGCGACCTGGCCCGCCGGTCCCTGGGTTTCTTCCGCTCCGCGAGCGTGCCCCTGTCTGATGCCGAGGCGACGGACCTCGAGGGTCTCGACACGGGCCTCGCGGTGCAGGTCATCCGGGCCTGGGCCGAACTCGGCGGAGCGCCGCTGATCCTCTCGCCCGAGGCCCCTGCCCACCAGAGCACCTACCGCCACTTCGAGCCGGCCCTCGTCCGGCTGCGCCTCGACAGTCTCGCAGTCCATGGCACCCCTGCACTGCCCGGCTATGCCGGGAGCTATTTCGTGTTCGCGCGGCTCGGTCAAGGCCCGAGGCCGCGGCTGGGATACCTGCTCGACCTGCTCCTTCCGCAACTGCACCTCGCGCACCTGCGCATCGTCGCGGCGAATGCTGCCGAAGGGGTGGCCGTGGCCCGGACCGAACGGGTGCTCACCGCTCGCGAACTGCAGATCCTGCGCTGGGTGCGGGAGGGCAAGAGCAACATCGACATCGCCGCCATCCTCTCGATCAGTCCCCTCACGGTGAAGAACCACGTGCAGAAGATCCTGCGCAAGCTGAATGTGCAGAACCGCGCACAGGCCGTGGCGCGCGCCATCTCCCTGCGTCTGATGGGCAGCGAATCCCGCGACACCGGATGAGCTCCCGTCCGGCCCGGGATCGGGGGTTCACCTATCTCGCCGTCCTGCTCTTCCTGGCGGCGGGGGGCGCGGCCCTTGCGGCGATCGGCACCCTCTGGCACACGGCTGCCCAGCGCGAGCGCGAGGAAGAACTCCTGTTCATCGGCGAGCAGTTCCGCGCGGCGATCCGCAGCTACTCGGATCGTTCCCCGGGCGCGGCCAAGGAACTCCCCCTGCGGCTCGAGGATCTTCTCGAGGACCGGCGCCTGCCCACCCCGCAGCGGCACCTGCGCCGGATCTTTGTCGACCCCATGACCCGTCGGGCCGAGTGGGGCCTTCTGCGACGGGCCGACGACCGGATCTACGGTGTGTACAGTCTGTCCACCGGGCGCGCGTTTCGCACCGCCGGCTTTCCCTCCGGCGTGAGCGGCGGCGCCACCTATGCCGACTGGAAGTTCACCTTCGAGGCAGCCGCAGCAAAGCCCGTCCTCGCGGCAGGCGATCCGGGTCCTCCCATCCCGCCCGGCCCGACCCCGCCTGGCCCGACGCCACCCGTACCGCCGCCCCCGCCCCCTCTGCCGCCGGTCGATCCCGACCCGCCCCCCGAGCCCACTCCGCCCGGCCGCTGCCAGGAGGAACGGCAGGCGAGCATGTTGCGGTGCCGGGAACTAAAGGAACCGCCCGCGCGGGTCCGGTGCGAGGCCGAATCGTCCCGCGTCTACGGGGCATGCCTGCGCGGGCTGAACCGCTGACGCGTCTGCCGTGTGTCGGCCCCGCGTCACCCACTGGCCCGATGGGCTCATGCCGGCCGGCAAGGGGTCCTGTCGACCTGTCACGTCCGGGCCCGACACTCCCCGCTGTCGTAAAGCCAGATGCGCCGGGGTCAGAAATGATCCGGACTGCTCATGTTTTAAACGAAGTTGTGTCTTTTTTTTGTCATGAAACGAGGCTACTCTTCGTGAGGGCGGAAGCTGTCTGCGGAAAATTCGTGGGTTCTTCGCTCGCAAGCATGTCGAGCGACCGGCCGGGTCCCCGACCGCTTCCGAATGGGAGCGTGCCCGGCGGGTTGCCATGAAAGGACCGGGCCCTGCGAGTCCGGCTTAACGACAAGTTTTCTCAATCCTTTAGGAGTCCTCTGATGAACTTTTGGAAACTCTCCCTGGCCGCCGCGGCCTGCGCGTCCGCCTTCGCGGGCGGCGCAGCCCACGCAGCCATCAGCCTGCCCAACAGCGGCAACGGCGAACTCGTCCTGACGGCCTGGGACGACAAGGGCACCGTGGACACGGCGGACGACACGTCCTACTCCCGGGACCTCGGTCTGGTCATCAACGGGTTTGCCTCCGCAGCCACCAACCCCGTGCTGGTCTCGAGCATGCAGCAGTCCTCCACACTGCTGACCTTTGCGGCCGACGCCACGCTCTCCGGCTGGCTGAGCGGTGTGGCCTCGGGCGACCGGTCGCGCATTCGCTGGAACGTGGTCGGCGGTGACAGCGCCGGCGACCAGCGGCTGGTCACCACCGTGGCCGCTGGCGAGACCGTCGCCAGCAACAACAGCATCCTGATCGGTACCAACACGAACGTGGCCACGTTCTTTTCCGCCCTGAACAGCTCGCCCACGCACAACAGCCTGCCAAACGGAAGCGCGGTCAACGTGTTTTCGGACAACGTCGCCTACGGCGGCGGCACGTCCTGGGGCGACAAGCTCGGTGGCAAGACCAGCTTCATCACCTCCGCGGGGATGGGTGCCAGCCTCAACTGGTGGCTGCTCGACCAGAACGGCTCGCCCAACGGCAACCAGGTGAACAAGTTCCAGTTCCAGGTGGACGCGCAGACGCCCATGCAGTGGACCTTCGCCAACGACGGTACGCTCACCTACGCCCCGACGGCGCCGATCCCCGAGCCCGGCACGTGGGCCATGATGCTGGCTGGTCTTGCCGGTCTCGGCCTTGCGGCGCGCCGGCGGGCCCGCTGAGCGCGGTCTTCCCCACACACGACCAACGCTTCACCCCCGCCTCCCGGCCAGTCGGCCCGAACGGGGGATCCGACACAGATACGGAGATTCCTGACCATGAAACGCAATGCACTCTGCCTGGCCGTCGGCCTGGCTCTTTCCAGCCTTGGCGGCACCGCCCTGGCCGGCACCTGCGGTGATTCCGGCTTCAATCCCTACACCTGCACGGCCGACACCGGGTACGACGACATCTTCCTGACCGGCGCCAGCGCCCCGGACAACTTCCTCGAGACGACGATCACCAGCTGGCTCGCAACAGGCTACGTCAAGATCACCGACGGGACTTCCAACTACCGGGCCTTCGTCGGGCGGCTGAAGAACGCAGATCCCGTGCCCGAAGCGCACCGAGGCAAGAGCATCCGCCTCATCAAGCGTTCCGCCGGCGGGTCTGCCTTCGGCGTGGGTCCGGTGGCGCGCGACGAGTTCCTCACCGTGCTGGATGTCAAGAACAGCGCGGGTACGTGCACGGGTTCCACCTCGCGGACATGCCCGACAGTGGGCACTGACGGTGTCAGCGGCATGAAGCCCACCTTCGGCGTGTCGGATGTGTCCCCCACGATGTTCAAGGGCCCCCTGAACCTCGAGTACATCGCGGCGCTGGGCGGCACCGTGACGCCCCTCACGAGCGCCGAGCAGAGCGGCATGACCATCACCCCTGCGAACAGCCTGATGATGGGGATCGTGGCCACGAACGCGGTACCAGCCACGACCGTGCTCACCCGGGCCGTGTATGGCGACCTGCTCCGCAAGGGCGGCTATGCGGACTGGAGCCAGGTCGATCCGGCTCTTACCGCCAGTGGGTCTCTGGCAACCAAGCCAGGTGTGGTGGTGTGTCGCCGCTATCCCGGCTCCGGCACCCAGAGTTCCTACAACTGGTACTTTGGCGGATTCCCCTGTTCCCTGGGTTCCGTGAACGGGAACGCCTATGCCGAACCTAAGGAACTCGCCGACAGTGCCGGCTACGATCCGGACGGCGACGGTCAGCCGGGCAACGCCGGCGAGACCGGTGCCTCTTCCGCCACGGCCTACACGCTCGACGTGACCGCTGGCGTGACCGTGATCGAGAACTCCGGCTCCGGCGACGTCCGCAACTGTCTCGAGATGGCCAATACTGGTGGCGTGTACAAGTTCAAGAACCGCGAAGGCAAGTGGTTCAAGGCTGATTTCGGCACGGGTGGCTATGGTGCGATCGGGGTCCTGTCCCTGGACAGTCTGAACAACCAGAACAAGTGCGGCTATACGAGCGGTGTTCCCAACACGTCTCCCTGCGCTGCCTCGACCGGGTATAACGAGAAGACCGTCTTCGGCTGGTCTTTCCGAACCCTCGACGGTGCCGGGACCTACACCGACAGCAACGATGGTACATCTACGTCGCCCGTCCTGTCGTCAGGCGCCACGGGGATCGCACCCTCCAAGGCCAACCTGATCAGCGGAGCCTACGATTTCGCCGCCGAACTGACCTTCCAGTACAAGACCAGCAAGGTGACCGGGACCACCAAGGCCTTCGTGGATAGCCTGGTCGCCGCCATCGCTGCGCCGGCCGGCAACACGTCTGTCTGGGTGGCGGCCATTCCCCCCGCGGATTCCGGGGACAACACGGCCAAGGCGTCCCGTGAGGGCAACATGTGCAGCCCGCTGAAGTTCTTCTACTGATCCACGTGCAGTTCCGGGCGGGAAGTCCACCTCCTGCCCGGCAGCGGCCCCGCCCGGACCCGGGCGGGGCTTTTTCCTGTGACGGCCTCTCCCTGTCGCGTCCATGCTCCGCCTTCGCCGTTCGCTGATGCCCTGTTTCCGCCGGTCCGTGCGCTCCGCAATCCGGCAGGGGCTTGCCGCCGCGCTGCCCGTTCTCCTGCTGGCCGGCACGCCGGCTCGCGCCGCAGACGCGCCCCAGTCGCCCGCCTTCGACATCCTCGAGTACCGCGTCGAGGGCAACACCACCCTCTCCGAGCGGGACATCGGCCGCGCGGTCTACCCGCACCTGGGCCCGGGCCGTTCCATCGACGACGTGCGCCGGGCCGCGGAGGACCTGGAGAAGGTCTACCAGACCGCCGGCTATCTCACGGTGCTCGTTGAGGTGCCGCAGCAGAAGGTGACTCAGGGTGTGGTCACCCTCCAGGTCACCGAGGGCGCGGTGAACCGACTGTGGGTGAGCGGGGCGAAGGTCTTCTCCGCGGGACAGATCCGCGATGCGATGCCGTCTGTCGCCGAGGGCGCGGTGCCCCACTTCCCCACCGTGCAGACCCAGCTCGCCGCGCTGAACAGCCGCCCGGACCGCAAGGTGACACCCGTGCTCCGGCAGGCTGCGGTGCCCGGGCGCGTGGACCTGGATCTCAAGGTGGACGACAAGCTTCCCCTGCACGGCTCCGTGGAACTGTCCAACCGCTACAGCGCCAACACGGAACCTCTGCGGCTCTCGGCCGCCCTGCGCTACGACAACCTGTGGGGCCTCGGCCACAGCCTCGGGGGGCAGGTGCTGGTGTCGCCGGAGGATCCGTCCCAGGTCAAGGTATTCTCGACCAACTACGCCTTCTCGCCTGCCGGCACCCGTAACCTCCTGGCGGTCTACGCCACGAAGTCCAACACGGACATTGCCACCAGCCCGACCCTGGGCGTGGTGGGGCGAGGCAACATCGTCGGCGTGCGCTACCTCGTGCCCACCGGTCCCCGGGGAACGCTGTCCCAGCTGGTCACCGTGGGTGCGGACTACAAGGATTTCTCCGAGACCACCAGCTTCGGCCCCGGGGGCTCCCCCAACCCCATTTCCTACGTGCCGCTCACTGCCCAGTACGGGGTACAGCACCGGGGCGACCGGGGCAATACCAGCGCGAGCCTCGCGGCCACCTGGGGCATGCGCGGCTGGTTCGGCAATGGCGAGGCGGAGTTCCAGGCGCGCCAGCGCGGGGCCAGCGCGGGGTATTCCTATTTCCGCGCGGAGGCGCAACGCGAGCAGTTCCTCCCGCGGGGCTTCCTCGCCCGCGTGAAGCTGCAGGGCCAGGCCGCCAGCGGCACCCTGGTGTCCACCGAGCAGTTTTTTCTGAGTGGTGTCGATGGCGTCCGGGGCTACCTCGAGGGCGAGGTGACCGGCGACAGCGCCTGGCTCGTGCGGCTGGAGGGCCAGACGCCATCCTTCGCAAAGCGGCTCGGTGCGGCCATCGCGGACCTGAAGGCCCATGTCTTCTTCGACGCGGGCGACGCGCACGTCAATGCAGCGTTCCAGAGACCGGCCACCACCCACATCAGTGCCGCTGGGCTGGGTCTGCGGGCCCAGGGCCGCGAGCCCCTCTCGGCCAGTCTCGACCTCGCCTGGCCTCTCGCGAGCGCACCCTGCATTTCCACCTGCAGTTCCGATGCCACCCGGCAGGGCCAGCCGCGACTGCAGTTCCGGCTCGCCTACGAGTTCTGATCCCGATCGCCCACCGGAGACCGCCATGAACGCCGGCCTGTACCGCATCGTGTTCCAGGGGAATGCCGCCCAGCCCGTGGCGGTGCCGGAACTTGCACGCGCCCGGGGGGCACGGGTATCCCGCCGGCGGCCGGGTACGCAGGCCGGGGCCGTGGCCGCGCTGGTGGTCGCCCTGACACCCCTCGCGGCCGCCCTGGCCGATACACTGCCGCCCCCCGCGACCCTTCCCCAGGGTGGGCAGGTGGTGAGTGGCACGGCCACCATCTCGCAGCCCGGCGCGGCCCAGATGCTCATCGACCAGTCCAGCGCGCGGGCGGTGATCGACTGGCAGGGCTTCAGCGTCGGGAACCAGGCGACCGTGACTTTCAATCACCAGACCGGCGCTTCTGCCGCGACCCTCAACCGGGTGGTCGGCAACGAGGCGTCCGTGATCAACGGCGCCTTGAACGCCCAGGGTCAGGTGTATCTCATCAACAGTCAGGGCATCCTCTTCGGCCCCAACGCCCAGATCAACGTGGGCGGGCTCGTGGCCTCGGCCCTCAACATCACCAACGACGTCTTCCAGAAGGGGCTCACCTCCCTCGTCGTGGACCCCAGCCCCACCGCCAACCCGGAGGGTACGCGGCCTGGCGCGGCGTTCTTCTGGGAGGGCAATCGCGCCGGGTTCGAGTCCGTGAAGGTGGAGGTGCAGGAGGGCGCGCGCATCCGTACCGCCAACGGCGGTCGCGTGCTGATGTTCGCGCCACAGGTCGTGAACCAGGGGCGCATCGAATCCCCCGAAGGGCAGACCATCCTCGGGGCAGGGGCCAAGGTCTACCTCACCGCGCCGCTGGACTCCGCGCTGCGGGGTTTCCTGATCGAGGTGGACCCCTTCACCGACGGCAGCGGCACCGTGGGCGGGAAGGTGGTGAACAAGGCGGCCGCGGCGTGGACGGAATCGTCCGGCGGCGCGCTCGTGGACCGGGTCTACCAGATCGTGGCCCGGCGCGGCAACGTGACGCTGGCGGGTTTCGAGGTGGAGCAGGGGGGGCGCATCCTCGCCACCAGTTCGGTGGACCAGAACGGCTCGATCACCCTGCAGGGGCGGGACACCTGGACGCGCAACGAGGTCCGGGAACTTCCCGGCGGCCAGAGGGTGGCCATTCCCCTGGCCGAACGCACCGGCACCGTCAAGCTGGGTGGCGCGAGCGAGACCAGTGTCCTGCCGGAAACGGTCGCTGCCCGCGCCCGTCCCGGCGACCTGACGGCGCGGGCCGAGACGGACATCCTGCCCCTCGTGGACAGTACCCGCGCCATCACGGACGACCAGACCCTCACTCCCCCCAAGGTTGAAATCGCCGGGCGTTTCCTGCAGGTTGACGACGGTGCGCGCCTGATCGCCCCGGGCGGGCGGATCTCTTTCCTTGCCCGGGAGGCCGTGCTGGACGGATCGGGGCGGCCCTTCGGCATCATCACCGACCCGTCGAGCCCCGGCACCGACACCTACGATAACCGGGGCGTGCGGGTCTATGTCGGCCGTAACGTCCGCATGGATGTCTCCGGCGAGCGCGACGTGGCGCTGTCCGTGGCGCGCAACGTCGTCGAGGTGGACCTCCGGGGGCCGGAGCTGAAGGACGCGCCCCTCCAGCGCAACGGCATCCTGCGCAATGCGAAGGTGTTCCTGGACCTGCGCACCAGTCCTGCCATCGTGGACACGGCCGGTTTCCGTGCCCAGGTGCAGCGGGGCGTCGCGGAGCGGCTGGCCGCCGGGGGCGAGATCACCCTCCGGAGCGAGGGAGACGTGGTGGTCCGGGAGGGTGCACGACTCGACGTCTCCGGCGGCTGGCTGGACTACACGCCCGCGCGGGTGGGTGTGACCCAGCTTCAGGCCGGCGGCCGCGGTGTCGACTTCGCGGCTGCCGCGGCGGACCGGGTCTACGAGGCAATCGTCAACACCACGCGCCCCGAGGCGGGCTATCGGGAAGGCCGGGACGCCGGCGTGGTGAGGCTCGCGGGCGGCCGCGTGGCCCTCGACGGCACGGTGGCCGGCAGTGCGGTGTCGGGACTGCGCCAGCAGGAACTCGCCACCGCCCCCCTGGGTGGAAAGCTGGTGATCGGCGGGGGCGGCGATCTCGTCTATTCGAACCTGCGCGTGGGCGCAGCCGGCGCCCCGCCGCTGCCCGAGTCGTTCACGCCCGTCAGCGGCATCGGTCGGGACCTGACCCTGTCGGTCTCCCTGTTCGGTCCCGGGCGCCTGACCCGGCTCGAGGCGGGTACGATCGGCACCCTGGCCCAGGACGCCGGCACCACCCTCAACCTCGGCCCGGGCGGAAGCCTTGGGCTGACGGGGGCGACCGCTACCCTTGCCGGCAGCATCCTCGCCCCCTCGGGGTCCCTTTCCGTGGACGCCAACGGAACGCTCACGGTCACCTCCACCGCCCGGCTCTCGACCGCCGGTCTGTGGACGAACGATCGCGAAGCCGCCCGCACGGGCACGCCCTTCGGCGTGGTGGCGCTCGGCGGCGGCTCCATCACCCTTCGCGGCACCGAGGTCACGGTGGCGGCCGGCAGCGTCCTGGACGTGTCTGCCGGGCTCGCCCACGGAGTGACGGGCGCCTACCGTTACGGCAGCGCCGGGTCGATCGCCTTGCGCACCCGGGTTCTTTCCTCGGGAGAGGGCGCCATCTCGGTGTCGGCGCTGACGCTGGCGGGTACCCTGAGGGGGTTCGGTTTCGGGCGCCACCTCAACAGCAGCGGCGGCGCCCTCGAACTGCAGGTCTCCTTCCTGACGGTCGGGGGGGGCGCGGATCCGGTGGCACGACGGACCCAGCTCCAGGGTCTCGTCGGCAGCGATCTGCTCGGTCCCGACGCCCTCTGGACGGATGCCGATCGCGCGGCGGGGCGCGCCCGTCCCGGCGAGTTACGCCTGACGCAACTCTGGGACTCCGCTGGCTTCTCCCGCTACACCCTGACCGCGGCCGATGGTGTGGTCGTCGCCCCCGGTGCCGTGCTGGCGCCCGTGGCGGCCTACCGGGTGGCGACGGCGGCGGCGCCTGGGCTGGCCGGGGCGGATTCTGTGGCCGGTCCGGCTGCAATCGTGTCCTCGGCGGCGTTCCCGGACCGGACGCCTCTTGCCTCCCTGGCCCTGGGCAGCAGCCGGTCCGACGCCGGCCTGTCGGTCGTCTCCGTTCACGCGGGCACGACCCTCGACGCAGGGGTGTCCGGCAGCGTGGTGCTCACGGCCCGCAACCGCATCTTCATCGATGGCACCGTCCGGGCGCTGGCCGGGCAGATCCAGGTGGCGCTGCCCGCGGCCAGCACCGAGGAGATTTACGACCCGGTGCGGAAGATCTTCCTGGCCGACGGGGCCCGGCTGGATGTCTCGGGAACCAGGCTGCTCGATTCCGTCTCCCGGGCCGACGGGGATGGCCGGATGCTTCCGGGCGGGACGATCTCGCTCGACGCGGCCAACGGCATGCTGGTGACCCGTCCCGGCTCGCGGCTGAACGCCCGCGGCGCCGCGGGAGAACTCGCGATTTCCTCCATGGCCAGCGGCGCCACCGTCACCCTGCCGGGCCAGATCATCGCCTCCGACGGCGGCCGGATCCGTCTGGCCGGGCGCGAGGGTCTGCTGCTTGCCGGTGGTCTCGATCTGGCGGGGGGGGCGCCCTCGGCCCGCGGTGGCGCGCTGGAGGTGAGCTTCGTTCCGGTCGGCCTGTTCGCGGTGGATGCGGACCAGACTACCCAGGGCATCACCGCGCTGCTGCTCGGCGACCACAACCTCCAGGTGTCCCTGCGCGCGCTTGACGGCCTCGCGGCGGCCACGCCTGCCGGACCGATGGCCAAGGAGCGCATCGGCAAGGGCGCCGTCCTGCACGCCCCGCTGGTGGCGAGCGGAGCGGGTTCCATCGTCCTGGCAGCCCGCGAGCGGATCGAGTTCCTCGGCGACGGGACCGGAACGGCCGGACAGACCCTGAAGCTGGCGCCCACCCGGGAACTGCGGCTCGAGGCCTTCAACCTGTTCGCCGAAGCCGGGCTCGGGGTGGAGCTCGGGGCCGCCTATGTTGCGCTCGGGCCCCGGTCCCGTCCCTCCGAGACGAGCCTGAAAGCCGCGTCGGGCGGGACCGGGGCGCTGACGGTGTCGGCGACGACCATCGACCTGGTGGGCGATCTGGCCCTGCAGGGCATCGGCTCTGTCGGTCTGACCGCCACGGAGGACCTGCGGCTGCGGGGCGTGCCGACGTCGTCGGCCCAAGGGCCGATCCTGGCCGGGTCCCTCGCGGCGATCGCCGATGTGTCCGTGACCGCCCGGTCCGTGCAACCTGCGACGCTCGTGAGCTATGGGATGAATCTCGGGACCGGAACGCTCACCGTGAGCGGGTCCGGGGTACCGGTGCCGGTCCTCTCGGCTGCCGGGGCGCTGCGAGTGGACGCCCGCCGCATCACCCAGGGCGGCGCCCTGCTGGCGCCCCACGGCAGCATCACGCTGAAGGCGACGGAGTTCCTGGCGCTGGGGCCGGGGGCCGTGACGTCGGTGTCCGGCGCTGGTCAGGAGATCCCCTACGGCCGAACGGCCCTGAGCGGCCGCACGTATGTCTTCACCGTGGAAGGCAGCGATCGTCCGGTAGAGGTGCCGGAGAAGCGCATCGACCTCGCCGCCCCGGACCTGCGCCTGCAGGCGCAGTCCGTCATCGACATCTCCGGGGGCGGCACGCTCCGGGCGTGGGAGTTCCTGCCCGGTACGGGCGGTTCGAAGGATATTCTCGACCCCGCCATCGCCGCGAACCGCTACGCGATTCTCCCGGGATTCGGTTCCACCGTGGCGCCCCAGGACGAGCAGGCCATGACGGGCTTCGGCCTGCCGGCAGGCACGCGGCTTCGCTTCGACCAGCCGGTGGCCGGGCTGCTGGCCGCCGGAGACTACACGCTGCTGCCGGCCCGCTACGCCCTGCTCCCGGGTGCGATCGTCGTGACGCTGAGCCCCGGCCAGCTCGACACCCTGCCGGCGAAGGCGGCGCGCCCCGAGGACGGATCTGTCCTCGCGCTGGGACGCCTCGTCACTCCCACGGCGGACGGGTCCGGCACGGCGGATGCCCGGAGCTTCCAGGTGCAGGTGGCCGGCCGGGACTGGGCGCTGGCCCGGTCGGAATTCCGGCTCACCACCCCCGAGGCCTTCGCGGGTGTCACCGCCACCCGGTCCGGTGCCGATGCGGGCGCTCTGGTGGTGGACGCCGGCAACGTGGCACCCGGGGGGAACAGCACCCTCCTGTTCCAGGCGCAGGTGCAGGCCCAGGCCGCCACCGGTGGGCGCGGTGCGTCGCTGGATCTCTCCGCCAACCGGCTGGTCGTCCTCGGGCCCGGACGCACCGCAGCGGCGGGGTTTGCTTCCGTGGACCTGACCGCGCTTCGCGCCGTGGGTGCGGGCAGCGTCCTGCTGGGCGGGCTCCGTCAGGGGCAGGGTACGGACATTGTCCTGAATGCCCGCGCCACGGACGTCGTGATCGACACGGCGGGTGGCGCGTCGCTCGATCTGCCGGAAGTCCTCGTGATGGCGCGCAGCGGCCTCACGGTCCAGGCCGGCAGCGTGATCGCACCGTCCGGCGCCGCGCCGGCCCGCTCCTACCGGACGGTCGGCGACGGGGCGCTGCTGCGGGCGTCCGGCGGACCGCAGGCGCCGCTGGTCCGGTCGGACGTGGTCCGCGCCGCGGGGGTCCTCACCGTGGAAGCGGGAGCCCAGATCCGGGCGAGCTCCGTCATTCTCGACGCCACGGCGGCCACTGCGGTCGCCGCGGGTGTGCTCGACTTCTCCGGTGCGCCGGCGGCAGGCGGCGCGCTGTCCATCGGTGCGCCGCGCATCAGCGTCGGCGCAGCGCCTTCGGGAACCGCGGGCGTGGTTCTGGGGCCTGCGGAACTCGCCGCCCTGGACCGGGTGGGGGAACTGCGGCTGCGCAGCTACACCACGGTGGACTTCCATGCCCCCTCGGCCAACGTGACCCTCGGCTCGACGGGTCTCCGGATCCTCGGTATCGACGCGGCGGGAATCGTCGGCTACGGGGGGGCGGGACGCACCGCGCGGCTGCAGGCGGGCGAGGTGCGTCTCTCCAACACGGCCGGCACGGGTTTCTCCGACGCCCTGCGCACGGATCTGACCCCGGGTGCCGGGGCGCTCCAGGTGTCCGCCGGGACCGTGGCGCTGGACAACGGGGCGGCTGCCTTCGGGACGACCGGGTTCGCGACGAACACCTTCGAGGCCACGCGGGAAATCACCGGCACCGGCACCGCGAGCCTGGCCGCGGCGGGGGACCTCGTCCTGCGGGCCCCCCGGATCGTCGGCGGTACCGCCGCGCGCCTGTCCGCCTCCGCCACCGGTGTCCTGACGACGGAGGCGAGCGGAGCCGCCACGGGCGCCGCCACCGGATTCGGAAGCCGCTGGCGGCTCGGGGCGGCGAGCGTGGTCCACGGCGGCCGCATCGAGGCGCCGTCCGGATCCATCGAACTCGTCGCCACCTCCGGCGACGTGCAGCTGCTTTCCGGTTCGGTCCTGTCCGCTCCCGGCATCGTGAAGCGGTTCGACACCGTGGATGTGGCTGCCGTGGCAGGCGACGTGAATCTGAAGAGCCTCGCGGGCAGCGTGAAGGCCGACGCGGGCAGTCGCATCGAGGTCGGCGGCGTGGGCGATGCGGATGCCGGCCGGTTGTCCGTCTCGGCGGCGGGTGGCACGGCCCGGCTCGCCGGCACGTTGTCGGGATCGGCGGTCGGCGGTCGGGCGGGACGCTTCACCGTCGACGCGGCGACCGTCGAGGGTTTGTCCCCTCTGACCACGGCCCTGCGCACGGGCGGGTTCACGGAGTCGGTGGACATCCGGCAGCGCGTCGGGGATCTCGCCATCGTCACCGCCGACCTGCTCCAGGCGCGGGAGATCCGCCTGGCGGCAGACAACGGAAGGGTGGACCTGCTGGGTACCCTCGACGCGTCCGGCCCGAAGGGCGGGCGCATTGAGGTCTTTGCGGGCAACGGCGGCGCGTCGGGCGCCGGTACGCTCGCGCTGGGGGCCACCGGGAAACTGCTCGCCAAAGCCACCCAGGCCCTGGTGTTCGCAGACGGCACCAAGGGCGAGGGCGGTACGGTCGTGCTGGGCGTGGGCGGTACCCGCAACGTTGCCGATGCGCAGGCGACGGCACAGGACCAGGCCTCGCGCCTGATCCTGCTGGCGGGCAGCGTGATCGACGTCTCTGCCGCTCCCGTCGATGCCGCGGGCGTGGCCGCCCGGGCGGCCGCCCCCTGGGAAGCGACCCCCCGGGGAGGCGAGGTGATCCTGCGCGCGCCCCGCGTGGAGACGGGGCTGAGCACGAACAACCCCGACGACATCGCCATCACCTCCCGCGCCGACGGGGTGGTGTCCGGGACCCTCGCGGGCACGATTTCCGGAGCGGACCGCATCGTTCTCGAGGCGGTTCAGGTCAGCCGCTTCGGCACGGGCGGGGCGACCCTGACCGGGGGCACTTCGGCGACCTCCACCCTCAACACGATCCGCACCGCCACCCTCAATTTCATGGGGACCCTGGCCAGCAACGTGAACACCTACGCGCGGGCCGCGGCCATCGAAACCCGCCTCGGCGTGGCGGGGGACGCCCGGTACCACCTGCGCCCGGGCATCGAGATCTGGTCCCAGGGCGACATCACCCTGCCCCAGGACTGGGACCTGAGGAGCACCAACACCCAGTCGAACAGCTTCTTCTGGCGCTACGGTGCCACCGCTGCCGGCACGCCTGGGGAGCCCGGGGTCCTCACCCTGCGGGCAGCAGGTCGCGTGACCCTGAACGGATCCCTGTCGGACGGCTTCAACGCCGCGACCGGCAGCACGAACGCCTTCCCCACCGTATCCCGCACGGCCAACCTCGTGCAGGGCACCGACACCCTGGTCTTCGCAGCGACCGAGGGCGACAGCTGGTCCTATCGCCTGACGGGAGGAGCGGACCTGGGCGCCGCGAACCCGATGGCTGTCCTCGACGGCGCGGGCCTGACCGGGCGGGCCGGCCGGGTGGAGCTCGCCTCGAACAACGTCGTGCGTACCGGAGCCGGCTTCATCGAAGTGGCCGCGGCGACGGCGTTCGCCATGGGGGTGAGCAGCACCACGGGGGATCCGGTGTCAGGTGCCACGGCGGCCCTCTACGTCGCCGGCCTGGGCGACCGCCCCAACAATCACGCCCCCGTCGGACCGGGGATCGCGGAGGGCCGCAACCAGTTCATCTCGGCCGGCGGCTTCACGGGTGTCTCGGCGCCCCGTTATCCCCTGCGGGGCGGCGACATCCGGGTCGTGACGGGAGGCGACGTTCAGGGCACCGGTGGCAACCGCTGGGTGGGGGACTGGCTGTTCCGCGTCGGGGCGGTGGATGCAGATGGAAAGCTGCAGTCGGCGAGCAGCAACAGCGGCTACTTCCGGCCCACCTGGTGGCCCCAGTTCCAGTACTTCAGCCACGGCATCGGTGCCTTCGGGGGCGGCGACGTGACCGTCACTGCCGGCGGCAGCATCCGGAACCTCGGGGTGGCGTCCGGCACGAGCGGGCGACTCCCGGGCGCCGACGGCGCGGCGCCGGTGGCCGGCGACCTCAAGGTGCTGGGCGGGGGCGACGTCACGGTGCTGGCGGAGGGTGACGTCCTCACCAGCGCCTTCCACGCGGGGCGTGGAGACATCCTCGTGCGCGCGGCGGGCAACATCGCGTCCGGCCGGACTGTCAGCGAAAAGCCCGTGTATTCCATCGTGTCCGTGGGGGATGGGGATGCAAGGCTGGAAGCCGGCGGCAGCCTGGGTCTGGCTGCGGTGTTCAACGCCACCCTCGCGCCCCAGTCCGCCAACAACGCCACCAACGCGGCGCGCCGCAGTTATTTCTCGACCCTGGCCGCGGATTCCCGCGTCACCCTGGTGGCTCGCGGTGGAAGCCTGACGCTCGACAATGGCGGCACGGTTCCCATCGGATCCGGGTTCGGAGTCTCCGGAACCGGCACCGACGCGGCCGGATTCTCGCTCTATCCCGGTCGCCTCCGGGCGGCCGCACTCGCCGGCGACATCCAGATCGGCGGTGCCATGGCGATGGTCCCCGCCGCGGGAGGGCAGCTCGACCTGCTGGCGGCTGGATCCCTGGTCTCCGCGGGACGGATCAACATGTCGGCCCTGCCGGTGAGCGAACTGCCGACCGCGGCCACGCCCAGCTCGGAGTTCGGGCAGAAGCTCGCCACCATCACGGGCGCCGACTATTCCAGCCGCAACGCCTACGGGGCGAGCAGCCCCCATCAGGGCGACACCGAGCCGGTACGCCTGATCGCCCAGGGCGGGGATATCCGCGGGCCAGGGAGCAGCATCTTCCTGCAGCTTCCGAAGCGCTTTCTGATACAGGCGGCCGGCAGCCTGACCGGCGGCTGGATTGCCGGGCAGCACCTGGCGGCCAGCGACTGGTCGGTGGTCTCGGCCGGGAAGGACATCGTCTACGACGCCACGGCGAGCAACCTCACGCTCCAGATCGGCGGTCCGGGGACGCTGTTCGTGACGGCCGGCGGAAGCGTGGACCTCGGTCCGTCCAAGGGCATCGTGTCCCGGGGCAACTTCAACAACCCCTATCTGCCGGAGCAGGGCGCGGACGTGGTCGTCATGGCGGGGGCGAAGGAGGTGCGCTACGACAACCTCCTGTTCCGCTACACCGACCCGGCGGTGCGGCCGCTGCCAGCCAGCGTGGTCACCCCCTATAACAGCTGGGTGCTCGACGGCATGCGCGCCCAGGCCCTGTCGGGCCAGTTGTCGGACGCGGAGGTGCGTGCGGCCTACCTGGCACTCAAGGCCACCGATCCCGGGGCGGCCCCGATTCCCGTCGCCGGTGTCAATGCGGCCGATGGCGGTGCCCTGCCCGCCATGCGCGCGACGCTCGCAGGCCGCGCGGGCAGTGGCACGTTCAGCCTGGCGGAGGCGCGGGCGGCCTACGGCGTCAGGCGGGCGTCGACCGGCTCGGGCGAGGCGCTGCCCGATGCCGTGCGGAACGCCTACGACGGATTTGTTCTCGCCTTCATGCGGGACTGGACCGGCAACGCCTCGCTGGCCCTCGAAGACGCGCGGGCGGGTTATCTCGCCCTGCGGGGGACGGACGCCGCGACGGCGGCAAATGCGGCGGCGGGCGATGTGCTGTTCCGCTACAGCGACCCGGCGGCCGCGAAGCTCCCGGAAGCGGCCATCGCGGGCTTCGACGCCGGGCTTCTGTCGGCCCTGCGCACCGCCACCGGCAACGCCGCGCTGACCCCCAGACAGGCGCGGACGGAGTTTCTCCTGTTCGGGAATACGGATCCGGCCCAGCCGGCATCGCTGCTGCGGGACCGGCGCCAGTTCTTCCTGACCGATCCCGCCGCGGGGCTCCTGCCCGACGCGGAGGTGAGTGCCTACAACGACGCGCTGGTGTCGGCGCTTGCGACTCCCGGAGCCGGTCCGCTGACGGTGGCCGAGGCCCGCGAGCGCATCGCCACCGCGCTCGAACGGCCGACCCTCCCGCCGGGCGTGTCGACGCCAGGGAAGGAGACGGGTGCGACCGAGGAGACCGTCGCATTGCCGCTGCGCCAGGCGGCCTCCGCACTCGAGGCGGTCTACAACGCCCGTCTGCTGGCGGCTGCCCGCCAGCAGACGGGCAACGCGGCACTGGATCTGGCGGGTGCCCGAACCCGTTATGCCAGCGCTCTGCCTGCACCGCAGACCACGGTGGCGGGATTTCTGGAAAGCGCCTCGGGATCGCTGGAGCCGGGGCTGCGGGACCTGTATTTCCGCGACCTGAAGGAGGCGGGATTGCGCGGAGCGTCGAACAACCGGGTTTCAGACTACCGCGCTGGCGACTTCGCGACGCTCGACCTCTTCCCGGCGGGTCCCGGGTCGCTGGCGGACGCCGCGCTGGCGCGCGAGAACATCTCGCTCTACCGCAGCCAGATCAAGAGCGAGCAGGGTGGCGGGCTCGACCTGCTGGTGCCGGGTGGTTTCGTCAACGTGGGCGTGACCGAACTCGTGTCCACCAAGTCCGCTTCCGAACTGGGCGTGCTCACGACGCGGGGCGGTTCCGTCCGGGCTGCCGTGGCGGGCGATTTCCAGGTCAACACCTCGCGCGTCTTCACGCTGCAGGGCGGCGACATCTCCCTCTGGTCGTCCTACGGCAGCATCGATGCGGGTCGAGGGGCACGCACCACGAGCGCCACGCCACCGCCCCAGATCATCCTGCGGGGCGACCAGATCATCCTCGACACCTCCGCCTCGGTCGCGGGCGCGGGCATCGGCACGCTGCTGGCCCGCGAGGACGTGGCGCCAGGCAGCGTCTACCTGTTCGCCCCCCGGGGTGCCATCGAGGCGAGCGATGCCCCCATCCGGTCTGCCAACACGGTGGTCGTGGGGGCCCAGGCCATCCGCGGTGCCGACAACATCTTCGCCGTGGGCGGGGTGACCCTGTCGGTCGTGGCGGTGTCGGTGGTGGCGCCTCCGCCTCCGCCGCCGCCCGCAAACGCGGGGGCCGACGCCGCGAAGGCGGTGGAGAGGACCACCGAAAAGGCTGCGGCCTCCACGGCGGCGCCAGCGTTCAAGCCGTCCTTCATCACCGTGCAGGTGCTGGCTCTGGGAGACGATGACGAGCGCAAGGGGGGGGCGCAATGACCGCGGCGGGTACCCGCGGCCGCGTGTCGGGCGGGCGGTCATCCGGTCGTCACGAATGTGCAATGTCCGGGCGGCAGACTCCCGGCTCTGTCGTCGATTCCCACGGATTCCCATGAGACGCGTCGCGCTGTCACTGGCCTTCCTGCTGTTGCTGATTCCCGGTGTGTCCCAAGCCTGGTGGAACGCGGACTGGTCCGGCCGGAAGAAGATCGAACTCGATGCCGGCACCCAGGGAGCCGCACTTCCGGAAAGCCTTGCGTTGGTCCCGGTCCTCATCAGGCTCCACACAGGGAATTTTCCCTTCGCGGAGGCCCAGCTGGAAGGGCACGATCTGCGTTTCGTGGCGGACGACGACAAGACCCCGCTCAAGTTCCAGATCGAATCCTTCGATGCGGCCAATGAACTGGCCCTGGTGTGGGTGCAGGTGCCGAAGCTGGCCGCCAACGCGTCCACCACCCTGTGGGTCTATTACGGGAACGAGAAGGCGCCGCCCGCCAGTGACGGCAAGGCGGTCTTCGATGCCTCGCACCTCGCGGTCCTGCACTTCTCCGAGAAGGATGCAGCCTTCCGGGACACCACGGCCTACGGCGTGGCGCCGGCCGTGTCCGGAGTGACCGCCGGGGTGGGCCTGTCCGATGGCGGCGCGACCTACGCGGGGGCGGGCAAGGTGGTGTTTTCGGGGGCACCTTCCCTGAAAACCACCACCGCGGGGTTCACGTTCTCCGCCTGGGTCAAGCCGGCCGATGCTACCCAGACGGCCATGCTCTTTGCCCGGGGTTCGGGGCCGGCAGCGGTGGAAGTCCGTTACGAACAGGGCAAGCTGCTTGCGCGAGCTTTCGGGGCGGAGACCGCAAGGGTGGATCTGGCGCCGGGCGCCTGGCACCACGTCGCCCTGTCGGTGGGCGAGAAGGTCACGCTCTACGTGGACGGCCGCGCGGCGGGGTCGGCCGAGGCCCGCGCGGCCGATCTCGACGGTGACCTGGTGGTGGGGGCGGGTTATTCCGGCGACATGGACGAACTGCAGGTTGCCGGTGCGCCGCGCACGGCCGCCTGGGCGGCCTTTCAGGTGGCCTCGCAGGGCGAAGGCGGCAAACTGGTGAAGGTGTCCGCCGAGGCGGAGTCCGGTGAGGGCGGGGATGTCTCCTATTTCCGCATCCTCCTGGGCGCCGTCACGCTCGATGGCTGGGTCGTTATTGCCATCCTCATGGTCATGCTGGTCATCAGTTTCTACGTCATGGTGGCGAAGAGCGTGTTCCTCGCGCGGATGTCGGGCGCGAACGCGGCCTTCAAGTCCGCGTTCGGCAGCACCGACGACGTGCTGGCCGTGGAAAGCACTCCGGAGGCACGCAGGCACTCGTCGCTGTGCCGTCTGCACCAGACGGCGGCCACGGAACTGGGCCGGCGGCTCGAATCGGGCGGCGGGCAGGCGCTGAAGGGAAAATCCATCGATGCGATCCGGGCCAGTCTCGATGCCGTCACGACGCGGGAGAATGCCAGCCTCAACTCCCAGATGGTGCTGCTCACCATCGCCATTTCCGGGGGGCCGTTTCTCGGTCTCCTGGGAACGGTCGTGGGTGTGATGATCACGTTCGCGGCCATCGCCGCGGCCGGCGACGTGAATGTCAACTCGATTGCGCCGGGCATCGCGGCGGCGCTCGTGGCAACGGTCGCCGGCCTCGCGGTCGCGATTCCGGCGCTCTTCGGCTACAACTATCTGTCGAGCCGCATCAAGGTCATCGCGGCGGAGATGCAGGTGTTCGTGGACGAGCTCGTCAGTCGCATCGCAGAGCGTTACGGCGACTGATCCCATGTCCGCCAAGGTTCAGGACGGGAACGAACCGTATGACGACATCAACGTCACGCCCATGCTCGACCTCGCCTACGTGCTGCTGGTCATCTTCATCATCATGACGACCGCCTCCGTGCAGGGCATCAAGGTGGACCTGCCCAAGGCCTCGAACACCCCGAGCCTTGCGAAGCCCACGACGAAGGCCATCACCGTCCGCGCGGACGGGCAGGTGTTCCTGGACACGTATCCGGTGACCCTCCCGGAACTCGAACAGCGCCTGACCCAGTTCAAGGCGGTGACCCCGGACTTCCCGGTGGTGATCAAGGGTGATGCGACCGTGCAGTACCAGCGGGTGGTGGAGGTGCTCGACCTGTGCGGGCGTCTCGACATCCGGCAGCTGGGCCTGGTCACGGCGCGGCTCGTGAAGTAACGCCATGGCGGTCCAGCAAGTCCTGGCGGGGGTGGTCGGCGTCGCGGTGCTGGGTGGCCTCGGCGCGGGCCTCTACGTGTGGCTTTCGTCGCCGGCGAAGTCGCCGAAACCCAAGATCCAGCAGATCGCGGTGCTGCGCCAGCAACCGCCGCCGCCACCGCCCAAGCCCGAGGAAAAGCCACCCGAGCCCGAGATGAAGAAGGAGGAAGTCAAGCTGCCGGATCCCGAGCCCGAGCCGCAGGACGCGAAGAACGAGCCTCCGCCCGCGCAGGATCTCGGCGTGGATGCCCAGGGCGCCGCCGGGAGTGACGGATTCGGCCTGCAGGGACGTCCGGGGGGGCGGGACATCACGGAGATCGGCGCCGTCGGAAACGGCCGGGGTGGCGGCAACCTGTTCGGCTTCTTCACGTCCCTCATCCAGTCGCACGTGCAGGAGGAACTGTCCCGGCGGGACCGGCTGCGCAGCGCGGATTACCGGGCAACGGTCAGCGTGTGGTTTGCCCAGGATGGCCGGATTTCGCGGGCCGAGATCGTCAACGGCACGGGCAATCCCGAAATCGACAGCGAAATCCGCTCGGCGCTGGTGGCAGCGTCCGCGCTGCAGCCCCCGCCACCCGGCCTGCCCCAGCCGGTCAAGCTCCGGGTGACTTCCCGGGGAGCAGGATGATCTTCCACTTGATGCGGCGCGTGTTGCCGCCCGGACGAGCCCGACTCATGTTCACGAAAGTCTCCACACTGGCGCTGGCTTCCTGTCTTGCCTGTCTCTCCGTCCCTGCGGTCATGGCCCAGACCGGGTCGGGCACCCCTGCCGCGAAGAGCCCCCGCAAGGCAGCGCCGGCGAGCCGGCCCAAGGCACCCGGGGCCGCCGGGCAGGATCTGGAGGCCGCGAAGGCGCGCCTTGCCCGGGATCGCGCCGAAGTGGAGCAACTGCGCGGGACGACCCTCGGCCTGATCCGCCTCATGGTGGAGCAGGGCGTGCTGACCCTGGATCAGGTGCAGCCGATGCTCGACCCGGCAGCCCGGGCGCAACTGGCGGATGTCGCGCCGAAGGCGAGGCCCGCGCCGGCTGCGCCAGGCCCCGCGCCGGCGGCCGCTGCGGACACTCCGGCCCCATCTCCGGCGCCGGCAGAAACCCCGCCTGCCGAGGCCCGCGCGGAAGGTGGCGAAGCAGCCCCCGCGCAGGGCGGCCGCCGCCGCAAGGCGCAGACGGTACGGGTGCCCTATGTGCCCGAGGTGGTGAAGGAAGAGATCCGGGAACAGATCAAGCAGGAGGTGATCGCCCAGGCGAAGTCGGAGCGCTGGGCCGAGCCAGG
The DNA here is from genome assembly GCA_037141795.1 of Betaproteobacteria bacterium. Classification (GTDB taxonomy): domain Bacteria; phylum Pseudomonadota; class Gammaproteobacteria; order Burkholderiales. The sequence continues at coordinate 30,265 of JBAXBV010000025.1, forward strand.
CACCCTGCCGGAGTGGCTGGACCGCATTGCCTGGGATGGCGACCTCCGGCTGCGGTATCAGCGCGACATGTACCAGGACAGCAACATCAGCCCGGCCCAGTACGGGCAGGTGGTGGACCTGGATCCATTCAACCCGTCCCTCACGAATACGCGCAATGACCACGGCCAGTGGCGGATGCGACTGCGCCTCGGCATGCTGGCGAAGATCTCGGAGACTCTTGGTGCGGGCATCCGGATCGCGACGGGGTCACCGTCCAACCCGGTGTCCACCAACGTGACGCTCGGGCGGGGGCGCGACGGGCAGGGCGGCATTCCCCTCACGCTCGACCGCGCCTACCTGAAGTGGGATCCCTCCGCGTGGTTCTCGGCGTCCGCGGGGCGCATGCCGAACCCCTGGTTCTGGCCGACGGACCTCGTCTGGGACGAGGACCTCAATTTCGAGGGGCTGGCGGCCAGCGTGAAGCCGCAACTGGCCGAGCGCACGACGATGTTCGCCACTGCGGGTGCGTTCCCGCTCCAGACCCAGGCCTCCACGCCCGACGTGCCCGCGCCGAAGGACAAGTGGCTGCTGGGCATCCAGGCGGGCGGGGAATGGGCAAACGTGCGCGGACTGCGTGTGAAGCTGGGTGCCGCCCTCTTTGAGTACCAGAACATCGAGGGCGTGGCGAACCCTGCGTCCAGCAACCCGTCGGTCGCCCCGGGTGCCAACGACTGGAGCCGGCCATTCTTCCGCCAGAAGGGAAATTCCCGATTCAACATCAACGAGAACACGCTGTCCCCGGGGACGGTCCAGATGGCGCTGACGTCGAAGTTCCGGCTCTTCAACCTCGGCGGCGAGCTGGATTTCCCGATCTTCGACCCATTTGTCGTGAAGGTCGCAGCCGACTATGTGCGCAACCTGGGCTTCGACCAGGCGGAGATCCGCGCCCGCACGGGGCAGTCGCTGGAGGCGCAAACCGACGGCTACCAGGCGCGGATCACCCTCGGCCGGGACGCGATCCGGGCCCTGCACGACTGGCAGGTGTTCTTCGGTTATCGCCGACTGGAACGGGACGCGGTGCTGGACGCCTTCACCGATTCGGATTTCTATCTGGGCGGCACGAATACCCGGGGCTTCTTCGTGGGTGGGTTCTACGGGCTCGACCGGAACGCCTTCCTGAGATTGCGCTACCTGATGGGCGACGCCATCACCCCGTACCGGGTGGGTACGACCGACCTGCCTCTGTCCATCGATGTGCTGCAGGCCGATCTCAACGTGAGGTTCTGATGGCGTGCCTCGACATGCGGGCCCTGGTTCTCGGTCTGCTCCTGGTCCCGGGCCTGGCGTATGCGCAGGAACCGGGCGCTAAGCAGGCGAGCCGCGAACGCGAACTCCTGCGCCGGGCCCAGGCTGCGCAGCAGCAGGCCGAGGCGGCGCGCGCAGCGGCGGAAGATGCCCGGGTCAAGCTCGAGACCGAGCTGAAGTCACTCCAGGACCGGGAGCGCGAAGCAGTCGCTGACGGGGCACGGACGCGCCAACGCGCCGATGGCCTGCGGACGAGTCTCGACGCCATGACTCGCGAGCGGGACGCCTTGCAGAAGGAAAAGGCCGCGCTGGCCGAGCGCCTGGCGCAGACCGAGGGCCGCCTCGGCAGAACGGCCGCCGAGCTGGCCGAGGTGTCGAAGGTCCGCACGGAGCTCGACGGAACGCTCGCCCGCGAACGCTCGGCCCGGGCCGAACTCGAGGACACGCACGCGAATTGCCGGCTCAGGAATACCCAGCTTCGGCAGGTCGCCGACGAACTGATGTCGAAGTACCGAACAGTGGGGGTGTGGGACGCCCTCCGGCGGGCCGAGCCGTTCACGGGCCTGCGCAAGGCTCAGGTGGACAACCTTCTCGAGGAGTACCGGGACCGCGCGGCGGATGCTACCCTCCCGTCGGCCCGATAACTGCTTCCCGCGACGGAACGCCCGGCGATCACCGGCTGTCCCGTGTCCGCGCTGACCCCATGACCTCGACCCTGTCCAGCTCCTTCCTGCCGCGCGTCATCCCCTTCGGCCTCTACATCGTCTTCCTCGCCCTCGGCGGCCTGGTGCCGGAGGGTGGTTTCGACGCGCGCTGGCTCTACCCTGCACGGGTCGGGTGCGTGGCGCTCGCGCTGATGGTTTTCTGGCGCCACTACGATGAACTGCGGGGGCGCCTCTCGATGCCCGGCGGGTTCTGGGCGCTGGCCATCCTGTCGGGTCTCGTGGTGTTTGTGCTCTGGGTGAACCTGTCGGCTTCCTGGATGCTGCTGGGCGCGGGTGGACCCGGGTTCGACCCCAGGGATGGCGAACGGGTGAACGTGGTCCTCGCCCTGTGCCGGGTGGCCGGCGCCGCGCTCGTGGTGCCGGTCATGGAGGAACTGTTCTGGCGGTCTTTCGTGATGCGCTGGATCGACAATCCCCGCTTCCGGGACGTGCTCGCGACCGGGATCACCCTGAAGGCGCTGCTGCTGTCATCGGTGGTGTTCGGCTTCGAGCACCACGAGTGGTTTGCGGGCATCCTCGCAGGTCTGGCTTATGGCTGGCTCTACCGGTTCACCGGCAACCTGTGGGTACCCGTGATCTCCCACGCGGTGACCAATGCGCTGCTCGGGATGTGGGTCCTCTATACTGGCTCCTGGCACTTCTGGTGAGGATCCCCGCCATGATCGTGGTGCGCCCCCGACGGCTTCCTGCGGGTCTTGCCTGCGCAGCGATCCTCGCCGCGGGATGGTGGGGGGAGGCGGTTGCGCTGGAGGGCGACCGTATCCGGCCCTCCGTCGGCCTCGTGTACTCCTACACCGACAACATCTACTATCTCGATGACCGGCAGAGCGGCGCCGGGCTGCTCAAGAATGGCCAGCGCGGCGATCAGACGATCGGCCTGCGGGCTGGCCTGGACTTGGATCACTACTACAGCCGCCAGGTCTTCTCCCTGCGCTCCAGCCTGACGAACAACCGGAACCAGACCTACGATCAGCTGGACTACACGGCCTACAACCTCCGGGGTGTCTGGAACTGGGTCTCCGGCGAGCGCTGGGATGGCGACGCGGGCATCGAGAAGACGCAGGTGGCGTCCACCGTCTACGACTTCTCGGTCGCCCAGCGGGCGTTGCGCAACCTGCGCACGCAGGATTCCTACTTCGCGAGCGGCATGCTGCGGATGGCGGCCGACTGGAAGCTGCGGGGCGCCGTGCGCTACAACGACATCGCGAATTCCCAGTCGCGCTTCCAGACGCAGAACCTGGAGGAGTGGGTCCTCGAGGGTGGGTCGCGCCGCTACAGCAAGGCGAACGATGACTTCCTCGGAGTCAACTTCCGCTACGCCGACGGCCGGTATCCCAACCGGCTGGTGGTCAGCGGCTCAGTCATCGACAATGCCTACCGACAGTACACGGCGGAGGCGGTGATCGATTACCGCTACAGCGGGCTCACGAGGGTGTCGGGCAACGTGGGTTTCACGAACCGCCAGTACGCGCAGTTCGCCCAGAGGAATTTCTCGGGGCTCACGGGTCGCCTCTCGCTGGTCTATGACTGGTCGAGCAAGACGCAACTGACCGGCGAAGTCTTCCGCGAGATCGGGGCCTGGGAGGACGTCACCAACAACTACGTGCTCACCCAGGGTCTTCGGGCCGTCCTGCAGCAGTCCCTGACGGACAAGCTCGCCCTGCAGGTTTCCTACTCGCTGCGGGACCGCAGCTTCCTGGGAGACCGGGACGTGACCGTGGCGAACCTGCCGACCCGGAGGGATCGCCTTCAGTCCTACGCCGTTGGCGCCACGTGGCAGCCGTCGCGTAACATCAGCTTCAATACGTCGCTTTCCTACGACACGCGGGCCGCCAACGACGCCTGGGCTGCCGTGGGTTTCGGGCCGTTCAATGACTTCTCGGTGACCACGTTGTCCGCGTCCGGGCAACTGACCTTCTGAAGCCTGCTTCAGGTCTTGTCCGTTCCGGGATGAGAAGGAACTTCGCAGGTGTCGTCGTTCATCGGGGAGGTTCTTCCTCCCCGACGGGATTCGGCCTCCATCTGAGCGCGGACCAGACGGGCGGTAGGCGGGCGAAAGCCGGTCAGCCGGTCGATGTAGTCCGCCCAGGTTTCCGATGATTGCGGGGCAGGGTTCTGTCGGGCCATGGTGTCCTCCTGGTCAGGTGCGCGAGCCGGTCGGGTCACGCGAGGGCTCGTAATCGTCCCGAATGTCCGCATGGCCGGGCGGATCGGCAGCCTTAGGCGCGCTGACGCGGCCGCCGATGCAGTGGTCGATCCATCCAATGCCCTTCGTGAGCCGGTCCCGATCCGGACCTCTCGCGGACCGGGTCGCGTGTCCGAGCACGGCGCGCAGACGAAGGAGATTCGCGCGTCCCAGCCGGTAGAGCTGGCGCACGTCGTCCTCGCACATGGGAGCCAGATCACGTACCTCGTGGAAGTTCCGGCGCCCGAGTTCGGCCGCCAGGACCCTCCCGAGCACCGGCCAGAGACTCTCCACCGGCGTGTCGGCCCGGGGTTCCAGCCGCAGGTCCGACTTCGCCACGAGTCCGAGGCGCCAGCGTTCGTAGTCCGTGAACTCGGGGCTGGCGAGGCCGTGGTGTTCGAGCCGGTCGAGAAGGTCCACCAGGCAGTGCCTGCCCAGCCTGCGCCAGAGCGTGTCGACGGGGCGGGAGCGCAACTCCGCGACGCGGGTGACCCCCATCTTCGCCAACCGCGCAAGCGTCATTGCCTCGAGGCCGAGGCTCTCAAGGTCGAGGCCGGCCCCGCTTGGGCCGCCTGTCTCCGGCCGGTCGCTGCCGCGGTTCGGAGGGGACCTTCCGGGTGCTCCGGACGCAACCTTGCCTCCGGTTGCTTCCATGCCGTGCCGGGGGGCGGGAACGGGCACGAGGACGCCGCGGTGTTCGCTGGTGGGGAGGGTGCGCGGACGGTGGGGCTGACGGGGTCGGGAATCCATGACATCCTGCTAAGGTCAATGGAGTGTGTTCGGCGGTTGTTGCGAAATCGTGTCAATGGATTCGAACTCTAATGGGCCTAAAGAACCATTCCGCCGGCTGCGCGCCGGTGTCGAAGCCCACCCGCAGATGATCCATCGGGCGCATTCCCGAAACGGAGGTCCGTACGCCATGCCGCGCTTCGCCGCGAACCTGCACTACCTGTTTACCGAAATACCCTTTCTCGAGCGTTTCGGGGCCGCGGCGGGCGCTGGTTTCCGCGCGGTCGAGTTCCAGGTGCCCTACGACCACCCTCCCGCCGTGTTGCGGGGTCTTCTCGACCGGCACGGGCTCGCGATGGCGTTGTTCGACGCCCCGATGGGGAACTGGGATGCCGGCGATCGGGGGCTCGCGTGCATTCCCGGGCGCGGAGCCGAGTTCCGCGCAAGCCTGGATCTGGCGGCCGAGTATGGACGGGCACTCCGGTGCGATACGGTCCACGTGATGGCGGGGGTGGTCCCGCCAGGGCACGATTCGGCCGCGATCGAGGCGGAGTATGTGGCAAACATCCGTCACGCCGCCGAATTCCTCGGGTCACGGGGCATGGCGGTCGTGATCGAACCCATCAACCCGGCGTTCGGCCTGGTCGCAGGCGGGCCGAGCTATACCACCCGGGGCATGCGCGGGTACTTCCTGAACACATCCCGCCAGGCCGAGCAACTGCTCGCGCGCATCGACCACCCCAATGCCTGGCTGCATCTCGACTGCTACCACCTGCAGTTGCAGGAGGGAAACCTCGCGGCAACGCTTGAGCGATGTCTGGGCCGCCTGAGGCATCTCCAGATCGCGGGGGTGCCCGGTCGCCACGAGCCGGACGTGGGCGAGATCCACTATCCCTACCTTTTCGACCTGCTCGACCGGCTGGGCTATGCGGGCTGGGTAGGGTGCGAGTATCGCCCCCGGGGAGACACCCTGGCGGGTCTGGGTTGGGGGCGGCCGTGGGGCCTCGGGGCCAGCCGCGATTGAATCGTCCGGGCGGGAACCTCAGGGCAGCCGTTCGGCCAGATCCTGGGCCGAGGCCTCGGCGAGGGCCCGCAGCGTGACGGCGCGTTCCCGGCTTGTCTCGACTGAAACCGTCAGCTCGTCGATGCCTTCCCAGACCACCGCGCCGCTTTGGGCATCCCAGATCTGGAAGAACACCCGCATGTGGGCGTACTGGGTCTGAAGCAGCGACAGACCGAACAGCCCGAAGCGCCCGCGGGCGCCCTGGTCGAATCGTGCCAGCTTGAGTTGACCGAGGTAACGGGCTCCGGTGATGCTGCTGATCCGCGCAAGCTCCTCGCGGTGGAACACACCAGTCAGTCGATAGCCCTGGTAGAGATGCTGATAGGCTTCCGCGAGGCCTGCCCGGTTGACCGACGACAGCACCTCCGGCAACTGGGAAACGCGCAGTTCGGGCCGCGCCCGCGTCAATGCCCCGGTAAACAGCAGGGCGAGTGTCTGGCGGTCTTCCTCCTGTCCGGTCACCGTCGACGGTGTGAGGATGGCCAGTCCATCGCGGGCCAGGTCTCCGGGCTGGAGGGCACTGGTGCGAACTTCGGGCTGGGAGTAGCGCTGCGGCGCGAAGGTGCAGCCGCAGACGGTCAAGGCGGCAGCGAGGGCGAGTATCGCCAGGGCCTGCGGGGCCGGCTGCGGCTTGTTCCGGGGAGGCGCTGCGGCGGTCATGGGGCGTTCACACCGGCACGGCCGCGGCCCGGTAGCAGGATTCCATCAGCTCGAGCGTCTGGATGTTGTCCAGGCGATCGGTCTGGAAGGGGGCGCCCGTCCGCAGACCGTGGACGAAGTCCCTGACCGCCTCGGTGAAGCAGATCTGGTAATTCTTCGCCAGGTCGAACTGAACCGGCGCCTCGGCGGACCCTTCGATGTAGAGGCGATCCCGGTCGTAGATGATCACGCCGCGCTCGCCCATGATCTCGAGCCGGTCGACGGGCAGTGGCGGGTAGCCCGGTGCCGAGATGTTGCCGTCCACGAGCGCCGTCAGGCCGCCCGGTCCGGACAGGGTGATCAGGGCGACGTCTTCTCCCGCCAGCGCGCCATTGACCCGATCGAGCTGTGCGGACTGCACCCTCAGCGGGCCGAACAGTACCCGCATGACGTCCAGCTGGTGGATCAGAACCTCGAAGACGAGGAGCCTCGGAAACGCTCGCAGATAGGGCTGCCGGGCAAGCAGGGCCGGTTCCGTTCCGTCATTCGTGAGGCAGGATGCCGACCGCACGGTCATGCGAACGTGCCGGACCGGGCCGATCCTCCCCTCTTCCAGCCACCGCCGCACGAGCACGTAGTGGGGCCTGTGCCGGTAGTTCTCGTGCACCATGAACCGGACGCGTTCGCCCACTTCGCCGATCAGTTCCCGCGCCTCGGCCACGGTGGCGCAGAGGGGTTTCTGGCAGCAGACATGAACGCCGTGGTTCGCGGCGAGTCTTGCCAGGGGCGCGTGGGTGGCCACGGGCGTGATGATGTCCACGCAATCGAGCGTTTCGGTCTCGATCATGGTGGCAAAGTCCGTGTGGACGTTGTGGATTCCGAAGGCGTCTGCCCTGGCGCGTGCCCGGGACTCATCGGGGTCGCAGATCGCCACGAGATCGACATCTCCCACGGCGCGCCAGCCTGCCAGATGAAACGGGCTGATCGCGCCGGCACCGGCGATGCCGACCCGCAGCGGCCGGTCAGCGGCGGGCGTCATCGGCCGGGTTCCGGGGACAGGGATAGGTCTCGATCAGCGCCTGCCTGGCGGTGGCCGCTCCGTTGGCGCCCCATGCGGACTGGCTGTTACCCCGCATCCACTCGTGCACCTTCTTGAGAAGTTCACGGGCGCGCAGGCCTCCGGGCGCGCAGATTTCCCGGCCGGCGTCCAGATCGTGTACGGCGGACACGAAGCCCAACGCAAGCGTGGTGTCCTTGAAGGAGCCACCCCGGCGAGTCGCCTCGTTCAGCCAGTCGAGAAGTTGTTCGTTGCTGATGAACTCCGCCCGTGCTGCCGCGGTCTGGAGCAGCAGGACAGTCATGAGCACGGTCACCGGGAAAGAGACACGACTGGGGAGCATCGGCGTGGACACGTCTGCAGGGCGCTGGTTTGTCGGGTGGTGTTGTGCGACGACTCGGGATGACCTCGCTGCCGTCTCGGGGCCGGGGAAGCCTTCAGGGAAGCCGGGAAGGCCATGCCCCGACTGATTTCCCCGGTCGCCCGGAACCGCACGGTGCCCCTCTCTGAAGAGTCTACCCCACGACGGGCCGCGGAACGGAGCGAGTTGAGCATTTTTCGCTCCGGCTCTTGCGCTGAACCGCGCGACCATGCACTCTACCCGCCGCCAATTCTGACGCTGACCCTGTGACACCATGGAACGGAAAACGAGCAGGAAACCGCTGACCGAAGCCCAGTTGCTGGCAGCCGCGGCGAAGGATTACATGAATGAGGACCAACTCGCGTTCTTTCGCGCCCGCCTGTTGCAATTGAAGGCGGAGTTGCTGGAGAACGTCCGCGACACCAGCGAGCACCTGCGCGAGACCGAAGCCACCAGCGACGTTTCCGACCGGGCGACGCAGGAAGAGGAGCAGGCGCTCGAACTTCGAACCCGGGATCGCGAGCGCAAGCTGTTGAAGAAGATCGACGAGGCCCTGCTCAGGATTGACGACGGATCCTATGGCTACTGTGCGGAGACCGGCGAGCCCATCGGGGTCCGCCGCCTGCTCGCGCGTCCCACGGCCACTCTTAGCATCGAGGCGCAGGAGCGGCGGGAGCGCATGCAGAAGATGTACGGCGACTGATTTCCCGCCCGACCGCCGGCAGTCGCGGTGCCCTGGGCGCACCGGCAACCGGTGGCAGCGTTGACCGATCCCGTTCCTTTCCCGCCGAGACCCCCTGGATGAATGGGCAGCAGCACGGCCTGATAGGTTTTCTCCAGCAGACCGATGAGATCGGGCTTGCAGTGGCCTTGTTGCTGGCCGGCATGTCGGTGCTGAGCCTCGCCCTGATCGTGCTCAAGACGGTGCGCCTCGCCGGCCTGCGGGCAAGCGGCCGGCGATTCGTGAACGAAATCCTCGCCGAGGCAGACCTTCCGGGTTCCGTTTCCAGCAGGCGCACCGGTCGGTCTGGAGCCTTCGCGAACCTGGCGCAGGCGGGCGTGGACGCCGCGCAGCGATACCAGAGGGGCGATGCGGGTCCGCTCGGACACTCCATGTCGGGTTCCGACTACATCACCCGGGGCCTGCGACGAGGGCTCGCCGCCGAGCAATCCCGCATCGAGAGCGGCCTCTCGGTGCTGGCGTCCATCGGGAGCACGGCGCCCTTCGTGGGACTTTTCGGAACGGTCTGGGGCATCTATCACGCGCTCCTTGGCATCAGCGCCTCGGGCCAGGCAACGATCGACAAGGTGGCGGGTCCGGTCGGCGAGGCGCTCATCATGACGGCGTTGGGGCTGGCCGTGGCGATCCCGGCGGTGCTCGCCTACAACGCGCTGCTCCGCAGCAGCCGGCTGATTCTTTCCGATCTGGATGCGTTTGCCCACGATCTTCACGCCCGACTGGTCGGCGCGGGCCATGCCGGGGCCCGCAGCGCTGTCCCGCAGCCAGCCCCGCTGTCCTCGCCCGGATCGTCCTGAGGTCATCATGGGATTCGGCCGCTTCGGGGAGCAGTCTGGGCGCACGGCGCCGGAGCCGATGGCGGAAATCAATACGACGCCACTGGTGGATGTGATGCTCGTCCTGCTCATCATCTTCATCGTGACCGCACCGCTCCTCGACCACGCCATCCGCATCGAGTTGCCGAAGGCGTCCAGTGCGGTGAATGTCGAGGAGCCCTCGACGGTCATCCTGTCCGTCGATGCCGCCGGAAAGGTCTTCTGGAACGATCAGTTGATGCCGCAGACGGATCTTCCCGCAGCCATGGCCCGGGCGGCCGCGAGCAACCCGCAGCCGGAACTCCAGGTTCGCGCGGATCTCAACACCCGCTACCAGCGGCTTGCAGAGATCATGTCCCTGGCGCGCAACGCCGGCATCACCAAACTCGGCTTCGTGACGGATCCCGGGGCCGTCGGGGGTGATGTGGTTTCGCCGCAGCAGTAGGGGGGTAAACACCGCATGACGGGCTCTCCGTTCGCGATGTCTGCAGGCGCGACCGAACGCGGACCCGCCGACCTTTCCGCCGTGTCGGGGATGTACCGGGCGCTGAGCGAGAACATCGGTCGGGCGGTGGTCGGTCATGACGCGGTGGTCCGAAAGATCATCGCCGCGCTGCTGGCGGGCGGACACGTTCTGCTCGAGGATGTCCCCGGTACGGGCAAGACCACGGTGGCCAAGGCCCTCGCGAGGTCGATCGACGCAGGGTTCCGCCGGATTCAGTTCACGCCGGATCTCCTGCCGTCGGACATCACCGGAGTTTCGGTGTTCGATCCGTCGCAGGGGGCGTTCCGGTTTCATCCCGGCCCTGTCTTCACGAATGTCCTCCTGGCCGACGAGGTCAACCGAGCGAGCGCGCGCACCCAGTCGGCGCTGCTCGAGGCGATGGCGGAAGGCCAGGTCACCGTGGACGGCGAGCGCCGTCCCCTGCCAGCCCTGTTCTTCACCATCGCGACCCAGAACCCCGTCGAGTTCCGCGGCACGTACCCTTTGCCCGAGGCGCAGATGGATCGTTTCGCGCTGCGCCTCTCGTTCGGTTATCTGGATGCTGACGCCGAGGTGGCGCTGCTGACATCACGCAACGACTCCGACCCGCTCGATCAACTGGCGGCAGTGGCCGACGCCGCAGGAGTGCTGGCCGTTCGCGCGATGCTGCCGTCGGTCCGGGTTTCGGATGCGGTGCGACGCTATGTGGTGGATCTCGTCCGGGCCACCAGAACGGCACCCGGCGTGGTGCTGGGTGCGAGTCCACGGGCGTCGCTGGCGCTCCTCCGCCTCAGCCAGGCGCTGGCTGCATTCGACGGGGAAGACTTCGTTTCGCCGGAACATGTTCAGGCCGTGGCCGTGGATTGCCTGGCGCACCGCGTCATTCTGGAGCGCGAACGCGAGCATGGCGGCGGCTCGGCGCAGGTGCTGGTGACGGAGCTTGTCCAGTCCCTGCCGGTTCCGACTTGAAATCGCTCCACCCGGCTTTCCGGTGGGCCTACCGCCTGTCCGGATGGGTGGATCGGAGGTTCACGCTCCCCGGCAAGTGCGTCCTGCTGGTGGCGCTCGCATCGGCCGTTCTGGGGCTGGACTCGTCCCGAACCGCGGCGAGCTGGATTTTCTCGCTGTGCGCCGCAATCCTGGTGGTCGCCAGTGCCATGTCCTGGCGCTGGCGACCGGTCCTGGCCGTGCGGCGGGAGTTGCCGCGGGTCGCCCGGGCTGGCCGCCCGGTGCGCTACGTGATCGAACTGACCGCGGACCATCTGCTGCGCTTCCCGCCCCTGGTCCTGCGTGATGAACTTCAGGATCGGTTTCCCGGGAAGGAAGCGGGCAGCGGAGCCCTTCCCGCGCCGGTTCGCCGGGCCAATGCGTTCGATCGGCGGGTTGGCTACCTGCGCTGGGTGGCGGCGGTCGAGTGGCTGCGGGGCGCCTCGGTGGCTCCGGTCCCATTACCGCCGGGGGCAGTCTCGCCCGCGAGGGTCATCCATGAGTTCACGCCGGTGCGGCGGGGGAGGTTGCGCTTCACGGGGATGCGGGTGCTGCGCCCGGACGTCCTCGGACTGGTCAATGCCAGCGTATGGATTCAGGCCCCGGAGTCGCTGCTCGTCCTGCCCGCCGTGTTTCCGGTTCCTGCGCTTTCGATTGCCGGGGGCCGGCACCGCGAGGAAACAGACGCCGCCCGGGTCTGGCGGGCGGGCGACGGCGGGGAGTTCCTGCAGGTGCGGGAGCATCGTCCGGGTGATCCGCTGCGGCTCGTGCACTGGCCGCGGTCTGCGCGCGCAGGACGTCTCATCGTCCGCGAGAACGGCGAAGCAAGGACGGCCCGCCGTGCCCTGGTGCTGGATGCGTGCGGGGCGGACGGGGACCGGGCGGCTTTCGAGGCGGCTGTCAGTGCCGCGGCCTCGCTGGTCGGGTCGGAACGGCGAGGCCCTGTGCCGATGGACACCCTCTTCCTCGAAGATCGAGTCATCGCGGCATCTGCCGGGGACGCCGAGGGTGGTGGTGAAGCCCTGTTGCGCGCGCTCGCCGAAGTGCCTGCCAGTCCCGCGAAGGGCTTCGAGTTTCTGGCCCTTGCCGTGCGGGCGCGGAGCCACGAACTGGCGGCCTGCGTTCACGTGTTCCTGCGCCTGGATGATCCTCGCACGGCGCTTGTTCGCGCCCTCTCCCGCGCCGGCGTGGCCCAGATCGTCCTGTTGGTGACGGGCCGGGGCGATTCCCTGCCGCCCCTGGGAGCCGTGCCTGTTCATCGGGTACGGCCAGGGAATCTGGCGGAAGACCTGGCGCGGATGCCCGGGCAGTGCCGGTGACCTGGTCTACCCGCCCGGCAGCGCCCCGGTTTCTCCTCGGGGCAACGGTTTTGGCATGGGGGGGGCTTTCCGGACGGCCTCTCGTCGGGCTCGGCCTTGGCGTCCTGATCGAGGTGCTTCGGGCGAGAGGCGGGCGCCGGGAGTTCGATGATCGTGATTGCGAGCGCGTCGCGGATCTCACCAGCATCGGCTTCGCCTTTCTGGTGATCTGGCAGTGGTTTGCCCTGCGGGATTCGGGGGAAGGCATCCTCCTGGCCCTGTCCTGGTTGCCGGTGATCCTCGCGCCCCCGATGCTCATGCAGGCGCTCGGGGCTCCGGGCACCTTTCCGCTTTCGGCGCTGGTGTGGTCAGCGCGAAGGTCCCGGGACGATCCACGGATCAACCGGCGGCTCGTCCTCGACTACCCGTATTTCTGCCACTGCCTGGTGGGCGCTGCCTGCGCTGGCGCCGGGACTTCCTGGTTCTTTCCGACCCTTGCCGTCCTGGTTGCCTGGGCGCTCTGGCCCGCTCGCCGCGCCGCCAGCGACGGGTCCGGATGGCTTCTCGCACTGCTCGCTGCGCTTTCCCTCGCCTACGGTCTTCACGCCCTGCTGCAGGTGGCACAGCGGGAAACGGAAGCCAGGGTGGTTGCCTTCCTTCGAGATTACTGGGATGTCCGCAACGGGGGCGAGTCCACACGCACGTCGATCGGGGACATCGGAGAACTCAAGCTCTCCGACCGCATCCTGGTGCGCGTACGGGGTGACTTCAGGGGGCCGCTGCGCCTGCGCAACGCGGCCTACGTTTCCTTCCATGGGGATACCTGGTCGGCCCACGGGGACGCATTCCGTCCCGCCCGGGTTTCCACGGGGGGGGAATGGGTTCTCAACGAGGGCAGGGTTGTCGGTGGCGGCGTCGAGATCGCCCTGTGGCTCGAGGGTGGCCGCGGGGTACTGCCCTTGCCGCAGGGTACCGTGCGACTCGAGGGCCTGAACGTCGCCGAGGTGGAAGTCAACGATCAGGCGACGGTCCGGGCCGCGCAGGCACCGTCACTGGTGAGGTTCACCGCGAACGGCGCCCCCGAAGGTTTCGCCGGGCGCGGACCGGACGCGAAGGATCTCGAGGTGCCGGCGGGACTCAGGCCCGCGCTGGATCGGCTGGTGATCCGGGCAAGGGCCCGCGGCCTGTCCCCCGCAGAGGCAGCCGAGACCGTGCGGGCATTCCTGCAGGGCAATTTCTCGTACACCACGAAGTTGACGGACGACGCGGGGCGGGTTCGATCCGTCGACAGATTCCTCGAAGCAGACGAGGCAGGGCACTGCGAGTACTTCGCGACCGCTGCGACCCTCGCCCTGCGCCGGCTGGGAATCCCGGCCCGTTATGTCACCGGCTACGTGGTCGATGAATTCAGCCCGCTCGAGGGCGCGTACGTGGTCCGGGCGCGGCACGCGCACGCGTGGGCTCTGGCATGGGTCGACGGTCACTGGGCGGAGATCGATGCCACGCCGGCGGGCTGGCGCATTGAAGATGCCGGGGCTGTCGGGCGACATCCCGTCGGGGATCTTCTGTCCTGGATGCATTACCGGTTCACGGAGTGGCGTCTCCGGGGACCCTCCGCGCAGGCCACCAGCGCGTGGTGGCTTGCCACGATCGTTCCGCTGATTGCCTGGATTGCATGGTCTGTCGGGCGGCGGTCCCGCCGCGTCCCGGGACCCGATCCTCGTCCGCTTCCGCAAGCGGACGGCGCCGACGGCGGGCTCGGCATCCTGCTTCGGGCATTCGAGGCTACCGGTTATCGGCGACCACCGTCGATGCCGGTCAGACCCTGGATCGCCTCGCTGCCCTTTCGCGACGGGGAACTGGCTCGGCGCGTGATGTCCTATGCTCGGGACCATGCCCGGCATCGTTTCGATCCGGAGGCCAGGGAAGAGAGCGCCGGAAATCTTGCCGGCGAGGCACAGGCTCTGGCGGCTCTTCTGCCTGGCGCCCTGGAATCGCCCGATCGCTGAATCAGGCGGGGGGGAGCGGCTGCCTGCGGTCGGGACGGCCGCAGGCGATGGCCGTCAGGGTCGTTCCATGCGGCAGGTGGTGGGCATGGCGGTGTCCTTGCCTTCCACTCGGCGGTCGGTGCGGAAGCCGAGGCCGGTCTTTTCGATATCCCAGCGCGGATTCTTGCCATCGGCCTTGACGAACGTGGCCACGAACATGGGTTGCAGCAACTGATGGTTGTCCGCGCGCATCACGACTTCACCCGTGTCGCTCTGCCATTTCATGCCCTCCAGCGCCCGGGCGACCGGTAGCGGGTCCGCGGACTTTGCCTGGTCGATGGCCTTGGCGAGCATTTCGATGGCGGTCACCGGCGTCCCGTAGAAGAAATCGTCTTTGGCGCTCTTGTACCGTTCGCGGTACGTCGCAACGAGCTTGTCGGCGCCTGGAGTGCCCACGTTGGCGTGCCACTGGGCCACGATCTTCAGGTGACCGACCCCCGCCTCGCCGATCGCCGGAGGGGTGCCGGGAAGGCCCCCGTAATAGGTGAAGTACTCCACCTTCAGGCCCGCGTCCTTGCTCGCCTTGATGAGCAGCGACAGGTCGTTACCCCAGTTGCCGGTGACGACGGCATCCGCACCAGCGGCCTTGATCTTGGCGACGTAGGGCGCGAAATCCTTCACCTTGCCCAGGGGATGCAGGTCGTCCCCCACGATCTGGATGTCAGGGCGCTTGGTGGCGAGCATGGCCTTGGCGGCGCGCGTGACCGCGTGGCCGAAGGCGTAGTCCTGGTTGAGAAGGTAGACCTTGCCGATCGCCTTGTTCGCTGCGACGGCATCCGTGATGACGGACATCTTCATGTCGGAATCGGCGTCAAAGCGAAAGTGGAAGAAGTTGCACTTCTCGTTCGTGAGGGCCGGGTCCACGGCGGCGTAGTTGAGGAACAGCACGGCCTGGTCGGGATTGCGCCTGTTGTGCTTCTCCAGCGTGTCGACGAGGGCATGGGCCACGCTCGAACTGTTTCCCTGCAGGATGTAGTGGATCCCCTGATCGATCACCTGTTTGAGGGCCAGAACCGCCTCCTGGGGACTGGCCTTGCTGTCGAAGGTGGCGAGCTCGAGCTTGCGCCCGCCAAGGACACCACCTCGCGCGTTGAGGCCTTCGATCACCATCTGGAAATGCCGGACCTCGGCTTCGCCGATGTTCGCAAAAGGTCCCGAAAGGGGGTCGATGAATGCCACCTTCACGCTGTCGGCGGCGATGGATGGGGTTGAAGCGAGACAGACGACGGCTAGAGCCGCCTTCAGGGCGTTGCGCATTTTTCCTCCCGGATCGTGAAGTGTCCGCGACACCCGCCCGGAGCGTTCAGACGCTTGTGATCATGGGGGCTGCCGTCGGGCGGAGGGTACCATCAGCAGTGCGATTCCCGCGACGATCAGACCCATGGCGGCGGCTTCCGGAAGCGTGGGGCGCTCGCCGAAGTGCACCCAGGCCAGGAGCACGCCCAGAACCGGGGTGGCCAGAGTCCCGAGTCCCGTGACCCCGGCAGACAGACGTTCCAGGGCGAAGTAGAAAAGCAGCCAGGCGACATTGGTTGCGAGGATGGACGTGAAGCCGAGGGCAAGCACGAATCCGGGCGTCCACTCTGTGGGACGGGTTCCGACTGCGAAGCCCGCGCCGAAAAGCAGGCCGGATGCGATGAGCATCTGCCAGAGGGTGAGGGTGAGCAGGGGAGCCCGGGTCCGGCCCTGCACCCGTTTGGTGATCACGACGCTGGCGCCCCACGACAGTCCCGCAGCCAGGGCCAGGAGGTTCGGCAACACGCCGGCCAGGTGGAGGGGATCGACCAGCAGCGTCAGGCCGGCAGCCGCCATTCCGACGGCAATCCACTGGACCGGGCGCATCCGCTCCCCGAGAAACACGTGGGCCAGAAGAACAACCCAGAAGGGCATGGTGTAGACCAGCACGGCCGTCCTGCCCGCCGCGCCAAGGGACAAGGCCGAAAACATGCACGTGAAATTCAGCATGAACAGCACCGACAGGCCTGCCGTCAGGGGCCATTCGGATCGGGGGACCTGAAGGGACAGGCCCATCCACCGGATCACGGGAATGAAACCCACGCCTGCGATGAGAAATCTCCAGGCGGCGATGTCGAGGGGCGAGGCATGCGCAAGGCCAGCCTTCATGGCGACCCAGTTATAACCCCACAGGAGGCTCAGGCACGCCAGCGCCGCGGTTGCCCGACCGCGTGCGTGGGGAGTTCGACTGCTATCCAGGGAGGTTCTCCGGCGGTTTGCGGAATCGCGCCGTGGCGATCCCCAAGACGGCCCCGATTCTCTCACGGGCGGGCCCCCGCTAGTCGGACGCGTGGCCTCCGGCCGCCGCCGCGGACTATACTCCCGCTCGGTTTCGGTCCGCTTGCGGTGCGCTGCATCCTGACGGCGAATGGCATTCATCCCTGGACGGGGCGGGACGTCGCCCGAAGCCGCCAAAAAAATGAAACGGGAGGAATAATGGAACTCTGGTCGCAGGTCTACGACCCTCTGGGCAACACGTTCTTGTCCACGCTGGTGGCGGCGGTACCCGTGCTGGTGCTGCTGGGAGGGTTGGGTTTTTTCCACATCAAGGCGCACGTCGCCGCGGTGCTCGGTCTGATCGTCGCGTTCGTCATTGCGGTGTTCGTGGCCGGGATGCCCCTGAAGATGGCGACGATGGCTGCCGTGTTCGGCGGGGCTTTCTCGCTGGTCGGCATCTGCTGGATCATCGTTAACCTCATCTTCCTGTATCGCCTGACCCAGAAGACCGGACTGTTCCAGGTCCTGCAGGATTCGATCGGAGCGATCACCGGGGATCGTCGCCTGCAACTGGTCCTGATCGCGTTCTGTTTCGGGGCCTTCTTCGAAGGCGCGGCCGGAGGGGGTACGCCCGTGGCCGTGACCGGAGCGATTCTCATCGGGCTGGGCTTCTCCCCGCTTGCCGCGTCGGGGTTGTCCCTCATTGCCAACACGGCACCTGTCGCCTACGGCGGACTGGGAACCCCGATCATCGTGCTGAACAGCGTGACCCAGAACACGGATGAATACCTCCTTCATCTGTCCGCGATGGTGGGCCGTCAGTTGCCGTTCTTCTCCGTCATCGTGCCCTTCTGGCTGGTGATCACATTCTGTGGCTGGAAACGCGCGGTGGCCATCTGGCCGGCGATTCTGGTCGCGGGTGTGAGCTTCGCGGTGCCGCAGTTCATCATCTCCAATTTCCATGGCCCGTGGCTGGTGGACATGGTGTCGGCCATGATTTCCATGATCCTTGTCGCGCTGTTCCTCAAGGTCTGGAAACCCAAGGAGATCATGGTGGCCGCAGATGGTTCTGCGGCAGGGATGGTTCCGTTCGCCCAGGCAGCCAGCGTGAACCACGGCCATTCGTCCGAACTGGTGCGCAAGGCTTGGATGCCCTGGGTGATCCTCACGGTGATCCTGTTCGCCTGGGGCTTGCCGGTCGTGAAGGCGTGGTTGAACACCAAGGGCGTGACCTATTTCGAGATCGAGATGAGTGGTCTCCACAAGATGGTTCAGCGGGTTGCGCCTGCCGTTGCCAAGCCGCATACGGAGGGAGCGGTGCTGAAGTTCGGCCTGCTGTCGGCCACGGGGACCGGCATCCTGATCGCGGCCGTCATCAGTGGCTTCATGATGGGGTTCAAGCCCAGGGAACTGTTCAACAACTGGCTCGAGACGATCTGGATCATGCGCTACTCGATCGTCACGATCGTGGCCATGATCGCGCTCAGCTACACGACGCGCTACTCGGGGATGGATGCCATTCTCGGACTGGCGTTCGCGAATACGGGTTGGCTCTACCCGTTCTTCGGGACGCTGATAGGCTGGATAGGGGTAGCCCTCACGGGAACCGACGCCGGGTCGAACGCGCTGTTCGGCAGCCAGCAACAGATCACGGCCAACAAGCTTGGCCTGTCTCCGACGCTGATGGCGGCCGCCAACAGTTCGGGGGGGGTGATGGGCAAGATGATCGACGCCCAGTCAATCGTGGTGGCGTCGGTGGCAACCGGCTACTCGGGCAAGGAAGGAGTGATCCTTCGATACGTGTTCTGGCACTCGATCGCACTTGCGTGCCTGATCGGGGTTTTCGTGATGTTGCAGGCCTACGTGTGGCCTTTCACCGAGATGGTCATCGAGCCGGGCGTCGCGGCTGCGGTTCATCCGTGAGGTCGCGGGGGTGCGGCACGCCGCAAGGCGTGCCGCACGTCGGGATGACTCCGTGGGAGTGCGTGACGGCTTTCAGTGGTAAATGGCGGGTTGCGTCATCATGGGATCGTAACCGCCGAGGTATTCGTCGACGGTTTCGATGGATGCTTCGTCGGCCGCGGCCTGGGCGAGATACTGCCGAAAACGTTGGGCGACTTCGCCTTCCAGATACGTTCCCCTCGCAGCGTGCTTTGCGATGACCTCGAAGCCGCGTCCGGGGTATTCGACCACATGGTAGTTGGGGCTGTTGTAGATCACGTGCATGGCAAGGACCTCCCGTTAACCAGAGTTTGCGAGTCGCAAGAACCGTGCGCAGCAATGCGGAGGGGCTCGATTCCCTCCACCGGTACTCTGACCGTGAGCGGCACGGTACGTTCAAGCTGCGTATCGGCGCGTCGCCGCTGTTTTTGAGGGGGACTTTCATGTTCGAACAGAGGTTGGCAGAGCTGGGCATATCCCTGCCGGAACCCGCGGTACCAAGGTTTTCGTATGTACCGGTGGTTGTGGAGGGGGCGTTGGCCTTCGTGAGTGGACAACTGCCGTGGCGGGATGGACAACTTGCCGCGGTCGGGAAGGTGGGTGGAGCCGTGACGATCGACGAGGCGGAAGCAGCCGCGCGATGCTGCGCGCTCCAGGGTCTCGCGAGCCTGCGGGCCGCCCTGGGTACGCTGGACCGGGTGACCCGGGTGGTGAAGGTCACGGGCTTCGTCGCGTCGGATCCGTCTTTCCGGGAACAACCGCGCGTGATCGACGCCGTGTCTTCTCTGATGATCCAGGTGTTCGGGGATGCAGGCCGTCATGCGCGCAGCGCCGTCGGTGTCGCGGTGTTGCCGCGGGACGCAAGCGTCGAGGTGGAGTTCATTTTTGCGGTTCGGTGACGCCGGCAAGAAGCCGGTGACCAGCGCGGTGGCTAGACAAGGGGGATATTGGCCGTGAGATTCAGGAGGTTGGGAAATAGCGAATTGTCGGTGTCCGAGATCTGCCTGGGCACCATGACCTTCGGCGAGCAGAACACGGAGGCGGAGGCGCACCATCAGCTGGACTATGCGTCGTCCAGGGGCGTCAATTTCATCGATGCCGCCGAGATGTATCCCGTCCCTCCGAGGGCGGAGACGCAGGGCCTGACCGAAAGCTACGTCGGCAGCTGGCTCCGTAAACGCCGTCGCGACGAAGTCATCGTGGCAACGAAGATCACGGGACCCGGACGGGGTTTCGGCTGGGTTCGCGGCGGCAACCTCGCCATTGAGGCCAAGGGGGTATCCGAAGCGATCGATGGCAGCCTCCGGCGGCTCCAGACGGATTATGTCGACCTCTACCAGATTCACTGGCCGGACCGCTATGTGCCGTCGTTCGGGAAGATTCACTACAACCCGGCGGAGGAGAGGGCGACGGTTCCGATCGAGGAACAGCTGGACGCACTTTCTTCTCTCGTCAAGGCGGGCAAGGTCCGCTACATCGGTCTGAGCAACGAGACGCCTTGGGGTGTGCAGGCCTTCGTCAACGCCGCGAAGGAACGCGGCCTTCCGAAGGTCGTGTCGATACAGAACGCATTCAACCTCCTCAACCGGACCTACGAATCCGGTCTGTCGGAGATAACCCGCCAGGAATCGATACCCCTCATCCCCTACAGTCCGCTGGCATTTGGCCATCTGTCGGGCAAGTATCTGGCGGGAGCGAGGCCGGAAGGGGCGCGGCTCACGAAGTTCCCGCCCTTCGGGCAGCGCTACCAGAAACCCCATGTGGAGAATGCGGTCGTTGCCTACGCCGAACTCGCGCGTGGCCGGGGGCTGACGCTCGCCCAAATGGCGCTGGCCTTCACCTTGACGCGATGGTTCGTCACCAGCACGATCGTGGGCGCCACGTCCCTGGAACAATTGCGGGAAAATCTGGACGCCACGGAGGTTCCGGTTCCTCCGGACCTTGAGGCTGCGATAGATGAAATCCATCTGCGGTACCCGAATCCGGCAGTCTGAGCTCCCCGGGCCGTACGCCGGCACGGATGAGGGCAGCGTGATGCGCCTGCACCGCCAGGGGGTTTGACAGACGGGACGCCGATGAAGATAATTGCGCGTTTCGTCGGAGGGGTTCCCGAGCGGTCAAAGGGAGCAGACTGTAAATCTGCCGGCTCTGCCTTCGAAGGTTCGAATCCTTCCCCCTCCACCACTGACGGTTCGGGTGCCGGTTGCGTAGCAGAGTTGCGTGGCCGAAAAACTTAAGGCGGGTGTAGCTCAATGGTAGAGCAGAAGCCTTCCAAGCTTACGACGAGGGTTCGATTCCCTTCACCCGCTCCAAGGTCGGGCGCCCGTGCGCCTGAGTTGAAAACATTATCGGACAGGTCCGGTGAGTGGCACGGGTAGAGGCAGTTTTCGCGGCCGATGTAGCTCAGTGGTAGAGCACTCCCTTGGTAAGGGAGAGGTCACGCGTTCAATCCGCGTCATCGGCACCATCTTTCTGAAACGAGTTCATCTTCGATAAGCATCAGGGACGATCATCATCATGGCTAAGGGCAAGTTTGAGCGTACGAAGCCGCACGTGAACGTGGGGAC
>JBAXBV010000026.1:0-45267 GCA_037141795.1 Betaproteobacteria bacterium
CTAGGTGTGAAGGCTCAATACGTTGTATCTGGTGTTCATTCGGACTGAGTCTGGAAGACTGGAAGTCGCCAAACACCCAGCGATCCAGGAGCCCAGCCGAATGAACACCCACAAGCGTGCCCGACTGACCTACGCGCGTCGACTCGAAATGGTTCGACAGATGATCGACCCTGGATTGACCGCCCCCGAGGCAGCCGCGCTCCATGGGGTCACTGCACCGACAGCCCGTAAGTGGTTCGGGCGCTATCTGGCAGCAGGCGAGGCGGGGCTGGCCGATGCCTCCTCGCGTCCTCGGCGCAGTCCTCGATCCATCGATGCGGCCACGGCAGTGCTCATCGTCGAGTTGCGCCGACGTCGCCTGGTGCACAGCCGCATCGCCCGCAGTGTCGGGGTCTCGGAGTCCACGGTGGCTCGGGTGCTGGCGCGCGCCGGTCTGTCCCGGCTGGAACAACTGGAGCCCATCGAACCGGTGCAGCGCTACGAGCACGCGGCCCCCGGCGAGCTGCTGCATATCGACACCAAGAAGCTCGGTCGCATCGTGCGCCCCGGCCATCGGGTCACGGGCAATCAGCGCGACTCGGTCGATGGGGCGGGCTGGGAGGTGCTGTTCGTCGCCATCGATGACCACGCCCGGATGGCCTTCACCGCCATGCACGAGGACGAGAAGATCCCCAGAGCCGTGCAATTCCTGGACGATGCGCTGGCCCACTATGCGCGACTGGGGGTGTCCATCAAGCGCTTGCTCACCGACAACGGTTCGGCGTTCCGCTCCAAAGCCTTCGCCCGAGCTTGCGAGCGGCTGGGCATACGGCACAAGTTCACGCGCGCCTATCGACCGCAAACCAACGGCAAGGCCGAACGCTTCATCCAGTCGGCCTTTCGTGAGTGGGCCTACGCCTGGACCTTCCAGAACTCCGCGCAGCGCACCGACGCGCTAAACAGTTGGCAGCACCACTACAACTGGCACAGACCCCATGCCGGCATCAACGGAACGACACCTATGTCCAGATTCCCTCGACTCACCAAACCCGAAAATAACGTCTTGACGGGTCACACCCAAAAGACGCCAAATCATTCCACTCGATAGTCCTCGAAAGACGCCGAATCATTCCCACTCGATCGTCGCCGGCGGCTTGCTGCTGATGTCGTAGACGACCCGGTTGATCCCCCGGACCTCATTGATCACGCGGTTGGACACGATGCCCAGAAGGTCATGCGGCAGGGGAGCCCATTGCGCAGTCATGAAGTCCTGCGTCTGCACGGCACGCAACGCCACCACGTGTTCGTATGTACGGCCGTCACCCATCACACCGACCGAGCGCACAGGCAGGAACACGGCAAACGCCTGGGATGTGCGGTCGTACCAGTCGTGTCGGCGCAACTCTTGGATGAAGATCGCGTCGGCCCGCCGAAGCAGATCCGCGTAGTCGCGCCTGACCTCGCCCAGTATGCGCACCCCGAGACCCGGGCCGGGGAACGGGTGGCGGAACACCATCTCCCGGGGCAGGCCCAGGGCCAGGCCGAGTTCGCGCACCTCGTCCTTGAACAACTCCCGCAGGGGCTCGAGCAGCTTCAGATGCAGCGTATCGGGAAGGCCGCCCACATTGTGATGCGACTTGATGTTGTGGGCCTTGCCGGTCTTCGCCCCCGCGGATTCGATGACGTCGGGATAGATGGTTCCCTGCGCAAGCCAGCGGGCGTTCGGCAGGCGCGCCGCCTCCCGCTGGAAGACTTCCACGAATACGCGCCCGATGATCTTGCGCTTGGCCTCGGGGTCGGCAACACCGGCGAGTTGCCCCAGGAACTCGTCCGCCGCATTCACGTGGATCACCCGGACCCCGAGATTGCGGCCGAAGGTCTCCATCACCTGCTCCGCCTCGTTCAGGCGCAGAAGGCCGTTGTCCACGAAGACGCAGGTCAGTTGATCGCCGATGGCGCGGTGGATGAGCGCCGCCGCGACCGAGGAATCCACGCCGCCGGACAGACCGAGCAGCACCTCGTCTTGACCCACCGTGGAGCGGATGCGCCCGATGGCCTCGTCGATATAGCCCGGCATCGTCCAGTCGTACCCGACGCCGCAGATCTCGTGCACGAACCGGTCGAGAATCGCCTTGCCCTGCAGCGTGTGGGTGACTTCGGGATGGAACTGCACGGCGTAGAAACGGCGGGTCTCGTCCGCCATGGCGGCAATGGGTGTGGAGGCGTTGGAGCCGATCACCTTGAACCCTGGGGGCAGTTCCGTGACCTTGTCACCGTGGCTCATCCAGACGTCCAGAAGCCCGTGACCCTGCTCGTTGCCTCGATCCTGGATGTCCCGGAACAGCCGGGAGTGCCCACGGGCCCGCACCTCCGCATAACCGAACTCCCGCACGAGACCGTGCTGCACCTTCCCGCCGAGCTGGGCTGCCATGGTCTGCATGCCGTAACAGATGCCCAGAACAGGTACATCAAGGGAAAAGACCGCTTCCGGCGCTCGCGGGGATTCGCCCTCGGTCACCGAGGACGGCCCCCCCGAGAGGATGATGCCGCTCGGCGCGTAGGCGCGCACGAACTCGTCCGTCACGTCGAAGGGGTGGATCTCGCAGAAGACGTTGCTCTCGCGGACGCGCCGCGCAATGAGCTGGGTGTACTGCGCACCGAAATCAAGGATCAGTATGCGTGAGTGCATGACAGGGGATACGAAAACAGGGCTACGTGGCCCCGGGGCTGTCGCCCGGGGCCACCGGACCGGGTCAATCGACCCGGTAGTTCGGAGCTTCCTTCACGATCTGCACATCGTGCACGTGCGATTCCTTCACGCCGGCCGAGGTGATCTCCACGAACTGGGCCTTGTGGCGCATGTCGGCGATGGTGGGACAACCGATGTACCCCATGGCAGCTCGCAACCCACCGACCAGCTGGTGGATGACGCTGATGACGGACCCCTTGTAGGGAACCCGTCCCTCGACGCCCTCGGGCACGAGCTTGTCGGAACCCTGGGAGGAATCCTGAAAGTAGCGGTCGCTCGATCCCTGCTGCATCGCGCCGATGGACCCCATGCCCCGGTAGGACTTGTACGAACGCCCCTGGAACAGTTCGATTTCACCGGGTGCCTCTTCGGTGCCGGCAAACAGGCCACCCAGCATCACCGAATCTCCTCCCGCGGCGATCGCCTTGGCGACGTCACCGGAATAGCGGATGCCTCCGTCGGCGATCATGGGCACACCGCTTCCGGCGAGTGCATCGGAGACGCTCTGGATCGCGGTGATCTGCGGTACGCCCACACCCGCCACGATACGCGTCGTGCAGATGGATCCCGGACCGATTCCGACCTTGACGCCGTCCGCTCCGGCGTCCAGCAAGGCGCGCGCCGCATCGGCCGTGGCAATGTTGCCGCCGATGACCTCGAGCTTCGGATAGTTGCGCTTCACCCAGTTCACGCGATCCAGCACCCCCTGCGAATGTCCGTGCGCAGTGTCCACGATGATCACATCGACTCCGGCCTCGACGAGGGCCGCCACCCTGTCCTCCGAGCCCTCGCCCACGCCGATGGCAGCCCCGACGCGCAGGCGGCCGAACTGATCCTTGCACGCATTGGGGTGTTCCGACGACTTGAGGATGTCCTTGACGGTGATGAGGCCCTTGAGCTCGAGGTCTCCGTTGACCACGAGCACCCGCTCGAGGCGGTAACGGTGGAGCAGTTCCATGGCCTCTTCGAGGCTCGCCCCCTCCCGGATCGTCACGAGACGTTCCCTCGGGGTCATGATGTTGCGCACCGGCTGGTCAAGGTTGGTCTCGAATCGCAGGTCGCGGTTGGTGACGATCCCCACGACCCGCCCCCCGTCAACCACGGGAAGGCCGGAGATGCGGTGCTGGCGCGTGAGCGCATCCACGTCACGGACCGTCATGTCCGGAGCAATCGTGATCGGATCCTTCACGACCCCGCTCTCGAATCGCTTGACCTTCGCAACTTCCGCGGCCTGCTGGGCCGGCGTGAGATTCTTGTGGACGATGCCGATGCCCCCCTCCTGGGCCAGGGCAATGGCAAGACGGGACTCGGTGACGGTGTCCATCGCCGCGGACACCACCGGAATGTTCAGTTCGATGGTCCGGGTGAGGCGGGTCTTCAGGGTGACGTCCCGGGGGAGAACGGTCGAGTGTGCCGGCACCAGCAACACATCGTCGAAGGTCAGAGCCTTCTGGATCACGCGCATGTTTTATGATCCCAAGCAAAGAGCCGATTATAGTGCAGCACTCCGCCGACATCGGTGAATGTCCGGGATTGTCTCCAACGTCCCCGTGACGACTCGCCGCATCGGCGAGTCCCGTCTCCGACAGGACAATCGTTCTCTGCCGCGACCATACCGACAGGACCCGAGACGCGACCTACCCCCATGCCACTGTCCGCTTCCACCGCCATCCTGGCCCGCCTGCGTCGCCTCATGCTCGCAGCTTTGATCTGGGGGTCCGTCCCGGCCCTGGCCGTCGCAGCCGACTCGCCTTCTCCGGAAACCTGCGGCCTCGATTCGGCGGAAGCCGCCATCGCAACCGCCCGGGAGCGACAGGCCCTGTGGACCACGGCGGTCAAGGCCCTCGCGGAGGCCCGGGCTGCGTGTCGGCGAGGCGCTGTCGTCGATGCCCTGGCCTGGAGTCTGCGTGCCCGCGAACTCGCCCGGCTGGGGCTCATTCAGCGCGACGCGCAAACCGGTGACGGAAGGCCGCCGGGTGGCCAACCCTGACATTCTTGGGAGATTCTTCATGAAACGATCGCTTCTGGCTGTCGGCCTTGCTCTGTCCTGCATCGGCATGACGGCCCAGGCCGCCATCTGTCGCTGGAAGGACGCCAGCGGCCGGGTCCAGTACGCGGATAGCCCTCCGCCGGGCGTGACCTGCGAAGGCCAGATCAAGGCACCGAAGGCCGCCCAGCCGCCATCCGCCCCTGCGGGCAAGGAAGAAGCCAAGGCAGATCCCGCCGGCAAGAAGTCCTACCAGGAGCTCGATGTGGAGTTCCGCAAGCGCCGGACGGATCGTCAGGAGGCCGAAAAGAAGGCTCAGCAGGAACGGGAGGCCGCCCAGCAGAAGAAAGCCGCCTGCGACTCGGCGCGCAGCCGCGTGGCCGGCCTCCAGAGCGGTGGGAGGGTCGCGCGGTATGACGCCACCGGGCAGCTCAACTACCTGGGCGAGGAAGACATCAAGCGCGAACTGGCAGAGGCGCAGCGCGCCGTTTCCGAGGCCTGCAAGTAGAAAGCAGTCAGCCCGGCGCGCCTGCCCGGCGACAGGCGCGCCTGCGCCGGGTTTCCTTCGGATCGGCGGCGAGCGGACGGTAGATCTCGATCCGGTCGCCTGAGCGGACGGGATGCTCCGGTGTCACCCGGCGCCCCCAGATGCCCACATCGGCGTCCCGCGCGTCCGGGACTTCGTCGAGAATCCCCGACGCCACGATGGCATCCCGCACCGAGGCGCCCTCGTCCACCAAGACTTCCCGGACGATCTGCCGCCTCTGCCCCGCGTGGACCACCAGGACCGGAACCGGCACCGCGCTCATCGGGGCCCATACACCTGGGCCGCGCGCTTCACGAACGAATCCACGAACGTCGAGGCGATGTGCTCGAACACCGGGCCGACCAGTTTCTCGAGCAGGCGGCTGGCGAATTCGTAGCGTAGCTGGAATCGAACCTTGCAGGCGTCGTCCGCCAGCGGCTGGAAAGACCAGGTGCCATCGAGGCTTCGGAACGGTCCCTCAACGAGTTTCATGTCGATCCGGGTCGGGGGAGACCGGGTGTTCGACGTGGAGAACCTCTGGCGGATACCCTTGAACTGGATGGTGATGGCCGCCCGCGTGTGGGTCTCGTCGCGGTGTTCCACCTCCGTACCCCCGCACCACGGCAGAAAGGCCGGATAACTCTCCACCTCCTCGACGAGGGTATAGAGCTGCTCGGCCGAGTAGCCGACCAACACGGACCGGTCGATCTCATGCATGACTGTTCACCCGCGACGAAGCCTCCCCGGATATGGTGCCCTGCCCGCCGCCCTGGAACCGGACTGGCGGACCGGCACGGGGCAACCTCTGTGAAACCCGGCGGGAGGACGCCCCGCCCGCGACGAGCCCGGATTGTCGATCAGGGATGTTCCGGAGTCGAGTGCGGGCCGCGGAGCGGCTGTTAGAATCGGTTCCCGATTTCGCGCCCCCATCCCGATGAGCATCACCCAGAACAGGAAGGCCTTCCACGACTACTTCATCGAGGAACGCCTCGAAGCGGGAATCGCCCTCCAGGGCTGGGAGGTCAAGTCCATCCGGGCGGCGCGCATCCAGCTCGCGGAGGCCTACGTCATCCTGAGGAATGCCGAGGTCTTCCTGATCGGCGCCCACGTGAGCCCGTTGCCCACCGCGTCGACCCACATCCAGCCCGACCCCACACGGACCCGCAAGTTGTTGCTGAAGGCGGAGGAAATCCGCCATCTGATCGGCAAGGTGGAACGGGCGGGCTACACGCTCGTACCGCTCGACATGCACTTCACCCGTGGACGCATCAAGCTCGAGATCGGGCTGGCCAAGGGCAAGAAGCAGCACGACAAGCGCGAGGCCGCCAAGGAACGCGAGTGGAAAGTGGAACAGCAACGGCTCATGCGGAACCGGAACCGGGGGTGACGGGGCCGCTGACGCACCCACGCGCGGCCCGGCAACACCGCTCCTGGCTGGGAACCCTTGTCGGCGCGACCGTTCTGCTCCTGGCATCCCCGGTCCCGCCTGCCGCAGGAGCCGCGGATGACCTGGGATACACGGTGGTGGTCAATGCGCCGCCTGCCCTCAAGCCGGTCCTCGAATCCAATCTCGACCTCGTCCGGTGGAGCAAGCGCAAGGACGTGGGCGAGGACCAGTTCCGGCAACTGTTCCGGACAGCGCCCGCCCAGGTCCGGGACCTGCTGGCGACAGAGGGCTACTTCACCCCTTCCGTGATAACGGCGCTGGATCGCGCGCAGGATCGCTGGGTGGCGCGCCTCGAGATCGACCCGGGCGAGCCCACGCGGGTGTCGGAAGTGGAGATGCGTTTCAGCGGCCCCCTCGAGCCCGACAGGCAAACGCGGGCACGCGGGGCTTTCGATCTCGCGGTCGGCGCCGTCTTCCGTCAGGCAGACTGGGAAACCGCCAAGCAGCGCCCCGTACACGCCCTGCACCGCTACCGCTTCGCCGCCGCCCGCATCGTCGCGAGCGAGGCGGCCATCGACCCGCAGGCGCGCACCGCCCGGCTGAGCGTGGACATCGACAGCGGCCCCCCCTTTTCCTTCGGCTCCCTGCGGGTCACCGGCCTGCAGCGCTATCCCGAACGAATCGTCACGACCCTCAGCCCGATCGCGCCGGGCTCACCCTACGACGAAGAGCAGTTGCTGCGATTCCAGCGGCGCCTGCAGGCCAGCGGCTATTTCGCGAGTGCCGTGGTGTTCGCGGGTAACGACCCCGCCGAGGCCAGTGCCACGCCCGTCGATGTCGCGGTGGTGGAGGCGGCCGCCAGGAAGCTCGAATTCTCCACCGGGGTCAGCACCGACCGCGGGCCACGTGCTCAGGTGCAGTACACGGACCGGAACCTGCTGGACCGCGCGGTGCGTTACCGTGGCTCCGTCCGGATCGACCGCCTGAGCCAGGAGGCGATCCTCGGCCTCAGCCTACCGCGCCAGGATTCCGGGCACGTCTTCGGACTGGAGGGGCAATACAACTACCAGGACATCCAGGGCGAGGAGCGAACCAACTGGATCACGACTCTGGCACGGACCTATGCGGTGGAGACCCGCGAATCGCAGCAGGGTGTGCAACTGCTGACCGAGCGCCGGATCCTCGGAGGCACGGACACGGACCGCCGGCAGGCGCTGTTCCTCATTCAGACCTGGCGGTGGAACAACCTCGACGACCTGCTCGCGCCCCGCGAGGGGTATTACGTCTCCCTTCAGGCGGGGGGAGCGCGGCAGGGTCTGCTCTCCAACCGATCCTTTGGCAGGCTGCACCTCAGGACCTCCTACCTCCACTCCGTCTCGAAGTCCGGCACCCTCCTGCTGCGCGCCGAACTGGGTAGCGTACTGGCCACCAGCCGGGAGCAGATCCCGTCCGCGTATCTGTTCCGGACCGGTGGCGACACCTCGGTGCGCGGATATCCGCTCGACAGCCTGGGCGTGGCGGAAGGCGGCGCCATCGTCGGCGGACGCTACCTCGCCATCGCCAGCGCCGAATACATTCAATGGATTCGCCCGCAGTGGGGCATTGCCGCTTTCGTCGATGGCGGCAACGCGACCGACCAGGTCGATGCCTATCGCGCCGTCTTCGGATATGGCCTCGGGGCACGCTGGAGCAGTCCCATCGGTTCACTGAATCTGGACGTGGCCTACGGGGCCCAGATCTCGGACTGGCGGGTTCACCTCAGCGCGGGCCTCGTCCTGAGATGAACGCTCGCCGCACCCTGCTGCGGTGCACCGCGGCGATCGCAGTTCTCGGCGCATGCGCGCTGGCGGCCGCCCTCTGGGTCCTCCAGAGCGAGACGGCCCTGCACTGGGGGGTGTCGCAGCTGGCCGGCGCGCTGCCCTGCCGGCTGACGGTCGACGGCCTGGAGGGCGCGATCGGCTCATCGGTGCGCGCCCGGTCCATCGTCTGCGAGAACGCCGCGATGCGGATCGAGGCGCGGCAGGTTGTCCTGGCGTGGAATCCCCTGGCCCTGGTGCGCAAACGCCTGGAGATCGCGCAACTCTCCGCGGCCCGGCTGAGCGTCGCGTCCCTCGTTCGCAGCGATGCGCCGCCCAGCCCGCCGGACTCGCTGGCCTTGCCCTTCGCCGTGGACGCACCCGACGTGCGCGTGGGGACACTCATGGTCACCCTGCCCGACTCGGGCTTCACTGTCGGCGAAATCGATGCCGCCTGGTCTGGTGACCAGACCGGACACCAGCTCGTCCTGCGCCGCCTCGCAACCCCCTGGGCCGTGTTGCGTGGCGAGGGACGGATCGGCGCCGCGCGGCCTCTGCCCGTGGAGATGACGCTGAATGTCGACAGCCAGGTGTACCCGGAATGGCCTCTCGCGCTGACCGTGCGCGCGACGGGGCCTTTGATTCGCCTGACCACGCACCTGGCGGGGCGAGCCGGATCCGTCCGCCTGGGCGCGGATGTCGAAATCGCGCCTTTCGACCGCGATCCGCTGGGCGCCCTGAGCGCACGCGCGACAGGCCTTGACCTGGCCACCCTGGATCCGCGCGCCCCGCACACCTCTCTGGACGCGGACTTCGCTGGCGCTGCAACCGGAACCACCTCCATCGAAGGACGCCTGTCCGCCCGCAACGCGCAGCCAGGAAGCCTCGATGCCGGCAGGCTGCCCGTGCGGGAGTTGGTCTCCACCGTGGGATGGTCGCCCTCGGGCGTTCGTTTCACCGATGCCAGGCTCCGGCTCGCAGGCACGGGTGTGCTGACGGGATCAGGGCGGATTTCTGCCGACGGGGCGATCGCGGATGTGGTTCTCGCGGACGTCGACCTCCGGGCCCTCCACGCTACCCTGCACCCCACGCGCCTGCGGGGAAACCTGGCGGCCGCCACCTACCCCGGCCGGCAGACTTTCCGCGTCGATCTGCGGCAGGACGCGCTCGGGTTGCAGGGCGAAGCCACGCTCGCCGGCGATCGCCTCACCGTCTCGCAGGCTCGCCTGCAAGCGGGCAGTGCCGTGTTTGCCGGCTCCGGTGTCCTTGCCCTGTCGGGAGACCGGGCGTTCGCCCTGGAAGGCGTCCTCTCGCAATTCGACCCCGCCCGCTTCGGTGCCTTCCCCCACGCCCGGCTCAACGCCCGGGTCGACCTGGCAGGCAGCCTCGCCCCGACATGGCGGGCTGCGATGCGCTACCGGCTGGGGCAGAGCAGCTTCCGGGGGCTGCCCCTGGCCGGCGCAGGAAAACTGACCATCTCGCCCTCCCGCGTCTCCGACGCCGACGCGGAAGTTCGTCTGGCGGACGCCACCCTTTCCCTGCGAGGCGCCTTGGGAGAGCCAGGCGATTCCATGGATCTCGTTCTGGATGTGCCTCGCCTTGGCTCCCTGCAGCGGCCCCTGGAGGGTCGCCTGCGGGCGTGGGGTTCGATCGGAGGCACGCCCGGACAGCCCCGCGTCGATCTGCGTGCGCAGGCGTCGGATCTCCGGCTGGGGGAGGTACGCATCGCCCAGTGGCAAACCGAGGCGCATCTCGGTGCGGGTTCCGATCCGCCCCTGCGGCTCGACACTCGGCTCACAGGGCTGTCGAAGGGAAGCCTGTCGCTCGAGGCTGTCACAGTGATGGCGGACGGCAGGCGGTCCGGCCACGATCTGCGGGTCACCGCGCGGGGCTCCGGACTCGACCTCGAGGCGGCGGCGCAGGGCGGACTCGACCTCCCGGCCCGGAGGTGGACGGGAAGCCTGCTCACGCTCGCCAACAAGGGGGCCTATGCGTTTGATCTGGTCCGACCCGCCTCGCTGGACGCCGGCCCGGGCAGCCTGGCGCTTGGCAACGCCGACGTGCGCTACGGGGGCGGATTGCTGCGCATCGCCGCAACCGGACTGGAAGGAAACCGGCTGCGATCCTCCGGCTCGTTCACCGGCTTCCCCGTGGCCCTCTTGCTGACAGGGTTGCCCCAGGTCCGCTCCACGATGACGCTGGCCGGCAAGTGGAACCTCGCGGTGACCGAGCATCTCGACGCCATGGTGGATGTGACACGCGAAGCCGGCGATCTGGAACTGGTCGCGGGGGACGAACACCTGCCCCTAGGAATCACCAACGCCCGGCTCGCGCTGGCGGCAACGGACCGCAAGATCGCGGCCACCGTGAATGCGGCGGCAACGGGCATCACCCTTCAGGGCCACGCCGAAACCGCGCCAGTGCGACGCGCCGGTCGCTGGCAGGTGGACGGCAACGCCCCGCTGCAGCTCAATGGCAGCGCCCGGCTCGCCTCCCTGCGTCCAATCCTCGCGCTGCTGGGGGAAAACTTCTCGGGTGATGGCGCAGTAACCGCCAAGGTGAGCGCCGACGGCACCCTGGCGCAGCCAAACCTGCGGGGCACGCTGGACGCGGCGGGCCTGCGCTTCGAGGAGGCGGCCCGCGGGATCCTGCTGCGCGACGGAACGCTGCATGCTCAGGTGACCGACCAGACCCTGACGCTGACCGAGTTCCGGATCGCGGGCAGCAGCGGCTTCCTCGAGGCGACCGGCCGGGCGCGCCGCCGGGGTGACGACATCACCGCGTCCCTCGACTGGCGAGCCGACCGGCTCAAGGCGGTCCAGCATCCGGATCTCCAGCTGACCGTGTCGGGCCAGGGGCGCATCATCCAGGGGAACCAGGCCGCGGAGATCACGGGAAGCATTCACTGCGACCAGGGGCGCGTCGAACTGCGGAGTGGAACGGCTCCCGCTCTCGGCACCGACGTGGTGGTCGCGGGACGCCGACCCTCGCCCGCCCTGAACGACACCGTCATCCGATCCCGGGTCGCGATCGGCATCGACCTCGGGCGGGACTTCCTGATCCGGGGGCACGGCCTGGCCGCGGGTCTCGAAGGCAAGATCGAACTCGCGTCCGCGGGGAATGCAGCCTTGCAGGCGAAAGGCGAGATTTCCTTGCATCGGGGCACCTTCGATGCCTACGGCCAGCGCCTCGAAATCGACCGGGGATTCCTCTACTTCGCGGGACCCATCGACAATCCGGGACTCGACTTCCGGGCGCTGCGCCGGAACCAGCCTGTGGAGGCAGGCGTGGAAATCACCGGCACGGCCCGAAATCCTAGGGCGCGCCTGGTGTCGACGCCGAACGTGCCCGACCCGGAAAAGCTCGCCTGGCTCGTGCTGGGACAGCGGGTCGCGACGTCCGGGACATCAGAGGCGGAGACCATGCAGAACGCTGCCCTGGCGCTCGCAGCCGGGGTTGGAACAGCCCCCCTCCAGCGCCAGCTCGCCCAGGCCGTGGGCCTCGACGAGATCCGCCTCGCACCCAGCACCCGCAGCGGCACCACGAGCGGTGTCGTCACGGCCGGCAAGCGTCTGGGCGACCGGATCTACGTGACCTACGAACGCACCCTTGCGACCGCGGCCGACGTCCTGCGCATGACCTACCAGCTCACCCGGCGTTGGTCGGTGCGCACGGAGAGCGGAACCAGCAACGCGGTGGATCTGCTGTTCACCCTGTCCTTCGATTGAGCGCGCTGCGCCCGTCACAGGGCACGG
The DNA here is from genome assembly GCA_037141795.1 of Betaproteobacteria bacterium. Lineage (GTDB taxonomy): Bacteria > Pseudomonadota > Gammaproteobacteria > Burkholderiales. Next base: position 12,180 of record JBAXBV010000026.1, read on the forward strand.
GCGATCACCTCCTTCATGATCTCGTTGGTCCCGCCGTAGATGCGCTGCACCCGGGCATCCACGTACATGCGCCCCACGAGATACTCGTTCATGTATCCGTACCCCCCGAAGAGCTGCACGCACTCGTCGATGACGCGGCACTGCTGGTCCGAGGTCCACATCTTGACCATGGATGCGGTGACGGTGTCGAGGCGTCCGGCCACCAGGTCCTCCACGCACCGGTCCACGAAGGTCCGGGCCACCCGGATCGTGGTGGCAATCTCCGCGAGCTTGAACCGGGTGTTCTGGAAATCGGCGACCGGACGCCCGAAGGCCGACCGCGTGCGCACGTAGTCGAGCGTGGCGGCATAGGCCCCCTCCATCGCGGCAACGGCAGCCACGCCGATGATCAGCCGCTCGTAGGGAAGGTCCGACATCAGCTGGAAGAAGCCCCGCCCCTCCACGCCACCCAGCAGGTTCTCCGCGGGCACCTCCACATCGTCGAAGAACAGTTCAGACGTGTCCTGGGCCTTGAGGCCGATCTTGTCGAGCACCCGTCCGACCCGGAACCCCCGGCACCCCGATGTCTCGACGACCAGGATCGACGTGCCACGCGCGCCCTGCGCGGGGTCGGTCTTCGCCACGAGCAGCACAAGGCCAGCGAGGAATCCGTTGGTGATGAAGGTCTTCGAACCATTCACCACGAACCGGTCCCCGCGCCGCTCCGCCCGGGTGCGGATGCCCTGAAGATCGGACCCGGCGCCCGGCTCGGTCATGGCGATGGCCCCCACGAGTTCCCCGCGCACCATCCGCGGCAGGAACCGGCGCCGCTGGTCTTCGGTGCCGTGGTTCACGAAGTAATGCGCGACGATGGAATGCACCGACGCGCTCATCCCGGTGAGCCCGCGCCGCGCCATTTCCTCGTGCAGGACCGCCTCGTGCCGAAAATCCCCTCCCCCTCCGCCGTAGTCAGCCGCGATGTCGGAACACAGGAAGCCGAGTTCGCCGGCCCGGCGCCAGATGTCGTGCCCCACGTGGCCCCGCGCCCGGGCCTCCGCGTCCGCAGGGAGCATCTCGGTATCGAGGAATCGCGCGATCGAGTCCCGGTAAATCTCGAGATCGTGATCCATCCAGGAGGGACGAAAATCAATGGCCATGCTTTGGGTTCCCCAGAAGTCCGGCAAGCGGAGGTCGGCGGCGCAGGGGGCGGACGATCACCCCCGGCCAGTCAGGCAAAGGCGCGGGCACGACGCTCGAGCACCTCCCGGCATTCGGCCACCATCCGGGAAATCAGTTCCTCGCAGGTCGGAATGTCGTGCATGAGGCCGACGACCTGTCCCGCCCAGACCAGCCCCGCGTCCACCTCTCCGCCCTCGAGCGCCGCCCGGCCGCGGGCACCCGCCACCAGGTGCTGGATGTCCTTGAACTCCACGCCGCCCGGGCGTTGTTCCATGGCTACCACCTCGTCCGACACCGCGTTCCGGAGTACCCGTCCGGTATTGCGCAGGGTGCGGAAGATCAGGTTGGTCTCGCGCTCGGTGGCGCTGATCAGCGCCCGCTTGATTCCGTCATGGATCGGCGCCTCCCGCGTCGCGCAGAACCGGGTCCCCATGTTCACGCCGTCGGCGCCCAGCACCAGTGCCGCCGCGAGCCCCCGGCCGTCGGCGATCCCGCCCGAGGCGATCAGGGGAATCTTCACCTGGTCCGCAGCCGCCGCAAAGAGAACGAGGCCACCCACGCCGTCCTCGCCAGGATGCCCGGCGCACTCGAACCCGTCGATCGAGATCGCATCGACACCGTTGCGCTCGGCCGACAGGGCGTGCCGAACGGCCGTGCACTTATGAATGATCCGCACGCCCGCCTGCTTTGCCTTGCGAATGAATTCCTTCGGGTTGTTCCCGGCAGTCTCCAGCACCGTGATGCCGCTGCCGATCACCACATCCAGGTAAGCCTCGTAGGGGGGCGGGCTGGCCGAGGGCAGGATGGTCAGGTTGACCCCGAAGGGCTGGTCGGTGAGGTCGCGACACCGTGCGATCTCCTCCGCGAGCGCCTCCGGCGTGGGCTGCGTGAGCGCCGTAAGGATGCCCAGTCCGCCGGCGTTCGACACCGCCGCCGCAAGACTTGCGCGGCCCACCCACTGCATCCCTCCCTGGATGATCGGGTATCGAATGCCCAGCAATTCCGTGACACGGGTCTTCATGGGAAACGCTCCTCTGGATGACCTGCCGGTGGCGAATGGCGCGCGATGGCGCGCGGCGAGGCATCTCGGGTGCGTTTCGAGCGCACGGAAGCCCGGCATCAGCCACTTCTGCGCGGCAGCGCTGCTGGCCTCGATGATGACGGTGGCGGATGCGGCGATCACGCGCCGACCGAAGGGGCATGCCGCGAAGGCCACCATGGAGCGCCCGCGGCGGCCGACTCAATCGGCGGAACGGCCCGCAGCTTCCAGCAGTTCCCGGTTGGTGCGCGCCTTCCACTCGTTCGGGTCGAGGACGAGTGCCTGGTCGTAGGCCCGGCGAGCGTCGTCCACACGCCCGGCGCCTTCGTACGCCCAACCTAGATTGTTCCACACCCGCGCCTTGCCGGGCGAATGCCGCGCGGTGGCCTCCCAGAGCGCCACCTCGCTCCGGTAGTCGCGATTGCGGTGCGCGGTGCCTGCCAGCAGACCAGCCGCCAGGATCCCCAGTGCCGCAGGGAGTGTCCACCGCGGCGCGAGCCGCGCGAGCCCGCCCGCCAACAGCAGCGCGGGGCCCGCGAGCGCCAGATAGAGCTGCCGATCATTGGCGATATCCGTGCGCGGGAGCAAGGAGTTGGTGGGCAGCAGCCAGACGAACATCCACGCCAGTCCGAACCCCGCCCAAGGCGCGGAGCGCCAGATACGCACACTCAGCAAAGCGAGCATCGCAAGCGACGCGGCCTTGACGGCGAGCGGGGCGGTCCACCGGGTCTGAACAGCCAGGTCAGGGTCGATGTTCAGCACCAGGCCCGGCAGTGGGCGGGTGAGCAGGTACCACACGCCGCCCACCTGCGTGAGCAGGTTCGCGCCCAGCGGCCGGGTGTCCAGGCTCGCGCCCAGCAGGCGCCAGAAGCCCGGCACCTGAACCACCACCGCCGCCATCGCTGCCAGGACCAGCCAGTGCGGGAGCGTACGAAGCCAGGCGCGCCGCCACGACACGGCCGGATCGAGCCGCTCCACCAGCAGCAGGGCGAAGGGCAGCGCCCAGGCGTGCTCCTTGACCGCCAGGGCCAGCGCGAAGCACAGGGCCGCGAACATCCGCGCCGCGAGCGGCGCGCGCGCTCCGACCGCACGGGCCTGCAGGAGCGCCGCCGCCAGGCAGAACAGCGCCATGAGCGAAACCGAGCGCCCGCAGACATAGGTGACAGCCTCGGTCTGCGCCGGGTGCAGCGCGAACAGCAGGGCCACCCCTGCGGGCAGCCAGCGGGTCCCGTCCTTGTCCACGCCGAGCCGCGGCACCACCGCCCGGAGCAGGGCCAGGAGCAGCAGCGCATTCAGGGCGTGCACCGCCATGTTGAACCACACGAAAACGCCGGGAAGGCCGCCGCCGGCAGTCCAGCTCGCCACGTAGCTCGCCTTGAGGAGCGGGCGGATGCCGGGCATGAAGCGCCACCAGGCCGTCCAGTCGTGCACCGCAGGGTTGTGCACGATCACGTTCCAGTCATCGAACTGAAAACTCCCCGGGGGGGCAATGCTCCAGACCGCAAGAATGGCCAGCAACACCAGGCCTGCGCCGACCAGATCGGCCCACACGTCCTCAGCGCGAGCCAGCCGCATGGCCGAAGGCGCGCTCCAGCATCGCATGGGCGTCCCACCAGCGATCACCCGCCCCCGGAAACCCCCGCAGTTCCGGGCTGGCGCCGCGTTCGGTCCGGGCCAGGACGCACTTGCCCATCGCGGGCGGGTATCCGGCGTTCAAACGGACCTCGGCGGCGAGGAGGCCCGACAGCGCGGAGCGGTTGGTGATCGCGAAGGGGCACGTGCCCTCGTCAGTGGAACGGATGGCCCTGGTACGCCGCAAGATGGTCGCGCTGCGCGGCTGGCCCATGGCGGCCTCGGCCCGCGACGCGCGATCACCCCCCCTGGATGCGTGTGCTGCGGCACCGCATACACAGACGTTCGCGAAGCGCCTCCGTCGCAATCCGGGTTCGGCACCGCGGCGCCCGTGCGGGAGGCCGCGGCACGCCGCCGGGCGCTCCCGGGCATCCAGCGTGGCACGGGTGTCAGAAATTGAGGAACTTCCTGAGCTTCTGCGCGCCGTCCTTGAGCTTGTCGAGTGTGGAAGGCTTCGTCTGAGACTCGGTCGGCGGAACGGTCCTGCCCGCTCCGGGAGTACCGTTGACCTGATCAACCCTCGCGCCCGTGCCGGAAGTCGCGCCGTCTTCGTTCGCCACCCCCGCGTCTGCAGTGTCATCCCGCCCTCCCTCCGACAGCCCTCCCAGCGCGGCACACAGTTCGACATGGCGGGGGTCCACAGCGGAATACGAGCGGCCCGCGCAGTGCTGCCTGCGGAGCGCGGCAGCCTCGGGGCAGCCGCTGTCGCGGAGCCATTTCCAGTCCTTTGCATTTTCGGCCTCCCTGCACAGTGGTGCGCGCAGTGCCACATGGTCGATCCTGCAGAACCTGGCCGCCCGCGAGAGCCTATCTTCGCGGTAACTCGAGAGGGCAGCGGTCCAGCCGTCACGAGTGACGGCACCCTTGAAGACCTTTGCTGCTCTGGCGCAGAACTCGCCCTGGCGGTCTCGGCAAACGGGTACCTCCTGGGCATTGCCGGAGCCGAACACCCACCCCGAGTCGAGCCCGGCGACGGCACCATCGCACAGTTTCGACTGCTCCTCCTTCTGCTGCTTGTCCAGGGCCGCAAACTCGGCCGCCCTTTTCCTTTCCAGCGCCCCCGCATCGCAGGTGCCCACCAGCTTGCCGGTCATGTCCATGCGCATGGTGAACTTCTCGCCGTCTCGGGTGCCGCTCGCAGTCATGAAGCCCCGGTAGGCATCCTTGTTCAGGTCCTCCATCTCGCCGGAGCCGGTGTAGGAGTCCGGGCCTTCGCCGCACACCATCCTGAACAGGAACTTGTTGCCCGACTGCTTCGATTCCACCATCCTGCACTTGCCATCGACCTCCATGCGGCCCTCCCGCTTGCCCCTGGGCGAACAGACCCGCTGGGTCATGGCCGGCATGGTCATGCCATCGGCCTGCATGGTCATCGTCGTTTCCCAGAGTTCGTCCGGGCCGCCCTGAGCAAGCGTGGTGACAGGAGTTGCCGCCAGAAGGGCGGCCAGGACTGGAGCGATGCGGAAGCCAGGCAGGTGCATGGAGATTCTCCTCGCGGAGGGAATACCGACGTCCGGGAAGTATAGTCCCCCACCACGTCGAGGACCTTCCGGAGCAGTCGACCAGGTTCCCTGCCTCCCGGCGCTTGCCTACGGGGCACTCCCCGGTGGTGCGGGCCCGCCACCCGCAGGCCCCCGCCGGACGAAGGACCGCGCCGCGTTCAGCCGGCGCGCTCGAACCCGAACCGCGGAATCCGCTGCTCGAGATTGGCCCGCACCGCCTCCGTCTGGTCCGGACTGCCCATCAGGGCCGCCTGTTCCCTCGATTCGGCCATCAACAACGCCCCCATGTCCTGACCCGCCGCGCCGACGAGCAGACGCTTCGCCGCTCGAACCGCCTCGGGACTGCGCTGCGCGATCTCCCGGGCGCAACGGAACGCCTCGGCCAGAGGGTCACTGCATACCCGGGTGGCGAAACCCATCGCCAGCGCCTCCTCCCCCGTGAACACCCGCGCCGTGTAGGTGAGTTCGCGTATGACATCGGCGCGGGCCAGTTCCCGCATGAGCAGGATGCCACCCATATCCGGCACGAGACCCCAGCGTAGTTCCATCACCGACAGCCGCGCGTCCGGGGCGACGAACCGCAGGTCTGCGCCGAGGGCGACCTGCAGGCCTCCGCCATAGGCAACCCCGTGCACCGCGGCAATCACGGGCACCGGCATGTCCCGCCAGACCAGAACGGTCCGCTGCGGGGCGTTGGCGAGCCCGTGGGTACGTTCCAGCAGCGTGGGTGCCGTCACATCAGCCTCGAGCGGCAGCCCGTCGCGAACGCGCGCCATGCTCTCCATGTCGAGACCGGCGCAGAAGGCGCGTCCCTCTCCGTGCATCACCACCGCCCGCAAGCCGCGCGTGACGCACAGCGCCTCGCCCGCCTCCCGAAGTTCCCGGAACATGCGCGGATCCAGAGCGTTCAGCTTGTCCGGTCGGGACAGACGAACTTCCGCCACGCCGTCGTCGCCCAACGTTACCCGAACCCGTTCCTGCATGGCATCTCCGCTTCACCGCGCCGCGAGGACAGCGCCCGCGTTTGATTGTAGCCAGTCGCACCGGTAGCATCCCTGCCTTCTTGGAATATCGGGGCATACGGCCATGCAGCTCGCATTCAAGGGGGTGTTTCCTGCACCGCCCACTCCGCTCACGGCGGACGGTCAGGTCAACGAACAGGCGTTGCGGGCCCTGCTGGAAGACAACGTGCTGCATGGGGCCCGCGGCTTCTGGATGGCCGGGAGTACCGGTGAGGGCCCGATCCTGACCGAGGCGCAGCGCGACGCCGTGAGCCGCATCTCCGCCGACACCTGCAGGGGGCGGGCGCTGGTCATCATGCACGTGGGAGCCATCAGTACTGAAACCGCGGTCAAGGGCGCGAGGGCCGCGCGCGCCGCAGGATGTGACGCGGTGTGCTGCATTCCCCCGTTCTTCTTTCCCAGCAGCGAGCGGGCGCGGATCGCCCACTACCAGGCCGTGGCCGATGCCGCCGACGGGCTGCCCTTCTTCGTCTACAACCTGCCGCAACTCACGCAGGTGGAAACGCACCCGGCGCTGATGGAAAAGTTCGTGCGCGCGATCCCGACGCTCAGGGGACTGAAGCACTCGGCCCCGAATTTCGCGGACATCCGGGTTTTCGCCGACATGGGACTCACCTGTTTCTCGGGCAATGGGGCCTTTCCGTTACCAGCCCTCACCATGGGCGCGGTGGGCACCATCGACGCCCCGCTCGCCCTCGCACCGTGGCATTACGCGGAACTGTTCGATGCCTGGGAGGCTGGCGACCTGGCGCGCGCCCAGCGACTCCAGGACGGTGTGCGGGCGCTTACGGATCTCGTCTGGATGTTCGGCGCACCCGCGCACGTCTGCAAGACTGTCCTGTCGGCACGCCTCGGGATCGACTGCGGGACGCCGACACCGCCGGTCAACCAGCTCTCGGGGGACGAGCAGCAACGCGTGCTCGAAGTCGCCGCGTCGCTGGGTCTCACCGCGCCACGCGAGCGCCCCGCGCGTGTCTGAGGTTCAGGGGGGGCCCTGCCCGTCCCGGCCCAGACTGGACTCGGCCTCGAGCCAGTCATCGAGTTCCCGTCCCGGCGCGAAACCGCGGCGTTCCGCCAGGTAGTAGGCGGCCGTTGCGATCATGTCGAGCCGCGACTCGGCGCACGGGGCTTCGAGGAACGGATCGCTCTCCCGGTGAGCCGCACGTGGACCGCCACTGCCGTTTCTCCTCCCCGGGCCATGAGGCACCCCCAGGCTCTTGCCGGCCCGCGCATGCGCGGGCTTTTCTTTTCGGATGTCCATCCGCCTTTCTCCTTTTGATCGATGAGCGCCTGCGGCACGCGGTCAGTCGGGGGTGGCCTCAACGCACCCGCGGCAGGGCCGGGCCATGCATCTGCAGCGTGAAACATGCCCTGGGCTCCGGAGTGATGGTGAGTCCCTGAAACTGCAACCGGCAGGGAATATCCGTGCCGCTCTCGTGGCGGGCCCGCAGGACCACGCCGAAACGGCAGAACAGCATGAGCCGCGGCTGCACCTCGCCATCGACGATCACCGGCGCGCCCCCCATGGCCGGGACCAGGTCCGCCGCGGGCCGTCCCCGAAGATCCGCATCCTGGTAGCCGAGCATCTGGTGCAGCCAGTCGTCCCACTCGCAGAGAACACCGTTCTGGTTGACCCAGATCTGCGCGAGCCCGGCGGTTCCCAACCCCTCCACCACCGTGGGACCGTGGGCACCCGGCCGTGGGGAGACCCGCGCTCCGAGGTCGGGGCGCACGTCTGTCGAGGAGGGGGAAATCATGATGTTTCCCTGCAGCGTTTCCATGGTGTCGAGGCCCGTGTGGTTCGTTGTCGACCCGTGCCAGCGCGTGGGACGCGAGGCACACTCCAGACTGCGGGGATTTCACCACCGCGGTCCCTCCCGATGCGCTCGGGAGTCATGCTCTCCAGCGACGAGTCCGTCACCCGCCGCTGATGTTGGAATTACAGGCCAATGCCTGCGTGCGGGCTACTCGTGCAAGCACGGGCGATGTCATCGGCATCACCGGCCGCCTGACGGATCGGGGGGACCGCAGTCACTTTCAGCCACAAACCCCGGCCACTCGGGATTCGGGTAAGGTTCGGGTTTTCGGTCCACACCGCCATGACTCGAGCCCTTCCGCTGCTGCTCCTGCCCTATCTCCACCACCGTCCGGTCGTCGCCGATGTGCCCGTTGGGGGCGCTGGCGCGGCGATCATCGGCCGGGCGACCCTGGGCCAGGGTGTCCGCCTTGGCGCGCTTGCAGTGATCCGCGCGGACGGGATGCCCATCACCGTCGGCGATGACTTCTGGATGGGGGCCCGCGCCACCCTCCACATCGCGCACGGCCTCCTTCCCACCGTCGTCGGGAGCGGTGTCACCGTGGGCACCAACGCCGTCGTGCATGCCTGCACGGTGGGCAACGGGTGCGTCCTCGAGGACAACACCGTGGTACTCGACGGTGCCGTTCTCGGGGACGGCTGCGTGCTCGCGGCGGGCTCGGTGGTGTTCCCTCGCGCCGAACTTCCTCCTGACCACTACTGCGAGGGAAGTCCCGCGAAACCCGTGCGCCCCCTGACCCCGGAACAACTCGCGGCCGCCCGCGCCCGCCTGCGGGGCCTCGCGCTCGCGAACCGCGAGACCTCCATGCGTGCCTGGGCCCCGCTGCAGGGCGGCACCAACTACGTGGCCCCGACGGCGGACCTGCGCGGCAACATCACCCTCGGCGACAACGCGAGCGTATGGTTCGGCTGCGAACTGCAGGCCGTCACCCATCCCATCTCGGTCGGCACCAACACCAATATCCAGGACAACACGGTGATCACGTCGGCGGAGGGTGCCGTGCAGATCGGCGCCGACGTGACCGTCGGGCATAACGTCCTGATCCAGTCCGCGCGCATCGGCGATCGGACACTCATCGGCATCGGGAGCGTCCTGGCCCCCGGCACGGTCGTGGAGGATGACGTGCTGCTCGCGGCGGGCGCGGTGACGCTTCCAGGACAGCACCTGACGGCCGGAAGCCTCTGGGCGGGCCGGCCTGCCAGACGGCTGGCCCCCCTGGACGATGCCAAGCGCCAGGTTGTCGCCTACGGCGCGAAGCACTACGTGGACTACAACCGGGATTACCTCGGGGAGGAGGCCCCGAGTCCCTGACCTCGGGCCGGCTGCGGGTTTCAGGCGGCCTGCCCGGAGACTTCTCCGGGCGCCTCGGGCGCCAGGTCCTGCGTGCGTTTCAGCCACGCCTCGATTCGGCGCACACACTCACTACGTCCCGTGTCCACCTCCAGCGCGGGCGCGAAGGCCCGGAACCGGTCGAGCGCCGCATCCAGGAGGCCCCGCAGCCAGCCGAGATCCTGTTCCGCCCGTCCCGCCAGCGGTTCCGCCGCCGCCAACAGGGCCGAGTCCATATCCAGCCGGTCGGGGTTCACGGTGGACAGCGCCGCGGCCAGCCTGACCAGGGCAACGATGGAGGCGTTGTCCGTGACGCCACCGCGACCGGGCACCATGCAGTCGATCACGCGGGGAGGCAGTCCCCAGGCCCTGCCCACCGCGGCCCCCATTTCCATGAGCGTGATGCCGAGCACGGAGCCCGAGGCCTCGTCCTCCGAGGCTCCGCCCTCGATGAGCTCCTGGATCTCCTGATAGTCCTCGGGGAAGTAGAACAGTGCCAGCATTCCGCCGAGATTGAACAGCATCCCGGCAAGAAACAGTTCCTCGGCATCGGCCAGCCGCCACTGGCTGGCGAGGTGGCGCGTGATCAGCCCCGAGATGAACCCGGAGATGGCCATTTCGCGCAGCGTTCTGGCGTGACCGCTTCCGGAAAAGTGCCCGAAACAGACGAGTCCGTTGCAGGTGAGGCGGACCTGGTCGACCCCCAGGCGGGCGATGGCATCGCTCACCGTCTTGACCTGCCCGGCAACCCTTGAGTAGAACGAGGAATTCGCCAGTCGCAGCAGGCGGCTTGCCAGGGCATAGTCGCGCAGAATCACCCCGGCCAGGCGGGAGATGGGTGCCCGGCTGTCCGCGCTGGTGAGAAGGTTGATTTCCATCAGGCTGCGCGACACCGCCGGGAAATCCCCGCGACGCTCGATCCGCCGCAGCACGAAGGCCACGGTTCCGTGCACCAGGTTCGTGTCACCGGCCATCGACTGGCGCTCGTCGTCCCACGCCTCCGAGAGCGCAGCGTGCAGCGCGCGGGCGTCTGCATAGCGTTCGTCGGGATTGCGCCGCGTGGCCTTCACGACGACGGCGGTGAGTCGCCCGTCGGGGTCGGCCACGCGCAGCGGATCGAGCTCCGGCCCCTGGGTCAGGATCCGGCGCAGCATCGCCCTCTGGTCACCGAGGGGCACGGCACGCCTCCCGGCCAGCAACTCGTAGAAGATCTGTCCGAGGGCAAATACGTCCGTGCGGGGATCCAGGATGCGGGTGGTAAAGTATTCCGGCGCCATGCAGGAAAGCGTTCCCGCCAGCCGCCGCTGCGGTGTGGGCGTACCGAGCGCCCTGGAGAGATCAAAGTCCATGATCCGCGGCTTGCCATTGGCATCGCGCATGACGTTGTTCGGGTTCAGGTCCAGATGCAGGATCCCCTTGGCATGCGCATACGCCATCGCGTCTGCGAGCTGAAGCATGAGACTGCACGCCTGCGCCCGCGTGAATCGCACGCCTGCGTCAAGCTCTGAGCGAAGGGCGCCGCCGGGCAGGTATTCGAACACCAGATAGGAGAACGAGTGCAGCCGCCCGGCCTCGTAGAGAGCGATGATGTTCGGATGGCGCAGCTGGGCGAGGTTGCGGGCCTGCGCGGGCGTGAATCGGCCGAGTTCCGGCTCGGTGGACGGATCCGCCAGCAACTTGATGGCCACGAACCGGTCGAGGTGAGGATCTCGCGCCAGATAGACAGCTCCCTGGGCACCTCTTCCGAGGGACCTGAGGATCGTGAACCGGCCAATCTTGTGCCTGCCTGCTGCCATGCGCTGGATGCGAGTGCGGTCTCGAAGGCGGACCGACGACCGGCCCACCGACACTAACGGCGCCCTTTCCAGCGCCTGAAGGCACCGCTCTCCCAGCCCCCCGCCCGCCCTGCGGCGGGAGCGCCCTCGATCACCGCGGCGGCGGGAACTCCACGCGCTTGATGAAGACTATCTTCCCTCCATCGTTGCGCACGACGTTGTACCCGTGGAGACCATCCCCGAAGTCATCGAAGTCATAACGCCCCTCCACGCCTTCGTATCCCCGCACCGACAGGATGGCCTTGCGGACGGCCTCGGGCGCTGTCGAACCCGCCGTGCGGATGGCGATGGCCAGCAACTGCATCGCGTCATATGACCAGGCCGAGTAGGAGTCGGGATTGATGCCGTAGCGGTCCCGGTACCTTTTCGTGAAGGCGCGGGTGAGGGGCGTGGCGTCCGTCGTGAAATCAGCGATCGCGTGGGACCCGTACAACGCTTCCCCGGCAAGCGCGAGCGTGCTGACACCGATGGTGGTGGGGGATCCGACCCAGGCAGTGCTGACCCCGAGCTGGCGCAGTTGCTTCGCGAAGATGCCCTGATCCGACGGGTTGGTCATGTAGGTGCCGAGAATGTCGGCCCCGGACTTCTTGATGGCCAGGACGATGGGGGTGAAATCCTGGGAGTTGTTGGTGTAGCCCTGGATCAGGACCGGCTCCACCCCCAATTGCTTGAGCGCCGCGACCAGGGCCGTCCTCCCGCCCGAGCCGAAGGCGTCTGTGGAATGGACGATCGCCCACTTCCGCATCTTGAGGGTGTTGACGCCGAAGTCGGCGATGACGCGGGAGGAATAGCCATCGTGCGGTCGGGCCCGGAACACCCAGCGGTTGTTCACGTGGGTGAGGCTCATGTCGCTGCCGCCGATCATGGTGGGGATTCCGGCCTTGGCAATGGTGGGCGACGCCGCCTGGATCTGCGTGCTGCGAATGGGGCCGATGATGCCCGCAAGCCCGGGTTCGCTGGTGATCTTGGAGAAGGCAAGCACGGTTCCGGGGTTCGTGCTCGCGTTGTCCTCGATGCGCAACTCGAGCGGCTTGCCGAGAACGCCCCCGGCCGCGTTGATCTCGTCGAGGGCGAGCTTGATGCCGTTGACGGTGAACTGGCCCGATTCCGCCTGCGCGCCCGTGATTTCGTTCACCACGCCGATGCGGATCGTGTCCGCCGCGCGGGCCCCACCCGCGCTCGCCATGAGCCCGAGGGCGATTGCCGCCAGAGTGTGTCGCATGCTGAGTGTCCTCCTCTAAGGGTTTGAATGGATCATCGTGTCCGCACGCCGCGGGGATCGTCAGAGCGGCGGCCGGGCCTGCGCCCAGGGACGGGCGATCTCGAAGGCGCGGGACGCCTGCAGGACGCGCAGATCCTGAAACCTTCCCGCCACGATCTGCAGCCCCACGGGAAGGCCCTCGGCCGTGAACCCGCACGGGCAGGTGGCCGCCGGCAGCCCCGTGAGATTGAAGGGATAACTGAAACCCGCCCAGCGCAGCCAGTCCCAGGGGTGCTGCTCCCAGTGCGCCGGGATGAGCAGATTCGCGTCGAAGGCCGCTACCGAAAGCGCCGGAGTGAGCAGCAGGTCGTAGTGACCGAACGTGGCGTTGACCCGATCGTAGAAGGCGAGCCGCTCGCCCTGGGCCCGGCAGTAGTCCGCCGCGGAAAACGCGAGCCCGTGCCGGGTCAGCGCCACCAGACCGGGGTCGAGCCGATCGGCCCAGGTGTCCAGCAGATGGCCGATCATGCCGGCGTAGCCGCTCGCGAACAGGCAATGCACCGTCGGCGTGGGATCTCCCCAGGGCGGCGTCACTTCCTCGACATGGCACCCGAGATCCTCGAACGCGGTTGCGGCGGCCCGCACAAGCGCAGCCACCTCCGGATCCACGCGAAGATGGCCCAGGTCGGGGCTGAACGCCACACGCAGCCCGGCCACGCCCTGATCGAGCGCGCCGATGAAGTCCTCCGGCGGCGCCTCGAGGCTCCAGCCATCCCGCTCATCGGGCCCCGCCATCGCCTGCAGCATGAGGGCGGCGTCCCCCACGGTCCGCGTGAGGGGACCAACGTGGGAGATGAGACCGTTGTTCGGCATTGGCCAGTAGGGGATCCGGCCGAAGGACGGCTTGAGGCCGTAAACGCCGCAGAACGCTGCCGGCATGCGCACGGACCCCGCACCGTCGGACCCCTGGTGCAGCGGACCGATGCCCGCGGCGGCGCAGGCGGCAGCTCCGGCGCTGGAGCCGCCGGCATTGAACCCCCGCTTCCAGGGGTTATGGGTGATCCCCGTCACCGGGCTGTCGCCGTTGCCCTTCCAGCCCAGTTCGGGCACGGTGGTCTTGCCGATGGAGATGGCGCCCGCCCCGAGGAGACGTTCCACGTGCACGTGATCGAACTCGGGCACCCGGTCCCGGTACAGCGCCGACCCGCCCATGGTACGGACCCCGCGGGTCAGCGAAAGATCCTTGATGGTGACGGGTAGTCCGTGCAGCAACCCCCGGGGCTCGCCCCGCAGCACCGCAGCCTCGGCGCGGCGGGCCGCTTCCATTGCGGTGTCGAAGGTGGGCGTGCAGAGGGCGTTGAGGGCCGGGTCGAGCCGCTCTGCGCGCGCGAGCGTGGCTGCCATCACCTCGACGGGCGACAGGGTCCGCGCCCGGATCATCCCGGCCAGTTCCGTGGCCGGCAGCCAGCACAGGGTCTGGTCGCTCATCGTGTCACCTGCGGCGAGGGCCGGAACCGGCTCGACAGGTCAGTCACGGCGCAGGGTTCGGGTAGCGGGACTGGATGCGGGCGACCCCCTCCAGAGTCCCGGCATCCAGTTCCAGCCCGGCCGCCGCGATGTCCTCCTCGAGCTGGCCGATCGACGTGGCGCCGATGATCGATGCGCCGAGGAACCACCGGCTCGACACATACCCCAGCGCGAGCTGGACGAGGGACAGGCCGCGCTCGCGGGCCAGCGCCGCGTAGGCATCCACGGCCTCGGCCACCATCGGCGGGCGGAACCGGACGCCCAGGGAATCGAAGAGCGTGAACCGCGCGCCGTCCGGCCGGGCGCCGCCCAGGTACTTGCCCGAGAGAATGCCGGCGGCCAGCGGGCTGTATGCAAGCAGGGTCATGTTCTCGCGGAAGAGGACTTCCGCGAGATCGTTGTCCACATTGCGCGACACGAGGCTGTAGCTGTTCTGGATCGTCACCGGCCCCGGCACCCCGAGGGACCGGGCCACGCTCTGGAACTCGCAGACTCCCCACGAGGTCTCGTTGGACAGGCCGTAGTGGCGTATGCGCCCGGCATCGATGAGTGATGCCATGGCCTCCACCTGCTCGCGGATCGCCGGCCCGCCCTTTTCCTTCGAGGGATCGAACTGGGTTCCGCCGAACATGGGCACGTTGCGTTGCGGCCAGTGGATCTGGAACAGATCGATGTAATCGGTCTGGAGCCGCTGCAGGCTGGTTTCGGCCGCTTCGAGGATCACATCGCGCGTGAGGTCGGTGCGTCCGTTGCGAATCCAGTCCCGGCGCCCGGGGCCGGCCACCTTGGTCGCGATGTACAGGGCGTCGCGGGACTGCCGGGCGAGCCAGCTGCCCAGATAACTCTCCGTGCGTCCCTGCGTCCGGCCATTGGGCGGCACCGGATACATTTCCGCCGTGTCGATGAAGTTGATCCCGTGGCCCACCGCACAATCAAGTTGCGCATGGGCCTCGGCCTCGGTGTTCTGCTCACCCCAGGTCATGGTGCCGAGGCACACCTGGGAAACCCTCATCTGCGTGCCGGGCAACGTTCGATACTTCATGGAACTCCTCGCGTCTGGACCCTCGGGCGGGAGCGTAGCCGAAATCCCCGGCGACGGGGCAACCCCCGACGGGGCTGCGGGACCACGCGCGACGCGTGCATACTCAGGACAAATTCCAGTCCGGATGCCCCCGATGTCCGACCCCGCCGCCCGACCCCTGCCCCGATGCGCCCTTCACGGCGCGCCGGGTGCGCCCCAGGCCTGAGACCGACCGTGCGCAAGGCGCTGCGATCACTTCCCCCCACCGTGTGGATGCTCGGTGCGATCAGCCTGCTCAACGACGCCGCGAGCGAGATGGTCTACCCCATGGTTCCGCTGTACCTGTCGGCTGTCCTGATGGCGGGCCCGCGCGCGCTCGGGCTCATCGAGGGGCTCGCGGAGGCGGCCGCGAGTCTTCTCAAGCTGTTCTCCGGCGTTCTCGTGGATCGCACGGGCCGCACCCGACCCTGGCTGATCGGTGGCTACGGCCTGGCCGCGGCGGGACGGCCGCTCATCGCACTCACGGCGAGCTGGCCGGCGCTTCTTGTCCTGCGCCTGAGCGACAGGATCGGAAAGGGCCTGCGCAGCTCCCCGCGGGACGCGCTGCTTGCCGCGAGCTGCGCGGCAGAGCACCGGGGGCTCGCCTTCGGTGTGCACCGGTCCCTCGACAATGCCGGCGCCGTCATCGGACCCCTGGCCGCTGCCGCGCTGCTCGCGGCCGGGCTCCGCCTGGCGGACATCTTCGTCGCTGCCCTCGTCCCGGGTGCCCTCGCACTCGGCCTGGCCCTGGCGCTCCGGGAGCCGGCCCGCACGACGCCACCGCCCACCCGAACGCCCTTCGACTGGAGCCTGGCCCGGCTTCCGGGGTCCTATCGGCGTTACCTCGGCGCACTCGGGCTTTTCACCCTCGGCAATGCGTCCAGCATGTTCCTGCTGCTCCGCGCCCGGGAGCTGGGGCTTCCGGAGTACCAGGTACCGCTGCTCTGGGCGGTTGTCTCGGCGGTCGCGGCGGTGGGCTCGACGCCCCTGTCCGCGTGGTCGGACCGTGTCGGGCGACGGCGGTTGATCGTCGGCGGCTGGATCGCGTGCGGCCTCTTTCACTTCCTGCTGGGCATCATGCCCTTCGGGACAGTCACCCTCTACGGACTGTTCGCCTTCTACGGACTGTTCCTCGCGGCCACCGAGGGCGCGGAGAAAGCGCTCGTCGCCGACTTCGCCCCCGCCGGTGTCCGCGGCACCGCCTACGGCTGGTTCAACCTGGTCACCGGCGCGACGCTGTTGCCCGCATCCCTGGTGTTCGGAGTCCTGTACGAAATGGCCGGTCCCGTCGTGGCGTTCTCCTTTTCCGCCGCCTGCGCCCTCGGGGCGGCGGCGCTGCTCGCGGTTGGCACCCCGCTGCCGGACCAGGCAGCCTCCTGAGCCGCGAGCCTCCGGATCACCCCGGGGACTGACCGTCGCGCCCATGGACGGCATCCCACAGCGTGGCCAGCCCCAGATGCCCGGTCTTGCGGTAGCAGAGCGCCCCCGCCGGCCCGACGCAGACCGACCGCCGGGCACCCGCCGGGGTGCGCAGCCACGAACCCGCGCCGCACCACCCCGAACCGTCATCGAAGCCGCCTTCCATGACGAACAGTTCCTCGCCGCCCGCCCCGACGGGAAGGGACAGGCGCGTGCCGGCTGCCCAGCGCACGAGCACCGTCTCGACACCGTAGAACTCGTGCATGGGCAGGATGTCCTGCTCCGGCGCCCCCTCCCGCCGCCAGGCCCCACGGCGGGTGTCGAGCACGACCCGCTGGACATCGCCGGGCAGGAACTGCCAGAGCTTCACGAAGATCGTGCAGCCGGCAGCGGACCTGGGGGCATGGCGCGTGCCCGGCGGATTCCGCACGTAGGCCCCGGCACCGTAGTCGCCAGCTTCGTCCGAGAACACGCCGTCGAGGACCAGGAATTCCTCGCCCCCGGTATGCTCGTGGAAGCCGAACCGACTGCCCGGTGCGTAGCGCACCACGCTCGTGGCACACGCGACCTCGCCGCCCACGCGATGGAGCATCCGCCGCTCCACGCCCGGCTGCGGCGAAGGCAACCAGGCGGAATCGGCGGCAGAAACCGTGACCGGCACGGTGATATCCGCATTCAGGTTCATCAGCCTCTCTCCCGCGACACCCCAAGTCTACCCTTGCCCCCGCCGGCCGGGATCCGTGCGGCTGACCGCCCTTCCGGGGATGTCCCGACGAGGCACAATCCACCCCTTGCCGCCCTTCCCTTGCCATGACCCTCGCCCGGCTGATCCGTCAGTTCATCCTCCGCCACCGCGCCGCCTATGCCGGGGCGGCCGTCATGCTCACCGCCATCGCGGCCCTGACGGTCTGGCTCCCGCGCCAGATCGGCCACCTGGTGGATGCCATCGTCCGCCAGGAGGTCACGCCAGACCAGCTCGGGCTGGAGATCGGGTATCTCGCGCTGGCCGGTCTGGCCATCTATGGCCTGAGGGTGGCGTGGCGTCTGCAGCTCTACTCGGCCGCCTACCGGATCGGCGTCGAGATGCGCGCATCCCTCTACGAAGAACTCGCCCTCCAGGCGCCCCGCTTCTACCAGACCCGGCGCACCGGCGAACTGATGGCGCTTGCCACCAATGACATCGACACGATCGAACTGGCCGTCGGCGAGGCCGTCCTGGCCGGATTCGACGGTACCGTGACCCTGGTGCTGGTGGTCGGCATGATGGTCCTCGGGGTTGACTGGCGCCTCGCCATGGCCGCCCTGGTTCCGTTTCCCTTCCTCGCGCTCGCCTTTCGCCGGATCTCCGCCCACGTGCACGAGCGCTCCCGCATCGCCCTGGAGAGGTTCAGCGACCTCAACGACCACGCCCAGGAAGCGATCACGGGCGTCCGAACCCTTCGCGCCCTCGGCCTCGAGGCCCACAGCAGCGCGCGCTTCTCCCGCCTGACGGCCGCGGCTGCCGTCGCGGGTCAGGACGCACAGCGCTGGGAAGCCCTCTACGATCCGGCGATCGGCACCGCGCTCAGCGCTGCCGCCGCGCTGGCTCTGGCACTCGGGGGCTGGCTCGTCTGGCACGGCGAGCTCTCCGTGGGGCAACTCACCAGCTTCGGCCTCTATCTGAGCCAGCTCATCTGGCCGATGTTTGCCGCCGGGTGGGTACTGTCGCTATGGGAACGCGGGCGGGCGGCCTGGGACCGCCTGCGGGCGGTGCTGGAGGCGCCCCTGGCCGTCGCAGACACAGGTACCCTCGGCACGCAGCCCGCAGGCGACCTGAGGCTCGACACGGTCACGTTCTCCTACCCCGGGTCAACGCGCCCGGCACTCGAAGGTGTCTCCCTGACCGTTCCCGAAGGCAGCACCCTCGGCGTGACGGGCCCGACCGGGTCCGGCAAGAGCACCCTGATCCGCCTGCTGGCGCGCCAGTGGTCACCGGATGCCGGCACCCTTCAGTGGGGCAACACACCGCTTGCCGACCACAGCCTCGCCGCGCTGCGGGGAGCCATTGCCTGGGTGCCCCAGGACCCGATCCTCTTCTCGGCCACGGTCGGGGAAAACATCGCTCTCGCCCGACCGGAGGCCAGCCAGGCGCAGATCGAGGTCGCCGCCCAGATCGCTGCGCTGCACGAGGACGTGCTGCGCTTTCCCGAGGGCTACGACACCGCCGTGGGAGAACGCGGCATCACCTTGTCCGGCGGCCAGCGCCAACGGGTGGCCATCGCCCGCGCCCTGCTGACGGACGCGCCGCTCCTGCTCCTGGACGACGCCCTGTCCGCCGTGGACGCGGAAACCCAGGAACACATCCTCGCCCGCCTGCGGAAGGAACGCGCGCGGCGTACGGTCGTCCTGGTGAGTCACCGGCTGTCGGTGCTGGCGAACGCCAACCGGATCGCGGTGCTGCGCGAGGGCATGGTTGCGGAGTCGGGCACTCACGCGGAGTTGCTCGCCCGCAACGGATGGTATGCACGCCAGTGGCGGATCCAGCAACTGGAGGGCGCCATCGATGCGTCCTGAGCCGGCCCGGGACCCTGCCCGGCGCGCCGCCCGCCTGTTGTGGCAGGCGCTGCGGCCGGAGGCCCGCAACGTCTGGATCTGCCTCGCCTGGCTGCTGACCGCGGGGGCCCTCGATACGCTCGGGCCCGCGCTTGGCAAGGCGTTCATCGACCGGTATCTCGTGCCTCGCGATCCGGCCCTCGGCACGATGGTCGGTCTGGTGGTCGGGGTCTTCGTCTCGGGCTGTGCAGCGACGTGGCTGCGCCACTTCCAGCTCGTGCGGCTCGGCGGTCTTGCCATGCGCTCGGTCGCCCGCATCCGCGACACCGTTCACCACCACGTGCTGCGGCTGCCCATGGCCTATTTCGATTCCGCCAGCACCGGAGCGCTGGTGAGCCGCGTCACCAACGACACCGAGGCCGTGCGCCTGCTCTACGTGCAGGTGCTGTTCGTCATGCTGGACTGCCTGGTGATGGTGTCCGTGCTGCTGGTCACGATGGCGCTCCTGGACTGGCGCCTCATGCTGATCGCCGCGACGCTCGTCCCGGCCGTGCTGATCGTGGTTGCAGTCTACCGGCGGCTGTCCGCGCCAGCCGTGGCCCGCTCCCGGGAATTGCGGGGCCAGCTGAACGCCCACGTGGCCGAGTCCATCGGGGGCATGGCCGTGCTGCAGGCGACCGGCGCGAGCGCCCGTTATGCGGCCCGCTACGCAGCCCTCAACGAAGCCCACTGGCGCGCGCGCGTGGCAGAACTCCGGGCCAACGCGTGGCTCCTGCGTCCCGCCCTCGACCTTCTCGGCGTGGCCATGCTGATCGGCATCATCATGGCGTTCGGCCTGAGGGCACCGCAGGGCACCCTCGAGGTGGGTGTGCTTTATGCGTTCGTCAGCTACATCGGCCGGGTGACCGAACCCCTGATCCAGCTCACCACGCAGTTCTCCCAGCTGCAGCAGTCGGTGGTGGCGGCAGCCCGGGTCAGCGCCCTTCTCGATGAACCACGCGCTCCGCAGCCTGCCGGTCTGGCGCGCATCACGGCCGGAGCCATCCGTTTCTCGGACCTGAGCTTCTGCTACACCCCCGGCAACCTCGTCTTGCAGGCAATCCGCCTCGACATCGCTCCCGGGGAATTCCTGGGGATTGTCGGCCCGACCGGCAGCGGCAAGAGCACGCTTCTGGCCCTGCTCCTGCGCCTGTATCCCGTGTCGCCGGGGACCCTGTCGATCGACGGGCACCCGGTGCATGACATCGACGAGGAAACCTTTCGCACGGCCGTAGCCCTCGTGCCCCAGGACCCCTTCCTGCTCGCGGGAACCGTTCGCGAGAACATCGCCATGGGACGGCCTCTCTCGGCCGAAACCCTGGAAGCGGCTGCACGCGCGGCGGGCGCCCACGACTTCATCGCCACCTTGCCCAACGGCTACGACACCCCGCTGGGCGAAGGGGGAAGCCGGCTCGCGACCGGCGAGAAGCAATTGATCGCGATCGCGCGAGCCCTGGCGGGGGACCCGCGCATCCTGCTGCTCGACGAAGCCACCGCGCACATCGATACGGCAACCGAGCAGCAGGTGTTGCAGTCCCTGGCAGCCCTGCGGGGACGGCTCACCATCGTGTCCGTGGCGCACCGGCTCGCCACGGTCCGGGACGCCCACCGCATCGCGGTGGTGAATCACGGCCGCATCGTCGAACTCGGCAGCCACGACGCGCTCATGGAGAACGAGTCCGGCCTCTACCGCCGCATGGTTGAACTGCAGCGCCTCTCGGGACTTGACACCGGTTGAGTCCGCGTCCGACCGCCGCGGCCCCGCAGCCCCTCAGGACAGGGCGTCGGCCCAGATGTTACGCGCCCAGGCGTGGGCATAGGCAGCCTCGACCTCGCTGCGCGCCGCGGACACCCCTGCCGTCCCCTCGGCGGTCACGAGCGTCCGTCGCTCGGGATCGAACCGGTAGACCGCCGCCACGTGGATGGCTTCGGCAGGAGAAACAAAGCTGTAGCAGGTGTTCGCCGATACGGGGATGGCCGTCGGCAGGTCCCCCCTCAACGCCGCGATCACTGCGGACGCGCAGACCTTGGCCTGGTTGTTGGCCGTATGGGCCGACTTGGGCGTCGGCGCGGCCGACGTGGCGTCGCCGATCACGTGGATGCCGGGCACGGCCGTGGACTCGTAGGTCTGAAAGTCCACCCCCGCCCATCGATGGTCCACATTCACCAGTCCCGCCAGGTGGGCGACGCGGCCCGCCGCATGGGGCGGGACCACATTGAGCACGTCGGCTCGGTGGGTGTCGAACTCGGTCCTGACGGTGCCGGCGGCCGCGTCGACCTCCACGACGGTGCTGTTGGGCACGTAGTCGACCATGCCCGGGTACAGGTCGGACCAGGCCTTGAGAAACAGTCCCTTCTTCGAGACGATGTCCGGGTTTGCGTCCAGGATCAGCACCCTCGATCGGGGACGCTCACGCCGGAACCACGACGCCACGAGACTTGCGCGCTCATAGGGCCCAGGCGGGCACCGGTAGGGCGCCCTGGGGATCGACAGCAGGTACGTTCCGCCGTCGTCCATGGATTGGAGCTGCCGTCGCAGGAGCTCGGTCTGCGGCCCGGCCTTCCAGGCGTGGGGGATCCGCGCCTCAGCGGTCGCGGCATCGAGTCCCGCCACCGTCTCCCAGAGGAAGTCTATACCCGGGGACAAGACCAGCCGGTCGTAGGCGATGCGTTGTCCGCCCTCCAGGACGACCTGTCTCCGGTCATGCTCGATCCCCTGGACCTCCGCCTGCAACCTCACCACGCCCCGGCGCTCCAGGCCGTCGTAGCCGAAGGTGTTCTCGGCGAGCGTCCGGTCGCCACTCAACACCAGGTTGCTCATGGGACACGAGACGAACTGCGCCGCCCGTTCGATCAGGATGACCTCCAGCCCCGGATCCCAGAGCCGGAGGTAGCGGGCGACCGTGCTGCCCCCGAACCCGCCGCCCACCACGACCACCCGGGGACGGGCGTTTCCAACCACTGCCGGCGCGTGACCGAGAGCCGCCAGGGACAGCGCCGCCACCGCGCCCCGTGCAAGGGACCGCCGGTCGAGCGTCATTGCCCGGTCTCCACGGGCCGCTGGCGCGCGAAATAACCGGCGATCAACTCGATTTCGGCCGGCGTATAGCCGCGCGCATGCTGATGCATGACCGTCGCGGCCCGCTCGCCGGAGCGAAAAGCCAGAAACTTCGCGACGAGTTCCGCCTGGTTCACGCCGGCGAGCGAGGCGAATCCGGCCGCGGCCCTGCCGTCCGTGCCGTGGCAGACCCCGCAGCTCGCGGCAAGATCCCGGGCCCTGACGTCGTCGCCCGCTGCGGCGACGCCAATCGCGATCACGCCGAGGACGACCGACGCGACGCCCACGTGCGCGATGCGGCGGAGCGACCGTGCCGATGTAACGCTCGATGACCAGGACATTGCTCGGGCTCCCTGTGTATCCTCGGATGTGCGTCGCAGTCGGGCCTCAGAACCCCCGAAGCCGCGCGCGCGTTCAGGTTGATGACCCCCTGGATTGTGCGCAGGACCCGGCCGACACACAAAGAACATTTCCATCATTCCTTATTCCGGAAAGTCCGGGTCCGCGTCCCGGTTCTCCGGCAATGCCCCGACGGTCGGCCCCGTGCCGGCGACCGTTGTGCGAACCAGATAGCGACGCTGGCTGGCGGGAAATGGTCGCCCCCGGTGCAGCGTGCAGCGGTTGTCCCAGACGAGGAGATCTCCGCGACGCCATCGGTGGGTGTGGACGAACTCGCGCCGGGTCGCAAATTCCATGAGTTCCGACAGCAGCGCCCGGCCCGCCTCCGGCGCCATGCCCTCGACGCCGGAGGCATGGGATCCAGCGTACAGCGAAGCCTCCCCCGTCACGGGGTGGCGGCGGACCATGGCCTGGCGCACGGGAGGGAGCGCCTCGCGCTCCGCGTCGGTCATGAGTTCGGGGTCGATGCGCCCGCGCGACCACGCGTAGTCATGAATCGCCACGAGGCCATCGACCCGCGCCTGCAGGGCCGCCGGCAGCGCATTCCAGACGGCCCGCATGCTTGCGAACTCGGTCTCGCCGCCCTCGACCGGCACTTCCCGTCCCGACAGCAACGACGCCAGGGCCGGGGTCGGCTTGAACGAGGAATCGCTGTGCCAGAGCTGGTTGGCCCGGGTGTTGAGCCACTGCCGGTGGGTCTCGGGCACGATCGCCCCGTCGGCGGCCACGTTCGTGAGGATGACCAGTTCGGAGCCTTCGCCCACGGTACCCGGCTTGGTTCGCTCGAGCGGACCGAAACGCCGGCTGAACTCAAGTTGCTGCGCATCGCTGATTGCCTGGTCGCGAAACAGCAGCAGGGAGTGGCGTTCGAAGGCCTCGACGATCCGGGAAAAGGTTCCTTCGTCGAGGGGGGCCGACAGGGAAACGCCCTGGATCTCGACCCCGATCAGGGGGTGCAGCGACTTCATCTGGAACATCGGCAGTGGTCTCCCTGCGCGCGGGCAACGCGCCCGCCGCCACCCATGATAGGGTCTCCATGAATTGGGACCAAGGCGTCACCCGGACCCGCGTTTACACCTTCCGGCGCGGCGCGCAGAATCGACCCATGATCACCCCAAGCTGCCGAACCTCCCCGTGACGAGCCCGCCTTCCGACACCCCCGCCGGGGCCACCGATCCCGACGCCCTGCCGGCGCTGGCGCGCGAGCATTTCGAGCCACCTTCGCCGCACCGCCTCCGGCCCGCGATCGCCACGACCCACGCCCCCCGCTTTCTGCTGCTATATGGTTCTCTGCGGGAGCGTTCCTACAGCCGCCTGCTCACGCGGGAGGCCGCTCGATTGCTCCGGGCGATGGGCGCCGAGACCCGGATTTTCGACCCTGCCGACCTGCCCCTTCCCGACGGCGCGCCGGAGACAAATCCAAAGGTGCAGGAACTGCGCGACCTCGCCGCCTGGTCTGAGGGCATGGTCTGGTGCTCCCCCGAGCGGCACGGCGCCATGACGGGCATCCTGAAGGCGCAGATCGACTGGATCCCGCTGGCCCTGGGCGCGGTGCGCCCCACCCAGGGCAAGACCCTCGCGGTGATGCAGATCAACGGTGGATCCCAGTCCTTCAATGCGGTGAACCAGATGCGCGTACTCGGACGCTGGATGCGCATGCTCACCATTCCCAACCAGTCTTCGGTCCCGATGGTCTATCAGGAATTCGACGACTCGGGCCGGATGAAGCCGTCGAGCTACTACGACCGCGTGGTCGACGTGATGGAGGAACTCGTCAAGTTCACCCTTCTGACCCGGGACGTCGCCCCGTATCTCGTCGATCGCTACAGCGAACGCCGCGAACACGCGGCCGCCCTGGCGGCGAGAGTGCGGCAGGATCGACTCTGACACTGATTTCAATCAATGACACGCAGGTTTATCCGCCTAGAATGTCGCTGGTTCGTCGAATCATCCGGCGGGGTGCCGTCGGCCCCTCGCCCCTCACGCAAGGAGAAACGCCATGACCACCCGCGACAGGCTCGTCGATGACTTCACCGCCATGCTTGCCGAAGCGGAGGACCTCTTGCGTCGTGCCGGCAGCGAGACCGGCGAGAAGGCCCTGGATCTCCGCGCGCAGCTGGAAGACAAGCTTCTCGCGGCCAGGCAGCGCATCAAGGAGGTCGAGGCCCAGACGCTCGATCGCGCCAAGGCCGCGGCGCGGGCCACGGACGACTATGTCCACGACCACCCCTGGACCGCCATCGCCGTGGCGGCAGGAGTGGGCTTCGTGGCAGGTCTGCTGATGAACCGCCGCTGACTGACAGGTCCTCCGGGCCCCGGTCATGGACGGCGCGGCACCGCAGCCACGGAGCGGGCTCCGGGCGACACTGGCGCAACTGGTGCAGGATGCGCTCTCCATGGCCGTCACCCGCCTCGAACTGGTCGCGGTGGAACTGGCCGAGGAGCGGGAGCGACTGCAACTGCGGCTGGCGCTGGTCTTCGGGGGCATCCTGCTCCTGCATTTCGGCCTGATGGCACTGGGCGCCCTGATCGTTGCCTGGTTCTGGGATTCCCATCGCTTCGTCGCACTCTCCTGTGTCTCCGCCATTTCGCTGGCGAGCGGCGGGTGGCTGCTCCGGCACGCCCGCACCATCGGTCGGGGGGAGGCCACGCCCTTCGCCGCGACGCTGGCTGAACTCGACAGGGACAGGGAATCCCTCTCCCGCCTCCTGGCGCGGGCGACGAAGCACGATGCCAGCGGGGAACCATGAGATCCCTCGAGCAGCTCGCACAGCGAAAATCCCTGCTTGTTGCCCGAGCGGACCTGCAGCGACTGCGTCTCCAGCTGACGGCCTCACAGGTTCGGCATCTGGTCTCTCCGCCCGCCTCCGCCAGCGCCCGTGCCCGGTTACGGCCCGGCGTGGCGCGCTGGCTCGGGCTGGCGATCGCCGTCCTCGGTGTCGCAAAGCTCGGGCGGGCGGTGCGCCTGGCCGGGCTCGGGCTGACCGCTTACCGGATCGTTCGCAACTGGCAGCGCCCGCCCGAGGGCTGACCGCGCGCGACTCGACCCCCCCCCGCGACGGCAGCGGGATCCGCTTCTGTCTTGCCCGATTCCCCGTGTAAACTCAGGGCCATAACAACGGCTGACGAGGAAGGGTCGGGCTGCGAAATCAAGCCGCCGCCCGTCGATCGGCCTGCTGCCCCCCGGGAGTCCGCATGCAGAAGGTTCTTGCTCTCGAGCACTTCGCCGCGCGCGAGGTCGTCTTTAACGCTGGCGACCCGGGTACGTGCGCCTACGTGATCGAAGAAGGCTGCGTGGAGATTCTCAGAGGCACGGGGAATCAGGCGCGCCGTGTGGCGGTGCTTGCCAAGGGTGCGATGTTCGGCGAGGTTGCCCTGCTGGACCACAAGGACCGAACCGCCACCGTCCGCACCCTAATCCCGACCCGGCTGGTCCGCATCGACCGGGACAACGTGGCGCATCTCGTCGGGCAGGCGGACCCGGTCGTGAGATATCTGCTCGACCTGCTTCTCGCACGATTCCGGCATGCCGTCGGGCCGCCTGACCGGGATGCGCCCGACTCTCCGTCGCCGTCCGCCCCTGAAGCGACCGGAACCTTTCCCGCCGACGCCCGGGCGGGAGCCCTGCGGACCCTGACACTGATCGGCGACCTGGCAACGGCCGTCGACAACGACCAGCTCGAACTCCTCTATCAACCGCTGCTTGACCTGCAAAGTCCAGCTCCCGTCGGGTTCGAGGCGCTCATCCGCTGGCGCCACCCGGTGCTCGGCATGGTGAATCCGGCAGAGTTCATTCCGCTCGCCGAAAGGACCGGCCTGGTGCATCGCATCGGACGGTGGACCCTGGGCCAGGCTCTGGCGGACTGGCCGGAGTTGCGGTCCGTCTGCCGGACCGGCCCGAACTCGCCTGCGTTTGTCAGCATCAACCTCTCTGCTCCGGAACTGGCGAGTGACATCATCGT
Organism: Betaproteobacteria bacterium; assembly: GCA_037141795.1. Taxonomy (GTDB): domain Bacteria; phylum Pseudomonadota; class Gammaproteobacteria; order Burkholderiales. The sequence continues at coordinate 38,711 of JBAXBV010000026.1, forward strand.
CGACCGGATCCGGCACGATCTCGACCTCAACGCCTGCGAGCCTGGCGAGTTGCAGGTCGAGCTGACGGAAAGCACCATCATCGGAAACATGGCCGGTGTTTCCCGCTCCCTGCAGAGCCTGCGAAAGCTCGGGGTCCGTATTGCACTGGACGACTTCGGGACGGGATACGCAGGCCTCGACTATCTCCAGAGCCTGCCCTTTTCCTGCATCAAGATCGACAAGTCGTTCGTCAGCCAGATGGGCGAATCCGAACGCAGCTTTCACATCATCAATTCCGCGCTCGAACTGGCGAGCGCCCTGCGGATGACCACGGTGGCGGAAGGCATCGAGAACGCGGAAACAGCCGGCAAGCTCAGGGAGATGGGGTGCTGCTACGCGCAGGGGTACTACTACGGCCACCCCATGGACCGGCGTGAGGTCCGGAACTGGGCCGACTCGAAGCGCGGCGACACGACCGCCCCGCACTGCTGAGCCCACTCACGGCGGGACGTCCGATGGACCGTGGCCTGATTCGAACAGCGGTTCTCGCCATGTTTCTCCTGATGCAGCAGGAAGCGCTCGCCGTCTGCAGCTCATGGGTTCGCGAGCCGCTCCAGACAGACATGGCCGAACGCTTTGCAAGCGAGACGAGGCGAATCCTGCAGCAGCATCGCCCCCGGACAGCCCTTGTGGTGCGCGCAAGCACGGACCCGCTGGGGCATCGCCTCGGCCATTCCCACGTCGCTTTCGTGTTCCAGGAATGGCTGGCACCCGGCGAGCCCTGGACCGTGTTGCATGTCCTCAATGAGTGTTCCTGGAGCCGTCTCTATCCGCAAACGGACAGTCTCTACACTTTTTTTCAGGGCGTGCCCGGAAACGAAGCAACGATCCTGGTGCCCGGCAACGAACTCCAGGAGCGCATCTCCGATCGCCTCCTGCGGTCGAGGCCGCTCGAGGGCCACTACCATGCCCGCCACCGGTTCCTGGCCTACCCGTTCGGCACCCGCTTCCAGAGTTCCAATCAGTGGGCGCTCGAGGCACTGGCCCTGGCGATCTCCAGGACTTACCTTCAGGACCGGGAACACGTCCACCGCTGGCTCCAGAAGGCGGGATACCAGCCCACGGTGGTCAACGTCGCGTCCCTGAAACGAATGGCCGGGCCACAGTTTCGCCGGATACTCTCTTTCGATGACCATCCCTTCCGCGACCGCGTGGCCGGCAGCGTCTCTCTGGTCACGGCGGAGTCGATCATCACTTTCTTGCAGGCGCAGGACCCCGAAGCCAGGGTTTATCGGGTGCGCGCCTTTCCGGAGGGTACGTTCGGGACGACAGCACCCGGCCCGGACGCGCCGGGCGTCTCGCCCCTTCCGGAACACTCCGGCTCCCGCGGCCTCGGTCAGAGCCCCCGCAGGGATTGAGCTTGCTGTAAAGTCCGGCGCAGTATGGGGCCCACTCGGCATCGAGGCCGTCCGGAGACGGGTTCCCGCCCCTACCGAGGGAGCCACCGGCTCGCCAGGCCCACCCGGTCCGTAAACGCCATCAGCAGGACCATCACCGCCCTCACGGGAGTTTCATGTCCAGTATCGCCGACGTACTCAAGGCAGAAATCAAGCGCATTGCCCTGCGCGAGATCCGCAGCGAGCTTCAGACGTTTCGCAAGACCGCAGTTCGCCAGCGCCACGAGATCGCTGCGCTGAAACGGCAGATCAGGGAACTGGAACACGCCCAGCGCAGACAGGCCCGGGGCGAGCCGGCGGGTCAGCGCGAGGCACTGGAGGACGCCTCGGCGGCCCGTCGATTTTCTTCGAAGGGCTTGCGATCCCACCGCGCCCGCCTCGGGCTCACGGCCGTGGAACTCGGCCGCCTGCTCGGGGTAAGCGCCCAGACGGTTCACAACTGGGAAGGGGGGAAATCCGTACCCCGCGCGAATCAGATGCCTGCGATCGCGGCGCTGAGGAAGACCGGGAAGCGCGAAGCAAAGCGCTTGACGGGGGAGACTCAGCAGGGGTGACGGTCCCCGACAGTACCGGCCGTCGACGTCCGTCGCCCGCCTCACCCGGCCATTGTCCGCAAGGACTCCGGGCAGGAAGGAATCTGGTGCCGCGCCCGGCAGGATTCGAACCCACGGCCCCTTGGTTCGTGGCGCATTTTTTGATTGTAACTATCTGTTTATATTGTCATTAATTGGACCGCGCGTCGCCGCTTTCCCTCTACAGCGCCGGACTTGTCCGGACGAAGTCACGCAGAAGTCACGCAGGGATTTTCGGTCATTCTTCAGCCTCGACCATCTGGAGCAGCACTTCTGGTCTTGCGAGAAACCCTGGATTGGCCGAGAAAGAATCACGAAAAGTCACGCAAAGTCACGCAGGTCCGCGCAAAACGATCGACTGCCAACGTTGCGCGCCGATGCTCGAATGGCGCGCCGCGCGCCGCCGAGAATCGGTCCAGCAGTCGGTACGACCAGCCCCTACTCCCAAGCATCTTCGCTTGACATCAAGCTATGCCGAAAACAATCTGATCGTTCGGGGGTGCGAACGAATTCTCGGTCGGCGTCAACAGGCCGAGATGCCGATGGTGCTGACGGACTGGGCCTGCAACCGAATGAGCAGATGTGGTGGGCCGCCGCGGATGATGAAGCTTGCGGTGTTGGTGTCGAGCAGATACGCAGGCGCGGCGGTCATCAGTACGGATCGCGGCTCTGTGCGGGCGGATCGACCCGGTCAGCCAGAGAGTCCTCGCTCTCGGGCTTGGCGCTGGCGATGGCCGCCAGGAGTTGATTCCAGTCGTTCGGTCGCCGCGAGAGGATCACGTCGCCGGTGGATTCATCACGACGAACATAGACCTCCTTGGTGTCGAAACGGAACGCCGCCGGAAGACGGACAGCCTGGCTGCGGCCAGTCAGGAAGACCTTGGCAATGTGACCCATGCTCGACTCCAATAACATGGGTACCATGGTATGTGCCACGGGCCGCGGTACATATCAAGGTAAATATCACCATCAATCTGACGAAAGCCTGCAAGATCGCACGCCCCAAACCCAGCCCCTGACTGTTCACGGCGATCTACTCTTGAGGGCTCTGAGGCCGATGCTTGGACGCGCTGCGGCAGGCTATTGCGGGATCGAGGTCACTCCGACACTGTGGCGCGAAGATCGGCCAGGGTGACCATCAAGGTCATCGGATCGAGAGGGGACTCATCCAATCCGAGCCGTAGGTAGAACGCCTTGGCGTCCTCCGACAGCGCATGCACGAGCATCCCTCGAATACCGATCGCGTTGGCAGCGTGGATCACGCGTCGTGCAGCGTCCTGGAACAGTGCGCGGCCGAGGCCCAGACCTTGGTGAGATGTTGCAACGGCGAGTCGACCGAGCACCACAACCGGAATGGGATCCGGCATGTTGCGGCGAAACCGCCCTGGGGCGGCAGCAGGCGCTACGGCGCTGGAGGCCAATGCGTAGTAGCCGACAACCAACTCGTCTTCGCAGGTCACGAATGCGCGCGAAGCGCCGCTCGCCTGGTTCTGAATGGCTCGCTTCTTTAACCAGTCGTCGAGAGATATCACACCCGAAGTGAAAGTCTCGATGCGGTGTCGATCGGTCAAGGGCTCCGGCGCACGCAGCATCAGGCCTTCGCCCAGGGCGGAATGACCTGCATGGTGTGTCGCAGACGTTCGTTGGGCTGCGCCGGCGCGTCAAGGCGCATCAGAAACTCGGCGTACGCTTCCGGTCCCACGGACATGATGGCCCGATCGAGCAGTGCCTCCTCAGCCGCCCGACGTGCCGCCTCAAGGATGAAATCCGTCCTTGTCTTGCCGGTGCTGGCCGCTGCCCGATCGATCAGGTTGCGCTCCGCTGCGGGAATCCGCAGGTTCAGCGTATCTCGAGGCGGACTGCTGGAGCTGATCGTCTTCATGAGTGTTTCCCGTAACCAAACCGAGTCATGAGTCTATCAGCCACGTAACGTCTCAGTCATTACATTCCTGATACGAGAGTTTGGTCCTAGTTGGATGAAAGATGCTGGCTAGACTGTTGACGCTCGCCCAGAACAGACCCCCAAACTACCAATGCGACAACCCGAAGGCCGCGACACAATGGCTACCTTGAGCTCCCGACTCCCCTCCCCTCCAGGTTTCTGGGCTCTTCGGGACGCCAAGGCCCGCTTCAGCGAACGCGTCCGGAAGGTCCACAGCGAAGGGCCGCAACATGTCACGCTTCACGGGCGCGAAGAATTCATCGTCGTATCCGCTGATGAGTATCATCGTCTGCCAGGTGGCAAAACGGGTCGTCACCTGATCGATGCCCTGCAGGCCTCACCCTACCGCGACCTCGACATTTCGCCGGAACGCTCCGCGATGCTTGTCCGGGCCGCATCCCTGTGAGCCGTTGGCTGTTGCCGTGGCGAACATGTTGTCGGCCTCGTGTCGATGAACTGACAAAACAACGACACGCTAGATTGACGTGTCGCCCGCAGCGACATAGGCTACCCACATGTCGCCGAAACAGCAGATTTACATCATGACGGAACCCGGTACCTCATGGCGCCCCGATCGACCGCACAACCAACTGCCCACGCTGCCCCCGGCGCGCGAGTTGGAAAGCCGCGCCGTGCTGAAGACGTGCATCGAGGCCCGTGCTGCCCTGGCCGAGCTGAAGCAAGCCGCCGGGCTCATCCCCAACCAGGCGATGCTCATCAACACGATCCCGCTGCTGGAAGCCAAGGACAGCTCCGAGATCGAGAACATCATCACCACCACAGACCATCTCTTCCAGTACGCGCAGGGACAGGACAACGCCGACCCCGCCACCAAGGAGGCGTTGCGCTACCGCACCGCCTTGCAGCGCGGCTACCAGTCACTGAAAGACCGGCCGCTGTGCACCGCCACCGCCGTGGATGTCTGCCGCACCCTGAAGGGTGTCGACATGGACATCCGCCGCACGCCCGGCACGCAGCTCATCAATGACCGCACCGGTGAGGTGATCTACACCCCGCCCGAGGGCGAAGCGCGCCTGCGCGACATGCTCGCCAACTGGGAGCGCTTTCTGTACCACCAGACCGAGTTGGACCCGCTGATCCGCATGGCCGTGGGCCACTACCAGTTCGAGGCCATCCACCCCTTCACCGATGGCAACGGGCGCACCGGGCGCGTCATCAACATCCTCTACCTGATTCAGGAGGAGTTGCTGAACCTGCCCATCCTGTACCTCAGCCGCCACGTCATTGCGTACAAGGCCGACTACTACGGCCTTCTGCTGGGCGTGACGCGAGACCAGGCATGGGAACCCTGGCTGCAGTTCATGCTGCAGGCCGTGGCCGAAACCTCCAAGTGGACCACCGGCAAGATCGCCGCCATCCGCAAACTGGCCGAGCACACGACCGAGCACGTGCGCGAACGGCTCCCCAAGATCTACACGCGCGAACTGGTGGACGTGATTTTCGAGCAGCCCTACTGCCGCATCGGCAACCTGGTGGACAAGGGCATCGCCCAGCGCCAAGCCGCCTCACGCTATCTGCATGATCTAGCGAACCTGGGCGTGCTGCGCGAAATGCCGTTCGGCAAAGAGAAGCTGTTCATTCATCCCAAGCTGATGCAACTGCTCAGCCGAGACAACAACCAGTTCCATCCTTACGCCTGAAAGCGCCGCCGATGAGCAGCCCCAACGACGACAAGCGCCAGCACCTGATCGGCATGTTGGCGCCGACAGACTTTCACCCCCCCACCGACGGCAAGTTGACCCAGGCCTGATCACACCTGTTGTCCCCAGCACACCCGCTCAGAAAGGCAGCGAGTTCGGCTAGACAGGCGGGTCACAACTGAACCGGCGATCGCTCCTACAGTGGGTGATTTCTCGGTCAGCGTCAGCACTGATGGCAATCACAGCGACTTTCCGGATTGCACTCCACGACGGTCCTGCATACTTTTCGCACCTGGCGCCGCTGCTTAGTGTTTTCCCTGTCGCACTCACTTGCGTAGATGCCCCTGCTCGGACTGCTCAAGCTGGAAATCAAAACGAATACGGATCCACGCCTCTACCGGCCTCCCTTCGTGCCTATATGGAAGGAGACGCTGCCGATAGGCAGCATCGATGGCCGCTCTATCTATTTCTTTTTGATCACTTGATTTTTCTACTTCAACCTGGAGAGGCTTTCCCTCTTCGCTTACCAGTACCTTCAGTATCACTAAGTGTTTCGGGGATGATTGATCGGCAGGCTCGACGTGGGAACTTCCCAGACAAAGAGCCGCCGTAATCGCGAGCACAGCAATGTGCTTCGTTACCTGCATGTAAGTGCCTAACCGTCCACAGCGAGCCGCGCGCGTCGGACTCCGCTGTGCTGTTGGGCGCCTACGGTTGGACAGTGTGATTTCCAGGAGGCGCATCATTCAACCGTTAGCTGTAGTACTGATTCGTAAAAGGCGCGCATTTGCTTGGGGTCCAACTCGCCGGCAGCGTCGCTGGTCATTCTGATCTTGATGAAGGGGGGTGCGGACGAATAGTTGGACTGGTTAAGCAGCGATCCCGACGCTCCTGCGGTGCCCGGCGGGGCTGAGGCCCCCGAGTGAGATCTTGATCCGCGCTTCG
>JBAXBV010000027.1:0-40128 GCA_037141795.1 Betaproteobacteria bacterium
GACGGACCGAGTGGCACCGCAAGCCGGTTCGCTGCGAACCCGATGGGCATCGGTGGGCTGCTCATCTTCGGGGCCGGCCTGGTGAAATGTCCGGGCTAGGGCAACTGCCCGACGAGACGCAGGAACACGATCTGGGATTCGTGGATCTTCTTCGCCATCTCGCTGCGGGCCGCGTACTGCGCCCACACCTTCTGCGCCACGTCACGGAACCGGCGTCGTTCCTCCGCGCTCAGGTTGAAGGGCTCGAAACCCAGCGACTTGGCGTCGCGGGCCACCTTGAGATCATCCACGGCGTGGCGCTGCATCATCTCGCGCGCGAGCTCGTGTCCCGCCGCGTCCACGATGGCCTTGAGATCATCGGGGAGGGCGTTCCACTTCTTCAGGTTCACGGCGAGGTCATTCATCGGCATCGAGTGGAAGCCGGGAAACGACGGATGCTTCGCGAGCTTGTGATAGCCGAGATCCTGGTTCATCGACAGCGTGCCCCAGTCGGACGCATCGACCACGCCGCGCTCCAGGGCGGTGTAAACCTCGCTGCCCGGAAGGTTGACGGGCGCCGCTCCCAGAGCCTTCCAGATGTCCTGCCCCATGCCGACCGGCGCGCGGATCTTCATGCCGCGGAAATCCGCAAGCGAACGCACGGGTTTCTTGGACAGCACGGATTCCACGCCGTACCAGACGCCGGTCACGAAGTACGCGTTGTACTTGCGGTAGAGCTCGCGGGCGAGTTCCCGGCCGCCTCCATACTCCATCCACGCCTGGGCCTGCCCGGGATCGTCCCAGGCCCCCTGCAGGTCGCCCAGAACCGAGAAGGCAGCGTCCTTGGTGGTGAAGTAGGCCGTGCCGCCCTGCTGCGCGTCGATGACACCGGCCTGCAGGGCATCGAGGCTCTCCGTCGGCGCCACGACCGAACCTGCCGGCAGGACCTCGATGACCAGGCGGCCGGCGCTCATCACCCGCACCCGTTCGGCAAAGGCTTCCACCACCTTCTGGGGCACGGTGCCGGCCGCCCACGAGGACAGCAGCTTCCAGCGGACCGGGGTCTGGGCGTGTCCCGCCTGGGGCAGAGCCAGTGCAAGGCACAGCAGGGAGATGCGGGCGAACACCTTCATGGCGGAACCTCCGACGGGGCTCAGGACTGCGGCAGGTTGCCTGTGCCGCGGTAGAGGATCTGGATCGCGTCCTCGGTGATCCGCCGGTGCACGGCGCGTTCGGCCTCGCCGAAGTCGACCTCGGGACGGGGTTCGGGCTCGAAGTGACCGTGGCGGTCCACGCCCCGCACGAGCATGGCCGAGTCCCGGTGGCCAGCGGTCTGCCGGACGTACGTGGGCACGTACCGGATGGCAAAGCCGATGCGCCTGCGGGTCGACCGGTTAGGCTCGGACCCGTGCACCAGGCGCACGTGGTGGAGCGACATCTCGCCGGGCTGCAGCACGACATCGACAGCCCGGCGGTCGTCCACGGAGACCTGGACTTCCTGACCACGCGTGAGAAGGTTGTCCTCGGCGAAGGTGTCCCGGTGGGGCAACTGGTCGAGCACGTGGGTACCCGGGATCACCCGCATGCAACCGTTCTCGGGAATCGAATCGGAGAAGGCCACCCAGGCCGTGACGACATCCGGCTCGGACAGGCCCCAGTAGGTGGAATCCTGGTGCCACGACACGAACGCCGGATCGCTGGCCTCCTTCGTGAAGAAACTCGAACTCCAGACGAACAGGTCCGGGCCCAGGATGTCTTCCACCGCGTCGAGGATGCGGGGATCGCGCACGATCCGGTCCGCCCAGGTGAACAGGAGGTGCGGCTTGTTGCGCATCTGCCCTCGGAGCGGGCCTCCCGTGGCGCGCTCCACGGCCTCGAGCTGGCTGCGAAAGCCGGAGATCTCGTCCGGACGGAAAACCGGGACCGGGAAGTGAAAACCGTTGATGTCGAAGGCACGGGTCTGGGCCTCATCGAGCACCTTGTGGGACACGGCGTTGCGACCATGCCAGACGGCCGCGCCAGGCGACTGAGCGTTCATGGAGTTCCCTCCCTGTGCCGGTATGTCAACAGATTCCGGGGAACGACCACCTCGACCGTCAGACCGCCGCTTCGGACACGGAAAAGAACCGGCTGCGCGCCGCGGTCTGGTTCTCGTAGATGGAGCCCTGGTTCAGCGCCGGGGGCAGGGGCATGCGCACCGGCACGGACTCGAGCCGCGGCTCGAGCGTGGGCTCGCCGCAGATCATGCGGCTGTCGAACTCCTCGAGATTCGTGAAGTTGACCAGCGGCCAGGCATCCGCGGCCGAACATTCGTAGAGCAGCAGTTGCCGCTCGCGGTCGGACGTGTTCTGTGCCGAACCATGCACGAGCCGCACGTGGTGGAAGGACGCCGAGCCCGCCCGGCCCGTGCAGGCCACCGCCTTGCCGAAATCGAGGCCGGTCGCCGCAGGGTCCATCGCGCCGCAGAAACGTCCCTCGGCGTGGTGATCGTACGTGGGGCCGCGGTGACTGCCCGGGAGCACGAGCATCGGCCCGTTCTCGGGCAGCACGTCGTCGAGCATCACGCCCACGGCGAGGATGTCGTCATTCGTATGGGGATAGAAGGCCCAGTCCTGATGCCACTCTACCGGCGCCCCATAGCCCGCAGCCTTCGTGTTGAGCTTGGAGCCGTGGAGGCGGACGTGCTCGCCGAGGAGCCTGCGCAGCACGTCGAGCAGAACCGGCGCATGCAGCAGATCGCGGAAAAGCGGATTGACCAGATGCGGTTTCTTGATGCGACGCACCCTCGGCCGGTCGGGACGGTGCGTCGGTTCGAGATCGTAGACGTCGGTGTGGGTGGTCACGCCCCGGGCCCCGGCGATGATGTCTGCCACGGCAGCCTTCACGCGCCGCAGCGTCTCCGGATCGATGACGTCCTCCACGACGACGTAGCCGTGCTCACGATAGAAGCCGACCTGCGAATCCGTGATCATCCCCATCCTCCCTGGTGCATTGCAACACGGTCGGCGTGTCGATGCGCGCCGTTACCCTTGTGGAAAAGACTGTGCTCCCGCGCGGCCGACGCTGTCAACGCGTCCCGCCGGTTGCGCTTGCAACGCCCCCCGTTCCGTGCAATTCTCCGCCGCGAGGAAGCGCACCTTCTTCGTCAATTTCATGTAACACAAATCTCTGGAGGAGAGAGCATGAAACGTTCTGTCATGGCCGCCGCTGTCGGCGGAGCGCTGCTTGCCTACGGCATCGCCGCGAGCGCGCATCAGGCCCTGGAAGGGCCCGTCGACGACACCGCCCTGTCCTGGGCTCCCAGCAAGTGGGGCAAGGACGACCGCGCGGGTTCGTCCAACCACACCAAGAACACCGCCAACATCAAGCGGGCCCTGTCCACCATCAAGCAGAACAAGTCGATCACCATCGGCAAGTACTACCACAAGGAAGCGCCCGCCTTCGGCCCGCGCAGCTGGAGCATGTACATTCCCGGCACGCCCACCGGCGGTCCCTTCGGCAAGAACGCCCTGGTGTATCACGACGAACTCGTGATCACGCAGATCGGCCAGATCCAGACCCAGTTCGACGGTCCCGGCCACATCGGCGTCAACACCTCCAAGGGCCCCATGTTCTACAACGGCGTCGTGTCCTGGGATGCCTACGAGCGTGGTGCCGGTGGCCAGGTTCAGGGCATGGGTCCGCTGGGCGTCGAACACGTGGGCGAGAACGGCTTCGTGTGCCGCCTGGTTGTGCTGGATGCCGTGGCCTATCGCAAGTCGCAGGGCAAGATCCCGGCCTCCGCCGAGATGCTGCCCATCCCCAAGAAGGCGGGTGATGTCGGCATCGTGACCGCGGATGACGTGAAGGGCATGGTCAAGGCCCAGGGCATGAGCGACATCGGGGCGGGCGACTGCGTTGCGCTGCACACCGGCCAGGGCAACACCTGGAGCAACGACAGCTACAAGTCCATGAACTCCGAGCAGCGCGCCGCCGCGCGTGCGATCTTCGCTCAGGGTGAACCGGGCTTCGGCATCAGCGCGTGCAAGTACTTCGCCGAGCGCGACATTGCCCTCACGATGGGTGACACCTCCGCGAACGACGCACAGCCGGGCAACGAGGAAGACGGCATGGCGGTTCCGTGCCACACCTACCTCCAGACCGGCCACGGCATCTGGAACCTGGAAAACGTCGACACCAAGTCCCTGATCGCCGGCAAGGTCAAGGAAGGCGCCTTCATCTGGGCGCCCCTGCGGATCATCGGTGCCACGGGCTCGCCCGGCAACCCGGTGGTGCTGTACTGATCCAGCGCTTCAGGCAGAACGAAAGACGGCCCCTCGGGGCCGTTTTTCTTTCGGGCCACCGCTGGCGCTATGCGGTGATGCCGAGGACACCCAGGATGAATGCGTAGGTGAAGGCGATCTCCCGCAGGTAATCGTAGCGTCCCGAGGCACCGCCGTGACCGGCGTCCATGTTGATGCGCAGCAGCAGCGGGTTGCCATCGGTCTTCAGGGCCCGGAGCCGGGCGACGTACTTCGCCGGCTCCCAGTACATCACCTGGCTGTCGTTGAGGGATGTCTCCACCAGCATGGCCGGATGGTCCCGCGGGACGATGTTGTCGTAGGGCGAGTAGGACTTCATGTACGAGTAGGCCTCCGGCTCCTCCGGATTGCCCCACTCCTCGTACTCCCCGACCGTGAGCGGAAGCGTCCCGTCCAGCATGGTGCTCAGGACATCGAGAAAGGGCACCTCCGACACCACTGCCCGGAACAGGTCGGGTCGAAGATTGACCACTGCCCCCATCAGCAGCCCGCCAGCGCTGCCGCCCTGTATCACCAGACGGTCAGTTGCCGTATCCCCCCGGGAGATCAGATGCTCCGCGCAGGCGATGAAGTCGGTGAAGGTGTTGCGCTTGGCCATCATCCGCCCTTCGTCGTGCCAGCGCTTGCCCATCTCGCCGCCGCCCCGCACATGCGCGAGCGCCACGGTGACGCCACGATCGAGAAGGGACAGCCGTGCGGAAGAGAAGGTCACCATCTCCGGATAGCCGTAAGCTCCGTAGCCCGACAGCAGGAGGGGACGCGGCCCCGGATCCGCCGGATCGACCCGCGAAACCATGGACACGGGAATCGGCGTGCCGTCCGGCGCGGAGGCGTAGGTCAGTTCGGCGCGGTAGCGGGCCGGGTCGTAACCGCCGAGCACCTCGAATTGCTTGAGCAGCACCCGCTCACGGGTATTCATGTCGTAGTCGTAGACGGAATCCGGGGTGACGAACGACTCGTAGGTGAAGCGGAAGACCTCGGTGTCGAACTCCGCATTCGCGGCGGCGAAGACACTGCAGGCCGCCTCGGGCAGTTCGATCTCGTGCGTCTGCGCGTCGGCGAACCGGACCACGCAGAGGCGGGGAAAACCGCCGTGGCGCTCGTGCCGCACGCAGTGATGCCGGAACAGGTCGATGCCCTCCAGCATGACATCGTCCCGGTGTCCGATCACTTCCACCCATGCGTGCTCGTCCGGCGAGTCCACGGGACAGCGCACGTGCCGGAAGTTGCGTCCCCGGTCATTGGTCACGATGTGGAATTCGTCTCCCCGGTGATCCACGTAGTACTCGTGGCCCGGTCGCCGCGGAGACACGCACCGGGGTGTGTCCAGCGCGCGGGACGCCGGCACGCACATCACCTCGGAGGTGGTGGCGCTGGACGACGTGATGAAGATCCAGCCGAGGCTTCGCGACAGATCGATCCCGACCGAGAAGCGGCCATCGTGCTCCTCGAAGACCAGCTCGTGCGTATCGCTCCCCAGCACGTGCCGCCAGACGCGGCTGGCGCGCTTGGCGTCGTCCTCGGTCACGTAGAAGAGCACGCGGCTGTCGGCGGACCAGGCCACCGACCGCGCCTTCGGCACCTCGAGCGGGAGGTCCCGCCCGGTCCCGAGGTTCCGGACCCGCAGGGTGTACTCGCGGAATCCCGAATGATCGGTGGAATACGCGAGCAGCTTCCCGTCGGGACTCACATCGAGTTCACCGAGACCGAGATAGGCGTGCCCGGCGGCCAGCCTGTTCAGGTCGAGGACGATGTGCTCGCGGGCGGCGAGGGAACCGGGCTTGCGGCAGTAGATGGGGTACTGGCGCCCCTTGACCGTGCGGGAGTAGTAGAACCACCCGCCCTCCCGGTAGGCGACGCCCATGTCCGTCTCGCGGATGCGGCTCACCATCTCGCGATACAGGGCGCGCTGGAGGGGCCGGCTGGGTCCCATCATCGCGTCCGTGTAGCGGTTCTCGGCGTGGAGGTGCTCCAGCACTTCGGGACGGTCGCGGTCGCGCAGCCACCAGTACTCGTCCACCCGTCGGTCACCGTGGCGGGTCAGGATGCGGGGTTTCTTCGCCGCGCGGGGCGGCACTGGCGGGGGGCGGCGGGATGAAGTCATGGGGAATGGTCAGAAGAACGGCCTGGTGATCAGGCGGACCCCAAGCGTAAACCACTCGCTGCGCTGGGCGCCATTGAGCTGTGAACCGTAGGTGCTGTCGATCTGGACGTGATCGGGCACCACCCAGAAGCGGAAGCCCGCCTGCCCGAACCGGTCGAATCCCGTGGCGCCATAGACCTCGCCGAGCAGCATGAATCGGGGGGACAGATAGAACTCGCCGCCGACGCCCCACGTGAGTCCGCGGCGGTTCGCATCGCGATTGTCGACGGCACCGACATTGGTGAGCAGCACGATGCGATCGTCGAGGAACGATCTCGACACGGGCGCATAGAAGTAATAGTTGCCGATCTGGTTCTGAACGGCATTGATGTCCGCATGCCGGAGCGCGCCGAAGGCAAGCCCCCAGCCGAAATCGTTGGTCCGTAACTCCCGGACCAATCCCTTCACCTGAAACTGGGAGTCCCGGTCCCCTCCCGCCGACGCCCCGCCATCGTGCCGGATCGCGCCCACCCCTGCCGTCAGTTCCAGGCCGAAGGGATTGCAGGCAGGAAGGGCCCAGAATTCCCGGACGCCGCCGCTGCTCTTGTACCAGGACTCGACCTGGCACGCGCCCCGGTCCACGACCCGGGCGTCGTCCACCGTGAACGGGCGGGCGGCCCTGGCGTCCTCCGGAAACCACACGGGAAGGACAAGACAGGCGAGTGCCACGAGAAGGGCCACGGGAACGCGGGAACACGCGTCACGACGGGCCGGGTCGTGACGCGGCACCACACAGGCGCTACAATCTTTGGGCATTTTTCTATTGTTTTTTCAGGACGATAAGTCGATGGAAAAGTACGAATCCGAGACCACGCTGTTCCTGCGTGAGTTCCTCCGCAAGCACCCGGAGGTCGTCGAGAAGCAGAAGGCAGCCCGGGCGACCTGGTGGGACAAGCCCTACGACGCCGACCAGCGCGCCGCCTTCGCCGAAGCGCGAGTAGCCAAGAAACCCTACGAGTATTACAGCAGCAAACGGTGACACGGCTACCTCGACGCCCGGGATCCGGAGTCGTCCTCCATCCCGGCGGCAGTCGATCCACGCCCTTGCCGCATGAACACCACGGCGGACGCCCGCACCACCAACCCGCCTCGAGGAGACACACGACATGAATACCCGCCTGATCGCCATCCTGGTGGCCGCGGCGCTGTCCGGCCCCGCCCGGGCTGGCTGGGAAGAAGCGGTCAACGCCTACAACAACGGGGACTATGCCAGCGCGGCGAAGGAATTCCGACCGTTCGCCGAACAGGGTCAGGCCACCGCCCAGTACATCCTGGGCTGGATTTTCCAGAACGGGGAAGGCGTCAAGCAGGACTACGCGGAATCCGGGCGGTGGTATGCAAAAGCCGCAGAGAAGGGCAATCCGGATGCCCAGTATGCCATCGGCTCCTATTTCCTCTACGGCACGGGTGTGACGCGTGACACCGCGCAGGCGGCGGCCTGGTTCCGCAAGTCGGCGGAACAGGGTAAAGCCGGTGGCCAGTACCTTCTCGGCTATCTGCTCTCGCAGGGGGACGGGGTCTCCCGCAACGAACAGGAAGCAACATCGTGGTATCGCAAGGCGGCCGATCAGGGTTATGCGGACGCCCAGTACGCCTATGCCCTTGCCCTGTCGTCAGGCTCCGGGGTGGACAAGGACGAAGCGGAAGCAAACCTCTGGCTCCGGAAGGCGGCCGATCAGAAGCACGTGGAGTCCGCCTACCTCCTGGGCTGGAACTCCGAACGCGGCGCAGGTTTGCTGCCCGACTACGCCGAGGCTGCGAAGTGGTACCGGCAGGCGGCCGAGGCCGGCAACCCGGAAGCCCAGTACCATCTCGCGCTTCTGCTGCGGGACGGTCGGGGCGTGCCCAGAAACGACCCGCTCGCCCTGGAACTGTTCCGGAAGGCGGCCGCCGCGGGGCAGTCCTCCATCCCGGGGGCCGTCGACGACTACGTCAAGGCCGGCTCCTTCGACAATGCCTTCTCGCTCGCCGACACGTGGCTCCAGAAAAACCCGGACGATGTGCAGCTGCTGTCGCTCCTGAGCCTCGCCGCGGCGGGCCAGGCCCGCAGCGATCCCGCGAAATTCGCGGCACCTGCGAAGGCTTACGGTGACCGCGCCATTGCAATCATCGAGAGCGGCAAGCGGCCTTCCGGTCTCGACGATACGCAATGGGCCGAGTACCCGTCGCGGTGGTTGCCGCAACTGCACCTGCGGCTGGGCATGGTGGCGCAGAAGGCCGGACAGCTGGAGGAGGCCCAGGCCCGGTTCCGCAAGGCCGCGACGCTCGACGCAAAGGACCCCTACCCCTGGTACTTCCTCGGCCAGACGCACTTCACCGAATACGAGCGGATCAACGCGGGATCCCGGAAGCTCGACGGACAGGCCAAGTCGGACGCCGTGGGCAAGGCCTTCGCGCAACTCGACCGGGTCATCGAATCCTACGCCCGCGCGGTCGGCCTCTGCGAGGCAAAGGACGCGCTGCGCGATCTCCGCGAACCCCTGCTGCAGGACCTTCGAAGGATCTACGAATTCCGCAACGGGTCCCGCAGCGGCTTCGATGAACTCCTGGCCAGATCCCGGCCCTGATCCCGGCCGTGCCGGCGGCCCGCCGAGGGCGACGGGGCTACCGCGGGGTGATTTCGATATCGATGGCGAAGATGGCGTTGCGTTGCGGGTAGCGGCCGCAGTCCATCGCCATTTCCCCGACATCGCTCTTCCAGACGCGGGACCGGTGCTGGAGCCCGTCTTCCATCCGGGTCTTGAAGGAGGCGGGTTCTCCGTAGTGATCCACCAGGGTGTCGAGAATGCGCTTGCAACCAGGATAACGCCGCTCCGCCTGGTCCGGCCGGGTGCCTGCGCCGGGTCGCTCGAAGGACAGGATCCAGCGGCGCACCTTCCCCTTGTCGAGGGAAACGCTGATGCCGGTGACATCGCCCCGGGTGTCGTTGGGCGCGAGCCGGACGAGGTACAGGCCGTCGCCGTCCTTCAGCCACTGGTCGAATCGACCATCGCCATCCTCCGGCCGGGCCACGCTGCCCGAGCCTCGCTGGGCGATCTGATGGCTGGATTCGGGAAACAGCTCCCGCAAGGCCGCGGGTGAAACGCCGATGCCCAGCCCGGCGTATTCGAAGGCAAGCGCGTCGCCGCCCAGCAGGGCGGTTCCGAGCAACGCCAGCAGGTGTTTCTTCAAGGTGGTCTTCATGCTCTCCTACCCGTCGTCCGGATCCCTGTCAGGCGACCACCACCGGAACAAGCAGCCCCGGGGCGATACCCGTGTAATCTTGCCTCATGTGCGGACGATACGCCCTTGACGAGAACGGCCGGGCGCTCGCGGCGCAGTTCGGGCTGCAGCAACTCCCGGAGATTACACCCCGGTACAACATCGCCCCCGGCACCCCGGTACTCGCCATCAGGCAGGACGTCACGGGCCGGCGAGGCGAGTGGATGCTCTGGGGCCTGGTTCCCTCGTGGACACGCTCCGCGTCGCAGGATCGCCATGTCCCCCGGCCCTTCAACGCTCGCTCCGAGACCGTGGCCGGACGCCCGATGTTCCGGTCTGCGTTTTCGTCGCGCCGCTGCATTTTGCCAGCTTCAGGGTTCTATGAGTGGCAACACGCGAAAGGCGGCCCGAAACATCCCTGGTTCATCCGGCCGCCAGGCGCGGGGGTATTCGCCATGGCGGGCATCTTCGAACGGTCGCAGGCAGACGCTCCGGCCACCTGCTGTATCCTGACGACGGGGGCGAACGCACGGGTGGCGGAGGTGCACGACCGGATGCCGGTTCTCCTGGATCCTGCGGCCGTCCGGGATTGGCTTGATCCCCGCACGCCGCGGGATATCCTCGAGTCACTGCTCGTGCCGGCACCACTGGAGGCCATGCTTGCCTTTCCCGTGAGCGCCCGCGTGAACCGGGCGGATCACGACGACCCGTCCCTCACGCGCCCCATCGGCGTCACCCCCGAAACCCACGAACCCCGAGAGACTGACGCATGACCACCATCGATTACTACCTGTCGCCCGTGTCGCCCTGGACCCACCTCGGCCACGCCCGTCTGCTGGCCATCGCTGCCCGCCACGGCGCCACGATCGACGTCCGGCCCGTCGACTTCGGGCGCGTCTTTGCAGCCTCGGGGGGCCTGCCGCTGAAGCAGCGGTCCCTGCAGCGCCAGGAATACCGGATGACTGAACTGAGACGCTGGCGGGACTTCCTCGCCATCCCGATAAACCTGGAACCGCGGTTCTTCCCGGTGTCCGCGGACCTCGCCTCGAAGGCCATCATCGCCGCAGCCACCGGAGGCACCGATCGCCAGCTTCAACTCGCCGGTGCCCTGATGAAGGCCTGCTGGGAGGAGGAGCGCGACGTCTCCGACACCGCGACGGTGGCCGCGATCGCCGGTGCCTGCGGCTTCGACGGCGACGCTTTGCTGGTCACCGCGCAGAGTGCCGGGACGGGAAAGACCTACGACGCCCTCACCCAGGAGGCGATCGACCGGAAGGTGTTCGGAGCGCCGACCTACGTGATCGACGGCGAACTGTTCTGGGGACAGGATCGCCTCGACTTCGTGGATCGGGCCCTGCAGCGATGAGACTCCACGGATTCGTTCTTGGGGCGACTCTGCTGACCGCAGTGCCCGCTGGCGCCGAGGAGCCTGTCCCGATCGAGCGGGAGCCTGGCCACCGGCTCGTCTTCCGGAACTCGCACGTGCGCTTCTTCGACGTGCGCCTGACCCCCGGCTACCGCAGCCTGATGCACATTCACCACCACGACGGCGTCTTCGTGAACATCGCCCCGAGCGAGACCGAAGCGGAGGACTGGGGCAAGGCCCCCGTGCGACGTCCGGAGCGCCAGCCCGGCGAATCCTATTTCATCGGATACGCGACGTCACCGAAGGCGCACCGCGTAAGCAACGTCGGCCAGGGGCTCTACCACGTCACCGATACCGAGATCCTGCAGGGATGCGGGTCTGCGGGTCTGGCGAGCGAGCCGTCGGCCGGGCCGGTGATCGTGGACAACGCCCGCGTTCGCGTGACTCGCATCGAACTGCCGCCGGGCGCATCCGCCCGGCTCCACGGACCGTGCGGCATGCTCGTGGCGGTCACGGGCGGAACGGTCACCCTGGACGCGCCGGGCGGCACCGAACGGATCGCGTTCGAACCGGCAGGATTCCACTGGCGGGACAGCCATCAGCCGATGCAACTGACCAATGCGGGGACCGAACCCCTGCTCGCCGTGGACATCGTGGTCAAATGATCCGCCTGTCCGTGCTCGACCAGTCCCCGGTCATCGACGGCCACTCGCCGGCCGATGCCGTGCGGAACACGGTGGAACTGGCCCGGGAAGCCGAGGCGATGGGCTACCACCGCTACTGGCTCGCCGAGCACCACTCCACCCGGGCCCTGGCCGACCCGTGCCCGGAGATCCTGCTCACGCGCGTCGCGTCGGTCACCTCGCGGATCCGGGTCGGCACCGGCGGCGTGCTGCTGCCCTACTACAGCCCATTGAAGGTGGCGGAAGTCTTCCGGATGCTGGAGGCCCTGTTCCCCGGCAGGATCGACCTCGGCATCGGGCGGGCGCCCGGCTCCGATGCGCTCACGGCCCAGGTGCTCTCCGGAGGCACGTTCTACGACTTCGACCGGTTTCCCGAACACGTGCAGGAGACCGTGGCATTCCTGGACGACCGGCTGCCGCCGGGACACCCCTACGCCCGGGTCAAGGCCATGCCCTCGGGTCCGGGCGCTCCGGAGGTGTGGCTGCTGGGCTCTTCCGACTACAGCGCGACCCTCGCGGCCTGGCTCGGCCTGCGCTTCGCCTATGCCCAGTTCATCAACGCCTCGGGCGGCGAGAACATGCTGCGGGCCTACCGCGAGGGCTATCGGCCTTCGGCGCGCGAGCCGGTTCCCCGCGCCATGCTGACAGTGTTCGCGATCTGCGCGAAGACGGATGGCGAAGCGGAGCGGCATGCCGCGGCCATCGACCTTCGTCGGGTGCAGATGGCGCGAGGACTGGATGAACCCGTCGCCACCACGGAGCAGGCCCTCTCCCGAGTCCATTCGCCCGAAGACCGCGCGATCATCGCCCGGGAACGGCCCCGCGCCATCATCGGGTCAGCCTCCCGCGTGCGGGACCGGCTTCTGGAACTGGCGGACGCGAGCGGAGCCGACGAGATGATGGTGATGACCATCACCGGCGACTACGGATCACGCCTGCGGTCGTATGAGTTGCTGGCCTCGACCCTGCCCGAAGCCCTGGCGGCCTGATCGGCCTCAGAACCGGATACCGGCCTTGAGGCCGAACGAGGTGTTTTCGCCGGTGCGGTCGGCCTCGATGGCGAGATTCATGAGCAGGACGTTCACGTTCACGCCGGCGAAGACCTTGTTGAGCCCGAACGATTCACCAGCGAGGCCTGCAATGCCGTTGGGCGTGGTCGATACCCAGACCCGCCCGGCCCCCGCGTAGGGCGTGAAGCCGAGAAAGCCCTTCGAGATCGACAGGTCCACACCCTTCGTGTCCAGGGACAGCTGACTGACCCCGTTCAGTCGCGTGTAACTGCCGCGCACCGCCACAGCCGGAAGGGCCATGTTGCCCGCCAGGATCGCATAGCGCAGTTCCCCGCCGTAGAACCGGATGTTCGTTCCCGGCACCGCACCTGCCGCGAAACCCACATCGATGTCGAAGGGCAACCCCTTGGCGACCCGCAGGGTGGGCACGGGCAGATAGGACGGAATGCTGCCGCCCGACGTGGCGAGATCCAGCACGGCCGTATTCCGGATCTGTGTGGCGGTCACGGCAACGCCCACATCGAATCCGGTGATCCCGAGGGGCGTGGCGGGCGCGAGCGGCTTGTAGGACAGGGCAGCGCCCAGATCCTCCGACAGGAGGCGGAACTGACTTTGGCTGAGAAGGTTGATGCTGTCGAGATCCGCCGCCCGCACCGGCAGCGCGGCAAGGGTGGCAAGGGCGATCGCGGCGAGGGCATGACGAGTGAGCTTCACGGGTCGGTTCTCCTGGGCAGGGCAGGCGTTGGCAGGCGTGGCACGAGTCTACAGATCGTCGGACAGACGGGGTACGAGCCGATAGTCCTCGCCGTGCCCCACCGAAAAATCGTTGCCGGCCCGGTCCGTGCCACGCACCAGCCAGATGGGCCGCCGACTGAAGCTGAAGCTGACGCCCGCCTGATCCTGACGCCGGTCCACCGTGCGGTCAAAACGCGAAGTCGCAGGCATGAAGCGCACCACGAACCCCGCCCTGCGCCTCGCCGAGAGGTTCGGGCCGGATCCGTGCACCAGGAACACGTCGTGCAACGAAAACCCGCCGGCCGGAAGCGTGTCGTCCCGAATGCGGGCCACGTCGAACGTGTCCAGATCGATCTCCTGGTTGAGAACCACATCGCGGCCGGGACGAACCCGATGGGGAAGAAGATGCCCCTCGCGGTGCGAGCCCGCCGCATAGCGCATGCAACCGTTTTCCGCGGTTGCGTCGTCGAGCGCGATCCATGCCGAGCAGGTGGCGACGGGGCGGATGGGCCAGTACTGACCGTCCTGGTGCCAGGGCACGGCGCGCCCCGTGTGCGCGGGCTTGCAGAACACCTGGCTGCCCCAGAGGACGATGTCCGGTCCGATGAGTTGCTCCACCAGGTCTAGCAGCCCCGGGTCCGTCGCGAACTCGAACCAGCATCGGGCCGCGTGGGCGTCATGCCGGACGCCGTTCGGGATGTGCGGGCACACCAGGCTCTCGGGCGCCACGTCGGCATTGTCCCGGAGCAAGCGATCCAGACACTCGCGCATCGCGACCACCCGGTCTTCCGGGAAGCGGCACGGAGACGCGACGAGACCATCCGCCCGGTAGGCGGCGATCGCGTTGCCGTCGAACCGCCAGGCGGCTTGCGTCACTCGAGTTCCTGATTCATGTCGAACGCCGCCATGTCGGTGCGCAGCGTGCCCACCACCCTTGCCGGAACCCCGGCGACCGTGGTGCGTGCCGGTACGGGAGCCAGCACGACGCTCCCGGCCGCGACCTTGGATCCCTCCCCCACCTCGATGTTGCCAAGCACCTTCGCCCCGGCACCGAGCATGACTCCCCGGCGGATCTTGGGATGCCGATCACCGCTCTCCTTGCCGGTGCCCCCGAGGGTCACTCCCTGGAGAATCGAGACATCGTCGTCCACGACGCTGGTCTCGCCGATCACGAGCCCGATGCCGTGATCGATGAACACACCCCGTCCGATGCGCGCCGCGGGATGGATGTCGATGGCAAGGGAATCGGCGACACGGCTCTGGAGAAAGCGCGCCACGCCACGGCGGGACTCGCCCCACAGGGCGTGGGCCACCCGATGGCTCTGCAGGCCCTTGAAGCCCTTGTAGTAGAGAAAGGGCACGATCAGCGACTCGGCTGCGGGATCCCTCGTGGCCACGGCCCGGAGATCCTCCAGACTGCAGTCGGCGATACCAGGGTGCCGCTCGATGGTCTCGCCGATCAGGTCGACCATTCCCGCGACACCGAACACCTGGTTCGACAGGGTCGCTGCAATCAGGTAGGCGAGCGCATCCGCATAGGAACGATGGCGGAGGATGAGATCGTAAAGGTGGCCGGATAGAATAGGCTCGCGTTCGACCTGGTCGATCGCGAGTCGCTTGAGTTCGGACCAGATGTCCGGGTCTGCGATTGTCATCCGAATGTCCGAACGAATGGGAGGGGACCGGCCCCGACGCCTGTCACCGGCGCAGTCGGCGCCGGGCTCCGCAACGGGTACGGGAGGCGGATTCTAGCCCCTGGCGCGGGGTCCGGCGATGACCCGGGACCGGCATCAGGCAGGCCAGGCGGGGCGGGCCAGCCATCGGCAGGGTCCCGTATCGTCGCTTTCCGGCGACACCCCGCCGTGGAGGCGGCCGCCGGTGGGGCCTCGCGCCACCGGCAGGCCTCAGGCGGGCATGCACCCGCGCGCGGTCCCATGCCCGACGACCAGCGGTGGCGCGGGTCCATGACATCCGCGGAAAGCGGCACTGACGCGGACTGCCTTCCACGGGATGGCACCGGCAAACGTGGAAATCAGCGTCGCACGGGCCGAAGACAGGATGTACAAATTCCAACTTTCTTGTAGATTCCGGAGTGTCGCGGTTCGGGGCTTCGAAATCTCACCATTGCGGGATTTCGTGCCGTCGGTGTCGCCGGACGACGACGGACGAACAGGGGAGATGTGGGGGTTTCCCGCTGCAAACAAACTGAAATCTCGAAGATTGATCATGCTGGAAGCATGGAGGCATCATCCACCGGCAACGTTGCGCGGTGACGGGCCCGCCGGGTGATACGAACAAATGCAGAAGTAGCATAAGACAAAACCCCTCGGCACATGGTCCGACATATGCGGGGTACTGTCTGGTCTCATCACAACAGAAACAGGATTCAACCCATGATTCAACCGCGGTCGACCGTGGACATGTCCGGAAGCGCTTTCAGGGAAGCAGCTTCCTCCGAAGCGACGTTCTTCAGCGAGACCTTCCGGCATCGCGGCAGGGCGCGCCTCGCCGGATGGCCGGCCCGGGAGCAGATTCGCCTCGGCACCGATGAGGACGCGGTGGTCAGCGTCACGGCCACTTCCCGCCAGCGACTCCTCGAAGCGGCGGAACTCGTTCGCGCCCGCTACGAGTGGCGCGGCTATGTCACCCGATCGATCCGCACCGACGCTCTCGATGCCAAGCGCGGGGCAACGACCCTGGTCGCGCTGCAACAGGACAGGGTAGTGGGGACCATGACCCTCGGGTTCGACGGGCCCTACGGACTCTGGATAGACCAGACTTACCCCGAGGAGATGCGCAACGCGAGGGCCGAAGGGAAGGCCCTGGTGGAACTGACGCGACTGGCCGTCGTGTCGAGCGCAGACAGCCGGGACATCCTGTCTTCGCTCTTCGCACTGGCTTACCGGGTCGGCCGGCAGACCCGCGGCGCGACGGATCTGTTCATCGAGGTCAACCCGCGGCATGTCTCCCTGTACCGGAAACTCTTCGGCTTCACGACCGCGTCGGACATTCGCGTTTGTGGTCGGGTGAAGGCGCCCGCAGTGCTCCTGCGACTCGACATCGGCAGTCTGGACGAGAAGGTGGCGGGTTTTCTCGGCAACCAGGTGGCCGCGGATCCAGCCCTGCGCGCGGTGATCGTGGATGGGGTGTCGCCAATCAGCGACACCCTGTCGCCGGACTGAGGCGACGCACGCCGGGCCGTGCGCGTGGCCGACGGTCCGCTTCAGCGCGGACTCAACCTCCCGGCGATGGCGAGCATGCGGTAGTAGGACCGCACGACGGGCAGTTCGATCAGTTCGTTGTCCACCACGACCAGACCGGTCGTGCTGCCCTCGAAGGCGGCGCAGACCTTCCGGGCCCGGGCGATCTGGGCATCGGTCGGGGTGAAGGCTTCATGGATCGGTGCGATCTGGGATGGGTGGATGGCCGCCTTCCCGGTGAAGCCCAGCCGCGCGCATCCCGCCGCCTCCGCCGCGAGCCCCTCGGGGTCATCGAGGTTCAGGAACGGCACATCGAGCAGATCGATCCCGGCTGACGCGGCGGCATGGACCAGCCGGGAACGGGCATACAGCAAGGGCTCCCATGCCTTCACGCACCTCAGGTCCGCGCTCATGTCCACCGCGCCCAGGATCATCGAGTCGATGCGGGGGCTGGCCTTCGCGATCTCGATGGCGCGCTCGAGCCCCTGGTTGGTCTCGATGATCACGCAGAAACGGATGTCCCGGGCCCGGCCTGCGGACAGCAGCCCGTCGATGATCTGCACTTCCTCCGCGGATCGGATCTTGGGGATCATGATGGCGGGCGGCGGCGCATCCGATTCGATCAGGGCCTGGAGGTCCTTGAGTCCGTGGTAGGTGGACAGGGCATTGATGCGCACCATCTGTTCCACTTCCGGGTGGGTCCGCTCCCGGAACAGCGGCAGGGTGACCGCCCGCCCCTCGTCCTTGCGATCGATGGCCACGGCATCCTCCATGTCGATGCAGACAATGTCCGCACCCGCCTCGAGGGCCCGGGCAAAGCGATCCGGCCGCAGCGCGGGCACGAACAGCAGGCTGCGGCGGGGCCGGACGGGGGACGGGGCCGAGGGCGTCATGGCAGGACTCTCCGGTGGGTGAAGAACGATGCGTCGATGCTACCGGCGCCGCACTGGACACGCTACCCGGGAAGGCCGTTGAAGGTACACTCGCCCCGCGCAGTCAACGGAGGACAGTGCCCATGAAGATCACGGCCATCGAAACCATCCAGCTCGACGAATTTCCGAACCTGCTCTGGGTGCAGATCCACACGGACGAGGGCCTGACGGGCCTGGGCGAGACCTTCTACGCCGTCGCGCCCGTGGCGGCGCACATCCACGAAACCTGCGCGCCGTGGCTGCTGGGGCGCAACCCGCTCGAGATCGACCGGATCTCCCACCACTTCCTCAACACCTACCTCGGCTTCAATTCCGTCGGGGTGGAAATGCGGGCAGCCTCCGCCATCGACATCGCGCTGTGGGATCTTTTCGGACAGGTCACCGGACAACCTATCCACCAGTTGCTGGGTGGCGCCTGCCGGGACAAGGTGAGGGTGTACAACACCTGCGCCGGCTACCAGTACGTGCGCGCCAAGCCGACCCAGGGCACGGACAACTTCGGCCTGCCTGCCAAGGTCGACCGCCGGAAGCGTCCCTACGAAGACCTGAAGGGTTTCCTCAACGACGCGGGCGAACTCGCGGAGAGCCTGCTCGACATGGGCATCACCGGGATGAAGATCTGGCCCTTCGACGAAGCGGCCGAGGCCACGAACGGCACCTACATCTCCAATGCGGATCTGGCCCGGGCGATGAAACCCTTCGAGAAGATCCGCAAGGCCGTGGGGGACCGCATGGACATCCACGTGGAGTTCCACTCCATGTGGCAACTGCCGGCCGCGATCCGCATCGCGGGCGCCCTGGAGCAGTTCGATCCCTTCTGGTACGAGGATCCGATCAAGATGAGCAACCTGGACGCCCTGGCCGATTACGCGCACCGGACCAACGTCTGGGTGACGGCGAGCGAAACGCTGGCGACGCGGGCAGGCTTCCGGGACCTGTTCCAGAAGCAGGCGGTGTCCGTCTGCATGCTGGACGTGGGCTGGTGCGGCGGCCTGTCGGAATCGAAGAAGATCGCAACGATGGCCGAGGCCTGGGCACTGCCCGTCGCTCCCCACGACTGCACGGGCCCCATCATGCTGACGGCATCCGTGCACCTGTCGCTCAACTGCCCCAACACGCTGGTACAAGAGATGGTCCGCGCGTTCTACTACGACTGGTATCCCACGCTCGTCACGGACCTGCCGCCGGTGAAGGACGGCTTCATCAGCGCGCCTGAGGGCCCGGGGCTCGGTACACGCCTCCGCCCCGAGGTGTCGAAGCGCAAGGACGCAACGGTGCGGATCAGCCGTCTGGAAAAGAAATGAGAGCCGCCGGGGCGTGCCCCGGCGGCTAGTCACCTCAGACCGCCAGGAGACGTCGATTGCCAGCACCCGGGAAAGTCTTCATGGCGGGGCCGTCGATACGGAAGTATCCTGCGGACTTGACGGTGCTCACGTAATGCCATCGGGCTACACACTCCGAGTGCGTGGCCGTCACCACCATGAACCCCCGGTCCCCCGTGTTCGCGTACTGCAACGGCCCGATCAGCTGCGTGAGCCCGGCAGCGACCGCCAAGGGGTTCTCCGTGGGGAAATAGCCCTCCAGACCAGGAGAGGACACGCTCGCCACCGCGAATTCCACACCTACGGCATTGCCCGAGAAATCGGCGAGATCATTCGCCCAGGCGTTGTGGGTATCTCCGGACAACACCACCAGATTCCGGTCGAGGGCGCGCATCGTCCCGAGCAGGGTCTCGCGGGCCACGGCATAGCCATCCCAGGCGTCGAGGTTGTACGGTATGGCGGGCTGCGCCAGAACCGCCTGCTCCGCCGTCGTGAGAAGGCCTGGCGTCAGCGCGGCCTTCTGCAACAGCGCGACGTAGGCCGAGAAGGAGATCTGCCCCAGCACCAGGGGTGCGGGAATGTTCATGCGCCCCATGAGCACCTGCTGACCCAACACCTGCCACCGGGCCTGGGATGCTGCAACCCGGGCACCCAGCCAGGCCGACTGATCCGCGCCCAGCAATTGGCGGGCGGGGTCGGCCACGGCCGCCGCGAAGGCTACGCCATCGAACCCGGAGGCACCGAAGAACTGCGGGTAGGTCAACTGCCTGTCGCGACCGATGAGACGGGTGTCCAGCATGTGCAGGGAGACGAGATTGCCGAAGTCGAAGGACCGGTAGATCAGGTCGGGGCGCGCGGGGTTGGTCACGCGCGTCGGCATCCACTCGTGGTAGGCGCGCACGGCGGCCGCTCGCCGCACGGAGAACAGGCCTTCGGTCTCTGGCTGGTGATTCTCGGCGCCGTCCTTCCACGCGTCATTGGTGATCTCGTGGTCATCCCAGACCGCAATCATGGGCATGCGCGCGTGGAGCGCCTGCAGCGACGGATCGGTGCGGTACTGAGCGTAACGCAGGCGATAGTCCGCCAGCGCGACGATCTCGTTCTCCGGGTTCACCTCGCGGCCCATGGCGGCCGCATCGGCACTCGCGTAGCCACCACGGCCGTATTCGTAAATGTAGTCGCCCAGGTGCACCGCCGCAAACACATCCTCCATCGCCGCCGCCTCCGCGTACGCATGGAAGTAGCCCGCGGGGTAGTTGGCGCACGAGAAAACGGCCAGCTTGAGGGACTCGAGAGGACCCATCGGCAGCGTTCGGGTGCGCCCGACCGGAGACTGCACACCTCCGGCCGTGAAGCGATAGTGGAGGACGGAGTTGGCCGGGAGGCCGGCCACGTCCGCCTTCACGGTGAAGTCGGCAGAGGCGACGGCCAGGATCCGCCCGCGCCGCAGCACCCGCCGGAATGCGTCGTCGAGAGCCACCTCCCAGACCACCGCCACGGGCACAGTGTCCGCGGTCGTCACGCGAGTCCAGATCACAACGCGATCGGCGAGCGGGTCGCCACTGGCCACGCCGTGCGCGAAGGCCACGGGGCCATCGGCGGCCCGGACTGGAACAACCGCGGCCGCCACCCCGAGCGCGCCAACGCCACGGATGAAATCGCGCCGACCAAACGGAGCATGGAAGGACATGGCTGAACTCCTTGAACATCAAAACGATGGAGTCCGCAGTATCTGGAGCCGCGGTGTCACGGCGATGAACCGTAATCGGGAAATGCTAGGCCGGACGAACCAACGCGGCACCGCACGACCGTCATTCCCGGCGCATAGACTTCACGCCCTCGGCGCGCGGGTCCGCGCGCCCACACCCCCAGGCAGGAGAGACCCACGTGAACACATCCATCCGGACCGCACTTGCGGTTGCGCTCGCGACCGCCCTTTACGTCCCGCTCGCGCAGGCGCTCACCCTCGTGGACACCCAGGCCAACGGCGCCACCGTGAACACGAGTTTCAGCACAACCGACACCATCGCTGCAGATCTCGACTTTCCGACTGCCGGTCAGGTCACGCTCGCCTTTGCCCTCGATGCCGGCGACATCACCCGGGGCACGGCACTGTTCAACGGCATCGTCAACAACCTGTCGTCCACGGCGCTGGCCTCCCTTCAGGTGAGCGTGAACCGCGGTACCCTGACGCCGGGCAGCGTGCTTTCCAACGACGGGTCGAGTGTCCTAAGCAGGCCGTCGGCGAACACGGTGGACATATCCTTCACGACGCCACTGACAACGTTCGTCGAACTGGGTGACCCGCTTTTACAAGGCCGACAGGACTGGACCGTGGGCTTCGCCGGCCTCGCCACCGGAGACACCATCACGGTCACCTGGACGGCTGCCCCGGTGCCGGAACCAGGGACCTGGGCCCTGCTGGCGGGTGGCCTGGGACTGCTCGGCGTGCAGGCCCGGCACACGCGGCGACGCGGGGGCTGACGGCGCCGCGGACGCGGCTTCGCGACGTTCGCGACCTTCCTTCCGCAATAGTGGCCGCCCCTGCGGCACGCCCCCTCCGGGCGAAACAGCGGGCGGCCTTTCCTTTATGCTCCTGATCTTACCGCTCTTGCCCGGGCACCAGAGTGCCCCACAATCCGGAAGATCCAAGAGATGAACACCTGCCCGACAACGGACCCGCGCGTGCTGCTTCTAGCCCCGGGGGACAATATCGCCATCGCCAAGTCCGACCTCGCTGAGGGCACCTCGCTGACGGTGGCCGGCCTGACGGTGCGACTGGCCGCAACCGTGCCCACCGGGCACAAGTTCGCCTTCCGGCCGATCGAGGCGGACGAGAGGATCGTGAAGTACGGGGCGCCCATCGGCCGGGCCCTGCGCGCCATCGCGCCGGGTGAATACGTTCACATCCACAACGTCGCCAGCGACTACCTGCCCACCTACACGCTGGATGCCGGCCACGAGTTCCTGAAGGAGAGCCACGCATGACAATCCAGGCCTACCTGAGGCCCGACGGGCGCAAGGGCATCCGCAACGTGGTCGCCGTGGCCTACCTGGTCGAGTGCGCGCACCACGTGTCGCGCGAGATCGCCTACCCGTTCCGGGAAACCGGCGCGCATCTCATCGGGTTCCCGGGATGCTTCCCGAACGCCTATTCCTTCAAGATGCTGGAGCGGTTGTGCACCCACCCGAACGTGGGGGCGGTACTGCTGGTTTCCCTGGGCTGCGAGGGCTTCGACAAGACCCGGTTGCTCGAGGTCGTGCGGGCCTCCGGAAGGCCCGCACGACTCCTGGTCATCCAGGATTCGGGCGGAACCCGGAGCACCATCGCGGAGGGCCGCGCCTGGGTCGAGCAGACGCTCGCGCAACTGGAGCACACGCCGCGGACGGAAATGGCGGTGGAGGAACTCATCGTCGGCACGATCTGCGGTGGTTCGGACGCCACGAGCGGCCTCACCGCCAATCCTGCCATGGGGCGCGCCTTCGACTTTCTGGTGGAACGGAATGCAACCTGCATCTTCGAGGAGACCGGCGAACTCATCGGCATGGAACACTGGATGGCCAAGCGCGCCGAGAACCCCGCACTGGGTGAGGAGATCGTCCGCACCGTCGCCAAGGCGGCGAAGTACTACGACACCTACGGCCACGCCAGCATCGGGCCGGGCAATGCCGACGGCGGCCTGACCACCATCGAGGAGAAGTCCCTTGGGGCCTATGCCAAGTCCGGCCAGTCGGTGATCTCCGGGATCATCAAGCCGGGTGATGCGCCCGTGGCGGGCGGCCTCTACCTGCTCGACGTCGTGCCCGACGGAGAGCCGCGCTTCGGCTTCCCGAACATCAGCGACAACGCCGAGATCGCGGAGCTGATCGCCTGCGGCAGTCACGTGATCCTCTTCTCCACGGGCCGCGGCTCGGTCGTGGGCTCGGCCCTCGCCCCCGTGATCAAGGTGTGTGCGAACCCGGACACCTACCGGCGCATGACCGAGGACATGGATGTGGATGCCGGGCGAATCCTCGAAGGTCGGGCAACCCTGGACGAGGTCGGGCGCGAGATCTACCACCTCATCCTGAAGGTGGCCAACGGGGAACAGACGCAGTCCGAGGCCCTCGGGCATCAGGAATTCATCCTCACCTACAAGTCCTTCGAGCCTCTGGGCCCGGCCTGCTTCCCGAGCGCAGCATGAGACGCCTCCCGGTCATTGCCGCCTGTGCAGCGGTCCTCGGCCTTGCCGCCTGCGGCACGCTGTCCAGTTCCATCCGTCAGGGGTGGGACAGCCGCAAGGCGGTCATCGACCGATCGCTCCTTGCTGCCGCGCCCTGCGTCAACGACGCCATCCGCACGACCTTCGGGCTGTCGCCGAAGGCGGTCGGCAGCTACGCGGACCCCCAGGCGGTCAGCCGCAGTCACATCAAGCAGCGGTTCATCGTGCAACTGGACCCGTCGGACTCGAAGACACCGGCCGCCGATGCGCGCACCCTGCGCTACGAGATCTACAACCTGGGCGATTCATCCACGGGGATCACGTACAACGTGGACCTCGAGGGCGCCCTGCGCGAGGAATGGCTGGAACAGGCCTTCCAGCCCCTGGCCCGGTGTGGCGCCCGTCGGGTGAAATGACCGCGTTCGAACCTGCCGCCTGATCACCCGCCGGGGTGAAGCTTCATCCGCCCACCCCTTCCCCCAGCAACCACCCTGGCTCCCGCAGCGCCTGCGGCGTGACGGCGAAACCGGGTGCAGCCAGCGTGTCGGTGATCCGGTGGGCGGGCGCGCTGGCGAGTGCCGCCGGATCCACTGCACAGGCCGCCGCGAGATCGCCCCCGAAGGCGTTCCCCTCGCCCAGGTGGAAATGCGAGAGGGCATCCGCCAGTGCCCACCGGGACAGGCCGGGCTGCCGCTGCCGCGCGTCATCGAAGCTCTCGGCAACCGCCGCGAAATCGGCCATGAGAACGCGCGGGACAGGCGTGCCGGATTCGGCGGTGATGAACTGCAGCGCGCGCACATTGCGTCGCTCGAACCGCGAGTACCAGTGTTCGAAGCGGAGCCCCTCGCCCGCCGTCGTGACGAGGCAGAGCGCCTCGCCCTCCCGGGACAGCGCCACGTCCGCGGGACTCAGCCCGCCACCGAGGGACACCACTGCACCGGCCGGCCCGAGGAACCGGAGGGTATCCTGCCCGTCTCCGGGATTCCAGCCGATCACGTAATCACCCTGTACGAGCTCGATCCGGTCATCGCCCGTGCCACCGGCCAGCAGATCTTGCTGCCCTGCCCCGAACAGCCAGTCGTTCCCGGCACCGCCGAGAACGAGGTTGTGCCCCGGCCCACCCCGAAGGCTGTCCTGACCCGCACCGCCCACGATGATGTCATCCCCGGATCCGCCGCTGAGGTAGTCCTCCCTCCGGCTGCCCGCGAGATGGTCCTCGCCGGGACCACCGTCCGCGAGCAGGGACCCCGTGCCGCCGGTCACCCGGTCGTTGCCCGGCCCCGCAGCCACGGTCACACCGGCGCCCGACACCCGAATGATCTCGTCGTCGTCATCCCCGGAAAACGAACTCCGCTCCCCCGTGAGGGCAACCGTCCTGTCCCGTGCGATCCGCGTCGTGAGACCGAGGGTCTCACCACCATGGAAGGCGAGGGACTCCACGCCGGTGTCCGCTCCCGCCAGGCCCAGCCGGATATCCACCCCCTCCAGACGTCGCTCGGCACCGCCCGGACCGCGCACCCGTACGCGCGCCACCCGGTCTGCGCCCTCACCGGCAATGCGAACCACGACATCTTCCGGCGCGACACCGGCGCCCAGCACCAGGACATCTCGTCCGCCCGTATCGGCGACCGTATCGAGGCCGTCGCCGGGATTCCAGTGGTAGACATCGTCGCCGCCGAACCCCTCGAGCAGGTCATCTCCCCCGCGGCCCGCCAGGCGGTCCGACGACGACGTCCCGCGCAGACGGTCAGGGCCCGCGCCGCCCTCGAGGGTCCGCCCGGCCGCGGGGGCCACGATCGCCTCGACCGGCAGGCTTGCGGAGGCACCGGCGAGGTCGGTGGCCACGATCCGGAAGGCGACGTCGGCCACGTCCAGGGGACCAGGGATGCCGGACACGGTGTGTCCGCCGGGCTCGAGGGAAACCCAGCCGGGCAGCAGCATGCCCGGCCCGCCGGGCGCAAGGGTGAAGGACAGGCGATCACCCGGATCCTCGTCCTGGAAAAGCCCTTCCCGGAGGGACAGGGACCAGCGCTCCCCCTCGGTCACGTCGGCATGGACCATCGGGACCTGCGCAACCGGCGCGCGGTTGGTTTCGCGGACCTCGATGCGCACCCGGGATTCCGCCGTGGCAAGCCCCCGATCGCTGACCTGAAGCCGGACCGCGAACGGCTCCAGCGGCGAGTCGGGCGCCCGCCCGGCAAGATGGCCGCCGGCCCCTTCCGGCCACCCCCAGTCCGGCAACGCCGTGCCATCCTCCATTCGGGCCGTCAGGATCAGGCGATCTCCGGGATCGTCGTCCTGGAAGGCAAGACGGGCCAGGTCAATGTCGAACTCGGCGCCGGGCCGCAGCGTCAGGAGCCCGGGCTCACGGGATCGGGGTGCCGAATTTCCCCGGAAGGCGGGGGCAGGCGCGTCCACGCGGGCGAGGATGTCCGCCAGGTCCCAGACGGTGCCGTCGGCGAACTCCGCCCGCCGCAGCTGATGCGGCGCCTGGGCGCCGTCGAACCCGGCAAGGTAGCCGGCGCGAAGCGTCGGATCGAACCAGTTCTTCACGCGTACCGAGTGCCAGGGGCCGTCGTAGGCGAACACGAGATCGTTGCGATCCTCGAACGTGCCCTCGAGCGCAGCCACGCGATCGATCACCCGCGTTCGCGCGACCTGCACGGCGTCCGGGCGAATTCCAGTACCGAAGCGCAACGTGTCGACGGTGGCCGCGTAGTTCGCCAGGGCGGTGCCGTCGGTCAGCAGCCGGGTGTAGTCAGCCAGGACCCCGATTTCGCTCTCCTCGTGCAGCAGATCGCGGATGACGTCCTGGCCATCGCCCCGCTCCACCAGGAAGACATCCGCCCCGGCCGTTCCCCAGAGGGCGTCATCGCCGGCGCCGCCGGCATAGCGATTGCCGGCATCCTCGAGGGTCGAACCGACCCGGGAGGGCGTGACCTCGCCGCGAAGGATCCTGTGGAACTGCCCGCCGTAGAGCCGGTCGTCGCCCGCGCCGCCGGACAGGGCATCAGCCCCCGAGCCACCGAAAAGCTCGTCGTTGCCCGCTCCCCCGATCAGCGAGTCATCCCCGCCCATGCCGGCGAGAACCTCTCCCGCCGCCCCGGCCACGAGAACGTTGCCGCGGTCCTGGGGATTCAGATCCACGGGCCCGAGCCGCGCCAGTAGGGAATCGAAACTCATCCTCGACCCGTCGGAGAACCGGAGCGCATCCAGTCCACGGGCGGCGAGGTGCTCGGCGTGCGGAACGATCACGCGAACACCATCGGCCGTACCCCAGGACAGATCGACCGCGGCATGGAGCGAAGCCGCCTCGTGGCTTCGCGCGTCCGGAAGCACGGCGTTGGGGCCCTCGCCCGCGCGAAAGTCGTACGCTCCGGTGTGCAGGACTTCGCGGATCGCGGGGCGCAGATCTCCCGACCGCACGCCGGCGGGCAGGACCAGCACGTTGTCCCGCTCGATCCCCGGCAATGTGGCACCAGCCTCGAACACGGTGTCCCGCCCGTCGCCGTGGAGAAACACGTACTCGTCGTTGCCCTCGCCCCCCGCCAGGAAATCATCGCCCGTGCCCCCCACCAGCACGTCGTCATGGGCGCCCCCTTCCACGATGTCATTCCCCGCATCGCCGAAGAGCAGTCCCCCGGGCGCCGCGGCGGGCGGCGTCACGCCGTCCCAGGGCAACCGCCCGACGGGCAGGAAGGATGAACCAGGCTGGCTGGATGCCTCGGGACGGATGCGATCGTCGCCCGGTCCCGCCGCCACGGTGAGGAAGCCGAAGCGGAAACCGTGCTCGGGACGATCGAATCGCCACCGGGCGCCCGCCACGATGTCGTCGTCACCCACGCCGGCCGTCAGATGGAGGAAGTTCGACCAGTAATCGATCTCGAGGGTGCGCAGGGTGTGCGCATAGGTCCACGTGGAGCCCCCGGCATTGCCCGCGTCCGGTGCAAGGCTCACCACCCGGGGGTAGTAGATGCCCGCGCCGGTGACCGGATGGCGGTACACACCGGCATTGCTTCCGCCCGCGTAGGCATACCCCTCCACGCTGCGGGAAACCCCATCGGACCCCACGAGCTGGCCGCGAGGGATCGGCACCCCCTGCTGCACGAGGCTCTGCTGGTCGCCGGAACGGCCGACCACGACCTGCAGGACATCGGAGGCAGGCAATTGGCGGGTCTCGCGAGTGCTGGCAACCACCCGGGAGTCGGAACGACCATCGAACCCGTCGGAGACCCGCACCCCGTCCCCGCTCACATCCTGACCGGGTTCCCGCAGGTCGAACCGCTCGCGCCAGGTGTCGGTCGCCGTGCTCAGGTCCCGCACCGTCTGCCGGCGGAATGTCCCGTCATCCCCGCGCACATAGCCTGCCGCCTCGAGCGCCCGTCCGAAGAAGTCCCGCACCCTGCGCCCGAACGCCTCGATCAGACCCTCGACCGTCCCCGCAACCGGCTCGGGCAGCAGGGATGGCAGGGCCGCCGCGAGGTCCTGCTCGCCATCCCGGGTGCGCAGCGTCCAGCCCCGCTGCGCCGCGCCTCCCTCCGGAGCAAAGAACCCTTCCAGGGTGACCACGTCCGTGCCGCCCCGGCGTCGCAACTGCAGATCGGCATCGGACCGGCCTGCCTCGAGGGCGTGGAGCGGCATTGCCTCGAACACCAGCACATCACGTCCGGGCCCCGTGTCCACGATCCGGTCCCTGCCCCACGGTCCGAAGAACTGGTAGGTATCCTCGCCGGGACCGCCCATGAGGCGATCGTCGCCTTCGCCTCCGGTCAGCCAGTCGCGCCCGTCGCCGCCAGCGAGCCAGTCGCTGCCGCCCCCGCCGGCGAGTTCGTCATCCCCGCCACCCCCATCGAACCGGTCGGCCTCCGGCCCGCCCCAGAGCGTATCGTCCAGGCGACTCCCGATGACCTCCGAAGGACCTTCGAAGGTGACGTGGAAGACGGCCTCCGCGCGGTCGCGGGACGCGAGGGCCAGCGCACTCAGTTCCGTACCGTCGGCGAATTCGAAGACGAAGGGCACGGCGCCTTCCCCCGTGTCCACCCGGACCAGAACCTCGTCGCTCGGCCCGTAGCGCACCTTCAGGTACCGCGACCCGTCCAGCCCGGCCAGCGCCTCCGCCCGCACCTGGGACGGGTCGATCCCGGCTGCGAACACCACCCGGTTGCGCCCGCCGGCATCCACGATCCGATCCGTGCCTGCCCCGATCGCGAGTCGATAGAGGTCGTCACCCTGGCCGCCATCCAGAAGATCGTTGCCCTCGTCACCGACAAGGTCGTCATCGCCCGCGCCGCCCAGAAGGGTGTCGTCGCCTCCGAAGCCGCGCAACCGGTCCCGGAACGGAGTACCCCGCAGAGTCTCGCCCGCCTCGCGGCCCTGCACGTCGAACCCGCGGGCGAGGAGGTCGCGCAGACCCAGGCGGGTCCCGTCGGAGAACTCGAGGTAGCTCAGAACCGGCCTCGTGAAGGGGTCCGCGGCGTCGAAACCGTCGAAGCGGATGGAATCGCCGGGATCCCCCCCGATGTGCAGGGTGAGTCCGCCGGCGCCCAGCGTGATTTCATCCGGCAGGATGTCCGCGCCGAGACGCACCCGGCACGACCAGCCCGGGGACGACAGGACCGGCGGGCCGTCCTCCTCCGGCCGCAGGACCGTATCGGCACCATCGCCCCTTTCGTAGAGCAGGGTGTCGCCCACCCCGGATGTGGTGATGGTGTCATCCCCGCGTCCGCCGGACACCAGCGAACCCCCGCCGGTGGCCGTCAGGTCATCGTCCGCCGCACCGCCGTAGACGACTGCGCCGGGGCCGCTGGTCGCGACCACCATGGGTTCATCCCGTGCGGCACCGATCACCTGTGCGGCGGAGAGCACCGCGCCATCGGCGAACTGGAACCATGTCACCGCGCCACGGTAACCATTCCGGATCAGCAGAACGTCCCCGGGCGAGTACTCGAGCACCAGGAGGTCGCGGTCCCGGTCCTCGTGGATGACGAGGTCCTGCGGCATCACCACGGCATCGAAGCGCACCCCGTTCAACCCGGATGCGTCGTCGATCGTGTCGGCGGAATCGCGTTCCGGACTGTCCCCGGGCCGGAAGAGGTAGGTGTCGTTTCCGGGCCCGCCCGCGAGCAGATCCCGCCCGGCACCGCCATCCAGCGCGTCATCCCCCTCGCCGCCAGACAGGGAGTCGTCGCCCGACCCTCCCCGCAGCGTGTCGCTCCCCGCATCGCCTGAAAGGTCGTCCGCCCCGGCGTCCCCCTTCAGGACATCGTCGTCCGCCCCGCCGCGCAGCCGGTCGGCACCCGTGCCGCCCGCCAGACGATCCCGCCCTTCCCCGCCATCGAGGTCGTCATCCCCCTCGCCGCCCCCCAGGGTGTCCGAACCCGTCCCGCCCCAGAGACGGTCGTCCCCGTCATCACCCTCGACCGTGTCATCGCCCGCCTCGCCCCGCAGTTGATCCCGCCCCGGACCGCCCTGGAGCCGGTCGTTCCCGCCGTAGCCGCGCGCATAGTCGTCACCGGGACCGCCCCAGATCCGGTCGGCGCCATGCAGGGCCTCCGGCACGTCGTCGCCATCCCCGAAGATCTCGTCGTCGCCACTGCCGCCGTGCAGTTCGTCGCCGCCACCGTCGCCCCTGAGGTGGTCATTGCCGGCCCCGCCATCGAGAAAATCGTCACCCGCCCAGAGGGTGTCCAGGACCTTGTCGTGGGCTTCTCCATACAGGTGGTCGTCACCGTCCCCGCCGTAGAGGGTGTCGTTGCCGAACTCGCCCCTCACCTCGTCGTCGCCGTCGCCGGCATCGATCACATCGTTGCCGCCGGGCCAGCCCTGCACCACCCGCTCGGTGAGGGCGACGCCCCAGTCCCCGGCGATGCGATCCGCCCCCGCGCCGCCGTTCACGATGTCGGCCCCGGCACCGCCCGCCAGGATGTCGGCGCCGTCATCGCCGTAGAGCAGATCGTCGCCGAACTCCCCCAGCGCGATGTCGTCACCGCCCCCCGCATACAGGGCGTCGGCCGCGCCGCCGCCTTCCGGCGATTCGTTGCCAAACAGCACCAGCCGATGAATGATCACCTCGAACGGGTTGGACGTCGTGGTGATGCGATACGGCGACTGTCCGGCCTCGTCACCCGCGATGCTCAGGCTATCGTCGCCGCACAGGAAATCCCGGCCGGCCCCCCCCACCAGGACATCCTCGTGCCATCCTCCGAAGAGCACATCGTCGCTCCCGCCGCCCACGAGCAGATCCTGGCCCCGGCTCCCCCGGAGCCAGTCGCCGATGGACCCCGAACCCGCGCCCGCGCCCGCGCCCGCGGCCGTGGCCTCGATGTAGGCCGGGATATCCGCGACCTCCTCATCGCCGTAAAGCCGGTCGTTGCCCCAGTTCGAGTCAGGCGGCAGGTACAGTTCGCGGGGATCATCGCCGCTGAGGTAGTCGAAGGGTGCCGACCACTCGCGCGACTTCGGCTTCGGGGGAGTGTCGTCGGGGTCGAGACCGCCGACCAGGACATCGTCACCCCCCCAGCCGACCATCACGTCGCCCCGGTCCGTGCCCGTCCGGAACTGGGACTCCCCGGCATCGTCCACCGGCCGGGCAGGGCGGTACTCGAACCCCGTCATGGGCAGTGAGCCCAGCACCTGGGGAGTGTGCAGCGGGGTATCGTCGGAGGCGAGCAACTGGGCGGTCAGGGCCAGAACCCCGGGGTTCATGGCGTGTCCCCGCTGCTCGATCACGAACACCGCCCGGTCGCGGCCGGGAAGCACCTCCAGGACCCAGCGCCCGCTCGCGTGCGGCACGATGCGCCCGCCCTGGGTCACGAAGAGCGTCTCCGTGCCCGACCCGCCGAGATCCAGCGCCACGCGCAGACCCTCTGCGCCCGCCGCCGTCGGCAGGCGCACCTGAAGGGCCGCCGCCACGCCGTGCCCCACCGGCGCCGCCGGCAACCGCCCGGGCGCGGGATCGAAGGCGACATCGGCAAACGGATTCGACTCGCCGGGGCGGGTGATCGCAACCTGCTGCATGGCGCGCGCCACCTCGGCGAGGCCATCCTTCACCTGGGCCCGCAGCGCGTCGAGCGCGGCGTCCCCGGTCACATCGGGGGCCAGCAACTCGAGGCTGGCGCCCGCATCGTCCAGGAAGGCCTGGGCGAGGGCCCGGTACTCGACGAAGGCCACGCTGCCCGCCTCTGCGCCGCCGCCGGCCGGCGCGGAGTCATCGCCGAGGTAGGTGTCCCGGAGGGACGAGACCCGCCGGGATTCCCGTCGCAGGAACTCGTGGTGCTCCTGCAGCACCTTCTTCGCGTAGGCGGTGTCGGGGGCGATCCGCTGCGCCGAGGCGGCCATGGCATCCGACAGCGCGACCGTGATGCTCACGGTTTCCTCCGCCTTCAGCCGCTTCGCGCGGGCCAGTTCCCCGATCCGCGCCAGCAGCGCCTTTCGCCAGCCACCCTCCTCGGTGATCGTCGCAGCGAGCTGGGCGACCTCCTGCTCCGTCCACTGGAAGCGGCCGTTGCTGACTGCGTCCTTGTACCCGTTGAGCACGGGTTTTCCCGTCCCGCTGAGCACCGGCGACGGCCTTCCCAGCAGGTCGCTCAGCACCGATCCGGGCTCGGCCAGCGCCGAGATGATGGCCGCGCGATGGGCCCGCTCCTCCTCGGCGGTCTCCGGGTCCGGCCGGAAGTTGTCCGGGATGCGCACCTGGCGGGTGCGGCCATCGGGAAAGGTCACGTCCAGATTCTGGAGCAACTGGTTCGCGAGCGCCCGGTCGGGCGCCCGGCTGCCCAGGCGGAACAGATCGCAGAGGCTGGCCGCGAGCATCGACGCCCAGATCAGGGGCTCGCCCCGGACGGCCCCGGTCGGTCCGGCCAGGATCTTGGCGAACGCCCCGAGGTTGAAGAGCCAGCGTACCGCCATGGACCAGCGGTCGGCCCGCCACTGGTTGTAGGCAAGGGCATCCACCACCGCGCGCACTTCATTGGGACTGCCGATGAGCAGGACCCCGACCGCGCCCACGAAGAGCCGGGTGACGGCCTCGAGATCGTTCTTGACTTCCCCGTCCTTCCGGAACACACGGGACAGATAGGCCGCCACCTGCTGCATCTCGCCCGTTTCCAGATAGTCGAAGGGGCGTGCGGCCGTGGACCAGGGCCCGGTGTCGAACGTGGTGCGGTGATTGGCGAACCCGCGGTAGAAACCGGCCTCGATCCGGTGTGCGTCCACGATGTCCAGGTAATTGCGCGGCCCGTCGACCGGTACGCCGTTCTCGAAGCGGCGGAACTCCAGCAGGGCGGCCGCACTGCCCACCCCGGGGATGTGGGACCCGGAGATGCGATGGACGATATCGTTGGCCACCCCGAAGTGCTCCGCCACCACCCCGTGCCGGTGCAGCAGCACGGGGTCGTAGGGGATGTTTCTCGTGGACATCAGCGACGCGATCCCGCCGGCCGCCCCGAAGCCGTTGAAGGTGACGAGCGCGACATCCCGCGGGTCGAAGGGGCGGCTGCCCGCCGGGCGGGGACGCGGCTCGACCGCGGAGTCGGACGGGGCGACACTCAGCCGCACGTAGTCGTAGGCCGCGTACTGGGCGAGCCCTCCACCCAGGCTCTGGCCCGTGAAGAGGACGCGGCGCCCGGCGGTGCTCCGGGTGGTCGCGTCGCCGGCGAGCCCCTCCACCTTAGCCAGCAGGTCGGAATCGGCCAATGCTTCGAACGTTCGGACGCGGTCCTGCTCCCAGACCCGGCGGGCGAGGTCCGCGTTCTGGTACCAGTCCACCGGATCGGCGCCGTTGGACCCCTCGAAGGCGACGATGAGGTTGTAGTACGGGCGGCCGGGCCCGTCCACCACGCCGCTGTCATTGGTACGGTCCAGGCTCACGTAGATGGCCGCTCCGAACCCGGTTCGCTCTCCAATGACCTTCCTGACGGGGCGCCAGCGGGTGAAGGCGGCCCGCGCGTCCACCAGACTCATGTCGTCGAGGGACGTGGCACCGTTGGTCAGGGCGGCCTGGAGGGCCTGCGGAAAGGGATCCTTCCCCTGTTCGCTGGTGTCGGGAAGCTCCCGCAGCACGGGCTCCTTGTCCCACCCGGCCTTCTTTTCATAGCTGGCATCGCTGGCCACCAGGGCCAGGGATGCCAGCTGCGTGCGGGTCAACCCCAGGAAACTCCTCGTCATCGGCCCGTCTCCCCGTCCCCGACAAAGCCACCGGCCGGACCATCACCCCCGGGTGCCGCCGGTCCCGCCTCGCACACGTCGATTGCGTAGAGTTGTGTCCTCCTTTGCGTCTGGCTCGGCGCCAGGCTCGCCGCCACCCGGCACCCCTCCGGCGACACCACCAGTTCCCCATCCATCTCCCCCGGCAGCAGCCACGCCAGCGTCCCGGCCCCCGCCAGGAACAGTCCGTTCAGGAACTGGTGACCCCGCCGCGGGCCCAACGGGTAGCGCGCAAACAGCAGCCCCCGGCGGGTCAGGACGGACTTCTCGGGGTAGAACACCGCAAACCAGCGCCCGAGCGGATACACCTCGACACCGAAACGCCCGTCCGGCCAGAACCGGAACACGTTCGCATCCGCCGTTTGCTCCTCGGAAGTCTCCAACTGTGGGAACAGGGCGTAGCCGCCGTCGAAGCCCACGTACCGCAGCCGACCCAGGTAATATCGTTCGGGCAGGGGCGGGGGCATCTCGAACAGCGGCACCCCGCCGTCCTCGGGCAGCAGTTGCAGTTCAACCTGCCCGTGTCTCAGCGCGCCGTGTCCCGGCAGCAGCGGGAGGTCGAAGCCGAGCGGCCCGCTCAGCCGCCGGTGGCGTGCGTCCCAGGGCCGGCAGCTCATCGGATCGAGCACCGGCTCCACCCGCCCGCTGCGGTCGCCGTGCTCGTCCAACGGCGGCGGCGGTGGAGGGGGAGGCAACTTCACCTCCTGCCCGAACAGCCCGTGGTAGTAGGCCACTTCGCCCCCCGCCCCCTCCAGAGCGGCGTAGCCCACGATCCCGTCCCGGAGGCAGATCAGGTTCACACCCCCCTCCGGCAGGTGCGCCGGCACCTCCACCACCCCGGTGCGCACGTTCCAGACCCGCACCTGCCTCACGCCGGGAATCTCGTCCCGGACCCAGGCGTGAAACAGCAACCTTTCGTCATCCAGCCACGCGAGCGGCTGCGCCCCCAGATGTCTCCCCGGCACCTTCCGGATCGGCAGCCCGTCCGGGTTCACCGGCGGCACCGCCAGCACCGGCTCCGCCGCCCGCTCCCGCCGGTGGCGCAGCCCATCGACAAGCGACGAGCGCACTCTCAGGAAGGCGTCCAGATGAAGCCGGTCACGCAGAGGCTGCTCGGGCCCGCACAGCCACCCCAGGTTCTCCTCCGGCCCCGTCACGTCCCGCGCGCGGAACCGGTCGGACACCTCCGACTCGTACGAGCGGTACGCCGGGATCACCCAGCGCAGCGCCTCGAGCAAGGCTCCCGGTTCCCGCTCTCCCAGCGTTTCCAGGTCGCCGTAGCGCGCCTCGAAGTGCGCCATCAGCTTCGCCGCTCGCGGCGAGTTGCTCCAGCCGCACGCCTGCAGACCCAGCCGCACCTCCGGCCACGCCCACTCGGACCACCGCAGCGCCTGCACCGCATCCCGGTCCTTCAACCGCCTCGCCAGTTCCAGCGCCGGCACCGGCTGCCACGCCTGCGCCCGCTCCCGCAGCCACCCCATCAGTTCGTCTTCCCGCGCCCCGCCTCCCTCGAAGGCCCACAGCAAGCCCTCCGTGTCCTGCTCCCGCAGCAGCCGCTCCAGTTCCTCCACCGGCGCCGCCCCCAGCGCCACGCCCCCGGGCAACAGGGCGCTCGACGCGAGGGCAGCGGCTGCGAGTCTTCGGATACACCGACCCGCGAGCCCGGCCATGATGCCGCCGCCCCTCATCGCTCGCGCCCCGCTTCGTGGAAGGCCTGCCGGACCGGGGAGAGCACGTACTCGATCACCCGGCGCTCCCCGAGCCGGATCTCGGCGTCGACGAGCATGCCGGCCGCAAGCTGGTGGTCGACGCCGTCGGCTCGCAGCTGGCGCGCGGGCAGGTCCAGGAGGGCGCGGTACCGATGCCCGCCCGACTCGCCACTGGACGCGGTCGGTCGGGGATCGGAGGCGTCGGCGCTCACGGAGACCACGGTCCCGTCGAGCAGCCCGTACTTCTGGAAGGGATAGGAGGCGACCTTGAGCTTGACGGTCTGTCCCGGGTGGATGAAGCCGATGTCTTCATTGCCCACCCAGACCTCGCCGCGCAGCGCCTCGGCCACGGGGACGATCGTCATGAGTACGGTCCCCGGCGACACGACGGCCCCGGGCGTGTGGGTGGCGAGTTCCTTGACCACGCCGTCCTGGGGCGCCCGGAGTTCCAGCAACCCCTGACGAACCGCCTGCTTGGCGAGTTCCTGCGCGATGCGCTCCCCCTCGGCCCGGGCCCCCAGGCGCTCCGCCGTGAGCTGCTGCCGATGCTGGGACTCGAGCTGGGCCAACCGTTGTTCGCTCTGACGGATGAGTTCCGCCGCGGCGCCGATGGCGTGATGCTGGGCCTCGAGTTCACGCTCGGTCTCGGTGCGCCGGCGCCGCTTTTCCTCGGCCTGGAGTCGGCCGGCAAACCCGTCCCGGTGGAGGGCGGCCCAGGCCTGCTCCTCATCGCGGTGGTGGTCCAGGGCGGATTCCAGCCGTGCCTCGAGGGCGGAGGCCGCCCCGTGATCGTGCCGCGCCTTCTCGAGCGCCGCCCGCTCGGCCGCCCGGGCATCGCGCAGGGCACCGCGGCGCGCGGCCAGTTGCTCCGTCGCCTCGCGCCAGGCATCCGGTGGATCCCCGGGGCGCCGGTCGAGTCCGGTGCCGTCCAGCTCCGCGGCAATGCGGCGCAACTGGAGGTCGACCCGCGCACGGTCCTGCATCAGCCGGAGCCGGTCGGGCTCCGCCAGGCCGCCGTCCATGCGCACGAGCACCTGTCCCGCCCGGACGGTGTCACCCTCCTGCACGAGGATCTCGCGGACAATGCCGGCGTCGGCAGGCTGCACGACCTTGAGATAGGTGGCCGGCACCAGTCGACCCTGCGCGACGGCGACGATGTCGAGATGCCCGGCGACGGACCAGACCAGCAACGCCACCAGCAGGCCGACCACGAGCCGGAGCATGGCCCGCGGCAGGGGCGAAGGCGCCCGTTGCTGCAATTGCACGAGGGCTGGCGCGAATCGCAGGGCGAGGTCGTCCAGCGGGGCCACGGATACCGGGGCACTCATGCGATCCCCTCGGCGCGGGACGCGGACCACGCGGGCATCGCGCTGTCGCCGGGGGCGACGGCAGACACGGCCGGGGACCCGCCGGCGGCCGACAGGCGGACGACGCGGTCGACCATCAACCCTCGGGGGAGCACGTGGGCGATGAAGAGCATGGTGACTTTCCCGCGCAGGGCGTTGATGGTGGCCGCAAAGGCGGCGGCAGTCTCTGCGTCGAGGTGACTGGTGGCCTCGTCGAAGACGAGAACCCGGGGCTTCTTCAGCAGCGCCCGCGCGATGGCGATGCGCTGCCGCTGCCCACCGGAGAGACCGCTCCCGTGCTCGCCGATCCGGGTGGCGTAGCCCTCCGGGAGTGCCTCGATGGCACCGTGCACCTCGGCCAGACGACAGGCCATCGTGATCTCGTCGAAGGAGGCCGCGGGATCCGCCAGGGCGA
Source organism: Betaproteobacteria bacterium (assembly GCA_037141795.1). Classification (GTDB taxonomy): domain Bacteria; phylum Pseudomonadota; class Gammaproteobacteria; order Burkholderiales. Next base: position 36,748 of record JBAXBV010000027.1, read on the forward strand.
GGTTTTCCAGTATGGTCCCCGAAAACAGCACGGTTTCCTGCGGGACCACTCCGAAGACGGCTCGCAGTTCGTTGGCCGACAGCCACGCGGCATCCCGGCCGTCCACGAGGATACGGCCCGAGACGGGCTGCTCGAAACCGATCAGCAGCTTCACGAGCGTGCTCTTGCCCGTCCCCGACGGACCCACCACCACGGTGAGTTCGCCGGGCTCCAGCGCGAACGCGACCTCGCGGAGCAGCCAGGGGTGCCGCGGCCCGTAGCGGAAATGCACCCCCTCGAAGACGATGCGCCCGCGCTCCACGGGGGCGTGCCGGGGCTGCAGGCTGTAGGGCTCCTCGGGAGCGTTCATCAGGTCGCCGAGCCGCAGAACCGCCACCGACGCCTGCTGGAACTCCTGCCACAGGCCCGCGAGTCGCAGCAGCGGCTGCGCCATGCGCGAGGCAAACATCTGGAAAGCCACCAGCATGCCGATGGTGAAACCCTCGCCCCGCATCACGAGGAACGCACCCACCAGCAGGATCGCGAGACTTGTCCCCTGCTCGAGGGCGTGGACCAGCACCTGATAGCCGTTGGAAAGGCTGCGGGTGCGAAACCCGGCGCCCAGCCATGCGGCCAGGTTGTCGCCGTAGCGCCGCTCGAGTTGCGGCTCGATCTGCAGGGCCTTGGCGGTGGCAAGCCCGGAGACGTATTCCGTGACGAACGCCTGGTTCCTCGCCCCCAGCAGGAACTGCCGGTCCAGCCGCGCCCGAAACCATGGCGACACCGCGACGCTGAGGGCGGCGATCAGGCCGAAACCACCGACGGCGATGAGGGCCAGCTGCCAGCTGTAGGCGAACATCACGGCGAGGAACACCAGCAGAAAGGGCAGATCCAGCAGCAGGCTCACCGCAGCCCCGGAGACGAACTCGCGCACCACCTCGATGCCGTGGAGCCGGGCGACGACGGTACCGGTGGACCGCTCCTCGAAGTAGCGCGGCGGCAGGCGCAGCAGGTGCGAGAAGACCCGCTGCCCCAGCACCGCATCGATCCGGTTGCCCGTGTGCAGCACGAGATACTGGCGCACCCACGTCATCGCCGCACCGAACAGGACGAACAGCGCGGCAGCCGACGCCACGACCCCGAGCGTGCCCAGCGTGCGGTGCACGACGACCTTGTCGATGATGATCTGCGCGCAGAGGGGCATGGCAAGACCCACCACCTGGATGGCGAGCGACGCGATCAGCACGTCGCGCCAGACGGTGCGGTGCCGCAGCAGTTCGGGCAGGAACCAGCGAAAGCCGAAGGGCGCCGCAGGCGCGGCATCCGGGTCCGCGGCGGGCACGTCGGCAGCGCGGGCAGCGCCGAACACCGTCGGCTCGAAAACCCGATCCGCTAGCGCCTTGGGCACCCTGTGGGGGGCCTCGGCCCCGGGCGCGAAACACAGGAAGGCATCCGAGTCGGCAGCAACGATCAGGACCACGCCGGGGGGCGGAAAAACGCACGCAGGCTCCGCAGCATCCCCGTCCGCGGGCGTGTCCCGAACGAAGGCCACGCAGGGTCGGGGCACCTGGTCCAGGACACCGGGCCGCAGGGCGACCGGCTCAAGCCGCAGGCCCAGCGCGGGCGCCGCTTCGAGCAGGTGCCTCCGGCGGTGGGGAGCGGGAAATGCCTGCAGGACGAGACCAGCGTCACCGCTGATCCCGTGGGCGGAAGCCAGGCTGGCGAGCACCCACATGAACCCGGCGGGATCGAGGGGCCCGTCACTCCCCGGCGCGGAAGTCGGCGGGTGGATGTAGTCTCCCGCCACCCGGGCGCACCAGTGTCGAAGCGTGCGAAAGAAACCCATGATGTCCTCACCCCCGCAACACCGGAGGGTCTTCAAGGTTGCCCTTTTTCCGGGGCGCATCCGTCGCGCCAACTGCCGGCAGTCCGGCTCGCGCCCCGTTCCTGTCAACTGCGCCGACAGCGGGGGACGTGGTCAGCCCGCCATCGGTCCACCGAGGGAAATCAGGGGCCCTGGAAGAAACCGGAGCCCGGCGGATCGCCTCGATATCGCTGTTTGCCGGACTGCTTTTGCAATCCCCGTGCCTTCACCGGCCGGTGGCGGTTTCGCGGGTCATGTCCCTGCTGGACACGCGGGAATCCGGAGCACTTCGGCCCCGGTGATCACAAACACGCGATCCTCCGCAGCCGGCTCGATGAGCGCACGGCCGGTGAATGCGCCGAAGGCCGGGAGCACCCCGAGAGACGGGGCGAAATGGAAGCAGCGCAGGGTCAGCCGGTCACGGCCCCGGCCGCGCAGACGGATCGCGGGGTGCAGGTGCCCGGCCAGCACGTAGCCCCCTTCCCGCTCGCGCGGGTGATGACAGAGGAGAAAGGGCGAGTCCCGCAGGGGTTCATCGACCACGTCGATGCCGAGACCGGGCGGCGGGTCACCGGCGTGACGGTCGTGGTTGCCTCGCACCACGACCATGGCAACACCCGCGTGGCGTGCCCTCCAGGCGTGCAGCGCATCGAGCGTGTCGGGCGCACGGCCGAGGCGGCTGTGCAGAAAGTCGCCCAGAAACACGATCCGCTCGGGGGCAGCCCGGGCAACGGCGGCGTCGAGACCGGCGAGATTGTCTTCCGTGGTGCCGGCTGGCACGGGGACGCCGAGCGCGCGGAAACTCGCGGCCTTGCCGAAGTGGGCGTCGGCGACGAGCAGCGTCCGGCGCGCGGGCCACGCCGCCACACGCTCGGGCATGAGCAGGAGGGTTTCTCCCGCCACCTGGACGGGAAGGTCACCCCCGGGTACCCCGTCAATGGCGGTCAACTGCCGTGGGTGGGGATGTAGCCGCGATCCTTCATGTAGAGGGACAGCACGGTATCCATGGACGCCGCGTGGTTGCCGAACCATTCGGCCACCGCCTGCGCCAGAACCGGCCCGAAGCGGTGCTCGCCACTGGCGACCCGGTTGCGGACTTCGTGGGCAATCTGCAGGACCCCCTGATGCTCGTTGCGGTGGCAGCTGAGCGGCGGGAACTCGAGCGATTCCATCCACCGCTCCTCCTGCCCGAAGTGCTCCTCGGTGTGGCGGATGAATTCCTCGATGGCGTCCTGCATCTCGGCATCCGTGGCATCGGCGATACGGTTGAGCATCTGGACGAACTCACGATGCGTGTCGTCCATGATGCCCTGATCGATCGCCAGCTGGTCGTTCCATTCCATGACTGGCATTGCGGCTTCCCCGTTTGGTCCCAGGCCGTACTTTACCCCGCGCGAACGGGGTCAGTTCCGCCGGAGTGCGCGGGCCAGGGCATCCGCCATGGCGCCGCCGGCCGGCGCCGGAGCGGAAGCCGGCTTCGGCCGCGGGTCCCGGCGCGCCGCGGGCCGCTCGCGGGCCGGCCCGGCCGCCCCCCCGGC
>JBAXBV010000028.1:0-40101 GCA_037141795.1 Betaproteobacteria bacterium
GCGCCCTGCCGGGTTCAGACCTGGGTGTTTCGTCCGACCAGCCACAGCAGTCCGGGACGCCGGCCTCGTGGCCGGGGACCGCTCGGATGCCTGCCGGCCCCCCGTTCCGATTCCGATTGCCGGATCGCTCCTCGCGCATGGAAGCCCCATTTCCACCCAGACTGCCCAGAGACAAGCGGCTGCGTGTCGGGGTTCCCGGTATCCCGGCCGGCGCCTCCGGGAATTCCCCATGGTCGATCCATTCGCCACCGGGCACCGCGGCATCCCGGGCCGCGAGCGTCTCTCAGGCCAGACGCGCGACCCGCGATCCCCACCCTCCGCCGCCCCTGCGCCCGACGGAGATCAGGACTCCAAGCAGGCCCATCGCTACCAGCACGTGGGTCTCCGCTTCGCGAACAGGCTCGATCGAAGCCAGGTCGAGGCCGTCCTTGAAATCCCCCGTCCAGCCATCGGGTCCGGTCGGCAGGAAGATGTTCCCCGGAAGCGCCGCCGCGCTCATCGGGATGGACGGCGAGCGCTGGGCAGACGAAGACTGGATCAGCACCGATGTCGCGGTGATTCCCGGGCTGCCGTCCGCCACACAGTGCGCTGCAGCCAGGACGAAACCACCGTTGCCGGTGAGGGCGCCCGAGCATCCACCAGTGGCCCCGGCAGCACTGGAGATGGAGATTCCTGCGGCACCCGACAGCTGTTCGTTCACGCCATCGACACCATCGTTCGAGGGGTCCGCCCGGGTGGTCAGCAGTCGTGTCGCGAAGATGGGGCTGTCGATCACGCTGGCCGCCCCGGCCGCAACCGGCGTCAGGCCGGCGGCGAACATCAGAGCAGGAACGAGGCCTTGCGCGATGGACTTCATGAATGGCTCCGGCACGGTCGGGAGGTGTTTCGATTTCGTCGCCAAGTCTCATTCGAGACGCATCGGACCGTCCATACGCGTTTGTGTCTATGCCAAAGCGTGACTTCCGTGATCCGCATCGGATCCGGTCCGTCCGCCACGGCCGGCGGCCGTCGTGAAGACCATGCGTCGGAAACCAACCTTCGCCCCGGGAACCTCCGACAACCTCGCGAGTCTCTGGGCAGCGGCACATTGATCGTTCCCGCGCTCTCTCGGCCAACTGCGGCATCGGGCGAGCGGCGAAGGGACTCGACGGGCAACGACTCTCCCTGGAGGTGTTTTGGATGGGCGAACATTCGGAATCTTCCCTGCGCGGGCATGGCGACCAGGGTCACCGGTCGCTGGCGCGGGCCTGGCCCCCGATCCTGCTGGCGATGATCGCCTCTGCCGGCTGCGCGTCTGCCTGGACCCCGCGGCCCCTGCCCGACATGGCAGGGGTGCGGGCCGAACTGGGATTGCCGCAGGCAATGCGGTATCTCCCCAACGGCGACGAGACCTGGGAATACACGCGCAACGTGCGTCAGCGCGGCGCCTGGCGCTACGTCTTCGAGCCCTCCGGCAGAGTCCGTACCGCGCAGCCGATGCGAACCCGCGGGGACCTCGAGGCGATCGTCGTGGCGCAGACGCGGGGGGCAGGAGTCGTGAGTCTGCTCGGGAGTCCCGACCGGATCGTGGCGGAGGGCGACTCCGTGGCGTGGCAATTCGGGCTGCCGGAGCGGGGCACGCTCGTCCTGCGGTTTGCGGCGGACCGCACCGTTGCGTCGAAAACGGTGCTCCCATGAAGCCATCGCGGACGGGTGCGATGGCGCTGCTTGTCGCCGCGCTGCTTCCCCTCGGCGCCCAAGCCGGTACGACCGGGGTTCCGGCAGCCGAGGTGGTTCGCCGCGAAGGTCAGCCCTCGGTGATCTGGTTCGATGCCGACGGCCGCGAGATCTGGGAATACGGGGCGAATCCCTATCGCTTCACCGGCCTGCGTTTCATCTTCAATGACGAGGGGCGCCTCATCGACCAGGAGCAGACCAGGCAGGAACCGGACATCCAGCGCATCGGGGTTGGCACCACCACCCGGCGACAGGTCCGGGAGATCCTCGGCGAACCCCTGCGCCTGTATGCCATCCGTGGAGACATCCACTGGGAGTGGCCGGTCTTCTGGCTCGCCCGCATTCCGCACCGGCTCGTCGTCCAGTTCGACGACCGGGGCGTCGTGAAGGACGTCGGCAAGTACCGTCTGACCATCCGGGGCAGTGGCATCGCCAACTGAATGGAGCCGTCCGTTCCGCCGGGGTCGCCGAGACCCCGGTCGGGCCCCAGTTGTCGTGTCGGCCATCCCGGCAGCATCCCCCCGGCGGCCGTTCCGGTGAGCGGGTTCTCCGCAGACCTCAGTCTCCGGAATCCGGAAACAGCGACGCCTGGGCGGTCGCAGCGAGCTTGCGCGAGCGGCGAACCCGCACGCCTTCGCGGTTCGGCGCCCGGCTCCCGTGCCGGTCGTACACCCTTTGTGCCTCTTCGCGGGATTCGGCGCGAGCCTTGACCGACCAGACCCTCTCCCGGGCGGCCCGCATCGCCGCCGCGTTGTCCACCACGGGAGCCGGATAATCCTCGCCGATGCGGCAACCCGACTCCCGCTGCACATCGACCGGCATGGTCCACGGCTCGAAGATCCAGGGCGACGGCACCCGTTCCAGGGCAGGCACCCACCGGCGCACGAAAGTGCCCTCCGGGTCCTGGTCGCGCGCCTGTTTCAGGGGGTTGTACATGCGCACGGTGTTGATCCCGGTCGTCCCGGACTGCATCTGTACCTGGGGGTAGTGGATACCCGGTTCGTAGTCCAGGAACAGGCGCGCCAGATGCAGGGACGGCTCCCGCCAGTGGAGCCACAGCTGGTACGAGGCAAAGCTCACCAGCATGGCACGCATGCGGAAATTCACCCATCCCGTGTGGTGCAGCATCCGCATGCAGGCGTCCACAAGCGGGTAGCCGGTCTCCCCCCGCGCCCAGGCCGAGAGCCGGTCCCGGTCCACCGGACCGTCCCTCAAGCCGTCGAAGCCACGATGCATGTTGCGGAACTCGATTTCCGGCTCCGATTCCAGCTTCTGGATGAAATGACAGTGCCAGTGCAGCCTCGCCTCGAATGACTTCAGCGATGGCAGCAGCCCGGTCGGGCGGTGCTCCGCGGGCACGGCGAGGAGTTCCGCACGCCGGCGCCAGAGGGCCTGGACGGTTTCCCGCATGGACAAGGTCCCGTAGGCGAGATGGGCGGACAGGCGGGAGCAGGCGCCCTGCGCGGACAGGGGACTGGACATGCGACGGCGATACTCCGCGCCACGTTCCGCCAGGAAGCCGTCCAGAAGTTCCACGGCCCGGGCCCGGCCGCCCGGCTGTCGGCCCGGGATGTCATCCGGGGTGCCGGGCGGCAGCGCGGGCCGTTGCGGCACACCGGTGTCCTGGAGGGCGATGCCGGCAGCCTGCAACCGATCCGGCGCCGCAGGACACGGCTGGGTCATGCGCTCGTCCCAGAGGCGCGACCACCGGTCGCGATCCGCCAGTCGGCGGAACACCGCGTGCTGCGGCAGTTCCGTCCAGACGATGCCGTGTTCGCGACACCAGCGGCCAACCCGGCGATCCCGGTCGAACGTCATGCCGTTGCCGGTCTCCTCGTGACTCCACAGGGCGAAGGGGCCGGCTGCCCGCAGCAGTCTGATGAGCAGGTCCGGCATCTCGCCCTGCCTGACCACAAGGGGAACGCCCGCTGCGCGCAGAGCCCGGTCCAGTTCCACGAGGCACTCCTGGACGAAGCCGGCGTGCTGTCCGGCAAAATCGGGCGCCGCCATGAGGGAGGGTTCGAACACGTACAGGGGCAGGACCGGCCCGCGGCGCGCAGCCTCGGCCAGGGGCGCGTGATCGTGAACTCGAAGATCCCGCTTGAACCACACGACCTGGATCACGCCGTCACCGCCTGCCAGTTGCCCCGAAGTGAGCTCCGACTACGCGGAGGCACGACGGTTCCGCGATCCGGCCTCGCCTGGAACGGGGAGGATGACGTCCGCTACACTTCGTGGAGGGGAGTGCGGCACCCGTCCGAACGGCGCCGTCCAGCATCCGGCGCCAACGTGGCCCTGCAGTCGGACAGCCCTTCCCCAGCCGCCCTGGTGCGGTCCCGAAGCGAAAGCGGGTTTCATCCTGGGGTCCCGACGTGACTCAACTGAACCAACTGCTGCTTGCCCTGGGCCTGGAGCGCTTCGCGGAGGTGTTCGCGCGCGAGGACGTGGACATCGAGGCCGCCGGACTCCTCCGCGAGGCGGACCTCGAGCGCCTCGGTATCCCGCTCGGTCCGCGCAGGAAACTGCTCAGGGCACTCGCCCGCCTGTCTGCCCAGACCCCGGAAACCCCTTCCGCCCCCTCCACACCGCCCGCCGCGCGCCGCCAGCTGACGGTCCTGTTCTGCGACATGGTGGGCTCGACGGCGCTGAGCGGTGCGATGGATCACTGGCCGACTGAACCGGTCCCGGTGCGACACGCCCCGGAATCCCGGGTGTGGAGCGCGGGCTGGGCCGGTTCCGCCCGCGCGCCACGAATGGGCTCAAGGGTGGCCGCGAGGCCACGGACCGAGGGGGCACGCATCACCGTGCCCGAGCCGGCCTCGTCCCCTGCGACGAATTGCCGCATCCGGCGAACCGGGCCGGGGAGACGCTAGAATCCGGGCGCGCCTCGGAGCACACCTGGAGCCCTGCATGCCCGCCGACCCGACCGGGTTCGCCAACACCCATCGTGGCAACCTGAAGCGCCTGTGCACGCTGCGTTGGGTGGCGCTCGCCGCCATGATTGCTGCCATCCTGGCCGGCAGCTGGGTCTTCCGACTCGACCTGCCGCTCACGCCCCTCTTCGCGATCATCGCGGGCACGGGGGCGCTCAACCTCTGGGCCGGCTGGCGCGTGCGCCGCAGCGATGCCCTGGCGGAGCGGGAAGTCTTCTTCCACCTGCTGGCGGACACCCTTGCGCTGGCCGCGGTGTTCTACTTCACCGGGGGATGGTCCAATCCCTTCGTCTCCCTGTTTCTCCTGCCCCTGGTCATCGCCGCGACGGTTCTTTCGGTGCGCCAGGCCTGGGCCCTGGCGCTGACGACCCTGGCGGCCTATACGGGCCTCGGGTTCTTCCACGTGGCCCTGCCGCACGTGCACCACGCCGGCGGCGATTTCGACCTGCACGTGATGGGCATGTGGGTGAGTTTTGTGCTCTGCTCGGGCGCCATTGCGCACTTCGTGGCGCGGATGGCAGCCTCGCTGCGGGCCCGGGACCGTGATCTCGCCGAGGCGCGCGAGCGGGCCCTGCGGGATCAGCACGTCCTCGCGCTCGGCACGCTGGCGGCAGGGGCGGCCCACCAGCTGGGCACGCCGCTGTCGACCATGGCGGTGATGCTGAATGAGCTGTCCCTGGATCAGGCGGGCAATCCGGCACTGGGGCGGGACATCCATCTGCTGCGCTCCCAGGTGGATGCCTGCAAGACGATCCTGTCCGATCTGGTGGCGGCCGCCGGTCAGTCCCGCCCGGAAAACGCGCGCCGCGAAAACCTCGAGGCTTTCCTGACGGGTGCCGTGGACAGCTGGCGGGTGCTTCGCCCCGGGGTCGACGTCGCCGTCCGGCTCGACGGCGCGCAGCCACCGCCGGTCATCCTCGCCGAACGCAGCCTGTCCCAGACCCTGGTGACGCTGCTGGACAATGCCGCCGATGCCTCGCGCGATGGCATCGAACTCCTCGGGTACTGGACGCAGGCGGCCCTGCGAGTGGAAATCCGCGACCGGGGACAGGGGGTTCCGGAAGCGATCCTGGAACGGGCCGGACGCGCCCCGCTCAGCACGAAGCAGGAAGGCCGCGGCGTGGGCCTGCTGATCGCCAGCAGCGCGCTCGAGCGCCTCGGGGGCCGGGTAACGCTGTCGAACCGCCCGGACGGTGGCGCAAGCACCGTGGTGGAGTTGCCCCTCAGAGGGATCCTGGCGGGATGAACACGCCCGCCCCGCGAACGCTGCTGCTGGCGGATGACGACCCCACCTTCTGCCGGGTGCTGGCCCGCGCACTCGAGCGTCGCGGCTTCTCGGTGCGGGTCGCCCACGACACCGACTCGGCCCTCGGGCTTGCCCGTGCGGAAGTGCCTGCCCACGCCGTGGTGGATCTGCGGATGCCCGGCACTTCGGGCCTCGCGCTCGTGGACCAACTGAGGCGGCTCTCGGCCGACATGCGCATCGTCGTGCTGACCGGCTACGCGAGCATCGCGACCGCCGTGGAAGCCATGAAGCTGGGCGCAACCCATTACCTCGCCAAGCCCGCCGATGCGGACGAGATCGTGGCAGCCTTCGGCGAGGCGCCTCCTGCGGACGGAAGGGTTCCGGAAGCGAAGCCGCTGTCCGTGGATCGCATGGCATGGGAGCACATCCAGCGTGTGCTGGCGGAGCACGGCGGCAATGTGTCCGCCACGGCGCGCGCCCTCGGCATGCACCGCCGCACCCTGCAGCGCAAGCTGGGCAAGCGGGCACCGCGGGCCTGAGGGGCCGGTGGCACCCCGGTCAGGCTGTCCGCCCGTCCTCCCCTGAGGCGTGTTCCGCCCAGTCCGGAAACGGGTCCGGCAGCGCAGGCCAGTCCGCTGGCACCGCCATTTCGGCGTCCGTCAGGAGGCAGGCGTCGAGGATTCCGCGCAGCCGCGGTTCGTCCAGGCCGATGCCGATCAGCACCAGTTCCTGACGCCGGTCGCCGTGCGGTTCTGCCCAGACTTCGTCGATCCAGGCGCGGGTATCGTCATCCTCCGGCCATTCGGGCCGGGGCACGGCCGCCCACCAGATGGCGCCGCCACCGTGGCGCGCTGTCGCGCCCGCCTGCGACCAGTCGCCGCTGAAGGTCATCCGGCTCGCCAGCCAGAAGGTGCCCTTGGAACGCAGCACACCCGGCCACTCCTGCTGCAGGGCATCCCAGAACCGCCGCGGATGGAAGGGACGCCTCGCCCGGTAGACGAAACTGCCGATGCCGTAGGTGTCGCTCTCCGGAACCTCGTCGCCCCGCAACGCCGCAAGCCAGCCGGGCGCGAGCGCAGCCGCATCGAAATCGAAGCGGCCGGTGCCGAGAATGTCCGCTGGCGGCACCCTCCCCTCGACGGTTTCAATGATCCGCGCACCCGGGTTGAGCCCCCTGAGGATGCGGGCGAGGCGTTCCCGGTCGGCCGGACTCACGAGATCCGTCTTGTTGACCACCAGGACGTCGGCAAACTCGATCTGCTCCACGAGGAGCTCGGCCACGGTCCGGGTATCGTCCTCGCCGAGACTCTGGCCGCGGTCCCCCAGCAGATCCTCGGAGCCGCAGTCCGGCAGGAAGTTGAAGGCATCGACGACGGTGACGAGGGTATCGAGCCGGGCGAGCGCGGACAGGCTCGCCCCGGCAGCGTCCCGGAAGGTGAAGGTTTCCGCGACAGGCATGGGTTCGGAGATGCCGGTCGACTCGATCAGCAGGTAATCGAAGCGGTCTTCCCGCGCGAGCCGGGCGACCTCCGCGAGCAGATCCTCCCGCAGCGTGCAGCAGATGCAGCCATTGGAGAATTCAACGAGCCGCTCCTCGGTGCGGGACAGGGCTGCGCCACCCTCCCGGACCTGCCGGGCGTCGACATTGACCTCGGACATGTCGTTGACGATCACCGCGACCCGCAAGCCGGCGCGGTTGGCCAGCACGTGATTGAGCAGGGTCGTCTTGCCGGCCCCGAGGAAGCCGCTGAGGACCGTGACCGGCAACCGGGCATCCTTCCGGAACGGCGGCCCTGCCTCAGGCACGGGCAAAGTTCTCCTCGGCGAATTCCCAGTTGATCAGCCGGTCCAGCAAAGCGTTCACGTAGTCGGCACGGCGGTTCTGGTAATCGAGATAGTAGGCGTGCTCCCAGACATCGATGGTGAGGAGGGGGACGAGCCCCTGGGTAAGCGGCGTTTCGGCATTGCCGGTCTTCACCAGTCGTAACCGGGCACCGTCGCGCACCAGCCAGCCCCAGCCGCTGCCGAACTGGGAAATGGTGGTCTGGGCGAACTGCTTCCGGAACTCGTCAAACCCGCCGAAGGATTCGTCGATGGCCCGGGCCAGCGTTCCGCCGGGCCGTCCGCCCCCGCCAGGGCGCAGGCTGCGCCAGTAGAAGGTGTGGTTCCAGACCTGGGCGGCATTGTTGAAGACGGTAGCCTGGTCGGCGCGGCCCGCGGTGGACATCACGATGTCCTCCAGCGAGGCGTCGGCGAAGGCACTGCCGGTCACCATCCGGTTGAGATTGTCGAGGTAACCGCGATGGTGCTTGCCATAGTGGAACCCGATGGTCTGGGCGGAGATGACCGGCTCCAGGGCATTGTCCGCCCAGGGAAGCGGGGGCAGGACGTGGGGTGCTGCCCCACGCACCACGGCTGGAAAGCCGGCAAACGATAGGGCCAAGGCTGCGGATACGGTGAAACGGCGGCGACCGACAGAGATGACATCACGCATGGGGACCTCCGGGTGATCGGAACTGCGGAAGAGGAATGGCCTGCGGGCGGAGCAACCCTGCCAGGCAGCCACCCGTTGCCCTCGCTCCGCAGTCTACCCGTACGCCGTGAACCGTGGGAACCGGCAAAAAATAAGGGCGATCCCTTTCGGGATCGCCCTGAAACCCCCTAGCGGGGGGAGGAGACCTGCTTTTATTTGCGGCCGCCGCGCACAGAACTTTAGGGGGCCACCGCAAACATTCGCACTACTATTCCGGAGAGTGTAACAAAAAGGTCTCATTCTCCCGGACCTTCCACAATATTTTTTCAGTCTCGCGCCTCGCAACACCGCCCAAATCTCGCGAGCGCGCGACCCTGTCAGCACCGGGTGGAAATTTAGCAAAGTGCTTTTACATTTTCAACATTTTTGTTTTTTACATTTTTAAATCGTTTTTGCCGCTTTTTTGATGGATGACGGATACCCCGGGGTCAGGCTATCTTCCTGTCTCCAGCCCGAGACGCCGTGCATGCCATGTCCCTTAAGACCCCCCGCACCACCGTCCGGCGCCTGCCGCGCCGCGCCGCCTACGACGAGGAGACCGTTTACGCCATCCTGGATGCCGGCTTCCTCTGCCACGTGGGATACGCCATCGAAGGCCAGCCCTTCGTCATCCCCACGGCCTACGGGCGCGACGGAGACGCTCTTTACGTGCACGGTTCGGCGGTCAGCCGAACACTGAGGGAACTCGGCGCCGGAATCCCCGTATGCCTCACGGTCACCCATCTGGACGGGCTGGTGCTGGCCCGTTCTGGTTTCCACAGTTCGATGAACTATCGGTCGGTCGTGGTGCTCGGCCACGCGATGGTCGTGGACGGTACGGAGAAACTCCGCGCCCTGGAAATCATCTCCGACCAGATCCTGCCGGGGCGCTGGGCAGAGATCCGGGGGCCCTCCCGCAAGGAACTCAACGCGACGTCCGTGCTTCGGATCACCATCTCGGAGGCGTCGGCAAAGGTCCGGACGGGCCCGCCGGTCGACGACGAACCCGACTACGAACGGCCGGTCTGGGCCGGGGTGCTGCCGCTTTCCCTGGTGGCGGGCAAGCCGGTACCGGACGCCCGCCTGCCGGAGGGCGTACCCGTGCCGCCCACCCTGCGCAAGAGACGCCGCGCCCCGCGGAACCCGGGGTGAATCACTCGATGGCGCTCTCCGGCTCCTCGTCCTTCGCATAACGATGTCCCCAGGCCACGTACAGGCCGCTGGCAACGATGATGGCCATGCCGATCAACGAGTGGCCGTCGGGCACGTCCCCGAAGATGAGGAATCCCGAAAGCCCGATCCAGAGCAGCTGGGTGTAGCCGAAGGGTGACAGCGCGGAGGCCCGCTCGATCTCGAGCGCCTTGATGAGCAGGTAGTGGCCCATCATTCCCGAAGCGCCCAGCATCAGGAACACCGGGAGATCACCCGGCTGGGGAGTCTTCCAGACGTGCGGCAGCACGAAGCTCATGAAGACGAACCCGACAAGAGCCGTGTAGAACAGCGACGTGATGGGGCTGTCCTCGCTCCCGAGGCGACGGGTGAGGATCTGGTACAGGCTGTAGCACAGCGCGGATCCGAGGGCGAGGAACACCGCGGGGTCCAGCATCGCGGACCCGGGCCGGACGATGAACAGCGTGCCGCCGAACCCCACGAGTATGGCGATCCAGCGGTTGCGGGTGACGTGCTCCCGGAGCAGCCACACGGCGAACACGGTCACCAGCAGTGGCGACACGAAACTGATGGCCTTGACCTCGGCCAGGGGCAGGAAGCTCACCGCGCCGAAGTTGCACATCGTGGAACCAAGCATCAGGGTCGCCCGGGACAACTGACTGGTCGGCTGCGTCGTCCGGACCAGGCGCCAGCGCCAGGCAGGCCCGAACACGATGAGCATCAGCCCGACGTGACCGGCATATCTGGCCCAGACGACCATCGGCACGGGATAGCTCCGGCTCAGCCACTTCGCGGCCGTTTCCAGAACCGTGAAGCACAGCGCCATGGCCAGGACCATCACCAGGGCGCGCGGATGAACTCCCCGCGACCGCCGGGTGCCGGCGGGGGAGGTGGTGGCGTCCGATTTGCTCATGCCCCGATGGTAGCCCAGGGTCGCCAGCAGATCCGAGCCCGTTCCCGCCGGGACCGCCACACCGGGCCAAAGTCCCCGCCCCTGGAAGGGGTAACGGCGGGTTTTGGTATCCTCCGGCATTCATCGATCGGTGGCAGGCCTCCCCCAGGCTGCCCTGGCCACCCTGAAGACTTGCCACGACGACCGATTACGGTCGAGGAGACGGAGACGATGGGTAGACCCGCGATGCTCTGGCTGCTGGTTCTATGGAGCAGCCCTCAAGCGATGGAGGTTCACCTCCCCGAACCAGGGGACGGCTATGCCGCCCTTCCGGAACATGCCTCCACCCTGCCGCCCAGGGCCGAGACATTCGGCGCGCTCGACTCCGTGCCGGGATCGGGCCGGGAATTGATGCAGCGCGGCGAGGTGGGGTTCGCCAGCTTCTACAGCCACGAGTTCAAGGGCCGCCCGACCGCGAGCGGACACCGTTTCGACCCGCTGGCCCCCACGGCCGCCCACAAGACACTCCCGCTGGGCACTGCCGTGCGCATCACCAATCTGGAAAACGGGCGCAGCGCAACGGCCACCATCAACGACCGGGGCCCCTATGTGCAGGGGCGGGTCGTGGACGTGAGCCTCGCGCTCGCGCGCCAACTGGGATTCGTGCAGGCCGGCATGGCCCGCGTGAAGGTCGAAATCATGGGATGGGAACCGGTCCGACGCCTGCGGGATGCGGTGACGGCGATGCAGAACCGCCCGCAGAAACGCCCCCCGGGACGCTGAGCAGGGGCTGTCAGAGGAATTCCGCCTCGACCCGCCCCAGCCCGCCGACCTCCATCTCCACGCGATCACCCCGCGAGACCCATTTGGTCTCCACGATACTGCCAAGAAATACAAAGGATCCGGCCGCCAGGGACAGGCCGCGCCGGGAGCGCTGGTTGGCGAGCCAGGCCAGGGCGTTGAACGGATGCCCCATGACATCCCGGCCGGCGCCCCGCCCCACCTCCACACCGTTGATGCGCGTGACGCCGGTGACGGTCGTCAGATCGAGCCCCTGCCAGTCCGCCACCTCGTCCCCGAGCACGACCCCGGCGTCGAAGAAGTCGTCGGCGATGAGGGTCGGCGTATCGAGGCGGGTGTAGTCCAGGTAGCGCGCATCCACGATTTCCATGCCGGCCATCACGGCGCCCACCGCCGCCGCCACCTCCCCGAAACCCCACGGGGCCGTTCGTGCAGCGAGGTCGGCCTTCAGGCGGGCGACGATCTCGCATTCCACCCCCACCCGAACGAAATCCGCATGCGGCAGCCGCGCGGGGGAACGGTGGACGGTCCGTTCGAGAACGCCGCCTGCACAGGGATTGGGAATCTTCAGGAACGCCTGCATCACCGCTGTCGTGCAGCCGATCTTGTGCCCGGCGACCGGACCGAGACCAGCCGCGGCCAGGGCGTCGTGCAGGGCATCCTGGACGGCATAGGCTTCCTCCTCGCTGCGTGGACGCAGCGAGGAGGGCAACGCATCCAGCGGCCTGCGCCCCAATCGGCAATCAGCCAGCACTGCCGCTGCTCCCAGTATGCGTTCGAGCGCTTCCCCGCTCCCCGCAGTCACGGGCGCCCCCTCGATACCCGGATCTCACCCATGGGTCTTCTCCTTCGCCGGTTCCCGGCGTCGTGCGACGCTGCAATCGCGAACCGCCGGAGTGTAATCCACAGGCCACCCGCCACCGAACCCGCGCATCAGGGTGTTGCGGCGCACCATGCGGACGATGACTCACCTCTGGCCTGGTTCCTTGCCTTAACCCGTGCGCGGTTCCCATAATGCCGGCTGTGCCGGACGGGTCTCCCCCCGAAGCCGGCACCCGCCAGCGGCGAGGCCTGCGGGGTCAGCACCGCTGCGGTTCACCTAAAACTCACAGGAGGAGTTATTTCCATGAACACCGTTCAAACATCGCGCCCGGTCGCAGCCGTGCGCAGGCTCCTGCCTGCGGCGGCAGCGGCCCTGCTGTTCTGCGCCGGACACGCATCGGCCCAGAACGCGGCGCAGCGGGCAGTCGACGCCGCGAAGCCTCTCTGCGCCGGCGGCAAGACCATCACGATCGTCTGGGAAGCCGGATTGCAGTCCCTCGACCCGCAGAACTTCTCCGGCCCCCAGTGGGAAAAGCTCACCGGCTGCAAGGTGAAGGTCGTCGAGGTCCCGACCGCGGAAATGTTCACCAAGATCATGCAGGAGTACCGCGCCGGCACGGGCGCCTACGACGCCCTGAATGTGATCCCCGCCTGGATGCCCGACCTCGTGCAGGCCGGCGCGCTCGAGCAACTGGACAGCTACGTGGACAAGTACGGTTTCCGGGACGAGCTCAAGACCATCGCGCCTACGTATCGCGACAACCAGATGACCGTCAACGGGAAGATCTACGGCTTCCCGGACGATGGCGACGTGTTCGTCATGTACTACCGCAAGGACATCCTCGGGGACGCGAAGCTCAGGAAGGAGTTCAAGGACAGGTACAAGTATGACCTCGCCCCGCCGAAGACCTGGAAGCAGTTCGACGAAATGGGCGCCTTCCTGACCGAGAAGCTGAAGGACAAGGGCACCTACGGAGCCGCCTTCTTCCGCGACGCACCCTACGCCCAGTACATGTTTCAGGAGCGCTTCCGGGTGGAGGGCGGCAAGTTCTTCGATGGCGGCACGATGAAGGCCACGGTGAACAGCGACGTGGGGGTGAGGGTGCTCACGGAGATGCGCAACGAGAACCGGTTCATGCCCCCGGGCGTGGAAAAGTTCGGCTTCGTGGAAAACCTCGCCACCTTCCTGAAGGGCGAGAGCGCGATGACCATCTCCTGGCCGCCCTACGGACGCTTCGCGGCGGGCTACCTCGCGAACGAGAAGGCTCTGGACTGGGTGCCGAAGTCCACGGTGGCGGGCAAGGTGGGTTACGCAACGCCGCCGGGCGGGCACCCCCAGCTTGCAGCCGGGTTCGCCCTGTCGGTCGCCTCCACCAGCAAGCAGAAGGAAGCCGCGTACCTGTTCATCCAGTGGCTGAACAGCGAGGAAACCTCCCTCAAGCGGGTGCAACTGCCCTACGCCCTGCGGGACCCCTTCCGCCAGTCGCACTTCACCAGCAAGGAGTACCTCGCGAAGTGGCCTGACGCGAAGGACTACCTCGCAGCCCTCAAGGCGGGCTCGGAGTCGGGGCTGCTGGACCTGTCCCTCATCCAGACCGACAAGTACGAGGAAGCGCTGCGCCAGGGCATCAGCCGTCTCTGGGCCGGCGAGGACCCGAAGAAGATCCTCGACGATGTGGCCAGGGAATGGGACAGCGTGACGCAGCGCGTGGGCGTGGACAAGCAGAAGGCGGTCTACGGCGCCTGGGCAGCCAAGGGCGGGGCCTACCCGAAGTAATCCCTGCTGTCACCGGCGGGCGCCTCGCGGTGGACTGACACCGCGGAGCGCCCGGTCCATGAATGCCGCCAGCCGGTCCCGGGATCGGCCGGCGGACACCCTCCGAGGCTCATCGCCGTGGCTGCTGCCGTCCGACACCAGGACCGGACCTTCCGCATCTCGCTCGTCGCGCCGTCGATCTTCGTGATGCTCCTGATCGGCGTGTTCCCGCTGGTCTACATGCTCATGGTGAGCTTTCAGGGCATCACCATGACGGACAATGACACGAGCTTCCAGGGACTGCTCAATTTCCGGCTCCTGGCCGACGACACGCGCCTGTGGCAATCGCTGCTGCACACCGTCGTGTTCACCGCCATCGCGCTGCCCGCCGAACTCCTGCTCGGCCTGGCGATGGCGCAACTGTTCATCGACCGCCTGCCGGGCCGGCAGATCTTCGTGGCCCTTCTGGTGCTGCCCGTGGTGGTTTCCCCCATCGTCTCAGGCGCCACCTGGTCCCTCATGTTCGACAACCGGTTCGGGCCCATCAACCAGGTGCTGGGGTGGATCGCCGGCCACGAGGTGACCCTGCTCTGGACGATCAAGCCGAATCTCGTCTACCCGGCGATCCTCATCGCGGAAATCTGGCAGTGGACGCCCTTCATGTTCCTGCTGCTCCTCGCCGCCCTGTCCGGCGTGGACAAATCGCAACTCGAGGCCGCGGCCATCGACGGCGCGGGCTACTGGAGGACCTTCTTCCGGATCGTGCTGCCTGCAATCTGGCCGGTGATGGCCGTCGCCATCCTGATTCGCGGCCTGGACCTTTTCCGCCTGTTCGACATCGTCTGGGCGCTCACGAAGGGAGGCCCGGGGACACAGACCGAGACGGTCTCCATCTTCACCTACGTGAAGGGCTTCCAGCAGTTCGAGACGAGCTACACCGCCGCGGTCGCGCTGCTGATCATCGTGCTGCTGTCCGTGGTGGTCATGGCTGCGCTCAGGCGCGTGGAGCTGTCGCGATGAGCCCCCGAAGCCGGGCCCCGACCCGCCTCGCCCTGCGGTATGCCGCCGCCGTGGTGCTCACGGTGCTGTTCCTGTTCCCCATCTACTGGCTGTTCATGATCTCGTTCAAGACCGCGGACGAGATCTACGCCTTTCCGCCCGTGTGGTGGCCAGCGTCGCTGCAGTGGAACAACTACGCCGTCCTGTTCAAGGACGGCGATGCCACCACCGTCTGGAACAGCCTCGTGGTGGCCACGTGCAGCACGGTGCTGGCCATGTTCCTCGGCACGCTCTGCGCCTACAGCCTCGCCCGGTTCCGCACGGGCGGCGAGCACCTCGCCAACTGGATCATCTCCCAACGGATGGTGCCGCCCATCGCGGTGGTGTTTCCGATCTTCCTGCTGTATGTCTGGATGGGTCTGATCGACTCCTACCTCGGCCTGATCCTGCTGTACACGGCCTTCAACCTGCCCTACGTCATCTGGATGATGCGCGGGTACATCCTCGACATCCCGCTCGCGCTCGAGGAATCCGCCCTGGTGGACGGCTGCACCCGCTGGCAGGTGCTGTGGAAGGTGGTCTTTCCCCTGTGCCGGGCCGGTCTGTTCGCCACCGCCATCTTCACCTTCGTGTTCGCCTGGAACGACTTCATCTTCGCGCTGGTGCTCACCCGCACGGAGGTCACCACCTACACGGTCCAGGTCACCCACTACTTTGGCGGCCAGTCCAACTTCTGGGGCAAGATCTCCGCGATGTCCGTGCTGGGCACGCTCCCCATCTTCATCGTCGTCGGGTTCATGCAGCGGTACCTGGTGCGCGGCATCTCGCTGGGCGCCGTGAAGGGATAGTGTCCGCCGTTCCGAACCCTGGAGCCTCCAACCCCGTTTCCCCGACCCGCCCCCATGTCCGACCTGAGGATCACCGCATTGCAAAAGTACTACGGCCCGCTGCACGTGGTGAAGGGCATCGACCTCGACATTCCGTCGGGTGAGTTCACCGTGCTGGTGGGGCAGTCGGGCTGCGGCAAGAGCACGCTCCTGCGCACGATCGCCGGGCTGGAACTGGCCGACGAGGGCAGCATCGAGATCGGCGGGCAGCGGGTGAACGACCTGCCTCCGCGGGACCGGGACATCGCCATGGTGTTTCAGAACTACGCCCTCTACCCGCACATGTCGGTCGCCGACAACATCTCCTTCGGCCTGCGCGCCCGGCGCACGCCCCAGGCGGAAATCGACGGCAAGATCCAGCGCGCCGCGACCATGCTGGGGATCGGGCACCTGCTCGATCGCTATCCGCGACAGCTGTCGGGCGGCCAGTTGCAGCGCGTCGCGATCGGGCGGGCCATCGTGCGAAATGCCCGTCTCTACCTGTTCGACGAGCCCCTCTCCAACCTGGACGCGCAGCTGCGGGACGAGATGCGGGGCGAGATCAAGCGGCTGCACCAGGAACTCGGCAAGACCATGATCTACGTGACCCACGACCAGATCGAGGCCATGACCATGGCCGACCGGATCGTGCTGCTGCGGGAGGGGCGGATCGAGCAGCAGGGCGCCCCGCTCGACCTCTACGAACGACCGGCCACGAAGTACGTTGCCGGGTTCCTCGGGTCGCCCCCCATGAATTTCCTGCCGGCCACGATCGCGGTCAACGGCACCACGGTGAACGTGCGCCTGGAGGGAGGCATGACACTGGCCCTGCCGGCAGACCGGGCAGTCGGGATGGGAACCTGGCAGGGCAAGCCGCTGATCCTCGGCGTGCGGCCGGAACACATCAGCCGCGCCGGGCGGGACCACCGTCCCGGCCTCGCGTCCCTCGAGGCGGTGGTGGACCTCCTGCAACCCACGGGCTCCCGTACCTATGCGACGGTCCGCCTCGGTGGCGTCGAGACCGTTGCCGAACTCCAGGCTCACGATGTGCCGCGCCGCGGCGAGCGGCTCGAGCTCGCGATCGACATGAACCGCACCGTCCTCATCGATTCCGCCACGGACCGGGTGATCTCCACCTGAACCGGGGGCGGCGACCCCTATCTCACCAACCTGCGCAGAGGAGACCATGACCATGGCAGACAGCCCCTTTTCCCGGGAAATCAAGCGAGTGGGTACCACCCAGCCCGACGTCCCCGGCCGCATCCTTCGGGCCGGACCGGCGGAACTCGAACTCGACAACGGGCAGGTGCGCTATCTCAAGGTCAACGGCGTGGAGGTCCTGCGCGCGGTGTCCTTCCTGGTGCGCGACCGCAACTGGGGCACCTACGTGCCGGAAATCAGCAACCTCCACGTCGAGCAGCGGGCGAGCAGCTTTTCGGTCTCCTACCACGCGCGCTGCGCGGACGGACCGCAGGCGATCGACTTCGACGTCACCATCACGGGCGACCAGGCCGGAAATCTCGAATTCACCGGCACGGCGGTGCCGGAAACCGACTTCCTGACGGCCCGCACGGGATTCGTCATCCTGCATCCGCTCCAGGGCGTGGTGGGCAACAAGGTCGAAGTCGAGCACGTGGACGGCACGATCGAGAAGTCCGTCTTCCCGAAACTGGTGAACCCGATCCAGCCGTTCCTCAACATCCGTGCACTGACCCACGAGTTCCTGCCGGGCGTGAAGGCGACCGTCCGGATGGAGGGCGACACCTGGGAGATGGAAGACCACCGCAACTGGACCGACGCGAGCTTCAAGACCTACGTTCGCCCCCTCGCCCTCCCCTGGCCCTATGTGCTGAAGGCTGGCGAAGCGGTCCGCCAGTCGATCCGGGTGACCCTGTCCGGAACCATCCCGAAACTGCCACGCCAGTCCGGAGACGCCGCCGTCGAGGTCCGGCTGGGAGCGCCGACCCGGAGGGGAATGCCACCGGTCGGACTTGGCCTGCCCGCGGAGGAAATCGACCACGCGGTGAAGACTCTGCCGCTCCTCAGGGCGGCGGCGCCGAAGATCCTGGTGGGGCAGCACGACCCCCGCGCCGGGCACGGGCTGGCGGAACTCTACGGCCTGCGCTTCCTGTGCGACCAGACGGGTGCCAGGGCGGCGCTGGAGATCGTGGTCGCGAGCACCGACCGCTTCGCCGAGGAACTGACGGGTGTGGCTGCGCTCGTCACCCAGGCGGGTCTCAGGCTGGACGCCATCGCGGTATGCCCTGTCGGCGACCTCAAGTCGGTCCTCCCGGGAGGTGACCGGCCGCCTGCGCCCCCTCTCGATGCGCTTTACGCTGCGGCACGGGCGGCCTTTCCCGGCATCGCCCTGGGCGGCGGCATGTTCTCCTTCTTCACGGAACTCAACCGGAAACGCCCCCCGGCGGAGCTGCTCGATTTCGTCACCAACACGACTTGCCCGATCGTGCACGCGGCCGATGATCGTTCGGTGATGGAGACCCTCGAGGCCCTGCCGCACCAGATCGCGTCCGCCAGGGCCTTCATCGGCAAGACGCCGCACCGGATAGGCCCGAGTGCCATCGGGTGCCGCGACAACCCGCATGGCGCCACCGTGACCCCGAACCCGGACAACACCCGGGTCTGCCTGCCCCGCATGGATCCGCGGATGCGCGGGCTCTTCGGCGCGGCGTGGTTTCTCGGCTACGTGGCCACCCTCACCCGTTCGGGCGTCGAGGCCATCACGCTGGGCGCGCCCACCGGTCCCCTGGGATTCATTCACCGGGCTGCCGATACCCCGCAACCGGGATTCGATGGCTCCAGCGCCTGCGTGTATCCGGCCTATCACGTGATCACCAGCCTGGCCCGGGCGTCAGGCGCCCGCCTCGTCACGGCGGACTCGTCCGACCCGGCGGCAGTGACGGTCCTCGCAGTCAAGGTCAAGGGGGCAACGCTCGTGTGGCTCGGGAACCTCACATCCCGGACGCGGAAGATCTCCCTGACCGGGCTCGGGGGCCGCGCGGCGTTCTCGGGGATCCTGGACGAGGGCAGCTTCGACCTGGCGGTCACGCAACCGTCCCGGTTCCAGGCGCGCTACCGGCCCCTAGAGGATGGCGGGCTCGCGCTCAGGGCCTACGGGGTTGCGTGGATCGCGATCAACGACTGAAGACGGGGAGCGCGAAGACGCCGGCCGGATCGGTCCCGGCCGGCGCATGATCAGATTCGGCGGGTGTTCGGGCGCCTGCCGTCGTGACGGGTCCGGATGTACCGCGAAGCCCGAGCGTTGGTTCCGTGGCTGGCGCGCACCCGGATCACCTGGGGGGGGCGAACGCCCATTTCCCCTTCGATCCAGTGCTTGATCCGGTTGGCATCCGCCATCCGCGAGATCTTGCCCCAGGAATCCAGCAGCACGATGATGACGGGCTTGGTGGCAATCTGAGCCTGCATCACGAGACAGCGGCCCGCTTCAGAGATGTAGCCGGTCTTCGACAGGCCGATGTCCCAGTTGCCCGCCCTGACGAGCCCGTTCGAGTTGTTGAAGGTCAGGACACGATTCCTGGCCCCGTTATCCAGCGCGACGAAGTGGGATTCCGAGGTGGTGAATTCGCGGATCAGGGGATGCTTCAGGCCGGCCTCCACGAGGCGGACCAGGTCCTGCGCCGTGGAAACGTTATCCGGGTTCAACCCGGTGGAATCGACGAACCGCGTGTCGCGCATCCCGAGTTCCCGTGCCTTGCGGTTCATCGCAGCCACGAACGCAGGGAACCCGCCGGGATAGTGCCGCCCGAGCGCAGACGCGGCGCGGTTCTCCGAGGCCATCAGGGCCAGCTTGAGCATCTCCCCCCGCGTCAGGACCGTACCGGTCCCAAGACGGGACCGTGTGCCCTTGATGAAGTCGAGGTCCTCGTAGGTCACCTCGAGTTCCTCGTCGAGCGGCAACCGGGCATCGAGGACCACGATGGCCGTCATGAGCTTCGTGATCGAGGCGATCGGCATCACGGCCTCGGGGTTCTTCGAGAACAGGGCCGCCCCCTGTTCCTGATCGATCACGATCGCCGCGTTCGATTCCAGACGGGGCGGCGCCGCCGTGCCGTCGCGCACGGTGGCCGCCTGCACTCCGGTCGCCATCAGAGCCCATGCCAGAAAGATCAGTGACTTTCGCATGCAGTTTTCCTTGATTCCCGAGGACCGGCGCACACGCTGGCACCGCAATCCCTTCAGTCTCCGGTAACGGCCCGGGCCCACTTCGCCTTGAGAACCGCCACCTCCGGCCGCCCGCACTATCATGGAGCGGAACATATCAAAAATCAGTCACTAAGCACAGGGTTTCAACAAGGCTTCGCAGGACAGCGCCCCGGCGCCCACCCCTGGGGGCCCCGCCTCGGCCGAATCGCCGGTCCCCGCGACGACCCGCAATCCGGACCAACGGTCCCGCCGCCTGTGCGAGCGTAACCGCAAGCAATGTCGATGCCCTCCTCGCGGTGGGGTCTTGCCGGGGTGCCGACCCCGGATCACCCGCCTTTCGGCCTAAAGGGGCACCAGCAGGCGAGCGGGCCTGCCCGTGCAATCGCTGCACTCCGATCAGGCTGCGGGCGTGGGAGGACGCCATCCGCCGGTTACCCGGCCGCCGCCTCCTCCTGCTGCTGCAACGCCCACATCTGGGCATAGGAACCATCGGCCTCCAGCAGGGTGCGGTGGGTGCCACGCTCCACGATACGGCCATCATCCATGACGAGAATCTGATCGGCATCGACGATGGTCGAGAGACGGTGGGCGATCACGAGGGTGGTGCGATCGGCTGCGATCCGCACGAGTTCCTCCTGGATGGCCTTCTCGGAACGGGAATCCAGCGCCGAGGTCGCCTCGTCGAAGATCATGATCGGCGGATTCTTGAGGATCGCGCGCGCGATCGCCACGCGCTGCTTCTCCCCTCCTGAAAGCTTGAGCCCCCGCTCCCCGACGCGCGTCTCGTACCCCTCCGGCAGGCCCGCGATGAAATCGTGGATATGGGCAGCCCGGGCCGCCTCGATGACCTCCTCGCGGGAGGCGAGGGGCTGGCCGTAGGCAATGTTGTAGAAGATCGTGTCGTTGAAGAGCACCGTATCCTGCGGGACGATCCCGATCGCTGCCCGCACGCTCTTCTGGGTGGTCTCGCGGATGTCCTGGCCGTCGATCAGCACGCGGCCCTGCTGCACATCGTAGAAGCGGTAGAGAAGGCGCGCGAGCGTCGACTTGCCGGAACCGCTTGCGCCCACCACCGCGACCTTGTGCCCTGCGGGAATCTCGAAACTGACCCCATGCAGGATCGAGCGGTTGGCCTCGTAGCTGAAATGCACGTCGTCGAACACCACCCGCGCCCCGCCCAGCTTGAGCGGCTGAGCATTCGCGCGGTCGGCCACTTCCCGGTTCTCGCCGAGCAGCCGGAACATGCGGTCCGTGTCGGTCAGCGCCTGCTTGATCTCGCGGTACACGACTCCGAGGAAATTGAGCGGAATGTACAGCTGGATCAGGAGCCCGTTGACCAGCACGAGATCGCCGAGGGTGAGCGTGCGTGCCACCACGCCCTGGCCAGCGAGCAGCATCAGCGCCGTCACGGCCACCGCGATGATGAAACTCTGACCGATGTTGAGCAGCCCGAGGGAGGCCTCGTTGCGGACCTCGGCAGCCTCGTACTGCCGCAGCTGGTCGTCGTAGCGCTGCGCCTCGAAGTCCTCGTTGTTGAAGTACTTCACCGTCTCGTAGTTGAGCAGGCTGTCCACCGCGCGGCTGCTGGCCCGCGAGTCGAGTTCGTTGGCGCGCCGGCGGATCTCCATGCGCCATTCCGTGACCGAGATGGTGAAGACCAGATACACCACCACCGCCGTGAAGGTCACCGCCGTGAAGCGCCAGTCGAACTTCGCCAGCAGAACCGCCGCCACCAGGCTGAACTCGAGAATCACCGGCAGGATGGAGAACAGGAGGTAGGACAGCAGGCTGGAAATACCCCGGGTCCCGCGTTCGATATCCCGTGACACGCCACCGGTCTGGCGCTCCAGATGGAAGCGCAGGCTGAGGGTGTGCAGGTGCCGGAAGACCTCCAGCGCAACCCGCCGGATGGCGCGTTTGGAAACGCGGACGAAAACGATGTCGCGCAACTCGGCGAACAGCGTCGTCGACAGCCGCAACGCGCCGTAGGTGAGCAGGAGCGCCACGGGCAGGACGAGCGCGGCAGTGCTGGAATCCAGGGCGTCGACGATCTCCTTCATGACCAGGGGTACGCCGAGGTTCGCCAGTTTCGCCACCACCAGGAATGAAAGGGCCAGGGCGACCCGGCCCTTGAACTCCATCAGGTACGGGAGCAGCAGGCGGACGGCGCGCCAGTCGCCCCGGGCAGCGGCAGGCTGGCCCGGAAGGGTCACGGGGGCGGCGGGGGCTGAGACAGATGCGTGGGGATTCATCCGGGGAACCTGGGGGCAGGGGCAGGAATACCAAGGGGGCATCGGCCCTGAAACGCCGCCTTGCTCCCGCACGGTACCAACGACCCGAGCTTAACACCGGCCCCGGCTGAAGGGCCTGTCCCGTGCACGCCGGAATCCGATAACGCGCGGCCGACCCGGTCGAGGCTGACGCTGGCGCGTGGCCGGTTGGTCCCGTCCCTAGGCGTGCAGCCCGGAGCAGGGCTCCGGAACCCAGACTGATCAGGCGAGCACGAAGAGCAGGCTCACGAACCCGCCGGCCAGCATGACGCCCGCCAGAGCGTAGACGAGCCCGCTGGGCTGGGGCGCACGACCATACACGTGGATCGCGGCCATGCCGCCGCCGCGGGGGTTGTCGCGGCTGGCGCTCACCCCCCGAAGCCTGTAGCGGCCTGGTGTGTCGACCACGAAGCGGTGCACCTGGACTGCGTCATCCAGAAGACCCCGCGCCTGCTCGGCGAACACGTCGCCCACCCAGAGAACGCTGCCTTCGCGTTCGATTTCCAGGTGGACGGGACTTCGGGGGCCGAGGGCAGGACCCAGATAGGCCGCGACCTTGACGGGACTCAGGGCAGGTTCGAGATCGAAGACGGACTCCCCGGGGATGGCACACCGGGCGATCAATTCCCCGGAGCGGATGCTCGTGTAGGCAAAGTATCCGATCGCGAGCAGGAATCCGCCGATGGTGACGACAAAGAGAAGGAGGGGCATCAACGGATGTAACTGGGAGGCGATTGACGGAGAGACTGCTCCGGGCGCCCTCGGCGAGGGATTCCGGAGCGGGGGTGACGACGGCTCACGTGCGGCGTCGGGAACGGCCGCGAACCGGCATCGGTGCCCGCGCTCGCGCCCGGGCCGGAACCGGAGCCGGCCGACTGGCCGAGCGAAGGAAATCGAGGAGTTTCCCCAGCAGAACGACTACGGACATGGCAACCTCGGCGGCGAAGGCCCGCGATCCTGCACGGGCGACGATCGGAACTCGAGCAGTTTGCATGCCAAAAGGAGGGTGCAGCGTGCATCCCCGGACGCGCAATCGGCGCGGCATTCCTGCTGCGCTGGACAGCCCCGGCCGGAGAGGGTGAAATAGTGGATTCCCATTCTGGACTGATTGGTACGCCTCCCATGCAAACCCCCGGCAGATCACGCAAATGGAAGTGGCTCCTCTGGCTCCTGCTCGTTCCAGCGCTGCTCTTCGCGGCCTATTGCTGGTTCGTTCTGACCTGGAGCTACTCGCGCGGCGAACGCGCAGGCTACGTACAGAAACTCTCCCTGCGCGGCTGGCTCTGCAAGACCTGGGAGGGAGAACTCGCGCTCGTGACCATGCCCGGCACCGTGGCCGAGAAGTTCCAGTTCTCCGTCCGCAGCGAAGAGGTCGCCCGCCGGCTCAACGCCTCCCTGGGGCAGCGGGTTGCCCTCGACTATTCGCAACACCTGGGCATCCCCACCTCCTGTTTCGGCGAGACCAGTTACTTCGTGAACGGCGTGCGAACGGTGGCCGAGCCCACCCTGCTGCCCGGCGTCTCGGCCACGCCCCCCGCGCCGGCGCCTGCGGACGCGGCCGGTGCGACGCCGCCCCCGGCGGGAGCGCCCAAGTGAGCCGGTTGCCACGATGAACCCGGTCCTGCTGGTGACGGGAGCGGGTCGTGGCATCGGGGCGGCCATCGCCCGCCTGGGAGCCCGTCGCGGGTTCTCCGTGTGCGTGAACTACGCCCGCAACCGCGGAGCCGCGGAGACACTCGTGGCGGACATCGTTGCGGCGGGCGGCGAGGCCATCGCCGTGCAGGCCGACGTGGCAAACCGTGCGGACACCGAGCGGTTGTTCGAGACTTCGGACCGGGAACTCGGAACGCTGGCAGCGCTGGTCAACAACGCGGGGATCACCGGGCCCCTGGTGGCGGTGGAAGACATGACCGAGGCTGGGCTCGCCCGGGTGTTCGACGTGAACGTGGCGAGCCTGTTCTGGTGCTGCGGTGCCGCCGTGCGGCGCATGGCGCGCAAGCACGGGGGCACCGGGGGAGCCATCGTCAATGTGGGCTCGATCGCCGCCCGTTATGGCGGAATGCCGGGCATGATTGCCTACTCGTCCTCGAAAGGCGCGGTCGACAGCTTCACGGTTGCGCTGGCGCGGGAAGTCGGCCACGAGGGCATCCGCGTGAACTGCGTTCGACCGGGCACGACCCGCACGGACATCCTCGACCCGATCGGCGGCGAGGAACTGGTGACGCGGATCGCGGCGAACACCCCCCTTGGCCGGGTCGGCGACCCGCAGGAGATCGCCGAGGCGGTGCTCTGGCTGCTGTCGCCAGCCGCATCCTTCACGCACGGGGCGATTCTCGATGTCTCCGGAGGTCGCTGACCGCCCGCACCCCTCGCCCCCTCGCGCGGCACGCTCACGGGCCGCGCCGCACGACCCGCCGAGTCACCACGGAGATGCTCCGCCATGAATACCATCAGTACCGTCCAGGCCGACCACTACCTGATTCCCCTGCCCGTCACACTGTCGGACAGCACCCACGGCGAAATGACCCACTTCGAACTCGTGACGACCCGCATCCGGGACAGCGAGGGTGCCGAAGGCGTGGGCTACACGTTCACCGTGGGTGCCAACGGCCGCGCGGCACGGCACGGCATCGAGCACGACCTCCGTCCCGTGCTGCTGGGACAACGCCCCGAACTGATCGAGGCTCTCTGGAGCCGCATGTGGTGGGCCAGCCACTACGGCGGCCGGGGTGGCGCGGCGAGCCTTGCCATCTCCGCCGTCGACATCGCGCTCTGGGACCTGAAGGCAAAGCGCCTCCAGGTGCCCCTGTGGACGCTTCTGGGGGGCTTCGACGCGAAGGTCCCGTGCTACGCGGGCGGTATCGACCTGTGGTTCCCGCTCGAGAAACTGCTGGCCCAGACCGACGGCAACCTGGCAAAAGGTTTCCGGGCCATCAAGATGAAGGTCGGTCGCCCGCGTCTCTCCGAGGACGTGGCCCGGGTCGGGGCCATGCGGGCCCACCTCGGCGACGACTTCCCCCTCATGGTGGATGCGAACATGCGCTGGAGCGCCGATGAGGCCATCCGCGCCGCCCGCGCATTCCAGCCGTTCCATCCGGTCTGGCTGGAGGAACCCACCATTCCCGACGACGTGGGCGGCCACGTGCGGATCGTTCGGGAAGGCGGGTTGCCGGTGGCGACGGGCGAGAACCTGCACACGCTCTACGAGTTCCAGCAGATGATCCAAGCCGGCGGCGTGACCTTCCCCGAACCCGACGTCACCAATTGCGGCGGCATCACCGTCTTCATGAAGGTTGCCCGTCTTGCCGAGAGCTTCAATCTGCCCGTGACCTCCCACGGTGCCCACGACATCACCGTGCATCTGCTGGCCGCCTGCCCCAACCGGGCCTGGCTCGAGGCCCACGGCTTTGGCCTGGACCGTTTCATCGCCGACCCCCTGCGCATCCAGGACGGCTTCGCCGTGGCACCGGACCGCCCCGGGCACGGCATCGTGTTCGACTGGGCAGGGCTGGAATCCCTCCGGGATCGCTGACCGCATGGTCCGGGAGGCGGAAAGCGTCGCCGCGTGGCCAGCGGGCATCGAAGTCATCGTCCGGGACTGGCTCAACGCGAACCACGTCGTGCTGAGCGGCCCCGCCGGCAACGTCCTCGTGGACGCCGGCCATGTCTCGGGGGTGAGCGTCACCCTCGAGCGGGTGTCCGGCACACTCGGTTCACGGCCCCTGCACCGGCTGGTGCTCACCCACTGTCACTCGGACCACATGGGCGGCTGCGCTGCCGTGCGCCGCCACTTCGGCTGTTCCGTCGCCATACCGGCCGGCGAGGCCGACAGCGTGCGTGCCTGGGACGGACGCGCCCTCTGGCTGGACTACGCGGGGCAGACAGCGGAGCGCTTCGACTTCGACACGGTCCTCGAACCCGGCGACCCGCTGGAGATGGGCTCC
The DNA here is from genome assembly GCA_037141795.1 of Betaproteobacteria bacterium. Classification (GTDB taxonomy): domain Bacteria; phylum Pseudomonadota; class Gammaproteobacteria; order Burkholderiales. The sequence goes on from JBAXBV010000028.1 coordinate 26,110, forward strand.
CACGAGTGGGAGATCCTTGCCGCCCCGGGGCACGACATGGCGGCGCTGGCCTTCTGGTGTCCGGCCGAACGGATACTCATCTCGGGAGACGCCCTCTGGCACCGAAGCTTCGGCGTGGTGCTTCCCGGGGACGGCTGGAAGGACCGGCTGGCCGCGGCCCGCGACACGCTGCTCGCCTTTCGCGCCCTGCGTCCGAGCGTCGTGATTCCGGGACACGGTGTCCCCTTTGGCGATCCGGACGAGGCGGTCGAGGCGTGTCTGTCACGCATCGCAGCCTTCGAGCAGGACGAGCGGCGGGTCGCCCGGAATGTGATCCGGGTCATGTTCGTCTACACGCTGCTCGAGCGCGGCACCATGACCGTGGAGGAGGTCCTGCGGATGTTCCGGGAGGTTCCGCTGTTCGCGGAGTACGACAGCGCCTACTTCGGTCTCGGCGCCGGGGCCCATGCGCAGACCGTGGTGGACGACCTCGCGCGCGCCGGGACCATCGCCCGGACGCCGGACGGCGGCATGCGGGTTGCCTGAACGGCACCCGCACGGCCCTGCCCCGCCTGGCCTGGCCCGGCCTGGTCAGAGCGTCGCGCGCACCTCGGCCACCTCGCGGGACAGGGTCTCGCCGGAGCCGTGCCGGAGCGCTTCCTCGAGTTGCTGACGGGCCTCGTCCTTCCTGCCGGCCTTGACCAGCGCCCGCGCCAGATTGATCCGGATGGAGGCCGCCCCCGGCGCCTGGGCCACCGCAGTCTCGAGCTGGCGGACGCCCTCATCGATCTTCCCGAACTGCACGTTGAGCGTGCCGACGGTATCCAGCAGGGCGGCGCTGCGCGGGGACTTCTCCAGCGCGCGCCGGCCCACTTCGAGCGCCGACGACTCCCCCAGCTTGCCGAGAACCCAGGCCAGATTGTTGAGTGCCGTGGGGTCATCGGGCCGGGCCTTGACGGCGAGCCGGTACCACGTCTCGGCGTCCCGGTACTCCTTGCGGGCGAGACGCGCATCTCCGGCCGGAAGGAGGATGCGCAGGTCTCCCGGATGCTTCGCCAGCAGTTCCGAGGCCTCGCGGTCCGCATCGGCCGCCCGCCCTTGCGCGAGAAGGTTTCCATAGAGGGCGCCCGCCATGGCCAGGTCGGCCGTCTTCACGAACCCCTGCCGCAGGATGCGCTCGCTGCCCGCCAGGTCCGCCGTGGCGGCCAGCACCCGTGCCTCGGCCAGATAACCCGCGCCGGATCCCGGCACCAGGCGTTGCAGGGTCTGGGCATCCGCCCGGGCCCGTGCATGCTCACCGGAACGGATGCCCATATCCACGAGCGCCACACGCGCCGGGACCAGATCCGGCTTGATCTCGAGGGCCTTGAGAAGGGCGTCACGGGCTTCGGTCCAGTTCTTCTGGGCGCTGCGCGCCTCGGCGAGCCCCATGAACGGGACTGGAGAACGAGGTTCCAGGCTGGCCAGCTTGCCATAGGTGTCGGCGGCGGCGGCTGGATCGCCGCCAAGCTGCTGCATGCGCGCCAGGGCGAAGATCACCGTGGGGTCTTCCGGGAGCGCGGTCCGTGCCGCCACGGCGGCATCGAGTGCCGCCCTCTGGTCACCCAGGGTCATGAGGTAATCGATCTTCGCGAGCCTCAGGGGGCCGGATGTCGCGTTGTCGGCGATGGCCTGGTCCAGCACCTTCAGCACCTGTTCCGCGGGGGCTCCCCTGGTCCGCAACAGTCCCGTGAGCAGCAGGGCAGTCTCGGGCTGTCGTGGATCCTGCGCAAGCATGGCGCGGTAGCGTTCCTGCGCCGCGTCGGTCTTGCCCTCGCCCACGTCCAGCGCGGCGAGACTGCGAGCTGCCGGGAGGAACCGGGGAGCAAGGGAGATCGCCTTGTCGAAGGCCGCACGGGCGCCGGCGGCGTCCTTGCGCGCGAGCCGGACAAGCCCGAAGGTGTGGTGGGATCGCGGGTCGTCCGGCAGCTTGCGGACCAGTGCCTCGGCGGCGGACTGCGCGCGATCCACCTGCCCGCGCGCCAGGAACCAGTCCACGAGCAGAAGGTCTGCCCCGGCCCGCTTGGCGTCCGCACGGGCGACGGCTTCGAGGTCGGCCACAGCCCGTTCGGCATCGCCCGCGCGCAGCCGTACCCTCGCCGCGCCGATGCTCGCCTCGAAGAGTCCGGCCTCGAGCGCGAGCGCCCGTTCGAAGTGGGACAGGGCCTTCCGATAATCGCCCGCCTGCTCCTCCACCTCCCCTGCGAGCAGAAGCACGGTCGCATCGGCGGTTCCGGACTTCAGCAACGGCTCGAGGACCTCCCGGGCCCTGGCCCCCTGCCCGGTCCGGACCAGAGTGGACGCCAGCAACCGGCGCGACTGGATGTCGGACGGCGAGGCGGCGACCACCCGCTTCAACATCTGCTCGGCGGTGGCATAGTTGCCGAGGTCATGCTCGATGCTGCCTCCGAGCAGCAGCGCGCGGAGATCATCGGGCAGCACCTTCAGAACCAGCAGGATCGAGTCCCGCGCATGCGCCCTGTCGCCGCGGGCATAGGCCACGAGCGAGTCGAGATAGTGGCCAGCCGGCGCCGACGGCCAGCGTTTCGCGAGCGAGGCGACGCGGGTGGCCGCCGCGTCGATCTTGCCCTGTGAAAGCAGGATCGGCACGAGACCCGAGGTCGCACGCACGTCATCCGGCCGCAGCAGCAGGGCCTTTTCGTAGGCCGCAGCCGCCTCGGCGGTTCGTCCTCGCCGCATCTCCAGCCCCGCCTTCATGATGAGGGCCTGCACGGTATCGGGCGCTGCGGCCAGAACGGAATCCACCCGGGATTCGGCCCCGGGGAGATCACCGGCAGCCAGCGCCAGACCGGCCTGTCCGATCCCGGCCACGACATTGCGCGGTTCGGCCTCGAGGGCGGCCGCGTAGGCTGCGGCCGCGTCATCCCGTCGCCCGAGACCGGCGAGCGCGTCTCCCCTGAGCGCCGCGAACTCGGCCTTGCGCGCGGGCATGCCGGGCGCGAGGGTCTCGATCTCCTCCAGGGCCTTGGCGAACTGGCCGGTCTCCAGGAGCACACCGATCAGCGGGCTGGCGATCGCATCGGCGGGGTACCCCAGCGAACGGGCCTTGCGCAGTTCCGCCTCTGCCTGCGCCAGTTCCGGGGTCTGCCTCAGGGCAGTGCCGAGAAGGAACCGGATCTCGGCATTCTCCGGCTGTTCCTGCGCGGCGTTGCGGAGCTGGATCAACGCCGAGGGATAGTCCTTCCTGGCCATGAAGGCCTTCGCCGATTCCACGAACTTCGGCGCCTGGTCGTCGGACCCGCAACCGGCCAGTGCCAGTGCGAGGATGACTGCGCCAGCCGGGAGGATCTTGGGGAATTCGAGGGACATGGGTAACCTCCGCGACGAAGGGAGAACAGCAGACCAGCAGGAGAGATCGGCGAACCCGGTGAGACGGCAGCGCCGTGCCCGAACCCGTCCGCGTGGAGAACGCGACCGCCGGGAGGCATTGATGCAAGCGTCATGCCCAGAGAGTGTGCGGGCAGGCCGGGCCAGGGCACCGCGCTGCCTCTAGAGATCATCGCGCGTCGCGTAACCCGTCAGCCCGATGAGCACGCGTCCCAGTGCCAGGGCCGCCCGCCACTTCAGTTTCTCCAGCCAGGACTGCCTCGCAAGGTCCGCCTGGCCTATTCGCACCGCCCCGGACCGGAGGGCGCGCTCGAGCCCCTGCCTGAGCAACCCCGCGAGTCCTGCGTCGTGGATGAAGACGTTGGCCTCGCGGGAGAGCAGGAGGCTGAACGGGTCGATGTTAGAAGAACCGACAGTGGCCCGGACCCCATCCACCACGGCAACCTTGGCATGGAGATAGGCGCGTCCGTACTCGTGCAGTTCGATCCCCGCCGCGAGCAGCGAAGGATAGAGGGCCCGCATCGCATGCTGGACGAAGGCGTACTCCCGGCGGCCCTGGAGCAGCACGCGAACCGTCACGCCGCGACGGACGGCCTCCTGCAACGCCGTCCGGAACCGGCGCCCGGGAAGGAAGTAGGCGTGGGCGATGAAGATTTCCCGGCGGGCCCCCTCGATCATTTCGAGATAGGCCTGTTCGATGGAACGCCGGTTGCGGAGATTGTCCCGGGTGAGGAAAACGGCCCGAACGCCCGGGCCGGGCGCCGCCTGCGGGACGACCAGAGGCTCGGCCCGCTCCCGCCTCGCCCCGAGGGTCGTCCAGCGCACGAGCCACCACAACCGGCCCACGGCTGCATGGGCATCGGCGACGATCGGGCCGGCGAACCGCACCGCATAGTCGAAGCGGGGAAAGCCATGGCCCTCCCCGTCGAGGTCATCGAGAATGTTGATACCCCCGCAGAAACCGGTTTCACCGTCGATCACGACCAGCTTGCGGTGCATCCGCCGCAGGCGGTGACGACGCAGCCGGAACCGCGACAACTCGGGCCGGAACACGAGGACATGGACGCCCGCCGGCTCCAGGATGTCCCGCAGGGGTGGAACGAGATTGCGCGCACCAAAGCCATCCACGAGCACGCGCACCCGTACGCCGCGCCGCGCGGCCGCCGCCAGCGCGGCGGCGATCCGCCGGCCCGTGGGATCGTCCGCGAAGATGTAGGTCTCGAGGTGAATCTCCCGCCGGGCCTGCGCGATGGCCGCCTCCAGGGCGGGAAAATACTCCGCTCCTGTCTCGAGCAGGGTGATGGCGTTCCCCGATGCGAACGGCGTCATGGGGCCCGAGGATCCTCACCCCCCGAAGCGGCTCGCGGGGCAAGCGCGAGCAACGCCGACAGGGCCACATGATCGGACAGGCGTCCTGCCCGGCGGCCGTGGTGGGCGTGCGCCAGCTTGACGGAGAAACCCCGGGTGTAGATGCGGTCGAGCGTGAGGATGGGAAGCGCCGCGGGAAAGCTTCGCGCCGGGCGTCCGGCCGTCTGCTCGAACACTTCGGACAGGCCCAGCGCCTGCCCGAGGCCTCTCCCGGCACGGCGGGTCCAGTCATTGAAATCCCCGGCCACGATCAGCGGTGAATCCGGGGGGACCAGGGACTCGATGCGCTTCCGGAGCAGCGCGACCTGCCGGTGGCGCCACGCGCCGATGAGCCCGAGGTGGACATTGATGCAGTGGAGGGTCTCGCCCCAACCGGGCACGGCGATCTCGCAGTGGAGCATGCCCCGGCTCTCGAACCTGGACTGGGAGATGTCCTCGTTGTCCCAGCGACCGATCGGAAAGCGCGAGAGGATGGTGTTGCCGTGGTGCCCCTCCTCGTAGACCGCGTTGCGGCCGTAGGCGAAATCGCTCCAGAGCGAATCGGCCAGGAACTCGTACTGCGGGGCCTCCGGCCAGTTGCGGTGGCGGCGGGCACTGCGGTGGGAAAGCCCCTGAACCTCCTGGAGGAACACGAGATCGGCACCCACGGCGTGCAGGGTGTCGCGCAGTTCGTGAACGGCCATTCGCCCGTGCAGCGGCGCGATGCCCTTGTGAATGTTGAAGGTGACGACGTGCAGGGTTTCCATGGGACCTGGGAGGCGGGTGTCGCCGCCGCGGCGGACGGGAGCCGGTTCCGGCAACGCTCCCCGAGACTAGCGCGAGTCTAGCCGGCTCCGCAAACGGAAGGGATCACGGACGGGCCCGCAGCAAAGGGACGCGCGTCAGCGGGCGGGCTCGAAGTACCGGTCGATCAGGTCCGGATCGTCGAAGTGCCGCCGCCCGACGAACGCCGTCGCGTGCCGACCCCACTGCCGCATCGCACCGGGCTCCCGCACCCCCATGGGCCAGAACAGCCAGCGCTCACCCCGTTCCGACCCGGGCACGATTCCATCGGCGTCGAAAAGACTGCGCCGGCCGCCGCCGGGCCAGGACAGGGAACGCAGGGTGTCGTCCTGCTCCAGCCAAACCTCGCGATGGGTGGCGGCGTCACGCGGAACAACGCTCACACGCTGCAGGGCATGGGTCCCCGCGGCGATGCGCAGCACAACCCGGTCCTCCCCGGTCACTGCCGGCAGGTGCTGCGGAATGAAGGCCCCCTCGTCCAGTCCACCCGCCCCCGGTCGCGGGCGCACCCGCGGCGTCGGGAAGAACTGGTGATAGCACCCGCAGTTGTGGATCGTGTCGTATGCGAGGGGCTGGCCGTCGAGGTCGAGGGTCACCCGCCAGGTGATGCCATCGAGATTGCCGCCGAGCAGGTCGAGGGCGCCGGTGCGGGGCCGCTCCGGAAACCACACGGAGTAGACGATCTGGGGCAGCACCCGGCCTGCGAAGAGGGTCCGGGCGAGGCGCACGAACATGACGGGTGACGTGGTGTCCACGCTCACGCGGGGCCCTTCCGCCCAGCGCGGCTGCCCGATCCGGTCGCTTGCCGAAACGGTGTCGATCTCGAAGACGGGAGCATGGCGCGCCGCCAGCGCGGCAAGGGGTTCGAACGCGGGTTCTCCCCCGGAGGCCAGGGCGTCGAGGCGCATGTCCGGGGGGGCGGATCCTGCAGGCGGCCCGTAGCGCTCGAGCCGGCCGGCGGGCGCGAGGGCATCCAGCGGGGTCGCAAAGACAGCCTCCGTCTCCCGCTGGTAGCGTCGCACGCCGGCGCTGAAGGGGATCCGGGTGAAGGCGTAGAGCCCCGCCCAGCGCTTCCAGGTCTGGTAGTCGTCGTCCACCCGTGCCCGCGCCAGCGCATCAGGCCCGACGAGGGTTGCGAGCCGCGCGCCGCACGCGTCCAGTTCCCCCGCAAGCGAGGCGGGTGATGCGCCGACCGCCCCGGAAGCCAGCGCGCCCAGGGCTGTGGCGGGCAGATTGGCCAGTTCGGCCGCACGCGCCCGGGCATCGAGCCGGCGCATCCAGGCCCTGATCGCGACGGGGTCCGAACCCGGCTGCCGTGCGAGACGCGCAAGCCAGCGATCCGCTCGCAGAAACGGATGGCCGGGGATCCGGGCGGTCTGCCCGTCCCTGACCCCGGCGGCGTCCACCGCCTCATCCGTCCGGCGAAACAGTTCGACGCACCGCGTCACGGCAGGATCGGAGGTCTCCAGCGCCATCGATGCGAAGGGTGGCTGCCGGTGGGGCGCCGCCGTGCATCCCGCGAACGCAACCACCGCCAGCAGCAGCGCCAGACGCGCCGGCACCCTCACGGGCCCGCGTCGCGCGCGCGGTCCGCCAGCCGCAGGATCGCGGCCGCGTTGCTGGGAGAGAAACAGCGTGCCGCAGCCTCGCGACAGGGCATCCATTCGAACGCGACGTGTTCGCGGGGCGCCAGGCGCACGGGGACGGGCGCGTCCACCTCCAGACCCAGCACGTGCTCGGTATTGCGGGTCACCCCGGGCGCGTAGCGCCACGCCCACTGGGGGTAGATGTCGTAGACGTTCTGAACACGCCAGTCCTCGAGGCGATGCCGGGATGCGTCGATGCCCGTTTCCTCCAGAACCTCTCGAATCGCGGCTTCCATCACGCTTTCGCCAGGATGATCGAGGCTGCCGGTGACCGACTGCCAGAAGCCCGGATGATCCGCCCGCTCGATGAGCAGGACATCGAGCGCGACCGTGTGGATGACCACGAGGACCGACTGCGGGATCTTGTACGGGCGGGTGGGGGAGGACGGAACGGTCATGGGGGCACCCGGGCAGCGTGCAGCCGGAACGGGGCCGGCAGGCGCCGGCCCGCGCATCCGCTCAGCGCACCTTGATGTGGAGTTCGCGCAACTGCTTCTCGTCCACCGGACTCGGCGCGCTGGTGAGCAGGCACTGGGCACGCTGGGTCTTGGGAAACGCGATGACGTCCCGGATCGACTCCGCACCGGTCATCATCGTGACGAGCCGGTCGAGACCGAATGCGATCCCGCCGTGGGGCGGCGCGCCATACTGCAGGGCGTCGAGCAGGAACCCGAACTTGAGCCGCGCCTCCTCGGCATCGATCTTCAGCGCGCGGAAGACCTTGCTCTGGACCTCCTCCCGGTGGATCCGGACCGAGCCACCGCCCATCTCCCAGCCATTCAACACCAGATCGTAGGCCTTCGCGAGGCAGGCACCGGGATCGGTCTCGAGCAGATCCTCGTGACCGTCCTTCGGACTCGTGAAGGGGTGGTGCATGGCCGACCAGCGCGCACCCTCCTCGTCGTACTCGAACATGGGGAAGTCCACGACCCAGAGGGGCTTCCAGTCTCCGTCGGCGAACCCGCGCGCCTTGCCGAAGGCCGAATGCCCCACCTTGACCCGGAGCGCGCCCAGCGCATCGTTCACCACCTTGGCCTTGTCGGCCCCGAAGAAGACGAGATCGCCCGTCTGGGCGCCCGTGCGCTCCAGAATGGCGGTGAGCGCACGGTCGTGAAGATTCTTGACGATCGGCGACTGCAGCCCGTCCCTCCCCTTCGAGAGATCGTTCACCTTGATGTAGGCAAGTCCCCGGGCGCCGTAGATGCCGACGAATTCGGTGTACCCGTCGATCTCCCCCCGGGACATCTCGACCCCGCCAGGAACCCGCAGCGCGGCGACCCGCCCCCCTGGCGCGTTGGCCGGCCCCGAGAACACCTTGAAGTCCACGTCCGTCACGAGATCGGTGATCTCCGAGAGCTCGAGCCTCACCCGCAGGTCAGGCTTGTCCGAGCCGTAGCGGTGCATGGCCTCGCCGAACGTCATGACGGGAAAGGCCGCGGGCAGGTCCACGTCGATGGCGCTCTTGAACACCTTGCGGATCATGTCCTCGAAGATCGCCCGGATCTCCGTCTCGTCCAGGAAACTGGTCTCGCAGTCGATCTGCGTGAACTCGGGCTGGCGGTCAGCCCGCAGGTCCTCGTCGCGGAAACACTTGGTGATCTGGTAGTAGCGATCGAAGCCCGCCATCATCAGCAATTGCTTGAAGAGCTGCGGCGACTGCGGGAGCGCGAAGAACTCCCCGTGGTGGACCCGCGACGGGACGAGATAGTCCCGGGCTCCCTCCGGCGTGGATTTCGTCAGCATCGGGGTCTCGATGTCGATGAACCCGAGCGCATCCAGGTAGCGGCGCACATCCATGGCCACCTTGTAGCGCAGCATCAGGTTGCGCTGCATCTGCGGCCGGCGCAGGTCGATCACGCGGTACTGCAGCCGCACGGTCTCAGAGAGATTGTCGTCGTCGAGCTGGAACGGCGGCGTGAGGGCGGCATTGAGCAGTTCGATCCCGCCCGCGAGAACCTCCACCTCTCCGCTTCTCAGGTTGGCGTTCGCCGTGCCGGCGAAGCGCTCCCGCACCCGGCCGGTCACCTTCACCACGAACTCGTTGCGGAGTCGGTCGGCGGTCGCGAAGGCATCCGGGGTATCGGGATCGATGACGATCTGCACGATGCCCTCGCGGTCGCGGAGGTCCAGGAAGATGACGCCGCCGTGGTCACGGCGGCGGTGGACCCACCCGAACAGGGTGACCACTTGGCCGAGGCAGTTCTTGTCGATGAGACCGCAATAGTGGGTGCGCATGATTGGGGAAAGTGAGGAAGTCGGAATCAGGGGCGCCGCGCCGGCCCGGGGGCTGGCGGGGCAACCCCCATGGAAATGATGTACTTGAGCGCCTCGTCGACACTCATGTCGAGTTCGATCACGTCGGCACGGGGCAGCATCACGAAGTAGCCGCCCGTCGGGTTGGGCGTGGTGGGCACGTAGACGCTCACGTAGTCGCCCTGCAGGTGGCGCGTGACGTCCCCACCGGGCGTGCCGGTCAGGAATGCAATGGTCCAGACACCGGGTCGGGGCCACTCCACCAGGAGCGCCTTGCGGAAGGCCTGGCCGCTGGATGAGAACAGGGTGTCGGAGACCTGCTTGACGCTGGCGTATATGGACTTGACCACCGGGATGCGGCCAAGAATGGACTCCCAGGCGACCACCAGCCGCTGGCCGAGGACGTTGGCGGCGAACAGCCCCGTGACGAACACGATCACCACGGTGAGCACCACCCCGAAGCCGGGCACGTCGAAACCGAGCGTGGTCCGTGGCCGCCACGCCTCGGGCAGCAGCAACAGGCTCTGGTCCATGGTCGTGACGATGGCGTGCAGCACCCAGATGGTGATGCCCAGGGGAACCCAGATCAGAAGACCGGTGATGAGATAGCGTCGCAAGGTAGGGGGGATGCGACCGGGCGAGAGGGCCGGGGCCGCGAATCGGTTCCAGTCAGTTGGGCCTTACCCCGGCAGACCAGCCTGCCGGGGCGCGGAGGATGCCATGCCCCGGAGGGCAGCCGGGCCGGCAATACCCCCGGCTCGGGGTGGGAACGGGCTCAGGTGCAGGCGGGACACGGACCGCTGGCACAACTGCCGCCCGAGGAGGCCTCCGCAGCAGGCTTGGATTCCCCACCCGCGGAATCGGCGCCCGGTTTGGCGGCGGGCCGCGACCCGTTGTTCTTGAAATCGGTGGCGTACCATCCACTGCCCTTCAGCTGGAAGCCCGCCGCCGAGATGAGCCGGGTCATGGACGACTCGCCGCAGGGGCAGTCCACGACCTTCGGATCGCTCACTTTCTGCAGGAATTCCTTCTCCAGGCCGCACTTGTCGCAGCGATATTCATAAATCGGCATGATTGACCCCGCAAAACAAACGAAAATTATACGCTCGCTGCCTGTCCCGGCCACCCCCTCGGGACGGCAAGCACCCGGTGGCGACCGATCCAGGGCCGCCCGCAAACCAAACTGAATGGGGGCGCGCCACCCTGCACTCAAGACCCATGCTCACGAAAACACGCTGGCCTTTCCCCCGCATCCTCGCCCACCGTGGCAGCGGCACCCTCGCGCCGGAGAACACCCTGGTCGGTATTCGTCTGGCGGCGTCCTTCGGCTTCGCCGGTGTGGAGGTGGATGCCCAGGCGGCCGCCTGCGGAACCCCGTTCCTGCTGCACGACGACACGCTCGACCGGACCACCGACGGGCGGGGCACCGCCTCGGCCCGGACCATGGAACAGCTTCGGACCCTCGATGCCGGCGCCTGGTTCGGCAACGAATTCGCGGGTGAGCGCATTCCCACCCTCGAGGCGGCATGCGCGTTGTGCCGCTCGCTGGGCCAGTGGATGAACGTGGAGATCAAGGTGGCTGCCGGCGACGATCCGGAGCGCACGGGCGCCCTGGTGGCGGGCATGGTCGCCCGCCTGTGGAGCGGTGCAAGCCCCGCGCCGCTGCTGTCATCCTTCTCCGGTGATGCCCTTGCCGGAGCCCTCGAACACGCCCCGGCGGTGCCCCGCGCCCTGCTGGTGGACTCGCTCGAAGGGGACTGGATGGAACCGGTTCGCCGGCTGGGATGCGCCGCGGTGCACGTGCCCCACGGCGCGCTGGGCGCAGCCGGTGTGGAGGCTATCCGGGCGAGGGGAGTCGCGGTGGCCGCCTGGACCGTGAACGACCCGGGCCGGGCGCTCACCCTGTTCGAGTGGGGTGTCGACGCCGTCGTGACCGACGAGCTGCGTGAGATCCGTCCGGACTTCCTGTCGATCCACGGCATCGCCCCCTGAGCCGAGGGTCCCGCGAGGCCGCGCTTCACCGGGTAAGCCGCAGATACAGGCCCGGAAGCTTCTCCGGCAGCCGCTCGATGCGGTCCATCACCGTGTAGTTGCGCACGCCGAAGACCCGGGCCACATAGTCATCGGCCTTGGGGTCGAGACTCATGCAGTAGGTGAAGATGCCGGCCCGGCTGGCCTCCTCCACCGCCTTCTTCGTGTCGAACTGCAGGTATTTCGGATCGTGCACGTCGATGTCGTGGGGTTCCCCGTCGGTAATCATGAGGATGAGCTTCCGGTCGGAGGGCCGGTGACGCAGCCACTGCGTGGCATGGCGCAGGGCGCCTCCCATGCGGGTCGAGAGCTGCCCCCGCATCCCCGCGAGGCGCGCCTTCACGTGATCATCGAAGGGCCAGTCGAAATCCTTGAAGCGGTAGTACTGCACCTCGTTGCGGCCATTCGAGCAGAATCCATGGATGGCGAAGTGGTCCCCCATCTTCTCCATGCTGCTGGCCAGCAGAACCGCGGCCTCGCGGGCGAGGGTCAGCACCTTCTTGCCGCAGGCCCGCACGATGTCGTTGGTGGATTCCGAGAGGTCGAGCAGGACCAGCACCGACAGATCCCGCTCGCGGCGGTCGATGCGCATGTGAAACCGGGGGTCCGGGGTCCGGCGCGTGCGCACGTCGATCATCGCGCTCACGACCTGTTCCAGGTCGAACCGGTCGCCGTCCATCTGCTTGCGCAGCCGCACGGGCTTGCGAAGCTCGCTGCCGCGCACGAGAGCATCCAAGCGGTCGAGGAGATCCCGGTGGCGGTGCAGGATGTCCCCGATCATGGCAGGGTCCCCCGGTTCCGGAAGCTTCTCGTGAACGGTGCACCACCGGGGACGGGACAGGGAGATGAGATAGTCCCATTCGGGGTAGGGCACCACCCGCAGCAGGTCACCTGCCATGACGGCGGTTTCGTCGTCACTGGCGCCACCCGCCTCCACCGGCTGGACGGACTGCGTCTCTCCGGCCTCGGGGTCGTCCATCTCGTCGCTGCCCGCCCCCTCCACCGTCTCCGGCTGGACGAGCATGATGTCGTCCTCGAGCATGAGCCCGCCGTCGCTGGCGTCGGGCGTCCAGAGCGCGCTGTTGTCGTCCCGGTAGAGGGGCTCGATCACCCAGGTCTTCGCGTTGAACTGCAGCCGCATCTGCCCGATGTCGTTGCCCAGCAGGGAGCCCAGCGGGCGCACGAAGGCGGGGTCGGACAGATCCCGGTCCGGCGCGAAAAACAACGTCCTCGCCTTCTGGATCCAGGGGTTGACGTCGACGCCGAGGGGATCCAGGAGCGCTCGCGCAAGGCGGACCGCCAGGCCTGCGAACGTCGTTCCCTCTTCGCCCCCCGTCTCGTGGAATTGCAGCCAGAGCCGGCGCAGGCCAGGCATCTCGCGGCAGGCCAGCGCCTCCACCCGGGCGTCCTCCAGCAGTCCCACCAGCACCAGCTGGATGGGGCGCAGACCGGCACGGGGCTGGGGTGGCCCGGAAAAGGCGAGGTGGGCTGCAGCGTGGGCCGTGGCAGCACGATACAGGGCAGTCCCCGCGGCGAGGCCCTGCACCGCGCGGTAGGTATCCGGAAGATGCACACCCAGCGGGGTGAGGTAAGGCCGGGCCTGTTGCAGCCGTGAAGGAAAACTCCGCAATTCCGTGCCCCGGCCCCAGACGGCGCGCAGGTACAGCACCAGCCGGCGGCGCACGTCGGTGAACGCCACGCCGCGGCTGTCGGCCCGCAGGAATGCCCGGGCCTCCGGCGTGGCGAGGCTGAAGTACTGCTCCTGGGCAAGGGGGTCGGAGAGATGCGACTGGATGCCGAGGAGCACCCACTGGCGCAGATCCTCCAGGCGCAGATGCTCCAGCAGGGTATCCACGTGGCGCAGCATCGGCACGACAGCACGGGGCGCCCGCGCCGCCAGGTCTCCCAGGAGCCGGAGGAACTGCGCGACGGCCTGTGGTTCCCGCAACCGGCGGGCCGCGGTGGGGGCCACCCCGAGCAGTCCGTCCATCGCCGCCTGCCCCGCGTGGGCATGGACGGCAAAGGCCGCCTGCAGCATCAGGGGCACGCTCGCCTCGCCAGCCTCGCGCGCCAGCCTGGGCGCCTCGCGGAGGAAGGTGACGATCGTCGCCCAGGTGATCCCGGCCGATTCCAGTTCGCGAACCGCCGCGAGATACGCCTCGAGTCCGGTCGGGGAGAAAATGCCCTGTGCCTCCGCCCATGCCACGCGCAGCAGGGCGACGTGCTCGCGGGATATGCCCTCGATCAGGGAGGCATAGGACTCGAGCGGCCGGGGACTCGGCATGCCGTGGTTGGGCCCGGGTCAGCGCCTGATGCGAACGCGACGACCGACGAACACCTCGAGGCACCCCGCGAGGGGCCCCGCCTGCGGGGATCGACGGTACGCCGAGCGGCTTTGGAATCCCGACACCGGTGGCTTCATGGCGTCAGAAGAATGTCGTCACGACGGCGTCCAGGGCGTCGCGCATGTCGGAAAACGCGAGGCACCCGGCGAGGGGCCCCGCCTGCGGGGATCGACGGTACGCCGAGCGGCTTTGGAATCCCG
>JBAXBV010000029.1:0-38809 GCA_037141795.1 Betaproteobacteria bacterium
CCGCTGACCTCTTGCATGCCATGCAAGCGCTCTCCCAGCTGAGCTATACCCCCACGGGAAAGCCCAAAACTATACAGACCCGGCATGGACAAGTAAAGCCGAAGCCGAACATCGGGTGGGCCCATGCAACGGGCGTCTTCAGTCTTCCTCGATGTCGTCCTCTTCGTCGTCCTCGTCGTCGAGCTCATCCATGGCTTCGAGTTCCGATTCGATCATGTCACGGATTTCGACGAGGAGATTGCGAAGCACCTCGTTCTGTTCCTTGAGTTCAGTCTTGGTCATGGCGTACTCCGAACTTGAGTTGCCCCTGCGGCAGAGGGGATTGCAGCCGCCGACGGCCTGGGCGCGAGAGAGAACCACGGTCCCAACCAATCAGCATGCCGCGGATTATAGCCATACCGGTGTGGCGACCGGCACCCCTTCAGCGAATGGCGAAGTCCGCACGGCTGGCCGAGGCCTTGTCCCGCGCCTGCGCCGCGAGTGTTTTCGGCTCCAGCAGGAAAACGCGCTCCGACGCGATCTGCCCCGCGCCGGTCAGGGCGTCCTTGACCGTCTGGGACCGGCTCATGGCGAGTTGCCGGAGGTCGTCGTCGCCGATGACGATGTTCGTCTGCATTAGCTTCTCCATTTCGGTCCGGGGCAGATCCTTCTCCAGCCCGATGGCATTGCGGGGCTTGGGGAACTTCTCCGCCTTGTAGGCCTTGCCGAGGATGCGTTCGTACTGGTCGGGGTCGACGGTCGTGGCATCGATGGACGCGGGAGCCTGTCCCTTGCGGCTGAGTTCCGCGAACCGCTGGGCCTTCAGCTTGCGCTGGAACACGGCCATGCGGAGCGCCTCCCGATCCTTTGCCGTGTCCACGTGGCCGGTGACTTCGAGCGTGAGCGCGGGGCGGGCGGTCAGCGCCTTGGCCAGTTGGTCGATCTTGCCCTGTCCGGATGGCTCGATGGCTGAGCTTCCCGCGGCGAAGTCGACGTAGGACAGTTCCTCGCTGTCCCCGCCCATCAGCGAGCCCAGCAGGGCAAACGGCGCCGTGACGGCCTTGGTGACGAGATTGACGATCACCTGCCAGATCACGCGGCCGAGCTTGAACTTGGGGTCGTCGAGCGAACCGGATACCGGGATGTCGAGGTTGATCTGACCGTTGCGGTCCTTGAGCAGGGAGACGGCGAACTTCACGGGCAGGCCCGTGGCGTCTGCGCTCTTCACTTCGTCGCCGAAGGTGAACTGGTCGATGAAGATGTTGTTCCGAGCCCTGATCTGCCGTTTCTCGATCAGGTAGTCGAGATCGAGGGAGAGCTTGCCCTTCTCGATGGTGTAGCCGGCGTATCTTCCCGAGTAAGGCGTGAAGGCCGGGAGTTCGATGTTCCGGAAGCTCAGCTTCAGGTCGGCAAAGAGGTCTCCCGACAGGGGGTTTACCTTGCCCTTGATCTCGAGGGGCGCCTGATTGGACAGCTTGCCGCGGAGTTCCACATCGGCGCGGGTCGTCGCATCGGACAGCAGGCCGGTTACCCGGCCGCCGATTTCGTTGAGGGTGGCGTTGACGTTAGGCTTGATGAGCCGGTCGCTGAAGTTGATGGTTCCCCCCTGCAGGGTGACCTGATCGATGCGGATGGACGCGGGGACTGGGCTCCCGTTCCCGGGTGGCCCGGACGGGGCCGGGGGCGCAGAGGCCGGCTTGCGGGCGGGAGCGGTCCTGTCATCTCCGCCAGCAGGACGTCCCGCGAGATTCTGGACGTTGAGCGTGCCGTCGGCATTGATCTGCAGGCGGGCGTAGAAGTCCGTCAGCGCGATGTTCTTCACGGCAAGGGAGAATGGCGCGGTGTTCAGGCGCACCCCGTCGAAGAACAGGGATTCCCACTTGAGCAGGTCCTCGGAACCGGCCGTGTCCAGTGTGGCCAGCCGTGCAATGGTCGCATTGCCCTCGTAACCGATGGCCATGGGCCCTTTCGAGGGCGTGGCCAGGCTGACGAGGCCGTCAGCCGACAGATCGGCGCTCGTCAGTGTGAGGTTCAGCCTGTCAGCGAAGTAGGGACTGAAGGGGAGAATGTCGAGCTCCGTGATCCTTGTCCTGAGCCGGGCGTCCAGGGGGTCTGGCCGCAGGGTTCCGGTGACGGTGGCGTCCGCCTTGCCGTTGATGCGCGCCTTCAGGGTGACCCTGGCCGTCGCGGGCGCGCCGATGGAAAGCCCGGCAATGTCGAGTTGCAGGGGCGCAATCCGCAGGTCGACGGGATCCTCCGGGACCTCGTCGACGAAATGCACGTTGCCCCCTTCGAGGAGGAGGTGCTGGAGGTCGACGACCCAGGGTGCACCGGGAGTCTGCGCCGCCGCAGAGGAGGGCCTGGCAGGCGGAGCCTTGGCGGCCGGCGGGGTCAGCTTCGTCAGATCGACGGTGCCGTCCTTCGAGCGTCTGATTTCCGCCGCCGGCCGGGTGATCCGGAGGTCTGCCAGGGTGATGCGGCGATTCCCGAGATCCACAGACGAGCGTGCGAGGCGCAAGCCCGGCACAGCCAGGAAATCCTTCTTCTCGCCCCGGCGCCTGAGCCGGAGGTTGTCCAGGCCGAATTCCAGTCCGGTCAGGGCGATGCCGGCGTCCGGGGTGCCCAGCGGCGCATTGACGTGTGTCTGCAGGTTGGCCTCGCCAGCCACGATGTCGAACAGGATCGAGCGCGCGTAGTAGGGCGCATACCTGGCCGGCACAACCTTGCCGACCTTGAGGTCCGCGTCGAAGGTCCGCGCCATGAAGGCATAGGTGCCCTTGATCTCCACCGTCTCGCCCGCTTCCGTCGCAGCCGTGAGGCGAACGACTGCCGGGGCCGCTTCCGGGTTGGTGGAAAAGCCGGAGAGGGAAAGCGCCAGCGGCGACAGGGTGGTGCGGAAGGCGGGTTGCACGCCGTCGTCCTCGAACCCGACGATACCGTCGATTTCCAGGGTATCGACACTGACCTCCTTCTGCGGGGATTCCTTCGCGGAGGGCTGGTTCCCGGACCGGGTTTCCTCCGTGCGGATGTCCTTGAGTTCCGACCCGACGCGGCGGGTAAGTGCCAGCGACGAGAGATTGAGGGAGCCGTCCGCCCGGCGATGGGCGTGCAGCCTCACCCCCGAGAGCTTGAGGTGTTGCAGGGGGATCTTCCGGCCAAGGATGTCGATGCCCCGGGTCGAGGCTTCGAGTCGATCGAATGCGATGAGCGGTTTGCCGTCGAGTTCGACGATGCTCACATGATGGATTGCAGCCGTGCCGTTCACCGAGAGCTTCGATGCGCCGCCGGGCGGGCTGGCGAAATTGACGTCCAGGGCCAGATCGGCCTTCGCGGAATCGACCCGGTAAGGTGGATCGATGGGCGCGTACCGGAGGTAGTAGGGAATGTCGAGGTTCTGCAGGCGGATTTCCACGAAGGTATCGCGCCCGGCACTGAACGGCCGGGTCTTGCCCTTCAGTGCAAGGGGTGTGTCATTGATCCGGGCCGAGAACGCGGGCTGCACGAAGATATCGCCCTGGTAGGGCAGGTTGGAAATGAACGGCACCGACAGATCGAGATCGCGCACCTTGTGCTTCGTGCTGACTGTCTGGTCGTCGATGTCGAGCGCGCCGCCCCTGATGCGGATGTTGTTGACGGAAAACGCCGGTGGCGGGGAGTCATCCTTTTTCGGCTTGGAGAATTTCTCGATGAGATCGGTGAAGTTGAAGCGGTTGCCCGGCAGGCGCGCCACGTGCACATAGGGCTTGTCCAGCAGGACTTCCCGGATCACCGGAGCCCTCCGGTAGAGGGACTCGGTTTCGAGATCCACCAGGAGTCTCTCGAAGGCGACGAAGCGCTGGTCGCTCCCGGGTTCCTGGATTGCGAAGCCGGTGATCTCCAGGGTCAGAAGGAAGGGGTTGATCCGGATGTCGCCGACCGTGACCTTGCGCCCGAGTTCCTGCGATACCCTGCTGGTCAGCAGCGACTTGATGAGCGGGGGGGCGGCCAGGAACCCGAAGGCGATCAGGCCCGCGAAGATCGCGGTGCAGCCGAGCAGAATCCCCCGCCAGCGCGATTTCCGGGGCGATGGGCGCAGCGGCGCGGGCGATCGACCGGCGCGGCGCCTGTCGAGGATTCGGGCAAGGAGGGCCAAGACTGTCTCCCATCTCGGGTGAAGGCCGCAGGAGGCGGGCCGTGGACTAGGTGAGAAGGGTACCGAATCGCGCCCGCAAAACGAAGTCTGGCCCCGAAAACGAAAACGGCCCGGCGGTGATCGCCAGGCCGTCAGACCGGTTGGAAGCCCGCGGGGCGGCTACTTGCGCAGCATCGGCTGCAGTTTCGACATCACTTCGGTGCTGTCCGGCTCGACCTGCGTCTGGAAACTGTACACCGTCCTGCCGTCCGGGGCGATCAGGTACTTGTGGAAATTCCAGCGCGGGGCTTCCTTCGTGGCGGCGGCGAGCTGCTTGAAGATTGGCGCAGCGTCGGTACCCGAGACCACGGACTTCTCCACCATGGGGAACTGGACCCCGTAGGTGAGCCGGCAGAACTCTCCCACCTGCTGGTTCGAGTCGAATTCCTGACGGAAGTCATTCGAGGGAAAGCCCACCACGACGAGCCCGCGGTCCTTGTACTGCTTGTACATGCCTTCGAGCTTTTCGAACTGGGGCGTGAAGCCACACTTGCTTGCGGTGTTCACGATGAGAACCGCCTGATTTTCATACTGGCAGAGGTCCAGCGGCTTGCCGTCCAGTCCCTTGAGCCTGTGGTTGAGCAGGGGCGGGCAGGCCGCCTGGGCGAGGGCGGGGGCGAGGGTCGCGGCGGCGATGGCGAGGGAGGCAAGGGTTTTCATGGCTGGGCTATCCGGGAATCACGAGACTCGGGTCAGAGAGACGGGCGGCGCCAAAGTTCCATCCACGGCTTCTTCGTAAGGCACCTGCAAGCCGCCGGCACCAGACTTCGGCCTGCCGCCAACGTGAACTTCTGGCAGTATCGCGAGGCGGGGCGCCGGCGCGGCAGTTCCCGCGGAGGTGTCGATCTCAACGCATTGACCTGGAGGGAAACCAACATGCAGAAACTTGTGCTGGCCACCATGCTCGCCGTTTTCGCCGCCGCTCCGGCGATGGCCGAGAACTCGCAGCAGAACAAGATGAAGGAATGCAACGCCTCGGCGAAGGACAAGAAGCTCGAGGGTGATGCCCGCAAGAGTTTCATGAGCGAGTGTCTGTCCGCGGCCAGTACCGAGGGCAAGAAGGAACTGACGGCCCAGCAGGAGAAGATGAAGAACTGCAATGCCGATGCGAAGAAGAAGGCGCTCAAGAGCGATGATCGCAAGAAGTTCATGAGCGAGTGCCTGTCGGCCAAGTGACGTCGTCGCGTCGCGGCGGCGCCGTGGCTACCGTTGTGCCGCCGCCGCGACCTCAGGCACCATCCGGGCGGCCCGTGAGGCTGGCCATTCTGGGATTGGCCTGGGCTGTTGCCTACGTGACGCTCTTCGGGCTGGCGCTGCATCAGGTGGACTGGGCGTGGCCCCCGTCCCCCCCGCGGGCAGTTCTCTCCCACCCCTTGACGGTGATGGGTCTCGGGGCCCTGGGTGGGTACGCCGTGGAGGTCTCCCAGGCGCGCGGCCACAACGAACTCGGGCTGATTCCCTTCGGTTCCCTCGGCCTCACCCTGCTCGCTTTCGTCGGCGGGGCGTTGCTTGTGCCCGGCGACGGCGCCTCGAGCGTCATTCAGGCTTCCGCGGGTTTTCAGGGCCTGATCGCGCTGGTTGGCGCCTTCCTGGCGTGGTTTGTCGCGCCCCTGTTCCGTTTTCTCCGGGATCGCCCGGGGGCGCCGTCGCTGGGCGTGCGCCTTGCACTTGCCGCAGGGGCCTCCGTGGCGATGACCCTGATCGCGCTCGCCTGCCACGCCGGCCTGGAGCGTGCCGGGCTGGAACCAGGGCACCTTCTCATCGTCCTGGGATTCATCAACGCCGCCGTAGCCCTGTTCATCTATCGCCTGCTGCCCGAGTTTCTCCTGAGATTTCTGGCCTGGCTTCTGGTCCGAGGCCTCTACCGGCTCGAGTGGTCAGGCACCGGGCACATTCCGTCCGAGGGACCCGCGCTCATCGTCTGCAACCACGTAAGCTTCGTGGACGCGCTCGTGATCATGGCGGCATGCACCCGTCCGATACGGTTCGTGATGGATCACCGCATATTCCGCACGCCGGTGCTCGGCTTCGTCTTCCGGGAGGGGCGGGCGATACCCATCGCGCCGGCGCGCGAAGACACCTCGCTGCTGGAGCGAGCCTATGACGAAGTGGCCCGGGCACTGGTGGCGGGCGAGCTCGTCGGCATCTTTCCCGAAGGCGGCCTGACGCAGGACGGGCAGCTGCAGCCCTTTCGGGGCGGGATCGCCCGGATTGTCGAACGAACCCCTGTTCCGGTCGTGCCCATGGCACTGGCTGGCCTGTGGGGAGGTGTGTTCAGCCGGCGTCACTCGGGATGGAGGAGATGGATCCCCGGAGGTGTCCTCCCGCGCATCCGGCTGACGGCCGGGCCGGCCATCGCGCCCGAGGGCCTGGGGCCAGATCGGGTCCGGGCGGAGGTGGAGAGCCTGCTTTCCGAGGGTATCTGCTGATCGGGATTCGCGCTGGAAAATCCGCCTTCTTCGGGGCATCGGCAGGAGGCTGCCCGGGATGCGTTGGCGCCTCGTTACGGTGCGTCCTCAATCATCCACAGAACCTGTGGATAAATCTGTGAATGAATGGGTTGTGAACGGCAAAAAGTGCTTACGGCAGGCCGACTTAGCTTGTGTCGCCCAAGTTTTGGTCACTTTTTTAATCAATGTAAACAATGTGTTATGTATTTCTCCTAGCGGCGCATGGGGATTCCCGGGGGGCTTGACTTTTCGATACCTCACCGTTTGATAACTTCGTTTCAAATACTTGACAAACAGCCCTGTAGTGACACCGGAAAACGGCTTTGGGGGAGCCGTGCTGACTGCCGAACGAACGCGTCGGCAAGCTCTTCGGGAAGTCCCCGAAGGACGCCATGTGGCCTGCGTTGGGGACAGGAATGGCGTCCGGTGCTTGGCCTCCCACCGGATCACGGTTAGGCTTGCGACCTGGTGCTGGATATGGATCCATCGCCCATCTTGCGCGGGCGCCGGGCGACCCGAGAGGAGAAAAACCATGAGGGTGCCAACATTCCTGGCCTGCGCTCTGCTCTGCCTTCCGTGGGCGGCACGGGCGGACCGGATCACTTCGATGACCCCCGAGGAGCGTTGCGTCTACATCGCGCGCCTGGAGGCCGTCGCCGCCCATTACTTCTCGCAGGGCAAGGCGCGATCCGAAGTGCAGATCCACTGGCATGGTGACGAAACCGCGAACGAAATCGAATTCGTGTCGAAGGTGATCGACGAGGGCTATCGCGCCATGGAAAGGGAGGCGGCGGCTGGCCGGACCGGGGTGCCCGCGGAGGTCATCGGGGACCGGGCCTACACCGCGTGCAGGTCGGAACGATCACTGTGATCCGATGACGGCCTGGTCAGGCCGGCCACGGTCTCACTTGCGGGTTCCGCTACTCGGGCCTGCGGCCGGGGCTGCCGCCGGCTTCGGGGTCACGGTGATGACGACCTCGGAGCCGCGAAGAGCGGCCGAGGAGATCTCCACAAACGATGTCCTGTCTCCGCGGACATAGGTGAGGGTGCTGGTCTTGCCCTGTGTTGCCGCCAGGTTCTCCCACCCGAACGTGGGCATCTGGTCGACGTAGTAGGCGTAAGCGAGGGTGGAGGACCGGTCGAGGGCGAGGACCATGCGACCGAACCAGCGATCCGGATTGCCGAGGATGAGGGAGCGCTCGGTGTTGATCTTCGTGCCTGACGGGATTGGCATGTCCGCCACGGGCTGGTAGCCCGGGGTGTTGGGGGAACCGGCGGTGGACGCCGCCTGAGCAGTTCCCGACGCTGCAGTCGTGCCGGTGGAAGCGCTGCCGGTGCCTCCACCACTCGTGCCACCGGTGGCGCAGCCGGCAATCAGGAGAACCAGTATCGCAGCGGCGGGGACGCGTGGCGCGAGGGGGTAAGATGAAGCGGAAATCATGGGCTCTGGCTCCTGAGGCTCGGGAGCGGTCCATGATGCGTGGCGCGAACAGGGGTGTCAACGGCGTTTTACCCCGGGGATGTCATTGCACTGGCGGGAGGAGGCGTGGAACGGCTGGAACGCATCTATCTCATGGAAAAGCTCCTGCGATCCCGCCGCGTTGTCCCGGCGGACCTGTTCATTTCGCGTCTCGAGGTGTCGCGCGCGACCTTCAAGCGCGACCTCGAATTCCTTCGCAGCCGCATGAACGTCCCGGTTGTGTGGGATGCGGATGCGGGAGGTTACCGGATCGATTCCGATCTTCCCGAGTCGGAACTGCCCGGGCTCTGGTTCAATGCCGAAGAGGCACTTGCCCTCCTGACCATGCACCAACTGCTCGGGGAGATCGGGGAGGGGATGCTGGAGCCCCACGTCGCGCCCATTGCCCGGCGCCTCGAGAAGATACTCGGCAGCCGGGGGCATGCAGCCGGCCAGGTGCGGGACCGCATCCGTCTGCTGCAGATGGCGCGAAGACCGGTCAATGCCGCCCAGTTCGGGATGCTTGCCCAGGCGTTGCTGGAGCGACGGCGGCTGCTTGTCCGGCACTTCAACCGCGGCACGGGGGACACTCTCGAGCGTGTCCTGTCTCCCCAGCGGCTGGTTTACTACCGGGACAACTGGTATCTCGATGCCTGGTGCCATCTGCGTGAAGGGGTGCGCAGCTTCGCAGTCGATGCCATCCAGCAGGCGAGCCAGTTGCAGGAGTCGAGCGTGGACGTTGCTTCGGACGAACTGGACCGCGAACTCGCGACGGGCTACGGGATCTTTGCCGGCAGCAACGTGCGCTGGGCGGATCTGCGGTTCAGCGCATCCCGCGCTCGCTGGGTTTCCTCCGAGCAATGGCATCCAGCCCAGCGGTCGCGCGTCGAGTCCGACGGCAGCTATCGCCTGGAGTTGCCGTTCAGCGATTCTCGGGAGTTGCTTATGGACATCCTGAAGCATGGCGGCGAGGTGGAGGTACTCGCGCCGCAGTCGCTCCGGGACGAAGTCGCGCGCCATCTGGCGCAGGCACTGGCGCGGTACGGGCCGTCCTCGGGGGGTGGCTCATCTGCTGAGCCTGGGCCGCCTTAATCTGAACCGGTCCGACGGCGCTTCGTGCCGTCAACTTGCTCAGGAGGCATCGATGCGACCGTTCGACGCAATCCGTACCACTCGCACCCACCGTGTCAGCCGCGCGAGGGCTGTCCTTTCACCGACAGTGTCCGGCAGCGTTCGCCCCCGATCCCGGCGGGGACCTGTGAACTGGGACATCCCCACCGTTCTGCGCCGGCGCTCCCCCGGTGCCCGTTGGTGACCCAAAAAAACAGTAACCAAAAAACGAAAGGCGGCGTGGCGTTTGCCAGGCTGCCCCAGGGGGGGCGACAGTGCGGGTGAAGATCAGGCGCGCCTGCGGTATTCCCCCGTGGCGGTATCGATTTCGATCCGATCCCCTGTTTCGCAGAAGAGCGGTACGGACACCTCGTAACCTGTTGACAGCTTGGCCGGCTTGAGCACCTTGCCCGAGGTGTCGCCACGCACCGCGGGTTCGGTGTAGATGATCTCCCGCACGACGGAACTGGTCATTGCGACCGAGATGGCCTTGCCGTCGTAGAAGACGACCTCCACGGGCATGCCGTCCTCCAGAAAATTGAGGGCGTCCCCCATGTTGTCCTTTTCCACCTCGAACTGATTGTATTCGGCGTCCATGAACACATACATGGGATCCGCGAAGTACGAGTAGGTGCAGTCCTTCCGTTCGAGCACCACGATATCGAACTTCTCATCGGCGCGATAGACCGTCTCGCTGGTCGAGCCGGTGAGGAGGTTCTTGAGCTTCATCTTCATGACGGACGCGTTGCGGCCCGACTTGTTGAATTCGGCGCGCTGCACGACCAGAGGGTCCTTGCCGACCATGATCACGTTGCCGGCGCGCAGTTCCTGAGCGATCTTCATGGGAAATCCTGCCAAAACGGTGGGGGGTCAGGGGAGGGAACGATCCCGTTCACTGTCTGGGTCACGGCATTGCGTGCTGACAGACACTGTTTCTCGGCGACTGACCAAGCGTATTTCGCCAGGTCGCGCGAGTCGGAATGCTCCGCGGCTCGCACCCTCCTGAGCGAACGATTATAGCCGCTCGATCGCGAATCTGACCAGATTCGTGGCGAGGTCCCTGTTGGCCCGGAGGTTCGCGGCCCAACCGGCGTTGTGCGCCTGCAACTCTTCCCGAAGGTTCCAGAACCGTTGCCAGGCGGCCCCGAGGATCTCCGGGGATGGTTCCCCGCGGTTCCAGAGGCGCCAGAACTCCCGCACATTCCACAACGCCTGCGGTTCGAGTCCGGCACCATACCGGTCGAGGAAGGCATGAAGTTTCGGCCAGTGCGCTGCGCCATCCTGAAGATAGATGCTCCAGACGAAGGGGTTCTCCGCCCACTGCGCGCGGACGAAGGAGTCCTCGCCGCGGACGAAGTTGCAGTCGCTCGCCCAGAGCAGGCGGTCGTAGTCATCCTGGGATCGGAACGGGAGCACCTGCACTTCCAGGGAGCCTCGGCGCAGGCGGGCACCCCGCGACACCCTGGGGAGGTCGAAAAACCGCGCGATGTCGGGACTGACGCGACCTTCCGGCGCCAGGACGCAGACGGACTGATCCCCCGCGGCCCACGCTTGCAGAACGGCGCCGACGGCGGGCCCGCCGTATCCGAACAGGGATACCACGATGGCGTCCGGGTCCGGCGCCGTCGCCTCCCAGTTCTCCAGGGCGGCTGTTCGCGCGGCGGCGTCGGCCAGAAAGGCGGCCCGCAACGAGGCGAGCCCCCGCTCCTCGAGCACCCCACCCGTGCGTGCCGTGAATCCGGGAAAGAAGAAATACCGGGTAAGTGGCAGTCGGGGGTGCGGTGAGGCTAAGCGATGGCAGTCTTCGATCCAGTCCTCCGCACTCAGGTACTCCAGGTTCAGCCAGACCGGGGGCCGGGTCCGGGCGGCCATGCGCTCAAGGTAAGCATCGGGCGTGCGCGACCCGAACGCATCGACCACCACATCCGCTACGGAGTCGAACCTTGTCCCGGCATGCCACCGGAGCACCTCGACGCCGAGGATCCGCTGGGCATCTGCCGTTTCGTCGAGACCGGGCCAGAGGCGGCGGAACGTGGCGAGGTCGTCGACGAAAAGGCGCACGGCCAGGCCGTGCTCGGCGTGCAGTTGGCGCGCGAGGCGCCACGACACGGCGATGTCGCCGAAATGATCGACGACGCTGCAGAAGATGTCCCATCGAGCGGCTGTGCTCATGGAAGATCGGGCGCCAGGACAGCGGCGATGGAAGCGGCGGGCTGCGGGGAGATTCCGCGAAATCCTTCCATGGCAACCTCAGCGGCCCGTCGGTGCCGCCCGGTCCAGAGCGGCGACGACCCCATCCGGCGTCAGGATCTCCGACAGCAGTTCCGGCGCGCCGCCGCCCGCCGGATAGAGCGCGTAGACCGGTACCCCACTGCGGCCAAGACGGGCCAGGGCCTGCGTGATCGAATCATCCCTGTTCGTCCAGTCGGCCCGCAGCCGTTTCACACGTCGCTTCTCGAAGGCTTCCACAATCGACGCTGCCTCGAGGACCACGCGTTTGTTGACCTGACAGGTGACACACCAGGCGGCGGTGAAATCCACGAACACGGGTCCCCTGGCGCGGGCGTCCGACAGCGCCGCGTCCGAGTAGGGGGCCCAGGCACTGCGGCCAGTCGTATCCTGCAGCGGATCCGCCTTCCCGGTCGGCCATGCCAGAAAGGCCGCTGCGAGGGCCATCGCGCCAGCCATGAGGCGTCCGGCGCGATGGCCAGGTCCCGCAAAGCGAGTCCAGGCCCACAAAGCAGCCGCCACCAGCACAAGCGCCGCGAGCAGGCGAGCCGCCGCCGTCGTGCCAAGTTGTTCCGCGAGCACCCACACCAGCCAGACGACCGTGAGGTAAAGGGGGAAGGCGAGGAATTGCCTGAGAGTCTCCATCCAGCGGCCCGGTCGAGGCAGGCGGGCGGCAAGTGCCGGAAAGAACGACAGCAGGACGTAAGGCGCGGCCATGCCGAGCGCAAGTGCGGTAAACACGAGCATGGCGCCTGAAGGGGGCTGCGTGAGTGCGAAGCCCAGTGCCGCGCCCATGAACGGCGCCGTGCATGGCGTGGCCACCGCGGTGGCCAGCGCCCCCCCGAGGAAGGCGCCGG
Organism: Betaproteobacteria bacterium; assembly: GCA_037141795.1. Lineage (GTDB taxonomy): Bacteria > Pseudomonadota > Gammaproteobacteria > Burkholderiales. The sequence continues at coordinate 12,256 of JBAXBV010000029.1, forward strand.
CGAGTCCGTCGCGGTCACCCACGGCGCCGGCAGCGGACTGGATCTGGCTGCCGAACTCGAAGAGGCCGCTCAGGTTCAGTCCAAGGACGAAAAACAGCACGGACAGGCCCGCCACGACGGGGGGGGATTGCAACTGATAACCCCAGCCCAGGAACAGGCCGCTTGCCCGAAGAGCCAGCAGGGCGCCCGCCACCAGCCAGAAGCTCACCAGGATGCCCGCGGCGAAGGTCAATCCGTGGAAGCGCAGGTGATGGCGGTCGCCGCGCGCCTGTTCCACAAACCCGAGGACCTTGATGGACACCACGGGAAAAACGCAGGGCATCAGGTTGAGCACGAGGCCGCCGGCAAACGCGAAGACCAGAGACGTGAGCAGGCCAAGCCCCGCCACAGGGGCTGCGGCAGACTGAATGTCGGCCGCGGACAGCGTCGCCCTCGCGGGTGCTGCCCGCGCGGCGGGCACGCCTCCGGGGTAGGGCATGGCGACCGCGATCGCCTGCTCCGGGCCGGCTCCGGCGGGTGCTGCCTCGGCTACCAGAACGCCCGAGAGGGTCGGGATCTCCCCCGTGAATTTCGGCGCGGCAGTCAGTCGTAGCCGGTAGCCGCCCGGGGTTTGCTCCAGAATCTGAGGCGCAGGGTTATCGATGACATCGGGCTCGGACGGAAAGAACGCAAGCTTTGCGACCGGAGGTGTGCCGGATGGTGGCGTGAGCGCGATGACAAGGTTGTCGGGGGTCACGCTCACTGCCGTGCCCCAGGCAGGCATTGGAGCGGGCAGGGCGGAACGGACCTGATCGAACCGGGACCCCCAGTCGCCGGGCTGCGCTCGCGACGCGGCCGTGGGGACCTCCAGGGCCAGGCTGGCGTTGCCTGGAAGGCAGATGTCCTTGCATACCAGCCAATCCGCACGGGCGGCCAGCGACAGTACCGAGCCAGCCGACCAGCTGGAAGGCAGCCGGATCTCGGTCAGCAGCAACGTGTCACCCTCGTAGCCGTAGTTGGCCAGGGGGCCGACGGGGATCCTGACCGGTGCGGGCCAGAGGATGGGGCCGGCGGTCACCCCGGGGGGCAAGGTCCACGCAAGGCGCGTCGGCATTCCGGAATCCCCGGGGTTTTTCCAGTAGGTGTGCCAGCCGGGTTCGTGCTCGAGCCGCAGACCCACCAGGAACGTTTCCCCGGGGCGGGCATGGCTTGCGCCGGGCAGCAGGCCCACGCGGACATGGGGCGCGTCAACCGGCTGCGCACGCAGGGGCAGGGGATGGACGAGCAGGAGGAGAAGCAGCAGGTGACGGAGCATGGGGAGGCATCTTACCGGGACGAAGGTCTGACGCATCCGTCGCGACAGTAGTTCACGGGAACCGTACGCCCGCGCCCGCGGCGCTGAAACCTATTTCAGGAAGCAGCCGTAATCGTCCGGGTCGGCGTCGCGCATGAACACATCACGCTCGAGAAAAGCCGGGACCACTCCAAGGCGCAGGAATTTCTGGCCCGACCCGTCCACGTAACCCACCTCCCCCTTGGCGAGGGAGAAGGTTTCGGTGGAGCTTCCCTTCAGGATGACCGTGCCCTCCCGGACCTGCACGTAGATCCCGGGTTCGGAGAAGTCCTCCTTCTGCAGTCCGAACAATTCCCTGAGGTCCACCTTGAGGCTGTCGGGGCGCGGCCCGGGCTGGCGTTCGAAAAAGGGCGGGAGGGCATCCAGCCGGGCCGGAGCCGTGTCCTTCGACGCCGTATTCAGGGACTGTCCCTGGCACGCCTGGGTCTCGCCACCGCCGTTCGCGACCACATTGCAACCCTCCCAGTTGACGAGGGTGAGGCCCTGCGGGGCGTCCGCCGGAGCCGGCTCGCCATCGTAGGCGCAGGTGCCCGCGCACAGGACGTCGAAGCCCGTGCCGCGCACCCCGATGGTGGCCACGGCGGTGTTGACCTGGAACTGCCGGTTGTTGCTACGTGCCACGAGACCGGTCAGTGCCCGAAGGCTGCCCTTGAGCAGCCGGAATACGACATTGCCCTGGTCGGGACGGGATGGTTCGTACCTGAAGCGTTCGACGCTGAAACGGGTGTTTTCCTGCAGCACGATGCGGGTGCCGTCCTGGAACACCAGCGTACCGGTGGACTGGCTGCCCGTATCGAGCAGATCCTCCGAGTACACGGGGTCCCCCTGGGAGAGCGGCTTGCCGGCCCGCGCACCACTGGCGGTCACCAGGCGCCCCTCGACCGAGGCGACCCTGGCCACATAACCCGGCGTGCGGGAGACGCGGTTGGACAGGTCGCGCCGGGACTCCTGCGCGCAGTCGTCCTCGCAGGCGCGGGCGACGAAATCGGTACCCCGCACACCGATGGTGGCCACCCCCGAGCTGAGTTGAAACGCCTTCGGGCGACGCTGGCCGAGCAGGCCGGTGATCGTTCGCAGGCCTCCCTTGATCAACCTCAGCACCGTGCTGTCCTCCTCCGGGTTGCCCTGGAGGAAACGGTAGCCCTCGATGCGCAGTTCGGAGCCCGGGCGAACCGTGAGCCGCGCGCCGTCCTGGAGCTCGATGACGGCCCGGCTGTCAGGCTGGGTGAGCACGGTGTCGCCGGGGCGCACCGCCGAGCCGCGGGCTGCGATGCTCATGGAGCCGTCTGCCCGCTGCAAGGCCACGATGCCGGTCACGCTCGTGGTGCGGCCAGCCTCCGGAGTCTGCGCGAGCAGGGGCGTGGTCGCGAAGCCCATCAGGAACATCAGACATGCGGGCGCGGTGCGCATCAGTGGCACTCCTGAAGTTGACGCCATCCGGGCCACACGGCTGCCGGATCGGTCCCATCGGCGAGCCGGTTCGCTGCGGGCGGCCGGGGCGGGCGAGTCATTAGACGCATGGGGTGTGCTCCGGTCAGAAGACCAGGGAGACGACGCCCTGCAAGCGGGTGTCGCCCTGACGCTGGGTGCCTCCACCCTGATGCACCTGTCCGACATCGAGGCGCACGTTCAGCAAGTCGCGGTAGGAAGACCGCATGCCCAGCCCATAGCTGGAAATGGTTTCGGCCGTCACTTCTCCAGGAAGCGGACGGTTGCGGGCGACATAGCCGTAGTCGGCGAAGCCGAGAACCCGCGTGCGGAAACCGTGCTCGAGTCCCAGGCCGAGGTCCGGCGAATAGAGCTCCAGGCCAGCCCTGACACCCCGGTCATTGGCGACCTCCCGCTCGAGGAAGCCCCGAACGGAGTCCATGCCCCCGATACCGAATTGCTCGCCGGCAACGAGAAGGTCGCTGGTGTACTGGCCGGAGACGGATGTGCGGACCTGCCAATCCTTCGGCAGCGTGCGCAGGTAGGCGCCCGCGAACCGCCAGATCGTGTAGACGGAATCCGCCCCCTGGCGCGAGCGATTGAAGGCCGCCGCGTCGCCGTCGGGCCCGCCCGGTACGTTGCGGTACACGCTCAGAAAAAGCGAAAGATCATCCTGCCGGGTTCGGTAGCGTGCGGAATACCCGATGCTCCAGGGATGCACGGTCTGGTCCGGTACCTGTGAGCCCGGGGCGCCGTTGAACCGGACGCTGTTCGTGTACTCCCGCCAGTCAAGCCCGAACTGGAACTTGCGGTCCCAATTGCCGCTGCGGGGCAGATTGAGGTTGTAGCGCAGTGCGTGGAAATGGCCGCCACCGCTGATGGCGAAGTTTCCTCCGGCGGTGGACACCTGGCCGGAATCCACGTCGGAGAAGACGTAGGCGTAGTCGACGGAATCCCCCGCGGAATAGAGGGGAACGTGATATCCGAGGCCGACGATGCTCACCCGGTTCGGGTACGCTGGCGAGGTGATGTACTGGCCGCTGATCACGTGGTCCCGGTTGAAGAGGTTGGCATGCTGGGCCGAGACGCCGGTGCGTAGGATGCCGGTGGACGGGGTGCCGGTGCTGTCGACCGTGAGGGCCGCGCGCCAGGATTGCTGGTCCACGATGCGCGCGGTGGCGTCCACCGTGCCGTCGGTCCTGCCGCTGCTCAGGATGACCGTCGTGCCCTTGGACGGGTTTTCGTTGGCGGTCCGCAGGTTGCGGGCCACGGCGTCCACGTTGGGTGCCGCACCTGGCTTCAGCGCCGGCAGGCTCGCGCGGACGTTGGACTCGTCGAAGAACCGGTTGCCCTCGATGGAAAGCTGCCCGAGCCTGAGTTCCCGGACCTGGAGCCTCACTTCACCGTCGCGGAGTTCCTGTTCCGGGAGGGAGACCTGGATCGCCGTGAAGCCGGCTGCAGCATAGGCCTTCTCGAGAGCCATCATTGCCTTCTGCACGGTCCCGAAGTCCTGCTGCCGACCCGTAAGCGGCTGGAGGGCGGCTTCGATCTTGCTTGGCGAAAGGAGCGTCACCCCATCGACCGCATAACGCAGAATATCGAATCGTGGATTCGAGGGTGTGGTGGGAGTCTCGGCGTGGCACATGGACGCCACGCTCGCCGAGATGAGCGCGCATGCTGCGAAACGAAGCATCGGACAGGGCTCCCGAGTTTCATTTTTTTTTGCAATCGTAACTCGCCGATGGGGTTGCGCCAAGTCGATCGCTGTGCGGGCACCCCCGCGCCCGCGAGGTGACTCCATGGTGACCCGACGTCGAGCATGTACGCATGCAGCTATCATGCATCTTGGTCGCTTGTGCCGGCGTCCACCGTGGGCGGGTGTCGGCTGAGTCCCGGCGCGGTTGCGGCGACCGCCTGGGAACCGGAGCCCCGGAAACGGGCTCGAAGGTGTCGTCTGTTTCACGGAGAACTATCAAATGCACAAGACCACTGCATATTCCAGGAGCGAGACCGTCCTTCGGGTGACGGCCCAGGCCTCGGCGGCCGTTCTGATGGCCGCCTTGTCCGCCTGCGCTTCGAAGTCTCCCGGCAGTATGTCGGGGGCGGGGCCGGTTTCGGGAGCGAAGTCCGTCACCAGCGCGGGCACTGCCGGAGACAAGGCCTCCTCGGGCGAGGCGTTGGTGCCTCCATCTGGGCGGAACGCAGCGGCAGGTGATGCCCGGGATCCCTTCAACGATCTGAAGAACCGCCCTGTTCCCGCGGCGTCGGGCGCCGTCGGACCGACGGAGGTCGCGCCACTGCCGGGAGCCGCATCCCGTCGGGATGGAGGAACCGGTGCCGGAGCATCCCCGGGGCGTGATGCCTACCAGGCGGGCCACGATCCCGCCAAGTACGATCCCGTGGCCGAGGCCATCGCCCGGGATGAGCGGGCCCGCAGCGAGGCGGCTGCCCGTACAGGGGCCGCAGAGCAGGATGCTCATCGCGACGGATACGATCAGGCCGCCTACGATCCCGTCGCCGAGGCGATTGCCCGCTATGCGCGCAACCGCGCCGGCACCGTTGCTTCGAGGGACGACAACTCCGCCGAGGATGCCCACCGGGACGGCTACGATCACGCGGCCTACGATCCCGTGGCAGCTGCCATTGCCCGCGATCGCGCTGCTGTCCGCGGAGGCGGTAGTCCCGATGCACCGGGCGCGACCGCCGCAGCCGGGAATGCGGTGACGAACGGCGAGTCGGGTGGCGTGGATGCCCACCGCGACGGCCATGACCATGCCGCGCATGATCCGGTCGCGGCGGCCATTGCAAGGGACGAGGCCTCGCGGGCCGATGGCCGGCGGGGTAGCGGGGCAGCGGATGCCCGCGACGACACGGCGGCGGTGTTCCCGCCATCCGGGGGTGCCGGCGAGCGCAGGGGGCGGGTGGAGACCCTTGCCAACCGGGTGCTGATCGACGAGAACGACAGGCTGCAGACGCTCGACGGCATGCTGCCCATGGCCTTGTCCATGGATGACAAGGGGTTGTTCGATTTCGACCGCTATGAACTGCGCAGCGAGGTGAAGGCGACGCTCGACACCCTGGCCGCCAGGCTCAACGAGTCCGCGTATGACCGCCTGCACATCGTCGGTTATGCCGATCGAATCGGAACCGACGAATACAACAAGAATCTGTCCGAAAAGCGCGCCTGGGCGGTGGCGGGTTACCTGATGAACCGCGGTGTGCCGCCCCACAAGCTGCGCGTGGAGGGACGCGGGGAGCAGGATTCCGCCGCCGACGGGGACCAGTGCGACGGGCTGGATCGCGCGCGGATGATCGAGTGTCTGCAACACGACCGTCGGGTGGAGATCGCCGCGACCGTCAAGGAATACCAGCTGCGCGTTCAGTGAGTCCGGCGGATGCGCGGCGTCGCGGGCAATGGTGGCAACCCGGGGTCCGGAGGGGAGGGGAGTCCATGACTGAAGTCGTGCTGGCAGACGCAGGCGAGATTGCGGCCAGAATTCCGGATGGGGCCGTGCTGGCAGTGGCCCAGGACGGGGTGGGCGTGTCGATGGCCACGACCCGGGCGCTCATCCGGCGCGGCACCCGCGATCTGCACCTCGTGTGCGTCCCGATCAGCGGCCTGCAGGCCGACGTGCTGATCGGGGCAGGGTGTGTGCGCCGGGTGGAAACGTCCGCCATCAGCCTGGGCGAGTTCGGCACGGGTCCGCGGTTCGCCGCCGCCCTCCGCGCCGGCTCAGTGCAGATCCGCGATGCCACCTGTCCCGCGATCCATGCCGCCTTGCAGGCGGGACAGAAGGGACTCCCCTTCATGCCGCTTCGCGGACTGATCGGCTCGGACGTGCTGGCGCGCCGCCCGGACTGGAAGGTGATTCCGAATCCCTTCGCCGAAGACGATCCCATCGCGCTGCTTCCTGCCATCCGGCCGGACGTGGCGCTGTTTCACGCGCCTCTCGCGGATCGCTACGGCAACATCTTCATCGGACGCAATCGCGACCTTCTCACCATGGCCCAGGCTTCTGCTGCCTGTTTCGCCACAGTCGAATCCCTGACGGATGACGATCTCATGGCCGATCCCGCCCGGGCGCCTGGCGTCATTCCCGCCATCTACGTGAGCGGTGTGGCGTGCGCGCCCCGCGGGGCTGCGCCGCTGCGTTTCCTCGATGCCTACGCGGCGGACGAGGCGCGGCTGGCGGGCTATGCGCGGGAGGCTCGTACAGAAGAGGGCTTTCGTGCCTGGCTGTCCGCCTGGTTGGTGCAGGACTCCGGGACCCGGGCGGCCTGATGCCGGGGAGATACTCGCCCACGGAACTGCTGATCGCCACCATCGGCGCAATGCTGGAGGGGTGCCGGCACGTGATCGTGGGCGCGTCTTCACCCATTCCCGGTTCCGCGGCACTGCTGGCCCGCGCGCGCAGCGGTGGGCTCCTGCGCGTGAACGTGCTCGGGTCCCAGCGCCACAACAGCTTCACCAACGGTGGCGTGGAAACCTTCGACCTGGCCGCACAGGGCAGGGTCGACGCCTTCTTCCTCGGTGGCGGGCAGATCGACGGCGAGGCCAACATCAACCTCGTGGGAACGGGGGGGTATCCGGCGAGCGACGTGCGGTGGCCGGGGTCCTTCGGGTCCTCCTACCTTTATTTTCTCGTGCCCCGGGTGATCCTGTTCCGGGAGGAACACTCGCGCAGGGTCTTCGTGCCAAGGGTTGATTTCGTCAGCGCCCCAGGCTGGAGTCCGCCCGGGGTGTACCGCCCCGGGGGGCCCTGGAAGCTGGTCACTTGCCTGGGTGTCCTTGCCTTCGATCGGATCCGACATCGATTCGCGCTGGAAACCGTCCACCCCGGTCACACGGTCGAGGAGATCCGTGACAACACGGGTTTCGACTTCGATTGCCCGGAGCGCGTGCCCGAAACTGCCGAGCCGCCGGCAGAGATTCTCGCCCTGATCCGAAGCGACATCCGGGACCAGATCGGGGAGACCTATCCCCGGTTCGCCGCGTCGCTCACAGGCGGCGCCTGAGTCTGCGCCAGCGCCGCCTCGGGAGGGGGAAGCAGAAGGATCTCGGCATCGCCGAGGCGGATGCGCTGACCGGGTCGCAGCTTGGCCCGTTTGCGGAGTTCGACCTGACCGTCGACCGTGACCTGGCCGGCCACAGTGGCCGCGTGGGCGGCACCTCCCGACGGGAGCAGGCCGCTGGCCTTGAGCAACTGGTCGAGCTGGATGAACTCGGACCGGATCGGAAATTCGAGGATCATGCGTGGCACCGGGAGAAGTTGATGGCCGCGTCTCCGCAGGTCGGGCGCGCGTCCTCGATCATGCGAGTCGCCTGAAGCGGTGTGAGTACGCGGAAGCGGGGGCGCAGGGCCCGCCTCCGGTCGAGATCCAGCAGGGCACGGTCGCGCGTCACCAGCGCGTGGGCATCGCAACTCAAGGATAGTTGAAGGAACTTCTGGTCGTCTGGGTCGCGGCAGGCAGGCAGTTCCATCCCGGCGCCGCCAACGCCGGTCTCCCACCACTGCGCGCGGTTGCGGCACCGTGTGAACAGGTCCTGGCGATCCCCGAGGGCAAGGCGTTTCCCGCGGAATGCATAGCCCAGGGCGCGCATGAGCTCGTCGGCGCACGGGGCGTCCAGAAACAGCCGGACCTGCCCCTCTCCGGCGGCCGTCAGGATGGGTCGGACGCGGGGGTCGTCGAAGACCAGCCAGTCGAGCCAGACGTTGGTATCCAGCACGATCCGGAGTCCGGGAGCGGGCGGGTTCATGCGGGGGCCACCTCCACCAGGCAATCGTAGAACGTGGCGCCCCCGCCCACGTCCGTGAGCGCCTGCGAGGTGAGGTCGTTCGCATTCCGGCCGTCGGGCGAGAGTTTCCGCCACCAGATCGACGGCGTGACCACGACGCCGGGGCGGGCATCTTCGGTGATACGCGCCCTCAGGGTGATGCTGCCCCGGTCATTGAACACCCTCACGGCGGTGCCATCGGAGATTCCGCGGGGCACCGCATCGCCGGGGTGGATTTCCAGTCTCGGCGCCTGCTCGGCAGCGAGCGCAAACGGGAGGTTCGCGAACGACGTGTTGAGGAAGTGGCGGGCGGGCGGCGAGAGGAAGGCAAGAGGATAGCGGGCCGCGAGCTGCACGTTGGAGAGCCGGTTCTCGAGGGGGGGCGTGTAGTCCGGCAGGGGATCGAGGCCGGCGGCGCGGGCGCGTTCGCTGAAGAACTCGCATTTGCCCGAGGGTGTGGGAAACCCACCGTCCGCAAACGGAGCCCAGTGCCGCGGGACATTCAGCCGTTGCCACCCCTCGTTCCTGAGCGTGTCCCAGTCGAGCCCGGTCATATGGGGATGCCGCCGTCCGAGCGCCTGCCGGGCGATCGTCTCGTCGTCATCCAGGAAGCAGGGCTCGCGGAAGTCGAGGCGGCTCGCCAGCTGACGGAACACCTCGGCGTTGGTGCGCGACTCGCCCACCGGTGCGATGGCGGGGTTGTTGGCGAGCATGTAGAGATGCCCGTAACTCTTGTGGATGTCGAACTGCTCCAGCTGCGTGGTGGCGGGCAGGACCAGGTCGGCATAGTCGGTAGTGTCCGTCAGAAAGACGTCGTGGACGACGGTGAACAGGTCCTCCCGCGAGAAACCCGCGATCACCCGGTTCGAGTCCGGCGCGACGGCCACCGGGTTGGAGTTGTAGACGTGTATCGCGCGGATCGGTGGATCCGCCTGAAGCAGCGCATCGCCGATGGCGGACATGTTCACTTTTCTCGGGTTGCCACGGATCAGGTCCGGCCGCTCGAGGGCCGCGTGATCGAGGGCGTAGAAGCCCGACGTGCCGAGCAGCAGGCCTCCCGCGGGATGTCGCCACGCCCCCACCAGGGCCGGCAGGCACGCGATCGTGCGAACGGCCATGCCGCCGCCGTAGTGACGCTGCAGGCCGTAGTTGATCCGGATCGCCGAGGGGCGGGTCGTGGCGTACTCGCGGGCGAACGCGCGGATCACCCCGGCATCGACGCCGCAGACGGGCGCGGCGCGCTCCGGCGGCCACGCGTCCACGCGCTCCGCGAGGGCGTCGAAACCCAGGGTATGGCGGGCCACGTAGTCTTCGTCGTGCCGGCCTTCCGTGATGATCACGTTCATCACCGCCAGGGCGAAGGCCGCGTCCGTTCCCGGCATGATGGGGATCCACTGGTGGCATTTCGCGGCCGTCTGGTTGCGCCAGGGATCGATGATCACGAGCCGCGCGCCCCGGCGCTTGGCCTCCTGGCACCGGCTCCAGAAGTGCAGGTTCGAGACGATCGGATTGGAGCCCCAGATGACGATGAGGCGCGCGTTCTCCACCTCCTCCGGGTCCATGCCCACCGAGCCGCCCAGCGTCAGGGCGATGCCCGCGCCACCTGCGGATGAGCAGATGGTGCGCTCCAGCAGGGAGGCGCCCAGCCGGTGGAAGAACCGCCGGTCCATCGATGCGTAGCTCACCATGCCCATGGTGCCGGCGTAGCTGTAGGGAAGAATGCCCTGGGGATCGTCGGCCGAGATGGACCGGTACCGGTCCGCGATGGTGTCGAGGGCCGTGTCCCAGTCGATGCGTTCCCATCGCCCTCGTCCGGGGCCTTTCGGGCCGATCCGGCGCAGGGGGTGCAGCACGCGATCGGGCGAGTAAGTGCGATCGAGATAGCGGGCGACCTTGGTGCAGAGGGTGCCGCCCGTGAAGGGCATGGCACCACCGCGCACCTCGATGGCGACGCCGTCTTCCACCGTGATCTCCATGGCGCAGGTGTCGGGGCAGTCGTGGGGGCAGGCAGCCTTGACTGTCCTGCGCGCGAGGGGGGGGTGCGGGTCCATGCTCGATTCCTGTTCCATAAACGATGTGCGTCGGCCGGCTGGCACCGCTGGCAATCAGCCGGACGAGGGGCTGAGGCTACCCGGTTCCTGTTCGTGACGGGCGAGCTGGAGGGAAATCCGCTCCAGGATTTCCGGCAGACGGGATACTGCGGCGTCGGCGTCCGCCCAGGCCTGCCGCTGGCTCCGGCCGTCTCCCGCCCGTTCGATCTCGTCGCATTGCCTGATGAGTTCGATGGCGCCGACCTGCGCCGCCGCCGATTTCATGCCGTTCGCCAACCGCCGCAGAGTGGCCATGTCCCGCCAAGCGCTCGCGGCGTTCATCTCGGTGAGGGCCTCGTGCAGAGTGCCGAGAAACCGGTGAACGGACTGTGCCCGGGGCAGGTCCCCGGCCGCGGAGGCATCAAGCAGCAGGGACAGATCCAGAGGCTGCGTGTCCTTCTGCGGCAGCCACCGTTCCAGCGTGGCGTAGAGGCGTGCGGGATCGATTGGCTTGGCCTCGAAGTCATTCATGCCGGCCGCGAGACATCTGGCGCGATCCTCGGGTGTGACGTTGGCGGTCATCGCGATGACGGGAAGATGCTCCCGGCGTGGCATGGAGCGCACCTTTCGGGCGGCCTCCAGCCCGTCGAGATCGGGCATCTGGATGTCCATGAGCACGATGTCGAAGGGTGTCGGCTCCGAGAGCTGGCCGATCGCCTCCCGCCCGGTGCTGGCCAGGGTGACCGTGGCGCCGGCGCGTTCGAGCAGTTCCCGGAGGACCTGCTGGTTGAAGTCGTTGTCCTCGGCGACAAGTATGCGAGCGCCCTGCAGCTGCGCGTGCACCGCGCGCGGAGAGGGTGATGCCTCGAAGGCGTTCGGCCCGGGGTCGCGCGATGGCGCGGCGTCTACCCGCCCGAACCGGGCGGTGAAGCGGAAGACACTGCCCACGCCCGGGGTGCTGTCCACCTGGAATGCGCCTCCCATGGCGGCGACCAGGCGGTCGCTGATCGCCAGGCCGAGGCCCGTGCCCCCGTAATGGCGGGTGGTGGAACCGTCCCCCTGCGAGAACGCGCGGAAGATCCGGGGTAACTGATCGGGCGTCATGCCGATGCCGGTGTCCCTGACCTGGAACTCGAGATGCACGCGGGACGGGTCGTCGAATTCGACCGGCGAGACATCCACGGAAACCAGGCCCCGGCGGGTGAACTTGATCGCATTGCCGACCAGGTTGACGAGCACCTGCTCCAGGCGCAAGGCATCGCCGAGCAGCATGCGTGTCACGGAAGCTTCCGTGCGGATGGCGAAGCCGAGTCCCTTCATGCGGCTCATGTCGCGAAACATGGCATCCACATTGCCGAGGACATCCGCCAGCAGGAAAGGCGCTTCCTCCAGAACCATCGCGCCCGCATCGATCTTCGAGAAGTCGAGGATGTCACTGACGATCCGGATGAGGTTCTGGGCGGCCCGCTCGGTCTTGGCCACGTAGTCCCGCTGCTTTGCGCTGAGTTCCGTCTGCAGGCAGAGATAGGTGAGCCCGACGATCGCATTGAGGGGCGTCCGGATCTCATGGCTCATGTTGGCGAGAAATGCCGTCTTCGCGGCCGCCGCGGCCTCGGCCATTTCCTTGGCCCGTGCGAGTTCGGAGGTGCGTGCCTGCACGCGTTCCTCGAGAATGGTCTTCTGTTCGAGGATTTCCCGTTCGAAGCGCTTGCGCTGGGTGCTGTCGGCCTGGACCGAGATGTAGTGCGCGATCCTGCCGTCCGGCCCGGGAACGGGCGAGATCTGCAGGGACACCCAGTAGGGATCCCCTGACCGCGTGTAATTCACGAGTTCCTCGCGCACGGCCTCGTGCCGTGCAAGGGCCTGTCGGATCCGTTCGACCGTTCCGGAATCGGTCATGGGACCCTGAAGGAAGGCGCCCGGCTTTCGGCCCTGGCATTCAGCCAGGGAGTAACCGGTGCGCTCCACGAACGACCGATTCACCCACTCGATGCGGCCGCCGGCATCCGTGATGATCACCATGTTGTCCGTGGAACTGGCCACCAGGGAGAGCTTGGTGACCTCGTTCTGTGCCTGGCGCTGCAACGTCACGTCGTAGAAGACACCGACGACTCCCCCCGTATCGATCGGGGCGACCGATATCTCGAGCCAGACGATGGTTCCGTCGGACCGGCGCGCGGCCACCTGCGGTCGCGTGCGGGCAGCATCAGGGTGCGGGGTGGGCGACAGCATGAGGGCTGTCAGGTCCTGTCGATGGTCCGGCTCAATGAATTCCGCCAGGGGGCGCCCGATGCAGGTGTCCGGGGGGCTTCCCAGGATCGTGCCCCACGCGGCATTCAGGTACACGAGACGCCCTTCCGAATCCGTCTCGAATACGGCCTCCGACAGCATTTCGATGCGCCGCCGCATCCGGTTCTCGGAAGCAATCAGTGCTTCCGTGAGGCGTTGCGTCGCCTCGACGTGGATATCCGTCTCCAGACCGTTGCGTCTGCGTCCGGAGTTCATTTCCGAGGCCCGTGGGCGGTGCGTCAGGCGACTGCGGGGGCAAGTTCGGCCAGCACCTGTGTGCTGTCGACAGCCCGGCCGTAAAGGGGAAAGATGTTGCGGCAGTAGAACTCGTGTTCGGTGTTGGTGCGCCCTGAGGTGCAATCTGCGAGGATCGTGACATCCAGTCCGCGTTCGTAGGCGGCCCGTCCTGTCGAGTCGATACAAAGGGAGGTGACCATGCCGCACACGAGGCAGTTGACGATCCCGCGCTCGTGAAGGACCGACTCGAGGCGTGTGTGGGCGAAAGCGTTGAAGCCCACCTTGCCGCTGACATAGAGAATGCGGTCGCCGAATTCCCGCAGTTCAGGGATCGTGTCGGCTCCCACGCTGCCTTCCTTGAAGGCGCCGAACTGTTTCATGGAACTCAGGATGCCGACCGGACTGGCCATCGCCCGGTAGTCCGGGGACAGGATGATCGGGGTCGAAATGATCGTCATCGGAGTGGGCGCGACGGCACGGATGAAGGCGAGGGTATTGGCGAGGACCTCGTCCACGCGATGCGGTTCCTCCACGACCCCCCGGAGGATGCCGTCCCTCGCGAAGTAGTCGTTCTGGTATCCCACGAGGATGACTGCAGTCGTCGCTGGATTCATTCCGGTTCTCCCTTTATCCCCAAAGAGTCGGAGGCTTTCCGGGAACATCCCGGTGCATGGCCTGTCGCGCGGTCGAGGGCCGCGCCTTGCTCTAGGATATGCCAATTATGGCGTCGTACTGACGCGCGGGGCGGTATCGGGCGATTCGGTCCCGCTTCGGGGGCGCTTCGGGCTAACATTCCGGCGTCGCGCCGTCGAGCTGCATGTGGTTCCAGGATGGCCGAGTCATAACGCGCAGGTGCAAGACCCTTGAGTACGCAGCAGAGCATCCCGGCAGGCGGTCCGATCGGAATCTTCGACTCCGGTGTCGGAGGCCTCAGCATCTGGCGGGAGGTCACCCGTGCGCTGCCGGATGAGTCCGTGCTCTACCTCGCCGACCAGGCGCACGTTCCCTACGGTCCCCGTTCCCAGGGGGAAATCCGCGATTTCTGCCTCGAGATCGCCTTTTACCTCCGAGCCTCCGGATGCAAGGCCATCGTCGTGGCGTGCAACACCGCGTCCGCAGTTGCCCTCAAGGCGATACGGGAAGAATGGCCCGACATGCCGATCATCGGCCTGGAGCCGGCCGTCAAGCCGGCGGTGGCGCTCACCAGGACGGGAGTGGTGGGCGTCATGGCAACACCCGCCACATTTCAGGGGCGACTGTACCTCGCGACCGTCGGGCGTCACGCGCGGGGAGTACGGGTCATCAATCAGGTGTGCCCGGGGCTCGCATCGCTCGTGGAGGAAGGGGCCCTCCATGGCGAGGTCGCCGATGCGTTGCTCGGGGACTATCTGCAGCCCATGCTGAGCGCAGGGGCAGACGTCATCGTTCTGGGATGCACGCACTATCCGTTCGTGATTGACGCGATCCGCCGACTGGCCGGGCCTGGCGTCGCCGTGGTGGACCCGGCGCCTGCCGTGGCCCGGCATCTGGGACAGATCCTGCGCGCCAGGGGGCTGCTTGGCGGGCGGGGCCCGGCCGTCCACGGTTTCCAGACGACGGGGAATCCCGGGGTCTTCGATCGGCAGGTGCTGCGGCTTCTCGGTATCAACGTCCACAGCATGGGCCTGGCTTGGACGGAGGAGGGGGCCCTGGCCGCCGGGGTTTGAGCACGGGTGTGACGGGATCGCCGCCATCGCATGGCTGTCGGTTATACTGATTTTCGGGAGATGGCGGACCCGCTGGCGTGTGCCCCGAGGTGCACCGGGCCGGTACCGCGTGAAGGGGGACATTCCATGCTGTCTAGGTGCTGCGTTGTCATTCTCGCAACGACCCTGATGGGTGCGTCGGTCGGAGCGGAGGAGATCACGCTGCGGGTGCATCACCACGAGTCGGCCACCTCGGTTGCCCACGTCCGGTTCCTGGTCCCCTGGTGCGACCGCCTCGCCAAGGCCTCGTCGGGTCGCCTGAAGTGCCGGGTTGCCGCCGCCATGCAAATGGGCGGGACACCTCCGGAACTCGTCGAACAGGCTCGTGTCGGTTCGGTCGATGTGGCCTGGACTGCCATCGGCTTCACCCCGGGCCGCTTCGGGCGTACCGAGGTGTTCGAACTCCCCTTCATGATCGGATCGCCCACCGGTGCGGCCGGTGCCCTCTGGGAGTTTGCCCAGGGCCCAGCCGCGGACGAATTCCGGGACGTCCGCCTGCTGGCCATCCACCCCCGGTCGATGGCAGTCCTGCACAATTCGCGTCGCCCCATCAGGACTCTGGCGGATGTAAAGGGTCTGCGCCTGCGGGCGCCCACGCGCCTGAGCCGTGATGCGCTGACGGCCCTGGGGGCGATGCCGGTGGGCATGCCCGCGGGTCAGGCTGCCGAAATGATCGGCCAGGGAATGCTCGACGGCGCGCTCCTCGCGTTCGAGGACGCCCCGGGCACGGGGATTCTGGAAAACACCCGCTATCACACGGAAACAGGACGCGGGCAGCCTGGCTTCGGTGCAGCTGTGGCGGTGCTCGTGATGAACCGACGCAGCTATGATCGGTTGCCCGCCGACCTGCGCAAGGTGATCGACGGCAACAGCGGTGCGGCCCTGTCGGCGGACGCTGCCGGGACCTTTGCGGCGGCGGATGCGGCTGTCAGGCAGAAGGTGCCCGCAGCCTCGGTCCAGGCCATTGCAGAGCCCGAACTGGGGAAGTTCCGGGAGGCCGTCCGTCCGGTGGTGGACAACTGGGTCCGGGGCGTCTCGCGAAACGGTGTCAACGGCACGGCCCTGCTGGAAACCGCTCGCAAGCTCCTCGGGAAGCATCGCTCGTGAGAGGGTGCACATCCGCTCCCGATCGGGTTCTGGCCGATGTCGCGACCGGGTCGGATACGGGACGGTCCGGCAGGTCCGACACCCATCCCGGCGACCGGTGTGCCGAATACCGGAGTACGGAGTTCCGGGGGCCGTGCCAGCCCCGCGTGCACCTCAAGGCGGGGGCTGGCGAACTTGCGTCGGTGGTGTTCCCCGCCAGCCACGTCGCGCCCGTCGATGCAGATCTCACCCGCCAGTCCTCGGCTCCGCCCTTAGGGGAGCGCATCGTCCTGAGCGGCCGCGTCACCGACGAGGACGGTCGTGCGGTGCGGGGCTCCCTGGTGGAGATCTGGCAGTGCAATGCCGCCGGGCGCTACGCGCATGCCAGCGATCGGCACGATGCGCCGCTGGATCCCAACTTCGCCGGCTGGGGGCGGACCCTCACCGGGGAAGACGGTCACTACCGGTTCGTGACCATCCGGCCGGGAGCCTACCCGTGGCGCAACCATCACAATGCGTGGCGCCCGGCGCACATCCACTTTTCCCTGTTCGGAAATCTCTACGCGCAGCGCCTGATCACCCAGATGTACTTTCCCGGCGATCCGTTGCTCGATCTCGATCCGATCTTCAACAGCGTACCGGCGGGCGCGCGGCGGCGGCTGGTCTCGGCGTTCGATCCTGCATTGACGCTGCCCGATCTGGCACTGGGGTTCCGCTTCGATATCGTGCTGCGCGGACGCCATTCCACTCCGCTGGGACTCTGAGGACGGGACGGTGGCGGACCTGACTCCTTCCCAGACGATCGGACCATTCTTCCACCAGGGCCTTGCCTGGGCCATCGATGCGACGCGCCCGATCGCGGACTCGGGGTTCGTCCGGGTGGCGGGGCGTGTTCTGGACGGCGCTGGCGAACCGGTGATGGACGCCCTGCTGGAGGTCTGGCAGCCCGAGGTGCAGGCGGTCGGGGCTGCCGGCCTGCCGGGCTTCCAGCGGGTTGCCACGGACGAGGCGGGGCGTTTCGAATTCCGCGTGATGGCGGTGCCGGCCGCGGTCGCCATGGCCCGGGTGACCGTGTTCGCGCGGGGCCTCCTGCGCGAACTGTTCACCCGGGTCTATGTGCGGGATCCCCAAAGTACGGGCCCGGTCGGACTTCCGTCCGAGGTGGCGATCGAACGTGCCGATACCCTCATTGCCCGGCCACCCCCTACCGGCATGTCCGGAGGGGTGTGGACATGGGACGTCGTCCTCCAGGGACCGGCGGAGACGGTGTTCTTCGAGTTCTGAGGGACTAACCCGGATGGGCCTCGAAGAAGGGGTGGATGCGGCGTTCGATCCCGGGGCCTTCATCCGGCAGATGGTCCGTTTCGAGGTCGAACTGGCACACGCCCAGGCGGATCTGGGCCTCGTTCCGGTGGCGGCCGCCCTGTCCATCGAGCGGGTTGCAGCCTCGTTCCGACCCGATCCCGCGGTTCTCGCAGGTCGCGGCGCCGAGGTCGGGTCGATTGCCATCCCGCTGGTGGCGGAACTCGTGGCCCGGGTGGCGGCCGAGTATCCCGATGCCGCTCGTCACGTGCATGCAGGCACCACCAGCCAGGATGTCCTCGACACGGCGATGGTGCTCTGCACCCGCGAGGCGCTCTCGTACATCGACGCCGTCACGGCTGAGGCCCTGGACGCCGCCCGGCGACTGGCTTTCGGGAATGCGCGGGTGCCCGTGCTCGCCCGCACCCTGTTGCAACCCGCCGGCGTGACCAGCCTGGGGCTGAAGGCCGCACGCTGGCATGACTCGCTGGCGCGCTGTCGCCGGCGCCTTGCGGCGGCGGCCGGCCCGGCCATGCAGGTTTCCCTGGGGGGAGCCTTCGGTACACTGGACTCGCTTGGCGATGCGGGGCCGAGCGTTCGCGCCCGCCTCGCGGACCGCCTTGGCCTCGGGGACGACGGGCGGTCCTGGCACACCAGCCGGGAGGCGTGGGTCGGCCTCGCGGCCGACGCGGCCCTCCTCGCCGGCACCGCGGCGAAGATCGCGCGCGACGTCGCCCTGATGAGCCAGGCGGAGGTCGGTGAGGTCTCGGAACCCTCGGCCGCGGGGCGCGGCGGCTCGTCCGCGATGCCTCAGAAGCGCAATCCGGTGCTCGCCATGAGTGTGCTGTCGGCGAGCCAGAGCCTGCCCGGCCTTCTCTCCAACCTGCTGGCGGGGATGGTCCAGGAGCACGAACGCGGGCTTGGCAACTGGCAGAACGAACTCACCCAGTGGCCCGAGGTGTTCCGGCGGACGTTCGTGGCGCTGCGGGCGCTTGGCCGCCTGCTCGACGGGCTGCGGGTCGATGCCGACCGCTGCCGGATGAACATCGGGTCGACGCTCGAGACCGTGTTTTCGGAGGCGGTGGCCGGGCTCGTTGCTCCCGTCCTGGGGAGGAGCGAGGCCCATTCGTGGCTTGAGGCCCTGTGCGCCGAAGCCCTCTTGCGGCAGGAGCGGCTGTCGGTGCTGGTGGCGCGGGACCTCGTCGCCGATCCGCGGCTGGCCGGCATGGACCCGGTGGCGCTGGCTGCCTGCTTCGATCTGGATGCGGTGGTGGAACGGTCGGCCAGACTGATTCCCGCGCTTGTGCGGGACTGATCACCTGTTTTCCGCGTCCCCGGCTGGCGTGGGCCTGAGGCAGGTCATACAATCCGGGGTTGCCGGGCGCGGATGTCTGCTGCGCCGTCCCAACGCCGCCGCAAAGGTGTTCCATGGCTGAACTCACACCCGAATCCCTTGCGCGAGAGGTCGCGCAGCGGCGCACTTTCGCCATCATTTCCCATCCGGATGCGGGCAAGACGACGCTGACGGAGAAGCTTCTGCTGTTCGCGGGCGCGATCCAGATCGCCGGCAGCGTGAAGGCCCGCAAGGCTACCCGCCACGCGACGTCCGACTGGATGGAGATCGAAAAGCAGAGGGGCATCTCCGTGGCCAGTTCGGTCATGCAGATGGACTACCGCGGCCACGTCCTCAACCTGCTCGATACGCCGGGCCACCAGGACTTCTCCGAGGACACCTATCGGGTGCTCACCGCGGTGGACGCGGCATTGATGGTCATTGATGCCGCCAATGGCGTGGAGGCGCAGACCCTGCGGCTGCTCGAGGTTTGCCGGTCGCGCGGCACTCCCATCGTGACATTCATCAACAAGATGGACCGCGAGGTGCGGCCGCCCCTCGACCTGATCGACGAGATCGAGCGCACCCTCGGCATGGCGGCGGTGCCGTTCTCCTGGCCGATCGGCATGGGCAAGCGCTTCCATGGCGTCTACGATCTGCAGGAGGATCGGATCCGGGTTTTCCGGGCAGGCGAGGACCGTGTGGGCGACGATCTCGAGGTCATCCACGGTCTGGACAATCCGGCCCTCAGCGCGCGCTTCTCGCCCGAGATCGATCAGGCGAGGGACGACATCGCGCTGGTCCGCGAGGCGACGCCGGCATTTTCCCTCGATGAATTCCTTGCCGGCCGCCAGACCCCCGTTTTCTTCGGGTCGGCCATCAACAACTTCGGTGTCCGCGAGGTCCTGGACGCGATCGTGGATATCGCGCCTCCCCCACAGCCCCGCATTGCGGTGCAGGGGCCTGTGGAGCCCGCGAATCCGAAATTCACGGGGGTGGTCTTCAAGATTCAGGCGAACATGGATCCCGCCCATCGGGACCGGGTGGTGTTCGTGCGGGTGTGCTCCGGCCGGTTCGAGCGCGGCATGCGCCTGAGGTTGCAGCGAACGGGAAAGGAGTTCCGCCCCAGCACGGTCGTGTCGTTCCTGTCCCAGCGGCGGGAACTGCTCGACGAGGCCTACCCGGGGGACATCATCGGCATCCCGAGCCACGGCGGGTTGCAGCTCGGGGATACCCTGACCGAGACGGCGGAACCGCTGCAGTACACGGGGCTACCCTTTTTCGCTCCGGAAATCTTCCGCGGCATCGAGGTGCTGAACCCCCTCAAGACGAAGCAGTTGCGCACCGGTCTCATGCAACTCGGCGAAGAGGGGGCCATCCAGGTCTTTCGCCCCCTGCGCAGCACCATCCTGCTCCTGGGGGCTGTCGGTGTGCTGCAGTTCGACGTGGCCGCGCACCGGCTCAAGCATGAATACGGAGTCGAAGCGCGAATCCTGTCTTCCGGTTACGGTTGCGCCCGCTGGGTGTCGGCGGATGATCCTGCCGAACTCGAGCGGTTCGTGGATGCCAACGCGGGGCGCGTGGCGCAGGACGCCGCGAATGCGTGGGCCGTCCTGACCGCGAACCAGTACGAGATGAGGGTCGTACAGGAAATGTGGCCGAAGATCCGCTTTCATGTGCAGCGGGAACATGCGGGTCTCCAACTCGAGGCTGCGGCCTAGGCCCGGCCCCCGTGGTGCCGCAAGTCGCCCGGGCCCCGGCGTGCGCCTGCTGATGGCTGCGCGACCTTCCCGGCGCCGAGGCCGACGGGGACGAATCGCAACCCCTTTCATTCATCCCTCAACTCGAACCGCCTGCCAACGTGTTCTTCCGTAACCTACAGGTCTTCCGAATCACTTCCGGTGGTGACATCCCGGCGGAGAAACTTCAGGAGCAGATGGCGCCGTTCATTTTTCAGCCCTGCTCGAGCCTCATGCCCGAGTCGCGCGGGTGGATTCCTCCCCGGGGAGATGACCGGCTGGTCTACTCGCTCCAGAACCACTGGCTGGTAGCGCTCGGCGTGGAGCAAAAACTCCTGCCAGCCGCGGTCGTGCGGCAGTATGTGCAACAACGGGCGTCCGATCTCGAGGCCCGCACGGGGTTCAAGCCGAGCCGCAAGCGGATCCGGGATCTCAAGGACGAGATCACGGACGAACTGCTGCCTCGCGCGTTCAGTCGCTACCGGACCACGTTCTGCTGGATCGACCCTGCGGGCGGCTGGGTGGTCGTGGATGCCGCGACGCCCAAACGCGCGGAGGAAATGACCGAGTGGCTCCGCAAGTCGGTGGATGCGTTGGAGTTCGCTCCCCTTCGGACTGCCCTGGCGCCAACCACCGCCATGACCGCCTGGCTGTCGGCGCGGGAGGGTCCGCCGGGACTGTCGATCGATCGGGAGTGTGTCCTGCAATCTCCCCTGGAGGAAAGGTCAACGGTGCGCTACACCCATCACTCCCTGGTGGATACCGACGAGATACGGGGTCACATCAGTCAGGGCAAGTCGCCCATCCAGCTCGCCCTGACCTGGGAAGACCGGCTGTCCTTTGTGCTCACCGACAAGCTCGAGATCCGGAAACTGGCTTTTCTCGACATCGTTCGCGGTGAAGGGGACGGAGACAAGGATTCCGAGGAGGAGCAGTTCCAGTCCGATTTCATGCTGATGACCGCGATGCTGGGCAAGTTTCTCCACGATCTCGTGGAGACGCTCGGAGGGGGGGCGCAGTAGGGACAACGGACGCCCGGGCGTCCTGGAACGCCCGGGTCCGGAAGGTCGACAGGTCAGGACTTCAGCGGCTTGAACCGAAGCCGCCGGGGTTTGGAACCCTCTTCCCCGAGGCGCTTGCGCTTGTCTGCCTCGTACTCCTGATAGTTGCCGTTGAAGAAGACCCACTGGGAGTCTCCCTCGGCAGCGAGGATATGGGTCGCAATCCGGTCGAGGAACCAGCGGTCGTGGGAGATCACCAGTACGCTTCCGGCGAATTCGAGGAGGGCGTCCTCCAGTGCGCGCAGCGTTTCCACATCCAGGTCATTGGAGGGCTCATCCAGCAGGAGCACGTTGCCTCCGCGCAGCAGGGTCTTGGCCAGATGCAGGCGACCCCGTTCTCCGCCTGAGAGCTGCCCGACATTCTTCTGCTGGTCGCCACCCTTGAAGTTGAATCGCCCGATGTAGGCCCGCGAAGGCATCTCGAACTTGCCGACCGTCAGGATGTCCCGCCCGCCCGAGATTTCCTCCCAGACGGTCTTGCTGCCGTCGAGTGCGTCGCGAGACTGGTCGACGAAGGCGAGCTGGGCTGTGGAGCCGATCACCACGTCTCCGCTGTCGGGCTGTTCCTTGCCCATGATCATGCGGAATAGAGTCGACTTTCCCGCACCGTTGGGGCCGATGATCCCCACGATGGCCCCCGGCGGGATGGTGAAGCTGAGGTTGTCGATCAAGAGGCGATCGCCGTAGCCCTTGCTGACGTTCTGGAACTCGATGACCTGGTCGCCCAGTCGCTCGGCCACCGGAATGAAGATCTCCTGGGTCTCGTTGCGCTTCTGGTAGTCATAGGAGGAAAGTTCCTCGAAGCGGGCCAGGCGCGCCTTGCTCTTCGCCTGCCGGCCTTTCGGGTTCTGCCGCACCCATTCGAGTTCCTGCTTCATGGCCTTAAGGCGGGCGGCCTCGGAGCGCGCCTCTTTCTCGAGGCGGGCTTCCTTCTGCTCCAGCCAGGAGCTGTAGTTCCCCTTCCAGGGAATGCCGTGGCCCCGGTCGAGTTCGAGAATCCACTCGCAGGCGTTGTCGAGAAAGTAGCGGTCGTGGGTAATGCCCACGACCGTGCCGGGAAAGCGCTGCAGGAACTGCTCCAGCCACTCCACGCTCTCGGCGTCCAGGTGGTTGGTGGGCTCGTCCAGCAGGAGCATCTCGGGATTCGAAAGCAGGAGCTGGCAGAGGGCGACGCGCCGCTTCTCCCCGCCGGAGAGGTTGGCGATCTTCGCGTCCCAGGGCGGCAGGCGCAGGGCATCTGCTGCGATCTCGAGCTGGTGTTCGGTGTCGCTGCCCGCGGTGGCCAGAATCGCCTCGTACTTCGCCTGCTCAGCCGCGAGCTTGTCGAAATCGGCATCCGGTTCCGCATAGGCTGCATAGATTTCGTCGAGTTTCTGCTTGGCCTGCATGGTCTCGCCGAGTCCGGCCTCGACTTCCTGGCGGACCGTGTGTTCCGGGTCGAGTTGCGGCTCCTGGGGCAGATAGCCGATCTTGAGCCCGGGCATGGGAACGGCCTCGCCCTCTATTTCCCGGTCGATGCCCGCCATGATGCGCAGAAGGGTGGACTTGCCCGATCCGTTGACGCCGAGGACACCGATCTTGGCGCCGGGGAAGAAGGAGAGGGAGATATCCTTGAGAATCTGACGTTTGGGCGGGACGATCTTGCCCACCCGGTTCATCGTGTAGACGTATTGGGCCATGACCTGCGGTATCAGCGTGAATGAGAAGGGATGAAAACCGGCGAGGCGGGGGTGCAGGAGAAGCGCCCCCAACCTTCTGGCAAGCAGTCTAGCTTACCTGAGTCGGGCCACCACCCGCTATCTGCAGGACTTTCCAGGTGGGGCGACCGCAAGAATCCGGGTGGCAGGAGCGGACAAAAAAACGGCGACCAGAGGGTCGCCGCGAAAGTAAGCGACGCGGACCGAGGGAGGAGGAGATCCGTTCGCTGCGCTGATTGCTCAGCGACTTGGGAAAACACGACTTTCGGTGAAGGAGGGGCCGGCCGGACATCAATCCGAAACCATCCTGCACGCGATCAAAAACTTCACACTATGCCGCTGGAGACAACTCCCCCCTGGGCGAGTTCCCGGCGTCCGGGGCCGTCGGTACGACCAGGCGCCGGGGCTCGCGAGGAAGCCCTCATTCCGGTGGTGACCGGGGCCAGGCATCCATCACGACCATCCTGCTGCGGCTGGAGACTGCGCGACGGGTCAGGGGGCGTCCTTCCGGTCTCAGGGGGCCATCGTGTATTCAGGTTCGAAGGTCGCAGTGGCGGCTTCGGAATCTGGCCTCTGACCGCTTTCCGCAATCGCGGCACCGGAAATCAGGAGCACGAGCCAGGCGCCAAGGAGCCAGGCGGAAAGGGAACGAGCATTCATGACAATCTCCAGTCGTCGCACCTGCGGCGGAAGTCGCCAGCAGCCATGCGGATGACCGAACTTTACGGGTTTTGCGGCGCAACATTCAGATGTCTGTTGGCATAGGATCTATGCATGTGGAGCATCAATGACGCGTCGGGTAGCCAATGATCTGGTCCGCCCTATTCGCGGTTCCAGCTCATGAAGATGGTCGAAAGCAATGTCGAAGATAGGATTTTCATGACGGGCGGGAGATTCCGGGGCAGCCATGGACTTTTGAATGACGGCGTTGGATCGCCGTGCTGTTGTGCAGCATGGCCTTGCCTGGCTGCGGCTGGTCGCAGTGACTTCAGGTGTGCTCAGGATGTGGCGAAGCGGTTCGCAACCCGTCGCGCGGCCAGCGCGACTTCACCTGCGGTGAGTCCCCAGGTTCCGCTCTGCAGGGCGGTTGCATCATCCCCTGCCAGGCCGTGCAGATGGACACCCGCCTGCAGGGCATCGCCGGGATCGATGCCGCGCGCCAGAAAGGCGCCCAGAATTCCCGCGAGAACGTCGCCCATGCCCGGGGCCGCCATGCCGGGGTTTCCCGACATGTTCAGAAACCACGACCCGTCGGGTCCGGCACACACGCTCCCCGCCCCCTTGAGTACCGTCCAGGCGTTCAGCCTGCGTGCGATTCGCAACGCCGCGGAGACCCGGTCGTGCTGCACCTCGGCCGTCGTGCAGGCCAGCAGGCGGGCTGCCTCTGCCGGGTGGGGGGTGAGAAGTGTTGCGCCGAGCCGTCTCGCCGTTGCGGCTGCGCGCTGTTCGTCGAGCGCCACGAGGTTCAGGGCGTCCGCATCGAGCACCAGCGGGACCTGCAGGGCGAGAATCCGGTCCAGCATGCGCCCCGCATGGGCGGATTGGCCGATTCCCGGACCCGCAACCACCGCAGTTGCGCCGTCCAGGATGCCGGTGTCATCGACCCGGCGGAGCATGAGTTCGGGGTGAAGGACGTCGACCGCGGGTGCATCGGGGGCGAGCATCGCCACGCGTACGCGACCGGCTCCCATGAGCAGGGCGGCACGGCCGGCGAGAAGGGCCGCGCCGGTCATGCCCTCGGCTCCGCCTACGACCACGACGTCCCCGTAGGTGCCCTTGTGGGTGTTGCGGCGGCGAAGGGGAAGGGAACGGCGGATCACATCGGTCCCGGTCAGATGGCCGCGGGCGTCCCCCAATTGCACGGGCGTCAGGCCAAGGGTGGTCGCGTGGATCGTTCCGGCGCAGTCCGGCCCGTCCATGGTCAGCAGTCCGGGCTTGAGCCCGAGGAACGTCAGGGTATGGTCCGCCCGGACACAGGTCCCGAGGATGCGACCCGTGTCCGCGTGAAGGCCGCTCGGCACATCGAGGGACAGGACAACGGGTGGGCTCCCGTTGAGCGTGTCGATCCAGCGGGCGGTACGTCCTGTCACGTCGCGGGTAAGGCCGATGCCGAACAGGCCATCCACCACCAGATCGAAGTCGCCGAGCGGGGGCAGTTCCTCCCCCAGTGTGCCCCCCGCAGCCAGCCAGCGGTCCAGGGCCTCGCGGGCGTCCCGCGGGAGGCGTCCCGCATCGCCGTCGAACACGACCGCGATCTTCGCCGAGCGGTCCCGGAGGTGCCGTGCGGCCACAAGGGCATCTCCGCCATTGTTGCCCGGGCCGGCGAGCACGAGCACCCGCCGACGTTCTCCGGCAAGCTTCAGCGCCAGATCGGCGGCCGCGAGGCCGGCGCGTTCCATGAGCGGCGGGGATGGCGAACCCGCAAGAACGCGGGCCTCGATCGCACGAATCTCCGCGATCGAATACACGGGGGTGGGGGGCGTTGCGGGGCAGTCCATCGGGACGGCGGGCCTGGTCAGACGACAGGACTGGACGTTACCACCTGCCGGGTGGCCGGGCCACACGCTACTTGAACTGGAATTCCATCAGTTCCAGCGGGTGGAGCCCAAGATTCGTGACGGTCGTGACCGCGTCCCTGTCCCGGAACTGGAACTGAGCCGGCCGCACGTCGACGCCTCCTGTTCCCGCCGCAGGATCCCCGAGTTGTCCTGCAGTCATGACGACCCGCAGGCTCGGTCCGGGGATGTTCAGCGGACCGACGGTCGCACCCGGCGGGATGACGATCCGGTAGGCGCGGACGCGTTCATTGTCGAGGGCGGTCTCGACACCCGGCTGGGCGGGCAGGGCCACCGTGACCGGGTTCCCGAGTGCCAGTGGTTGCAGAAGCTCGATGCCCACCGCCCGGAAGGTGCCCGGGCCGAGATTGATGAAGCGGTGGGTGTAGGCGCCCTGCGTGGACGCCCGGTAGTACCCCGCCACTCCGCGCGAGATGGGAAGCTTCGTCGGCGTCTGGCCGTCGACTTCGTTGTCGAGCGTGACGCTCGAGAGCATCACGTAGGGGTAGTCGAGGGTGTGGGCGTGGAAGAGGGTACGCTCGCCTTCCGGGATTTCCACGTCGATCACCCTTACCCAGGCATTCATGAGCCGGGGGACATGCCGGGGCTCCTCGTGGGCAGGCACCGCGATGTCCGCCGCGACCCCCCAACCAGTGGTGATCATCCATGCCAATGCACCGAAGACCCAGGATTTCATGGCGTTCTTCTCCGGGAACTTGTTTTCGGGGACTGCCTGCGGCAAGGCGCTATTCCCCGGCCGAAGGGAAGGCGACGCCCCCGACCGGTATACTCCGGATTTCCGGTTCTGTCTGCCTCCCATGCCGCAAATCCTGCAGTTGCCCGGGCGCGACGCCCTGTCGGGCTTCCGGCTCCAGAAGCTTCTTGCCGCTCTCCGGCTTGTCGATCGGGCAATCACCGATCTGTCGGCGACGTACCGGCACAT
>JBAXBV010000030.1:0-38470 GCA_037141795.1 Betaproteobacteria bacterium
CGGGGGGAGGGGGCGGCGCCTATTCGTGGTTGGGGTTGGGCTTCGGCGCCTTGGGGGGGTCGGGGGGGGCGGCAGGGGCCGGGGGGGCAGCGGGCAGCGGGGACGGTGGCGCGGGGCAGACCGGCCAGACCGGCGTTCAGGGTCCCGGCGGCGCGGGCGGTGCGCCCGGTGCCGGCGGAAACAACGACATCACCGGGTTCGCGCTGTCAGGTGGCGGTGCGGGCGGCAGCGGTGGTGGCGGCGGCGGGGGCGGCGGCGGAGGCGCTGGCGGCGGTGGTGGCGGCGGGGGCGGCGGCGGTGGCGGGAACGCCGGGTTCTTCTCCTCCGGTGGCACGGGCGGCAACGGCGGCACGGGCGGCTACGGCGGCGCGGGTGGTGCCGGCGGGACCGGCGGGCTCGGCGGTGCCGGCGGCGGTGGTGGCGGTGCCTTCGAGATCGTGGCGCTGGGGCGCATCACCCTCGACGGCGCACGGCTCGACGTGCAGGGCGGCGACGGCCAGGCCGGATTGGCGGGTGCCACCGGCGCGGCTGGGCGGCCGGGCGGTTCCGGAATGGCGGGAAGCTCCGGAGCCCCGGGCGGTTTCTTCGCCGGTGCCGGCGGGGATGGCGGTGCCGGCGGATCCGGTGGCGCGGGCCAGACCGGCGGTCGCGGAGCCACCGGTGGTACGGGCGGCGGCGGTGCCGGCGGCACGGTCATGCTCGTCGGGTCCGTGGTGAACGCGGAGGACACCTACGTGGACGCGGCGGGCGGCGCCGGCGGCAGCACGGGAGACCGCGGGCGCTTCGTTCTGGGCGCCAACGCCGGGCGGTTCGAGTTCGTCGGAACCACGGCGGACAGTCCCTCGGTGCCGGAGAGCTACGTGGATGCCCGGATCGAGACCTTCGCGGGTTCCCGCACGGCCAATCCCTTCCTGCACGCGGCAACGGCGACGCCCTACCTGCCCGGCCTGCGGGGCGGCGCGGCGGTGGCAGGCCTGCTGGCCCGGGACGCCCAGGAACTCTTCGATCCGGCTTTCCTCTCCGCGGCGCCGGCGGATGCCGCCATGGCAGTGGTGCGCGTGGACGCGGGCATCGCAGGCCTGGTGGACGACTTCGCCGGATACGACCTGGTGCTGTTCGTCAACCTCACGGACAACGCGATCGCCCTGCCGAAACTCGGCGCGGGCAAGCTCGGTCACCAGATCGACCTGATCGATGCAGGCGTGGCCCGCAATCCCCTTTCCGGCGGATCGGGGCCGGTATCCCTCGGCTCTCTCGGGGCCTACCAGGTCTACGCGACCCTGGTGGAGGAGGGAACCCAGGAGTTCACGGCCAGCGGCAACGTGGGGACGGTCAACTATCAGGGCAAGGCGCTCGCGCTCGCGGATGGCGAGGCCCTGTTCATCCGGCCCCCGGGCCTCGTGGTGACACTCGACCAGCGGGAAGCGCCCTCGGGTCCCGTGGCGGGTGGGCGGACCTGGCAGAGCCTCGGCCTGGTGGACGTCACCGCCGACCCCACCCAGACCTCCGGCCTGCGCCTGCAGGTGGTGCTGAGCAATGCGGAGGGGCTGGCCGCGGCGGACGCCGTCCGGCTGGTGCGGGTTGCCCCCGTGTTGCCTGCGCTCGAGGTGCTGGGCCTGGCGGGCAATCCCCTGGACAACCGGGCGCACGAGATCTTCGTGCCGGACCTGGAGGGTCTCGCGGCGCGGGCCGGCGTGCTCGCGCCGCTGCCGCGGGCGAGTTCCGGGCAGCTTGCGGCAGACCTGTCCTTCCAGATGCGGGTGGAACTCGCGGGCGACGTGCGCAAGACCGTCACCCTTGCGGTGGACGCCGCGTCCACGGCCGGCAATGCCGGACTCGCGGATCTCGTGGCGGACCTCAACGCCTCGCTGTCCGCATCCCTCGTATCCCAGTCCCTGGCGGGCGACGCCCTGCGCTTCGAGGTGGTCGGCGGCCGCCTCGGCCTCGCCATCGCCGATCCGGCGATCGTGCCCAACCTGGGCGGGCAGTTGCGGGTGCTCGCGGCACGGCTGGGCGTGGATCCCGCCGGCACGCCCCCGGCGGACGGCCGGCTCTCCGAGGACCTGGACCTGCGTCTGGAGGTGGTGACGGCCTCGGGGCGCCGCGCGTGGCTTTCCCTCGGCCTGACCCCCGCGGCCACGGCCACGAACGCGAGCCTGGCGGATCTCGTGACCGACCTCAATGCCGCCGTCGATGCGGCTGCCGGGGCCACGTCCGGCGCGGTGGCGTCGGGCGCGCTGCGGTTCGAGATGGCGGGCGACCGTCTCGCGCTCCGGGTCGTTCCGGGATCGGCGGTGGCGGTCACGGTCCACGACGCCGCGGCCCTCGGCTTCCTGGATGCCCAGCAGGAGGGCGTGGACGTCCTCTACGATGCCAACGACGCGCCGCGCCTCGGCTCGGTGGCGCCGCGTGGGGGCGCGCCTTCGGCCATTCGCCTCGACGGGGTCAACGACCGGGTCTCCATTCCCGACAGCCCGGACGTGTCGCCGGGCCGGCAGCTCACGCTCGAGGCCTGGTTCGAGGTCGACGCGTTCCAGAACGCCTGGATGCCCCTCATCCAGAAGGGGAGCGGAACCGTCGCCTCACGCTCCTACTCGCTCTGGGTGAACAGCGCCGGGTTCCTGCATTTCACTTCGTCCGATGGCGTCACCCAGTACGTGGTCAACACGCCGGCCGGTTCGGTCCAGGCCGGGCGTTTCCACCACTTCGCGGGTGTCATCGATCGTGACGCTGGGGAAATGACCGTCTATCTCGACGGCAAGCTGGTCGGTCGGGCAGGCATCGGCACCGGCAACGCCGTCGACCACGGTTCGCCCCTGCTCTTCGGCGCCACACTCGAGAGCCATCCGGCGTATTCGCCGTTCCGCGGGACGCTCGAGGAAGTCCGGCTGTGGAATGTGGCCCGGTCGCAGAGCCAGATCCTGGCGGCGATGCATGGCCTGGACGAGATCGCGCCCGCGGGCCTGAAGGGCTGGTGGCGTTTCCTCGAGCCCGCCGGTTCGCTGGCGGAGGACGCCAGCGGCAACGGCAACAACGGTGTCCTGCTGAACGGCGTCACCCGCACGAGCGCACCGGTGCACCTCGCGGTGAACGACACCCCGGGCGATCCCACGTTCCTGAGCGTGGCCGCTCCGGGTCTCGTCACGGCCACCCTCGACGGGCGTGATCTGTCTCTGGGTCGTTCCACCCTGTCCGGCACGCCGGGGACCGAGCAGATCACGCTGACCCTGCGGGACGGCACGGGCGCCCTCGGCGATGGCCGTGGCCGCAGCGCCACGGAGGTTCTCGACTACACCCCCGTCAGGAACGCCATCTACGGCACGAAGTACGACGACCGCAACGGCAACGGGGAGCGGGACGCCGACGAGCCCGGGCTCGACGGGGTCCTGATCTTCCTCGATGCCAACGGCAATCTGCGTCTCGACGACGGCGAGAAATTCACCTATTCGGACGCCAACGGCGACTACGCGCTGCGCGACATCGCCGACGCGGAACCCGTGGCCGCCGTGGCGGTGGCGCCCGGCACGACCAATGCCCGCGGGGGCGTCGGCGTGGGCGTCGTCACGACCGAAGGCAACCCGTCCTTCAGTTTCTGGCTGGGCTGGGTCAACCTGAGCCGCACGGTCACCACCACGACCACGACGGCGACGCTGTCGTTCAACCTGAGCGGGCGTTCACTCGGTTCCATCACGCTCGCCAACGATCGCGCGGCGGACAACGCGTCCCTCGACGATCTCGTGTCCGACCTCAACGCCCTGCTCTCCGCGGGCGGCCTGGCCACGGACATCGTCGCCGCGCGCCTGGGCAGCCAGATCACCTTCCGCACGCTCGCGGCGGGCACGGATCAGGTGCTGGATGTCACCGCGAGCACCCGCCGGGTGGTGACCCAGGATCTCTACACGCGATCCTTCACGGGCTTCCTGTCATCGTCGCTCACGTCCTTTGCCCTGAGCAGTTCGGGAACCCTGAGCAACACCACGACGCCGGGGGCCCTCGGCTTCCCGTCCGGGGTCTCCCGCGGTCAGGGGGCGGATGCCTCGTTCCGGGTGGTCGAGGTGCCGGCGGGTGGCTGGACCCCGACCGGGGAATCCGGTTTCGACGGGATCGGCCAGGTCGGCACCTATGTGGTGGGCTTCGTCACGGATGGCGAGGTGAGCCTTGGCCAGGATCTCGGCAACCGGCAGGTCGCGCGGATCGACGTGGCGGGCGACAGCGATGGCGGGGAGGGGGACGAGTTCACCTTCACGGCCGACGTGCGGGAACTCGCATCCCTGGCGAGATCGGCGGGCTCCGGACTTGTCGCCGCGTGGACCCTCTTCGACCCCGCCGGGTCGGTGGTTGCGGAAGGCGAGGGCGAGAAATTCTCCTTCACGCCACCTGACGAGGGGGTGTATCAGCTCTATGTCTCCGCCGTTCGCGACCTGTTCCCGGCCGGCGCGGCGGCCGACGGCGGGCAGTCCGCCCCGCAGCGCGAGACGGTGGGCTACCCGGAGATCATTCCCGTGCGGGTGGTCAATGTCGCTCCCGCTCTGGAGGCCGGTGCGGACCGTTCTCTCGCCGAGGGGACCCTGCTGACGCTCGAAGGACTGACGCTGGTCGAGCCCGGTGCCCGCGATGCCGTGACCATCGACGTCGACTGGGGCGACACCACGAAGGACAGCGTGTTCGTCCTCGCGGGCCAGTCCCTCGCGGCAGCGCTCGGCAGCCTGCGGCACGTGTACGCGGACGACGGCCGCTACCGGGTGGGCATCGACGTGCGGGACGACGATGGCGGCAGCGGTCGCGACAGCTTCGTGGCGCAGGTGGGCAATGCGGTCCCGGTGGTCTCGGCCGGCGAGGACCGCACCCTCCTCGAGGGGCAGTCCGTATTCCTGCAGCCACAGTACGACTTCTACTCCGGCGTGTTCCCGACATCGGATCAGACCGGCAATCCCGGCGCGGGCGCCTTCTTCGTGGACCCCGGCAGCGCGGACCGCCACACGGCGAAAGTGGATTGGGGCGACGGCACCGTCGACGAAGTGTTCCTGTCCGAGCAGCCCTTCGGGCCGCCCGGGGACGAGGCGGGCGTCCGCGGAATCCCCTACGGCGCCCACGCCTATGCCAGTGAGGGCACCTACACGGTCACCCTGTCGGTCACCGATGACGACAGCGGTCGCGGGACCGACAGTTTCGTCGTCACGGTTGCGCGCGGTGTGCCCCGCTTCCTGCCCTTGCCCGAACTGGTCGGTACGGATGAGGGTACCCCTGTCGATCTGGAGGATCTGGGCGTGAGTTTCGTGGACCCTGGTCTGCCCGGCGTCTACACGGCCAGCGTCGACTGGGGGGATGGCACGGTCGAGGAAGTGGCGATCGACTTTTCCGGCCTGCAGCCGTTCCCAGCCCGATTGACCGCCATCGGGGACGGATTGCCCGGCAACCCCGGTGCGGGCGCCGGTCTCATCGGGCGCCTGGTCGGTTCCCATGTGTATGCGGACAATGGCCGCTACGAGGTTCGCCTGTCCGTGAGCGATGGCCGCGACACGGCGGAAACGGGTGTCGTGGTCGTCGTCGCCAATGTCGCACCCGAACTCGGCGGGCTGGAAGCCGGTGTCGAGGAGGGGCAACTGCTGTATCTGGATCTGAGCCTCTTCGATCCCGGCAGTGGAGATACGCACACGGCCACGGTCGACTGGGGGGATGGCGGTCCGGTTCAGGAAGTCTCCGTGCGCCCGGGCGGCGAAGGTTCCTTCGTCGAGCTGCGCCACGCCTACGTCGACGACGGTTTCTATGAGATGACGGTCCGTGCCGCGGATGACGACGGCGCTCTGGTGGAGCGCACCTATTCCGTGACCGTGTTCAACGCGCCGCCGGTCCTGGCGCCCATGCCGGACCTGGTGGCGCTCGAGGGCGACCGCGTCGCGATCAAGGTGGCCTTCCTCGATCCCGGGGTGCTCGACATGGCGGAGTCCTCCGCCAGCATCCTGTGGGGCGACGGGGCGCAGACCCGCAACGCGGACGTGGTCGAGGAAGACGGCCAATGGTTTGTGGTGGGCAGCCATGTCTACGGCGATGACGGCGTCTACGGTGTCACGGTCACGGTCGAGGACAGCAGCGATGACGCCGGTTCCGGCGGGTTCGAGGTCAGCGTCGGCAAC
The DNA here is from genome assembly GCA_037141795.1 of Betaproteobacteria bacterium. Lineage (GTDB taxonomy): Bacteria > Pseudomonadota > Gammaproteobacteria > Burkholderiales. Next base: position 6,135 of record JBAXBV010000030.1, read on the forward strand.
GTTGCGCCGGCACTCGAGGTCACCGGGCCCCGGGTGGTCGTATCCGGCGTGCCGATCACCCTCGAGCTGTCCGCGCAGGACCCCGGTGCCGACGAGGTCACCGGATGGTCCGTCGACTGGGGCGATGGCAGCGATCCGGATCGCATCGAGCCGGACGGGCCGGCCCCGGTCAGTCTGGCGCATGTCTACGCCGTGCAGGAGACACGGACCCTGCAGATCAGGGTGAAGGCCTTCGACGGCGACGGCGAGTGGCTGGCCGAGCCCTTCCTGGTCGAGGTGCGGCCCGACCTGCTCTCGGTCGAGTCCTTCGAGGCGACGGGCACCGGCTTCCGGGTACGGTTCGACCGGGAACTCGATCGGTCCCGGGTCAACCTGTACACGGGCGTCGGCGGGCCGGTCGGCCCGGCGGACCTGCGGGTGATCGGGCCGGCGGGCCAGCCGGTGGCCGGTTCCCTTCTCGCGGATTCCGACGGCCGGGGGTTTCGCTTCGTGCAGACCGGTGGCCTGCTGGCCGCGGGGAATTACCGGGTGGAACTCCGCGCGGACGCCGGCGGCTTCGCCGACCTGTCCGGGCGGGCCCTCGACGGCGATGCCGACGGGATCGGCGGCGACCGCTACGCCGCCGAGTTCCAGGTCGCGAAACCCGCTGGCGCGGTCGTCTCTCTGCCCGACTTCATGCGTGGCCCGGGGCAGGCCGTGCTGGTGCCCAACGCAAGCGGTGCCACCGCCGGCGGCTTGCCGCTGCGGATCACCAATGCGGCCGGCCTGGTGTCCCTGGCCGTCGACCTCGCCTTCGATCACGCGCTGCTGAGTGTCGGCGAGTTGTCCTTCGCCAAGGGGTTCTCGGGACGGATCGAGGCGACTCCGACCGAAACCGGCCTGACTGCGCTGGTGATCTTCGACAGGCCTCTTGCGGCCGGGACCCTGGCGCCGCTGATGTTCCAGGCCTCCGTTCCGGAGCAGGCCCCCTACGGTGCGGCGGAGGTGGTCGAGGTACGGATCCGCGACGCCCGGGGCAGCAACGAGGCGCCCATGGCTGTCTCGGGGGACGATGCCGTCCATCTGGCGGGCTATTTCCTGGACGGCAGCGGCGATGGCAGCTACAGCATGCTCGACGTGCAGCGGCTGCAGCGGGTGAACGTGGGGCTCGACAGCGGTTTCGGCGCCTATCCCGGCATCGATCCCGTGATCGTCGGCGATCTCAATGGCAACGGTCAGCTCTCGTCCCTCGACGTGAACCGGTTCTACCAGTTCGCCCTGGGTCAGCCCCGCACCGAGATTCCCGCCGTGCCGGAGGGCGGGAGACCGGCGGTCGAGGTGTCCGCCGTCCGGGACCTGCGTCTCGGGACCGATCTCGCAGCCGCGCCCGGACAGCTCGTGACCGTACCCGTCACGGTCGATTCGGCGCAGGGGCTGGACGGGGTCCGGGTCCGTGTGGTCTACGATCCCGCGGCCCTGCAGTACGTGCAGACCAGACCGGCCATGACCGCGGACTTCCAGTGGCGGCTGGTGCGCGATCGCACCGTCGAAGGCGGGCTTCGCACGATCGAGATCGATCTGGCGCGGCTCGAGCCGCTGGCGGGTGGGGCGGGTAATCTGCTCGAACTGGAGTTCCGCGTCCAGGCCGGCGCGGCGGCGGGCACCACCCATGTGGACCTGCAGATGGTGAGCCTCGACGATGGCCGGCTCGCCCAGAGGGAGATCTCCGCGCCCGGCAACGACCCGACCGATGCCCGCATCACCATCATCACTGGTGCGGAGCCACCCCGTCTCGCGCTGGTGGGCACGTTGACGAGGATGTCCGCAACGGTGACCGAGGAAGGGCCGCCCCCCGCGCCGCCGGCTCCGGTGGCCGCCCAGGTCCCGATGTCCGCGCCCGCCGCGGCGGCGGTGCCGGAGGTCCCCGCGGTGGTTGCGCCCGTCGCGACCGTGACACCGGCACCGGCCCCGGCTGCGCCGTCCGCAGCGATGACGGCTGCCGCCATGCAGTCGGCAACGCCCGTCTCCCGCGTGAACTGGGACATGCCGCCAGTGCCCGCGCCTGTGCCACCTGCGCCCCAACCGTCGGGTCCGCCGGTCGCCGACTGGAAGGCTGCCGCGTGGGCGCAGGATCTTGCCCAGCGTCTCGCCGACCTCCCGGTGCCGTCGGCGGGATCCGATCCGGCCGCGAAGGGGAACCTGCTGCGGAATCTGTCCCGGTTGCTGGTCCGTACGCCCCGGCCCTGAGGTTGCGGGGGCGGGTGCCTCCCGGTTGTGGTGGTCCCCGGGGCCGGGGCGGCAGCCGCCCCGGCCGGCGACGGGGTCTCCCGGGGTGGCGGTCCGCTGTCCGGGGTCGCGTGGCGATCCCGGTGTATCCTCGCGACGCGTCCGGGTGCCCTGGCGGGCAGACGGCGCCGGCGGGGTAACCCCTTCCGCCTCCGCCCCCCGTTGAAAGCCCGGCAGTGCACGAATGACCGAGGACACAGACGACGAGACGCTCATGCTTCGCTACGCTGCCGGGGACGCCGGCGCGTTCGCCATCCTCTACGCGCGCCACAGGGGCGGGTTGTACCGTTTCTGCCTCCGCATGGCAGGAGACCGCGGGCGGGCGGAGGAAGTGTTTCAGGACGCCTGGGTCAATCTCATCCAGGCCAGCGGCCGCTATCGTGTCGAGGCGAGATTCGTCACCTTCCTCTATCAGATCGCCCGCAACCGCATGATCGACGTGCTGCGCCGGGATGGCCGGAATGCCTTTTCGCTCGACGACGAGCAGGGGGAGTCGCTTGCGGCCAGCCTCGAGGCCGACCCGGGCGACGAACCGCACCGGATGCTGGAGCGCAAGGAAACCGCCCGGCGCATCCAGGGGGCGCTCGATGCGCTGCCGGCCGCACAGCGGGAAGCGTTCCTGCTGCACGAGGAGGGCGAACTCACGCTCGAGGAGATCGCGGCGCTGACCGGCACCGGGCGCGAGACGGTGAAGAGCCGGTTGCGCTACGCGCTGGGCAGATTGCGCGACGCGCTGCGGGGACCCCACCATGACTGAGCCCGGACCCGGACCGGACCTGCTGCCGGACTGGACCGGGGACGTCCGGCGCGCCTACCGGGACAGCGTGTCGGACGAGATGCCGGGGCCGGATCTCGACGCCGCCATTCTTGCAGCCTCGCGGCGCGCCGTGGGTGCCCGTCCTGAATCCGCAGACCGCCAGCGCCTGCGGCGCTGGGGGCCACCGTTCGCGGCGGCGGCGGTCATCGTGATCGCTTCCTCCCTGCTGCTTCTGCTGCACGACGAGCGCCGGCACGAGGTGGTCCTGCAGGACGGGCCGCCGGCGACATCCGCGCCGGGTCCCGCCCCGGTTCCGGAAGCCACGCGGGCAGAGACTTCCGGCCCGCGGGAACCGGCCCCGCCGTCGCGCGCCGTGTCTCCGATGTCTCCGTCCTCGTCCCCTGCGGCGACGCCGGAGAGGGTCCCGTTGCGATCCGGGCGGACGCTGGCGCCTGACGTGGGGACGTCCGCGCCGGCGCCGGAGGCGGCCCTCCCGGCCCCGGCGGTCGTCCAGGTGGCGCCGTCGGCAGCCGATGCGGACGGCGCGCCCGTCCCGTCGGCACCCGTGGCGGCGGATGTCGAGCGCCGCCGGGAGGAACTCGCTCCCGTCGCCACCGCGCCGGGCGCCGCGGCTAAGGCGCGGGCCGCGGCGGTCCCCGAACCGACCGTCTCGTCGCTCCGATCCGGTGGCGCGGAGGATGCGGACGCGCTGGCCGCGATCCGCGATCTCTGGGAGACCGGTCGCGGCGACGAGGCCCGGGACCGGTTGAACGCCCTGCGCTGCCGTCGGCCGGGGATTCTCCTTCCCCCTGACTTTCCGGTCCCCCATGCCCGGGTCCCGTCCTGTCCGGAGGGTCGGCCGGACGGGCCCGACCCGGCAGACGAACCGGCCCGGCGGTGACGACCACCGGGCTTCGGAACATCTGATCGGATTCCCGCTCAAGGAATCGTGGCGGCCTGCCGTTAAGCGACTACCGGTCGGGGCCTGTCAGCCCTGGCATTTTGCGGGCGCGGGTGAAGGATGGCTCACGAGGCGTCCAATAGGCGGCAAATGGAAAGACAGAGTTTCGATGAACTGAAGACGACGGGAAAACTCCCCTCCCCCGCCGGGGTTGCTCTGCGGATCATGGAGCTATGCCGTCAGGACGAAGTCACCCTGACGGAGATTGCGCATGTCGTGCAGGTGGACCCGGCCCTGTCGGGGCGGCTCGTCAAGTTTGCGAATTCGGCCACCACGGGGCCCAGGCGCCCCGTAACCGCCATCGTGGACGCCATCCGGTTACTGGGGGTGAACACGGTACGGCAGCTTGCCCTGGGGTTCTCGGTGCTGGGTCAGCATCGCACCGGGGCCTGCAATGCCTTCGACTATCATGGCTTCTGGGCGCGCTCCCTTGCCAGTGCCATTACCGCCAACGCCCTCTGCATGCGCACCCGCACTGCGGCACCTGACGAGGCCTTCGCCTGCGCACTCATGGCCCGCGTCGGTTCCCTGGCCCTGGCGACCCTTTACCCGGACACTTACGGCCCCCTGGTGGCGGCTGCACCCGATGCCGAGTCCCTGCTCCGCCTCGAGCGGGAGCAGTTCCGGACCGACCATCTCGAAATGACCGCCGCCCTCCTCGAGGAGTGGCGGCTCCCGCCCGTGTTCGTGCGCGCGATCGCGCATCACGAGGATCCCACCGCCGCGCACTATCCGGACGGTTCGCGGGAGGCTGCCCTGTGTCTCGTGTTTCACCTGGCGACCCGGATCGGTCTTTTCTGCGGCTCGTCGGACGACGGGCGCAAGGCCATGCTGATGGACCTCGTGCTGGAAGGCGCGCGCCTCGGGCTGGAGGCTGAAGCGCTGGGGGTTCTGGTGGACCAGGTGGTTGCCGAGTGGCATGCCTGGGGGCGGTTGCTGGATGTGGCGACGGAGGACGTACCGCCTTTCGCCACGCTTGCCGCAGCGGCCGCCAGCGAGGCGCCCTCTGCGGTGGCTCGGGAAACGATGCCCCCCATTGTGGTGGGTACCATCGGCACGCCCCCGGAGCCGGTCGACTTGCCGGGCGCGGAATCCCCGGCCGCGGCACCGGCATCGGCATCGGCCACGTCCGCGGGGGCGCCTGCCGAGGTCGAAGCGCTGCGGATTCTCGTTGTCGACGACGATTCCACGGTGCTCAAGGTGGTGAGCCGGCTGCTGGCCCAGGAGGGCTACAGCGTGGGGACGGCCCACGACGGCCGCGACGCCTTGCGGCTTGCCGTGAGCGGGAAGCCCCAGATGATCGTGTGCGACTGGCTGATGCCCGGGATGGACGGCCTCAGCCTGTGCCGCTCATTGCGCGCGACGGATGAAGGGAAACGCATCTACTTCCTGCTGCTCACCTCAAACGAGGAAGAGGACCGCCTGGTGGAGGCGTTCGAGGCCGGTGTGGACGATTTCATCACCAAACCTGTCTCCAGGCGGGTCCTGACGGCGCGCCTGCGGGCCGGGTTGCGGGTCATCCGCATGCAACAGGAGATCGAGCGGGACAGCCAGAGCCTGCGGCGGTTTGCGACCGAACTGGCTCTCGCCAACCGTCGGCTGCGCCAGGCGGCACTCACCGATCCGCTCACCGCGCTGCCGAACCGCCGGTATGCCATGGAGCGCCTGGATCAGGAGTGGTCCGCATCGCTGCGCAACCGGCGCACGTTCAGCGTCATGATGGTGGATATCGACCGCTTCAAGGCCGTGAACGACGCCCACGGCCACGAAGCCGGTGACCAGGTCCTGCGGCAGGTCGCCATCACGCTGCGCAAGGCGGCACGCTCCGAGGATGTGATCTGTCGCCTGGGGGGCGAAGAGTTTCTGGTGATTTCACCCGATACCCAGCTGGCACCGGTCATGCGCCTGGCAGAGCGGTTGCGTCAGGCGATCTGTGCGGTCCCCATGATGGTCGGTGCCCTGCACTATCCCCTGTCCGTCTCAATCGGCGTGGCCGAGCGTCTGCCGTCCATGGTTCACTTCGACGAACTGCTGAAGGCGGCGGACGTGGTCCTCTACCGGGCGAAGCGAGCGGGTGGAAACTGCGTGCAGGCTGCCGGCCTGCCTGTTTCTTCCGCTCAGGGCCTCGAGCCCGTTCCGGTGCCCTCGTCCAGCGGAAAGACCTGACGGACCTGCTTCCGGCTCTGGTGCGTCCCGCCCTTCGAACCGCGAGTCACGGGCAAGAAACAGAAAACCCTCGCGGTTTCCCGCGAGGGTTCTCTTGGATTGCCCTGGACGGGTCAGGCCGACTTGCGCTTGCTGCCCGTCGCCGTGCCCGCGGGCGCGGTCGAGATGATGCTCGAACCCATTTCCTGCAGGGACTGCACCGTCGCTTCGTAGGCCTGGTTGGCGCTGCTCACAGCCGACTTGAAGGCCGAGACGAAGGGCTCGGAACCCGAAGGAGCGCCCTTCATCAGGCTGTCCATCGCCACCACCATCTGCTTGTTGAACTCGGTCACCTGCGATTCCACGAGCGAAACCAGTTGCGACTGGGTGGCGGTGATCTGTTCGAAGACGGAACGGGCGTAGGCCTGCGACTTCTCGAAATCCGGCTTGAATGCCTTGGTGGCCACGTTGCGCAGATCCGCCGGATCCTTGGCGCTGGCGACAGCCTGCACCGTGCCGGCGAGTTCATCGAACGTGGCGCGGGCGGTCTGGCTGGTAAGTTCGAACAGGCGCGCGGCGCTCTCGGAGGCGATCGTGGCGGCCCGGATCGTGGACTCGATCTGAGCGCGCACCGGCGCCGTGAAATCCTGGGTGGTCGTAGTCATGTCAGTTGCTCCTTCGAAGATTGAAAAATCGGCAGATGCACCTGAGCTTAATCCGGAGATTTGCTGCAATGCACAACGCCGAGTATATGGCGTCATTTCGGCATGTCAACAGTTAACTGAAATCTTTTTGTGCATCGCGCCATGAACGGGGCGGCTCCCTCGGGGAGAGCGGCTCAGGACGGTGGAGGCAGTCGCAGATGGCGGGCGCGGGGCAGTCGGTCCCGGGACCACGTCGTACGGATCCATTGCCAGATGCGGGCCGGTGTCGCCCGGACGAACTCGTCCGGAGGCGGGTGTCCCAGAAAGGCCAGCGCCTGCATGAGCACGGCCGCGGGTTGCGAGAGATCCACCGGGCGCGCCAGCGTCTGCTTGGAGAGCTTCTGCCCGGCTTCGTCGGTTGCGACGGGCAGGTGCAGGTAGGAGGGCTGGCTCGCGCCCAGCGCCGACATCAGGATCAGTTGCCGGGGCGTCGAGTCGATGAGGTCCGCCCCCCGCACCACGTGGGTGAACCCGCCCGCGATGTCGTCCACCACGCAGGCCAGGTGGTAGCTGAACACCCCGTCGGCCCGCCGCAGCACGAAGTCGCCGGTCGCCCGCGCCACGTCCTGGACGATCTCCCCCTGCAGGTCATCGTGGAATACGACTGGCGGCCCGCCGACCGCGAGGCGCCAGGCCGGGGCACGGTCCGGCCGCGTGACGCCCGTGCGGCACGTTCCCGGATAGCGGGGGCCTTCCACGCCGGGAAGCCCTGCTGCGAGGATCTCGCCGCGGCTGCAGGTGCACGGGTAGATCCGCGCAACCTGGCGCAATTGCTCCAGCGCGGTCCCATAGGCATCGGTCCGGCGGCCCTGGCGGACCACGTCGCCCTGCCATTCGAAGCCCAGCGCCTCCAGGCACCGCAGGATCGCGTCATCGGCCCCGGGCACCACGCGGGGCGGGTCCACGTCGTCGATCCGCACATGCCATTCCCCCCCGTGGGCGAGCGCGTCGGCGTAGCTGCCTGCCGCGGCCACGATCGATCCGAAGTGCAGGGGGCCCGAGGGCGTGGGTGCGAATCGTCCCCGGTAGGCGGGGTGTGTCGTCAAGACGCCGGCGCGCCTCGCAGGCGCGCGTGGACGTAGGCGAGGCAACCGGCAAAGAAGATGACGGCGAGGGCCGTCTCCACCGCCGCGAGTTGCTGCGACAGCCCCCGGTCGGACCACGTCCGGACGACGCCCTCGGTGAAATAGACGAGACTGAGCAGGCTCGCCCAGCGATAGCTGTAGAGGCGCTCGCGCAGCAGGCCGAACAGGGGGACGAGCAGGGGCACGGCCTTGAGCGTGAGGAGGCTGCCGCCGGGGCGCAGGGGAGCGAGCAACCCCTCCCACGCCACGCACAGCAGGCACAGTGCGATCACGGACCCGCAGGTGGCCAGGTAGGCCGCGCGCCTCACGTCGCCCGGCTCTGTCGGGCAAGCCGGACGAACTCGGCCCGCGCGGCTTCCGCGTCCGGGACGATCGCGGAGAAATCGAAGCGCAGCACCCGGGCCGCGGCCAGGACGTCGAAACCGTCCCCGTCGATGGCGACCAGGCGCGGCTCGGGTTCCTCGACGCCGAAGACGTGGCGACAGTAATCCGACAGTGCCCGGATGTGATCCTCGTTCATGTGCTGCAGGACGTCCGGCGCGGCCGCGTCGAGGGCTCCGGGCGGCAGCAGCAGGTCCGGACCGTCGAACCAGCGGATGTCCGCGAACCCCCCGATGTAGTGCACGGCCACCGGCGCGATGCGATGGAAGTGGAAGTCGCCGAAGCCGGCGAAGGTCGCGGCCTCGGGCAGGATCGCGAGGTAGCGTTGGGCGGCAGGGTCCGTCGAATCAATGGGCACCGCGTCTCCCAGCAGCGTCAGGCGGGGTCCCCCGACCACGTCGTCTCCGTGCAGCGTGAGGCTCACGCGGGGATCCTGTGCGATGTTCCGGGCATGGGCAGCGAGGTCGCTGATCAGGATGACGGGGGCTCCCCCGGCGTCGGTCGCGAACGGAACGGCCGACCCTGCCGGGTACCCCGGGAACCGGGTCGAGTGGGTGCCCAGCACCCCGGCGCGCGTGTGCCGCAGGAGCAGTCGGGCGGGTTGGGCGCCGGGAGACGTCACGGTGCCTGCAGGCGGACCGCGACGCGCGCGAGACGCTGGCCGAGCGCGAGGCAGAGCCGCTTCTCCTCGTCGGAAATGGGGCGGTCGTCGTCCGGCCCCGCCCAGTGGGTGGCGCCGTAGGGACTGCCGCCGGTGGTGGTGGTGGCGAGGCCGCTTTCGGAGTAGGGAATTCCCAGCACCACCATGCCGTGGTGGAGGAGCGGCACCAGCATCGTGAGCAGCGTGGACTCCTGCCCCCCGTGCAGGCTCCCGGTGGACGTGAACACTGCCGCAGCCTTGCCCGCCAGGGCATTGCGGGCCCACAGCGCTCCCGTGGAGTCCCAGAAGTACTTCATGGGGGCCGCCATGTTGCCGAACCGGGTGGGACTGCCGACGGCCACCCCTGCGCAGTCCTCGAGATCCTGCATGGTGGCGTAGGGGGCGCCCTCATCCGGCACCTCCGGTGCGACGGCCTCGCACACCGTGGAAACCTTCGGCACGGTCCGGACCCGCGCGGACACCCCGGGAACCAGCGCGACGCCGCGCGCGACGAGATGCGCCATCGCGCGGACGGAGCCGCCGCTGCTGTAGTAGAGAACGAGGATTTCGGCCATCACGCGCTTCCGGGTCGACGATCGGTATTATAGGGGCCGACCCGACCCGCCCTCCCGCGCATGGCCCATCGCCTGTCCGACCTGAAGAGCATCGCCCGGTTCGTCATCCGGCGGTTCCGCGAGGACAGCCTGGCGCAGGTGGCCGGCAGCCTCACCTTCACGACCCTGTTCGCCCTGGTGCCTCTCGTGACGATCGTGGTCACGGTCTTCAGCGCGCTGCCCGTGTCGAGCCGGCTGGTGGCGTCCCTGAACGCCTTCATCGTCTCCACGTTCGTGCCGGGCGCGGCGAGCCGCCTCATCACCGTCTACACCCAGCAGTTCGCCGAGAACGCATCGAGGCTGACGGCCATCGGCATCGGCCTGCTCGCCGTCACCGCCATCATGATGATGGCCACCATCGACCGGGCCTTCAACCGCATCTGGCGGGTACACCGCTCGCCGCCGCTGATGACCCGGATGCTCGTGTACTGGGCGCTGCTCACGATCGGGCCCATCCTCATCGGTGCGGGCGTCACCTTCAGCTACTGGGTGGTGACCGAATCCCTGGGCCTGATCGACAGTCGGGGGGTCCGCGCCCAGTCCCTCAGGCTGCTCTCGCCGCTGCTCATCTTTCTCGCGTTCCTCTTCCTCTACCGGGCGGTCCCGAACCGGCGGGTGACCACCGCCGATGCCGTCGCCGGCGCCCTGGCGGCCGCCGTGGCCTTCGAGGGCATGCGCGCCGTGTTCGCATCGGTGGTGGCGAATTTCGGGAACTACAAGCTCGTCTACGGGGCGTTCGCAGGGTTTCCGGTGTTCCTCCTCTGGCTTTACCTGTCCTGGATCATCGTGCTGGCCGGCGCCGTCCTCACCGCGGCGCTGCCCCAGGTGCGAACGGGAGCCTGGTCCCGGTTTCTCGTGCCGGGAAGCCAGTACCTGGAGGCGCTCGCGCTGCTGCGCCATCTGCGGGAGGGGCATGTCGCCGGGAGCGAGTCGGATCTCGGCACGCTGTCCCGTCTCGCCCGCCTGACCTGGGAGGACACGGAGGCGCTGCTGTACAGGATGGCGGAGCGGGGCTGGGTGGTGCGGACCGCCACCGACAGGTGGCTCCTCGCCCGGGACCCGCGACAGATCGCCATCTCCCACGTCTTCGAGGAATTCGCCTTCCAGGGTGAGGATCTCGCCCGGGAGGCCCGTCGGCTCGGCCTGTCGGGCCACCCATGGCGGGCCGCCGACGCCGTCACGGCGGGTACCGATCTCGAGGCCTGGTGCCTTTCCGCCCGGGTCGATCCGGATTTCGCGGCCTGATCCGGATCGGGTGCCCGGGAGCGCCGGTCAGCCCTTGCGGGGTTTCGAGGTGTCCGTGGGAGGCCGCTCCAGCAGGATGTCCTGCATCCGCGTCTCGATGGCGCCTTTTATCTTCTGGTGGGTGATGATGTAGAAGCGTTCGGCGGCAATGGCGTCGAACACCATGTCGGCCACGTCGGTCGCGGTGATCCGGCCCGATTGCACCGCGTGGCGCAGGGCCTCCTTCCGGGCGAGTTCCTCTGCGTCCAGTTCTACCGGAGCGTTGCGGAGGGCCTCCGGCCGGTTGCGCTCCGACTCGGAGATGCCGGTCGGCACGAAGGCGGGGCACAGCACCGAGGCCTTCACCTTCTCGGTCTTCGTGGCCAGATCGTGGTGCAGGCATTCCGTGAGGGTCACGACCGCGTGCTTCGACACGCAGTAGATGCCCATGCCGGGTGGCGACAGCAGGCCCGCCACGGAGGCCGTGTTCACGATGTGGGCCTCGGTGTCCTGCTGCAGCATGAGGGGCACGAAGCTGCGCAGGCCGTGGATCACCCCGTACACGTTGACCCCCAGACACCACTGCCAGTCCGCCACCGTGTTTTCCCAGGCGAGGCCGCCGGGGGCGACGCCCGCGTTGTTGCACAGGATGTGGACGCCGCCGAACCGGGCCACGGCCGCATCCCGCAGGGCGTCGACGTCCTCGGCCCGGGACACGTCGCAGCGCACGCCCAGAACCGGCACGCCCGCCGTCGTGAACTCCGCCACCGCCCGGTCGAGCGCCGGGGCCTCCACGTCCGCCAGCACGAGCCGCATCCCTTCGCGCGCGAACCGCCGTGCCATGGCGAGCCCCAGCCCGCTCGCGCCACCCGTGATGACTGCCACCTTCGCCTGGAAATCGCGCATCGCCTTCCTCCGATCGATCCGGCAGTTTAACCCGGACCTTTCATCGGGCCGCGGAATGATGGCGAGGCCCCGGGCCGGGGTGTATCCTCGCGCGGCTTCCCGAGGGGCGGAACCATGCACGAAGAGTTCACAGGAACCATGCCGGTGCAGGAAAAGCACCGGTTCGACGAGGCGGCGCTGGCGCGCTACCTCGCCAGTCACGTACCCGGGTTCTCCGGCGATCTGTCGGTCGCCCAGTTCAAGGGCGGGCAGTCGAACCCCACCTTCCTGCTCACGGCCGGCGGGCGCCAGTACGTCCTGCGTCGCAAGCCGCCAGGCAAGCTGCTGCCGTCCGCCCATGCGGTGGACCGCGAGTATCGCGTGCTCGCGGCGCTGCACGGCACCGACGTCCCGGTGGCGCGGCCCCATGTCCTCTGCACGGACGAGAGCGTGATCGGCACCATGTTCTATGTCATGGATTTCGTGCAGGGCAGGGTCATGTGGGATCCTTCCCTGCCGGGCATGACGCGGGAGGGGCGTGCGGCCATCTTCGACGAGATGAACCGGGTGATCGCGGCGCTGCACCGCGTGGACTACGCCGCCGCGGGTCTTTCGGACTACGGCAAGCCGGGCAGCTACCTGGCCCGCCAGATCGGGCGCTGGACCAAGCAGTACCGGGCCTCCGAGACCGAGCGGATCGAGGCCATGGAGAACCTCATCGCCTGGCTGCCGGACCACATCCCGCCGGGCGACGAAACCACCCTCGTCCACGGCGACTACCGTCTCGATAACACCATCTTCCACCCCACCGAGCCGCGCATCCTGGCCGTGCTCGACTGGGAACTGTCCACGCTGGGCCACCCCATTGCGGATTTCGCCTACCACTGCATGACGTGGCGGCTCACCCCCAGCGAATTCCGCGGGATGCTGGGGCTGGATTTCGCGACCCTGGGCATCCCCTCCGAGGACGAGTACGTGGAGGCCTACTGTCGCCGCACCGGGCGTTCGCACATTCCCCACTGGGATTTCTACATCGCCTACAACATGTTCCGCCTGGCGGGCATCCTCCAGGGGATCATGGGCCGCGTGGTGGAGGGCACCGCGTCGAGCGCCCACGCAGTCGAGTCCGGCCGCCGCGCCCGCCCCATGGCCGAGGCCGGCTGGCGACAGGTGGAGAAGATCCTCCGCGGCTGAGCCCGTCTTTTCCTGCAGTTTTCGTTCGAATCCGGAGAGTCCATGAAGGCAGTGCTCTGCAAGAAACTGGGTCTTCCCGACGACCTCGTCGTCGAGGACATCCCCTCGCTCCACCCCCGCGCGGGGCAGGTGGTCCTCTCGGTCAGGGCGGCCGGGGTGAACTTTCCCGACACGCTCATCATCCAGGGCAAGTATCAGTTCAAGCCCGAGACCCCCTTCTCGCCCGGCGGCGAGGTGGCCGGCGTGGTCCGCGAGGTGGGGGAGGGCGTCACGGGGGTGAAGCCCGGTGATCGCGTGATCGCGGCGGCCACCTGGGGTGGTTTCGCCGAGGAGATGGTGGCCGACGCCGACCGTCTGGTGCCCATGCCCGACGAGATGGACTTCGTTCCCGCGTCCGCCTTCATCCTCACCTACGGCACGTCCTACCACGCGCTCAAGGACCGGGCGCAGCTTAAGGCCGGCGAGACCCTGCTCGTGCTCGGCGCGTCCGGAGGGGTCGGCCTCGCGGCCGTGCAGATCGGCAAGGCCATGGGGGCGAGGGTGATCGCCGCCGCCTCGAGCGATGCCAAGCTGCAGATCTGCCGCGAGAACGGCGCGGACGAGGTCATCAACTACGGAACCGAGGACCTGCGCACGCGGGTGAAGCAGCTCACCGCCGGCAAGGGCGTCGACGTGGTCTACGACCCGGTGGGCGGCCCCTATTCCGAGCCGGCCCTGCGGGACATGGCCTGGAACGGGCGCTTTCTCGTGGTCGGTTTCGCCGCCGGAGACATCCCCCGGGTGCCGCTCAACCTCGCGCTGCTCAAGGGCTGTTCCATCGTGGGCGTGTTCTGGGGGGCCTTCACCCGCAACGAGGCCGAGCGCAATCGTCGCAACAACCAGGAACTCATGGCCCTCTATTCCCGCGGTCAGGTCAGGCCCTACATCCACGCCACCTATCCCCTCGAGCGCGCCGCCGAGGCGCTCAACGAAGTGCTGAACAAGCGCGTCAGCGGCAAGGTCGTGCTGGTTACGGGCGCCTGAACGCCCATCTTTCGGAGATCTTCATGCTCAAGCTCTACGAACACCCCCTGTCCGCCTACGTCATGAAGGTGAAGATTGCCCTGAACGAGAAGGGTCTGGCCTTCGAGGCTGCGATTCCCGAGGGTCTGGCCAATGGCACCGCCGGGGGGGCGTTCGTCGCCGCGAGCCCCCGGGCGGAGATCCCCGCGCTGGTGGACGACGGCTTCGAGGTCTTCGACTCCACCATCATCCTCGAATACCTCGAGGACAAGTGGCCCGCTCCGGCGCTCCTGCCCGCCACGCCCGCCGAACGGGCCCGTGTCCGGATGATCGAGGACGTGATGGACACCCACTACGAGCCCAACAACTGGGGCACCATGGAAGTGATCCGCGCAAGGCGCGCCACCGGTACGCTGGGGGACCAGATGGTGGCCTACGGCCGGCAGCGCGTCGACCAGCTGCAGCAGTGGCTCGACGGGCAGCTCGGCGACCGCCAGTGGTTCAATGGCGACGGTTTCGGCTGGGGCGACCTGTCGGTCGTGCCGGTCGTGGCGCGGTCGCTGCTGGCCTACGGCTACCCGATCGCCACGCCGCGGCTCGCGGCCTGGTTCGATCGCGCCCGCACCCGACCGTCCGTGAGTCCGGTGGTGGACCAGATGAAGGCGGCCTACGATGCCTTGCCCGACCTCTCCCAGTTGGTCGCGGACGGCCGCATCGTGCGCCAGTATCGCGATCACCGCCTCGAATGGATGCTCGCCTCCGGTGGCCTCGCGGTGGTGCAGGACGGCATGGCACGGGGCACGATCCGGTTCAGCCGCGTCCCCGAGTAGATTCGCCGGGCAGACCGAGGAGCAGGGCATGCGATCGACGATGATGCGGGTCAGGCTCACGCTGACCCATTTCCTGGAGCGGGCGGGGCGGCTGTTCGGCGGTGTGGAGATCGTCTCTCGCCTCCCCGACAAGTCGCTCCACCGGACCACCTATGCCGACTTCCACCGGCGCGCCCGCCTGCTCGCCGAGGCCCTTCAGAAGGCCGGCGTGCGCAAGGGCGACCGGGTGGCCACCCTCATGTGGAACCACTACGCCCACTACGAGGCCTACTTCGGCATCATCGCCTCCGGCGGGGTGCTGCACACCCTCAACCTGCGGCTCGCGCCCGACGAAATCGGCTACATCGCCAGCCACGCCCAGGATCGCTTCCTCATCGTCGACGACGTGCTCCTGCCCCTGCTTGCCCAGTTCCGCGACGCCACGGCAATCGAGAAGATCATCGTCGTACCCCTCACGGGCAAGCCGGTTCCCGAGGGCTTCATCGACTACGAGGCCTTCCTCGCTTCCGCCTCCGGCGACTGGGACTACCCGGACATGGACGAGGACGACCCGATCGCCATGTGCTACACCTCCGGGACCACCGGTCGCCCCAAGGGGGTCGTGTATTCCCACCGGTCGCAGGTACTCCACTCCCTCGTGCAGTGCATTCCGGATTCCGTCGGGATTTCCGGGCGCGACGTCATCCTGCCCGTGGTGCCGATGTTCCACGCCAATGCCTGGGGCGTGCCCTACGCCGCGTGCATGCTCGGTGCGAAGATGGTCTTCCCCGGCCCGCACCTGCACCCCGAGGACCTGCTGCCCCTGCTGGAGGGCGAGCGCGTCACGGTCTCGTGCGGCGTGCCCACCATCTGGCTCGGGATGATCCAGCTTCTCGACCGCGACCCCGGCCGGTTCCGGCTCGACCCGGGCCTGCGCCTCACCGTGGGCGGCTCCGCGGTCCCCGAGAGCCTCATCCGCGGTTTCGCGCGCCACGGCATCGACATCCTGCAGGGCTGGGGCATGACCGAGACCTCGCCCCTGGCCACCGTCTCGCGGGTGAATCAGCTCCTCGGGAACCTGTCGGAGGACGAGCGCTTCGCCACCCAGGCGCTGCAGGGTTACCCCCTGCCCCTGGTGGACCTGCGCATCACCGGCGACGAGGGCGAGCAGCCCTGGGACGGCGAGGCGGTCGGCGAAATCCAGGTGCACGGCCCCTGGATCACCGGCAGCTACCACGAGCTTCCCCAGTCCCAGGACAGCTTCACCGCCGACGGGTGGCTGCGCACGGGCGACGTGGCGGCCGTCACGCCGGAGGGTTATGTCCGCATCACCGACCGCACGAAGGACCTCATCAAGTCCGGCGGCGAATGGATCAGCTCCGTCGACCTCGAGAACGCCATCATGGGGCACCCCTCTGTCGCCGAGGCGGCGGTCATCGCCGTGCCCCATCCCAAGTGGGCCGAGCGGCCCCTGGCGGTGGTCGTCCTGCGCGAGGGGCAGTCCGTCACGCCCGAGGAACTCCGGGCGTTCCTGTCGGGACGCTTCGCCCGCTGGGCAGTCCCGGACGCCTACGAGTTCGTTTCCTCCATTCCCCGCACGTCCACCGGCAAGTTCCTGAAGACGGCGCTGCGCGCCACCTACAAGGACTGGCAGTGGCCGGACCAGGCCGCCTGAACAGGAGTTCACCATGCCCGAAGCCGTCATTCTCGAAGCCGTCCGCACCCCCTTCGGCCGCCGTGGCGGCGCGCTGCGCGAAGTCCGGCCCGACAGCCTGCTGGCCCACACCCTGAAGGGGCTCGTGGCCCGCGCCGGCATCGATCCCGGCAAGATCGAGGACGTGGTCGACGGCACCGTCACGCTGGCGGGCGAGCAGGCCGCCAACCCCGGCCGCCTGGGTGTCCTCCTGGCCGGTTTCCCCGTGAAGATTCCGGGCGTCTCCCTCAACCGCATGTGCGGGTCGAGCCAGCAGGCCGTGCACTTCGCGGCGCAGGCGGTCGCGGCCGGCGACATGGACTACGCCGTCGGGTGCGGGGTCGAAAGCATGACCCGCACCCCGATGTTTCTCGACATCTCCCTCGGGCGCGAGGGCGTGAGCGGGTTCGACACCCTCAATCCCGAGCTCTTCCGGATGCACGAGATCATCCATCAGGGCGAGAGCGCCGAACGGGTGGCCGAGAAGTGGGGCATCACCCGCGACCACGTGGACGATTTCTCCAGCCGGAGCCACCACCGCGCGCACCGCGCCCAGCAGGGCGGCTGG
Organism: Betaproteobacteria bacterium; assembly: GCA_037141795.1. Classification (GTDB taxonomy): domain Bacteria; phylum Pseudomonadota; class Gammaproteobacteria; order Burkholderiales. The sequence goes on from JBAXBV010000030.1 coordinate 23,062, forward strand.
AACCGCGAACTCCTTCCCGTGACCGGCGTCAGCCCGGACGCCCAGCCCATGGTGCTGGAGCGGGACGAGGGCGTGCGCGGCGTGCTCGACGAACAGAAGATGCGGTCCCTGAAGACCGTGTTCCGCCCGGCCGGCAATGGCGTGGTGACCGCGGGCAACGCCAGCCAGATCTCCGACGGCGCGTCCGCCGTGCTGGTTGCGAATGCGGATGTCGCCCGCGCGGACGGCTTCCGGCCCCGTGCCCGGTTCCGCGCCCGGGTGGTCGTCGGGTCCGACCCCACGCTCCAGCTCACGGGTGTCATCCCGGCCACCACGCTCGCGCTGCGCAAGGCCGGGTTGTCCCTGCGCGACATCGACTGGTTCGAGATCAACGAGGCCTTCGCCTGCGTCCCGCTCGCCTGGATGCGCGAACTCGACATCGATCCGGAGCGCGTCAATCCCTGGGGCGGCGCCATTGCCCACGGCCACCCCCTCGGCGCCACCGGCGGCGGCCTCATGGCGAAGATGCTCGCCGGCCTCGAGGCGACGGGCGGGCAGTTCGGGCTGCAGACCATGTGCATCGGCCACGGCCAGGCCACCTGCACGATCATCGAACGCATCTGACGGCGGCTCGTCCCGGGTCCGGGGTCGCCTGCCGTGTTCAGGCGTCTGCGCATCCTGATCCTGCTCGTCGTGCTGGTGAACGTCGGCGTCGGCGGGTGGCTCCTGCGGGTGCGCACCGCGGCCTGGGATCACCCCCTGCGGGTGGCCGTATTTCCGGTCGCGGCGGACCGTGGCGAGCGCACCCGGGCTTTCGTGGCAGGTTTCGGCCCCGAAGCGCTGGCGCCGGTGGAGCGTTTCCTTGCGGACGAGGCGCGGCGTCACGGCCTGTCCCTCACCACGCCGGTCGAGTTCCGCGTTCATCCAGGGCTGGCGGAACTCCCCCCCGAGCCCCCCTTCGGCGGTTCCCGCCTCGACGTCTTCGTCTGGAGCCTGCGCCTGCGCGCCTGGGTGTGGCGGCATGGGAGCGTACCCGGACCCGCGCCGCACGCCCGGCTGTTCCTGCTGTTCCACGACCCGGCGCTCGGAGCATCCGTGCCGCACTCCGTCGGCCTGCCACAGGGCCTGATCGGCGTGGTGCACGGATTCGCCACCCGTGCCCAGGCCTCTCAGAACGCCGTGGTACTGGCCCACGAGCTGCTGCACACGGTCGGCGCGACCGACAAGTACGACCCCGCCACCAACCTGCCCCGCTTTCCCGATGGCTATGCAGAGCCGGACCGCTCGCCCCGCCATCCCCAGGAGTTCGCCGAACTCATGGGCGGGCGTCTGCCGGTATCGGCCCGGGAGGCCCGCATGCCGGAGTCCCTCGACGAAGTGCTGGTGGGCGAGGGCACTGCCCGGGAGATCGGCTGGCGCCGCTGACCGGGCGCCCCGTGACCTCAGCGTTTCACAAGGACCGCCGTGGCGATCCCGCCCGCCACGAGCCCCCAGAACGCCGGACCCACCCCGAACAGGGTGACTCCCGACATCGTCACCAGAAAGGTGATGAGGGCGGGTTCCCGCTCCCGCTCCCCGGTGACGGCCGCCGCCAGACCGTTGCCGATGGTGCCGAACAGGGCCAGCCCGGCGATGGCCAGAACCAGTTCCTTCGGAAAGGCCGCGAACAGCGCGCCCACCGTGGCACCGAAGAGCCCGACGAGCACGTAGAAGAGGCCGGCCGCGACCGAGGCCACGTAGCGGCGCGCCGGGTCCTCGTGGGCCTCGCGGCCCATGCAGATCGCAGCGGTGATCGCCGCCAGATTGAGGGCGAAGGCGCCGAAGGGCGCCAGCACCACGTTCACCACCCCGATCCAGCCCACCACCGGCGACAGCGGGACCGCGTAGCCTGCCGTGCGGATGGCCGCCACCCCGGGCACGTTCTGCGAGGCCATCGTGACGATGAACAGCGGGATCGCCACCCCCACCAGTGCGGCACCCGAGAAGGCCGGCATGGTGAAGACGGGACGCGCGAGTTCCAGCCGCACGTCCGCCAGGTGCAGCGATCCCTGGGCACCGGCCACCGCGAGCCCCGCCAGCAGGGCGGCGATCACCGCATATCGCGGGCGCCACCGACGTGCCACCAGGTAGGTCAGGAACATGACGACGGCCAGCACAAAGCGGGTCTTCATGGCCAGGAAGGTCTCCATCCCGAAGCGCGCCAGCACCCCCGCCAGCATGGCGGCCGCCAGAGACAGCGGAATGCGGTCCAGCGCCCGTTCGAAGGCGCCGGAGAAACCGGCCACCGCCGTCAGGAGCGCACTCGCCACGAAGGCACCCACGGTCTCGGCCATGGGCAGGCCTGCGGCCCCGGTGATCAGCAGCGCCGCGCCCGGTGTCGACCACGCCGTCACCACCGGCATGCGATAGCGCAGGGACAGTCCGATGCAGGTGAGGCCCATGCCCAGGCCGAGCGCCCACACCCAGGAGGCCACCTCGGCGGGGCCCGCGCCCGCCGCGCGCGCCCCCTGGAACACGATGGCTGCGGAACTGGTGAAGCCCACCAGCACCGTGACGAAACCGGCCGCCACGGCCGGCAGCGAGGCGTCCTTCAGGAGGGTCGGGCGAGACACCGGGGCTCAGTCCCGTGGGCCGGTCAGGATGATGGTTCCTGTCACCCCGAGGCTCGCACCCGCAGTGCCGCCATCGGTCGGCAGCGCTGCCTTCCGCGTCATGGACGCGCCCGCCCGCGCCGGTTCGTCCAGTGCCGCCGCGCTCCCGCCCGGGGTCGGGAGCAGAGCGGCCGCGTTGCCACGAAAGGAAATCCTCATCGGCGTTTCTCCGGGAGCGAGCCCGGCGTCGCGGGGTGCGACCGGGAGCGGACGAAGTCTACGCCAGCCTGCGCCGCCGGCGCCTTCCGGGTCCCGGGATTTCGCGCCACGATCCGGTCAGTCTGCTTGCCGGGTGCCTGGCGCGCAGGGACTCTCGGCGCGATCCGGGGAGCCCTCCCGCGCGCTGTTGCGGGCATTTGAAGTGCCATGGTTTCGACGTAGAGTCCGCATCATGGTCGCCGAGTTCATCCGTCATCCTGCGGAACCCGCGCACCTGCGTCGCCGGCGGGTCGCGGTCGCCACGCCGACGCCACCAGGCGGCCGGTCGTCAGGGACGTTTCCGGCAGAGCGGTCCGGCACTGCGGCCAGGCGGTTGCAGCAGCGCGGCCGGATCGGAACGCGCAGCGGCTGCCGGAGTCCGTGGCCGGAGGACGCCAATGCCTCAACCTGAAACCACCCTGGCCTTCTTCGGCCTGTCGCTCCTGCTGGGCTTGACGCCCGGTCCGGACAATCTTTTCGTGCTCATGCAGACCCTCGCGAGCGGTCGCCGGGCGGGGCTGGCCGTCGTGCTCGGTCTGTGCACCGGCCTGTGCGTCCACACCGCCGCGGTCGCGCTCGGTCTGGCGGCGATCTTCGCGGCCTCGGCGTCCGCTTTCGTGGCCCTCAAGTTTGTCGGGGCGTCTTATCTTGCCTATCTCGCCTGGCAGGCCTGGCGGGCACCGGGGGCCGCGAACGGCCCGGATGGCGCGGTGGACGTCCCGGCGGCGCGGTTGTACCGGAGGGGAATCGTCATGAACCTGACCAACCCGAAGATCGTCCTGTTCTTCCTCGCGTTCCTGCCCCAGTTCGTGGATCCGCGCCTCGGCGTCCCGGCCCTTCAGGTGTCGTGGTTCGGGTGCGTCTTCATCGTCGCGACCCTGATTGCCTTCGGAAGCATCGTCTTCCTTGCCGCGTTCCTCGGCGGAAGGCTCGCGCGATCCGGGCGGGTGCAGCGGATCCTGAACCGCGTGGCCGCGGTTGTCTTTCTGGGGCTGGCACTGCGGCTGGCGGTCGCGGAGCGCTGAAGCGGGGAGGGCGTTCCCGGGTTCGGAATCCCCAACGGGAAACGCGACGAGCGTGCCCGGCAGGACGAGGGGCGTCGGGCTCGCTGGCGACACCCGGATCGTGACGGGTTACGATTCGACTCCGGATCCCGACTCACTTTCCAGCACAGGAATCGCCATGCCCTACGCCATCCAGACCGTCGACAAGCCCGGCAGTGCCGCCATTCGCGCCGAGGCCCGTCCCGCGCACCTGGCCTATCTCGTTCAGCACCAGAAACTGCTCCTCGCCGCTGGCGCCCTGATCGGGGACGATGGCACGGGCGGTCACGGTGGCATCCTGATCGTCGATACCGAGAGCCGGGAGGAGGCCGAACGGTTCATCGCCGAGGATCCCTTCACGAAGGCGGGTCTGTTCGAGTCTGTCACGGTCACCCGCTGGCGCAAGGCTTTCTTCAATGGGGAATGCCTGGTCTGAAACGGACGCCGCCTGCCGGATGTGACGGGTATCGGGCGGCTGAATCAGGGGAGGAAAACATGCCGGGACCGACTGTGGGAAAAACCCTTCGCGAGCGCCTGGGTCAGGCCATCATGGCGATCGCCGCGCTGGTCGGGCTCTGGTACGGATTCGCCTTTGGCTATCGCCTGGGCGGGATGCCGATGGGGGCGTTCATGGGGATCATCTGCGGCGCCTTCGGCGCGCTGATGGCCAGCGGCGTGGCGACCTGGATACGGGCCGGAGACAAGACGACGACCGGCAGCCCTGACTGATCAGGCCGCCGGCGGTCGCGCTTCGGGACCATCGTCGCCATCGGGTGGCGACGATGAACAGTCTGCAGTTACTTCTTGCCGCCCCGGCTGTAGTTGCGCAGGGTGTTCATCAGCCACACCACCACGATTCCGCCCCACGCCAGAAACAGCACGGTGTTCGTTTTCACGTTCTTCTCCTGTCGATGGTCCGGGCCGATGACCGCCGATCGGTCACCCGGGCCCGGCACGTGTCGCTTCGATTGCCATGGGCCGCGTCAGGTTCCATAGGGCGCCCTAAGCGCCTGCGCGCCTGGCTGTGCTGCCCACCAGTGCGACCATGGCCGCGGCCGTTGCCGCCAGCAATGCTATCTCGATTGCGTAGACAACAACATACCCCGTGGCGGCGCCGCTGAGCGGCTCGCCGAACACGCCGCGGGACGCCAGGGTGTCCGCCACATCGCGGGTGAGTCCCCCCAGGGCCACGGCCACGCCGGCGGCGGTCGCCTGCACGGCGCCCCACGCGCCCAGTGCCAGGCCCACGTGGTCCCTCGGGGCCCGGTTCATGGTGGCGGTGAGGGTCCCGTGGCTGAAGAGTCCGCCGCCGAACCCCACCAGCAGCACCCCCAGGACGAACAGGTGGACGGAGTCGAACATCGCGGCGAGGATCACGAACGCGAACGCCGGCAGACCCACCAGCGCGCCGATGATGGCCATCCGGAAGGCATCGAACCCGCGGCTCAGGATCTTCGAGGCCAGGGCGAAGCCCAGCAGGCCGCCCACGGCGAGGCTGCCGGTCAGGGAGGTGGTCTCGCTCACGGTCATGTGCAGCACCCTGCCGCCGTAGGGTTCGAGCAGGACATCCTGCATGCTGAAGGCCATGGTGCCCAGGCCGATGGCCACGAGATGGCGACGGGCCTGAGCGCCTTCGATGAAGACCTGCCAGGATTCCCGGAAGCTCGGTTCTGCCTGGCGCTTGCCGGGGCGCCGGGCCGGATCCCGGGTTTCCTGCTTCCAGAGGGCGATGCCGTTGAGGATCATGGTGGTCACCGCGGAGGCCTGGATCACCTGAACCAGGCGGCCCGGGCTGAATTCCTCGAGCGCCGCCCCGAAGACGAAGGCGCTGGCGATGGTGCCCAGCAGCAGCATCACGTACATGAGTCCCACCACCTTGGGCTGGGACTCCTGCGGGGTGAGATCCGTCGCCAGGGCGAGGCCGGCGGTCTGCGTGGTGTGCAGGCCGGCGCCCACCAGCAGGAAGGCGATGCCCGCGCCGGCCTGACCGATCCACGCGGGCCACTGGGCCGAGTTGCCGCCGCCCGAGAGCACCAGCAGCGCAAAGGGCATGACGGCGAGGCCGCCGAACTGGATCAGTGTTCCCATCCAGATGAAGGGCACGCGCCGCCATCCCAGCGCGGAGCGGTGATTGTCGGAGCGGAAGCCGATGAGGGCCCGGAAGGGCGCGTAGATCACCGGCAGGGAAATCATGATGGCCACCAGGGATGCCGGCACCTTGAGTTCGACGATCATGACCCGGTTGAGGGTGCCGACGAGCAGCACGAGGGCCATTCCCACGGACACCTGGAACAGCGACAGGCGCAGCAGCCGCGACAGCGGCATGTCGGCGGTCGCGGCATCGGCGAAGGGCAGGAAGCGCGGGCCCAGTTCCACCCACGTGCCGACGAGTCTTCTGGCAAGACGGGTCACGGGGTGGGTCGCGAGCAGTGGGTCCGGCCGGGCCGGTACGGGCCGCCGCGCCGGATCAGGCGTTTCGAGGCGCCGGGGCGAGAGACGTGCCCCGCATGGCAGGCACGGGCGCGACCACGTCGGCGTTCCGCAAAAAGTTGGCAGGAATCTGGTTGCACGAGTGTTCTCGAGCGGCAGGATCGGGGTGGCGCCGGGTACAGGCCGGGGTCACTGGCCCCCCGGCCTGCCCGAGCGTTCTCCCTGGGACAGCTATTTCTTCGCCGAGGGTGGACTGGGTGGCTCCACCGCTGGTGCCTCGGCCGCCACGACGGGCGCGGCACGGTGGCCGTTCAGGAACTCCTTCACCCAGGTCGTGTGGGTCAGCAGCGCGTAGTGCACCGAGAACGAGCCCACTGCGCAGGCGCCCAGGAACAGCGGCACCCCCACCGACGGCTTCACGACCAACCACATTTTTCCGTAGATCATTGCGCGCTCCTTCGCCTAGTGGAACCAGGGCGTGTTGATGTACGCCAGCAGATGCGCCAGCGCCGCGATGATCCCGAAAATCTGGGTCCCCTGGATGATGTGTCGATGCAACTCCTCAGCCTCAGCTTCGGTCAGGCCTGTCGGCCAGACCTTGTTCGGATCGGACATGGTCGTACCTTCTCCACGAATGACTTCTGATCCGTGCTCACCCCGCACGTGGGTACAGATTCCCCCGCCCGGATGTCATTATCGGCTGACAGTCAAGGTTGTCAAGTCAATGTGACGACCTGCTCCCGATGCGATGCCCGGACCGGACCATTGGTGCCCCCGGGGGAAGCGGGGATAATCGGCGGCCTTCAGAAAACGCCGGGCCCTTTCCCATGAGCGACCAACCCCGCGGCTACCGCCGCAACCTCACCAACTATGGCGACCAGGCCTTTGCCCTGTACCTGCGCCGGTCCTTCGCCCAGTCCATGGGCCTCTCGCGGACCCTGATGGACAAGCCGATCGTCGGCATCGCCCAGACGGCGAGCGGTTTCAACAACTGCCATCGCAACGTGCCGGAACTGGTCGACGCGGTGAAGCGCGGGGTGCTCGCCGCGGGTGGCCTGCCCCTCGATTTCCCCACCATTTCCCTGGGCGAGGTGTTTCTCAGCCCCACGAGCCTGATGTTCCGCAACCTCATGTCGATGGACACCGAGGAGATGATCCGGGCTCAGCCGATGGACGCCGTGGTGCTGGTGGGCGGCTGCGACAAGACCGTTCCCGCCCAGCTGATGGGCGCGGCCTCCGCCGACCTGCCGGCCATCCAGCTCGTCACCGGGCCGATGCTGCCGCTGCCCTTCCGGGGAGAGCGTCTCGGCGCCTGTACCGACTGCCGGCGTTTCTGGGCGAAGTACCGGGCGGGCGAGGTGGACGACCGGGGCATCGACGAGATCGAGGGCAATCTCGCCACCACCGCCGGCACCTGCGCCGTGATGGGAACGGCGAGCACGATGGCCTGCATCGCCGAGGCGCTGGGCATGATGCTGCCCGGCACGGCCGCCATCCCCGCCGTGCACGCCGACCGCCTGCGCGCGGCCGAGGCCAGCGGCGCCCGCGCCGTGGCCATGATCGGCAACGGCCCGCGGCCCTCCGACATCATCACGCCCAGGTCCGTGGAGAACGCGCTGCGGGTGCTGCTGGCTGTCGGAGGTTCCACGAATGCGATCGTGCATCTGACCGCGGTTGCGGGGCGCCGGGGCATCCCCATCGACCTGCACCGCCACAACCAGCTGTCCGACGAGACGCCGGTGCTCGTGGATCTCAAGCCCACGGGCAGCCACTACCTGGCGGACTTCCACGCAGCCGGCGGGATGTCGGCACTTCTCTGGGAACTGCGGGACCTGCTGCACCTCGACTGCCTGACCGTCACCGGGGACACCCTCGGCCAGCGCCTCGACGGCCCGGCGCCCTGGGTGGACCGCACCGTGATCCGCGCCCGCCAGGAGCCCTTCGATCCCGTGGGCGGACTGGTGGCCCTGTTCGGGTCGCTCGCGCCCCGCGGTGCCATCCTGAAACGTTCCGCGGCCGACCCGCGACTCTTCGAGCGCGAGGGCCGGGCCGTGGTGTTCGACGGCCTGGAGGACCTCTCCCGGCGCATCGACGACCCGGACCTCGACGTGACACCCGACGATTTCCTGGTCATGAAGAACGCCGGGCCTTCCCATCCCAGCGGGATGCCCGAGGCGGGCTACCTGCCCATCCCGAAGAAGCTCGCCCGCGCCGGCGTGAAGGACATGGTCCGCATCTCCGACGCGCGGATGAGTGGCACCGCCTACGGTTCCGTGGTTCTGCACGTGTCTCCGGACGCGGCCAGCGGCGGGCCTCTTGCCTTCGTGCAGACCGGCGACCGCATCCGCCTCAGCGTGCGGGACCGGCGGCTCGACCTGCTCGTCGCGCCCGAGATCCTGGCCGCGCGCGGCGCGGGCTGGAAGCCACCCGAGTTCCCGTCGCGCGGGTACCGGCGCCTGTATGCCGATCAGATCCGCCAGGCCGACGAGGGCGCGGACTTCGGTTTCCTGCGGGGGATCTGATCGCCTGCATCCTTGATCTTGCTCAGATCCCGCATTCCGGGTGTCCGGCAGACTCTGTCCCGAGCCGACCCCGTCCGGGGCGCCGGCGTTTCGACGGACACAGGAGAACAGCCATGAACAGGACCATCCACGCGCTGGTTGCGCTGTTCGGAGCGGCCGCCCTCGCATCGGCGGCCGTGTCACCCGCCCGGGCCGATGATGAAGTCATCGAAGGCAGGCTGCGGGCGTGTCAGCCGGGTGACCCCGCGATCGGCGGCATCGCCGCCTGCTCGCGCGCCTGGAAGCTGCGGGCCGGGACTGTCGATCTCGAGCGCGACGGCGAGCTTGAGGTGGACCTGAAGGGACTCGTGCCGGCGGACGGCGCGTCCGGTGCGACGGCCGTGGCCCTTGCACTGGTCTGCGCAGGCGAGGGCGGACCTGTGGTGGCGGCGCCCCGGCACTTCGAACTCGCCCCCCGGGGGACTGCCCATATCGAGACCCGGCTCGCGCTGCCGGCCCGATGCCTGGCTCCGTCGGTGGTGGTGCGGGAGTTCCGGGACGGGGCCGCCGGGGACTGGATCGCGGTCAGCGGCTACTGACCGAACCCCCTGCCGCCGCACCGCCCGGATCGGCGCGGGCGGCGGGACGGGTGGGGTAGACTCGAGCGCCTCTGCCCCCGGGGTTCATCGTCCGCCCGACCCATGCGACGCCTCACCGAGCTGCACCTGCGAGAGTGGCTGCTGATCGGCACGCCTGCCGTGCTGATCGCCGTCGCCGGGTTCTGGTTCACGGCGAAATTTCTCAAGCCGGCACCGCCCGATCACGTCACCATGGCCACCGGCGTGGCGGGTGGCGGCTATGCCGAGTTCGGCGATGCCTACCGCCGCATCCTGGCCGAGGACGGGGTGCGGCTGGACCTGCGGGCCACCGAAGGATCGGTGGACAACTACCGTCTGCTGCTGGACTCCGGCTCGGGCGTCGACTTCGCCCTCGTCCAGGGGGGAATCGGCCGGCGCGACGAGGCGCCTCGGCTGGTGTCCCTGGGCAGCGTGGCCTACGAGCCGCTGTGGATCTTCTGCCGGGGGCGCGAGCACATCACCCGCCTCGCGCAACTGCGCGGCCGTCGCGTGGCCATCGGCCTGCCCGGAAGCGGCACGCGGGTGCTCGCCCGGGAAATCCTCGAGACCAACAATCTCACCGAGGACACCATTGCCGGCGTGCACGTGACGGGCGTCGACGGCGCCGAGGCCCTGCTCGGTGGTGCGGTCGATTGCCTGTTCATCATCGCAGCACCCGAGGCGGGGATCGTCCGGGCCATCATGTTCGCCGATGATGTGTCCCTCGTGGACGTCGACCGGGCCGAGGCCTACGTGCGGCGGCTCCCCTACCTGTCCCGAGTGACCCTTCCCCGGGGGGTCTACGACCTGGAGCGCGACATCCCGCCCCGGGACGTGAACCTCCTGGCGTCGACGGCGGACATCGTGGCGCGCGAGGGCCTCCACCCGGCCGTCCAGCTCCTCGTGCTCCAGGCCGCCACCCGCACCCATGGCGTGGCGGGGTTCTTCCAGCGCCCCGGCGAATTCCCGCAGGCGCGGGATGCCGGGTTTCCCCTGTCCGACGGCGCGCGGCGGTTCCATCGGTCCGGGCCGCCGTTCCTGCAGCGCTACCTGCCCTACTGGCTGGCGAACTTCACCGACCGGCTGCTGGTGATGCTGGTCCCGGTGATCGCCGTCCTCTTCCCGCTCGTCCAGACCGTGCCGCCCCTGTATCGCTGGCGGGTGCGGTCCCGCATCTACCGCTGGTATGGCGAGCTCATGTTCATCGAGAACGAGACCCGGCGCAGCATCACCGCCGGCGAGAAGCGCGATTTCGGCGAGCGGCTGGACGCCATCGAGCGCGTGGTGCACCAGCAGCACCCGCCGCTCGCCTACGCGGACCAGCTCTATGCCCTGCGCCAGCACATCGACTTCGTGCGGCAGAAGCTCGCCGCCGCTGCGGTGGGAGGGCCGTCCTGAGGAGTCCGGCCCGGATGGTTCACCAGGCCGCGGGATGATGGCGAGGTGCGTCGCGAGGCAGGCCGCCCCGCCTGCGCCAGGTCAATGGCGGGGGCGCTCGGCGCGAAGCGTGGGCGCGGGATACCCGCGAGGCACCCGCCGGCGCCCGTGGAGGCCGGCGGACCAGTTCGCCTGACGGCCAATTCGCGGCAAACCCCATGGGCATCAGTGCACCGCTCATCTTTCGGGCCGACCCGGTGAAGGATCTGGCTAGAACGAACTCTGGTGGAGCCCCCCGTCCATCAGCAGGCTCTGCCCGGTGATGTAGGCCGCGTGCTCACTGCACAGGAAGGCGCAGGTCCGTCCGAATTCCTCGGGTGACCCGAAACGCCGCGCGGGGATGCGCCCCAGCAGCGCCGCCGAGATCTCGTCCACGGGCTGTCCCGTGCGCTGGCCCGTCGCGGAGAAGCCGGCGTGCAGGCGCTCGGTCTCGAAGTAGCCCGGCAGGAGGTTGTTGATGGTCACGTTGCGGTCGGCCACGCTCCGGGCCACGCCGGCCACGAAGGCTGTGAGCCCCGCTCGGGCGCCGCTGGACAGATCGAGCCCCGCCACCGGCATCTTCACGCTGATGGACGTGATGTTCACCACCCGCCCGAAGCCGCGCTGCGCCATGGGTTCGAGCACCCGCTGGATGAGTTCGATCGGCACGACCATGTTCATGGTCACGCCGGCGAGAATGGCGCCGCGGTCCAGGTCCTGGTACGGACGGAAGGGCGGACCGGCGTTGTTGTTCACCAGGATGTCCGGCGCCGGGCAGGCGGCCAGGAGGGCGTCCTGACCCTCCCGGGTGTTGACGTCCGCCGCCACGGGGATCACGTGCGCGCCGGTCCGGCGCCGGATGTCCTCCGCCGTGGCCGCCAGCGCCGCCGCGTCCCGGCCGTTGATCACCACCGAGGCGCCGGCCTCGGCCAGCGCAAGGGCGCAGCCCCGTCCCAGTCCCTTGCTGGACGCGCACACGATGGCGGTCCTGCCGCGAATTCCCAGATCCATTGAAGCGTTCCTCCCGCGCGCCGGTTGGCCGCGTCAGCGCGGCGTCTCGCCGCCGGGGGCGCTGCCCGGCGTCGACAGAGCAAAGACCATCACCGCCGATTCGGCGGTCGGCGCGCGCCAGAAGCCCGTCGCGGTCCCGCTGGCCACGGCCACGTACTGCGTGCCGTTCACCGCGTAGGTGATCACGCCCGCGTGCAGCGGCATCCCGGTGTCGTGGCGCAGCAGTACTCGCCCGTCCCGCCCGTCCAGGGCGAGCAGATGCCCGGTCAGTTCGCCTGTGAAGACCAGGCTGCTTGCGGTGGTGGTGACGGCGGCCAGCATCGGGCGGGACGACTCGTACCGCCAGCGCACCGCCCCGGTGGTGGCATCCACGGCCGTGAGGACGCCGCGCGCCTGGTCCAGGGGGTCGAAGGAAAACGACCCGCCCATGTAGAGCTGTCCCCGGATGAAGCGCAGTTCGGCCGTCTTGCTGTAGATGCCGCACCAGTCCACGGCGGGGGCGATCAGCAGGCCGAGGGTCGGGTCGAGGGCGGGCGGACTCCACTGCATGCCCCCCAGCACTCCCGGGCAGGCCCGGACACCCTGTACCGTCGGCGGCTGATCCGCCTCGAGCCGGGTGGTGACCGGGGTTTCGAACACCGTCTGGTGCGACGCGATGTCCACGCCCCTCAGCAGCCCGTCCTTGCCGCCGGCGGCCACCATGGGCCGGGTGCCGCCGGGGCCACCCCCGTAGAGCGGACCGGCCACCGTGAGATCCCAGTCGTGCAGGTCGTGCGGCACGAACTGGCGGTGCCAGCTCAGGGCACCGGTGCGGGCGTCCAGCACGATCATGGACCCCGTGTAGAGATTGGCGCCCGGACGGGTATCCCCGTGGAAGTCCGGTCCCGGGTTGCCCACCGCCGCGTAGAGCAGCCCGGTCTGCGGGTCCAGGGACGGGGTCACCCACACCCCGCCGCCGCCTCGCTCCAGAGCGCCGGCGTCGCCCCAGGTGTCCGCCCCGGGTTCACCCTCGGCGGGCACCGTGTTGAAGCGCCAGACCGGCTCGCCGTCGGCCAGGCGGAAGGCACCGATCCAGCCCCGGATGCCGAATTCGCTGATGCCGATGCCCGTGATCACCAGATCGTCGTACGCGAGCGGCGCCATCATGGCGAACTCGTACTGCCGCTCCGACGCCACGGGGCGCGTCCAGAGCAGCGTGCCGGTGGCGGCGTCGAGTGCGATCAGCTGGCCATCCGGGGTGGCCCGCACCAGCCGGCCATCCTTCAGGGCCACGCCCCGGCTCTTGAAGGCGTTCGTCACCGGCCGCCGCTGCGACAGTGCGCTGGGCGGCAGACCCGGCTGCCAGTCGTGGCGCCAGAGTCTCCGGCAGGTGGCGGCATCGAGCGCCACGGTGGCATTGCCGCTGGGCACGTACATCACGCCCCGGTGCACGAGGGGCGTGGCGCCGAACCGGCTGGTGTCGTCGAAGCGGTAGGTGCACACGGGCCGCAGCCCGGCCACGTTGTCCGGGGTGATCTGCCGCAGGGGCGCGTGGCGCCGGGCGGCATACCCGTGATTGGGCAGCAGCCAGTCGGTGCTGGATTCCGCGGCGGTGAGGTCCGCCGTCGCGGGACCGGGCTCCGCGGCGGCAAGCCCCGCCAGGGCCAGCAGACCCCCGGTCATCGCCCGGCGCACCAGGCGGGACACGACGCCGGGCGACGTCATCGTGCGAGCCGCCTTCCTGCGAGGGACGCGGCGTCGGTCGGCAGGCCCGCCGGGCCCCCGGGATAGCCGTTGGCCGCCAGGAGATGGGCCACGATGTCCAGGTACTGGTTGCGGGTGAGCCGTCCCGGGTCGCCCCAGGGCATCTGGGTCTGCACGATGTACAGCAGGTCGTCCACGGTGAGGCCGGATCCGGGCCAGCGGGCATCGAAGGTCGCGCCCGAGAGGGCCGTGGCGCTGGCGCCCTCGAGGCGCGCGCCGTGGCAGACCGCGCAGTGCCCCGCATAGAGGCGTTCCCCCCGATCCGCCTGATCGCGGCTCCAGTAATCCGGCGTCTGCGCGCCGGCCGGGGCGACACCCAGGCAGGCCGCCAGCAGAACGGAAAGGCGCGTACGTGTCGGCATCGCGGGCGGGAGGAGGCTACTTCGCTCCCTTGAGATGCTGGTCCATCCAGTCGATGGCGAGGTCGATGGACCGTTCGCGGGCCTCGTAGTAGATGCCGTAGTGGGCGATGCCCGGGATCACCACCCGCTTGCGGGGTTCCGGGGCCCGCTCGTAGGCCAGGGCACCGTGTTCGCGCAGATCGAAGAGTTCCTCCTTCTCCGCGTCGATGATGAGCATGGCGCACCCGCGCAGGGCCGGGATGTCGTCGATGGGGGCGTAGCGCAGGAAGCTCTCGCGCACCGGCGCGCCCCGGAGGTTGCCGATCTCGCGCACGCCCGGCGCCGGGTAGCCGATCTCGCCCCGCGCCCGGCGGGTCGCATCGGACTGGGCACGCGCGAGGTTTTCCGGGCTGAGGGCCGTGCGCGGGCGGCCGAAGGCCGGAACCTGGCTCACGATCGCGCGGATCCGCGGATCGCGCGCCGCCACGTAGGCCACCAGCCCTCCGGAGAAGCTCGATCCCCAGAGGCCCACCCGCCCGGTGTCCACGAGCGGCTCGCCCATGATCCAGTGCACCGCATTGAAGATGTCCGCCGCCTGGTCGAGGGGGTCCACCACCTCGCGCAGTTCGCGCCGCACCCCCGCCGTCCCCGTGTCGTCCCGCACCCACCGGCCTTCGCTGTCGCCCCAGCCGCGGTAGTCGAACACCAGCACGTAGTAGCCCGCCTGGGCAAACCGCTCGCCCCACCGGCGCAGCATCGCGGCCGTGCCGCCCCAGCCGTGGGAGAGGATCATCGCCGGCAGCCGCGTGCCCTCGGCGACCGGCGGATGGAACACCGTGCCGGACAGGCGCGTGCCCTCGCTGTAGAGATCCACCCGCCGTTCGACCAGCTGCGCCTGCGCGGCGAGAGCCGCCAGCAGCAGGGTGACCAGAACGACGAAGCGACATGCAGCGGACACGGGGCCTCCGGGACCGCGGTTACTGCTGCATGGTCGGGTCGATGGGGAAGCCGATCTTCCGCAGGCCGGCGCGCTGCACGGCCGCCATGACCTGGGCCACCTTCTCGTACTGCACCGTGCGGGCGCCGCGGATGTGGATCTCCGGCTGCGGGTCCTGCTTCGCAGCGGCGTCGATGCGCGCCTGCAACTGGTCCGGGGCGATCTCCTCCGCGTTCCAGTAAACCTTGCCGCCCTCGTCGATGGAGAGGTTGATGTTGTCGGGCTTGGTCTCGTTCGGCTGGTTGGTGGCGTGCGGCAGGTCGATCTTGACCGCGTGGTTCATCACGGGGATCGTGATCATGAAGATGATCAGCAGCACCAGCATCACGTCCACCAGGGGCGTGGTGTTGATCTCGGGATTGAGCTCGTCTTCGGAATCGCCCAGGGATCCAAGGGACATGGCGGTGCTCCGGCGGCGTCAGGGCTTGGGCTGGGGGACGGCGGCGAGTCGCGCATCCCGGACCGCGCCCGCCGGGGCAGTG
>JBAXBV010000031.1:0-37688 GCA_037141795.1 Betaproteobacteria bacterium
GGCCCCGGGGCCTGACCGCGACGGCGTCGTGCGAACGCGCCCTAGCGGGCGGACGGGCTCCCGGCGCGGGCGAGGAAGGCGTCGTAGCGGGCGAACACCTCGTCGGGCACCTCGAAGTGGGGCAGCGCGCCGGTCTGGAAGGCGTCGAAGGACCAGTTGGGGCGGCCGGCAAAGGCGGTCTGGTAGCGATAGTCGGTGAAATCCCCCCGCACGCCGTGGCTCATCCACACGGGCATGGTGAGGGATTCGTGCACTCGGGTGATGTCGGCGCTGAACAGGTAGCCGGACACGAAGCGGTAGACCACATGGTGGGCGCCGGGGTCGCGGGTGGTGAGCAGGTCGTAGTCGAGCAGTCCGGTGTCGATGTTCTTGCCGCCCCAGGTTTTCTCGAGGAAGAAGCGCACGCTCGCCCGGGAGGTCAGGAAGTCGTAGAACCCGCGGCTCCACAGGCCCACCGTGAAGGCGCCGTGCAGCCAGCCCTTGCCGCGGTCGCTGCCGGGCGCGCCGTTCCAGGGCGCCTTGCGGTCGAAGCCGGTGGGGCTGACCAGGGCCACGGTGCGGAAGCGCTCCGGGGTTTCGCTGGCAGCGCGGGCGAGGAACTCGGTGGACAGGGACAGCGCGAGCGCATCGATGGGCACGGGGCCGTGGCGCCGGGCGATCTCGGCGGCCATGGCGTGGACGGCGTCGGTCATCAGGCGGACGGTGTAGGCGCGGTCGCTGCGGTCGGAAAAACCGAACCCGGGCAGGTCCATGGAATACACGACCCGGCGCTGGCGGTAGTGCTCGTGCAGGGGCCGCACCTCGTAGGCGGAACCGGCGGCGTTCACGCTGTGGATCAGCAGCAGGGGCGGCTCGGCGGAATCGGCGGGGCCGTCCACGTAATAGCTCAGCAGGCCGAGGGCACCGGAGAACTCGCGGCGCTCGCCGCTGACGGCGGGGGGGATGGGGGTCCGGGGAGTCGTTGCCACGGTGGCGCAGCCAGTCAGGAGGGTGAAGATCAGGCCCGCCGCCACGACCGGGAAACCCGGGCCGCGGCGCCGTCTCTGGGCGGGAGTGGAGGAACACGACGCAAGCATCACGGGCGGATTATGCGCCCGGGCAGCCGGGGCCGGCCAGATGCCGGACGGCGCACCGGGGCCGGCTGACCGCATAATCCGGCCCGACGCCCGACCGGGACGGGACGCCCGGGCCTGAGACCACCCCCATGAGCGCATTGGACACCGTGTGGATCGCCATCGCCGCCGCGTGCTGCACGCTGGCGGCCATCCACACCCACGTGTGGTACCGCCAGCCGGCCGCGCGGGGCAACGCGGCCTTCGCGGGCCTGGCCGCCAGCGTGGCAGCGCTGGCCTTCGTGGAGCTGAAGATGTTCCACGCGGCGTCGATTCCGGACTTCGGGCGTGCGCTCTGGTGGTATCACGTGCCGGTCTGGTCGGCGGTGGTGGCACTGGTGGGGTTCGTCCGCCTGCACCTGGGCGCGGGCAGCGTCTGGCTGGGCTGGGGGGCCATCGGCCTGCGCACGCTGGGCCTGCTGCTCAACTTCGCCTCGCCGGTGAACATCAATTTCCGGGAGATCACGGCGCTCGAGCCCCTGCCCTTCCTGGGGGATACGGTGGCCGTTGCGCGGGGGGTGCCCAACCCGTGGATGGCCGTGGCGCAACTGTCCCTGCTCACCCTCATCGCCTTCGTCGCGACCGCCGCCCGCGACCTCTGGCGCCGCCGGGAAATCCGCCGGGCGATCACCATCGGCGGCAGCCTGGTCCTGTTCGCCTCGGCAAGCACGACCGTGGCCATCGCCTCGTTCTGGGGCCTGCTCGTGGTGCCGGTGTTCGCCACCCTCTTCTTCCTGCCCAGCGTGCTGGCGATGGGGTACGAGCTGAGCCTGAACCTGGTGGACGCCCTGCGGCTCGCGCTGGCCCTGCGGCGCAAGGAATCCGAGCTGCGGGAGTCGGAGCAGAAGCTCACCCTGGCGGCCGAGGCGGCGAACGCGGGGGTGTGGAGCCTGGAGCTGGCCACCGGGCGGCTCTGGGCCACGCCCCGCACGCTGGCGATGCTGGGGCTGGCGCCGGGGCGGGACCACGGGATGGACGGCCTGCTGGGGGCCATCCACCCCGACGACCGCGCCCGGATGCGCCGTTACCTGGACACCACGGCCGAGGGGGCGCGCCCGCCGGCCCTGGAATTCCGGGTGCCGGGCCCGGGGGGCGACACCCGCTGGTATGCCTCGGTGGGCGGCACGCACGACGAGGACACGCCACCGGGCCGCCACCTGATGGGGGCCATCATCGACATCACCGAGCGCAAGCGGGTGGAAGACGAGATGGCGCGGCAGCGCCGGGCGCTGGAGCACCTGTCCCGCGTGGCGACCCTGGGTGAGTTGTCCGGCGCGCTGGCGCACGAACTGAATCAGCCGCTCGCCATCATCCTGAGCAACGCCGAGGCCGCTCAGCGCCTGCTGGACCGACCGGTGCCGGACCTGTCGGAGATCCGCGCCATCCTGGCGGACATCGTGGCGGCCGACCAGCGCGCCGGCAGCGTGATCGCGCGCTGGCGCCTGCTGCTCAAGCGCGACGGGCCGGCGGCCGAGCCGCTGGACGTGAACCGGCTGGTGGAGGGCGTGCTGCAATTCATGCGGGCGGATCTCGTGCGACGCGACGTGCGTGTGGAAACCCGGCTGGACGCAGGCCCGGATGCCCTCTGTGCAGACCGCGTGACGGTGGAACAGGTGCTGATCAACGTCATCGGCAACGCCTGCGACGCCATGGCGGGCAACCCGCCGGGCGAGCGCTGCCTGCGCATCGCCACCTCGTCCGATGGCTCGCAGGTACGCGTCCGGGTGGCCGACGACGGGCCGGGACTGCCGGACCCGCCGGAGCGGGTGTTCGAACCCTTCTTCTCCACCAAGGCCGACGGCCTGGGGCTGGGCCTGGCCATCTCCCGCTCGATCGCCACCCAGCTGGGCGGACGCCTGGTCGCCACGGCGGGAACGGACGGCGGCGCGGTGTTCACGCTGGAACTGCCGGTGGGGTTGTCGTGAGTCTGCAGGGCAAGGTGTTCGTGGTGGACGACGAGCCGGACCTGCGGCGCGCACTGGAACGCCTGCTCCGGGCCGAGGGGCTGGCGGTGGAGTGCTTCGGGTCGGCCGCGGATTTCCTGGCCCGCCCGCCCGGCGACGAGCCCGCCTGCCTCCTGCTGGACGTGGCAATGCCCGGACTCGACGGCCTGGCCCTGCAGCAACGTCTCAACGACCTGGACCGCCCGCTACCAATCGTGTTCCTCACGGGTCAGGGCGACATCCCGATGAGCGTGCAGGCCATGAAGGCCGGCGCCACGGATTTCCTCACCAAGCCCGCGGGCCGCGACGCGCTGCTGCGGGCGATCCGCGCCGCGCTGGAACGGGCCGGGCGGGAGCGGACCGAGCAGGCCGCCCGGGAGGACGCCCGCGCCCGGGTGGCCCGCCTGACCCCCCGGGAGCGGGAGGTCCTCTCCCATGTGGTGATGGGCAAGCTCAACAAGCACATCGCGGCGGAACTCGGCACCACGGAGCAGACCGTCAAGGTGCACCGCGGCCGCGTGATGGACAAGCTCGGCGTGCGTTCGGTGCTCGATCTGGCGCGGATCGCGCAGCTGGCCGGGCTGCCTGCCCCGGCCCCGTAGTTTCGCGCGGGGGCTCCCCGCGTTACACTTTGGTTCAATATCGATCGTCGGTCCAACTGGCCTAGCATCGCAAGTCGCCGGGGTGCGTGGCCATCACGCCCGCAGACCGTCCGTTTCCCAAGGAGAGACACCCATGAAACTGTTCACCGCGTTGCTGGCGGCGCTGCTTCTGCTGGCCGGCATGCCAGCCCAAGCGCAGACCCGCGCCAAACCCAACATCCTGGTGATCTGGGGGGATGACATCGGCCAGTTCAACATCAGCGCCTACAACATGGGCATGATGGGCTACCGCACCCCGAACATCGACAGCATCGCCAGGGGCGGCGCGATCTTCACCGACTGGTACGGGCAGCAGAGCTGCACCGCCGGACGGGCGGCATTCATCACCGGTCAGTCGCCCATCCGCACCGGCCTGACCAAGGTGGGCCTGCCGGGCGCGCCGGAAGGCATGAAGAAGGAAGACCCCACCCTCGCCACCCTGCTCCGGGCCCAGGGCTACATGACGGGCCAGTTCGGCAAGAACCACCTGGGCGACCGGGACGACATGCTGCCCACGAAGCACGGCTTCGACGAGTTCTTCGGCAACCTCTATCACCTCAACGCGGAGGAAGAGCCCGAGAACCCGGACTACCCGGCCAACCCCGAGTTCCGCAAGAAGTTCGGACCGCGCGGGGTGATCCACAGCTTCGCCGACGGGCGCGTCACCGACACCGGTCCGCTCACCCGCAAGCGCATGGAAACCATCGACGAGGAAGTGAACGCGAAGGCGATGGACTTCATGGAGCGCGCGGCCAGCGCCAGAAAGCCCTTCTTCCTCTGGTGGAACTCCACCCGGATGCACATCTTCACCCACCTCAAGAAGGAATCCGAGGGCAAGACCGGACTGGGTGTGTACGCCGACGGAATGGTGGAACACGACGGCCACGTGGGCCAGATCCTCGCGAAGCTGAAGGAACTCGGCCTCGACGAGAACACGATCATCATGTACTCGAGCGACAACGGCGCCGAGACCTTCACCTGGCCCGACGGCGGCACCACCATGTTCCGCGGCGAGAAGAACACCCAGTGGGAAGGCGGCTACCGGGTGCCCACGATGATCAGGTGGCCCGGCGTGATCCAGCCCGGCACGGTGGTCAACGACATCGGCGCACACGAGGACATGCTCACCACCCTGCTGGCTGCGGCCGGCGACACCACCGTGAAGCAGGACCTGCTGAAGGGCCGGAAAGTGGGCAGCATGAACTACAAGGTCCACCTGGACGGCTACGACCTCGGGCCGGCGCTGCGGGGCGAGGCCGCCTGGCCCCGGAAGGAATTCATCTACTGGACGGACGACGGCAGCGTGGCGGCGTTGCGCTACGACAACTGGAAGGTGACCTTCCTCAAGCAGGAAGCCGAGGGCCTGGGTGTGTGGCAGAACCCCTTCACCCCGCTGCGGGCGCCGCTGCTCACCAACCTGCGGATGGATCCCTTCGAGCGGGCCGAGTCGGAGCACGCGATCGGCTACCAGCGCTGGTACCTCGACCACATGTTCACCATCGCCCCGGCGGGCGCCTACGTGGGCCTCTGGCTGCAGAGCTTCCGCGAGTTCCCCCCGCGCCAGAAACCCGGCAGCTTCAACCTGGACCGGGTGATGGAAGCGGTGATGAGCGGGTCCAAGCAGTAAGGCGCGCCGCCTTCCGGCGACGTCAGACGGGGGCCGCGTTCCGCGAGGGGCGCGGCCCCCGTGCCATTGGACGTCCGCGAATCCGCCGCCCGCGCGGGCGTCAGAGAAAGCGGTCGAGCAGCCGGCGGCTCGCCCGGTCCAGGGCGGCCAGGTCGCGGATGAGGTACTGCACGCCGCTTGCGTCCGCCACCAGCAGCCGCCCGGGGCCCATGCGCCGGATGTCGTCCTCGCCCCGGAGGACGAAGGTGGTCTCGCCCCGGTCGGTCTCGACGATCCAGGTGCTGGGCGTGGCGTAGCCGGACACGCTGCGCACCCGGCGGATCTCGGGCAGGAATTCCCGCGCCGCGAGCGCCTCCTCCACCAGCGTCCGCATGGCAGCGGGCAGCGCGTCCGGGTGGTCGATCCAGGCGAGTTCGCGCCCCTCGGCGCTCACCAGCGCCAGGCCGCCGCCCGGCTCGGAAACGGGAAAGGCCCGCACGGGCAGCACCCCCTCGTGCACCGCGCCCGCGGCCGTGGTCAGCACCAGGCGCCCGGAGGGCGCGCGCGACAACTTGAAGTCCGGCGCCCTCATGCCCCCTCCCCGGCCGCCTCCGGCGTCCCGTCGATGCCGGCGTTGCGCGCCTGCGCCTCGTAGAGGCGGCGGTACGCGCCCCCGCGGGCCATCAGTTCGTCGTGGCCGCCCACCTCGACGATCTCGCCGCGGTCGAGCACCACCAGCCGGTCGGCGCGCCGCAGGGTGCTGAGCCGGTGGGCCACGGCAATGGTGGTGCGACCCCGCACCAGGTTGTCGAGGGCCTTCTGGATTTCCTTCTCCGTCTCGGTGTCCACCGACGACGTGGCCTCGTCCAGGATGAGGATGCGCGGATCGATGAGCAGGGCGCGGGCGATGGACACCCGCTGCCGCTCGCCGCCAGAGAGGGCCTGGCCGCGCTCGCCCACGAGCGAGTCGTAGCCATGGGGCAGGCGCAGGATGAATTCGTGGGCATGGGCGGCCCGGGCGGCGGCGACGATCTCGGCCCGCGTGGCGCCGGGACGGCCGTAGGCGATGTTCTCGGCGATCGTGCCGAAGAACAGGAAGGGTTCCTGCAGCACCAGGCCGATGTGGCGCCGGTAGCCCGGTACCGACAGGGCGCGCAGGTCGACGCCGTCCACCAGGATGGCGCCCTCCGACACATCGTAGAAGCGGCAGATGAGGTTCACCAGCGTGCTCTTGCCCGAGCCGCTGTGACCGACGAGACCGATCATCTCCCCCGGGGCAATGGCCAGGTCGAGACCCCGCAGGACCCGGCGGTTGCCGTAGCGGAAACCCACGCCGCGCAGCTCGATGCGCCCGCGTACCTCGTCAAGGCGCGCCGGCTGCGAGGGCTCGGGCACGCTGGAGACATGATCCAGGATCTCGAAGATGCGCTTGGCCCCGGCGGCGGCCTTCTGGGTGAAGGAGACGATGCGGCTCATGGAATCGAGCCGCGTGTAGAACCGGCCGATGTAGGCGAGAAAGGCGGTGAGCACGCCCACGGTGATCCGGTCGTGGGAAACCCGCCAGACCCCGAAGGCCCAGACCACCAGCAGGCCCAGTTCGGTGAGCAGCGTCACCGTGGGCGAGAACACGGCCCACACGAGGTTGACGCGGTCGTTCACGGCGAGGTTCTGGCGGTTGGCTTCGCGGAAGCGTCCGGCCTCGCGGCTTTCCTGGGCGAAGGCCTTGACCACGCGGATGCCGGGGATGGCGTCGGCGAGCACGTTGTTCACCTCGCCCCAGATCCGGTCCACCTTCTCGAAGCCGTGCCGCAGCCGGTCGCGCACGAGGTGGATGAGCCAGGCGATGAAGGGCAGCGGCAGCAGCGTGGCGAGGGCGAGCCAGGGATCGATGGACACCAGGATGGCCGCGGTCATGGCGATCATCAGCACGTCGGTGGCGAAATCCAGCAGATGCAGGGACAGGAACAGGCAGATGCGGTCCGTCTCGGCGCCGATGCGGGCCATGAGGTCGCCCGTGCGCCGCCCGCCGAAGTACTCGAGGGACAGGTGCAGGAGGTGTTCGTAGGTCAGGGTGCGCAGGTCCGCGCCGATGCGTTCGCTCACCAGCGCCAGCACGTAGGTGCGGGCCCAGCCCAGTGCCCAGGCCACCAGCACGGCCGCAAACAGTGCGCCCAGCAGGGTGGCCACCAGCCCCTGGTCGATGGGCACCCCGTTGCCGTAGGGGATCAGCACCCGGTCCATCAGCGGCATGGTGAGATAGGGCGGCACCAGCGTGGCGGCGGTGGCGGCGAGCGTGAGCACGAAACCCAGCAGGAGCCTGGCCCGGTAGGGCCGGGCGAAGCGCCAGAGCCGGAAGAGATGGCGGGTCGACGGGGGCTGGTGGGCGGTGTCGTCCCCGCCGGTGACGTCGTCCGGTTCGTCGGGCTCCGTCGCGGCGTCCACGCCGCTCCCAGGGCCGGCGCAGGCCTGGGTGAAGCGGGTCGCGAGCCGGCGGGCCGCCGCGTTGCGCGCGAGGGTGAAGGCCCACCCCCCGAGCCGCACCCCGTCGCGGAACAGTTCGAGATGGGCGACGCCGGCGTGGTCGCGCAGCTCCAGGGACAGGCCCGGGTCCAGGGCCCAGGACTGCAGTGCCGCCGCGCCGGACGAGCCGGCCAGCAGACGCCGGTCCGTCAGCGCCACCCAGCCCGCCGCGAACCGCAGGCGGGCGTCGAGGTCGGTGTCGATCCAGGCAAGCACGGACTCCCCGGGACCGAGCGGGGGGGCGCTCCCCTGCCACCAGGACGCGGGCATCTCCCGCGCGGGAAGGACAGACGGTTCGGACGGTTGGCTCATGGCTGTCGGGCCCGCCGGGCAGACTCCGGTTGATTCAGGGGATCGCGCCGCGGCGGGCGGGACGGTGGAGGTTACCGCATCCGGCGGGAACCGCCGCCGCCCCTTCGAAACTCCGCGTAAACCTCGACAGGAGCACCACGTTAGGGCATTTTCGACGCTGGCCCGGAGAACCCGGGCACTCCGAGCCTTTCATGCACAAGAACATCGACATTCTCCGGGTCACGTCCCTGCGGGGACCGAACCTCTGGACATACGGGCCGGTGCTGGAATTCCTGATCGACATCGGCACGCTCGAGGATTTCCCGTCCGACCGCATCCCCGGCTTCCCGGAGCGGCTGACGGCCTGGCTGCCCAGCCTGGTGGAGCACCGCTGCAGCTACGAGGAACGCGGCGGCTTCCTGCGCCGGCTTCGCGAGGGCACCTGGCCCGGCCACATCCTCGAACACGTCACGCTCGAGCTGCAGTCGCTGGCAGGCATGCCCGGCGGTTTCGGGCGGGCGCGGGAAACCGACCGCCGCGGCGTCTACAAGGTGGTCGTCACCTGCTGGCACGACGAGGTCACCCGCACCGCCTTCCACCTGGCGCGGGAACTGGTGCTGGCCGCCATGGGCAACCGGCCCTTCGACGTGCGGGACGCCGTGGACCAGTTGCGGCAGATGGGAGACGACCTGTGCCTGGGCCCCAGCACCGCCGCAATCGTCGCCGCGGCCGAGGCGCGGAAGATCCCGGCCATCCGGCTGACCGAGGGCAACCTGGTGCAGCTGGGACAGGGTCGGCGGCAACGGCGCATCTGGACCGCCGAGACGGACCGCACCAGCGCCATCGCCGAGGGGATCTCCCGGGACAAGAACCTCACCAAGACGCTGCTGGGCGCCTGCGGGGTGCCGGTGCCGGAGGGGCGCGCGGTGGACAGTCCGGAGGACGCCTGGGCCGCTGCCACGGAGATCGACGGGCCGGTGGTGGTCAAGCCCGAGGACGGCAACCACGGCCGCGGGGTCTTCCTGGGGCTCACCACCCGCGAGGAGGTGGAGGCGGCCTGGTCGGTGGCCATCGGCGAGGGCAGCGGCGTGCTGGTGGAGCGCTTCGTGCCAGGCAGCGAGCACCGCCTGCTGGTGGTGGGCGGGCGCCTCGTGGCCGCCTCCCGGGGCGAGGCCGCCTTCGTGACGGGCGACGGGCGCTCGAGCGTGACCGAACTGATCGAGACCCAGCTCAACAGCGACCCCCGCAGGGGCACCACCCAGGACCACCCGCTCAACCCGGTGCGACTCGACTCCGCGGCGCGGCTGGAGCTCTCGCACCAGGGACTGGACCCCGATTCGGTCCCCGCCCCGGGCCAGCAGGTCCTGATCCAGCGCAACGGGAACATGTCGGTGGACATCACCGATGCCGTCCACCCGGAGGTGGCTGCGACCGCGGCGCTGGCGGCGCGGATCGTGGGGCTGGACATCGCGGGCATCGACCTGGTGGCCGAGGACATCTCCCGGCCCCTGGGCCCGCAGCGCGGCGCCATCGTCGAGGTGAACGCCGGGCCCGGCCTGCAGTTCCACCTGCGGCCCTCCAACGGCCCCGGCCGCCCCGTGGGCCAGGCCATCGTGGACCACCTCTTCCCGCCGGACGAGGACGGGCGCATTCCGATCGTGGGCGTGACCGGCAGCCACCACCGCGCCCCGGTGGCGCGGCTCATCGCGCACCTGCTCGGCCTCAACGGCCTCGCCACGGGGCTCGCCTGCAGCGACGGCCTGTACCTGGAGGCGCGCCGACTCGAGGGGCGCGACGGTGCGGCCTGGCAGTCGGGGCGGGACCTGCTGATGAACCGGGCTCTGGATGCCGCGGTGATCGACAGCAGCCTGCGCCTGATGGCGGGCGAGGGCCTGGCCTACGACCGATGCCAGGTGGGCGTGGTGACGGGCCTGGATACCGGCGACGGCATCCCGGAGCTGCAGCTCGAGACCCATGACGACCTGCTCCGGGTGGTGCGCACCCAGGTGGACGTGGTGCTGCCCTCCGGCGCGGCCGTCCTCAACGCCGACGACGCCCCCGTGGCGAACCTCGCCCCGCTCTGCGACGGCGAGACCCTGATGTTTTCCGCCTCACGTGACGGGGGGGCCCTGACGGCCCACCTGGCCTCGGGAGGCCGGGGCGTGCACGCGCGGGACGGCCAGGTGGTGCTGGTCCGGGGCGAGACCACCCAGGCGGTCGCCACCACGGGCCCGGACGGACAGGTGGGCGGGCTGGCTCTGCCGGTCGTGCTGGCCGCCGCGGCGGCCGCCTGGGCGCTGGGCCTGCCGCCGGAACTCATCCGCACCGGCATCGACACCTTCGACCAGGCCGCACCCGCGAACGGCGGCGCGAATCACTGAGGACCCCCCGCGATGGAAGTCACCCGCGTCCGCGCCCTGCGCGGCCCGAATCTCTGGACCCGGCACACGGCGCTGGAACTCGTGGTGGCACTGCAGCCGGACGAGGAATCCATCGACCGCCTGCCCGGCTTCGAGGCCCGGCTGCGTGCC
The DNA here is from genome assembly GCA_037141795.1 of Betaproteobacteria bacterium. Taxonomy (GTDB): domain Bacteria; phylum Pseudomonadota; class Gammaproteobacteria; order Burkholderiales. Next base: position 10,645 of record JBAXBV010000031.1, read on the forward strand.
CGCTTCCCCCAGATCGGTCCCATCCGGCCCACCGGGCACACCGGGCCGGTGCCCACGGCCCACGCCCTCGAGTGCGCCCTGCTGCGCCTGCAGGCCGCCACGGGCTGCGCCGTCACCTTCAGCCACATCGCGCCGACGCTGCAGAAGGGCGTGTACCGGGTGGTGGTGGAATACACGGAAGAGGCCGTGGGCCGGCTCGCCCTGGACCTGGTGCAGCAGCTGGTGGACGCGGCGCGCGCGGATCTGCCCTTCGACCTGGACGACGCCGTGGCCCGTCTGCGGGCCCTGGACGAGGACATCCGTCTCGGGCCCAGCACCGGGGCCATCGTCCAGGCCGCCGTGAACCGGGGCATCCCCTTCCGGCGCCTCACGGACGGCAGCCTGGTGCAGCTGGGCTGGGGCAGCCGCCAGCGCCGCATCCAGGCGGCGGAGATCGACAGCACCAGCGCGATCGCCGAATCCATCGCCCAGGACAAGGACCTCACCAAGCGGCTGCTGGCGGCAGCCGGGGTCCCCGTGCCCGAGGGCCGGTCGGTGCGCACCCTCGAAGAAGCCCTGGCGACCCTGCGCGCGCTCGACGCGCCCGTGGCGGTGAAGCCGCGGGACGGCAACCAGGGCAAGGGGGTCACGGTGAACGTGCTGACGCCGGATCACCTCGAGGTGGCCTTCCGCGCGGCCCGCGAGCACGGCGACGACATCCTCGTGGAGCGCTTCGTCCCGGGCCACGATCATCGGCTGCTGGTGGTGGGGGACGCCCTCGTGGCCGCCGCCCGCCGCGAACCGCCCCACGTGATCGGCGATGGGGTGCACACCATCGCGGCGCTGGTGGACCGCGTCAACGAGGACCCCCGCCGCGGCGACGGTCACGCCACGCCGCTCACCCGCATCCGCATCGACGACATCGCCCTCGCCCGCCTGCGCCTGCAGGGCTACGGCCCGGGTGATGTCCCCCCGCAGGGCGCACGGGTCATCCTGCGCAACAACGCCAATCTCAGCACGGGCGGCACGGCCACCGACGTGACCGACGACGTGCACCCGGAACTCGCCCGGCGCGCCGTGGACGCGGCCCGCATGCTGGGCCTGGACATCGCGGGGGTGGACGTGTTGTGCGAGACCGTCCTGCTGCCCCTGGAGGAACAGGGCGGCGCGGTGGTGGAGGTCAACGCGGCACCCGGCCTGCGGATGCACATCGATCCCTCGTACGGACACGGCCGGGACGTGGGCGGGGCTGTGGTGCGCACGCTGTTCGGCGACCGGGACGACGGTCGCATCCCCGTGGTGGCCGTGACGGGCACCAACGGCAAGACCACCACGGTGCGGCTGATCGCACACCTGTTCGCCGCGTCGGGCCTGCGGGTGGGCATGACCAACACCGACGGCGTGTTCGTGAATGGCGTGCAGACCGACAGCGGCGACTGCGCCGGCCCGCGCAGCGCCCGCAACGTGCTCCTGCACCCCGACGTGGACGCCGCCGTGTTCGAAACGGCGCGGGGCGGACTGCTGCGGGAGGGCCTGGGATTCGACCGCTGCCAGGTGGCGGTGGTCACGAACGTGGGCAGCGGCGACCACCTCGGGCTCAATTTCGTGGACACGATCGAGGAACTGACGGTGCTCAAGCGCGTGATCGTCCAGAACACCGGGCCCGGAGGTACCGCGGTGCTCAATGCGGCGGACCCTCGGGTGGCGGCCATGGCTGCCGTGTGCCCCGGGCACGTGACCTTCTTCTCCCGCGATCCGTCGGTGTCCGTGATGGCGAAGCACCGGGCCCGGGGACGGCGGGCCGTGTTCGTGGACGGGAGCGACGTGGTGGCCGCCACGGGGCGACGCGAGGAACGCCGCCTCCCGCTTGCCGGCATCCCCCTGACCCGCGACGGCACGGTTCCGTTCCAGGTGGAAAACGTCCTGGCCGCGGTGGCGGCGGCCTGGGCCGCGGGCCTCGACTGGGACACCATGAGCCGTGGGCTCGCCACCTTCGACAGCGACGCGGGCACGGTGCCGGGGCGGTTCAACACCTTCACACACCGGGGCGCGACGGTGATCGCCGATTACGGCCACAACGCCGACGCGCTCGTGGCCCTGGCGGCTGCCGTGGCCGCCATGGGGGCGACCCGTCGCCTCATCGTGATCAGCGCGGCCGGCGACCGGCGCGACGAGGACATCCGCGACCAGGGGCGTGTGGTGGGCGAGCATTTCGACATCGTCCTGCTCTACCAGGACGCGGCACAGCGCGGCCGGGCCGACGGCGAGGTGATGGCGCTGCTGCGCGAGGGCCTCGCGGGCGCCCGGCGCACCACCGAGATCGCCGAGATCCGCGGCGAGTTCCTGGCCATCGACACGGCGCTGGAGCGCCTCGCCCCCGGGGACGTGTGCCTGATCCTGATCGACCAGGTGGAAGACGCGCTGGCGCATCTGGCCCGCCGGGTCGAGCCCTGACCGCGCCGACGCCCCATGCCGGTCCCCGATCCGATCGCCCTCACCCAGGCCCTGCTGCGCTTCGACACCATCAATCCGCCGGGGGCGGAGGAGCCCTGCGCGCGCCACGCGGGCGCCCTGCTGGAAGCCGCGGGTTTCCACACCCGCTACCACGGCTTCGGCACGGGGCGCGCCAGCCTGGTGGCCACCCTCGGCGGAGACCCCGACCTCCCGCCGATCTGCTTCACGGGCCACCTGGACGTGGTGCCGCTCGGGGCACGCGCCTGGACCCATGACCCCTTCGCGGGAGAGCTGGCCGACGGTCGCCTTTACGGGCGCGGATCCAGCGACATGAAATGCGGCGTGGCGGCCTTCGTGACTGCCGCGGTGGCCCTGGCGCCTCGACTCGCGCGCTCGCCGGGCGTGACCATCGTCCTGACCGCCGGGGAAGAGACGGGCTGCGAAGGCGCGTTCGACCTGGTGCGCACCCCGGGTGCCCTGGGCCGCGCCGGCGCGATCATCGTGGCCGAGCCCACCGGCAACCATCCGCTGGTGGGGCACAAGGGCGCCCTGTGGCTGCACGCGTGCACGTCAGGGGTGACGGCCCACGGCTCCACGCCCCACCTAGGCGACAACGCCGTGTGCAAGGCGGCCCGGGCGATCTCGCGCCTCGAGGCCTTCCGGTTCGCGGCCCCGCCCCATCCGGTGATGGGGGCCGCCACGCTCAACGTGGGCACGGTGCGGGGCGGGCTCAACATCAACTCGGTGCCGGACCACGCGGTCATCGGCGTCGACATGCGCACCGTGCCCACGCAGGCGCACGGCGAGCTCCGGGCCGACCTCGCCCGCGCGCTGGGTCCCGACACGCGGCTCGACACCGTTCTCGATCTGGCTCCCGTCTACACCGACCCCGAGGCGGAATGGGTGCAGCGCGTGTTCGACCTCATGACGCCCCATCTGGGCGAACGGCCGCGGCCGCGGATCGACACGGCGTTCACGGACGCCGCGGCACTCACGCCCGCCTTCGGCGGGCCGCCCACGCTGATCCTCGGCCCGGGCGAGATGCTCCTCGCGCACCAGACCGACGAATACTGCGTGGTGGAACGGGTGCGCACGGCCGTGGCGGCCTTCACGGACATCATGCGGGACTGGTGCGGCCTGTAAGCGCGGCGACGCCCCGCACCGCACCGTCTGACAACGACGGACGGGCGAGGCACAATAGGGCAAAACACAAGCTGCGGGAGGACATCGCATGATTCCGGATCGGATCGAAGTCAACATCGCCGGCGGCCTCGACGTGCCGCTGCCCCCCATGGCCCGCGTGCGGCAGAAATTCGACCCCAGGCGACTGGAGGACATCGCCGGGGCGATCCGGCGGGAGTTCGCGCGGCCCGAGGTGCGCGCATCGGTGAAGCCCGGCCAGGTGGTGGCGGTGGGCTGTGGCAGCCGCGGCATCGCCAACATCGCGCTGATCGCCTGCACGGTCATCTCGGAACTGAAGGCACTGGGTGCCAAGCCCTTCATCTTCCCCTGCATGGGCAGCCACGGCGCCGCGACGGCGGAGGGCCAGCGCAAGGTGCTCGAGACCTACGGCATCACCGAGGCCGCCGCCGGCGTGCCCATCCACGCCACGATGGAAACGGTGATCGTGGGTCACCTCGAGGACGGCACGCCGGTGCACATGGACCGCCACGCGGCCGAGGCCGAGGCGATCGTGGTGATCAACCGGATCAAGCCGCACACCGCATTCCGCGGCGCCACCGAGAGCGGCCTCACGAAGATGCTCGCCATCGGGATCGGCAAGATCATCGGGGCGTCCGCGTACCACATGCACGGCATGGATACCTTTCCCGACCTGCTGCCGCGCATCCGGGACGTGAACATCCGGGCGCGCAACGTGATCTTCGGCGTGGGTGTGGTGGAGAACGCCTACGACGAGACGTCCCACATCGAGATCGTCCCGGCGGCGCAGCTCGCGACCCGCGAACCTGTTCTGCAGGCCATGGCCAAGGCGAACATGCCGCGGCTGTACTTCAACGACATCGACGTACTGGTCATCGACGAGATGGGCAAGAACATCTCGGGCGCGGGGTTCGACCCGAACATCACGGGGCGCAACCGCCGCGCCGTGAAGTGGACCGCGGACCCGCTCGTCAAGAAGATCGTGGTGCTCGGGCTCACCCGCATCACCCACGGCAACGCCACGGGCGTGGGCGGCGCGGACGTGATCACCCTGCGCGTGTACCGCGAGCTGGACGTGGGGGCCACCTACGCGAACGTCATCACGTCGATGAACCTCGACGGCGGGGCGATCCCGATGATCATGAACGACGACCACGACGCCATCGCGCTCGCGGTGAAGACCGTGGTCCGGGTGAAGCCGGAGGACTGCCGCATCGTGCGCATCCGCAACACCCTGCACCTGGGCGAGATCGAGGTGTCGGCCCCGCTGCTGGACGAAGTGCGGGCACAGCCGGAACGCTTCGAGGTGCGCGAGGCCCCGCGCCCCTGGATCTTCGACGCGCAGGGCAATCTGCCGCCGCTGCTGGATCCGGTCCACGCAGCGGCCTGAGCCACCGCGCCGGGAACCTGCGCCCTGCCCTAGTCCAGGCGCAGCTCGGTGCGCACGGTCCCGGCGCGCTCGTGCCGGGCCGTGAAGCGGAGCACCGATCCGGCCGGCCCGCGCACCACCCAGGTCGCCTTCGCGCGGTCGGTGGTGACATCCCCGCCCCAGCCGGACCACGCCGAGGGCGATGATGGCTGGTGCGAACGCCCCGCGAGGTGCCCTACATCCACCCGCCGTTCGCCGGCCTCGAGCAGCAGGCCATCGGGCAGGTCCAGCTCGATGATCACCCCGCGCACCAGCCGGTTGTCGAGCGCCCGCCGCGTGACATTCGTGGGCAGCCACCCGGTGTTGTGGACGGCGAGCCGCACGAGCCACGTGTCCTGTCCCACGCGTTCGTGGTCGATCGCGAAGATCTCCAGGCGCGGCGAGATCAGCGCGTGCCACACGAGCCAGCGCGGGAACCGCGCCACCTCCCGCGCCAGCAGGGCCGGGGGCGGATTGCTCCAGGTGTAGAGGGCGTCCCAGCCTCCCAGCTCGACAGGACCCAGCTGCGGGTGGTCGAAGGGGTACCAGGGGACGAACCCGCGCCCGCCCAGCACCGTGTCGTTCCACCGCAGCAGCTTGAGATCGTCCTCGACCGGGTGCTCCCGGTACCACTCGATGAACTTGTAGTCGGTGATGCCGGCCTCGCGCTGCGGGCTCCAGACCTCGACGGTCCAGGCGAAGACGCCCTGGTGCTCATAGAGCCAGTCGTCGAAGGATCCGGTGATGACTTCCTTCGGGTGATACCGGAAGTCGTGGAACACCGACACGTTCGGATAGCCCGTGAGGGCGGTGCCCTGGTCGCCGATCCGGCGGAAGGTCCACAGGTCCTCGGCGGGCAGCGTGTCGTCCGCCCGGTGCGAGCAGGGCCGCAGCAGCACGCCGCTGTAGGTGTGGAAGGCGATGCCGCCCGTGATGTTGGGGTGGGCCGTGATGAAGGCGACCGCTGCTCGCACCTCGGGCTCGGACGCGGGGAACGGACCCGCTCCCGGCTGCTCGTGTTCCTGCCGCCAGTTGGCGGGGTAGTTCCGGTTCAGGTCGAGGTTTTCGCGGCGCGGGCGCATGGTCAGGCTCACGCCGTCGAAGTGCTCCACCCGCCCCTCCGGCAGCAGCCGGTAGTAGACCCCGCCCGTCTCCACGGGATCGCGCCGCACCAGCAGACGCGGATCGAGGTCGGACACCTTCCAGGCGCCGTTCGGGTCGGGGATGCGCATGGTGAGCACCCGGCCGTCGCCGTCGATGTCCTCGCGTTCGAGCCCTCCGATGGGCGGCTCGTCCCAGGGGTAGGGCCGGGTCGACGACCGGATCAGCCGCGGCGGGTGGGAGAGCGCCCACTGGGCACCGTCCGGGTTGAGCCGCGGACAGACGTAGAAGGCGCGGGTGTCGAGCACGCGGGTGACGTCGGCATCCAGCCCATCGTGCCGGGCGAGGAACTGGAGGAAGTGCAGGCACGCCATGGCCCCCGCGAGTTCGGTGGCGTGGAGGTTGCCGTCGACCCAGAGGGCCGGCTTGTCGGCGGCGGGCCCCGTGGTCGCGCGGGTGGCGGTGACGCACCAGAGCGCCCGGCCTTCGAAGCTGCGACCGATGCTTTCGAGCTGGAAGAGGTCAGGGTGGCCGGCCACCAGCGCCTGGAGCGCGGCGGTCAGTTCATCGTGGTCGAGGTAGCGGTCCATGGCGACTCACGGCTGGCGGTCGACCGGCCGATGGTTCCGGCCGGTCGACCGCTTCGGGGGCCTCAGCGGCCCCGCGGCTTGCCGGCCGGGCGACCGACCGGCGTGGCTGCCGCCGGCGCGGGCTTCTTCCGGTCGTGAGGACGGGTCTTGCCATAGCTTCCGATTGCGATCTTGCCGCGTCGGGTACGCGAGTCTCCAGCTCCCATGGGCCTTCTCCTTTCGGTTTGTGAATCGTCTTCGAATCGTCGAGGCACCGCGGCCGTCTGGCTGCGGCGCCGGGGGCCGGCAGGGCGCGCCTCGCGAGGCGCGCATTGCCGGTTACACTTGAACCCCGACCCACTCCTCTCCTTCCTGACGCATGAACTGGTTGAAGGTCGTCACGGGATTCATGATCATGGCCGGGGTACTGCTCGTCTGGATCCGCATTATGGGCCAGATGCGGGGCCGATCCGGTGGGTCCGGCATGAAAATGGATCCGGGCGACCGGGCAAGCCGGAAGAATCCTGGTCAGGCCAACGAACTGGAGCAGATCATCGCGGCCCACCGCGCGGGCAAGGCCACTCCGCCGGCGGCGCCGGTCGCGGCTCTGGAAACGCCGGGACCGGTCCCCGCGGGCGCGGCGCCCTCCGGCACCCGGCCGCCCCCCCTGCTCGCGGGCGAACGGCGGACCCTCTACCTTCTGGGCCGGGCCGCCTTCCCGGAATGCCTGGTCTTCCCCTGCGTCCCCGCGACCCGCCTGCTCGGTCCGACCGATGCCGCGCCTCTGCCGGGACACGTCTTCGACCTCGTGGTGTGCCGCGACGACTACACCCCCGTGGCAGCCATCGACCTGAGCCATCCGCGGGGCCCGAACGCCACGGCCCTGACGCTGCTGGACCGGCACGGCATCCGGTATCTGGAACTGTCCGCGCAGGCGCTTCCAAGGCGGGAGGCGCTCCGGGCACGGGTGGCCGGGATCGCCTGACGCCACCCGGCCAGGCTGCCACGGCGCCCGTTGCGGTTGGGTTATCCTCCGGTCTCGTCTTCTCTTGCAAAGGATTTCTGGTGAGTCTCCTGTTCCGAGCCCTCGTCCTTGTGGCCGCCCTCGTGTCTGCCGCACCCGCCCTTGCCCAGAGTCAGTATGTGGAGTTCAGCGACACCCTGCCGGATGCCACGCCGGCCAGGACCATCGCCATCGACCGCGTGGTGGGTACCGGGCCCGAAGCCGTGCGGGAGCAGTACGTGGTCATCGACTACGAGGGCTGGGTCTACGACCTTGCCGCCCCGGCGCGCAAGGGCGCGAAGATCGACAGCACGAAGGACCGGGGCTACCCCCTGTCGGTCATGGCGGGGCTGAACCGGATGATCACGGGATTCGACCGGGCGATCCTGGGCATGCGGGTCGGCGGCAAGCGGACCCTCGTGGTACCCCCCAGGCTCGGCTACGGCAACCGCGAGGCCTACGGCGTGATTCCGCCGAATTCCACGCTGATCTTCGATGTGGAACTCCTCGACGTGGTGCCGCAGCAGAACGTACGCTGACCCGTGTCCTGCCCTGCACGACCCGTGCATCCGGGCCGGATACGACGGCTGTGCCAGACCGTTGGACGGTTCCGGAGCGCGCCGGATGAAGTTTTCCATGCCCCGTCGGCAAGCCATGCCGCGGGGGAGCCACACGCGGCAGGACTGCACGGTCTGACCGCTCGCAACAGGAGAAGTTGAACAAGCGGCGCGCCGTGTCATGCGCCCGTGACAAACGAAGCACACACCGATGGGGAGCCATCTTGGATTCCGACATGAGCGACAGGGCGCCGCAGGGCGTCGCAACGTTGGATCGACGGTGCTGGAATCTCCCGCAGAAACACGTGGATGCGCTGGCGGCCATCGGCACGCTGCGCGCCTACCCTGCGGACACCGTCGTCATGAAGGAGGGGGAGCCCGGCGACACACTCTTCATCATCGTCCGGGGACGAGTGCGGATCTTCCTGGGAGACGGCAACAATCGGGAAGTGCTGCTGAACGAGTTCGGCCCCGGGGATCACTTCGGGGAAATGATGCTCGACAACGGCCCCCGTTCGGCGTCCGTGATCACGGCCGAGCCCTGCCGCTTCTCGGTGCTCACCCGCGACCAGGTCGACAACTGCATCCTCACCCGCCCCGAGCTGGCCGTCGCGCTGATCCGCATGCTCATCGGCCGCATCCGCGCACTCACGCGCACCGTGGGTGCGATGGCTCTGCTGGACGTCTACGGGCGGGTGTCGACCCTGCTGGTGGACCTGGCGCGGGAGGTGGACGGGGAACTGGTCATCGACCCGCGGCCCACCCACCACGACATCGCGAGCCGGGTGGGCGCATCCCGGGAGATGGTGGGCCGCATCATGAAGGAACTGCGCTCGGGGGGGTACATCGAGATTCGGGAAAACCGGATGATCGTGCTGCGGCCCCCGCCCAAGAGCTGGTGACAGGCCTCAGAGCCCGCGGGCGCCCCGCACCAGCCGGCCGGGCAACGCTCCGGTGGGCTGTCCATCCACCATGACCTCGACCCCGGCCACGAACGTGTGGCGGTAGCCTTCGGCCCGCTGCACCATGCGCTTGCCGCCTGCGGGAAGATCGTAGACCACGGTGGGCCTGCGCAATCTCAGGGCCCCGAAGTCGATGAGATTGAAATCCGCCCGGTAGCCGGAGGCGAGCACCCCGCGGTCCCGCAGGCCGTAGGCGAAGGCAGTGTCGCGGGTCTGCTTCCTGACGAGATACTCCAGAGGAATCCTCGGTCCGTGCCGGCGGTCTCGCACCCAGTGGGTAAGCATGCTGGTTGCGGAACTCGCGTCGCAGATATAGCCCACGTGCGCGCCTGCATCGGCAATGCCGGAGATGGTGGCGGGATCCTCCAGCAACTGGCGCACGATCTCGAGGTCGCCGTCGAAGTAGTTCTCGAAGGTGTGCATGAGCATCGCCTTGCCGCCGTCCTCCAGCAGCCACTCCAGCGCCACGTCGAAGGGATCGCGTCCGGCAGCCGCCGCAACGGCCTCGACGCTGTCGCGCATGTCGGGCTCGTAGTCGAGCGGCTCGGTCAGCCGGAAGGTGCGCGACAGCATGCCGGCGATCCAGCGGGTGTGCGTGTCGTCGGGACGCTCGGCCCAGAGGCGCCGCCGCAGTTCGGGATCGCCCGCGATGCGCGCGTACCGTTCCGCAGGGGTGAGGTCCTGCAGGGCGAGGTAGAGAGGGTGGGTGAGGAAGGGATGCACGGTGCCCTCGAGCGCGAAGTTCACCCCGATGGGCCGGGAGCCCACCTGGCCGGTGACCTCGAGGCCTGCGGCCCGCGCGGCGTGGATGCGGGCGAGCGTGTCCTTCCAGAGGTCGGGCGCGTTGTGCACCTGGAGCAGCAGCACGGACAGGGGACGTCCCGCGATCTCGGCGGCTGCGCGCAGCCGGTCGAAGTCGCCGTCCCCGAAATCGGAGTTCACCTCGATGACGCCCGCGTCCGCCCGGCGCATGGCCCGGGCGATGCCGGCGAGTTCCGGGTCGGCCGCCGTGAGGCCGGGCGTGAAGCGCCCATCCCGGGTGCGGTGCTTGGTGGTGCGGGACGTGCTGAACCCCAGGGCGCCGGCCCGCAGGGCTCCCTCCAGCAGGCTGCCCATCGCCTCGATCTCGTCGGCCGTCGGCGCCTCGGCGTGATCGGCGCCGCGGTCGCCCATCACGTAAAAGCGCAGGGCGGCATGGGGCACCTGCGCCCCGATGTCCATGATGCGCGGCGAGGACTCCAGCGCGTCGAGATACTGCTCGAAACTCTCCCAGCGGAAGTCGATGCCCTCGGCCAGCACGGTTTCGGGGATGTCTTCCACGCCCTCCATCAACTGGATGAGGTAGTGCTCGGAGCCTGGCCGCACGGGCGCGAAACCGACGCCGCAATTGCCGAATACCGCGGTCGTGACGCCGTGCCAGGACGACGGGGTGAGGAAGGGATCCCACGTGGCCTGGCCATCGTAGTGGGTGTGGATGTCCACCCATCCCGGCGTGAGCAGCAGTCCGGCCGCGTCGATCTCCCGACGCCCCCTGCCGACCCCTTGGCCAACCGCCGCCACACGGTCACCGTCCACCGCGAGGTCCGCCTGTCTGCCGGGCACACCCGTGCCGTCCACCAGGGTTGCGTTGCGGATGACGAGATCGTGCATGGCGGAAAGCCCCGGAGTGGCAAGGGCCGGAGTGTAAGCCGGCCCCGCCCCGACCAACAACCGGCCGCGCTCAGGACGCGCCGCGATCGCGGGCCAGGAGTTCGGCGCGCTGCTCCAGTTCGAGCGAGATGGCGCTCGCCAGATCCTTGAGGTGGGCGAGATCCTCCTCGGCGAGCCGCCGGGGCTCGTTGCTCACCAGGCACAGCGTGCCGACGGGAAAACCGCCGGACACCCGAAGCGGAGCGCCCGCATAGAAACGGATCCCCGGCGGGCCCGTGACGAGCGGGTTGTCGTGGAAACGCTCATCCGCAAGGGCATCGGCGACCACGAGCGGCTCCTGCTCGAGGATGGCGTGGCTGCAGAAGCTGACCTCCCGGGGGGTCTCCCGGATCTCCAGGCCGAAGGCGGACTTGAACCACTGCCGCTCCGTGTCGACGAGACTGAGCAACGCCGTCTTCACGCCGAAGCGTGAGGCACAGTAGGCCGTGAGCGCATCGAAGCGCTCCTCGGGATCGGTGTCGAGAATCAGCAGATCGCGCAGCGCGGCGATGCGCTCGGCCTCGTCCTGGGGAAAGGCGGGCCGTTTCACGAACTGGCTCCGCCGAACCGCGGGGACGACGAACAGGCAGGGCCGACCGGTCCCGACCCGGGACGGGGCCTGGTCTCCAGCGGCAGTTGTCTGGACAACATCTCCATGCCCTCCCCCTTGACCCGCCTGCACGGCAAAGTCCCCGGGCTCTCCCGGTGCGTGCACCAGCATGGGGCGATGTTATCCCATCGCGTCCCTCCCGGGGACACAGGCGACAAAAAACGGGGCGGACGTTGAATTCGGGCAACCCGGCACCGCGTGCGGTCGCCGGGAAAGGCTCGCCGCAGAAACGGTCCGGTCACGATCCGCACGACGCCCGGCAACCCGGGCAGTGCGCTCGCCCGCCGCACCGCAGGTGCCCCGGGGCTCAGATCGTGGAGTCGCCGTCCGAAGCCGAGCCCCGGAGCTCTTTCGGAGTCCGTCCCCACCGACGGCCGGGTTGTCGACGATCGCTTCCGCCGGGGTGTCGTGGCCGCGAACGCCACAGGCACCGCGACGACGGGGAAATCAGCTACTTCGTCGCCTCGGCAGGCTTCTGCTGCCCGGCCTGGGGGCCATAGCGGTCGTCCTCGATCCGGTAGACGAAGACCTGGTCGATCTCGAATTCCTCCACGCCGTTCTCGTCCGGCGGAAACACGTAGGCCTTGGCCGCCTTCGTGGCCGAGTAGTCGAAGACTCCCGGCGGCTCCGACTCGATCACCGTGGTCCGCAACACCTTGCCGGCGCCGCTCACGAGCAGGCGCACCCGCACCTTGCCTTCGATACCCTGGGTCAGGGCATCCTTCGGATACACCGCTGCCGGCTTCTTCACCGGCTTGGCACGCTTGTCGGGAGGCGGCAGATCCGGCGGAGGTGGTGGCGGCGGCGGAGGTGGCGGGGGCGGTGGAGGCGGCGGCTCCGGAGGTGCCGGCTCGGGCAGAGGCAACGGCTTGTCCTCGGGCTTGGGCGGCTCGGGCGGCTTCGGCGGTTCAGGCGGCTTCTTCTTCGGCTTCGGTGGCGGAGGCGGAGGGGGCGGCGGGGGTGGCGGGTCCGGCAGCTTCACGAACTCCACCTTCATGGGCTCCGGCTCCGGCGGCGGAAACAGGGCGCTCCAGTTCACGGTCGCGTACAGCATCACCGCGACCTCGAGACCGATGGCGATCAGCAGGGCGCGCGGAAACGACAGGAGGCGGCGCCCCCCCTCGTCCCCCGGCGCCGGCTGCCTCGGGGGTGCGGTGTCGCTCATCTGGCCGGCACGGCCCCGGCCGTCGCAGCGGCTTTCGACGCCGCGATGCCGACCGACTGGATCCCCTCGGCGCGGACGATGTCCATCACGTCGAGCAACTTCTGCAGGGGGACTTCCCGGTCACCGGCGATGACCACATCGACCTTGCCCTTTTCCTTGTCCGCCCTGAGCCGCGCGGTCAGCTGCTCGGGGGTGAAGGGCTTGCCCTGCACGAACATGGCGCCGTCCTTCTGGACCCCGATGGTGACCTGGGTGTCCTTCAGGGTCTGGGTCGTCTTCGATCCCGGCAGTTCCAGGGCGATGCCGCTGCCCGCGATGGTGTCGATCGTGATCATGATGAAGAACACCAGCAGGAACATCATGATGTCGATCATGGGGATCACTTCGATGCGCGGCTTCTCGGCCTCGAAGTAGCGGCTGGTTCGGGAGCGCATGGTGGCCGGGCCCTCAGCGCGCGCCGCCGCCGTGCAGGCGGTTCACGACCGTGAGCTTGATGAGCTCCATCTGCTGCACGCCCAGGCGCACCCGCTTGTTGAAGTAGTTGAGGAAGATGAGCCCGATGATGGCGATGAACAGGCCCACGCCCGTGGCCACCAGCGCCTCGCCGATGCCACCGGTCACCGCGCCGGCTCCCGCGCCCATGCCCTCCGTTCCCAGCACGTTGAAGGTCTTCACCATGCCGAAGATGGTGCCGAGCAGGCCGAGGAGAGGCCCCAGCGTGACCGCCGTGTCGAGCACCCAGAGGTTGCGGTCCATCACGGGGACCACCTCGAGGATGGCCTCGTCGATGTGGCGCTCCGCGGCGTCGGCGTCGGTTGCCTTCGACTCCAGCCCCACGGTGACCAGCGCCGCCTGCATCGCTCCGCCGGACCGGCCGGCAATCGCACGCAGGCCATCGAGGTCGCGATAGGCGGTCCGCTTCAGGTCGCGCTCGATCGCCGCGCCCTGGCCAAGCACCCGGTGGAAGAACCAGAGCCGCTCGATCACCACGGCGAACGCGAGCGTGAACAGCACCACGAGCACCGGGATCACGCCCATGGAGAGCGTGCTCAATTCGATGAAACTGTTCCACATGTTCGGGATCTTCCGTCGGTTGTCAGGGTGGGGAAACGGGGGGGGTCACTGGCCTTCAGGGAAAGGCGGGAAGTACGGTACGCCGTACTTCTCCACGATCGCCTGGATCTCGCCGCTGGCCTGCATCTCGGCGAAGGCATCGTCCAGCATCTTCTTGAAGTCGGTCTCCTTGGCCTTGACGGCCCAGGCGCCGTTGTAGCGCTGGCCCGGCATCGGCTGGAACCCGGGGGACATGGCGAGTTCCACGTTCTTGTCCCGGTTGGCCACCGGGATGGACGGGCCCCAGACCATCACCGCGTCGACTTCCTTGTTGAGCAGGCCGTCGATGACGCGGTTGTTCTGGAAGTAGGTCACGACCGGAATGCCGAGCGCGACCGCGTTGTCGTACATGGGGGAGTAGGCGGGCACCCCCACCTTGATGCCCGTGCCCTTGAGGTCCGCCAGCGTCCGCGCCCGGGGAATCTTCCCGTTCGACACCAGCACGAAGCCGATGCCGAGGTAGGGCCGGGTGAAGGCCATGGCGTTCCTTTCCATGTGGTCGTCGTCCCCGGTGATCACGAGACCGAGGAAGACGTCGCAGAAGCCGCGGTTGATGGTCTGCCGGAAGGCCAGGTTCACGCCGCCGCGATACACGCCCGTGTTGGCCCACATCACGGAGAACTCCCAGCCCTGGCGGCGCGCGATGCGGCTGAGGATCTCGATGTCGATGCCGGGCGGCTCGGATTTCACCGCCGTGTGCGAGAACGGGTAATACCACGCATCGGCGCAGGCGAGGATGCGCTTCATCGCCGTGGCCCGCCCGATGGCGGTCAGGTAACGGACCTCCTGCGGAATCTCGACGGGAGGGCCGCCGTAGCGGAAGCCGCCCTGATAGAGGCGGTCGGTGAAGGGGTCGAAGGTCTCCGGCTCCTTGTAGCCGATATCGGCCACTCGGGGACGGGGGTTCGCGATGACGTACTCCACGTCGAGTTCCGGGACAGCGGAGGCCCGGCCCGCGGCGAGCGCGAGCAGCAGGGCGAAGGCGGCGGGCGCGCGCGCTCCAGCCACGCTGTGCGCGCGCCGGAAGACCCTCCGTAGATCATGCAGCGAAACCAACGACACTCCCCTCACCGGATCGAACCGGAGACGACCTGATGCGCCCCCGAGCCCGGCGCGCAAAGGGCGCGAGTGTAATCCATCGCGCCGGATCCGGTCAGGCGCCGGGGCGGGTGGCCGGCCCGAGCCGGTTGAGCACGGTCATCGCCCCGGCCACCAGGGACGCCGGATCCGCAAGGTTGGCGGGGAGGATCAGCGTGTTGCCGGTGCGCGCCAGCTCGCCGAAGGCCGCCACGTAGTTTTCCGCGATCTTGAGGTTGGCAGCGTTCATGCCCCCCTCCGACGCCAGGGCGGCGGCCACCGCCTTCACGGCCTCGGCCTGGGCCTCGGCCAGCATGCGGATGGCGCTCGCCTCGCCCTGGGCCTTGTTGATGGCGGCGGCCTTGTCGCCCTCGGACTTGAGGATCTTGGCCTGCCGCTCGCCATCGGCGAGGTTGATTTCCTCCTGACGCTGGCCCTCCGACTTGGCGATGAGCGCCCGCTTCTCACGCTCGGCCGTGATCTGGGTCTGCATGGCCCGCAGGATGGACTCGGGCGGAGTGAGGTTCTTGATCTCGTAGCGCAGGACCTTCACGCCCCAGGTGCGTCCGGCCTCGTCCAGAGAGGCCACGATCTGCCGGTTGATGTCGTCCCGGCTCTCGAAGGTGCGGTCCAGTTCCATCTTGCCGATCTCGCTGCGCAGGGTGGTCTGCGCGAGCTGGGTGATGGCCATCACGTAATCGGAGGTGCCGTAGCTCGCGAGCTTCGGGTCCGTGACCTGGAAGTACAGCAGGCCGTCCACGCCCAGCTGCGTGTTGTCCCGGGTGATGCACACCTGCTCGGGGACATCGAGCGGGATCTCCTTCAGGGAGTGGCGATACTGGACCCGGTCGACGAAGGGCACGATCAGGTTCAGGCCTGGCTCCAGGGTGCGGTGGTACCGCCCCAGCCGCTCCACCACCCAGGCGCTCTGCTGGGGCACGACACGGACACCCTCGATGATGAACACCGCAGCGGCCCCCACCACGAAGATGGGAATCGCCAGGGACTGCACGGGCGGAACGAAGAACGCGATCACTGACACGATGAGCACTGCCAGGAGTTTCGGAAACATGCGTGGATCTCCTTGTGGGTAACCGGGCCAGGGGCCCGGCGGGTCAGGAAGGGTCGAGTGTGACCCGCAGGCGGACGCCATCCACCGCCGTCACGGTGACCAGGGTGCCGGCCGCGGGTTCGCCCTGGCCGGCGACATCAGCCTCCCAGGTCGCGCCGCGGTAGCGTACCCGGGCGATGCGGTGGTCCGCGTTCACCCAGGCCTCGAAGATCGCCGTCTGGCCGGCGTCGATGGCAGCCGGAGCAGGGCCGCCCTGCAGCGAGCGGCGGCGCCGGCGTACCAGCAGGAAGCCCCCGACCCCCGCCGCCGCGGCCGCCAGGGCCTGAATCAGGAACGGCCCGCCTGCCACGGCCACCAGCGCGCCCGAGAAGGCGCCCGCACCGAGAATCAGCAGGTAGAACGTGCCGCTGAGCAGTTCCAGGATGATCAGGATCATGCCGGCAACGAACCACAGCAGGGCTGGTGTCATGGGTGCGCCTTGTCTTGTCGGACGATGCGCATTGTCGTGCATTTCGCAGGCGCGGTCCCCTCGCCTATACTCTTCCCCTTTTCCGCGCGCATCGCGGCCATCGGCCGCGGAGCGCAGGTGCGTACCCAGATCCCCCGTTTACTTCCGGAGGCCCGATGCAAGCAAGGTTCCTGGCGCTCGCCCTGGTGGCGGCGCTCCTCCCCGTCCTGCCAGGCAGCAATGCCGAAGCGGCCAAGTCCGATTCCTGCGCCCACTGCCACGGGACCGACGGGAACTCCAGCTCCAGCGCATTCCCCAGCCTCGCCGGGCAGACCCGCGACTATCTGATCCTGCAGATCAAGGCGTTCAAGTCGGGCACGAGGCAGAACAACATGATGTCTCCGTCCGTGCGGGTGCTGTCGGATCAGGACACGGAGGAACTCGCCGACTACTTCTCCTCCCAGGTCATGTCCCGCAGCACCTTCAGGACGGACCCCGCGCTGGTGGCCAAGGGCAAGAAGATCGCCGAGGAGACCCAGTGCGTCGCCTGCCACCAGGCAGGGTTCAAGGGCATGGGTGAATTCCCCCGCCTCGCCCGGCAGAAGTTCCCCTACCTGGTCAAGCAGCTCAAGGACTACCGCGAAGGCACGCGGGCCAACGAGGTCATGGGCCCGGTGGCGAAGGGGCTCACGGACGAGCAGATCGAAGCGCTCGGCCATTACCTGACGGGGCTCTGAACCGGTTCCGGTTCAGGGGCCCACACCCGGACCGGAGGCGCGTCGCCCATGTCCCGGCGCAGAAAGCTGGCCGTGGCGGCCCTCGCGCTGGCCGCGGCCCTGGTGGGGTTCCTCGCGGGTCCGCGGCCCGATGATGCGTTCGTCCCGCGCCCGCTCGCCTTGCCTGCGGACCTCGACCGCTGGCTGGCCGACGGCGAGGCGAGGTTCACCGACCTGCGTCCGGGCGCCGCCCGGCGCATCCTCTGGGCGGACCCCCAGCGCCGCACGCGCACGCCGGTCTCGCTCGTCTACGTGCACGGCTTTTCCGCTGACCGGCACGAGGTCAGCCCCCTCTGCGAGCGGATCGCCATTGCCCTGGGCGCCAACCTCTTCTTCACCCGCCTGGAAGGTCACGGCCGGTCGGACGACGCGATGGGCGAGAGCACCTTCCAGGGCTGGATGCAGGACACGCTGGAGGCCCTTGCGATCGGGCATCGCCTGGGCGACCGCGTGGTACTGATCGGCACCTCCACCGGGGGCACGCTGGCGACCCTGGCGGCCCTGCGGCCCGAGGGCCGGGACCTGCACGCCCTGGTACTGATCTCGCCCAACTACGGGATCCCGCAGCCGACGGCCCCCCTGCTCCTCTGGCCGTGGGGCGAGCAGATCGGGCGTCTGGTGGAGGGGGACTACCACACCTGGGTCCCGCAGAACGCGGAACAGGGCCGCCACTGGAATACGCGCTACCCGGTGCGGGCCCTCATCCCCCTCATGCAGGCGGTCCGGGCGGCGCGCCGCGCCGAACTCGAAGCGCTGCAGACACCGACTCTCGTGATGTATTCGACGGGCGACCAGGTCATCGAACCGGCCCGGGTCGAGGAGGCCTTCGAACGGCTGGGATCCAGCACCAGGCGGCTCGTCCGGGTGGACGATACCGGCGACCACAACCGGCATGTGCTTGCCGGCGACATCCTTTCCCCCAACACGACGGACCGGCTGGCCGGCCTGATCGTCAACTTCATCCGCGAGGACGCGCCTCGCTGAACGCCCGTTCCGCGACCGGGGCAGCCCGCCCGCCCAATGATCCGTTCGGCTCGCACGGCAGCGTTCGGTGTACCCGTCCGGCCGGACCGGAGGGGCGCGGGACCAGCCAGATCAGGACTTGCCGATCTGCTGGGCGAGGTCGAGCAACTGTCCCTTGGATGTGTAATAGCGGTCCAGCCGCCAGTCCTTCAGCAGGTCGATCGCCATGTCGAACACGCCGAGATCGAGGTCGTAGAGACTTCGCAGCGAGAACGGTTCGTCGGACTCGAGCGCCAGCACCAGCTTGAGCAGCGTTCGGGATTCCTCGGAATCCGGGTTGGCGGTGACGTGCTTCCGGATCTTCTTGATCGCGTTCATCGATCGCTCCTTCCCCGAGGGGGGTGATACCCGTCCACCGAACAGGCCGCAAACCGCAGCCCCGGGAATGACGGCGTCGGATTGTAGTGCACCCGCCCGGGTCTGCGCCCTGTTCATCCGCAAGAAGATCCGCGGTTCTCCGGCGCGCACACACCCGTCGTCACGCAGCAGACATCAAACCGTCACGCGACGTCCATGGCTGCGGCTCAAGATCCGGGGTGCGCGGTTTCCGGTGGTTTCCGGACCCGCTGGATTCCGGAGGACATCGTCATTCCTTCCCCCCGCACCGGGCACGGCGCCCATCACCTGTCCGACCAGCCGGCGAAAGGCGCGTGCCACCGGGCAGCGACCACGATCGCCCTGCTGCTCGCCCTGTCAGGTTGCTCTGTCGAGCAACTCGCGGTGCGACGCGCAGGAGACGCGCTGGCGACCAGCGGCGATCTCTTCGCCACCGATGACGACCCCGAACTGGTGGCCGCCGCGGCGCCGTTCGGCCTGAAGACGGTGGAAGGCCTCGCGGCGAAACAACCCGACCATGCCGGCCTGCGGCTCGCCGCAGCCCGGGGATTCACCCAGTACGCCTGGGCCTTCGTCCAGTCACCCGCCGACGAACTGGAGGAACGGGACCTGGCCGGCGCCTACGCGCTGCGTGCACGCGCGCAGCGCCTGTATCTGCGGGCCAGAAACCACGGGCTCGCGGGACTCGGCTTCGGCACGAACGAGAGCCTCGCCCGGTTGCGCGCCGACCCGTCCGCCGCGCTGGCCAGAGTCGGGCGGGACCGTGCGGCGCTGCTCCACTGGACCGCCGTGGCATGGGCGGCGGCCATCTCCCTGGGCAAGGACAACCCCGCCCTGGTGGCGGACCTGCCAGTGGTCGAGGCTCTCGTGAACCGCGCGATGGCGACCGACCCCGGAACCGGTGACGGTGCGCTGCACACGTTCCTCATCAGTTACGAAGCGGCCAGACCAGCCGGCGGCCCGGCGGCGATGGCGCTCGCCCGGCGTCACTTCGATGTCGCCATCGCCCGGTCCGGAGGGCTCGACGCCGCGCCCCGCGTGGCCCTGGCCGAGGCGGTCGCCCGGACGGGCAGTGGCCGCGCGGAATTCGAATCCCTCCTGCGGGACGCCCTCGCCGTCGATCCGGACCGCGCCCCGAGCCGGCGTCTTGCCAACCTCGTGAGCCAGCGACGCGCCCGGTGGCTGCTCACCCAGACCGACAACCTGTTCCCGGAGTGATGCCTTGACCCGCCCCCCCTTTCTTCCGGCACGCCGCCGACTCGCCCTGGCCGGGCTCCTTGCCCTCTGCGGCAGCCGGTCCGCAACCGCGGCCGAGCCGACCCAGCTCAAGATCGCCACCATTGCCCCGAAGGGCTCGCTCTACCACCGGGTGATGCAGGATCTCGGCGAGGCCTTCCGCACCGCGCGGGGGGCGCAGGGTCGCTACACGGTCTACCCGGATGGCATCCAGGGCAGCGAAGCCGACATGGTGCGCCGCATGCGGGTCGGCCAGCTGGACGCGGCGCTGCTGACGGTGGTGGGGCTCGCCGACATCGACCCGGCTGTCACGGCCCTGCAGTTCATGCCCATGGTCTTCCAGTCGTGGGAGGAAGTCGATCACGTGCGCGAACAGCTCCGCCCCGTGCTGGAGGAGAAACTCTCCGCAAGGGGATTCGTGGTGCTGTTCTGGGGCGATGCCGGGTGGGTGCGTTTCTTCAGCCGGGATCCCATGACCACGCCGGAACAGTTCAAGCGCGCGCGGGTCTTCGCCTGGTCCGGCGACAACGCGCAGGTGGGGCTCATGAAGTCCATGGGTTACCAGCCCGTGCCCCTGCCGGTATCCGACATCCTGCCGGCGCTGGAGACCGGCATGCTGGACGCCGTCCCCGTCATCCCCGCCTGGGCCCTCGTGGGCCAGTTCGACCGCATCGCGCGCCACATGCTGCCCGTCAGGTGGGTGCCCATCGTCGGCGCGGCGGTCATCCGCAAGGCCACGTTCGACGCGCTCGGCGCCCCGGCCCGGGACGCGCTCCTGGCGGCCGCCCGCCAGGCCGAGGCGCAACTGCGGGTTCACCGGGTGACTTACGACGAGGAATCCATCGCAGCGCTGAAGGCAAGGGGCCTGGTGGTGGCGGCCGACTCCCCCGAACTGCGCCGGGCCTGGCAGACCGTGGCGGAGCAGGCGTGGCCCCAGGTGAGGGGATCCCTCGTCCCCGCCGACATGTTCGACCGCGTACAGTCGATCCTCCGGGACTACCGCGCAAAGAAACGCAGTTGAGCACCGCCGAATCCTCCGTGAAATCCGGCGCGGGCCCGCTGGCCACGGCCGAGAACGGGCTGCTCGCAGCCGTGTTGGGCCTGACGGTCGCGCTGCCCATCGCCGAAATCCTCCTGCGCGCCCTGCTGCACCGGGGGATCGAGGGTGTGTCGGAAATCGTCCAGCACCTCACCCTTGCCCTGGGCATGCTGGGCGCTGCGCTGGCGGCCCGGGACGGGCGGCTGCTCACCCTCGCCACGGCCGGTCTCCTGCGCGGGCGGGCTGGTCAGGCAGCCCGGTTCGCCACCGGTGTCGTGGCGGGCTCGGTGACCGCGCTCATGGCCCTGGCGGCCCGGGACTTCACGGCGGTGGAGCGGGACGCCGGCACCGTGCTGGTCCACGGCCTTCCCACCTGGGTGGCACAGATTCCCCTGCCCCTCGGCTTCGGCCTCATCGCTGCGCGCCTGGTGCTCGGCAGCGCCGACGGCACGACCGGCCGGGTGGCCGCCGCCGCCCTGGCAGCCGCCCTGTGCGGGATCGTGCGCGCGGAGGCGGTCAGCCCGGATCTGCTGCTCTGGCCGGCCATCGCGGCGATCGTCGTCGTCACGCTGCTGGGCGCCCCCGTGTTCGCCTGTCTCGGTGGCACGGCCCTGTTCCTTCTCCTGGCCGATGGCATCCCCGCCGCATCCGTCGCCGTCAATCACTACGGTCTGGTGGCGAACCCCACCCTCCCCGCCATCCCCATGTTCACGCTCGCGGGCTACCTGCTCGCCGAGAGCCGGGCACCGCAGCGCCTGCTCGAACTCTTCGACGCCCTGTTCGGCCGCCTGCGGGGCGGGGCGGCCGTGGCTACCGTGCTCGCCTGCACCTTCTTCACCTGCTTCACGGGAGCCTCCGGGGTCGCCATCCTCAGCCTGGGCGGACTGGTGTTGCCGCTGCTCACCCGGTCGGGTTTCCGGGAGGACCGGGCGCTGGGCCTCATCACCGCGGCGGGCCTGCCAGGCGTCATCCTGATGCCCGCGCTGCCCCTGCTGCTCTACGCCATCGTGGCGGGCACCAGCATCGAGGACATGTTCACCGGCGCGCTGCTGCCCGCGGCCCTGATGGCCGCCATCGTGCTGGCTTGGGGGGTGCGGATGCAGGGGTCCCGTTCCGAGGCGGCTCAGCCGTTCCGGTGGCCGCGGGTGCGCGCGGCCCTCGTGGCGGCACGCTGGGAGCTGGCACTGCCCCTGGTACCCGTCTTGGCGCTGGGCACGGCGCTGGCAACGCCCGTGGAGGCCGCGGCCTTCACCGCCGCCTTCGCCCTGTTCGTGGTGACGGTCGCGCACCGGGACCTGCACCCGTTCCGGGATCTGCCGCGGGTGATCGCGTCCTGCGGGCTCATGGTGGGCGGCATCCTGCTCGTGCTGGGCGTCGCGCTCAGTCTGACCAACTACATGGTGGATGCCGAAGTGCCCGCCCGGATCGTGGACTGGGTGCGTGCGAACGTGTCGAGCCGCTGGGCGTTCCTGCTGGCGCTCAATGCCGCGTTGCTGCTGGCGGGATGCGTGATGGACATCTTCACCGCCATCGTGATCCTCGTGCCGCTGGTCGCGCCGCTGGGGGCCGTGTTCGGCATTCACCCGGTGCACCTCGGTGTCGTCTTCCTGGCCAACCTCGAGATCGGCTACCTGACCCCGCCAGTGGGCATGAACCTGTTCTTCGCGTCCTATCGCTTCGGACGCCCCATCGGAACGGTGTTCCGCGGCGTGGCACCGGTGCTGCCCTGGCTCCTGGCGGCGCTGCTCGCGATCACTTTCGTGCCGTGGCTGAGCACCGCCGCCCTGCAGCGATGAGGGCGCTGCGTCGCCGTCGGGGCGGGGCCGCGGTCCTCGTCCTGGCGCTGCTCTGCTGCGCGGGCCCGCGCGAGGCCAGCGCGCTGATGGCGGGAGCGCCGCCTGACTCCCCGGCGCTGAGGCAGGACCCCAATACCGCCACGTCCGCCTGGCGTGGTGTTGGCAGCCTGACCGTGGGCGCCGCGACCTATTCGGCCGTCGCCATCACCACCCGGCACGTGCTCACGGCCGCCCACGTGGTGGGCGGCATCGCCCCCGCTCAGATCCGCTTCGTCCTGAACACCGGCGGCTCGCCGGTCAGCCTCGCTGCGGAAGCGGTCACGCTCTTCCCCTCGGCATCCTTCCCCTATGACGATCTCGCCGTCATCAGGCTGTCCGGCGACATCCCGGCCCCCGCGACGCCCTACCCGATCCTGACGAGGGCGATCACGACCGGGCAGGTGATCACCCTCGTGGGGTACGGTGCCTCGGGAAACGGCGATTCGGGCGTGTCCGTCACGTCATCGGCCAGCGTCAGGCGCAGGGGCGTCAACGTGGTCGACGCCATCCGGACAACGCTGGACAACAGCGGACGCTCGAGCCTCTTCCTCCTCCATGACTTCGACGGACCAGGGGGAAACGGCAGTCTCGGCGGCACGACCCTCGGCAACGCGGTCGAGACCGGTCTGGCCGGCGGCGACTCCGGCAGCCCCGTCTTCGCCTGGGTCGACGGTGTGACGTGGCTCGTGGGCATCAGCAACTTCGTGACCTCCCCGACATCCGGTGCTCCGGTCAACTACCGGTTCGGCACGATCGGGGGCGGCATCCTGCTGTCGGACCCGAGATTCCTGGCCTGGCTGAAGGAAACGACGGGCAACACGCTCTACACTCCCCCCGCGCAGTCCGAGGCCGAGGTGCCCGCACTGCCCGTGTGGGCGACGGGTACTCTCGCGCTCGGTCTCGCCGCGCGAATCCTCCGCGGCCGGGGTAACCGGGCCGGGGGAGGCTGAACGATGCCGCGGCGCGCCGCTCGGCGCGCGTGGCCGCCGCTGGCACGGGTCGCAGCCTTCGCCGCGCTGTTCCTGATCCTGCAGAACGGGTGGAGCCGGGCCGCGGGCTCGGAACTCGAGCGCTGGGTGATCGACCGCGCCACCGTCGCCACGGCCGCTGCGGCGATCCGCGCCATCGACCCGGCGTCGGAGGTGGTCGCAGCCGGATCGCGGCTGCGTTCTCCCGGGGGTGGCATCAATGTCCTGAACGGCTGTGAGGGCACCGACGCACTGCTGCTGCTCCAGAGCGCGCTCGCCGTGGCGCCACTCGCCTGGCGGCACCGGGCCGCGGGCATGGCGGTCGGACTTGCCCTCGTGTTCCTGCTCAATCAGGTCCGGGTGGTGGGACTCTTCTACGCCTTCCGGCGGGCACCGGCAGCCTTCGACCTGCTGCACGGATTCGTTGCGCCCGTGCTGCTGGTGGCGGCTGCGGGTGCGTTCTTCGCGGTCTGGCTGGAACGGTTCGGGCCGGTGCCGCCGGACCGGGAGTGAACCCGACCGGCGTTCCCGTGCGCCTTGGCGCCGTTGGTCCGGTCCTGCTCCGCGTCGGGTCCGGCGTGGCCGCCCTGATCCTGGTTGCGGGCCTCGCCGGCGGGGCGCTGGTGGACCCCCTGGTGCCGGTGTGGCGGGCCGTGTTCGAAGCACTGGCCGGCGAGTTCCGGGTGCTCGACCTCGCCATCGACGGCGACGGCGCCCACCGGATGCTCCGTGTCCGGGTGACGCTGCGGGAGATCGTGCTCCTGGGACAGCGCGTTCTGTACCCGGACCCCAGGGGTGTGGCGAGCGCGGCCACGGCCGTGGGCCACGCCCTGCACATTCCGGCGGCTGCCGTCCTCGTCGGACTGGCCTGGCCGGGCCGCGGCAGGGCCACCCTCGCCCTGCGCACGACCGTCGCGCTGCTGCTTGCCGCGCCCCTCGTGCTGCTGGATCTTCCTCTGGTGCTGGCCGGTCATCTCTGGCAGATCCTCGTCGACCACCTCGCACCGGGCACCCCGTCGCCCCTCATCGCCGGGCAGGCATTCCTGACCCACGGCGGTCGCTGGCTTGCCGGCACCCTGGCGGGCATCGCTGCCGTCCGGCTGATACCCGGATCCCGGTGACGCGGAAGCGCCCGGACCGCGTCGGACAAGTTTTTTTGGCCTTGGATCACAAAATTTGTTGGTTGGACAAAAAGAGTCAGTCTAAACTTGCGGCAGCGGGCCGGCAGTGCCCGGTCCTCCCGTCCTTTCCCTGGAGAAAACCGTGTTCGACCCCCAACAAGACCTTGCCCTCCAGGATCCCGCCCTCTGGGCCGCTGTCCTGGACGAACTGTCCCGGCAGGAAGATCATGTCGAACTCATCGCCTCGGAGAACTACGCCAGCCCGGGCGTGATGCGTCTCCAGGGTTCGGTGCTGACGAACAAGTATGCCGAGGGCTATCCGGGCAAGCGCTACTACGGCGGCTGCGAGTACGTGGACGTGGCCGAGCAACTGGCGATCGAGCGGGCCAGGAAGCTGTTCGGCGCCGAGTACGCCAACGTCCAGCCGCACTCGGGATCCCAGGCCAACGCGGCGGTCTACATGGCCATGCTCAAGCCCGGCGATACGATCCTCGGGATGTCCCTCGCGCATGGCGGGCATCTCACCCACGGCGCGAGTGTGAACTTCAGCGGGCGCCTCTACCGGTCGGTGGCATACGGGCTGGAGCCGGCCACCGAAACCATCGACTACGGACAGGTCGCGGCCCTGGCCCGGGAACACCGGCCCCGCATGATCGTCGCCGGCGCCTCCGCGTATTCCCTGGAAATCGACTGGCAGCGCTTCCGCGACATCGCCGACGAGGTAGGCGCCTACCTTCTCGTGGACATGGCCCATTACTCGGGCCTGATCGCCGCGGGCGAGTACCCGTCCCCGGTGGGGATCGCGCACTTCGTCACATCGACCACGCACAAGACCCTCCGCGGGCCCCGTGGCGGCATCATCCTGTCGGGTGCGGAATTCGAGAAGCCGCTGGCGTCCATGATCTTCCCGGGCATTCAGGGCGGCCCGCTCATGCACGTGATCGCCGCCAAGGCGCTCGCCTTCCTCGAGGCGCTGCATCCGTCCTTCAAGGTCTATCAGCAGCAGGTCAAGGCAAACGCGGTCGCCATGGCCACCCGGCTCACCGAGCGCGGCCTGCGGATCGTGTCCGGCGGTACCCGCAGCCATCTGTTCCTGCTGGACCTGCGGTCGAAGCGCATCACCGGAAAGGCGGCCGAGGCCGTGCTGGGGCGCGCCCACCTCACCGTCAACAAGAACGCCATTCCGGACGACCCGGAAAAGCCGTTCGTCACGAGCGGCATCCGCATCGGCACACCGGCCATGACAACCCGCGGCTTCGGCACGGCGGAGGCCATCCGCGTTGCCGACCTCATGTCGGACGTGCTGGACTCGCCGGACGACGATGCCGTCGTCAGCCGCGTCGCCTCGGACGTCACGACCCTCTGCCGCAGCTTCCCCGTCTACGGACCGGATTACCGCCCCTGAGGGCGCCGGCCAGGTTTCCCCATCCACCATCGCTCGAGGAGATTCCCATGGCTGGCCGCAACTTCCTGTTCGTTCCCGGACCCACCAACGTGCCCGACCGCATCCAGCGGGCCATGATGGTCGCGATGGAGGACCACCGGTCCCCGAAGTTTCCTGAACTCTCTCTGGCCTGCCTGCAGGCGCTCAAGCCGGTCTTCAAGACGGAAACCGGCACGCCGCTGCTGTTTCCCGCCTCCGGCACGGGCTGCTGGGAAGCCGCCCTGACCAACTGCCTGTCCCCCGGGGACAAGGTCCTGGCGGCACGGTTCGGCCAGTTCAGTCACCTGTGGATCGACATGGCCACCCGCCTGGGCTTCGAGGTCGAGGTGATCGATTGCGACTGGGGCGAAGGCATTCCCGTGGAGCGCTTCCTCCACGTGCTGGAATCCGACCGCGGCCACCGGATCAAGGCCGTGCTCGCCACCCACAACGAGACCGCCACGGGGGTCACCAGCGACATCGCTGCGGTGCGCCGCGCCATGAATGCCGCGCGGCACCCCGCCCTGCTGTTCGTGGATGCCGTCAGTTCCCTCGCCAGCATCGATTTCCGCATGGACGAATGGGAGGTCGACATCTGCGTGAGCGGCTCGCAGAAGGGCCTGATGCTTCCGGCCGGCCTCGGCGTGCTGTGCGTGAGCGGGAAGGCCCTCGCGGCCCGCGCTGCGGCCGGTGCGCCCCGCTGCTACTTCGACTTCGGCGACATGATCCGCGCCAACGGCTCCGGCTACTTCCCCTACACCCCGCCGCTGACCCTGCTCTACGGGCTGCGGGAAGCCCTGGCGATGCTGGCCGAGGAAGGGCTCGACAACGTATTCCGCCGGCACCACCACCTCGCGAGCGGCGTGCGCGCCGCCGTGCAGCGCGGCTGGGGTCTCCAGGTCTGCGCGCGGGCTCCCAA
>JBAXBV010000032.1:0-34112 GCA_037141795.1 Betaproteobacteria bacterium
CACCGTCCGCGAGGGCCACGCTCGGACCCGAGACCGTCGCCGCGGGCGAGGCGGCGCGCGAACCACCCGGCCGGCGGCGCTGGGCCTGGCCAGTCATTGCCGGGATCGCGGGGCTTGCGGCGGCCGGTGGCGCGGCCTGGCTCGCCTGGCAGCGGCGACGCGGCAACCGACCATCCCCTCGACGTCCGGGGATCTGAGGACACCCGGCCAGTATCCTGCTTGGACCCGGCAGACGGCTTCGCTTCGCGGCGCCCTCCCAACCGGTGAGGATCAGCATGGGTCACTGCCTCCGACGGCGCTGCGCCGCCATTCTCCTGTCGATGATTGCCGGCACCGCCGCGGGTCAGGAACCGGCATCGGTCGGCGTGCAGGATCGGAAGCCCGTGCCCATCATGGCCTACTCCCCAGGCGGAGGCTGCCGGGGCATCGCCATCATCTCGCCGGGTGCCGGCGGCTCCGAGACGGGCTACGCGTACCTCGGAAGGACGCTCTCGGCGCTGGGCTTCCTCGCGGTGGTCGTCGGCCATCAGGAGAGCGGACGGCGCGCGCTCCGGGAACATGTGCGCGGGAACAGTCTGCGCGAAGGGCTGGCCAAGCTGATCACGGACCCGGAGGCCTATCGCAGCCGGTTCGCGGAGATCGCCGCGGCGCGGCGTTGGGCACAGCCCCGCTGCAACGCCAGCGAATCGGTTCTGATCGGGCATTCCATGGGCGCGGCCACGACGATGATCGAGGCCGGCGCGCGCAACCTTCTCGGCGTGAGCGGAGCGGATGCCTTCAACGTGTACATCGCCCTGTCCCCTCAGGGCGCAGGGTCCATCTTCCCGCCGGACGCCTGGTCGGGCATCGCGAAACCGGTCCTGTCGCTCACCGGAACCCGGGACGGCGAACTGGGCGGGGGGCCCTGGGAGACCCGCACCGAGCCCTACGGAAACATGCCTGCGGGATGCAAGTGGCTGGGGGTCATCGACGGCGCAGCCCATCTGAATTTCGCAGGCAACGGCCTGTCCGGCAAGGTGGAAGCCCTCACCTCGCAGGCGATCGGCGCCTTCCTCGAGGGCGTTCATCGCGGGGACTGCCGGGTTCCCGGGTCGACTCCCGGCATGGCACTCCAGGGAAAGTGACCATCCGCACGCGGCCCGGTTACCCACGACGCTGCCGAACCGTTCCGGCCCGTGGGCGCCAGGCCGTGAAAATGCCTTTTCCGGGAATGTCCTGGCCGTTAGGATCCGGGACATGTGGTTCCTCGGCCTCCTGGTAGGTGCAGCCGTCGGCGTCCTGGTCGGCGGAGCAGGCGCCATGGCACTTGGTGCGCTGGCGGGTGCCATCATCGCTGACCTCCTCAGGCGACGGGCACCGGCAACGCTGCCCCAGGACCGCCTGCTGGCGCTCGAACGACAGGTCCGGGAACTCTCGGCCGCGGTCGAATCGCTGCGATCGAGTCTTCAGACGCCGGAAAACCGCACCGCCCCGGCAAGGGATGCCGAGCCGCGGACGGCCGGGCCTGAGGGAATGCCGCCTGCCGCGGTCGATACGGAGGCGATCGCACCCGCCACCGAAGCCCCGCCGGAGCCCTTGCCGGCAGATGGGTCGGCCCCGCCCGAAGCTGGCTCGGCGCCGGGACTTGCGCCCGTCATCACCCAGGCCGTGCCCGCGCCCCTCTCCAGTCCCTGGGGAGCCCCTGTCGGCCCGGCGGCCGGCGTGCTCACACGCCTGCAGGCCTGGTTCACCGACGGCAACGCGGTCGTCCGCGTGGGCATGGTGATCCTCTTCTTCGGTGTCGCCTTCCTGCTGAACTACGCCTGGGAGCACGCTCGCCTGTCTCCCGGTCTGCGGGTAGCCGGCGCTCTTCTGGGCGGCCTCGCGCTCGCGTTGGCGGGATGGTGGCTGCGGGAACGCCGCCGGGGCTACGCCGTGGCGTTGCAGGGCGGCGGCGTCGGCATCCTGTACCTGGCGGTCTTCGCAGCCCTGCGCCTGTACGGGCTCCTGTCGCCGGGGACGGCCTTCGGTCTTCTGGCACTGCTGTCCGCCGTGTTCGTGCTGCTGGCCCTGCGCCAGAACACCCAGGCGCTGGCCGTACTGGCCACGGGTGGCGGTTTCCTGGCCCCCGTCCTGGCTTCCACCGGGACCGGCAGTCACGTGGTCCTGTTCGGCTACTACACGCTGATCAACCTGGGGATCCTGGCGATTGCCGCCCGGCGGCCCTGGCGCGCCCTCAACCTCTGCGGCTTCCTGTTCACCTTCGGCGTCGGGGCGCTCTGGGGAGTCGAGCACCGCGAGCCCCATCTGTGGTCGACCACCCAGCCCTTCCTCGCGGGATTCTTCCTCATCTATCTGCTGATTCCGGCGTGGTTCGCGCGGCAGGCCGACCGCACGGCCGACCGTTACCTGGACGGCGTCCTCGTCTTCGGGTTGCCCGTGGCCGCGCTGGGGCTCCAGTACCACCTGGTGCGGCAGTTCGAGTACGGCATGTCCATCAGCCTGGTCGTGGCGGGCGCCTGTTACCTCGCCGCGGCACGCCACGTGCGGCGCCGCCACGGCGATGCGCTGGCATTGCTGGCCAGTTCCCTGGCGGCGCTGGCCTTCATCACCTTCACCCTCGCCATCCCCCTCGCCTTCGACGCGCGCTGGTCGGCGGCAGCCTGGGTTCTGGAAGGTGCCGCGGCCGTCTGGCTCGGATTCCGCCAGGGTCGCTTCCTGCCTCGGCTCGCGGGCTATCTCCTGCAGTTCGGGGCGACCGCGCTGTTCTTCGAGGACGTGCCCGTGCGGCCGGAGGGTTTCCCGCTGCTCAACCGCGACGCGCTGGGCTTCCTGCTGCTGAGCGCAGGCCTGCTGTTCACGGCCCGGGAGATGGATCGCCGCGCGGGCCTCGCCACGACGGCCGAGCGGCACCTGCGTCCTGCACCACTCGCGCTGGCCCTGCTCTTCTGGCTTCTGGGGGGCGTGCGCGAGATCGGCGGCTTTGCGCCGGAGCCGGCAAGGGCCGGCATCACGCTGCTGTTCCTGGCCGGCACGGCCATTGCCCTCGACTTCCTGCGGGAACGCCTGTCCTGGGAGCGCCTGCGCCTGCCGGCTGCGGGTGTGTCGGTTCCAGCCCTGCCGGTGGCCCTGCTGACGGCCATCGACGGGGTTGCACCGCTGGCCCATCTGGGCCTCGTCGGCTGGCCCGCAGCGTTCATGGCCCACTTCGCGATCCTGAAGCGCCAGGACGGCCATGGCCTGCCTCCCGCCACCGGCCTGCACGCCCTGGGATTCTGGCTGCTGGCCCACGTGCTCGGGTCCCAGGCCTGGCACCTGCTCGCCCAGGCCACGGACCCGGGCAGCGCCTGGCCGACTGCGGGCGTCCTGGCCGTGTGGGCGCTGCTCGTTGCGCTCGCCACGGGTGGCGGTGCGCGCCTGCCCTGGCCGCTGGCGGTCCACCGGACTGCCTACGGGACCCTGGGGTCCGGCGCGCTGGCGCTGGGCCTCCTGGCCGCCACACTGCTGGCCAACCTCCGCAGCGACGGCAGCGCGGCACCGCTCCCGACCCTGCCCCTGCTCAACCCGCTGGACCTTGCCTCCCTCGTTGCGGTGGCCGCTCTCGAGTTCTGGCTGCGCACGGACAACCCTGTAGCGGCCCGATGGCCGCCATGGGTGCGCTGGGGCGTCCCGGGCGCGACCGGCTTCCTGGTGCTGAACGCGGTCCTGCTGCGCGCGCTGCACCATCTGGCCGGCACACCCCTGGACCTGGAGGGGGTCATCGGGTCGACGCTGGCCCAGGCAGCGCTCTCGCTCTACTGGACCGTGATCGCCCTCGCCCTGATGGTGGGAGCCGGCCGATGGCGCCTCCGCGGCCCCTGGCTGGTGGGCGCAGGGTTGCTGGGGGCCACGGTGGCGAAGCTGCTGCTGATCGACCTTGCCCAGGCCGGCACGGTGGAGCGGATCGTGTCCTTCGTGGGCGTGGGGGCGCTCATGCTGGTGGTGGGCTGGTTCGCGCCCGTGCCACCGAAAGCCGGCGACGGATCGGGAGACAACCCCGCCTGAAAACGAGGCGGGGTCGCCGCGCGAGGCGTGCCCCCCGGGTGGATCAGCGGTGTCCGGCGCTGTCCTTCAGATGCCCGTAACGCGCCACCCGGATGTCCGCCTGCGCCTTGTGGCCCGCGAAACCCTCGATGGCGCAGAGGCGCGAACAGACCTCGCCGATCATGGCCGAGGCCTCGGGCCTGACTTTCTGGTAGGTACAGGTCTTGATGAACTTGCCCACCCACAACCCGCCCGTGTAGCGGGCCGCCTTGCGGGTCGGCAGCGTGTGATTGGTGCCGATCACCTTGTCGCCGAAGGACACGTTGGTCTCCGGCCCGAGGAACAGGGCACCGTAGTTGGTCATGCGCTGCAGGAAATAGTCCGGATCCCGCGTCATGACCTGCACGTGCTCCGAGGCGATGCGATCAGCCTCGGACACCATCTCGTCCAGGGTGTCGCACACGATCACCTGGCCATAGTCCTTCCAGGCCTGGCCGGCGATCGCGGCAGTGGGGAGTGTCTTCAGCTGGACCTCGATCTGCTTCATGGTGTCGAGCGCCAGCGCCTCGGAGTTGGTGAGCAGGATGGCCGGCGAGTTCGGTCCATGCTCGGCCTGGCCTAGCAGGTCGGTGGCGCAGATTTCGCCGTCCACGGAGTCATCCGCGATCACGAGGGTCTCGGTCGGACCGGCGAAGAGGTCGATGCCCACCCGTCCCGCCAGTTGCCGCTTCGCCTCGGCCACGTAGGCATTGCCGGGGCCCGCCACCATGTCGGTCGCCCGGATGGTCTCGGTGCCCACGGCCATGGCCGCGATGGCCTGGACGCCGCCCAGCACGTAGATTTCGTCGGCGCCCGCCAGGTGCATGGCCGTCACGATCGCCGGCGCGGGCCTGCCCTGGAAAGGCGGCGCGCACGCGATGACGCGCGGGACTCCCGCGACCTTCGCCGTCAGGATGGTCATGTGGGCGGAGGCCACCAGCGGGTACTTGCCTCCGGGCACGTAGCATCCCACGCTGTTCACCGGCAGGTTGCGGTGGCCGAGGATCACGCCCGGGAGGGTTTCCACCTCCACGTCGCGCAGCGCGTCGCGCTGTACCTGGGCGAAGTTGCGGATCTGGGTCTGCGCGAACCGGATGTCCTCCACGTCGCGCGGCGACAGCATGGCGATGTTGGCCTCGATCTCCGCCTGCGTGAGGCGGAAGCTGGCCGGCGACCACTTGTCGAACTTCTCGGACATCTCCCGCACGGCCGCATCACCGCGCTTTTCCACATCGGCAATGATGCCTTCCACCGTGGCCCGAACCTTCGCCTGCTCGGCCGCGTCGTCGGCCGCGCTGATTCCCATCTTGAGAAACCGGATCATTGCGTCATCCTGAAAGTGATGCGGAACCCCAAGCCCGCAAGGGCCCGGATTCTAACCCGCATGGTTCACCAGGCCTCGGGATGACCGAACGGCGCCCGCCAGCGCCAGGGGAGGCCGTCGCATCCAGGCGGTCCGACCGCCAGTTGGCCCCCCATGCTCACGGGCATATCCCCGAGTCCCGAAGCCGGCCTGGTGCAATACGCGGGCGGACCGGATACGGCACGGGACACCGCCGCCCGCCAGATGCCCCCATGCCTCAGGACGCGGTGCGCCAGGGCCGTTCCGGACTGCCCTCGAAGGACCGCCCCCTCTCCCCGGCGCTGCGCGGCTTCTCCTCGCCCCGGGACGCCGGCCGGACCGCCGTGCCGGCCGGTTCGAAGAGGTCGAGCAGCGTCAGGTGCACGACCAACCCGGGAACGCTCGAAAGCACGGCAAGGGCCACCAGCAGCGCGAGACTGGCGTGGTAGGAAAGCGGGGCAAGACGGGGAAACCTCATCGTGATCGACTGGCGGCAGGTTCGACCGCGCGCTGGCGGCGCACGCAATGGCACGTGCCGGACCAGCGTAGGCGCGAGCGGGCGAACGGTCAACGCGTGCTTCCACGGATGGGCTGGAGACAGGATGCACGGACGGCGCCGCGGGCGCCGCCGGAAATCAGTTGCTGGTCACGCGGCGCATGGGTTCGAAACGGGCCTCCGCGATCTCGCCGCCGGGCGGCCTCAGCATCACGGTGATGCGCATCCGCGGATCGAGGATGAAGCGCCCCACCCCACGAACGCTGTTGTCTCCGGCGGGCCGCAGCGCCACGGTCACGGCCTCCGGGCCGGACTGCACGTGGGCGGAGGCATCGACCACGGCAGCATCGACGGGCGACCGGTCGCGCTCGGTGACGTAGACGGTGATCTGGTTGTCGAGCAGAACGAGCTCGCAGCGGTACTTCCCGGCCGCCTGGACCTCGCCCCCGTGGGAGGGTCTGGCCGGGTCCGCCTGCGCGGCTGCTTCGCCAGCCACCGCCGCCCCGGACATCCCGAGGACCCCGGCCACGCATGTCGCGGCCACCCGTGCCGCCCAACGCACTGCCTTGCTCGCCATGGTCGATCACTCCTGGATCCGGCCGAGGGGCAGGGGTGGCGAAACGCACCCTGAACCCCGAAATCATCAGCCTGACACCGTCGAATACGACACGAAGCGGGATTTCTTTAGGACTTTTTTTTGCACTGCGGCAGCGAGGCCGGAAGCCCTTTCCAGGGGAGGGTCAATGTCCCGCGCCGTGACCGCCGGGCCGCCGCACCTGCAGGGTCGCGGCATCCTCGGGCGCACCGGGCTGCCGGGTTTCGTGGACCGCCTCGCCGGTCCACTCCGAGGCCACGGAACCGGGTGGATGCGCGAACCACCCCGGCACCTCGCGCTGCCCGGGCAGCAGGCCATCGCGCACCTTGATCACGGTGAACATGCCTCCCATTTCGACCGGCCCGAAGGGTCCGTCGCCGGTCATCATCGGCAGCGTGTTCTCGGGCAGGGGCATCTGCATCTCCCCCATCTCCGCCATGCCGCTGTCTCCCATCACCATGTAACCCGGCACGAGCTTGCGGAACTTCTGCCAGAGTCCGCGCTGGTCCACCCCGATCATGGTGGGCGTCCGGTGCCCCATCGGCCCCATGGTGTGGTGGGACTTGTGGCAGTGGAAGGACCAGTCGCCCGGATCCTGGAACACACACTCCACGGCACGCATGGCGCCCACCGGGATGTCGACCGTCACCTCGGGCCACTGCGCCGACTCGCGGACCCAGCCGCCGTCGGTGCCGGTCACCCTCATCTCGGTGCCGTGGATGTGCATGGGGTGGTTGGTCATCGTGAGATTGCCCATGCGGATGCGAAGCCGCTCGCCCAACCCGCACACCATGTGGTCGATGCCGGGAAACGCCCGGCTGTTCCAGGTCCAGAGGTTGAAATCCAGCATCGTGGCGACCCGCGGCGTGTAGCTGCCCGGATCGATGTCGTAGGCGTTCACGAGAAAGACATAGTCGCGGTCCACGAGATGGGCGGACGGATCCCTCGGGTGCACGACGATGGCCCCCATCATCCCCATGGCCATCTGCACCATCTCGTCGGCGTGCGGGTGGTACATGAAGGTGCCGGACTTGCGCATCCGGAATTCGTACACCACCGTGCGGCCCGGCTCGATCGCCGGCTGGGTGAGACCGCTCACGCCGTCCATGCCGTTCGGCAGCAGGATTCCGTGCCAGTGCACGGAGGTCCGTTCCGGCAGGCGGTTGGTGACAAAGATGCGCACGAGATCGCCCTCGACACACTCCAGCGTCGGGCCGGGCGACTGTCCGTTGTACCCCCACAACCGGGCGGTCATGCCCGGTGCGATCTCCCGCACCACCGGCTCGGCGACGAGGTGGTACTCCTTCCAGCCATCCCGCATCCGCCACGGCAGGGTCCAGCCATTCAGCGTCGTGACCGGCCGGTAGCCCTGTCCGTCGGGCGGGGCCAGGGGCGGCTGCGTGGAGGGCCCGCCCTGACTCACGATCTCGGGCAATGCGGCGAGAGCCCCGCGGGAAACCGCCGCCGCGCCGAGCAGAGCAGCGCCACCGTGCCCGAAAAACGTTCTCCGATCCATGGCCGTCAACCTCCGTTTCGTTTCCGGTCTGGCTGGTCGGAAACCGGCGGCGCGACCGGACGCTCCGGAAGGCGTCCGCCGAGCGCCTGTTGCAGCGCCGCCTCCGCAAGCCAGAAGTCGCGCAGTGCATCCAGATAACCCTGCGCGGCGGCAATCTGGTCGCGCGCATCGGCCATCAGATCGAACACGCCGATCAGCATGCCGTTGTAGCGCAGCAGGTGTTCCTCGGAGATCGTGCGCCGCAGGGGCACGATCTCGTCCCGGTAACGGGTCGCGACTTCCCACTCATTCGCGTAGGCGGCGTGGGCTTCGCGCACCTCGGACCGCGCCTCGAGCGCCACCTGCGCCACCTGTTCGAGCGTCTGCATGTAGACGGCCTCGGCCCGGGCCACGCGGCTGTCTCCCCAGTCGAACAGGGGCAATTCGATGCTGATCGTGTACCCCTTCTTCGCCTGCTCACCTGCCTCAAGCACCGTGGCGGGGCCCAGCTCCAGCACATTGACGAAACGGGTCGCCCGCACGAGGCCCAGCGATGCCGCCGTGGCTTCCGCCTGACGCCGCGCCGCAAGCAGGTCCAGCCGCCGGGTGAGCGCGAAGGATTCCAGGTCCGGCATCTCTGCGGGAGCCGCCGGCAGGCCGGGGAGTTCAGCCGGCAGGCGCAGGCTCGCCTGTTCTCCGGTCAGGCCGAGCAGGCGCACGAGCCGCTCGCGCGCCGCCACGCTGGCCACCCGCGCCCGGGCCAGTTGGGTGGCCGCGTCCATGTGGACCGCGCGCTCCCGTAACGCCTCGAGCCGGGAGAGGTTGCCGACGCGCTGCATGCGCTGCGCGAGTTCCGACGTGGCGTCCAGCGCCTCCCGGGCGGTGTCCAGATACCGCACGGTGGCCTCGGCCGCCACTGCCGTGAAATAGGCCTGCCGGGTTTCCGCCGCGAGCCGCAACACGCGGTCGCTCACCTCGAGACCCACCGCCGCCACGCGCTGCCGCTCCATCCCGAGCGCCGCTGGCATGGTCAGCAGGCCGAGGACGGGCAGCGCAAGGGATGTCTCGTACTTGAAGGAGTCCCCCGACCGGGTCCGGGTCGTGCTGAAGCGGGGGTTCGCCAGGCGTCCGGCCTGGACGAGATCGGTCTCGGCCACCCGCAGGCCGGCGAAAGCGGACTGCAGACCGCGGTTGTTGAGCAGGGCCACCTGCACGGCGTCCTCCACGCCCAGGGGCTGTGCCAGCAGTCCGGCGATTTCCGCGCGCACGACGTCTCCCCGCCCGGACGCAGCGACCCATTCGACCCGCTTGCCGAGGCGGTCCCTGGCCGTTTCCGCCACGGCCGGTGGCGTCGTGCTCCGCGGCAGGCTCGCGCAGCCGCCCACCGACAACCCTAGCATCAGGACCACACCCGCACGCCAGCGGGCGCCCACTCCGGCACTGCCCGACGCCCTGTGCATGAACGACCTCCTCCGTCTCATGGCTTTTTCCGGATCCCTGACCTCGACCGTGCGTCAAGTGTGGCAGTTCCCGGACGCACCGACATGATTCCGCTCAAGTTCGGTGAAAGTTGTCCGAAATGGGGGGCATGGCCCGAACTGGAACCAGCCAGGTGCACCCTTGCTCCCGTCGAAGAAAGTCTGCCGGCGTGACGTTGCTCGAACTCATGGTGGTCCTGGCGGCAGTGGCGATCCTCACCGCGATCGCCCTGCCCGCCTATCGCGACTACGTCCTGCGCGGCCATCTCGCCAGCGCCACGGAGGGGCTCACCGCCATGAGGGCACGCATGGAGAAGCACTTCCAGAACCGGCGAACCTACGAGACTTCCGGGGGCGACACCACGCCCTGCCAGGACACCACGGCTTCCAACCGGACCTTCGGCGTGTTCGTGGTCGACTGCGCGGCGGTGAGCGCCACTGCCTTCCAGCTCCGGGCCACGGGCTCGGCCCCGGCGGCAGGGTTCGTGTTCACCCTGGACGAGCGGGACCAGCGTGCCACCACTTCAGCCGCCTCGGGCTGGCCGACCTGCGCCAGCCGATGGCTCACCAGAAAAGGCGACACATGCTGACCTCCCGGCCTTCGCGAGCACGCGGCCTGACCCTGATCGAAATCCTGGTGGGGGTCGCCATCGTGGGCATCCTCGCCCGCGTGGCCATGCCCACGTTCACCACCTGGGTTCGCAATGCCCAGGTGACCGCAGCGGGCGAATCCCTGGCCATGGCGCTGCGCCACGCGCAGGCCGAATCGATCCGCCGCGCGCACCAGGTCGTGTTCACCACCACTGCGGGTACACCCGGCCCCACATCCCCGGCCAATGCGGGCGGCACCAACTGGGCACTGCACGCCGTGCCACGCGCCGGGGAGACCCTCGAGTTCATCAAGGGCGGCTCCCTGCGGGAAGGCGGCGAGGGTGCCCAGATCTCCGGTCCCTCGGCCCTGTGCTTCAACTCGATCGGTCGCCGCACGGCCAACGCCTCCCCGGGCGTGAGCGGGGCGACCTGTACCCTGACCACCACCAACGCGGTGGCCCAGTACGACGTCAGCGTCTCGGGGGCGCAGAAGACCATGCGCATCAGCGTGACGATCAATGGTCAGGTGAGCGCCTATGCGATCTCGACGCCCTGAGCCGGCGCCCCCGCGCCGCCTGGAAGAGGGCGTATCCCTGGTCGAGGTGCTCGTGGCGCTGCTCCTGCTGTCCGTCGGCCTCGTCGGGGTGCTGGGCCTCCAGGCGCGTGCCGTGCGCATCGCCGGCGATGCCGAGAACATGACCCGGGCCGTCCTGCTTGCCAACGAGGCGTCCTCGACCATGTGGGTCTCCCGGACCGCATCACTTCCCGCCGCCACCGTCACGGCGTGGCAGAACCGGGTCGCGGACGCCACCGGCGGCGGCCTGCGGGACGGGACCGGGGCCATCGCCGTGGCGGGCAACACGGCCACCATCACGATCACCTGGCGCAGTTCGGCACCCGGCGTGACGGGCACCGACCGCTACGTCACCCAGGTGGTGATCCCTTGATCCGGCGCGCGGGAATGCATGGCCTGTCCATCGTGGAACTGATGGTCGCAGTCGCGCTGGGACTGCTGATCGCGCTCGCCTGCTCGACCACCCTCGTCAGCGGCCAGCGCAGCAAGCAGGTCACGGTGTCGGTGAACGACATCAACCTGACTGCCGCCTTCGTCGCGACGAGTCTGGATCAGATGCTGCGCAGCGCCGGGTCGGGCTTCGCGAAGCGCGGCACGGACGTCTTCGGCTGCCAGGTGCTGGCGGCACGGAACGCGACCACCATCCTCCCCCGCGCCTCGGCCTGGCCGGCGCCCTTCGCCAGCCTCCCGACGGCACGGCGCCTCGCCCCCATCGTCATCCACGCCGGTGCGTCGGCCGGCGGCTCTGACGTCCTGGCGATCATGACGGGCAACTCGGGCGCGAGCGAAGCGCCCGTCCTGGTCATGCCCGCATCGGCCACCGGCACCAGCGTCCGGCTTCGCAACACCCTCGGTCTCGCCGGCGGGGATCTCGCGCTGGTGGCGGAGACCGGGACGGGCTGCATCCTGGAACAGGTCAGCGCGGGATTCACGGGGGGAACCGCCCAGACCGTCACCTTCGACGGCACCTACGCGGCGTCGACCGTCAGTGGCGTCTCCCTCGCATCCCTCGGCCAGACCGCGACCACCCTGCTGATCCCCCTGGGCAGTGCGACCGCCGTGAACCGCCCCCTCTTCCAGTTCATCGGCGTGGATGCAAATCAGACCCTGTTCGCCTACGACCTGCTGCAACTCGGCATCGAAGACGCGCCCTCGCCGCTCGCCGAGGGCGTGGTGGAACTGCGCGCCCTCTATGGCGTCGACACCAACGGCGACGGGACACTGGATGCGTGGCGCGACCCCTCGGCGAGCCCGTGGACCGCCGCCGCACTGACCGATGGCAGCAGCACCGCGACCGCGAACCTGGGCACCATCGTCGCCGTACGGGTCGGGCTGGTGCTGCGCTCGCCGCTGACGGAACGCTCGTCCGTGGCCCCGGCGACGCTCACGCTCTTCCCGGACCTGCCGGCGGCCGTGCAGCGGACCTACACGATCGCGACGGCCCTGCGCAACCAGCGGCACCGGACCCTCGAGGTCTCGGTGCCCCTGCGCAACATGCTGTAGCCGGGACATTTCACCACGTCGGCCCCGAAAATGAGCGGCGCACCGATGCCCACTGGGTTCGCAACGAATCGGCTTGCGGTGTCACTCGGTCTGTCGGCCTCCACGGGCCCTGGCGGTCGCCTGGCGGTCATGCCGCGCCCCCGCTTCGCGCCGATAGGCCCGGCGATCGGCTTGGCGCGGGATGCACCGCCTGCCTCGCAGGGCACCCCGCCATCACCCCGTGACCTGATGACATGTCCGGGCTGGGGCCGACCGTGACCGCTGGCGTGTCCGACCGGCGCAGCCACCTGCCGCGATGCCGCGAGCGCGGTGTCGTGCTGCTCTTCGTGATGATCGGCCTCGTGCTGCTGCTGATCAGCGCCACGGCCCTGATCCGCTCCCTGGACGTGTCCCTCGTGAACGCCGGCAACCTGGCGTTCCGGCGCGACCTCGTCAACCAGGCGGAGCGCACGGTCCCGCAGGTGATGACGGCCTTCACGA
The DNA here is from genome assembly GCA_037141795.1 of Betaproteobacteria bacterium. Classification (GTDB taxonomy): domain Bacteria; phylum Pseudomonadota; class Gammaproteobacteria; order Burkholderiales. Next base: position 12,596 of record JBAXBV010000032.1, read on the forward strand.
CCGGCGCCCTGAGCACCTCGGCGGCGCGCGCCGACCACCTGCAGTCCGGCAACTACCGGGCCTCCATGCTGCCGGTGAACGGCAGCGGGATTCCGACGGCGCTGCTGGACGACACGACTTTCGCGACCGTCGCCACAACCGGGAACGACATCACGATTGCCGACCAGGGCATCCGCGTGCGCTACGTGGTGGATCGACTGTGCAACACCACCGGCGACGAGAAGACGATCGGCACGACCCAGTGCATGCAGGCCGACGGCGGCATCCCGCCCGGGGGCAGCGGCTCCGAGATGATCCGGGCCGAGGACTCCGCGGGGACCCTGAGCGGCGCCGTCGCGCCCCAGGTCGTCTACCGCATCAGCATCCGGGTGGACGGGCCGCGTGCGACCCAGGCCTTCCTCCAGACCACCTTTGCCCTCTGACCATGGATGACCGCACCGTGAGAACCGGATTGCCCGTCACCTTCCGCCGCCTGGCCGCCGCCTGGCTCGCGGGCTGCGCCGCCATCGCCGGCGCAGATGTCCCGCTCGCCGACGCGCCGCTGTTCAGCAACATCGCCGTGCCGGGGAACCTGGCGCTCGCCCTGTCCGTGGAATTCCCCACCGCGGTGAGCGTCGCCCACACGGACGTCACTTACGCGCAAGCCAGCACCTATCTGGGTTACTTCGACCCGGACAAGTGCTACGCGTACCAGTACAGCGCCACGGAAACCAGCCGCTACTTCTATCCCACCGGAGCCGCGAGCAGCCACGCCTGCTCGGGCAGGTGGAGCGGCAACTTCCTCAACTGGGCGACCATGCAGACCATCGACCCCTTCCGCTGGGCGCTGACGGGGGGCTACCGGGTGGTGGACACGGCATCCGACACGATCCTGGAAAAGGCATGGGCGTCCGGGCAGGGCGGCGCCGGCAACTTCCCGAACCGCACGCTGAGTTCGGCCTCGGTCATCGCGGCCGCCACCCCGTTCTCCATGACCGCCTTCAGGATGCGCATCCAGGGGCTCGGCAACAGGATGCGCTTTTCCGGGACCGGCAACGTCGACAACACCCCCACGGCCCACGATCCGGCCGCCACCTTCAACGCGGCAACCGTCTACGAAGTCAGCGTGCGGGTCAGGGTCTGCGTCCCCGCCGCCGGGCTGGAATCCAACTGCAAGGCCTATTCGGGTGGCAACTACAAGCCCGAAGGGCTCATGCAGCGCTTCTCCGAGAAGATCCGCTTCAGCGCCTTCGCCTACCTGAACGACAGCGACCTCCTGCGCGATGGCGGGGTCCTGCGGGCCCGGCAGAAATTCATCGGACCGAAGCAGGCCGTGCCGGGGAGCGACGCGGTGGACAACGCCGCTACCGAATGGGACAGTTCCACGGGGGTGATGAAGACCAATCCGGACCCGGCCGACGCCACGAGCACGACCAGCGCGACCGGGGTCACGGTGAGCAACAGCGGGGTGCTGAACTACCTGAACAAGTTCGGCCAGATCACCCCCGGCAGCTACAAGACCTACGACAACATCAGCGAGCTCTACTACGCCGCCATCCGGTACTTCAAGAACCAGGGCAATGTCTCCGCCTGGTCCAGCATGGGCTCCGCCTCCTCGACCACGAAGACCACATGGGTCGACGGCTTCCCGGTCATCACCACCTGGGACGACCCGATCCTGTATTCCTGCCAGCGCAACTTCATCCTCGGCATCGGCGACGTCAACACCTGGGCGGACAAGAACTTACCGGGCAGCACGCCGACCGCGAACGAACCGGCCAAGCCGGCCGAGGTGACCGCCGACACCACGGTGGACGCCGTCACCGCCACGAACAAGGTGGGCTCGCTGGAGGGGCTCGGATCCTCCCTGGGCACGACCAACCCCTACAACGGCTGCTGCGGCAACAACTCCGCCCTGCTCTCCGGCCTGGCCTACGACGCCAACACGGTGGACATCCGGCCGGACGACAACACCAAGCCCAATACCCTCGGCTGGCAGACCATCCAGACCTACTGGCTCGACATCCTCGAGTTCCAGGCTTACAAGAACAGCAACCAGTTCTACCTGGCCGCGAAGTACGGCGGCTTCACGGTTCCCTCCGGCTTCAGCCCCTACACCCACAGCACCGCCCTTCCGGAATCCTGGTGGCGCACCAACACCGACACCCTGGGCAGTTCCGCCCAGCCCCGGCCGGACAACTACTTCGTGGCCGGCCGGCCCGACCAGATGGTGGCCGGCCTCACCAGCGCGATGGAGCGGATCGCCTCCTCCATCACGGCCTTCACGTCGGCCTTCTCCAACTCCCTGCCCCAGGTCGCGGTCAGCGGCAGCAGCAGCTACGCGGCCCAGTACGACTCCGTGACCTGGAACGGGGAGGTGGTCGCCAGCAGCGTGGCCTTCGACACGACCACCGGCGACCCGACCCTGACCACGGCCTGGACGCTGAGCGACAAGCTCGCCACCCAGCTGGCCGGCACCGGCTGGAACACCGGACGCCGCGTCATCTCCTGGGACCCCGGCTCTGGCGCGGGCATCGAATTCCGCCACGCAAGTCTCACGACCTCGCAAAAGACCGCCCTCGACACCTCCTATCGCACGACCGACGACAGTGCCGACTACGTCAATTACCTCCGGGGAGAGCGCCTGCACGAGAACACCTCCACGGACCCGGCCAGCAGCCGCGCCTATCGCGGCCGCACCAAGCTGCTGGGCGACATCGTCGGCTCCCGGGTGCGCCCGGTGGGTCCGCCAGCGCTGCCGCTTTCCGAAACCACCAACGCCGGGTATGCGCAATTCAAGGGCACGACCCAGGCATCGCGCACGCCCATGATCTACTTCGGCGCCAACGACGGAATGCTGCACGCGGTCAACGGATTGCTCACCGGGGCCGACGCCGGGAAGGAGGTCTTCGCGTACGTGCCCTCGGGCGTCATCACCGGCCCCACCAGTACCCCGGCAACCAACGGCCTGGCCTCCCGGGGCAACCCGTCCTTCAGCCACCGGAACTTCGTGAACGCGACGCCGGTCGCCTTCGACCTCGACTTCACCAAGACCTCCGGCGGCACCGGAACGACCGACTGGCGGACGGTGCTGATCGGCGGACTCGGGTCGGGCGGGCGCAGCTACTACGCCCTCGACATCACGGACCCGTCCGCCTTCTCCACCGAGGCCGCGGCGAAGACGAAAGTCCTGTGGGAATTCACCCACACGGACCTGGGTTACACCTTCGGCGAGGCCATGGTCGCGAAGACCCGACGCCACGGCTGGGTGGTGCTGCTGCCGTCGGGCTACAACAACACGGATGGCCAGGGCTACCTGTTCGTGGTGAACCCCCGGACGGGCGCGCTGATCCAGAGGATCGCCACGGGCGCGGGATCCACCACCAGCCCGGCGGGCCTCGCCCACGTGAACACGTTCATCCTGGATCGCACGGACGGCACCGTGGATGCCGCCTACGCGGGAGACCTCCTCGGCAACCTCTGGCGCTTCGACCTCACCGCCACCACCGGGGACTTTCCCGCCCCGACGAAGATCGCCCAGTTGACCAACGGGACCGGCAGCGCGGTACCCGTGACCACCCGCCCCCTGATCGAGGTGGACCCGAAGACCAGCAAGCGCTACGTGCTCGTGGGGACCGGCCGGTTGCTCGCGACATCCGACATCGTGTCCACGGTCACCCAGAACTACTTCTCGATCCTCGATGGCACCGGCTTCCGCTTCGCGAGCGCGTCGACCCTTCCGTCCGGCGTCACCCATCCCATCCAGCGCTCCAATCTGGCCGTGTTCACGGACACGCTGACCGGTGTCACGCTGTCGGCCACCCAGATGGGCTGGGCACTGGAGCTCGGTACTGGCACCGGCGGCATCGGCTGGCGGGTGGTCACTGACTCGGCGCCCTTCTTCGGGGTCGTGGCCTTCGCCTCGACGCTGACGAGTTCGGACGCCTGCAACCCGACGGGCGAGGGCCGCATCTACGCCCTCGACATCGCCACCGGCAAGAGCGTGCTCACGCAGACCACCGTCAGCGGCGGGATCCCGACGACGGTGAACATCGGCTATTGCTCGGGCATGGGCGGCACCGTGACCGACCTGCGGTTCATGAGCGTGAATGGCACCGGGCGCCTGATTGCCGGGAACAACAAGGGCCAGACCAAGTCGGTGCAGGGATCCTACGGCCGCACGGCCAGCCCCCGGCGCATCAACTGGCGCGAACTGCCCGCCGTCGACTGAGACCGCCGCAGACCACTTCCGGCGGCGGACTCACTGGGCGCACCACCCTCCGTCCATGAGCACGTCGTTGCCGGTCATGAAGGCCGCCTTGTCCGAACACAGGTACAGCGCGAGGGAGGCGATTTCATCCGCCTCGCCCCAGCGGCCCATCGGCGTCTGGTCGAGGAGCGCCTGGTTCCTGGCCGCGTCCGCCCGGAGGGGGGCGGTCAGGTCGGTCGCGACGAAACCGGGGCTGATCGCGACGCAGGTGATCCGGTCGGACACCAGTTCCAGCGCCAGCGCCTTGGTGAGGCCCGCGACCGCGTGCTTGGTGGCCGAGTAGACCCCCCGGCCGGTGCTCGAGACGTGGGCCATGATGGAGGTGAGGTTGAGGATGCGGCCGTAGCCGCGACCCTTCATGTGGGGCACGAAGTACTTGCAGCACAGCCAGACGCCGGTGATGTTGGTGTCGGTCAGCGCCCGCCATTCCTCCATCGTGAAGTCGATCACGTTCTTGCGAATGGCCGTGCCGGCGTTGTTCACGAGGATGTGGACGGCGCCGAAGCGGGCCATCACGTCGTCCGCCAGCTGCCTGACCTGGGCCTCGTCGCGCACATCGCAGGTGAAGGACGCCGCATCCGCGCCCGCCTCGTGCAGCAGCGCCAGGGTTTCGGCCAGCTTTTCCTGGTTGCGCCCGGCGATGGCCACCTTCGCACCCGCCCCGGCCAGCGCCAGCGCGGTCGCCCGCCCGATGCCGCGGTTGCCCCCGGTGATGACCGCCACGCGACCCGAGAGAAATCTTTCGTTCATGGTTTGCGTTCCTCCGTTGTGCCAGCTCCGCGCCGGCCGTCCCGATGTCTGCCCGGCGCGGCCGTCACCGGCCGCTCAGCACTTCCCCGAAGGGCACCCAGCGCTTCCCGTCGAACCGGGACAGCTGCATCTCGCCGATCGGGTTGAAGTCCGTCGGGCTGGTGCTGAGGGTGACGCCCGGCAGCATCATGGGCAGCTCGAGTTTCCTCAGGCTGGCCGCCTGTCGCATGATGTTCTCGCGGGTGAGGTCATCACCACAGGCCCGCAGCACATGCACCATCGCCTGGGCCGCGGTGTAGCCGTAGACGTTGAAGCCGTCCTCGAGGTTGCCCGACTTGTGGTACTTCTGCATCCACTGTTCCCACGCCTTCGTGCCCGGGTCGTTCTTCCACTGGGGGTCGGTCGGGTCCTTCGCGTAGGCCGCGGTGATCAGCCCCGTTGCCCGGTCCAGCCCGGCGGGCTGCAGCACCGCCGACACCGAGATGGAAACGTTGGTGAGGTAGTGGACCGGCTTCCAGCCGATCTCGCCCACCTTGCGCACCACCTGGGCCGCGAACTTGGGCGTTGCGAAGGTAAGGAGCGTATCCGCGCCACTCGACTTGAGGGAGACCACCTGGGAATCCACGGTCGGGTCGGTCACCTCGTAGGTCTGTTCCGCCACGATCATCTTAGCCGCCCGGTCCCCCAGCATCCCCTTGAAGCCGGTCAGGTAGTCCTTGCCGAAGTCGTCATTCTGGTAGAGCAGCGCGATCTTCGCGTCGGGACGCGTCTTCAGGATGTGCTGCGCGTAGATCCGGGCTTCCGTCTGGTAGGTGGGGTTGAACCCCATCGTCCAGGGGTAGCTCCGGGGATCCGCCCACTTGGTGGCCCCGGTGGCAAGGAACAGGTGAGGCACCTTCCTGGCATTGAGGTACTTCTGGATGGCCGAGTTCGTGGGCGTGCCCAGGGACTGGAAGATGAACAGCACCTCGTCCTGCTCCACCAGCCGGCGCGTCTGCTCCACGGTCCTCGGCGGGCTGTATCCGTCGTCGAGGGAGAGGAACTCGATCCGGCGGCCGTTGACGCCGCCCTGCTCGTTCACCATCGCGAAGTACGCGGCCTCCGCCTTGCCGATCACGCCGTAGGCCGAGGCCGGTCCACTGTAGGGCATGGTCTGCCCGATGCGGATCTCCGTGTCGCTGGCCCCGGGGCTGTACTTCTTCTGCGCCTGAGCGGACCCCGCCGCCAGCAGCGCCACGGCTGCCGCAAGAACTGCAAAGCGTTTCATCCTTCCCCCCGATCCGTTGGTCTGAGCCACCGTCACGCCCGCTGACGGGTGTGGCGTGATTATGCGCCACCGGCGCGCGCGCACGGCCTGCAGGTGCGGGCCACACCGCCGATAATCCCCATGTCCCGTCATCAGACCCCTGCTCGATCATGCTCTCCAGAACCCTGCCCTGCCTGTGCGCCGCGCTCGCTTCCGCCAGCGCGGCAGCCGACATCTGCCGCTGGAAGGATGCGGACGGCACCACCCACTACGGAACCGAACCACCGCCCGGCGTCGCCTGCGCCCAGAAGGTTCGGCCGCCTCCGCCGGTGGCACCCGGCAACGCCGCTGGCGCCCGGCCGGACTTCCAGCAACTGGAGACGGACTTCCAGAAGCGTCGCGTGGAACGTGCCGAGGCCGACCTCCGCGCCGAGAAGACCCGCAGGGAAGCGGAATCGCAGCGGGAAGCCTGCGGCCAGCTGCGCGGCCGCCTCGCCTGGATGGAAGGCGGCGGACGCGTGGCCACCCTCGACGCGAACGGCCAGCGGCAGTTCTACGATGACCAGCAGTTCGCCCGGGAACTCGCCGCCCTGCGCGAGCGCATTTCCCGCCAGTGCCGGTAGCGAGGCGAACCCGGCGGCAGGAAAGGCGGTCCCAGGACGGACACCGGCACGGTCGCGGCGGGATTCGGCTAGCATCCGCACTTCGCCCGGCCCGCAGACCGGTGCGGTCTCACCGAGCCACAGGGTCATGCAAGCACCAGCCTCCGCCAGATGGCAGTCAGTCCAGCCTTGATCGGCCTTCGCCGAGCCGACGTCCTGCGCGTGGTGTTCCTGTTCGTGGTGCAGCCCCTGCCGGCGACCGTCCTCGCCGGCGACGACCCGCTGCGCACGGCGCCTCTTCGGCCGCCCTCCGCGTCATCGCCATGGGAAAGCCGCACCCCCGCCCCGCCGTGCGTGACAGATCCCGCGCCCGCGGATCCGCTGAGCCTGGCGGCGGCCATCGACCTTGCGCTGTGCCGGCACCCGAAGACCCGCGAGTCCTGGTCCGCGGCGAAAGTGGCGGCGGCGCAGCTGGGAGTTTCACGGGCGGCCACGCTGCCCACCGTCACCGGCACACTGGGGGCCCAGGCTTCCGAAACGCGCAATGCGCTCAACGCCGGGCGGCGCGACCAGGCCAATGGAACCCTCTCCTTCAACTACCTGCTGCTCGATGGCGGCGGCCGGGACGCCGCCATCGAGCAATCCCGGCAGGCCCTCCTGGCCGCTGACTGGAGCCACAACGTCGCGATCCAGACCGTGATCCTCGAGGCCGGGCAGGCCTTCTTCCAGCTCTTCGCCGCCGAGGAGGCGGTCACCGCCGCCCGGGCCGCCGAATCCTTCGCGAGCCAGAGCCTCGAGGCCGCACGCGCCCGACAGAAGGCGGGCACGGCCACCCGGGCCGACGTGCTGCAGTCGCAGACCGCGCACTCGCAGGCCATCCTCACCCGAACCCAGTCGGAAGGCGACGCGGCCGTGGCGCGGGGCATCCTCGCCACGGCACTGGGTCTGCCGGCGCCCACGCCGCTGCGGCTCGCCCCGCCCCGGGATCTCGACCCGACCGCACCCGCCGAGACGGCGGTCGCGGGACTGGTCCAGACCGCCCTCGAGGCCCGGCCCGAACTGCGCGCCGCCGACGCGAACCTCGCCGCCGCGCGCGCGGCGGTGACGGTCGAACAATCGGCTGGCAAGCCCACCGTGTCCCTGTTCGCCAACGCCAGCGCGGCGGCGGTGTCGCCGGGCGCCGATCCGCGTTCCGGCGCGGTGGGCGTCACCGTGACCATTCCCGTCTTCCTCGGCTACCAGACGACCTACCGGGTGCTGAGCGCCCGCGAGAACGCGGAAAGGACGAGCGCCGTGCGCGAACGCCTGCGAAACGACATCTCGCTCGAGGTCTGGCGGGCCTTCCAGGACATGCGTTCCCAGGCGCAGGCGCTGCTCACCGCGAACGACCTGGTCACGAGCGCAACCGAGTCCTACGAGGTCGCCCTCGGCCGGTACCGTGCCGGCGTCGGGACCGTCATCGACCTCCTCACGGCGCAGACGGCGCTCGTGCAGGCGGGATTCCAGAAGATCCAGGCCCGGCTGCGCTGGAACGTGTCCCGGGTGGCCCTCGCCCGCGCCATCGGCGCCCTCGAGCCCGCCCTGTTCAGCGACACCGCGCCTGCCGGACCCACACCCCGAGCCCCCCGATGAACAAACGACTGCTCTCCCTCGCCCTGCGCCTGCTCATCCTGGCGGCCCTCTGCGCTGGCGGATGGTTCGCCTGGGGCCACTGGCAGAAGGCCCGGGTGAAGCCGCTGGAAGACCGCTACCAGATCGAGGAAGCGAGCCGGGGAGACATCGTGCAGACCGTCACCGCGAACGGCACCCTCAACCCGGTGGTGCTGGTCAATGTGGGCACGCAGGTCTCGGGGACCGTCCAGAAGCTCCACGCGGACTTCAATGACAAGGTGGAGAAGGGCCAGATCCTGCTCGAACTCGATCCCACCCTGTTCCGGGCAGCCGTGGAGCAGAGCCGCGGCAACGTGGGACAGGCCCAGGCCGCGCTCAAGCTCGCGCAGGCCAACGAGAAACGCATGCGGGAACTGCTCGCCCGGGAGTACGTGACCCGTCAGGACCACGACCAGGCGGTCCAGGCCCGGGAGGCCGCCGAATCCCAGCTGCGCACCGCCAACGGCCAGGTGACGCGGGACACCGCCAACGTGAACAACAGCGTGATCCGGTCACCGGTCTCGGGCGTCATCGTGTCGCGCCAGGTGGATCTCGGACAGACCGTGGCCGCGAGCTTCCAGACCCCCACGCTGTTCCAGATCGCGCAGGACCTCTCGCGCATGCAGATCAACACCAACGTGGCCGAGGCGGACATCGGCAAGGTCCGCGTCGACCAGGCCGTGGGCTTCACGGTCGACGCCTTTCCCGGCAGGAAATTCGAGGGTCGCATCCGGCAGATCCGCCTGAACCCGATCATCCAGCAGAACGTCGTCACCTACAACGTCGTGGTGGCGGTGGACAACCCGGAGCTGATTCTCCTGCCGGGCATGACCGCCTACATCAGCGTCCAGGTCGATCAGCGATCGGGGGTGCTCGTGGTGCCGACGGCGGCCCTGCGCTTCCGGCCGCGCGACAACGGTGCACCCGGTGCCGCGGCGCCGAAGACGCCGAAGGCGGATGGCCGGGATGGTCGCAAGCCCGCAGGGCCGCGGGTGCACGTCATCCGAGGCGACACCCTCGTGCCCATCCCCATCAAGGTGGGGCTTTCGGATGGCAAGTTCATCGAGGTGACCGAGGGCGAACTCAAGCCCGGCGACCGCATCGCCGTGCAGAACCGCGTCACCGACGCGCCTCCGGGCGCGGCGCCCGGTGGCGGCGGCGGCCAGCGGATGCGGGCGTTCTGATGGCGGACGGGACGCCCTCCGCGCCCGTCGTGGCGGTCCACGGCCTGCACAAGCACTACGACACGGCGGCGGGGCCCCAGCCCGTGCTGCGGGACGTGAGCCTGGAGATCCGCCGCGGGGAGTTCGTCGCGCTCATGGGGCCCTCCGGCTCCGGCAAGTCCACCTTCATGAACATCCTGGGTTGCCTGGACACACCCAGCGAGGGCCACTACGAACTCGATGGCAGGGACACCTCGACCCTCGACACGGACCAGCTCGCCGCCCTGCGCAACCGGTTCGTGGGCTTCGTGTTCCAGGGGTTCAACCTGCTCCCCCGGGCGTCCCTGCTGGACAACGTCGCCCTCCCGCTGGTGTACGCGGGGATGCCGAAACCGGCGCGGGAGGCGCGCGCGCGGGAACTCCTCGCCCGCGTGGGGCTCGCCCAGCAGGCCGGGCGCCGCCCCAGCCAGATCTCCGGCGGGCAGCAGCAGCGGGTCGCCATCGCCCGGGCGCTGGCAAACCGGCCGAGCCTCGTGCTGGCCGATGAGCCCACGGGCAATCTCGACACCGCCACGAGCCACGAGATCATGGCGCTGTTCGCGGAACTCAATGCCGGCGAGGGGATCACCATCGTGCTCGTGACCCACGAGATGGATGTGGCCCGGTTCGCGAACCGCCTGGTGAGCTTCCTGGACGGGCGCATCGTGCAGGACGGGCCCGTGCCGCGCCCGGATGCGGAGCCCGCGCGGCCGTGATCGGGGCCATCCTCGCGGAAGCCTGGCGGGCCATGGGCGCCAACCGCCTGCGAACGTTCCTGACCATGCTGGGCATGATCATCGGCGTGGGCGCGGTGGTGCTGATGCTCGCCATCGGCGAGGGCGCACAGGTCATCATGCGCCAGACCATCGCCACCATGGGCAGCAACCTGCTCGTGGTCATGTCCAACTTCACCACCGTCTCGGGCGTCCGCTCCGGCGCGGGCCAGGTGCCGACGCTCACGCTCTCCGACGCCCGCGCCCTGACGGAGCTGTCCACGGTGGCCGACGTGGCACCACTGCAGCCGGGCTCCGCACAGGTGGTATACGGCTCGACGAACTGGAACACGCAGGTCTACGGCGTGACGCCGAGCTATCTCGAGGTGCGCGGCTGGGACCTGCGCCAGGGAGACCCGATCACCGACGCCGACGTGCGCGCGGCCAACCGGGTGGCCGTGCTGGGCGCCACGGTGGTGGGCCGCCTATTCGGCGACGAGGACCCGGTGGGCCGCACCATCCGCATCCAGAACGCGCCGTTCGTGGTGGTGGGTACGCTCGGCCCGAAGGGCCAGAGCTTCGACGGGCGGGACCAGGATGACACCGTCCTCGTGCCGCTCACCACGGCACAGCGCAAGGTGTTCGGCAACCAGTTCCCCAACAGCGTGCGCATGATCATGGTCCAGGCGGCCTCGGACGAGCTCATGCCCGACGCGGAGCAGGACCTCGTCTCCCTCCTCCGGCAGCGCCACCGCATCCAGGATGGCATGGAGCCGGACTTCACCGTGCGCAACATGAGCGCCGCGGCCGAGGTGCAGGCCCAGACCACGCGGGTGATGTCGGTCCTGCTCGGCGCCGTGGCCGCCGTGTCGCTCGTGGTGGGGGGGATCGGCATCATGAACATCATGCTGGTGTCGGTGACCGAGCGCACGCGGGAGATCGGCATCCGCATGGCGATCGGGGCACGGCGGCGCGACATCCTCGCCCAGTTCCTGCTTGAAGCGGTGATCGTGTCGGTGCTGGGGTGCGTCATCGGGGTCCTGCTGGGCGTGGGCGGCTCCGCCCTCGCCACCGACGCCTTCGGCGTGTACACCCAGGTCACCGCCGGCTCGGTCGTGCTGGCCTTCGCCGTGGCATCGGTCGTGGGCGTCTTCTTCGGCTACTACCCGGCGCGCAAGGCCGCCTGGCTCAAGCCCATCGAGGCCCTGCGCTACCAGTGATCAGCTCGGCGGGGGACCGGTGTCCCGCTCGCGAACGAAATCCCCCTCGATCACGGTGCCGTCCCGCGGGATTCCACCCGGCTGCGACCCGGCGCCGGGGTGGGTCTCCGCCTGCTCGCGCAATTGCCGCCGCAGCGACCGCGTCTTCCACCAGAGGTAACCGCCCACCAGCACCCCGGCAACCGCGGCCACCGCGAGCAGGACGACCGAGAACACGACCGCACCCGCCAGCAGCACCACGCCGCCCGCGATCGCCAGTGCGGTCCCGAAGACGCCGCGCTCCCGCACCTGGCCCCCGCTGCCGAACGTGATCCTGTACCGCCCCATCCGCGCGCCCTCCGTCCTTCCGTGGCGCGAGTCTACTCCGCCCCGGCGCGCCGGGCCTCCTGGCGGCGCAGGGCCCACGCGACGTGCTCGCGCACCAGGGCCGAGGGATGGTCGGAGCGCGCACGCAGCGCGGCGATGACGGCCTCCCGGGCCGGAGCATTCCCGAGCCCCACCGCGAGATTCCGCAACCAGCGTTCGTGCCCGATGCGCCGGATCGCGCTGCCGCGCAGTCGCTCGTCGAAGTCGGACTCCGACCAGCCGAAGAGGTCGACCAGGGTGGCGTCGTCGAGACCGTTGCGCACCGCGAAATCGGGCACGCCCGCCGGTTTCGCATGGCGGTTCCAGGGGCAGAACAGCTGACAGTCGTCGCAACCGTAGACCCGGTTGCCGATGAGCGGCCGCAGCGCCTCGGGAATGCTGCCCGCGTGCTCGATGGTGAGATAGGAGATGCACCGTCGCGCATCGAGGCGCCAGGGCGCGACGATGGCCCGCGTGGGGCACACGTCGATGCAGCGGGTGCAGCTGCCGCAGTGCTCGCTCGCCGGGCTGTCCGGGGGCAGGGGCAGATCGGTATAGATCTCCCCGAGGAAGAAGAACGACCCCGCGTCACGGCTGAGCAGCAGGGTGTGCTTGCCCCGCCAACCGAGTCCGGCGCCGCGGGCGAGTTCGACCTCCAGCACCGGGGCGCTGTCGGTGAAGACCCGGTAACCGAAGGGTCCCGCCTCCGCGGCGATGCCGTCCGCGAGTCGCTGCAGGCGGCCACGCAGCACCCGGTGGTAATCGCGTCCCAGCGCGTAGCGCGCCACGTAGGCGGCCCCGCCGTCCTCCAGAACGGCAGAGCCCGGCCGGGCCCCGGGTGCCAGGTAGTTCATCCGGGCGCTGATGACGGACACCGTGCCGGGCACGAGGCTGGCGGGGCGCGCCCGTATCATGCCGTGGCGCGCCATGTAGTCCATCGAGCCGTGGAACCCGGCCTCGAGCCAGGCGGCGAGTCCGGGCTCGGCGTGGGCCAGGTCGACCCCGGCCACGCCGATGGCATCGAAACCCAGCGCCCGCCCCTGCTCCACGATGGCCGACTTCAGCCGCTCCGGCGCCATGCGCCCCCCTCCTTCGTGGCGCTTCCCCGAACCTCCCCGACCTCGTGGAAACCCGGATTGGAAACCCCGGATCCTTGTGCCAGAATGGGTCGCCGAGATCAAGCGAGAAGCTTCCATCGTCCCCGTGCCACCGAAACGCGCCCTGGCCACCCTCGCACTCCTGCTGCTCTTCACGGTCATTCAGACCTGGGCGCCCCTGTTGCACGCTCACGTCCAGCCCGTGCCCGACATCTTGACGGGCATCCATCTCCCCGATGGCACCTCCCCCGCTGCCCTCGCGATCAACGGGTCGCCCGCCGCGAGCGTCGGACCGGGGTGCGGGATGCTCATCACGGCCCAGACCCAGATCTCGGGACCGGAACCCGGCGCCGCGGGCTGCGCGGCCGACACGGCACCGGCCCCGGACCACCCGGCCGCGGCGGCCCGCCTGTCGCTGCACCGCCTCCCCTCGCCACGGAACGTCCGCACCGGACGCCGCGACGCCGCACCGCCCTTTCCCGTCGGCCCTCCCGCGACCGCCTGAACCCGCGACCGGGCGGAGTTGCCGCACCGGCTCGCCCGCCACCGTGCCATCGGGGCAACTCCGGTGCCCCGCCTTCACCCTTCCCTCGAGGACCCCATGCCCCTCCTGAAAACCGCCTGGCGCTCGTTGCTGGTGTCCGCCGTGGCGCTTGCGGCCCACGGGCAGGAAATCCGCCTCGACAACCGGCAGATGCAGTCCCTCGGCATCGAGGTCGCCGCGCCCGAGGCGCAGGCCACCAGCGAGACGGCGGGGCTCGCCGCCGAGGTCATGGTCCCCAACAACCAGCTGCACGTGGTGAGCACGCCCCTGCCGGGGCTGGTGGAGAGCGTCCTCGTGGCCGTCAATGAGCCGGTGCGGCGCGGACAGGTCCTGGCGAGGATGCAGAGCTCGGCGCTGGCCGAGGCCCAGCGGGGATATCTGCAGGCCGCCACCCAGCTGCAGCTCGCCCAGGCCAGCCTCGATCGCGACAGCAAGCTCGCGGCGGACGGGCTCATCGCGGAGAGCAGGCTGCTTTCCTCCCGGGCGGGCCATGTGGAGGCCTCGGCCCTGCTGGCCGAGCGCCGGCACGCCCTGCGCCTGTCCGGCATGACCGACCGGGACATCGACCGGCTGCGCGGCGGCGCCGCCATCTCCAGCAGCGTGACCGTGACCTCGCCGGTCAATGCGGTCGTGGTGGAGCAGATGGCGCAGGCTGGTCAGCGGCTGGAGGCCTTCACCCCCCTGTACAAGCTCGCGCAGCTCGACCCGCTGTGGCTCGAGATCCAGGTGCCGCTGGCGCGGGCGGCCGGGGTGCGGGAAGGCGCCCGGGTTCGGGTGCCGGCCGCCGACGCCTCGGGCCGGATCATCTCCGTGGGCAAGCGGGTCACGCCCGAGAGCCAGACCGTGATGCTGCGCGCGCTCATCACCACGAACGCAAGCCGGCTCAAGCCGGGGCAGTACGTGGAGGCCGCGGTCACCCTGGCCGGCGAGGCGCCGTCCCAGTGGCGCATTCCCGCCAGCGCCCTCGCCCGGGCGCGGGACCGGCTGTACGTGTTCCTGCGCAGCGCGGGCGGGTTCACCCCGGTGGCCGTCACCCTCGTCAACGAGGGTGGCCAGGCCGCCGTCGTGGCCGCCAGCCTGCCCGCCGACGCCCGCATCGCCGTGGCCGGGGTCGCCGCGCTCAAGGCCCGTCTCGTCGACGCCGGCCGCTGAGACACCCGTGCTGACGCGCCTCATCGGATTTTCCCTCCAGCAGCGGCTGCTGGTGCTCGCGGCGACCCTGCTGCTCGTCCTGTTCGGCGTGCGGGCGCTGTTTACCCTGCCCATCGACGCCTTCCCCGACGTCTCCACCGCCCAGGTGAAGATCATCATGAAGGCGCCCGGCATGACGCCGGAGGAGGTCGAGTCCCGCATCGTCGCCCCCATCGAGATCGAGATGCTGGGCATCCCCCGGCAGCGCCTGCTGCGGTCGGTATCCAAGTACGCGATCGCGGACATCACCATCGACTTCGCCGAGGGCACGGACATCTACTGGGCCCGCCAGCAGGTGAACGAGCGCCTCGCCGGCGTGCTGGGCGACCTGCCTCCGGGCGTGGCGGGCGGACTCGCCCCCATCACCACGCCGCTGGGCGAGATGTTCATGTTCACGGTGGAAGGCGGCGGACTGTCCCTGGCGGAACGGCGGACGATCCTCGACTGGGTGATCCGCCCGCGCCTGCGCACCGTTCCGGGTGTGGCCGACGTCAATTCCCTCGGGGGATTCGTCCGCGCCTTCGAGGTGGTGCCCGACATCGGCGCGCTCGCCGCCCGCGGCATCCCCCTCGCCGACCTCCAGCACGCGCTCGAGTCCAACAACCGCAACGACGGCGCCGGCCGGCTGACGGAATCCGAGGAAGCCCTGCTGGTGCGGGCCGAGGGCAGCATCCGCACCCTGGACGACGTGCGCGCCATCGTGGTGGCGGAGCGCAACGCGATCCCGGTGCGGGTGGGCGAGGTGGCCGAAGTCCGCATCGGCACCCTCACCCGCTACGGCGGCGTCACCGCCAACGGCCAGGGCGAGGCCGTGCAGGGTCTCGTGCTCGGCCTGCGTGGCGCCAATGCCCGGGAGGTGGTCGAGGGCGTGCGCGAACGGCTCGCCGAGATCGCGCCGCAGCTGCCGCGGGGCGTGGTGACCCGGGTGCTCTACGACCGCGGCCAGCTGGTCGGGCGCGCCGTGGAAACCGTCTCCCGGGCGCTGCTCGAGGCCATCGTGCTCGTGGTCGTCCTGCTCGTGCTGTTCCTCGGCGACACCCGGGCATCCCTCGTGGTGGCCATCACGCTCCCCCTGTCGGCGCTGGTCACCTTCATCCTGATGGACCAGGCCGGGATGAGCGCCAACCTGATGAGTCTGGGCGGGCTCGCCATCGCCATCGGCATGCTGGTGGACGCGGCGGTCGTGGTGGTGGAGAACGTCGTGAGCCACCTGGCCCACGCGCCGCCCACCCGCGCGAAGCTGCAGGTGGTGTTCGACGCCGTCCGCGAGGTGGCGCGACCCGTCACCTCCGGAATCGTGATCATCGTGATCGTGTTCCTGCCGCTGCTCGCGCTGGAGGACCTCGAGGGCAAGCTGTTCCGGCCGGTGGCGCTCGCCATCGTCTTCGCGCTGTCGGGTTCGCTGGTGCTCGCGCTCACGGTGATCCCCGTGGCCGCCTCGGTCCTGCTCCGCCGAGGCGCCCACCGCGAACCGTGGCTCGTGCGCACGCTGCAACGCCTCTACGCACCTCTGCTGGAGCGCGCACTCGGTCATCCGGGCATCGTGGCTGCGGTGGCCGCGAGCCTGCTCGGCGTGGCCGTGGCGGCCTATCTCGCCACGGGCAAGACCTTCATGCCCACCATGGACGAGGGCGACATCATCATGCAGGTGGAGAAGCTGCCGTCCATTTCCCTGGATGCGAGCAACGCGCTGGACCTGCGCATCCAGAAGGCGATCCTCTCCCAGGTGCCCGAGGTCACGGCAGTGATCGCCCGCACGGGGGCCGACGAGATCGGACTCGATGCGATGGGCCTCAACGAAACCGACACCTTCATGGTGCTGAAGCCGCGCGAAGCCTGGCGCAGTGCCGACAAGAACGACATCATCGAAGCCCTGCGCGGGGTGATGCAGGCCTTCCCGGGCGTGCGCTTCACGTTCACCCAGCCCATCGAGATGCGGGTCGCGGAGATGCTCACCGGCGTGCGCGGCGACCTCGCGGTGAAGATCTTCGGCACCGACCTCGATACCCTCAACCGGCTTGCCCGGGAAGTGGAAGCGCTGCTCAAGACGATCCCGGGCAACCGCGACGTCTTCACCCGGTCGAATGCGGGCGTGCAGTATCTCCGCGCCGACATCAACCGGTTCGCCACCGGTCACCAGAAGCTCACGGTCGACGAGATCGAGGCCGACCTGCGCATCCAGCTCGAGGGGCGCCGCGTCGGCACGGTGATCGAGGGGGCGCGGCGCACGCCCCTCATCGTCCGCGGCCAGAGCGCCGTGCGCAGTTCGGGCGCGCTCTACGGCAACCAGAACATCGTCATGCCCGACGGGCGGGCAGTCCCGCTGTCGGCGCTCGCGCGCCTCACCCGGGTCGACGGACCCGTCAAGGTGGACCGCGAGAACGCCTTCCGCTACACCGTGGTCCAGTCGAGCGTCACCGGGCGCGACCTGGTGGGCTTCGTCGATGACGCCCGGGCGGCCGTGACCGCGAAGATCGCCCTGCCGGAGGGCTACCACATCACCTGGGGCGGCCAGTTCGAGAACCAGCAGCGGGCGGCCGCCCGCCTCGCCATCGTCGTGCCCATCGCGCTCGCCCTCATCTTCATGCTGCTCTTCGCCACCTTCGGGTCCCTCGTGCAGGCGGCACTCGTGTTCGCCAACATCCCGTTCGCCATGGTGGGCGGGATCCTCGCCCTCTGGGGCTCCGGCCAGTACCTGTCCGTCCCCGCCTCGGTGGGCTTCATCGCCCTGCTGGGCATCGCGGTGCTCAACGGGGTGGTGCTGATGAGCACCTTCAACCAGCTGCGGGACGACGGCCTGCCCATCGACCGGGTCGTGCGGGAGGGCGCCATGCGCCGCCTGCGTCCGGTGCTCATGACGGCCGCCATCGCGGCCCTCGGTCTCGTGCCCCTGCTCTTCGCCACCGGCCCCGGGTCCGAGATCCAGAAACCCCTGGCCATCGTGGTCATCGGCGGGCTGGTCACCTCGACCGCGCTCACCCTGCTCATCCTTCCCCTGCTGTACCGCCGCTTCGGCGGCCCGCCAGGTGGATCCGCGCCCGCACCCCTGGAGATGACACCATGACCCGGACGGCCGTCGCCGCCCTGCTGCTTGCCGCCACCGGAGTGTTCGCCCAGAGCCCCCCGCCCGCGCCGGATCTGCCGCCGCTCGCGACCGTGGAGAAGGCCCTGACCGATCACCCGCCGGTACGGGTCGCCCGCGAAGGCGTGCGCACCGAGGAGGCGACCCGGCGCCGGCTGCAGGCCGGGCCCTACGAATTCACCGTCCGCGGCGGCTACCAGAGTCATTCGATCCCCAACGGCCGTTTTCCGGAACTGGACGTGGGCGTCGAGCGGGGCATCCGTCTCCCGGGCAAGGCACGGGGCGACCTCGAACTGGGGGACCAGAGCATCGAGCTCGCCCGGCGGGTCGCCTACAGCGCCTGGTGCGATGCCGCACGCCAGCTGCTGCGGCTCTGGTTCGGCTGGGCACGCGAGAACGTGCAGCTCGAACTCTGGAAACAGCAGGCGCAGGCGCTGCGCGAGCAGGTGAGCATCAGCGCCCGGCGCGCGGCGGCGGGCGACACGCCCCGCATCGAGGTGAACCTCGCCGAGGCCTCGGCCGCCCAGGCCGAGGCGGTGGTGGAGAATTTCCGCGGCCGCGAGCAGGGCGCGCGGGCAGCGGTCGAGCGCACCTTCCCGCCGGTGACGCCACCGCCGCTGGCCCGGACCGGCCGGCCCGAAGCGATGGACCAGACGCTCGACTGGTTCATCGAGCGGGTCCGCGTGCACAACGACGAGATCCGCGTCGCCCGGGCCGCCTCGAGACGGGGCCTGATCCTCGCGAAGCGTGCCGCCGCCGAGCGCGTGCCCGATCCGTCCGTCGGCGTGCGGATCGCCACCGACCGGAGCGCCTCGGACCACGTGGCCGGGGTCTACGTGATCGTTCCCCTGCCCGGGGCTGCGCGCCAGGCGAGCGCCGACGTGGCCCGGTCCCAGGCCGCCGCGATCGCCAGCCAGGAGGCCGCGGTGGTGCAACGGGTGAGCGCGGACGTGGCCCTCATGTACGGACAGGCCCAGGGCGCCTTCAATGCCTGGGAAAGGGCCCGCACGGCGGCGGACGGCATGCAGCGCAACGCGGCGTCCATCACCCGGTCCTGGCAGCTGCGCGAGGCGTCGCTCAACGACGTGCTGATCGCGCGGCGCCTCGCGCTCGAATCCGGCCTGTCCGCCGCCCTGGCGCGCATCGACGCGGAGGAAACCCGCTACCGGCTCATGGTGGAGGCCCACCTCCTGTGGAACGACCCCGAGGAAGAGGCGCAGGAACACGCGGATTGACCGGTCCCTCCCGGCCCTGCTCCGTGGCCCGCCCGACGAGGCTTGCTATCATCCGGGCGCTGGAAACCCAGGGCGCCCGCCGCCCTCCCCGCGACCCCCGATGACCGACCGCCCGGCGATT
Organism: Betaproteobacteria bacterium; assembly: GCA_037141795.1. GTDB lineage: Bacteria > Pseudomonadota > Gammaproteobacteria > Burkholderiales. The sequence goes on from JBAXBV010000032.1 coordinate 31,843, forward strand.
CCCCCGACCTCCGGCGAGCCCTGACCATGTGGCTCGTCCAGCTGGCCCTGCGCCGCCCCTACACGTCGATCGTCCTCGCGCTGCTGGTCCTCATCCTCGGACCGCTGCTCATCCTGCGCACCCCGAGCGACATCTTTCCCGGCATCAACATTCCCGTGGTCAGCGTCATCTGGCGCTACAACGGCCTCGCCACCGAGGAGATGGAAGGCCGGATGATCTCCCAGTTCGAGCGCGGACTGACCGCCACGGTCAACGACATCGAGCACATCGAATCCCAGATCTTCAACGGCGTGGGCGTGGTGAAGGTCTTCTTCCACGCCGGCGCGGAGATCCAGACCGGGCTGGCCCAGATCGTCGCCATGTCCCAGACGGTCATCAACAACTTCCCCCCCGGCGCGAGCGCCCCGCTCATCCTGCAGTACAGCGCCTCGACCGTGCCGATCCTGCAGCTCGCCCTGTCGAGCGCAACCCTGGCCGAGCACGAGATGAACGACCTCGCCAACAGCTTCATGCGCACGCAGCTGGCCACCGTGCAGGGCGCCGTCCTGCCCACCCCCTACGGCGGCAAGGTGCGGCAGATCATGGTGGACATCGACCCCCGCCTGCTGCAGGCGAGGGGCCTGGTGCCCCAGGATGTGGTCACCACCCTGTCCCAGCAGAGCCCCATCCTGCCCACCGGCACCATCAAGCTCGGCGCGCTCGAGGTGGGCGTGGCGATGAACGGCGGCGCCCGCAGCGTGAAGGAGCTGAACGACCTGCCGATCCGCACCGGGCCGGCGGGCACCACCTTCATCCGGGACGTCGCGCACGTCCGCGACGGCTTCCAGCCCCAGACCAACGTGGTCCGCCGCGACGGCCAGCGGGCGGTGCTGCTGTCCATCCTCAAGTACGGCAACGCCTCGACCCTCGACATCGTGCGCCGGGTCAAGGCCGAACTGCCCCGCATCCGCGCCGGCCTGCCCCCCGAGCTGGACATCCAGACGGCGCTGGACCAGTCCCTCTTCGTGCAGGCGGCCGTCGACGGCGTGGTGCACGAGGCCATCCTGGCGGCCTGCCTCACCGCGCTGATGATCCTGCTGTTCCTCGGGAGCTGGCGCAGCACGCTCATCATCACGGTGTCGATTCCGCTGTCGATCCTCGCCTCCCTTGGCCTGCTCTCGGTCCTGGGGGAAACCATCAACATCATGACCCTCGGCGGGCTGGCGCTGGCCGTGGGCATCCTGGTGGACGACGCCACCGTGGCCATCGAGAGCATCACCCAGCACCTCGAGCGGGGCGAGCCGCTGGAGCAGGCCATCCTGGAGGGCGCGGGCCAGATCGCGGTGCCCACCTTCGTGTCGACGCTGTGCATCTGCATCGTGTTCGTGCCCATGTTCCTGCTCACCGGCGTGGCGCGGTATCTGTTCGTGCCCATGGCGCTGGCGGTGGTGTTCGCCATGCTGGCCTCGTACCTCTTCTCGCGCACGCTGGTGCCGACGCTCGCGCGCTACCTCCTGCGCGATCACTCGGGGACCGCCGGCCACGCGGCTCGCCGCACGGTCTGGACGCGGCTGCACGAACGGTTCGAGGGGCGGTTCACCCGCGTGCGCGCGGGCTACCGCAGCCTGCTGCAGGGTGCACTGGCCGCGCCGCTCGGCTTCTCCGCCCTCTTCCTGGGCGCCTGCCTGGCCACCGCGGCCCTGGTACCCTGGCTGGGGCGGGACTTCTTCCCGTCCGTGGACGCCGGGCAGATCAAGCTGCACCTGCGGGCCAAGACCGGCACCCGGCTCGAGGAAACCGCACGGCTGTGCGATCTCGTGGAAGCCCGCATCCGCTCGCTGATCCCGCCGGGGGAGGTCGAGACCATCCTCGACAACATCGGCCTCCCCTCCAGCGGGACCAACCTCACCTACAACAACTCGGGCACGGTCGGACCGGCCGACGCCGACATCCTGATCTCCCTCAGGCCCGGACACGGCCCCACGGCGGACCACATCCGGCGGCTCCGCGCGGACCTGCGCGAGCAGTTCCCGGGCGTCATGTTCTACTTCCTGCCCGCAGACATCGTCAGCCAGATCCTGAACTTCGGGCTGCCCGCGCCCATCGACATCCAGGTGGTGGGCAACCGGATCGCCGAGAACCGGAAGTTCGCCCAGTCCCTGTTCGAGAAGCTCAGGCTCGTGACCGGCATCGCGGACCTGCGCATCCACCAGCCCTTCGACCAGCCGCGCCTCGACGTCACGGTCGACCGGATCCGCGCCCAGCAGGCGGGCGTGTCCCAGCGCGAGATC
>JBAXBV010000033.1:0-32870 GCA_037141795.1 Betaproteobacteria bacterium
CGCCGCACCCACATCTCCAACACCCTCACGACAAGGGTCCCTTCCCCTTCAGGGGGAAGGACAGGATGGGGGTGGGCCACGGACACAAGCACCCCAGACCCCGGCCCCACCCGCGCCTCGCCGCACCCACATCTCCAACACCCTCACGACAAGGGTCCCTTCCCCTTCAGGGGCAAGGACAGGATGGGGGTGGGTCAAGAGAGCGCCCCCCACAACCGCCCCGGCGCACGTCGCGGCGACTTCGCGGGCGTCTTTTCCTCAAGCCCGCCCGGCGCCCGCCGTTACCGATCCGGGGACCGGACAGCCCGCTCCGCTTTTCTCGAGCGACAGGGCTTCAACCACCCCGTCGCGACGGCGCATGGTAAGCCATTTCGCCCCAGCAGGCGCGGGCCAGCCCCCCCCTGCCGGGCCACGGCCTCCCGGCCGGGCGACGTCGCTCTTGGTATCAACCGGGCAAGGCCCGTCTTCTCATCGGGGATGACCACATGAAACGTGGATTGCGGTGGATGGCTGCGGTGGCGACGCTGGGCGGCGTGCTGGCCCTGGCCGGAGCCTGGAGCCCGGGCTGGGCCGAATACGCGGGCGCCACGGTGCCGAAATCCGCCAACCTCGGACGCCCGGACGCGCTGCTGATGACCCGCAGCCTGGCGACGCTGCCCCGCGATGCCCTCAAGCTCCCCCTGGCCCAGGACCTCCTGACCGAGGAATTCCTCTTCTATTACCAGTCCCATCCCGACGTGCTGGGCATCGAGGGCGCGGTTCGCCGCATCTCCTACGAACGATCCCTCGACTGGTCGGACGAACTCGTTCGGTGGTTCCTGGACCGCCCGGCGCAGGTCGCCCTCTGGCGGGACGACAAGGGTGCCCTGCGCCACTGGGCGCTGGCCACGGAGCGCAAGGCCCTGGGCCGCGTCTTCGAAACGCTCGCCGCCGTGGCAGCGGCAGACGGCCAGGTCTTTTCGGCGGGCAGCATTCCCGCCGACAACAGCGGCATCGCCCTCTACACGCTCAGGCTGCGCACCAACCGGACCCTGCTGCTCGCCTCGCAGGGCGACCGGGTGCTGGTCTTCTCCGATCCCGGGCTGGTGCTCGACGCGGAGCGCCAGCCCCGCAAGGAATCGGCAGACGTGGTCCGGGCACTGATGACCCGACCGGCCGAAGCCTCCCCCACGCCCTGGCAGCGGTCGTTCCGCGCCGGTGACGCGCCATCGGCCCACAGCCTGTTCCTCCGCGCCTCGGCGCTGGGCTTCGGATACGAGCGGTTCTTCCCCGCCCTGCTCGCGACGCGGCTCGATTTCGGCGACGGTGCATGGGTTTCCCACGTGCTGACGGACGACTCCGCGCCCGGCGCCGCGCTGGTGGCGGATCGCCGGTCCTGGGAGGCCGCACCCATCCGGCCTGCGGCCTGCGCCCAGTTGCCGATCGACTGGCGCGCCGGCGATGCGACGCTGCGCGCGGCCGAGTCGCTGGATCCTGCCTACGCGTCGACGCTGGCCGGCCGCTTCGACGGCCCGGTCCTCGCCTGCTGGTATGCCGAAAGCGGCCTGCTGGCGCCCCTGTTCGTGGCGGGCGTGGATGGGAAGCGCCCCCCCGACGACAAGGCGATCGCCGCGCTGGTGGAATGGGCCCTGCGCGGCGAAGTCCCGGCCGCCGACAAGACCCGCAAGCGCACGCCCGACGTCCGCCGCTGGCAGCAGGTGATCAAGGTCCCCTTCGGCTCGGTCGACGAGCAGGGCCTGCCCGCGCCGGGGACAACGACCGTCACGGTGGCACGTGCCGGCCGGTATCTCCTCTTCTCGCCCAATGCAGCCCGTGTGGACGCGGCGATAGAAACCCTCGCCCGCCGGCGGCCCAGCCTCGCCACGACCCTGCCGGAATCCGGGGCCCTGTTCGCGTTCGTGACCCCCGCGGCCCTGTCCACGCTGGCGCGCGACGAGGTCTCGAAAATGCTGCCGGCCGGGCAGGAGCCGGTGCTGCGCCCCGTGGCTGAGCGGACCCTGTTGCCCCGCCTGGCCGCCGCCGGTCGCCACCCGGCCCACCGGGCCGTGCTGTCGCCGGCAGCCGGCGCCGACGGCTGGCGCACGCTCGACTGGCAGGCGTTGCCCGAGTGAGGCGACTGCTCGCAGCGGCCGTGATGCTGCTCGCCGGGAGCGCCGCGGCCGCGCCGGACCGCACGCTCGCGCCGGAGGAAATGCTGGACGCCGGCCAGTCGCGGGCCTTCCGGGGGTGGATGGTGCGCATCGTCGATCAGCAGATCGCGCGCGGCCCGTCGAACCGCTGGCTGCACCGGGACTGCGCGGGCCTCGTGCGCTATGCGGTGCACGAATCCCTGCGCGAGCACGACGACAAGTGGCGCCGCGCAACGGGCATCGGCGCCCCCACGCCGCCGCCGCTGCAGCTCACCGACCCGCAACGGTCCCTTCGCAACCGGTGGCAACGCGCCGACGGCAGCCGGGCGGCCTACGTGGGCGCGCTCGAACTGGTACAGGAAAACACGGTGCTGGTCTCCCGCAGCCTGGAGGTCGCCCAGCCCGGCGACCTGCTGTTCTTCGACCAGGGCGACGACCAGCACCTGATGGTCTGGACCGGCCGCTACGTGGCCTACCACACCGGACATGCCGATGCGCGCGACGACGGTCTGCGCGCCATCTCCCCCCAGGAACTCCTCACGTGGAAGGACAGCCGATGGCATCCCGTTCCCGACAATCCCAATTTTCTCGGCGTCTACAGGCTGCGCTTCCTGGCGCGCTGATCGCGCTGGCACTGCTCGTGGCCGCGCCCTCCGGGCGCGCGGACTACGCACCGAGCGGCTACCAGCCCCTGCCGGGCGAGCCCTTCTTCCTGCTTTCGGACAAATCCTTCGGCAGCACCGACAACGCCTCGGTCCGGCTGGAGGTGGTCTCGGGTCGGGACGGCATGGCAGGCATCGCGGCCTACGGCGGCGTGGACGTCTCCCTGTACCGGGTGCCCGACCCCGTCGGCTTCCTGAAGCGCCAGAAGAACCTGCGCCGCATCCGCGCCGAGGCACCGGAGGCCGCCGAGGGCCCGGGCAACGCCGTCGCCCACGTCTGGGATCGCTGGGCGCAGGCCGCCAGGGCACAGTGGCGGGCGATCTTCTCGGCCGATGCGCGCTCGGCCGTGACGAGCCAGGCGCCGGCGTTGGCCACGCCGCCGGGCCTGCACGCGCCCACGCCCTTCACGCCGACGCGCCAGTACGCGCCGCTCAAGGGCTTCGACCCGGTCCGGCAATTCCGCTATCCGGTGCACGCCGCAAAGGCGATCGCACCGCCCAGCGAGGTGGCGCTTGCCGGCAGCAGCAGCGAATTCATCGCGCCGGTAGAGGGCAACGTCAACATTCCCCTCGGCCGCCTCGCGCCGGGCCTGTATCTGGTGGAAGCCATCGCCGGCGGCTACCGCGCCACGACCGTGGTGTTCGTGTCCGACACGGTGGCCATCACGAAGACGGCCGCCTCGGAGATGGTGGTGTGGACCGCGCAGCGGACGAAGGGCTCGCCGGTGCGCAATGTCGACGTGGCGTGGACGGACGGGGTGGGTGTGCTGGCCTCGGGCCGCACGGACGCCTCCGGCGTGGCGCGCCTCGGAAAACCCGCGCCGGAGCGCAGCTTCGTCTACGGTGCCGACCCGGCCGGCGGTGTCTTCATCTCGGAGAACTTCTACTACGACAGCGAGATCTACGACGCCAAGATCTACGCCGTCACCGACCGGCCGCTCTACCGCCCCGGCGACGAGGTGTTCGTGAAGTTCGTGGGCCGCGAGTTCAAGTCCGCCCGTGAGTCGGCGCCGGTGCCCGCCGGCGACATCGAACTCACGGTGCTCGACCCCGCCGGATCCCCGGTGGCCCGCCAGCGCTTCGTGCTGGACCCCGCGCGCGGCGGCGACACGAGCTTCCGCCTGCCCGAGAACGCCGGTGCGGGCGGCTACGAACTGCGCTTCGACTGGCGCGGCAGCGGCTACAGCGCCGCCTTCCGCGTGGCGAACTACCAGAAGCCCCACTTCGACATCACGCTCGTGCCGGCGAAGCCGAACTTCCGCACGAACGAGCCGGTACGCGGCAAGCTGCAGCTCCACTACCCGGACGGCAAGCCCGTGGTGAACGCGGACGTGCAGCTCTCGGTCCGCGCCCAGCAGCTGACCATGCTGGACGGCGACCTGCGCTACGGCGGCCAGTTCCCCGTCAAGCTCACCACCGAGTCCCTGCGCACCGATGCGCGCGGCGAGGCGGCCTTCGAGCTGCCCGCCGCCACGGACCCGAGCCGCTACGTGCTCACGGCCTTCGCCACGGACGGCGCGGCCTATCGCGTCCGGACCACCCGCGAACTGCTGATCGAGCGCAGCCTCGCCGCCTACACCCTCCGGGCGGCCCAGCGCTTCAGCGCCCCGGGCGCGACCGTCGCCTTTGCGGTGGCGGCCGTGACCCCCGGTCCCTCCGCCCCCTCGCAGTGGGAATGGATCCGGCTCGAGGACCGCCGCCGGGCATCGGGGCCCATGCCCCGGGGCGACAGCGTGGAGATCGCCTTCGCCGAACCCGGCACCTACACCGTGCAGCTGCGCGACGACCGGAACAACGTGGTGGGGGCCACGTCCCACTGGGTGAGCGGGGGCAGCAACAAGGCGCCCGCCGGCAGCATCGAGATCGTCGGCGCCCGCGATCGCTACCGCGCGGGCGACACGGCGGAGCTGCTCGTGACCTTCCCCGAACCCACGGAAGACGCCCTCCTCACCCTGGAGCGCGACCGCATCGAGAAGACCGGGCTCCTCAGCGCATCCCGCTGGGCCGAGGCGAAACGTCTGTCGCCCACGCAGTGGCGCATCCGCCTGCCGGTGGACGAGGCCTTCGCGCCGAACATCACCTTCTCGGTGGCGGCGGTGCGCAACGGCGACTACGTGTTCCAGAACCACGGCCTGCAGGTGGAGCAGCCGCGCATCGAACTCGCGTTCAAACCCGCCCGGACGGTCTATGCCCCGGGCGAGCAGGTGGACGTGGAAGTCACCGCGACCCTGGCGGGCAAGCCCGTGGAGGCGATGCTGGCGGTGGGCGTGGTGGACGAGATGATCTACGTGCTGCAGCCGGAGATCGCGCCCGACATCCACGACTTCTTCTTCCACTTCCGCCGGAACAACGTGCGCACCTCGTCGAGCCTCGCGTTCATCGGCTACGACCTGGCCGTCAACCGCAGCAAGGGTGCCCCCGAGGCCCGCAGCGTGCAGCAGCGCCGGGACAAGGTGCTGGAGCGCCCGCGCCGCGACGACCACGACACGGCCTACTGGAACGGGACACTGCGCACGGACGCCAACGGCGTGGCACGGTTCTCCTTCAGGATGCCCGACGCGCTGACCCGCTGGCGCATCACGGGCCGGGCCTTCGACGCCCAGGGCAACGTGGGCCAGAAGACCGCCTGGGTGCGGGCCGACCGCCCGCTGTACGTGAAGTGGACCAGCCCCACCTGGATGCGCCGCGGCGACGCGCCGGTGGCCTCCCTGGCGGTCTTCAACCAGACCGCCACGGACCAGCAGGCGGAGCTGACCATCGAAGGCATCGCCGGCCGGCGCGCGACACCCCTCACGCTCAAGCCCGGCGCCAATTTCGTGGCCGAGCCGCTGCGGGAACTGGGGGGCGACGTGAATCTGCGCGTGCTGCTGTCCCAGTCCGGCAAGGTGGTCGACTCCCTGGACACCCGGATGCGCCAGTGGCCTGCCGGCTGGATGGCGCCGCAGACCCTGGCCGTGCCCGTCACGGGCGGAGGGGCCGACCTGGCCCTGCCGCCGGACGCCCGCGACGTGCGGGTCCGGTTCGTGTCGTCCGCCCGGGCGCAGTTCTACCGCATCCTCGACGACCTGCTGGATTACCCCTACGGTTGCGTGGAGCAGACCGCGAGCCGGATGATCCCCAACGCGCTCGCCCTGAAGGTGATCGATCCGCAGGACCGGCGTGCCGGCGACCGGCTGCGCCAGCAGCTGAACGGCAGCCGGCTGCGGCTGGCCTATCTGGCGGGCGAGCAGGGGCGGTTCACCTGGTGGGGCCCGCAGACCGTGGGTGACCCCTGGCTCACGCCCTACGCCTGGTATGCCGACTGGATGGCGAGCCGCGCGATCGGCCTGGAGCTGCCCAGGGCGCACTGGGAGAAGCTGCTGGACGCCTACGCCCAGGGCGGTCACACGCTGCCGGCCGTCCAGCGCGGCCTGGTGCTGCACTGGATGCAGCGCATCGGGCTGCCGGTGAAGGAACAGACCCAGGCGTTCCTCGACGCCCTGGGCCAGAGCGCGGCGCCCGGCCGGGCCGCGCCGGCGCCACTGCCCGAGGGCACGAGCGCGGTCCTGGCAGCGCCCGATGCGCCGGTCTCGCGGGCGCTCGCCGTCGGCCTGGCCGACCTGCTGGCGAAGGATCTCGGGCTGGTTCTGCCCAAGGCCCTGGCTGCGCAGCGCGACGCCGCCGTCGCGACGCTGGGCGCAAGCGGCCTGCCCGCGGCCCGGGCCCTGCTGCTGCTGACCGGCCGGCTGCCCGCCACCGAGGCGCCGGGCATCCTGGCGGCGGTGCGGGCGGAGATGCCCACCATGGAACGGGCGATCACCCTCGCCTGGGTCGACCAGGCGCTGCAGGGCAAGCTGGCCGGCGGCCGCGACCCGGAACCGGTGCTGGCCGCGCCGTGGGTGGCCGAGACCGGCCCGAGCGGCCAGACGGTGTGGCGCTGGACCAGCACGGATCCGGCCCCGAAGTCCCTGCGCGTCACCGGCGCGGCGGGGGCCGTGGAAGCCGTCGTCCAGTTCACGAGCACGCAGACAGTCAAGCGCGACGCGTCCGTGCGGGTCACGCGCACGCTCTACCGGGTCCGCAGGACCAAGGACGACGCCTTCGCCCTCGAACCCGTCGGCGCCCGCGCCCCCCTCGGCACCGGCGACCTGTACCTCGACGAGATCGTGCTCGAACCGGGCAAGTCTCCCGTGCGATACGGCCTGGTGGAGGTCCCGCTCCCGCCCGGTGCCGATGTCGAGAGCACCACCTGGGGGATCAGCCTGGCCGCGGCCGGATCGGCCGAGGCGCAGCCGCTGGAACTGGCCCGCCATCAGCCGACCGCCTTCGGTTACGCGATCCCGGTGGAACCGGTGGCGGGGCGCACGGTGCTGCGCCACCTCGTACGCTTCTCGCAGACGGGGCGCTACGTGCTGCCCCCCGCGCGGCTCACCCGGATGTACGCCCCGGGCGCCGACGCGCTCGAGGCCTCGGGCCGGGTCCTGGAGATCCGATGATCCGGCGGCTGCTTCGCGCGCTGGCCGCGGCGGCCGTCGTCCTGGCTCCGGGTGTTGCCCTGGCCGGTGAACTCGCGGTGGCCTGGCTGCCCGGCACGACCGTGCAGACCCACGGTGTCGTGCCGGCTCAGGTGCCGCTGGGCAGCCTGTGGAAGCTGTTCGTGTACGCCTATGCGGCGGACCAGCGGCTGGAATCGCCCCCCTACCGCTGCGGCGCCGACCGCCTCGCCGGCGAGGAATACTGCTGCGAACCCGGGAGCTCGGTCACGCTCGACACCGCCCTGGCCCGCTCCTGCGGGCTGGCCTTCGCGCCCTGGCGCCTCGGCATCGAACCCGCAGCCTGGCGGGACTTCTGGTCTGCCCGGACGGGCGGCGAGCCGGCCTGGCTCACGGACCTCGAGCGCCTGGGCCCGGACACGGAGGCGCCGGTGACGCAGATCCTGCAATCGCTCGCGGCCGTTCCCTCGGGGGCGCGGCGGGCGGCGGAGCGGGCACTGCTGCCCGTGATGACGGCCGGCTATGGTCGCGACGCCTTGCCGGAACTGGGCGGTTCGCTGCGGGTGAAGACCTTCACCTGGGCGCTGCCCTCCGCGCCCGACCAGCGCTGGGGCGGCGCGGCGGGCTGGCGCGTGGACGGCCTGCCCGTGTGGTTCGCGGCCGACGGCGCGAGCCGTCAGGTGCTGCGCACCCACGCTGCCACCGTGGCGCGGGTGCTGCCGCCCCTGACCCGGGCACCGGCCGACGAACCGTGCGTGGTGGTGGACTTCTTCTCGCGCTATCCGGTCGCAGGCGTGGACCGGCTGCCCGAGGGGTCGCCGGCGACCGAGGGCACGCTGGCGGGACGGTTCCGCGTGCGCTTCGACAACGGTCAGGTCCTGGTCTTCGAGAGCACGGGCGATCTGGCGCTGGACACCCGGGACGGCCGGGTGCGGATCACCGGCCGGCTGGGGCTCACCGAGTACGTGGCCCGCGTCGTGGACCGGGAAGCCGACCCCGCCGAGACGGAGGCCGCCCGGGCCCTGGCCGTCGTGGCCCGCAGCTGGCTGCTCGAGAATGCCCGGTTCGAGAGCGGCTGCTACCGGGTGGAGGACAGTTCCCGGGCGCAGCGGGTGAGCGCGAATCCGGCCACGGCCCGGGCCCGCGCCGTGGCGCTGTTCGGCGACGGGCTGCTGCTGGCCGGTGCCTCGCCCGGCTACCGCCTGGAAACCACCCAGCCGGGCGTGCTGTCGTGGCGGGACGCGGTGGCCTCGGGACGGTCGGGCGCAGGCTTCGACACCCTCCTTTCCGACGCCTTTCCGGGCAGCGCGCTCGCGACGGCGGACGGCGAACGCGACTGCCGCCGCCTGCAGGATGTGGAGCGCTGGCTCGCGCGCGCGATGCCGCGCTGGCAGGCGTCGCTCGCGGCCGAGCCGGGCTTCGATCCCCCGCCCAGCCTGCCCACGGCCTGCGCCCTCGACCACGGCAACCCGTACTCGGACGCCGCGAGACTGCGCATCTACGTGCGCGGCGCCCGCACCGCGGACGAGCGCGTGGCCATCGCGCACGAGTACCTGCACCTGGCTTTCCGATTCCACCCGCGCGGCCGCGACGAACGCTTCGTCGAACAGGTCGCCCGCCGACTGGAGACACCATGAAGTTCCTCCCCGCAGCCGCAGCCCTGGCGGGCGTGGCACTGGCTTCGTCCGCACTCGCCCAGGCGTTCCTCGACACGCCGCGCGGGGGCTGGCGCCACCAGCCCCCCTCCGGCGGCAGCACCTTCGTGCAACCGATCAACTACCCGGCCTCGGGCGTCAACACCGTCGGCGCCGATGCCGCCACGCTGATCAGCGGCCGCATCGCCGCGGCGAAGAAACGCGTCGCCACACTGGTCGTCAACGGCGTGGCCACGCCGCTCATGCTGGACGAGACAGGGGCGTTCTCCCGCCCCTACGCCTTCGGCAGGGGCTCGAACAGCGTCGAGATCCGCCAGGGCGCCAGGCGGGTGCGCCGCCAGTTCTTCGACGCCACCCCCGTGTCCGCGCCTCCCGAACTCCGGGTGGTCCTGTCCTGGGACACCGATGCGACCGACGTGGACCTGCACGTGGTCTCGCCTTCGGGCGAGCACACCTGGTACGGGAACCGCGTCACCCCGTCGGGAGGCGCGCTCGACGTGGACGTGACCACGGGCTTCGGTCCGGAAATCTTCGCTCACCCCAAGCCGCAACCGGGCGCCTGGCAGGTCTGGGTGAACTACTACGGCGGCCCTGGGATCCTCCGGCGACGACGACGCCAGCGGCCCCGCGCCGGTCACCATCGCCCAGGTCACCGTGATCAGCCGGGAAAACACGCCCCACGAACGCCAGCAGAGTTTCCGGGTGCCCCTGCGGCGCCCCGGCGAACTCACCCTCATCCGGTCATTCGCCTATCCATGAAGACACGCGTCGTCTGCGCCGCCATCGCCTTCGCCCCCCTCGTCGCCTGGGGCCAGTCCGCCGTCACGCTCGATGCGCCACGCGCCGGATGGAACCAGCGCGGCCTCGTGGACCGCAGCGACGAAACGGCGGTGGCCTATCCGCCCGCCCTCATCGATCGCGGCACGCAACGGCGGCGCACGCTGATCCGCGGCGCGGTCCTGCCCCCCCGGACAGACACACCGTCGACCCTGATCGTCAACGGCAATCCCATGCCCCTGTACACCGGCGAGGGCGGCCGCTTCGCGCGACCGTATGCGCTGGCACCCGGCTCGAACAGCGTCGAGGTGCGCGCGCCCGACGGGTCGGCGCGCCGGCGGGTGCAGGTCTACGAAGCGAACCGGGATGCGCCCCGCGCGCAGTTGCGCATCGTGCTCGGCTGGGACGACAGTCAGGCCGAGGTGGACCTCCACGTGATCACGCCGGACGGACAGCACGCCTTCTGGGCGCGGCCGGTGCTGTCGGACGGGGGTGGCCTGGACGTGGACAGCGTCGATGGGCCCGGGCCGGAGATGTTCTCCATGACGGCCCCGCCGCGCGGCGCGTACCACGTGTACGTCAATTACTGGGGAAATTTCGGCGCGGGCGGCTACCACTTCGACGAGTCCACCCGCGAACGTGACGTGGTCACCGCGACCGTGACCTTCGTCTTCCAGGAGAACACCGCGGCCGAAAGGCGGGAAACCTTCCGGGTCCCACTGCGGAAGATCGGCGATCTCGGACTGGTGAAAAGCTTCGTGTTCTGAGTGCCCGCCAGCGTGAGCCGGGCTGCAGGCCCGTCACGTCCGTCGCCCCTCGGCAGGGGGCGAGACCCGCTGCCCGGTTCGCACGGGGTCGCGGCGCGCGTCCCGGGGTCGGGTCGTATCGATCGGGTCTGGTGCCGACACCCACCCCCATCCTGTCCTTCCCCCTGAAGGGGAAGGCACCTACTGCCGGGAAATGGGGAAGTGAGGGGGGGTCGGCTTCGTCGCCGGGTTCTTTCACCCACCCCCATCCTGTCCTTCCCCCTGAAGGGGAAGGGACCTGCTGCACGGGGCCAGGGTCCGTGAACCGGCGGAGCGGTTTACCCGGATGGCGGTAACCGTCTGGCATCGCGCGCCGCCCGCCTCGTGGCCCCTTCCCCTTCGGGCGAAACCGCTCCACGGGACCGTGGAAATGGCATGGCTTCGGTGGTTCACCATCGCTTTCGTCACCCACCCCCATCCTGTCCTTCCCCCTGAAGAGGAAGGGACCTGCTGCACGGGGCCAGGGTCCGTGAACCGGCGGAGCGGTTTACCCGGATGGCGGTAACCGTCTGGCATCGCGCGCCGCCCGCCTCGTGGCCCCTTCCCCTTCGGGCGAAACCGCTCCACGGGACCGTGGAAATGGCATGGCTTCGGTGGTTCACCATCGCTTTCGTCACCCACCCCCATCCTGTCCTTCCCCCTGAAGAGGAAGGAACCTGCTGCCGGGAAATGGGGAAGTGAGGGGGGGCGGCTTCGTCGCCGGGTTCTTTCACCCACCCCCATCCTGTCCTTCCCCCTGAAGGGGAAGGGACCTGCTGCCGAGGAGCGGGGGAGTGGGTTGGGTCTGCGCGGTTGACCGTTCCTTTCACCCACCCCCGTCCTGTCCTTCCCCCTCAAGGGGAAGCGACCAGATGGTTGGCAGGGGGGCGCGACCGTTGCCTGGTCACATCGTGCCGCCTGTTCATCTGCGACGCCCTGCGCAGCAGGTCCCTTCCCCTTCAGGGGGAAGGACAGGATGGGGGTGGGGGGCCACCAGCGCAACGCCCTCCACCCCGCGCGCGACGCCCTCGGTCGTCCATGCATCACTCCTGGCCACCCCTGCAACGCTCGCGACCACGAGAGCGACCCACTCTGCCACCGGCGCAACGTCCCCGCGCCCGGCCAATGGCCCACGACCCCGCCTCATCCCTGCGTCAGGGCCCGGGTCAGACCTGCTGTCGGGCCTGCCACGCCAGTCGCAGGACCGCGCGCCCGGTGTGACGACCAGCGGTTGCCTTTTGCACTTCGACGGGTTTCCCGTATCCTCCGCCCGCCAGCGTGCGACAGGCGTCTGCGTGCTGCACCGCACCCGATCGCCACCAGAGGAGATTTCCCCGATGCTCGCACGCTGCGCCCGCTTCGCCGTCGCCGGACTGCTAGGCGCCTTCTTCGCCGCCCCGGTCTGGGCCCAATCCTCGCGCTTCGACGAACTGGCCGATCTGCCGTTCGCGGAGAACCGCCCCACTGCCGAGACCGCCCAGACCCTGCGCGACGAACTGCTGTTCCAGCGGGCCACGCAGGCCTACCTCTGGGCACTGCCGCTCCTCAACACGCTCGGCATGCAGGTGGGCTCGGAACGGGCCTTCGGGGACGGTTATCACGTGCTGCCCATCTGGAAGCAGCGTCTCGATGCCCGCACCCTGGTCACGACGCCGAATTCGGATGTCATCTACGCCATGAGCTACGTCGACCTCGGCCGTGACGGGCCCATGGTGTTCGACGCCCCGCCGATGCTCCAGGGGATTCTGCTCGACTTCTGGCAGCGGCCCATCCCGGGGCCGGTGATCGACGGCCGGTCGTTCGCGGGCGACGTGGGCCTGCCGGGCCCGGATGCGGGCAAGGGGGGCAAGTTCCTCCTGCTGCCGCCCGGCTACCGGGGTCCCGTGCCGCGCGGGTACCACGTGTACCGTTCGGGCACCAACAACGTGTTCATCTTCCTGCGGGGGTTCTACCAGGACTCGGCCAACCTGACCCCGGCCGTGACGCTGCTCGAAAAGACGCGGATCTACCCCCTCAATGGCGAAGCGCGCGCCCGGGCCATGCGCTTCCCCGACGCCTCGGGCGTCCCGGTCGACATGCTCCCGCTCCGCGACGGCAGCGCCTTCGATCGCCTCAAGGAACTGGTGGACAGCGAAGGCCCCCACCTGGCGGATGCGGATTCCCTGGGACTGCTGGCGGCGATCGGCATCGCGAAGGGCCAGCCCTTCTCTCCGGACGCCCGAACCCGGGCCATCCTGGACCGGGCAGCGCGGACAGGCTACAAGATGAGCCGCGTCCAGGGATTCTCGGACACCCTCAACGGGGGATCCCTTCGCATGTATGCCGACCGGCAGTGGGTGAATCCGCTGGACAACGTGACCCCGCCCGGTCCGCGCACGGCGCTGAACCTGGCCTGGCAGAACGTCGCCGGCGGGCACCTGGATCTGGACGCGCGCATCTGGTTCTTCACGAACTACTACTCCGTCAGCCCGGGCATGCTCTCGAAGATTCCAGGCAAGGGGGCCATGTACATGATCGCCTTCAACGGCAGTGACGGCACCGGCCTGTCGGGGGGCCGCAACTATCGCCTGACCCTGCCGCCCGATATTCCGGCGGCCAATTTCTGGTCCGTGACGCTCTACGAGGCCGAGAACGCCTCGGGGCTCGCGAACGGCCAGCCGTTTCCGTCCCTGGGCTCCCGTGACCGGCCCCGTCAGAACGCCGACGGCAGCACGGACCTGTACCTCGGACCGAAGGCGCCGGCGGGCAAGGAAGGCAACTGGCTGGCGACGGTGCCGGGCAAGGGCTACTTCGCCATCCTGCGTCTCTACGGACCCACGGAAACCGCGATGACCCGAAGCTGGAAGCCCGGCGACATCGAACCGCTGCAGTGATCCACCCCCACCCACCGGGAACCCACCGATGAAAACCCCGTTCCGCCCCGTCTGGCTGACCCTCGTCCTGGCCAGTGCCCTCGCCGCACCCACCGCCGGGGCACAGCATCTCCCCACCACCGGCACCGTGAAGTCGGCCGCCGGGAAGATCGAGCTGCGCAACGGGTATCCGACCGATCGCACGGCGAAAGCGCTGTACGACCAGATCGATTTCCAGCGCGCCTCGCAGGCCTACCTCTGCGCGCTGCCCCTCATGGGGATGGTCCAGTGGCAGAAGGAGCAGCGGCAAAAGTTCGGCGCCGGCAACCTGGACTACGTGGACTACCTCACTTTCCAGGACAAGCTCGGCCTCCTGACCGCGAACGCCACGACCCCGTACCTCATGGCCTTCCCGAACCTGCGGGAATCCGGGCCGCTGGTGGTGGAAATCCCCGCAGGTCCCACGGCAGGGGGCGACGCCGACTTCTGGCAGCGCCCCATCACCGACACGGGCCAGACGGGTCCGGACAAGGGCGCCGGCGGCAGGTATCTGGTGCTGGGCCCGGGCGAACCGGACATGAACCCCGAGGGATATTTCGTGGTTCGGTCCCCCACCGTGAACGTCTTCATCGGCCAGCGCGTGCTGGACCCCGACCGCCAGAAGGCCCTGGCCGCGATGGCCGCCATGCGCATCTATCCCTACAGCCAGCGGGACAATCCACCTGCCCCGCCGCACGTCTCGCCTGCCGGGCGCAAGTGGAGCGGCGAGCAGCCGCGAGGCCTGGCCTACTGGGAGGAACTCGCCCGCGTGATCGACGAGGAACCGGTGCACGAACGGGACCGGATGATTCTCGGGATGCTCCAGCCGCTGGGCATCGAGAAGGGCAAGCCCTTCAGGCCCGACGCGCGCCAGAAGCGCATCCTGATCGACGCGGCACGGACCGGCGAAGCCATGGCGCGCACCATCGCCTACGAGAAGCGGTTCTCCGGGGTCAAGGTATGGCCGGGGAAACAGTGGGACATCTCGCTGTTCCTGAAGGAAACATCCCAGGAGGCACCGCACCACACGCAATTCGACGAACGCGCGTCCTGGTTCTACGAGGCAGTGGGCGTGTCCGTGGGCATGATGGGGCGCACGGTGGGCTTCGGCCAGGTGTACCTCGAAGCCACGCGCGACAAGGCCGGGCGCTGGCTGGACGGGAGCCGGACCTATCACCTGCGCGTGCCACCGGACGCACCCGTGGCCCAATTCTGGTCCTTCACCGTCTACGACAACGAAACCCGCTGCTTCGTCGACACCGGCCTGCAACCGGACCGCTCGTCCCGCGACGACATCGTGAAAAATGCGGACGGCTCGGTGGACCTGTACTTCGGCCCGCGCGCGCCGAAGGGAAGGCCGGCGAGCAACTGGATCAGGACGATCCCGGGGCGGGGCTGGTTCACGTACTTCCGCCTCTATGGGCCCACGCAGCCCTACTTCGATCGCACCTGGGTGCTGCCGGATGTCGAAGAGATGAAATGACGGGGCCCCACGGGGGCGGCCCGTGGGGCGATGGACCTCCTCGCCGCGCGGCAGGGGACGCCATCGCCGCGTTCGATGCGCGGAGGTTCGTTCGCGACACGGCGGTCCCGTGTTCCGGTCGGCTCCCGCAAGGCTGGCCGATGCGTGTCGCATCAGGCCGGCACCTCCATGAAGAGAGCCCTTCAGGAACGTCTCGGCGACCGACGCCCACTCCACCCCGCCCGACTGATGCCCCGCCGCCCACGATGACCTGATCACACCCGCCTCCTTCGCGCCGTCTCTCGGGCATCGCCGCCGCGCCGCCTGTCCCGATCGGAATCGCCGGATGGAGATCATCCGGGTACGCAAGGGCGAGGCGAGCCTGACCGCCCAACGTCCGTGGTTGGTCGCGTTCGCCTTCGGCCTGCTGCATGGCCTGAGCTTCGCCGCGGCGCTCGCGGAGATGGGTCTGCCCCGGACGGCGATCCCCACCGCCCTGGTCTGCTTCAACGCGGGGGTGGAACTCAGCCAGTTGCTGAGCTTCGCCGCAGCGCTCGCGGAGACGGGTCTGCCCCGGACGGCGATCCCCACCGCCCTGGTCTGCTTCAACGTGGGGGTGGAACTCGGCCAGTTGCTGTGCATCGGCACCATGCTGGCCACCCTCGCCGCGAGCCGAGCCTGGACATCGCGCAGCCGGTGGAGCGCCCCGCCGTGGCTTTGGAAGCTGCCGCCGTACCTGATCGGCGGCCTTGGGAGTTTCTGGTTCATCGAGCGGATTTCCCGCGGGTAGCGGTTGCGGGCCCGAGCGCGCGTCCGCGACCCGACACCACCCGCCCGCCCTCATGCCCGACCAGACAGGTCCCTTCCCCTTCAGGGGGAAGGACAGGATGGGGGTGGGTTCCGCACGGCGCGCATGTCAGTGCCCCGGATCACCAATCTGCACACCTTGCCGCACACAACGTTGAGCGAAATCGTCCAGGCCGGATTGACTACGCGCCATGCTATCTCCTCCCCGAGCGCGCAACGACCCCGCGCGCCCAGGCAACTGTCACTCGGCGAGCGGCGTCGGACTTGACAGACGTCCATGAGTCCGACGTCGAGCGAAACGGAGCGTCCACGAGGGTGGCTGTGCTGCGCGAATTCGATTTCGATCCCGTTCTTGCCGGGAATTGACATGACCGGGGCGTTCAACACGACAGGCTCGTTCCTGCGCCGTCATGGGTGGATGGTGGCGTTCGCGGTGATTCCGGCACTGGCTGTGGCGGCGATCGCAGTTCGAGGATGGCTCGGGCCGCGGGTCGCGATCGAGACCGTCGCGCAGCGCGACTTCGTTCAGACCATCGTCGCGAGCGGCCGGGTTCAAGCCCCGAACCGCGTGGACCTTGGCGCCCAGATCACTGGTACCGAGGCGCGCATCCCGGTCGCAGGAGGTCAGATCGTGACAGCCGGCAGCCTGCTGATCGAACTCGAGTCGGCCGAACTTCGTGCGGTCGCGAGTCAGGCGGATGGTGCCGTGGCGCAGGCTCGGGCGCGCCTGCGGCAGTTGCGAGACCTGTAGGCACCGGTGGCAGAGCAGGCCCTGCGCCAGGCGGAAACCAACCTGGGCAACGCGAAGTCGCAACTGCGCCGCACTGAGGAATTGTTCCGGAATGGATTCATCGGTCAGGCGGCACCGGACGATTCGCGCAGGGAGGTCGCCCTGGCGGACTCGCAGGTTCGTTCGACGCGCAAGCAGCTCGAGGCCATGCGCTCGACGGGCAGCGACTTCGCCATGGCTGAGGCCTCGCTTGCCCAGGCCCGGGCAAGCGCACGGGCCGCGCACGCGGGCTACGGCCGCTTCAGCCTGGGCATGGCCCCGCTGGCCGGACTCGAGGCGCACCCGCTGGCGCCGCTGTGGCATCGGGTGGGTACCCTCATCTACCGCCACGGCGAGCACTTCCACAACTTCCAGGGCCTGCGCGCCTTCAAGCAGAAGTTCGACCCTCAGTGGCAGCCCCGGTACCTTGCCGGTCCGGACGGGGTCGCGCTGCCGGGTGTGCTGCTGGACGTGGCCGCACTGATCGGCGGCGGCTTGTCGGGGGTCGTCACGCGATGACGCAAGCGCGATGCATGGCGAACAGTCACTGCGCACCGGTACGCCTGCAGCGGCGGCGTGCGCGTCGGGCATATCAGTGCAGACGCACTCGGTCCGCGAGTCATCGCTGGCCTTCGACAGCTTCGGAGCCGTGACCGTCCAGAACATTGCAGGCAGGCCTGCATGACTGCATCCTCACCCGTTCAATCATGCGGTCATGCAGGCCCCGGCGTGCTCGCCGCGGGCCGCGACGCGGCTCACGCGCCCGCTTGCCGGGAGTCCGCTGGCGCCAGCTGGCGCACCACCTCGTCGTACATGGGCCGCACGAACCGGTCGAGCCCGGCCACGAGCGTTTCCACGTTGATCACCGAGGGAATCCTTCTGCCGCGGTGCTCGACGGCCGTACCCACCGGCACCACCGCCACGTTGAGCCTCGAAAGATGTTCGGCGAGCTTCGGTTCGGTGAGCAGGTAGAGCCGGCGCGCGCCCTCCAGCTGGGCCATCGCCACCACGCCGAGATAGAGCCCGATGATCATGTAGGGAAAGCGGGGAAAGAGGTGATCCCCGAAATCCCGCTCCGCCAGCGGCGCGGGCACCGGGGCCTCGCCCTCGCGCCGGCGGAACCTGGAAATCACACACAGGCGTGAAGCTTCGGCGATTTCCGAGCGGGGGATGGCCTCGAGCGCGAGCCGGGACCGGTCGAGCGTTTCCTCGCAGATCACCTCGAAGGGCAGAAGCTCGTCCGGCCGATCCGCCGGCGTCCGGATCAGGCGCGCGCCGGCGATGAATTCTCCGGTGCCCACGTGCCGCATGAGGAGCGCCTGGGCATGGCTGTCGTAACGGTCCGTTTCGCGACGATCCTCCTGGATCGGTTCGAAACCCAGATCCTCGCAGTAGACGGTGTGCCTCAGCCTGTAGCTGGCCTCCCGCAACGGTTCGTCGCAGGCGCGGACGAGTTCGAAACGGGTCCGGAATCCCTGCGCCAGATCCCCAGAGCCCCCAGCGTCGGTTCTTCGCGTCTTGATCGGCATCGCGGCACCATCGCTCCATCGACTGACGGGAAAGAAGCCTACACCGCTGACGGACGGGGTCAAGTCGTCCGTGCCCCCCCCGTTGAACACTCGCCCCCTTGCCGCGATCCGGGCCATCGGCCCGTCCCTTCCCCGTCGGGGGGAAGCCAGGGATAAGTGTGGGTCCGGCACTCCCCAACCTCCCGGGCTGCGGACAGGCAGGCCTCAGCCCCTGGCGCCCGCAGGCTTGTCCCCGTACCACGCATGCACGCGGGGATTCATGACCCGGAACCACAGGGGCGGCGCCAGCGCGAGCAGCATCATGGCCGGGTAGCCCGCCGGAAGCATGGGGGCATCATCGTGGTGCCGCAGGGCGCTGTAGCGCCGGCGTGCCTCGGCGTGATGATCGGAATGGCGCTGCAACTGGAAGAGAAACAGGTTGGTCAGCAGCCACGGCGCGTTCCACGAATGCCGGGGCGAGGTCCGCTCCCAGCGTCCGTTGGCCAGCCTGCGACGGCGGAGCCCATAGTGCTCGATGTAGTTGACGATCTCGAGTTCGGTCACCGCCACGAGGCTCTGGGCCAGGAAGAACGCGACGCCCGCCCAGCCGAACGCCAGGCCGAACCCGGCGCACAGCGCGGCCGACAGCCCCCACAGGCGCAGCATCTCGTTGTGCAGCGACAGCAGGGGTCGACGGGTGCCGCGCAGACGCGTGGCCTCGAGCCGCCAGGCCGCGAGAAAATTGCCGCACAACGCACGCGGCAGGAAGCGGTAGACGCTCTGGCCGAGCCAGGCGGAGGAACGATCCTCAGGGGTCGAGACGTACACATGATGCCCGCGCACGTGCTCGACCTTGAAGCCGCCGTAGCACACCAGCGCCAGCAGCCACCCGCCCACGCGCTGATCCAGCCGTTCGGCCTTGTGGACGAGTTCGTGCGCGGCGGTGATGCCCACGATCCCCATGGCTGCACCCACCGAGAGCACGTGGCCGACCCTGCCGGCCCAGCCGTAGGTCTCGTGCGAGAAGACCCAGCCGCCCCAGATCACGAGAGCCAGGCACGCCGGAAAGGCCACGAAGGGCAGCCACCGATACCAGGGATCGCGCTCGAGGACCGCTTCCTCCGCCGGATCGGGATTGGCGGTGTCCGGGCCCACCCAGAAGTCCAGGCACGGCACCGCAACGAAGGAAAGAAGCAGCGTGAGGAACGCGAACCCATCGGCGAAACCGGTCAACCGGCCCAGCAGCCACCCGGAAGGCGGCATCGCCACCACGAGCAGGAAGAGGAGATACCCCCAGCGCTTCACGAGCGGCCCGCGGATTCCGTCAGCCGCACGCGGCCGCCGCTTGCGCGGGACCGGAACCCCTCACCGCCCGCACCAGGGCGCGAGCGGAACGACCCGCGCCACGACGAGGCGCCGCGCCCTCGGGACAAAAGCTGAACGTGGGCGCGGCGAAGCACGACCGGTGTACCCCTGCGACGCGATTGTTCGGATGACCCACGCCCGCCTCCCCGGAACCGGATATCAAGGAGAACGTCGCGCAATCAAGAAACGCACCAGATCGCCTGTATCGCCGCCAAAGCGACCCGCCCTCCTCTCGGGCCCCGGTGGCGTATCCCCTGACACGGCCACGACGAGGGCATGAAAGAACGTCACAGCCGGTCCGCATGTCACCGTCCACGGCACCGTGCGACCCACGACCAGTGCGTCCGGTACCGGTCCATGGGGTGGTCATCCCTGCGACGACCGGCCCGCCGCCCCTCGACGACGCGTCGGCGTGGCTCTGGAGCCGCAATGCCGCGATGCCCTTTGCGCGGGCCTGGCGCCTCCCTGCGACGCCGCGGGGGGGCGTGTCTCTACGCTCCCCCGCACCGGGTGCCCCCCGGACGGCGCCCCCTCAGCGGGGCAGATCGGTCACCGCCCCGACCGACGCATTCGCCACGAGCCGCGCGTACTTGGCAAGCACGCCCGTGGTGTAGCGCGGCGCGGGTGCCTTCCAGCCGGCCAGGCGCTCGCGCAACTGCTCGTCGGTGAGTTCCACATCCAGGCGCCGGTTGTCCACGTCGATGGTAATCAGGTCGCCATCGCGCAGCGCGGCGATGGGCCCACCCTCCGCCGCCTCGGGAACGATGTGGCCGATGACGAAACCGCGCGTGGCGCCCGAAAAGCGCCCGTCGGTGATGAGGGCGACGGTCTCGCCCAGGCCCGCGCCCTGGATCGCGCCGGTGAGCAACTGCATCTCGCGCATGCCGGGGCCGCCGATGGGGCCCTCGTAGCGCAGCACCATGACGTCGTTGGGCTTGATGTGCCCGTCCCGGATGGCGTGGAAAGCCACCTCCTCGTTGTCGAAGACCCTCGCCGGCCCGCGGTGCACCGCCTTCTTCTGCCCCGAGATCTTGATGACGCAGCCCCCCGGCGCGACGTTGCCGCGCAGAATGGCCAGTCCGCCCTCGGGCTTGAGCGCCTGGGCCACCAGCTTGATGACGTCCTGGCCTGCGGTCTCCCGCGCCAGCGCGACCTCCTCGCCGAGGGTGCGGCCGCTGACGGTCCTCTCGTCGGTGTGCAGCAGCCCCGCCTGGGCGAGGTTGCGCCCCACCACCGCCATGCCGCCGGCGTCGAACATCTCGGGCGCGGTATACGTGCCCCACGGACGCATGTCGGCGATCACGGGCGTGCGGCGGGCGATGCGGTCGAAATCGTCGATGGACAGGTCGATGCCGAAATCGTGGGCGGTGGCGAGCAGGTGCAGCACGGCGTTGGTCGAACCGCCGGTGGCCATGACGCCGGTGATCGCGTTCTCGAAACTGCGGCGGGTGACCAGGGCGCGCGGCGTGACCCCGTCGGCCAGCAACCGCATGACCTGCCGGCCGCACTCATAGGCCACATCCACCTTGGACGGGTGCAGCGCGGGCACGTCGTTGAAGCCCATCGGCGAGAGCCCCAGCATGGCGTAGGCCGTGGCCATGGTGTTGGCGGTGAACTGCCCGCCACAGGCCCCGGCCGCGGGACACGCGTGGTCCTCCACGTCCTTGAACTCCTCCGCGTCGATGCGCCCCGCGTTGAACGCACCCAGGGCCTCGTAGGCGTCCTGGATGGTGAGCTTGCGATCGCCGAACAGCCGGTTGGGTTTGTGGCAGCGCCCGCTCGCGATGGAACCACCGTAGAGCGTGAGGCCGGGAATATCGAGGCGGCCCAGCACCATGGCCATGGCCGGGATGGTCTTGTCGCAACCGGAGATGGTGACGATGCCGTCGAGCATGTGCCCGCGTGCCACGAGTTCCACCGAATCCGCGATCACCTCGCGGCTCACCAGCGAGGTCTTCATGCCCTCGGTGCCCGTGGTGATGCCGTCGTTGATGGCCACCGTGTTGATCTCCACGGGCGTGCCACCCGCGGCCCGGATGCCGTCCATGACCCGTTGCGCGAGGTCGCGGTGGTTGAGGTTGCAGGGCATGGTGCCGATCCAGCAGTGGGCAACGCCGATCTGCGGCCGGGCGAGATCGGCATCGGTGAAGCCCGCGGCCTTCATCATGGCGCGCGCCACGGCGCGGTCGGGTCCGTCGAACAGGGTTCGGCTCTTGTGTCTCGAATCGAAGGTCATTGAAAGGTCTTCCGTGCGGTCAGGAACGAGGGACCCCGTGCGGCCGACGCGGGAGACCCGCAGTGCGCGACGCCGCCGGAGCGCCCGAATGATACGGGCCGCCCCGGGGGTGTGTCATCGAACAGGTCCGGGTGCCTGGCAGCCAGTCCGGAACCCGGTTCCCTTCAGCGCCGGCCCGCGGCCGACCGGGGAACCGCCCTCTCCCGTGCTCGCGCCACGCCGAGCGCCAGGCACAGCAGGCCCGCGCCGACGGTGGCCCAGGTCGCGGGCTCCGGCACCGGGGCCGCAAAAGGGGGCGTGACAGCGAGGACCCGGACGCCCGTGAGGGAGGCGCGACCGTCGATGTCCCGCGGGAAGGGATCGGGGGCATCGAACTGCCGGGTGACCGTGCCCTGCAGCGAGAACTCGAAACCGTTGTCCATCAGGGGCGACTCGGCGCTCAGGAAGTCGAGGAAGTCCGCCGTGGGCGTGTAGTCGCCCTGGCGGAAGCGCGCGCGCAACTGGAAGAACGTATTGAAAGGGGGGCTATCGGTAAAACCTTCTGGCTGTTCGAGGGACGACAAAGCCTGAAAAGCGTTGACAAGAACGTCAGTCCATCCGCTTTGCCCGAAGCGGGACACAGTGAGAGATGCCTGAGGTAACCCGACCTGGTATCCACAGCAGGCCGCCGGCGGCGCCAGAATGATCGAGGGGATCTCGCTACGGATGAAACCCGGGGCGTAGTCGACGACGGTACGCGGCGTGTAGGTATTAGCAAGAAGCTGGAACGAGCCCTCCACGGGCATGGCGATACCAGCGTATAGGTCGAACACCACCCGCCACGTCTCCCGCGGCGGGTTGTACCCCGGCGTGAATCCCGTCCCGTACACATACCGCGAGTCCGCCTCCAGTTCGAAGGTGAGCTCGACGGGTTTGGCGACAGCGGTCACCGCCGCGGTGAGAAGCCCGACAGCAGCCAGGCATTTTGTGATGCGCAGTTTCATGGGGTGTCTCCGGAATGGACGGCGGCGATGCATGAGGCCGGCCGGGCATGTCACCGCCGGCGTGCCCGCCCGGAGCCGGGCGGGTCCACGGGGCCGCTGGCCCCATTCCCGGACCGAGGTCCGCCCCGCCCCACCCGGCAATGCACCGGGCCCGGCGGGGTCGGACCGGAGGACCGGGAACGACTCGCTCGATGATCCGGGACGTTACGACCGGCGGTGGCTCATGGGATGAGCCACCGCCGGGACTTCGTGCATCACCGCCGCGGCACCACGTAGAACTTCTGCCCCGAGAACGGATTGCCCGCACCGTAGGGGTTGGTGAGGCTGTCGGGCGAGTACCGGTTGCCGTACCGGCCGTTGGGGTTGGAGATGGAGTCCGGGTCGTAGGGATTGCTGCTCAGGCGGCCACGGTAGGTGCCGCGTTCGTCGTAGATCATGGGTGCATCGGTGGCGTGGGGATTTCGCCAGGACCGGTTGCTGTAGGGGCTGCCGAACTCGCTGTAGGGATTCATCAGGCCGTCGGGCCGGTAGGGACTGCCCGCGCCGTAGGGGTTGTCGAGGCACGCCGGATCGTAGGGGCAGACCGCCCGCGCGCCGGGCACCTGCAGGATGAGAACGACGAACAGAACCGCGGTTGCCTTCATGACCAGCCCCCCCACCATGGATGAAGGCGCCATGGTGCGGGAGGCAGTGCCTCACCAGGTGATCCACCCGGCTCGCGCGCGAGTTCGCCCCCCGCACACGAACGGCCGGCGTGGGCCGCCGGCCGCCGCGGAATCAGGGCTTCTTCGCGGGACGCACGGCGAGGGCGACGGCCTCGCTGTAGGCGATGTCCACGAGATCGCCAACCTTTGCCTTGCGGAGATTCGCCGTGTCGCGAACCTTGAGGGTGCGGCTTCTGCCCTGGGGGCCCTGCAGGGTGACGGTGCCCCGGTCGAGGTCGATGCCCGTGATGGTCGTCGTGAGCGTGACCACCTGCCGGGCCTCGGCGGAGGGCTTCTGCCCCGATTCGGCCGTGGCGACGCTTTCCTGGCTGCTCACCCCGGGTCCGCCCTTTCCGGGTGGCCGGACCGCCCAGGCGATGGCCTCGGTGTAGGACAGGACGACCTCGTCGCCCACCTTGACCTGATCGAGGTTGCGCACGGCGTCCGACAGCTCGAAGACGCCGGACTCGCCGGTCTCGTCCTTCACGGTCACCAGACGCTTCGCGGCGTCGATGGCGGTGACGGTGGCACGAAGCTCGGTGACGTCCTCGATCCTGCCGGACGGCTTCGCGTCGGTCGCGGCGGGCGGCGTGCCGCTCCCCGTTCCGAGGGTCTTCTGGATCTGCGCACAGCCCGCAATGAGCGCCACGGCAAGGGTGAGCACGACAACACGCTGGTTCATTTAACGGAGCCTCCATGGGCCGCCAGCCGGCGACCGGTCGCTGGTGATGACGCCCCGCAAACCGTGGGGCACTCGAGGTGGAGCATAGCGGCGAAGACCCCGCCCGCCTATTGCACCAACGATCAACAATCCGGTGCTCCGCGGGACCGGGGCCTCAGGCGCCGGCGACCTCCACGCGGTTGCGGCCGCCGCGCTTGGCGGCGTACAGGGCTGCATCCGCATCGCGCACCAGCTGCTCCGGGGTGCCCCCGCCCGCACCGCCGCGCTCGGTCCAGCCCGGCGTCAGCGCGCAGGCGCCGATGCTCAGGCTCACGTGCGGCGACGCGCTGGACCCCGCGTGCGGCAGATGCAGCGCCCGCAGAGCCTCCAGTACGCCTTCCGCGACGGTGCGGGCATCCTCCGCGGAGCAACCGGGCAGCAGCAGGACGAATTCCTCGCCACCATAGCGCGCGGCGAGATCACCGGGCCGGCGCACGAACTCGCCCAGGACGGCCGCGACGCTGCGCAGGCAGGCGTCTCCGGCCGGGTGGCCGTACCGGTCGTTGTAGCCCTTGAAGTCGTCCACGTCGCACATGAGCAGGGCGATGGGTTCTCCGCTCCGCCCGCATCGCGCCCACTCCTGCCCGAGCGTGGCGTCGAAGCTGCGGCGGTTGGCCAGCCCGGTGAGGGCATCCACCGCGCTCAGCCGCCGCAGGTGATCGCGCTGGTTCTTGAACGCGAGATAGTTGCGCACCCGGGCGCGCACGACGTCGGCGTGGACAGGCTTGTGGATGAAGTCGATGGCCCCGGCCGCCAGGGCACGGCTCTCCGTTTCGGCATCCCCGTGGCTCGTGATGAAGAGGATGAGCGTGTCCTGGAGTTCCGGGTGGCTCCGGACCTGCCGGCACACGGCAAAGCCGTCGAGGTCGGGCATCTCGATGTCGAGCAGGATGAGATCCGGCCGGATCGCCAGCGCAAGCGGAACCGCCTCCGCCCCCCGCGTGGTGACGTGAATTCTCGCCATGTCCTTCAGCAGGTTGACCAGGACGCGCACGGCCCCCGGGTCGTCGTCGGCAATGAGGATGCTCGCGGAGTCGGGGACGACGATGTCCGGGGTCATCCCCCCTCCGACACTGACCGCAGCAGCCGCGCGGCATCCACGAACTTCAGCTGCTCGAACGCGTCATCCAGAGCGCGGGAGAAGACCTCTCCCATCTGCGCGCGAAGGGCGGGGCGAAGCGCCTCGTACTGATCCAGCGCCGCGGCATCGCTGGCCTGCAGACGTTCGATGAGTTCCGCCAGGGCCTCGGCATCCACCGGCCCCGGGCTGTCGGGACCCGCGGGGTCGGGACTGGCCCGCAGATGCTCGCCGATGGCACGGACGAGTTCGGTCACCTGGGCCTGGAGCGTGGCGAACCCCTTGCCCGCCGCGTCCAGGCGCCGTTCCCGCACCGTCGCCTCGAGGTGTGTCGCGGTCTCGAGGGCGCGCCGCGCGCCGAGGTTGCCGAGCAACCCGCGCAGCGCGTGGACCCACCGCTCCGCCTCGCCGTGATCGCCGGCCTCGTGGGCCCGCAGGGCTGCAGCGACCACGTCCTCCGCGGTACGACGGGCCTGGACGAGCAGCGACAGGTACAGCGACAGGTTGCCACCCAGCCGCCGCCGGGCGTCGGCCGCGTCGATGCCGGCAATGTCCGGAAAGCGCGCCACGAAGCGGGCGACGGCCGGCGGGGCGGGCGCCACGGACCCGGCGTGCCGGGCGGGCACCCAGGCGAGCAACGCATCGAGCAGTGCCGTCGGATCGATCGGCTTGGCCACGTGCCCGTTCATGCCCGCGGCTTCGCTGGCGACGCGATCGCCCGGCAGGGCCGCCGCGGTCATTGCCAGGACGGGCAGGGCATCGAGGTCCCGTCGGCGCCGGATGCGCCGCGTGGTCTCGAACCCATCGAGCACCGGCATCTGCAGGTCCATGAGAACCACGTCGAAGGATTCGCGCTCCAGGATCTCCAGCGCCTGATGCCCGTCGCCCGCCACGGTCACGTTCAGGCCCAGACGTTCCAGCAGGTCGCGGGCCACCACCTGGTTGGTCACGAGATCCTCCACCACGAGCACGCGCGCGCCCTCGATCGGCCGGGCCCGCTCGCGCAGCCCGCGAAGCGGATCGGGAGAACGCAGCTGGGCGGGCATGTTCATCCCGGAAATGGCGTCGAGCAGCCGGGAGGCCGTCACGGGCTTCTGCAGCACGCTGTCGAGACCGCATGCCTCGGCGTCCGCGAGCACCTGCGCCCGGTCGACGGTCGTCACCATGGCGACGACCGGCGCATGCGGCAGGGCACCCGCCGTCGCATTCTTCTGCAGCCATCGGGCCAGTCCGACCCCGCCGGGCTCCGGCAGGGCCCAGTCGAGCAATACCAGGCCGAAGGCGGGGTCCTCCCCGCGTCGCGCGCGTTCCATCAGGGTAATGGCCTCGTCCACGGTGGACACCTCGGTCACCAGCACGCCCCAGGACTCCAGCAGCTCCCGCACCACCTGGCGCGAGCCGGTCACGTCCCCCGCCAGCAGGGTCCGGACGCCCCGCAGGGTCACATCCGACCGCCGGGCCGGACCGACCCGCCCCACGGGCAGTTCGAGCACGAAGCTGAAGGTGCTGCCCTTTCCCGGCTCGCTCTGCACCTCGAGCACGCCGCCCATGGCCTCCACCAGGCGCATGCTGATGACGAGCCCCAGGCCGGTCCCGCCGAAGCGGCGGGCGATGGAGCCATCGGCCTGGGTGAAGGGCTGGAACAGTCCGGCCAGATCGCTGGCCGCGATGCCGATGCCCGTGTCCTGCACGGCGATCCGCAGCCGCACCGTCCCGCCGTCGACCAGGGGATCGGGCGAGAGCCTGGCCACGCTCAGGCACACGTGCCCCGCACTGGTGAACTTCACCGCATTGCCCACGAGGTTGCTGAGGATCTGCCCCAGTCGCAGGGAATCGCCGATCACCGAG
The DNA here is from genome assembly GCA_037141795.1 of Betaproteobacteria bacterium. Classification (GTDB taxonomy): domain Bacteria; phylum Pseudomonadota; class Gammaproteobacteria; order Burkholderiales. The sequence continues at coordinate 26,853 of JBAXBV010000033.1, forward strand.
AGGGGTAGCCGGGGATCGACCTGCAGGAGGAGCTCGACCCCCTTCTCGTAGGCCACCAGGCCGAACAGGTCGATGACGTTGTCGATCATCGGCTCGAGTTCGAATTCGACCCGCTCGAGTTCGAGCTTCTGCGAGTCGAGCTTCGCGTAGTCGAGGATGTCGTTGATGGTGAAGAGCAGCGCCTGCGACGACGCCTGGATGCGTCCCAGATAGTCGGCGACCCGCGGCGGCAGGTCCGGGATGCCGAGCCCGAGGGCCGACAGGCCGATCACGGCATTCATCGGCGTGCGGATCTCGTGGCTCACATTGGCGAGAAAGGCCGTCTTGGCCCGGCTGGCGGCATCCGCCGCAGCCTTGGCCGCCACGAGGGCCTCCTCGACGGCCACCTGCGCCGTGAGATCGTAGTTCACGCCGGTCATTCGCACCGCGACACCCCGGGCGTCGAAGTAGGTCCGGGAGGCCGCCTGGATGTGATGAACCGAGCCGTCGGGCCACACCACCCGGAACCGCGGCGCGTATTCGCGCTCGCCCCGCAGCGCGGCCTGGATGGCCGCCTCGGTGGCCACGCGATCGTCCGGGTGGATGGCACTGGACCAGGCCTCGTAGGCACCGCCGAAACTGGTGCTCAACAACCCGTACAGGCGGTACATGCTCTCGTCCCAGACCAGTACGTCCGGCACGACGTCCCAGTCCCACACGCCCACGCCGCCCGCCCGGGTGGCGACTTCCAGCCGTTCCAGACGGGAGCGCAGATCGAGACTGGCCAGCTTGCGCCGGGTGATGTCCTGGACTGTCCCGGCGAGGGTGATCACCCCATCGGGCGAGCGCCCCGTGACCGCGAGGCAGTGGCGAAGCCAGCGCCCGTCCGCGGTCGCGGCGAAGCGGTGGTCGACCTCCAGAGGCACCGCAGCGCCTGGCGCCGCGGCGAGGGCGCCCTCCAGATCGGGCCGGTCATCGGGATGACACCACTCGACCCAGGCCGCGAACGTTTCGGGTGCATTGCCATCGAGCCCGAGCATCGCCCGCGCCCGGGGGCACCAGTCCATCCTGCCGTCGGGCAAGCAAGCGGTCCACACGCCCAGGCCGGCGACGCGCTGAAGATCGTCAACAGTCATGTCCATAGCCATAGGCTAGCACTGTGCCAGCCGCTCCGGCTTGACAAGACGCAGACAAACGGGGTCGGTCAGAGTCCCGTGCAGGAGCCCATCAGGAGGTACGGCACCCGCCCGCCGCTCTGGCTCAGCACCACATCCCGGCGGGCGGATGTCCACCCGCCGTAGGGCAGCACGCGCAGGAAACGGCCGCTCGCGCGGTTCACCCTTACCGTGCCACCGGCCCCCTCGCAATCGAGCACCCCCGCCGCATCGAAATCCCGCGCACACCAGGCGAAGGGGTACCGCCCCTCGACCGATTTCACCTCCCAGCGGGCGCCCGGCCGGCGGGACCGGTTGACGAGCAGCTTGTCCGCACCCTGGGCGACCATGGGCGTCCAGTACCGCTGCTGCCGGCTGAAGCTGAACCCGGCCGCCTGGTCCGCCACGCACAGGTAGACGGCCGGCTCGGCCGCCGCGACGGGCGCCAGCCCGGCAAGCCACAGGACCAGCAGGCACGCCACCGTCCCGCTCCGGCCTGACAAGATGGCCATCGCGCCCTGCCTACCAGCGCAGCCAGCGCGGCCCGAGCACTGCGCCGGCAACCGCGGGGATGAGGATGCCCAGCAGGTACCAGGTGCCCAGGAACGGGGCGGCGCTTTCGGTGCAGTGCAAGCAGTAGACCAGCGCCCCGAGGGCTCCGGACACCAGCCCCGCCGCCCAGCCGGCCAGGACGGGGCGGGTGGGCGCGAGGCCGCGCAGGGCCTGAAAACTGGCCGCGAGCATGGGCAGCGACAGCAGGGCCACCAGCAGCGGACAGGTGCGCCAGGTCTGGCCGAAGACCATCGGAAGGCGCGCGTCCGGCGCCGCGCCCGCAAGGCCTGCGGCCGCTGCGCACCACAGCGCCAGGACCGGGGCCGCCACCAGAAACCACGCCCTCCCGGCGGAGCATCCGGGACGCGACAGGCGCGCCAGGGCGAGGACGGCTCCCGCCAGCAGCAGGGCGATCCAGGCGCCCTTGCCCCAGAAGGCGAGGGTGCGGACGGCATCCCCGAGATCCGCGCGCAGCCCCAGCAGCGGCACCATCAGCAGGAGTGCGCCGCCGATTCCCCACAGAAATGCCGCCGCATGGCGACGGGGCACCCCACCGGGCGGGACCGTTTCCACGCCCTCGGCGAGCATCTCGATCAGGCGGGCGGTCTTCATCCCTCGCCCCGGATCCGGGCCGCCAGGGCCTTCAGACCCCGGTGCACGCCCACCTTGACGGCGGACTCGGACATCCCCGTGCGTTTCGCGGCCTCGGCCACCGACAGGCCCTCGAGCTTCGTGTGAAGGATGGGCAGGCGCTGCCGGTCCGGCAGCTGCTCCAGCAGGCCGAGCAGGTCCCGCCGGGCTTCGCCGGCAACGGGATCCGCGCCCGCGAGCAGGTCGGCGTGGTCATCGATGGGGTCGTGGAGCGCCTCGCGACCGGCGCGCCGCCGCAACAGGTCCACCATCTTGTAGCGGGCGATGGCATACAGCCAGGCCGTGAGCGGCTGGGCGAAATCGACGGTGTGGCGCTGGTTGTGAATCGCCAGCAGCGTTTCCTGCACGACATCCTCCACGTCATCGGGCCAGCGCTGCATCCGGCGGCGAAAGAACGACCGCAGGTGCGGCGCGAGTTCCTCAAGGAAGGCGCGGTAGGCCGCGCCGTCTCCGTCGAGACCCGACCGCAGCAGTGCCTTCAATCGGGTTTCGTTCGCGCTCAAGCAGCTTCCCTGGGGGGTTCGTCCGGAGCCGGTCCGCGGTTACAGCGGCCCCGAAAGATTTCGACCCCGATTCTGGCACGAAGCAGTCGCCGCGCGGCAACCCGCCCTTTGGCGCGCGCGGGGGGGGTGCCAGGCCGGCGCCCGGCAGCACTGGCAGAGTTCGCCGCGATGACGGATACTCGTCGAAAAAACAGGCTGCGGCGGGCATCGTCCGGAGTCGCTTTCCCGTTGTGCCCAGTCCACTGTACCCGGCACCCGGGATACCGCTTCGAATGCCCGGGCAGCCCCGGAGTCTCGCAAGCCCACAACTTGCCCGAGGGGACCTCATGCGGCACAGCGTTCCGCTTGGTGTTCGGCATGCCTGCGCGCCCGCAGCCACGGCACGCGCCGAACCCGTTCACCGCCCTGACCGGCCGCGCCTGTGCGCGGCGGGTCGCACGGCCCTGTCCGGGGATCGCAGCCGGCCGCGCCGGCCCGGACCCATCCCGCCGCTTCGGGACCGGCCTGCGGCCGTACCACTACGCACCGCTGCGTACACGCGCTCACGCGCACCCCGGCGGGGCGTGATCCTCCCGCTCTGCTGAATCGTCGCATCGCTCACGGAAGCCGCCCCCATGCCCGTCTCCCGCCGCCGCCACGGCCGCCACCCCGATCGTCGCGATGTCCTGCAGCCCACGCTGCTGTCGCTGGCCCTCGCCGCCTGCTTCCCCGTCAACGGCATCGCCAACCCCCTCGACCCCTCGGTGGTGTCGGGCGGGGCGCAGTTCCACCAGCACGGGAACACCCTCACCGTCACCAACACCCCGGGGGCAGTGATCGAGTGGCGCGGCTTCTCCGTGGGTGCAGACGAGGTCACGCGCTTCGCCCAGCACTCCGCCGCCAGCGCGGTGCTCAACCGCGTCATCGGCCCGGACCCCAGCCAGATCCTGGGGCGGCTCGAATCCAACGGCCAGGTGTTCCTCATCAACCCCAACGGCATCCTGTTCGGCCGCAACGCGGTGGTCGACGTGGGGGCGCTGGTGGCCTCCACGCTGCCGCTGTCGAATGCCGACTTCGCCGCCGGGCGGCTCAACTTCGGCCACGGCGGCGGGGCCATCGACAACCAGGGCCAGCTGCACAGCGTCTCCGGCGGGCGCATCTTCCTGGTGGCCTCGGACATCCGAAACCACGGCATCATCCAGGCCCCCGGCGGGCAGATCCTGCTGGCTGCGGGCAGCCGGGCGAACCTGGTCGACGAGCGCCGCCCCGACATCCAGGTCAGCCTCACGAGCCCCGTGGGGGGAGAGGCGCTGAACGTGGGCCGGCTGGTGGCCGGCCAGCTGGGCATCTATGCCGCCGCCATCGGCAACGAAGGCGTGGTGCAGGCCACCGGCGCCCACGTGGGGGCCAACGGCGAGATCGTCTTCCGCGCCTCGCGCACCCTGGACGTGGCACCCGGGGGGAGCGTGCACGCGGACGGCCCTGCCGGCGGGAGCATCCGGCTGGAGGCAGCCGACACGCTGCGGGTCGCCGGTACGGTGTCGGCCGCGGGCAGCGCCGGCACGGGCGGGACGGTGAACCTGCTCGGAACGAAGGTGAGCGTGCTCGACGGGGCGCGCATCGATGTCTCCGGCCGCGACGGCGGCGGGCGCGTGATGGTGCTGGGCGACATGGCCTCGGGGGTCACCACCGTGGCGGGAACGCTGCTGGCCGAGGCCACCGGCGGCGGCAAGGGAGGATTCATCGAGACCTCCGCGGCCAAGGTGAGCATTGCCGAGAACGCGCGCATCTCCACCCGGTCGGCGCAGGGCGACGCGGGCCTGTGGCTGATCGACCCGGCGGACTTCACCATCGCCGCCAGCGGCGGGGACATCACGGGCACGACCCTGTCGAGCCAGCTGGCCGGCGGCAACGTGGAGATCCAGTCCACCACGGGTGCCAGCGGCGGCATGGGCGACATCCACGTCAACGACGCGGTCAGCTGGAGCGCCAGCACCCTCACCCTCACGGCGCTGCGCGACATCAACATCAACGCGGTGATGACCGCCAGCGGCAGCTCGAAACTGGTGCTCAGCCCCTCAACCCCGATCGGTGCCGCGCCCGCAATCGCCGGAGGTGGGGTGAAGGTGGGCTTCGATACCAGCGGCAACTTCAAGGGCCGGGTGGACTTCCCCGGCCGGGCGGGCACGGGCTTCCTCACCATCGGGGGCGAGGGCTACATGGTGATCAACGCCCTGGGCAGCCCCGGCAGCACCACCGGGACGGACCTGCAGGGGATGCGCGGCAACCTCGGGGGGCGCTACGCCCTGGGGGCGAACATCGATGCCAGCGCCACGGGCACGTGGAACACCGGGCAGGGGTTCGCACCAGTAGGCTTGGTCACTTCCCCTTTCGGCGGCAAGTTCAATGGGCTCGGGCACACCGTCGCTGGCCTGACAATCGCGCGCCCGGTCGAGGATTACGTCGGGCTCCTGGGATGGACGAGCGGCGCCGACATCCGCAACGTGGGAATGACCGGTGGCCACATCAGCGGCCGTTACCACGTCGGCGGGCTGGTGGGCATCCTCTACCCCGGCTCCGTCACCAACTCCTACGCCAATGGCAATGTGTTCGGCCAAGCCTATGTCGGCGGGCTGGCGGGAAGCAGTTACGGCGGCGCGGTGCGGAACAGCTATGCCGGTGGCACCGTAACCGGGCAGGCCGACCGCAACGGCGGGCTGGTGGGATTCAACTCGAGCGGCACCGTGTCCAACAGCCACGCCACCGGCAGCGTATCGGGAGCTTCCTCAACCGGCGGCTTGGTGGGTTGGAGTGCGAGCGGGACGATCGCGGACAGCTATGCCACGGGCAGCGTGTCGGGCGTCTTCTACACCGGCGGGCTGGTGGGCTACAACAGTAACGGCGCGGTGACCAACAGCTACGCCACGGGCAGCGTGTCGGGGACGCTCACCACCGGCGGGCTGGTGGGCTACAACGACTCCAGCACGGTGACCAACAGCTACGCCACGGGCAGCGTGTCGGGTACCGGCGACTTCACCGGCGGGCTGGTGGGCTTCAACTCCGCCACCGTGACCAACAGCTACGCCACGGGCAGCGTGTCGGGCGTCTTCTACACCGGCGGGCTGGTGGGCTACCAGTCCTCCGGCACCGTGACCAACAGCTTCTGGGACACCCAGACCAGCGGGTGGGCCACCAGCGCC
>JBAXBV010000034.1:0-29926 GCA_037141795.1 Betaproteobacteria bacterium
AGCTAGTGTATACCAAGTATCAAACTCCGTTAGGTGGTGGATCTTTTCTTTGCCTTCGAAGGCAAGCTCGACCGCGACCCGAAGGTCATGACTGCCATCGAGAACGCCCGGCGCGAGATCCTCGCCCGGTCCTACGTCGAACAGGTCATGGCCGCCGCTGCGGCCGCGGACCCGGCCAGGATCAAGGAGTTCTACGACCAGCACCCCGAGCTCTTCTCCCAGCGCCGCATCTATCGCCTGCAGGAAGTCTCCGTGCAGGTCAGCGGGCCCGCCCTGGAGAAGCTCAAGCAGGCACTGCCCCCCATGAACACCCTCCAGGAGGTGCTGGACTACGCCAAGGCCAACAGCCTGAAGGTGGCCACCACGGCCTCGGTGCGGGCGGCCGAGCAGCTCCCCATGGAGTTCGCCAAGCGCATCGCCAGCACCAAGGACGGCGAACTGATCGCCGTTCCCAACCCCGCCGGCGTGGCGGTCATCAACATCGCCGCGTCCCAGTCCCAGCCGCTGGACGAGGAAAAGGCCAAGCCCTTCATCGAGCAGTTCCTCCAGAACAAGGTGCGCCTCGAGCTCGCCCAGAAAGAGGTCAAGACCCTCCGCGCGGCCGCCAAGATCGAATACGTTGGCAACTTCAGTGGCCCCGCCGCGCCGGAAGCTCCGCCCGCTGCCGACGCCGCAACCGGCGCCGCGCCGTCCATGGAACAGCAGTCCGCCCAGCAGCCGGTGCCCGCCGCCGCGGGTGCCGCTCCGGCGGGCAGCGACCAGCAGGATGCCCTGGACAAAGGCCTGAACGGGCTCAAGAAGTGACGCCCCGGGCCGTGCCGTCGCGCGGCGCGGCCCGTTGCTGCCCGCATCGGGCCACGAGAGGAGACCTGACAGGCGCATGAACCTCGTGCCTTGCCCCGGCAGAATCTGCCCTGCCGAGGTACGGTATTTGCATAACAACACCCAAGATTCCCTGGAGACACTCAGGACCAGGAAGGCTCGCCGTCCCCGGAAAGGCAGCCCCGGCCTGATCAGCAACCGACCATGCTGCAACCCGTGACCAAGATGCTCCCTGAAGCCGAAACGGCCGCCGTGAATGACGCAAGGCCGTCGGTGCTGCGCGCCGGGGCAAGCCGCGCCCCGTTCTCCCGCAGCCTGGGCGATCGCAGCATGTTCAGCGGCGATCTCCCGGTGGTGGCTTTCCTGCGCAGCCTGCTCAACCCGGCGGTGATTCTCGCCAGCCTCGGGTCCTGCCTGGCGTGGTACGACGTGCGCCTGGACGGGCATTACCTCATGCTGGCGGTGCTCACGTTCTTTGTGTCGTCCCAGCTGTTCGACCGGGTGGATCTCTTCCAGCTTCGGCCCAGCCAGCTGATTGTCCGGGCCTTCTTCGACATCCTGTTCGCCTGGCCCGTCACGGTGGGCATCCTTTCGTTCCTGATCTGGGCCACGCACTACGATTCCATCTACGACGCCCGCGCGCTCATCACGTGGTTCATCGTCACCCCCGCGCCGCTGGTGCTGGCCCATCTCACGGCCCACTGGGTGCTGCGGGCCATGGCCCGCGGCGAGGCCGCCCAGCGCAGGGTGGTGATCGTCGGCGCCAGCGAGCTCAGCCTGCGCCTGGCCAACACCATCAGTGCCGACCCCCTCCTCGGGGTGCACGTGCTCGGTTTCTTCGACGACCGGCACCCCCGGCGCCTTCCGAATCTCGGGAAGTACCGGTGCATGGGGGACGTGTCCAACATCGCCCGCTTCATCCGCGAGAACAACGCCAACCTGGTGTTCATCTCGCTGCCGCTCGCGTCCCAGCCGCGCATCGTCAAATTGCTCGACACCCTGCGGGACAGCACCGCGTCCATCTACTTCCTGCCCGACATCTTCTCCTTCGACCTCATCCAGGCCCGGTTCGACGAGATCGACGGCATGCCCGTGGTGGCCGTGTGCGAGACCCCCTATTCCGGGGTCAACGCCCTGCTCAAGCGCTGGTTCGACATCGCCGTCACCCTGGCCGGCCTGTGCGTCGTGTGGCCCGTGCTGCTTTTCGCGGCCGTTGGCGTCAAACTGTCATCTCCGGGGCCCATCATCTTCCGCCAGCGGCGCTACGGGCTCGACGGGAGGGAGATTTCCGTCTACAAGTTCCGGTCGATGTGCGCGCAGGACGACGGCGCGGTGGTCCGGCAGGCCACCCGGGGCGATTCGCGGATCACCCCCTTCGGCGCGTTCCTGCGCAGGACTTCCATCGACGAGCTGCCGCAGCTGTTCAACGTGCTCGCCGGCTCCATGAGCCTCGTCGGCCCCCGCCCCCACGCGGTGGCCCACAACGAGCAGTACCGCAAACTCATCAAGGGCTACATGCTCCGTCACAAGGTGCAGCCGGGCATCACCGGCTGGGCGCAGGTCAACGGCTACCGGGGCGAGACCGAAACGCTCGACAAGATGCGCACGCGGGTCGAGCACGATCTCTACTACCTGCGCAGCTGGTCCCTGTCGCTCGACCTCTGGATCCTGATCAAGACCTTCCTGGTGCTGTTCCGGGACCGGAACGCCTACTGAACTCCATCGACTCCCCATACCCACAACACTTCCCGGGACTCCCCATGCGAACCTTCACCCGCTTCCTCGCCCAGGCCCTGCTGCTGTTCGCCGCCGCCACCGGCATCGCCTCCGCCCAGCAGCCCGGCGGCCGCGCCTACCTGCTCGGTCCGGGGGACGCCATCCGCATCACCGTCTTCCAGAACCCGGACATGCAGACCGACACCCGCATCACGGATCAGGGGATGATCACCTTCCCCCTCATCGGGTCGGTGCAGGTGGGCGGCGGCACGGCCACCCAGGCGGAGCAAAAAATCGCCGCGGCCCTCAAGTCCGGCGGCTTCGTCCGGCAGCCCCAGGTCAACGTGGTGGTGCAGCAGTTCCGCCACCGGCAGGTTTCCGTGCTGGGCTACGTGAGCCGCCCGGGCCGCTACCCGATGGAAGACCAGACCCTGCGCCTGGCCGATGCCCTGGCCCTGGCGGGCGGGCCGATCCTCAGCGCCGACGACAAGCTCTTCATCCTGCGTGAGGTCGACGGCACGCAGCAGCGCATCGTCGTGGACTTCGACGCCGGGGTGCTCTACAACGACCTCCAGAAAAACGTCGAGATCCTCGGCAACGACACCATCTACGTACCCAAGCAGTCCTACATCTACATCTACGGGCAGGTGAACCGCCCGGGCCAGTTTCGCCTCGAGCGCAACATGACCGTCATGCAGGGTCTCGCCGTGGGCGGCGGGGTCACCCTCCGTGGTACCGAGAAGGGTCTCACCGTGCGGCGGCGCGACAGCGGCGGCAACGTGGAAACCCTCAACGCCGGCCTGCAGGACAAGCTCCAGGCCGACGACGTGATCTACGTGAAAGAAAGCGTGTTCTGAACGGGGACCAGAAAAAAATGACTTTCGGACAATTCCTGAGCATCCTGCGCGCGCGCATCTGGGTCTTCCTGGCGGTGCTGGCCGCCACCGTGGCCACCACCGTGGGGGTTTCTCTGATCCTGCCCAAGCAGTACACCGCCACCACCACCATCGTGGTGGACACCAAGGGCACGGATCCCGTCTTCGGCATCATGATGCCCATCCAGTTCATGCCGGGGTACGTGGCCACGCAACTGGACATCATCCAGAGCCACAAGGTGGCGGTGGAAGTCGTGAAGGGCCTGCGCCTCGCGGAACAGCCGACGGTGAAGCAGCAGTGGCAGGAGGCGACCGAGGGCAAGGGCACCATCGAGGACTTCTACGCGGACCTTCTTCTCAGGAAGCTCGATGTGAAGCCCTCGAAGGAAAGCAGCGTGGTGGAAATCGCCTTCACGGGCGCGGACCCGCGCTTCGCCGCCCTGGTGGCCAACGCTTTCGCGGTCGCCTACCAGCGGACCAATCTCGAGCTCCGGGTCGAGCCCGCCCGGCAATCTTCCGCCTGGTTCGACGAGCGCCTGCAGCAACTGCGCAAGAACCTCGAATCGGCCCAGTCCCGGCTGAACGACTACCAGCGGTCCAAGGGCTTCACCGCCCAGGACGAGCGGCTGGATCTGGAATCCGCCCGGCTGAGCGAGCTTTCCGCCCAGTACACCGCCGCCCAGGCCCAGGCCGCCGACGCGTCGTCCCGCCAGCGACAGCTGGACGAATTCCTGGCCCGCGGCGCCAGCGGCGAGACCATCCCCGACGTGCTGGCCAACCCCCTGGTGCAGAACCTCAAGTCCACCCTGTCCCTCACCGAGGGGCGCCTGCAGCAGATCGCCTCGCAGCTGGGCGGCAACCACCCCGAGGTCAAGCGGCTCGAGGCCGACATCGCCGGCCAGCGCGCCAAGCTCAAGTCCGAAATCAGCCAGGCCTCGGCCAGCCTGGGCAACGCCGCCAAGATCGCCCAGAAGCGCGAAGGCGAACTCCGCGCCGCCCTGGCCGACCAGAAGGCCAAGTTCCTGCGCCTGAACGAAGGGCGCGACCAGATGCAGGTGCTGAGCAAGGAGGTGGAATCCGCCCAGCGCGCCTACGAAACCGCCGCCCAGCGCTTCCAGCAGACCAACCTGGAAAGCCAGGCCAGCCAGACCAACGTGTCCATCCTGACCCGCGCTTTCCCGCCCATCGAGGCGTCCTTTCCCAAGCTCCTGCTGAACGGCCTTCTCGCCCTTTTCCTCGGTACCGTGCTCGCCATCATCGTCGTTCTCGTCGTGGAAATGCTGAACCGCCGCGTGCGCTCCGCATCCGATCTGGACGAGGCCGTCGGGGTGCCGGTTCTGGGCAGACTCCCAGGCGGCGGTTCGGGCGCCCGGAAGGCGAAGGCGGTCAAACCCCGTCACCGCATGGCTCCGGCGTGATCGACGCACCCAACGAGAGGTCTTCTCCATGAGCACACCAACGATGGAATCCGCCCGCATCCTTCCCGGCCCCGGCGTCACTCCGCCGCCAGACCGTAGCCTGGGAGCCATGCTCATCGACAGCGGCAAGCTGACACCCGACGACGGCGAGCGCATCCTCCGCTACGCCAAGGAGAAAGGTGTGCGCTTCGGCGACGCAGCGGTCGCCCTGAAGCTGGCCACGGCCGAGGACGTCCAGCAGGCCCTGGCACGCCAGTTCGACTACCCCTATCTCGTGCCGGGCGAGAGCGACGTGGCGCCGTCGGTGGTCGCCGCCTGGTCGCCCTTCAGCCCACAGGTGGAAGCCCTGCGTGCGCTGCGCACCCAGCTGCTGCTGCGGTGGTTCACCGGCGAGCCGGATCGCCGATCCCTGGCCGTGGTCAGCACGACGCGCGGCGATGGTCGCAGTTACCTTGCCGCCAACCTGGCCGTGGTCTTCTCCCAGATGGGCGAGCACACGCTCCTGATAGACGGTGATCTGCGCAGCCCGAGCCAGCACGCCCTGTTCGGGCTGCGCAACAGCTCCGGGCTGTCCACCATCCTGTCGGACCGCGCGGATGTCCAGGTCGTCCAGCGCATCCCGGCGTTCGTGGACCTGTCCGTGCTCCCCGCGGGCCCCACACCGCCGAACCCTCTGGAACTGCTTGGCAAGCCGCGGTTTGCAGACCTGATGCAGGCGCTCGGCAAGGAATACGACGTGATCATCGTCGACACGCCAGCCGCCGCCGACGGCACGGACTTCCAGATGGTCGCGCGCAACGCCAGCGGCGCTCTGCTCGTGGCCCGGCGCAATCGCACCCTGGCCGCGGCCACTCGCCGCCTGGCCGGAGAACTGTCCGCCGCCGGGACCGCACTCGTGGGCGCAGTCCTGAACGAACACTGAGTCCTCGTCCGGCATGAATACCCTGGTGACACCGCTCTCGTCCCGGTCAGGACTGCCCGGGGGGGTCTGGCGCGAATGGTTTCCGGTCGCCGCCGGATTGCTGGCGCTCTATCTGCCCACCTACGTGACGCTCTGGAATGGCGTCTGGAACACCGAGGAGCAGGGGCACGGGCCGCTCATCCTCGCGGTCATTGTCTGGATGTTCTGGCAGAAGCGTCAGTTGCTGCTGGACGGTGAGGGCCAGACGGGCCCGCGCGCCGGCTGGCCCCTGCTCATCGTCGGGCTGCTCATGTATGCGCTGGGGCGCTCGCAGGACATCCTCTTGTTCGAGGTCGGCTCACACATCCCGGTACTTGCCGGGACTGTCCTCATCATGCGTGGCGGCGTCGCGCTCCGCGCGTTCTGGTTTCCCGTGCTTTTCTTTGTCTTCATGATTCCCCTCCCCGGGATGATCGTGGATGCCCTCACCAACCCCCTCAAGCGGCACGTGTCCGAAATTGCCGAGGTTTTTCTCTACGCCGCTGGCTACCCCATCGCGCGCAGCGGCGTCACACTCACGATCGGGCCATACCAGCTGCTCGTGGCCGATGCCTGCTCAGGCATGCACTCGCTGTATTCGTTGTCCGCCCTAGGACTGCTTTATCTGTACCTGGTGAAGCACGGGAGCCTGATCCGTAACGCCATTCTTGCCCTGAGCATCCTGCCCATCGCGTTCGGGGCCAATATCGTGCGCGTTGTCTTTCTCGTTCTGGTCACCTACTACCTCGGGGACGAGGCGGGTCAGGGCTTCCTGCACGGCTTCGCCGGCATGGTGCTCTTCGTCGCGGCGCTGCTCATGATCTTCCTGCTCGATGCCCTTCTCGGTGTCGTGGCCGGCCGCGCCCGCGCAGGGGCGGTGACGGAATGAACGCCATGCCGCGGCGCGCGCTGTTCATCCTGCTTGCCATGTTGATCGCGGCGGGCCTCGCCTACGCGGGCAAGCCACGGCAGAAGATCGCCGATTCCGGCCCCAGGATCGTGCTCGAGACCCTCGTGCCCAGGCAGTTCGGCGCCTGGCAGATCGACGACCGCATTGCGCCGGTTGCGCCAGACCCTTCGGCCCAGGCCCTGATCGAAAAGATCTACAGTCAGACCCTCGCCCGGACCTACGTCGACAGCCAGGGACGCCGCATCATGCTCTCCATTGCCTACGGCGGCGACCAGAGCGACGACATGCAGGTCCACAAACCGGAGGTGTGCTATGCCGCTCAGGGCTTCCACATCCTGAGAGAAAGTCTGGGGAGCCTGAGCACCCCTTTCGGCGTGCTGCCCGTCAAGCGGCTCCTCGCCCGGCAGGGGGCGCGCAACGAGCCCATCACCTACTGGGTGACGGTGGGCGGGCGGGCCACGCCGACGGGTCTGCGCCAGAAACTCGAGCAGTTGTCCTATGGCCTGACCGGCAAGGTGCCAGACGGCATGCTGGTGCGGGTATCGTCCATCGACCGCGACGAGGCGGCTGCCTACACGGCGCAGGCGGATTTCGTGCGGGATATGCTGGGCGCGATCCGGAGCGAGGACCGGCTGCGGCTCGGTTTTTCCCGGCTGGGCGGCTGATGCGCGATCCCCGCCCCGTGTCCCGCGACGCGCGTCCCGCGGATCGCTGACCCATGAACGAGATCGTCCAGTGGATTGCCGCATGGCTGCCCTTCGGCGCGATTGTCGGGGGCATCCTGATGGGCCTGGTGATCAGCTTTGCCTCGGCCCTCGTCTGGCCGAGATACCTCATGCTGGTCTTTCTCGCCATTTTCATCCTGGCGCCGAACGAGGGTACCTGGGCCATGCGGGACGTGAGCGCGGCCCTCAATGTTTACGAGAAGGGTCAGAGGTACTTCTTCTTCCCGATCCTTCAACTCTATCTCTGGGGCCTTTGGCTCAGCGTCCAGCTCCGGTTCGGCGTTTCCGGCGAGCGGGGCTTCCGGTCCCCGCTGGGCATCTGGTTCATTGCGTTTGCGGTGCTGATCGTCAGCCACGTGATCTTCGCGGCGGCCACCGACGAATCCGTGCTCACGACGCTCTCCCGGTCGGGCCTGGTGAACATCCTGAACATGGGCATCGCTTTCTCCCTGATGCTCCAGTTGTTCGTCACCGACAAGAACGTCGAGTCGCTCGAGCGTTGGTTCCTGATCGTCTTCGCCGGGCGAATGGTCTGGGGCGCTGTCCGCTTCGTTGCCCTCGGGGGTGATCCGATGAACTACTATGAGGTGCGGTCAAACATTCCGGTCCGGATCACTTTCTTCGACATCAACGACAATCTTCTGGCCTGCGCCGCGCTCTTCCTGGCGGCCTGGCGGCTCGCCCAGGGCGGGGCCTGGCGCGGCCGGGTGATGCAGTGGTTTTATGTGGTGGTGATCGTTCTGGGTCTCTTCACAATTGTCCTTTGTTTTAGGCGCACGATGTGGGCGGGGTTGATCCTTGCGACAGTGGTCTTGCTGACTTCGCGCCACTGGCCCCACCGCGCCGCGACGGCTGGCGCGGTGGCTTTTCTGGGCATTCCCGCGGTGCTCCTTGTCGCCTTCAGGAGGTTTTCTGAAGGCTCCCATGGTGGCGGGCTGATTGCCCAGCTGTTTCCTGACGTCGTCCAGGGCGGTAGGCTTACCTACGAAACCGGGCGCTTCGCGGAACTGACCGCGATGTTCCGCACCGTCGGAGACAACTGGCTGTGGGGGCTGGGCTCCTGGGGCGAGTTCGCTGGGCGGTTCTACGCGGACGTCGCCTACCACGGCGGAAACTACGGGTATGTTCACAGCGGATTCGGCCACATCTACATGAAGGCGGGGCTCGTGGGGATTGCGCTGTTCTGCGGACTGCTTGGCACCTTCGTGGCTTTCGCGATCAGGCACCGCAACCGGATCGAAGCGCGTTTTCGGCCTATCTTCGAGATGTCCCTCGCTGCCTCAGTGTTCTCGCTAGCCCCTTTTGTTGGGGGTACCTCCGTCGTCGAGCTTCGAACAATGGTGCTGATTGGGGTGTTCCTGTCGCTCCCCTTCATGGTCGTCGGTCTCCAGTCGAAGGAGCCAGCCTCCCCATGAGGCCCGGATGTTTCGTGCGTGCGTTGGCCGTCCTTCCTTGCGGGCAGTGCTGTCTCTGCGCGCAGTCCCGTATCCCCTGATGTCGGCCCGGGTTCAGTTCGGACGCGAGTTTCGTCGTGCTTCATCCCGGGAAACGGTTCCGGGGGTGCGGATCGCGACTGCTAACGGGGTGCCTCCAGCGGTCTCGCTCGCGTTCCGACCATGAAGCGTTGGCCGCGGTTGCGGGACTTGCCCCGCCGGGCCAGGGAACTGTTTTCCGGCGAGGGCATGGGAACGGCGCGCGTCCGCCGAGCGATCCTGACCGCACTCGCATCGGTTGTCGCCAAGGGTGTTGCCGTTGCCACCTCGCTCATCACGGTGCCACTCACGCTCGACTATCTCGGTCCGGACCGCTATGGGGTATGGATGAGCATGATGTCCGTGATCGCCATGCTCACCTTCGCCGACCTCGGTATTGGCAATGGCATCATGAACAACGTGTCCTCGGCCCTGGGCCGCGAGGACGACCGGGACATCCGCCGCACGCTCGCGAGCGGGCTTGCAATGCTGGTCGCCGTCGCCGGCCTCGGACTCGCGGGTGTGCTGTTCGTCTATCCAGCGCTCGACTGGATGAGCATCTTCAATATCCCATCCTCCGCAGCGGCCGAGGATGTGGGCGCGGGCATGATCGCGTTGCTTGTCGTGTTTTCTGTCGGCATCCCGGTCGGGATTATCCAGCGGGTGCAACTCGGATTGCAGGAAGGTTTTCAGAATAACCTGTGGCAGTGCGCCGGCAGCGTCCTCAGCCTGTGCGCGGTGCTCGCGGTGGTCCGGGCGCGCTTGGGGCTGCCCTGGCTGATCGTGGCCTACACTGCCGTGCCGCTGTTGACGCAGTTGGCGAGCGGGGCCGATCTGCTGCGCAGGCGGCCTTCGGTCAGGCCATCGGTCACGGATGTCGAGGTTGGCCGCGTGCGGGAGCTTGCCAAGACGGGCAGCGCTTTCTTTCTCCTGCAGCTGGGGACTTCCATCGCGTACGCATCCGACAACCTGGTCGTGGCCCACCAGCTCAGCGTTCGCGAGGTCACGGATTTTTCCGTGTACCAGAAGCTGTTCAGCATGGTCCCTTTGCTCATGGGCATGGCACTGCTGCCGTTGTGGCCCGCGTATGGCGAGGCGCTGGCCCGGCGGGACACACGGTGGATTCGCGCGACGCTACGAAAGGTTACGGTTGTTTCTTTTGTGGTCTCCTGTGTTTCCTGTCTTGCGCTCGTGGCGCTGGCGGCCCCAATCATCGGATGGTGGGTCGGACCGGATGTTCGGGGGGACGTGCTGCTGTCTATTGGTCTGTCCTTCTGGGTGATCGTCGACTGCACCGGAAAGTCGATCGCCATGTTCCTCAATGGCGTGAACATGCTCCGGCCGCAACTGTTGATCGTTCTTGTCTTTGTCCCACTGTGTTTCGCGCTCAAGTACTGGATGGCGGGAGCACTGGGGAGCGCCGGCGTACCAATTGGTGTCGCGATCGCGTACTTGGTGGTTCACGTTCCAGCCTACACATTCTTGATCGCCAGGTGGCAGCGACACGATGCGGTCTTAACGGCTAAGTGCGGAGAGAAAGGGTGAGACCAATACAGCCCCTCACCGTGCTGAAGTACCGCGTGCGCCTTCTTCTTACGTGGTTTCGAGACAGTCTTGTCCTCAGGACATTGCCAGCGCGACCCTCTGAGCGGAATATCCTGGTCCTCCGGCTCGACCACATTGGTGATTTCATTGTCTGGCTTCCCTCGGCGTACGCGATAAGGCAACAGTTTCCGCGGCCCGACTACAGAATCGTCCTGCTGGCAAACGTTCAATGGGCGCCTCTGGCAAGGCAACTGGGAGTTTTTGATGCCGTATGGTCTGTCGACAGGAAGAAGTTAGCTCGGAAGCAGGCCTATCGGATTGCTTGGTTACGGCGACTGCGCCGCAGCCAATTCGGGACTGCTTTGAATCCGCTTTATTCGAGAGAGTTTTGTCTTGGTGATCTCCTGATAAAGGCAACTGCAGCCACGCACTCGATCGGCCTGCGCGCCGAGCGCCCGGCGGTCGATGGGCCGTTATTGAGGCAGGGCGACAGATGGTACTCGAGGCTCCTGGATACCCCCAGTCACCGTATACATGAGTCGACGCGCAATGCCATGTTCGTAGCGTTTCTCGGCGCGAAGGCGCAATTACTTCATGCGCCGTGGCTTGTCGCGCCCGCCAACGAGGCTGATCTCCAGATTCCACCGGAGCCTTATGTAATCGTTTCCCCCGGCAGCAACGACCTTCGGAGAAACTGGCCGGCAACGAGATACGTTGAGGTCGTCAGGCGACTTCGCGATACATTTTGCATATCGGTCGTGGTCTGCGGCGGTCCTTCCGAGAAGGCTCTGGGCAATCAATTTGTCCAGGAGTTCGGCGACGCAGTAATCAACCTGGCAGGCAAGACCTCCCTCCTCCAGCTTATTGCGCTCATCCGGGGCGCAACGCTCGTTCTGACAAACGATACCGGCCCGGCGCATCTGGCTGTTGCTCTTGCCGTACCAAGCGTAGCCATTGTCGGCGGCGGGCATTTTGGGCGATTTCTCCCCTATCCCGAGGAACTCGTTGGCCAGGCTCAGGCGCGCCACGCGTCGACGTATATGCCGTGCTACGAGTGCAGGTGGGTGTGTAAATTCGAGGTAGCGCAAGGGGCGCCGTTCCCCTGCGTCGACCACGTGACGGTTGAGCAGGTATGGCAAAAGGTTGAAGCGCTGCTCGAAGAGACGCATGGCATCCGGTCGATCGACCAAATGGCAAAGACGTCAGCATGACAGATGCCAGCCGAAAGCCGGAGTGTATCCTCCCCCCGGGGCATTGCATACGTCGTTACGGGTCGCCTCGTGTGTG
The DNA here is from genome assembly GCA_037141795.1 of Betaproteobacteria bacterium. Lineage (GTDB taxonomy): Bacteria > Pseudomonadota > Gammaproteobacteria > Burkholderiales. Next base: position 11,711 of record JBAXBV010000034.1, read on the forward strand.
AGTGCGTTTTGCCGGCGATTGCTTCGTCGGATTGCCGGTGCGGACGGCGGGCTTCGTCCCATTGGGCTAGCTGGATGTATTCGCTCAGAACCTTGTCGATCACCTTGGAATAGTCCTTCCGCACCGTGAGCAGGGCGGGAGCAATAGATCGCACGCGTCGCACTCCCGGTGTTCTGACGCCGGACGTAGTCCAGGAGCTGGTTGACCGGGTCCAAATCATCCGCGCGAATGAGTAATTCGCCGAAATTGTCGAAGAGTATCCAGTCGCGTAGCCGGCACATTCCAGCGATTCCAATCTCCTGCGGTAGGCGACGAGCTGGTGTTCGTTCTCGTATTGACACTCGAAGAAGATCATCGGCCCGTCCCTCGAGATGATCGCCATCGAAGAGTCCAGCACATCGTAGTCGAAGCCATCGACATCGCTTTTCAGGAGTCGCACCTTGTGTCCGGGGCCGATGAGTTCATCGAGGGGGGACGATTCGATCCCGCCTGGTCCGCTGGCGACGGCGTGCTTCGTACCTCGTTCGCCGACGAGGACCACATTCGAAACATTCTTGCCAACTAGTGCTTTTATGATCTCAACGCGAAGTCCGCTGACAGATGACCTCATCCGCTCCACGTTGTTTTCGAGGTGACAATGAAAGGCATCGTCTGGCTCGATGCAGACGTAGGTGGGACGGGCATTCTGCTCGACCATGCCAGCGAGGGTATCGCCGACGTTGGCGCCGATATCGACGATCGTCTCCGCGGGGTCGACGCACCTGGCCAAGTGCGGCAGGAACCTGTCGTACTTCGGATGCCTTTTCTGGTGTTCCGGTAACTGGTGGTGGGGCGGCAGTTCGATGGAGAAAGCCTTGTACTGGTAAGTGATGGGCGATTTGCGGTAACGGCGAAGCTTCCTGGATACTCGGCGAGTGATTCGCTCGAAAAGATTCGGTCGCGGAGGGGTACGATGGATGGTCATTCTGTGTTCTCTCTTTTTGGGCGTCGATCACGTCCTGCCACACGCGTAGGATAACGAGCTTTCATGACGGGACAGCGCGGCGAGGCGGACGAGTACACGTGGCGAGGTGACGGCCACGTGTTCCGTGTGTGCACGAGGTGTGCGCCAACGGGTGGATCCGCCGACGCGCCGGTCTGGCCTGGCGCCGGAAAGCAATGGTGGCGGAGACGGGGCACCCAAGAACCATCAGGTGCGAGGCGGCGGCTGTATTGCTTTGTCACGGTGGCTATGATGCCCGCCAGGCTGGTAAGCGCTCATTACAGGGCTGTTCGGTGTCGCAGTGGCCACCTTTCTGGTTCGAGAGCGCGTTGACGGGTTCAAGGGGTATCTGATGAGTGTGGAGATTCCATTGGGCAGCGTGGCATGACAACAGCCGCTGGTGGCACGACTCCGCCCCTCGTGTCCGTTATTACCGTGTCCTTCAACGCCGCGCAGACGATCCGCGCCACGATGGACTCGCTAGACGTGCAGGTGTGCAGAGACTTCGAGTGGGTCGTGATCGACGGCGGTTCGACTGACGGGACCCGCGAGTTTCTCGAACGGCATCGGGCGAGGATGTCCCACTTCGTCTCCGAACCGGACGCCGGCATCTACGATGCGATGAACAAGGGCATCCGCGCCGCGACTGGGCAGTGGTTGTTGTTCCTGAACGCCGACGACGTGCTGGCCGACCCTGCGGTGCTTCTTGACATGAGCCAGCACCTGCGTGCTGCGGGCCAGGACGCGGGTGTTGTCTATGGGGATGTTTACTACACCGATGGTACGAGGAAGTGGTTGCAGACCTTTCATTGGGTTACCCGGCGAAACCTGCTGTACGGTCATCTCTGCCATCAGGCCGTCTTCGCGCGCCACTCGGCATTCCTGCTGCTGGGCGAGTTCGACACAACCCTCAGGATCAATGCCGACTACGAGTGGCTGTTACGCGTGTTCAAGTCGAGACTATGCACCAGGTACGTTCCGCGGGTGGTGGCCACGTTCTCCGTCGGCGGCATGCACGGGCGTGACCGCCAGTTCCTCGCGGCAGAGAGGCTTGCAGTGCGGCGGCGTTTTGCGACGCGGCCGAGACTGGCCGTTGGCGAGTTCCTCCTTCGGGTCGAACTCAAGCTGCGGAAGTCCTTCGGGCAGGCGACATGAATACGACGCGTTCGGCGGGTCTGCCGCATAGACGCCCCCTGCGAAGCACGCGAGGCGTGATGCTCGCCTGCCTCGTCGGCATTGCCTTTACCGGCAATGTCCAGTCCGCGACCTATTACGTTTCTGCTGACGGCGGCGATGACAGCGACGGCACGACAGCTACGGGGGCGGGGCGCTCGGGGCCCTGGAAAACCCTCGCCAATCTGGCGAGAACCCCGCTCGTCCAGGGGGACCAGGTGCTGTTGCGCTGCGGTGATCACTTCACCGGTCCCCTCGCCCTTGAGGTCGGCCGGGGCGGCGGTGGGGAGTTCCGGCTGGGTGCCTACGGGACCTGTATTCCCGGTAACGAACCGGTCATCGACGGCGCCAGGCCCGTTGCGGTGACACCCTCCAGGGCGGATCGCGCGTTGCGGGTGGCGCCTGTCGACGGCGAGGTGGCGCAGGTGTTCTGGAATGACGACGCCGTGCCGGTGGCCCGCCATCCCGTGAGCGCATACCTCGTTGCCGGACCGGGCGCGGGCAACTCGAGGGCGGACGTGCCCCTGGCGGGTCTCCCGTCGGCAGACCTCGTCGGGGCAGGGCTCACGGCGCGCACGCAGGCCTGGTTCATCGAAGAGCGGCGGATCGCCAGTGCCCCGGGCGCCAGCGGGGTGCTGGACCGCCCGCTCGACTATCCCCTCGACCCCGGGTCGGGATACTTCTTCACTGGCAAGTCCTGGATGATCGGTCCGGCTTCTGCGTGGGGGATCGACCGGAAGTCCCGGACGCTCGTGATGCGGCCGCCCCCCGGGGCAGCGCAGGCGGGGCAGGTGGCCGTTTCCTATGCTTCGCCGCTGGTCAGGATCGCGGCCGCTGGCCCGGTCGCCATCGACGGTATCGTGTTGGACCGGGCCGGTGGCATCGCTCTGGACATCTCTACGCCCGGCGCGGTGGAGATCGACAGCATCGCTGTCCGCAGGGCGGCCCTTGGCGGAATCCGGATCAAGGGTGCGAGCACCGTGCGCGTCGAACGGTCCGACATCCGCAGCGTTGGCGGGGACGGCATCAGCGTGGAGAGCAGTCGGTCAGCAATCATCCGCGCCAACGTGCTGCGGGATATCGCGACCGGCCCGGTACCCCGGCCCGCACTTGCCGCCATCAACGCCTCGTGGGCGGCGGCGGCGTGGATCACTGGCAACACCGTCAGCGGCGCCGGATACATCGGGATCCGCTTTCGGGACGGTGCCAGCATCGAGGGCAACATCGTCGAGAACGCCTGCCTGACCCTGGCGGACTGCGGTGCGATCTACAGTTGGCGCAACGATCCGTCGGACCAGCAGTTGCCTTCTCTCGTGGCGGGTAACGCGATCGTGTCCGCAAAGGGTAATCAGGAGATCAAGCCGGGTTGGAGGAGCTACGTGGCCGGCATCTATCTGGACGACCACGTGGCGAACGTACAGGTGCGGGGTAACGTCATGGTTGGCGCGCGTCAGGGCCTTCTTCTTCACAATGCCGCAGACAGCACGCTGCGGGGCAATGTCGTTCTTTTCTCGGACGACGTCAGTCTGGCGGTTTTAGTGGACAGCACAAAGTATCCACCGGCAAAGCCCCTCGACAACGTGCTGCGGGGGAACGGATTCCTCTTTTCCAGAGGAGAGGGGGCGGTACTGATGATTCACCAGACACACAACAGACCGTTGCGCGCCTTTGCCGACAATGTCGTCACCGGTGGTCAGGACCCGCCCCCGGTGGTGCAGTACTGGAATGAGACATCACCGGGTAATCCACGCTACCGGCATTCACGGCTTCCCGTCAGCGCCTTGGCTGCGGCCGGCGAGACCAGCGTGACCGAGCCCCTGCCCTCGCCCTTGGTGGTGGGCGACAGGATGCTGGCATGGCGGGTCGATCGCACCGATCGGGGCATCACCGTGACGGAGGCCGGAGGGAGAGTTGTCGTCCTCCAGGGCGACTTCTCCAACGGCAGTCCGGATCTGCCGCCAGGCAAACGCTGTCGTGCGTTCCGCGGGGCGGATGCCGTGGATGCGAGACCCGCCTGGCCGGTCGTTCTTTGCCACGAGGAGAGGTAGACCATGATCTCGCAGGATTTTGCCGCGAATGCGCGCGCACCCGCGGGCTTGCGGCTCATCGTCGTCGCCAGCGAGTTTCCATATCCGCCCGTTCATGGAGGACGGACGGATGTGTGGCGCAGGCTCTGCGGCCTGCGGAGCCTCGGTGTCCGCCTCCAGTTGCTGACCTGGTATGTCGAGGCCGAGGGACCACCGTCCCCCGAGGATGTGGCGGCAGTACGCGCTGTTGTCGAAGATGTGCACGTGTTTCCGGTCTCGGTCCGGCCAGCGGCGCTGCTGCTGCGGTTGCTGGCCCTGCCCTGGTATCCGTCCCACGCGAGCGCTAGGATCCTGCCTGGACGCCACTGGGCGACCGTGGCGCGGATCTTGGGATCCTTCCGGCCGAATGCGGTTCTTCTGGATGGGCTCTACGGGTATGCGGTCGCAGCGAAACTGGCGGGTACCTTCGGATTGCCCCTGTTGCTGCGGTCACACAACATAGAGCACTTCTACATGGCGCGGCAGGCCCGCTTCGCCAGATCGGCGAAGGCGCGGTTTGCGCTGTCACTGGCCACGATCGGACTGCGCCGGTTCGAGCGTGGTGTGCTGCGCCGCTGTTCGTGGGTCTACGACATCTCGCTGTCGGATATGGAGCATTGGCGGCGGGACGGGGTGTCCAGAATCTCGTGGCTCCCGCCGATCGTGCAGGTACCGGGGCCGGATGACGGCGGGGTCGCGCGTTCCTTCGATATCGTCTTTCTCGGGAACCTCCACAGGCCCAATAACGTGCAGTCTGTCCGGTGGCTGATCGCCGATATCCTGCCCAGGATCAAGGCCCGTCTCGGGGCGGTCTCGCTGTGCGTCGCCGGATCGAACCCGACGGCCGAAATCCTGGAACTCTGCAGGGGCCTGGGCGGCGTGGAACTGATCGCGAATCCCGTCAGTCCATGGCCGCTGTACCGGGCGGCACGGGTCCTTGTAAACCCCGCCACGAGCGGGAGCGGCGTGCAGATCAAGACGGTGGAGATGCTGCATTTCCAGGCGCCCGTGGTGTCCACCTCGGTCGGTGCCCAGGGGTTGCCTGAGGATGTGAAGGCGCTGATGAGCATCGCGGACAATACCGAGGACTTCGCTGAGGCCGTCGTCGCTGCCCTCCGTGGACCGGTTCGCGGTCCCGACGCACGCTTCGGGCCCCTGCGGATCTTTGGCGTCGAGCAACTTGGGGAAATGGTGGCAAGAATTGCCATGTCCGGCGATTGCGCCCGAGCGGGTCATGGATGACGGGCTTGGGTGCAGGGGTCTTCCAGCGACCGGGACGTCTGGCCCAGATAGCTTGGCGTACGCGCCGTGGTCCCGGCACCCGATTCGAGAGCGACAAGCATGGACGAAGCCAGCAAACTGACACTGGCGCCCAGTCGGTGTGAGAGCGACCCCGCGGCCCGGCCGCTGGTACTCATCGCACACCATGATGCGGCGCTTTATGGATCAGACAAGTCGCTCCTGAACGTCGTCGACGCGCTCGGACGGGCGGGATTCGACCTGGCCGTGGTGCTACCTTACGAGGGGCCGCTGGCCGATGCCTTGCGGGACCGTGGGGTCGCCGTGCACGTCGGCCCGGTGGGCCGCCTGACCCGGAAACGCGCCAGTCTGCCCGGGCTGGTGGTGCTCTGTGTCGAAGTATTCAGAGCGTGCTTTTTCCTGTCCAGCGTAGCGCGCGGCCGGCAGGTGTCACTCGTCTATGGCAACTCGATCGCTGAGCTGGGCAGCGGTGTCTGGGCAAGATGGAGGGGGCTTCCCCACGTCCAGCATGTCCGGGAGATCGTGCATACCCCCCGCACGTTCGCGTGGCTGAGGCCGAAGCTGATTTCAGCCCTGAGCACAGTCTGCGTCTGCAACTCGGAGGCCACGCGGCATTGGCTGGTCAGCCATGCGCCCGCTCTGGCGAAGCGATCGACAGTCGTCTGGAACGGGACCGACGCGGCAGTCCCCGTGGATGAGGCACAGATCGCATCTTTCCGCGCGCGACTCGGTCTTGCCGACGGCGAGGTGCTCGTGGCCCTGATCGGCCGAATCAACCGGTGGAAGGGGCAGGATGTCCTGGTGGAGGCTGCCGCCATCCTGCGCGCCCGGGGCTCGAGTCGGGCGCGCTTTCTGATCGTGGGGGACGCGGCCCAGGGCCAGGAGCACCTGGAGTCTCGACTTGAGGATCTCATCCGCCGGCAGGATCTCGGCGGCGTTGTCACGGTGCTGCCCTTCACCGAGCACATCGATCTGGTCTGGGCGTCGTGCGACATCGCGGTGGTACCCTCCGTTGGTCCCGAGTCCTTCGGCCGGGTCGCCATCGAAGCCATGGCGCATGGCAAACCTGTCATCGCGTCGGCCCAAGGGGGGCTCGCCGAGATTGTCGTGAATGAGGAGACCGGCTTGCTGGTCCCCCCTGCGCAACCGGACGCACTCGCCGAGGCCATCGCCAGGCTGGCGGACAACCGGGAACTCCGGGAGGCGTGGGGCGCTGCCGGGAGGCAGCGCCACGCGACGCTCTTCTTGCGATCTGGACACGACCGGAAGATCGTGGAAGTGGTCGAACGGGCAGCGCGGAGGACGGGGAAGCGGAACATTTTATTCATCCATCACTCGTCGGAGATGTACGGGTCGGACCGGGTGATGCAGATTCTCGCCACGGCGCTCAAGGAACGCGGCCGGGTCTGGCCAATTGTGGTCCTTCCGCAGACGGGGCAGCTCTATGCGGCGCTGGTGGCCGCAGGTGTCGAGGTCCACGTGGCCGAGGTGCTCAAGATCGCGCGTGCGATCCTGCGCCCACGCGGGCTCGTCCGGCTGGTGGGAAGCGCCTTTGGGGTGACACGCCAACTGGACGCCGTCGTCGCACGACGATCTGTGGCCGCGGTGCACTCGAACACGCTGGCGGTGCTGGGCGGTGCCTGGTGGGCATGGCGCAGAGGAGTGCCGCATGTCTGGCACGTGCACGAGATCATTCTCCAGCCTGTGTGGCTTTCCCGGCTCTTTCCTCGAGTCGTGGCGCGCTACTCCGACAGCGTGATCGCCAATTCTGCGGCGACCGAGTCCTGGCTGATCGATCAAGCATCCGGCCTGCGCGACACCACCCGAATCATTTTCAATGTCCTGCCGCCTGTCCCTGACCCGGACCCGGTCGCCGTCGCGGCGTTCCGCCGCAGCATCGGTGCGACCGATGATTCCGTGGTGGTCACACTCGTGGGCCGGCTGCATCGCCTTAAGGGGCAGAGCTTGCTCATGGATGCCGTTTCTCTCCTCAAGGCGAGGGGCCGCCTCGCCGGCGTGGTGGTGGCCATCGTGGGTGACGCGGTACCGGGCTATGAAGTCGTCCGAGACGAAATGGTGGCCAAAGCGGCGTTCCTGGGGCTTAACGAATTCCTCGTCTTTGTGCCTTTCCGCGACGACATCTGGCCTGTGTGGTACGGCTCGCAGATCGCCGTCGTCCCGTCCCTACACCCTGAGTCGTTCGGGCTGGTGGCGATCGAGGCTATGGCGGCTTCTCTGCCCGTTGTGGCGGCCGCCCACGGCGGTGTGCTCGAGATCGTGGCTGACGGCCAGACGGGCATCCTATTTCCCCCGGGTGATGTTGAAACGCTTGCGGCGTCGTTGGACCGCCTGATCCAGGATGACGCGTTGCGGAAATCCCTTGGCAGCGCCGGCGCCGCCCGGCAACGCGCGCTCTTCTCGGGCTACAGGCAAGCGGAGCAGATGGAAAGCCTGTATCAGGAATTGCTGGCGGATGCGCCAGACTGAGGGCGTTCTGTGTCGCGTCCGTCCCCACGTCATCCGCCGAGTTTCGGTGCCGCTTGGAGGGTTTGAAGCGTTCCCAGCGCCACTGCGCCAGGTTCTCGTAGCCTCCAGCCGGGACGTCATTTCGTGGCCGGATGTGCTCGGCCAGTACGAAAAGGTCCTGACGGCGCACGGTGCCTGACAGCCTTCCGGCTGAAGCGTGACACCGCTGGTCCCTGCTGATGCCGACCATCTCGTCTGTTCGGGCTTGCGGGTGGACGGGGCCAAGCGACGGAAACCCGACGTCATCGCCCCGGTATCGGAAGTGATTCGAGCGGCCCCGCAGCGCCCGGGTGATCCGCGCAGTCTGGCGGGTGCCGTCCGGATGGCCTATTTGTGCGGTGCGATGCCGTAACAACCAGCGACTAAGCTCCATTTTGTTAGTCGGATTGGCCACTCTGGAAACTTCCCGAGGAGACAAAAAAATGAAACTTAAACAAGACCCCCTGCGCCTGGCGGTGCTCGCCCTGACGCTGTCGGCAGCGAGCGCGCACGCCTACTATCCCCCCGCGCAGCCGAACGACCCCGATCCGGGCATCGGCGACATCCGGTTTTTCCCCGAGCAGTATCCGGATCCCACCAATAACGGGTTCACCTACACCGCGCCCAACAGCGCCGGCACGGATATCTTCAATGGTCGCGACGCCAACGGGAACCGGACCTTCATCTTCGATTCGTTTTCGACGGCCGTGACCGTGGGCTCCGCGCAGCCCCACTTCTTCGGGGCCTGGCAGAACAACACCCCTGGCAGCATCACGGCATTGCACATCCAGTTGTACGCGGACAGCAACGGCGACCTCGGGACGCTGCTCTACTCCGGCACCTACACGGCCAACGCCGCCTTCAGGAACGGGCCCCTGTACACGGGGCCTTCTGCCGGGCCCGCAGTCGATCCCGCTTACGACCGTAACCGCGATTTCGGCACCCGGAATGAACTGTATGGCCAGCGCCACTGGTTCGATGGCTCGACCCTGTCCGGCCCGGGCTCGAACAACGTCCTGCAGATTGCGACGCCGCCGGGACGCGCCAATGGGTATACGTGTTGCGGCCCTTTGCCTGACAACTCGACATTCTGGATCGGGTACTCCGTGGACACCACGGGCGGGGCGTTCGGCGCCGCGACCAATTTCGTGCCGACGCCGCCGACCCCTCCCGCGCCGGCAGGGGTGTTGGGCCAGAGCATCGCGCCCGTCGCAGGCATGGGCAGCGGGCTGTCGGGCATCAACCGGTATGCGCGCACAGTGGTGATCAACGACGAGGCCGTCGCCGCGCTGGAACAGGCCCTGCAAACCATCGTGGATCCGAATGCGACCGAGGCGCAGAAAGCCGCGGCGCAGGCCGTCATTGCGCCAACCACCAACGTCGTGGCAATCCTCGCCAACACCGAAGGCGGTACCCCGCCGACGTTGACGCCGGAGCAGATTGCGACCTTCGGGCTGTCTCAGACGGAATTCAACAGTTTTACTGCTGACTCCGGCGAGATCGTGATCGACGGGCAGAACGTCAATCTGGCCATGGCGCCAGTTCCGCTTCCCGCGCCGCTGGTTCTTTTGGTGCCGGGGCTTGCGACGCTGCTCGTATCACGCCGGGTGCGCAAGGCTGTCATCGTTTAATCGGTCTGGGGAGCGCTTTCAAGAGTCTACGAGAGGAAAAGGCGGCAGGGGCAACTCGAAGTTGGACATTCGAATCCCCGCCGCCTTCTCTCACTTGAATTATTTCGTGCCCCCCTGACGGTGTTCATCGAGTAATATCCTCAGGAGCGGGCGCACCAATGGTGCGTCCCTCAGTGAGGCGCAGGTTTGCCGTTATCAATCGTCTTCCGAGCGACACTAGTGGGCATCGCTCTTCAGTGAGCCTTATCCCGCCAATACTTTGCCATCATTTCCTTGGTGTTCCGGATGTTGGTGCGGCTAGAGGCGCCAAACACCACAGCCTCGATGTTCGGTTGCGAGGACACCCAAGCAATTGCCTCATCGGGCGGAATCGCCCCGGACGCAAATACCGACATGGCAATGGCACGGCACTTGTGATTTCTCAGGGCCTGCTCGTAAGCAACGAATCCGCCGCACATGCGAAATCCAATCTTGTTGAGATTTGTGCACACGATCGGATTCTCCACCCCCGCCTGAGCCAGGACATCAAGCAGGAGTGGCAGGTTCATCGTGATGAAACCTGGCTCGGCGCCATACCGGTTCCTGATGTGGTCCGCGAAAATCCGGAAGGCATCCTTGAATCCGAGGCCTAAAAGCAGGTCTACCACCACGTTTTGGAGAAACACCACCGGCGTCTCAAGCCCCTGGAACATCTTCATTTCGGCATCGACGAGGAGAGTGGTAATGCCCTCTATGTCTTTCCTTGCCAGCGACAACCCGCCACGCAGCATTGCATCCATCAGCCCTTCATCCGGAAGAAAACGCTTCAGGGCACCCAGCATTCCATGCTCGGTAACCGCATTCGCATACTTGTGCGCGTAGGGCATGCAGGGATAGAAAAGAAAGCCCTTGTACCTTTCCGGATTTGATCTCACGTGGGCGCAGATCTCGGCAATGCGATCGTGAGTGGTGCACATGAACGTCCTGATACCCTCCGCGTAGGCAATGTCGAGCACGTCGATGACGGCGCTGTTGTCCTGGAACCTCATCGACTGCGCGCGGGCTTTTTCTTCGGACATGTGGTTCACGCCGAAGAATTGGTTGTCACCAAAAAGAAGACTGTCCACGATGCGGGCTCCGAGCTAGCTGTTTCATGGGGTGCGGCGTCGTCCGTGATCCCGGAGACGAAGCCATCAAACGAAAAGGAATCTTTTCTTCTTCGAGGGCGACCCGCTGTCAGGCGTCCCTCCAGACGGGCTCCTTTCTGCATCCGCCAAGATCATGCTGATAACGGTGTCTGTTTCCAGAGCCCGATCGAAAGAATTGACATTGTCGTAAACACGATTCTCGACACACGTCACGAAATAATCGAGCTGGGCGGAGTACTCCTCGCCTCTGATGTAGAACCACACGGGTGCCGTCAGGTCAGTGGTGTACCGGACGTTCCAGCCTGTCTTGTAGCCGGCGGGGGGTGTAACAGTGTCCCTCAAATAAACCTGACATTCCTGTCTGTCAGCGTAGATCTTTCCCCCGGTGCCCCAAAGGGTGATCTTTGTACTCATCTTGCGGTAGGACTCGTCACTCCAGTTCACCGACAACTGAGCAGTCACCCCGTCATTGAAGTACAGCGTGCTGAAGACCTCGTCATCTGTATCTTGTGAAAACACGCCATGGAGCGCCGTGCCGGCCACAGCGGTTGGCATGCCGAGGTACCAGTTCACGAGATTGATCGGATGCGCGGCGTAGTCGTAGAGACAGCCACCGCCTTCTTGCCGTTGCGTTCGCCAGGTAAACCCTTTGGGCCTGAGTACGACCGGTCCGTACGCTTCGGCGAGAATGTGCGTTACGTTTCCAATGGCGTTGCCGTCCAGAAGGCGCTTCACTTCCTGAAAGGCGCCCACGAATCGGTAGTGATACCCAACCTGGTTGACCAGATTTCTCTGCTTTGCAGCCTGGACTGCAGCATCGCCGTCCCGCGTGTCCAGGCAGAATGGCTTTTCGCAGAACACATGAAGGCCTCGTTCGAGCGCCTTTCTCACCATCGGGCCGTGCGTTCGCGAAGGCGTTGCGATAATGACTGCATCCAACTCCACCTCGGCCAGCATCCGATCGAAGTCGGAAAACGTTCTGAGGCCTGTGTACTTTTCGAGCACGTCCAAGAGGTAGCCGGTCGAATCGCAAATCCCCTCCACGCTCACGTTCGGGTGGGCCCTGATCATTCCAAGGTGAGAAAGGCCCATTTTTCCAAGGCCGACGACCGCCAATCGAATCATTCGACTACCTCTCGCGAATTGTTTCTCTGAAGAGCCTTGCCATTCGCACTGGAAAGACCGCGCCCGCAGTGATGGTCACTGCGCTAGCCAGCCATGCACCGGAGCAAGAGGTCTTCATACTGTCCCGCAACGTGATCCCACGTAAACTCTTCGTTGAACCGCCTTGTCGCAACTTCATTCATCGTGCGCATTCTCGCTGGATCCGAAAGTAGCGCACAAAGATGACGATCTACCGATTCTGCGGTGTCGAAATACACGGCTGCATCTCGTGCGACCCAGCGGTTGTACGCGTTGTCGTGCGCCACGACCGGGTTACCAGCCGCCAAGGCTTCGACAAGCGACGGGTTTGTACCACCAACGGTATGCCCGTGCAGATAGAGCGCGCCGTGAAATCTCAGCGCTTGCACGGTCTCCTTCTGATAGATGGCTCCTGGAAACATCACTTCCTCACTCGCCGCATCCATCACGGCCTTGTGATAGGGGTCCGTGTCCGGCTCGTATTTCCCCAGTACGACCAGCTTGATGCCTCTTGGTCGCTGGGAGAACCCCTGAACAATTTCGAGAATGGAGTTTTCCGGAATGGATCTGGCAATGAGCGTGGCGTAGCCCCGTGGCTCGAGGTTGAATTGTTTCAGAGGGGTCTGCGGCGAATCTCGCACCGGATCTGCGCCGTACGTGATGGTGGAGATCTTCCTGCGCGGGGCGCGTGTCCAGAGATACTTCTCGATTTCCGGATGATCCGCGATCAGATGATTGCCCACATAGCAAGCGATTCTCTCGTTAACGTAAAGGATGGCCTGTTTGGCGAACCCCCATCGCGCGCGCGACCATTCGATTCCATCCATGTTGATCACGTTCGGGATTCCTCGGACGCGCTGTAGCGTGTTGAAGATTGCCGTGTTGTATCCGAAGGTCAGGCAGATGTCCCTGTGCCGGCACGCGTGACGAATCGACAGCCAGTCGAACTTTGACGTACCTTTCCATCCGGGAATGTCGATGGGGATGTTTACCCGTTCGATTCCACGCCAGTTATCCTCTGTGACTGGTCCTCGACCCGTTGTCTGGCAATAGACAATGACCCTCCAGCCCTTTCGGGTCAGATAGAGGGCGATGTTCTCCGCTGCGGTCTCGAACCCACCATATGCCGCGGGAACGCCGTGGGTACCGAGAATTCGAACCGTCGCGCTCATTCTTCTACCGTCGAGAGACGCAAAACGCTGCTCTCGGGACCCTCTCTGTGCCCGTCAGTCATGGGTGGATTCAGTGTTTACCAGACAAACAACTTCATGGGACTAGGGAAAACGCCGGCTCTGCGTTTGAGCTCGACCGGCGTGGTTTCTTATTCCTTCTTGCGTCGTTTCTGACGGCTCGCGTGTTCCTAAGAACTGCAGGGCGGACAAACCGCGTTGCGTCGTTCCCGTTGATGCGTAAGCTCTTCACCCCCTAGCGGGTTGACGCGTGGCTTCGCTTGTAACCACCGGCGCACGCTGCAATGCTACACGACCTCCGTTCATGCCACCGCTCGTTTGCTTTCCCTGCGTTTCTCGACCTCCGCTTGTTGGCTGGTGCATCAAGCCCCTTCCAGACGGCGCGCAACAGGAGGGCGCCCGGGAAAGTTACGTGGTGAGTTCTTCGGCGGGGTGGCGGTTGCTGGGCCACGGGCCGTGTGTGCGTTGGCCCCAGTTCACGATCGCCGACGCGCCGCGACTGTGATGATGAGCAATCCCGCCGCGAGCAGGGGCGCGCCGCCGGGTTCCGGCACCGGCGACAGCACGAAGTTGAACCGGTAGTCGAACGTGCCGGTGGCCAGTTCCTGAACCCAGACGGTGTAGACACCCGCCCCCAGAGGCTGGGTGAAGCCGCTGGCGCCATTGCCGCCTGCGGCCATGTCGTCGAGGATGTCGGTGCCGATGTCGCGGGTGCCGTAGACGCGGTATCCGAGCAATCCCGTCGCGTTGGCCGCGTTCGGCGCCACCGGCATGACCGGGCCGGCCGCGAGCCCGAGGAAAGAACCGCCGCCGCCCACTGTCGTCTGGTTGCCGACCCGTAACGCGGACAGGGCGAAGCCGTCGGGGACCGTGATCCTGAGGTAGTCCACATCGACGACCCCGGTCACGGCGTTCCGCCCGGTCGTGCCCGACACGATGTTCGATCCCTGGACATTGCCTGACGGGGCGTAATCGAGAACAAGGGTGGTGGGCGCGTTGCGGTCGCCGGACAGATCGCCATCCGTCGATTCCGTGTAGGACGCGGCGCCCGCCGGGGCGGCCCCGCAGACTAAAGCGACCGCAGTGGCGAGGACGCGGGCGGAAGTCCTGAATGAGCGCATGTTGGTCTCCGTTGTTCGGGGTGCGGGTCGCTGGCCGGGGTGGTCAGGCCTGAGGGAGGCATTCAGGGCCGCCCGCCACCGTCTGTCGATGGGCCCCGAGCTTGCCGGCTGCGGCGCGCGATGGCACCGGCCAGCCCGAGACCGAGCATGCCGAGCGCCCAGGCGGGAAGCGGGACTTCCGTCTCGCGACCTTCGGCCACCGCGGGCAGATAGGTGATCTCCAGCTGGGGGCGCAGGGTTGTGTAGAAGGACTCCCGGGCAAGGAAGCGCTTGGCCGAACCGCCCGTGGCTTCGTCGCCGCGCAGCAGCCAGCCGAAGTTGGACGACGGCGTATTGACCCAGCCCTGCACGTCTGCGACGAGCCCGGGCGTGCTGCCCCAGGTGTACTGACCCACATCCCCGACGGGCACCGCGGCGCTGGCGGCCGCGAAATCGCCGCCGGGCACTGTCCAGGCCGAGGTCGCCTGCCCCCAGAAACGCCGGGTCCAGGTGACATCACCGCTGGTGGCGTCGGCGCCGTAGCCACCGGGGTCTCCGGCATTGGAGGTGCCCTCGCCCCACTCGCCGAGGGCGCGGTGCAGGCTCATGGCGAAGGCGAAGGTCTCCGACCGGCGGTCCATGTAGAGGCGAACGCGCACGGACTGCACCACGGCCCCGGCGGGCACGGAACCCGCAATGGGGAAGCGCAGCAGGGCCCGCCTGAGTTCACCCGAACGAAGGGTCTTGCCGGCGTAGAGGAGGGCGCCGGCGCCGTTGGACAGGTTGCCGCCGTCGCTCCAGATGGTGTTGTCCGACGAGGCGGTGAGGACCACGGTGGTGGGTGCGGCCAGGGCTGGCTGACAGATCAGGCCGACGACGGCGGTCAGGGTGGCGGTCAGGCGAAACGCGGAAGCCGGTTGCGCGAACATGATCGGGAGGCCGGGGGAGTTGAAGATCGTCGTCGGGAGCCGCGCGCGAGTCCCGCGGAATCCAGGGAGAAGGACGCAAACGGACCGCGTGCGCACGCTCGTCGCCCTCCCGCATTAAGCCGAAACCGGATGACAGGAGTGATCGCCGCCCCGGAACAGGACGTGATCCGTTCGGGTCAGGTCGCCGCGCCCACGCCGGGCAGGTGCGGACGAGGTGCTACCGGATGGTCCGCCGATTCTCTGGCGGGGTGCTGAGTCCAGTCTACGAATGCGCTTTAATTCCTGAGGGCGCTGTGTGTACGCGGGTACGCATTCTCAGCGAATGTGTTGGGCTCTCGCATGCATCAGCCCGCCGGGCGATGCGGCTGCGCCGCCCTCCCGGGCTTTCCCAGCAGGTGTTCGCGGGCTGCCCGCACAATGCGTATTTCCACCAGCAGATGCAGGGCATGTGCGAGTGCTGTGGTTAGCAGGATGGCGAGCATCAGCAGCAGCCAGGCTTGCATACCTGGCCAAAGTCTTGCCAGGCCCAGGATTACCGCGGGAGCGATGAAAGGGTGGAACAGGTAGAGAGAGTACGAGCTGTCACCCAATCGGGAAAGTGGCCGAAAGAAGGCAGGCAAGGCGCGGACGGTAAAGACAAGCGCCGCAGCGGCGAAGATCAGGACGATTGGGATATCGTCAGGGCGGCTGATCTTCAAGTCCAAAAACCCGAGGTACGCTAGGACAGCTGCACCCAATGCCAGAGTCCCCACCCCCGGCGCGATCCGGGCGATATCATTTCTCATTACCAGTGCGCCGACGAACATCCCGAGCACGAAGTGAAGGTTGTGTGCGCTAGTCGCGACCACCCAGAAGGGGCTGTCAATGGACCACTGCGTGCCTGCCACCCACAGGCCCACGATAACGGCGGACGCAGCCCATTCGGGGCGCAACCGGAAGACCAGACTCGCAGAAAACAGGAGGTAGAACTGCATTTCGTGGAGCAACGTCCAACCCACGCCGTGGAAAGGAGTGACAGTGTGCTGTGCGTCAAAATACGGAATGAAGAACAATGACTTAATGGCATCGGTGATGTCGAAGTGGTTGTGATGCACCACATCTGGCCTGCCCAATGAAATCGCTACTTTGACACCAAGCGCCAACCACCATAGGGGGACGATGCGTATCAGCCGTCTAAGGATGAACTGCTTGGCGCCGGCCGAATCCAGACTGAGGCCACGGGATGATGTAACCATCACGATGCCGCTGATGACGAAGAAGATTGGAACCCCGACTTCCCCGAAGTGCCAGATGGCAAGAGCATGGCTTACGCGCTCGTGGTAGTAGAAGGTGGCGTGCGTGCAAAGCACCAAGGCTGCGGCGACGAAGCGCATCAATTGCAGAAAAGGGCTGCGTTCCATAGTGTCGGGCTGCGCTCTATTTCATTGAAATACGCTGGTCATTAGATAACGGAACACACCATCGAAAATCATGCGGCTCCCGATAGCCTGTTGGCAAACCAGCAAACTAGGGGTCTACCGTCGAAGTTATGCGGCTGCCCGTAGCCCGTTGCCATGAAATAAAGGCCTGCATAAGTGGCTGTTGGTCGCCTGTGATGGCACCTTCGCCCATGGCCCGAAAACTCCGCCTGCACATCCCCGCTGCCTTCTACCACGTGAGTCTGCGTGGGAACGCCCGGCAGGACATCGCCTACAAGCCTGAGTGCCGAGGGGGTTCCATGGTCTGCACGCCTCCTGCCGCGTGAGCAACCAAGTCCGCTTGGACCGTCAGCGAGCAGATGACCTCTTCGAGGGCCGGTACAAGACCTTCCTGATGGAATGGGATGTGTACGGGCTGGCACTGATGCCGCGATGCCGGTGTAACCCGGTGTCCTGAGTGGTCGGGATGCCGCCATGCTCAGTCTCGGCCTGGCTGCATTGGAGGCGCTGGC
Source organism: Betaproteobacteria bacterium (assembly GCA_037141795.1). Taxonomy (GTDB): domain Bacteria; phylum Pseudomonadota; class Gammaproteobacteria; order Burkholderiales. The sequence continues at coordinate 28,747 of JBAXBV010000034.1, forward strand.
GGCACGGGAGCCCAAGGTGAGACAGTGGCTAGCGGGATCTGGAAATTCAGTGGTGCACACCTCATAACGTGACCCCGCAATGCTGTTAGCGGAAAGCCCTGCGGGGCAGACGCGGAACGAAGCAGCCGGGCGAGTTTTCGCCGCCAAGCGCTGCTGAGACCCAGAGTTAACCGGACCTTGATGACAGGATCGGTCGCTGCCCGGAAAGCGAGGTATGAGCCGTTCGGGTCAGGTCGCCGCGCCCACGCCGGGCAGGTGCGGATGCAGGACCACGGGGTGGCTGGCCTGGTCGCTGGCCGGGGTCAGCGGCACTGGGCGTATTCGCGTCCGTCGGCCTTGATGATCGGGGCGCCGTTGGAGTTGCGCGTGATCTGGAGGGGCAGGGGCGCCCAGTTCATGCCGTCCTCGGAGACCTGCAGTGTGCCGTTGACGACGCGCCAGCCGCCTTCCTCGCCGTTGCCGTATTGCCCGGCGACGCTGCCGGCGGCACCCGAATTGTAGGTCTCGGCGCCGGTGGTGCGCGCGACCGAGCCGTTGCCGTGGAAGACCACCCGTTCCGTGGTGCTGGTGCCGGTCTGCTTGTTGTACGTGAAGCCGCACCAGGCGCTGCTGGTGAGCAGGGTGGCGAGCGGGTCGCCGGCGCCGCCGGCCGGTGGCGCCGGGACTGCGCCCAGTGCGGGGCGTGCCGAAGGCGGTCGCGGGGCGCCATCTCCCCGGCGGGTGAACGCCAGTCGGACCGCGGTCTCGGGTCTGATCTGCCCGTCGGCCGCCGGTTCGGCCAGGATCAACGCGAGCCCGCTGCCGTCCTGTTGTCCCAGGAGGTAGAAGTTGCCCTGGGCGCCCGTCACGATCCCCACGAGCCCCTCGGGCGTGACGCGTGCATTCACCTGCAAGGTGGTGCCGTTGGCCTGCAGGACACCCGACACCTCGTTGGAGGCATTCTGATTCAGTTGCAGTACCACCTTGCCGCCCTGGGGGCTGTCGGTGTCGAAGACGCCGCTGTAGCCCTGGGCGAGGGCGGTCCGGGCGAAGAGGATGATGAAGACGACGGCGATGGCGCGAAGCATGGGGCCTCCCGTTGATCGTGTGGCAGGGCGGCCGGGGCGGATCGCCCGGCAACGCCAGACCAGACCGTATCACACCGGGTTGCGCCGGGGTGCCCCGTCGCGGCGGACCTCGA
>JBAXBV010000035.1:0-29003 GCA_037141795.1 Betaproteobacteria bacterium
TGTCCTTCCCCCTGAAGGGGAAGGGACCTGCTGGTGGGAATGGGGTGAGGTGAATCCCGTCAGAACCCACCCCCTTCCTGTCCTTCCCCCAGAAGGGGAAGGGATCTGCTGGCGGCAACGGGATAGATGAGCCGGCGGTGCGACCTTGGCGCCAAGCACCCTGAATCAGACCACTCCATCGCCCACGAGAAGGTTCCTTCCCCTTCAGGGGGAAGGACAGGATGGGGGTGGGTCAACCGCGCCACCGCCCCGCCTCCACACCACTCCATCCTTCACCGCGCGCTCCCTTCGCCCTCGGGGGGAAGGACAGCATGGGGGGTGGGCAGAGGGGGCGTCGGATCAGGACGTAACAGACGCGCGCATGACCTCACTCGCCCAGGCACACCGCCAGGGCTTCCCGCCAGTCCGCTGCCCGGATACCGAACGTCCGCGCCAGTCTGCCGTTGTCCAGAACCGAATACGCCGGACGCGGCGCGGGGAGCGGGTATTCCGCCGTGGCGATGGGGTGCACCGTCACGTGCCGGCGCTGCGCCAGTTCCGGCGCCAGGTCGCGGATGGCCAGGGCGTATTCGTGCCAGGTCGTCTCGCCACCGTTGGTCAGGTGGTACAAGCCGCTGGCAAGCACCGCGCGCTTCGCGGGATCCAGCCAGTGGTCGCGGACGATCCGGGCGGGGATGTCGGCCAGCGTCCGGCACCAGGTGGGCGTGCCGTGCTGGTCGGCCACGACCCGGAGTTCGTCGCGCTCCCGCATGAGCCGGATCATCGTGAGCATGAAGTTCCCGCCCCGGCGTCCATACACCCACGCGGTGCGGAAGATCAGGTGCGCACCCCCCGCGGCGGCCACCGCCTGCTCGCCCGCGAGCTTCGTGCGGCCGTAGGCGCTCAGGGGATGGGGCGGATCGGTCTCCACCCGTGCGCCCGGCGTCCTGCCGTCGAAGACATAGTCGGTCGAATAATGGACCAGCAGCCCGCCGGCGTCCGCCATCTCGGCCGCCATCACGCCCGGCGCGGTGCCGTTCACCGCCAGCGCGGTGGCTTCGTCGGCTTCCGCCCTGTCCACGGCGGTGTAGGCGGCCGCGTTGAACAGCACGTCCGGCGCCTGCGCCCGGACATAGGCCCGCAATGCCGCGGTGTCGGCAATGTCCAGTTCGGGATAGTCCACCGCCGTGACGCGCCCGAGCGCCGCCAGGCTGCGCTGCAGCTCGTGGCCCACCTGCCCGTTCGCGCCGATGATCAGGAACTTCACGGGTAGACCTCGCACTCCGCCAGGGGTCGCCCCTCGCGGTCCTTGGCGGACAGCAGCGGTTCGCCGTCGACCGGCCAGGGGATGCCCAGCGCCGGATCGTTCCACAGCAGGGTGCGTTCGTGCTCGGGCGCCCAGTAGTCGGTGGTCTTGTAGAGGAACTCCGCCGCATCGCTGGTCACGCAGAAGCCGTGACCGAAGCCGGGCGGGATCCACAGGATGCGCCGGTTGTCGGCGGAAAGCTCCGCGGCAAACCAGGCGCCGAAGGTGGGCGAGCTGCGCCGCAGGTCCACCGCCACGTCGTAGACGCTGCCCGCGACCACGCGCACGAGTTTTCCCTGGGGCTGCCGGATCTGGTAGTGCAGCCCCCGCAGCACGCCGCGCGCGGAGCGGGAGTGGTTGTCCTGCACGAAGCCCACGTCCGCGCCGGTGAGCTCGCGGAATCCCCGCGCGTTGAAGCTCTCCATGAAGAATCCGCGGGCATCGCCGAAGACCCGTGGCTCCATCAGCACCACCCCGTTCAGCGCCGCGTCGACGACCTTCATGCCGCCCTCCCGTCCGCCGCAATGTTCGCCATCAGAACACCTTCTCGCGCAGCACCTGCAGCAGGTACTGGCCGTAGCCGGACTTCGCGAGCGGCCGCGCCAGCGCCTCGAGCTGCGCCGCGCCGATGTAGCCCATGCGGTAGGCGATCTCCTCCGGGCAGGCGATCTTCAGGCCCTGACGCTTCTCGACGGTCTGCACGAAGGAAGACGCCTCCACGAGGGATTCGTGGGTGCCCGTATCCAGCCACGCGTAGCCGCGGCCCATCGTGACCACCGACAGATCGCCCCATTCGAGGTACTGGCGGTTGACATCGGTGATCTCGAGCTCGCCCCGCGCGGACGGCTTCATGCTCTTCGCCACGTCCACCACGCGCTCGTCGTAGAAGTAGAGCCCCGTCACCGCGTAACGCGAGCGCGGCGCGGCCGGCTTCTCCTCGATGCTCACCGCCCTCCCCGAAGCGTCGAATTCCACCACCCCGTAGCGTTCCGGATCGGTCACGGGGTAGGCGAACACGGTGGCGCCGCGCGCTTGCGCCATGGCCTGCCGCAGCGGGGCCACCAGATCGTGACCGTAGAAGATGTTGTCCCCCAGCACCAGCGAAGAGGGGGCGCCATTCAGGAAGGATTCGCCGATCAGGAACGCCTGCGCCAGGCCGTCGGGCGACGGTTGTACCGCATAGGTCAGGGAGATCCCCCACCGCGACCCGTCGCCGAGCAGCTCGCGGAAGCGCGGCGTGTCCTGGGGCGTGGAAATCACCAGGATGTCGCGCATACCGGCCAGCATGAGCGTGGTGAGGGGGTAGTAGATCATCGGCTTGTCGTACACCGGCAGCAGCTGCTTCGACACCACCTGCGTGGCCGGATAGAGCCGCGTGCCGGAACCACCGGCGAGGATGATGCCCTTGCGAGCGGGAGTGGTCATGGGATTGGTGTCCTCGCTGTCGTCGTTCGGCCGTCCGGTCGTTCACCGGCCCGCATAGTTCGTGTCCACCCACTGGCGGTAGGCGCCGGACTTCACGGCATCCACCCAGGCCGCGTTGTCCAGATACCACTGCACAGTGCGCCGGATGCCCTCCTCGAAGCGCACCGACGGCGTCCAGCCCAGTTCGCGCTCGATGCGGGTCATGTCGATCGCGTAGCGCCGGTCGTGCCCCGGCCGATCGGTCACGAAGCGGATCAGGCGGTCGTGGGGTGCGCCCGCGGGCCGCAGTTCATCGAGGATCCCGCAGAGGGTCCGCACCACGTCGATGTTGCGGATCTCGCTGCGGCCACCCACGTTGTACACCTCGCCCACCCGCCCGCGCGCCAGCACCGTGCGGATGGCCGCGCAGTGGTCGGTCACGTACAGCCAGTCGCGCACGTTGCTCCCGTCCCCGTACACCGGCAGCGGCTTGCCCTCCAGCGCGTTGCTGAGGATCAGCGGGATCAGCTTCTCGGGAAACTGCAGCGGCCCGTAGTTGTTGGAGCAGTTCGTGGTGAGCGTGGGCAGCCCGTAGGTGTGGTGCCACGCCCGCACCAGGTGGTCCGACGCGGCCTTGGAGGCGGAATAGGGGCTGTTGGGCTGGTAGGGCGTGGTCTCCGAGAAGGCCGGGTCGTGCTCGCCCAGGGACCCGTAGACCTCGTCCGTGGACACGTGCAGGAAGCGGAAGGCGGCATCCTGCGCCAGCGCGTCGCGCCAGTGCCCGAGCACGGCCTGCAGCAGATGGAACGTGCCCACCACATTGGTCTGCACGAAGTCCGCGGCGCCGTGGATCGAGCGGTCCACATGACTTTCGGCCGCGAAATTGACCACCGCCCGCGGGCGGTGGGTCGCCAGCAGGTCGGCCACCAGTGCCGGGTCGCCGATGTCGCCCTTCACGAACGTGTGCCGCGGATCGCCCTGCAGGGACGCCAGGTTGGCAAGGTTGCCGGCGTAGGTGAGCTTGTCCAGGTTCACCACGGGCTCTGCCGTCTCGCGCAGCCAGTCGAGCACGAAGTTCGACCCGATGAAACCCGCACCGCCCGTCACCAGAATGGTCATGTCGCCCTCCTCGGATTCCGCCACGCCCGCGGGGCGCGGCGTGCGCCGCTAGCCGCCGATCAGGCGTGCGCGCAGATAGTCGTCCAGGGACCGCCGGATCCCGTCGTCCAGGCTCACCTGCGGCCGCCACCCCAGGGCAAACATGCGGGACGAGTCCATGAGCTTGCGTGGCGTGCCGTCCGGCTTGCTCGTGTCGAAGATGAGCTGGCCGGTGAACCCCACCACCCGCGCCGCCGCCTCCGCCAGCTCCCGGATCGTGACCTCCGCCTCGCAGCCCACGTTGATGAGCGGCGGCCGGTAGCGTTCCAGCAACCCGGCGTATTCGGCCTCCGGCAGGGTCAGCAGCTTCACGCAGGCATCGGCCAGGTCGTCGCTGTAGAGGAACTCCCGCTTCGGCGTGCCCGTGCCCCACACCGTCACCGCCACGTCGCCGCGTTCCTTCGCCTCGAGCATCTTGCGGATCAGGGCCGGCAGCACGTGGGAGTTCTGCAGGTCGTAGTTGTCGTTCGGGCCATAGAGATTCGTCGGCATGACCGCGAAGTAGCGGGTCCCGTACTCCCGGTTGTAGGCCCAGCACATCTCGATGCCCGCGATCTTCGCGATCGCATAGGGCCGGTTCGTGGGCTCCAGCGGGCCGGTGAGGAGGTGCTCCTCCTTCATGGGCTGCGGACACTCGCGGGGGTAGATGCACGACGACCCGAGGAACAGCAGCCGGTCGACCCCGGCGCGCCACGCCTCGTGGATGACGTTGTTCTGGATGGCCAGGTTGCAGTGGATGAACTGGGCCGGGTAGGTGTTGTTGGCGTGGATGCCCCCCACCCGGGCGGCCGCCAGCACCACGTGGTCCGGCCGCTCCGCCTGGAAGAATGCGCGGACTGCCGCCTGGTCCTCGAGGTCCAGTTCCGCGTGCGTGCGCAGGACCAGGCTGCCATAGCCGGCGTGCATCAGCCGCCGCACCAGCGCCGAGCCCACCAGACCGCGGTGGCCCGCCACGAAGATCTTCGGTTCAGGTTTCATGTCGTCGATGGTGGTCCCTGGTTGTTTCAGTCACGCGAGGAAACGGGCCCGCACCCCTGCACGCTACTCGTTGTAGTCGTAGGCCGAGTACCCGTGCTTCTTCACCAGTTCGTCGCGCTCGGCAGCCTTGAGATCCTCCCGCACCATCTCGGCCACCAGTTGCCGGAAGGACACCCGCGGCGACCAGCCCAGCTTGTCCCGCGCCTTGGTGGGGTCGCCGAGGAGGGTCTCCACCTCGGATGGCCGGAAGTAGCGGGGATCCACCGCCACGATCACCCTGCCGTCGGCATCGAGGCCCTTCTCGTCCACCCCGCTGCCCTGCCAGGCGATCACGATGCCCAGTTCCGCCGCCGCGGCGCTCACGAAATCGCGCACGCTGTGCTGCTGGCCGGTGGCCACCACGTAGTCCTCCGGGTGGTCCTGCTGCAGCATGAGCCACATGGCCTCGACGTAATCCCGCGCGTGCCCCCAGTCCCGCAGGGAATCCATGTTGCCGAGGTACAGGCAATCCTGGAGCCGGAGCTTGATGCGCGCCAGCGCCCGGGTGATCTTGCGCGTGACGAAGGTCTCGCCGCGGATGGGGGATTCGTGGTTGAACAGGATGCCGTTGCAGGCGTAGAGCCCATAGGCCTCGCGGTAGTTCACGGTGATCCAGTATCCATACAGCTTGGCCGCCGCGTAGGGGCTGCGCGGGTAGAAGGGCGTGGTTTCCTTCTGCGGGATCTCCTGCACCAGGCCATAGAGCTCCGACGTGGACGCCTGGTAGAAGCGGGTCTTCTTCTCCAGCCCCAGGATTCGGATGGCCTCCAGCAGCCGCAGCACGCCCACGCCGTCGGCGTTCGCGGTGTATTCCGGCTCCTCGAACGACACCGCCACGTGGCTCTGCGCGGCCAGGTTGTAGATCTCGTCCGGCTGGACCTGCTGGATGATGCGCACCAGGCTCGAGGAATCGGTCATGTCCCCGTAGTGAAGCACGAACCGGCGGCCGGCTTCCTGCGGGCCCTGGTAGAGGTGATCGATGCGGTCGGTATTGAACAGCGAGGTGCGGCGCTTGATGCCGTGCACCTCGTAGCCCTTTTCCAGCAGGAACTCGGCGAGGTACGCGCCGTCCTGCCCGGTGATGCCTGTCAGCAATGCCTTGCGGGTCATCGTGGTCGCTCGTGGGTGGGAATGCGGTCGGGGGGGGATGCCCGGCCGCCGGGGGTTCGCCCGGAAAAGCCCGCTGGCCGGGCCCGAGGGCGCCAATGTTATGTCAGGATTGCTTCAGGAATCTTTCGAGCACCGCGACGATGCGCTCCGCCGCGCGGCCATCCCAGAGGGCCGGAACCTTGCCCTTCCTGCCATCGGGGCCCAGCGCCCGCCGCGCCTCCCGCAGGATCGTCGCGGGGTCCGTGCCCGCGAGCACGTTCGTGCCCTCGTCCACCGTCACCGGCCGTTCCGTGTTCTCCCGCATCGTGATGCAGGGTACGCCGAGCGCCGTGGTTTCCTCCTGCAGCCCGCCGCTGTCGGTGAGCACCACCGCCGCGTCACGCCAGAGGTTCAGGAAGGCCATGTACGACAGCGGCCGGGTGAGGATCACGTTCGGGCCCAGGTCCAGCCCGAACCGGTCGAGATTGCCGCGCGTTCGCGGGTGCACGGGAAAGATCAGCGGCAGGTCCTGCGACACCTCGCGCAGCGCCCCCACGATCCCGGAGAACACCGCCGGGTCGTCCACGTTGGACGGCCGGTGCATCGTCACCGCCCCGTAGCGCGGGTATTTCGCCTTGAGGTCCGCCCCCTCCAGCGCGCCGGTGTCGGCGTGACGCAACTGCTCCACCTGATAGAGCAGGTTGTCCACCATCACATGGCCCACGTAGTGCACGGTGTCCTGCGGCTTGCCCTCCCGCAGCAGGTGCGCCACGCCGCTGGGCTCGGTGGCGAAGAACAGATCCGAGATGGAATCCGTGACCAGCCGGTTGATCTCCTCCGGCATCGCCATGTCGCCGCTGCGCAACCCGGCCTCCACGTGCGCCACCGGCAGCGTCGCCTTCTTCGCCACGATCGCGCACGCCAGGGTCGAATTCACGTCCCCCACCACCAGCGTCATGGACGGACGATCCTCGGCAATGCATTTCTCGTAGGCCACCATGATCCGGGCCGTCTGCTCCGCGTGCGACCCGCCCCCCGCGCCCATGAACACGTCCGGCTGGGGAATCCCCAGCTCCTCGAAGAAGACCTCGTTCATGTCGCGGTCGTAGTGCTGCCCCGTGTGAATGATGCGAAAGGGCAGGCCGCGCGCCTGCAGGGCCCGCACGATGGGCGCGATCTTCATGAAGTTGGGGCGGGCGCCCGCGATGAGATGGACGGGAAGCATCAGGGCTCCTGGGGTTCCGGGAAGGTTATCCCCCATCCCTCAAGCAAGAGGCTCGCCGATGCCCGGCCGGTGGACGCGGCCCCCTCCCGGGGAGTCCCGTCCCGCGCCGCCGCGGCGGGGTGGAGCCCCCGGGATGCCGGGCCGAAGCGTGCCCGTCCTGTCTCTGCAACCGGCCTTTTCGGGCCCGAAAAACCCCTTCCAAGCCGGAAAAGACCCCTTTGCCGAGCAGGGGTTATCGATAAAACATGGGGTTGGCGTGGTCCGACCCGATCATCGGTGGTCCGACCCGATCATCGGATCATCGGTGCCGGAACCCGGCACGTGGGCGCTGATGGCGCTGGGACTGCTGGGCATCGGAGCCGTCGCGCGACGCCAGCGCGGTTGACGGGCGCTAGCCGGGCCACTGCGCACAGCCCGGCACACATGCCCTCCCGATCGCGAATACGCCGCGCCCCGCCCGGACATCCGGTGCCCGGCCACTGGCGATGAGCAACGAAAAAGGCCCGTCCCCGGGCCTTTTTTCTTCACACACGAGAACCCTTGAGGAGTCCAGCCCCTCCCGGGCCTCGGGAATCAGCCTTATTTCGGGAGGATGACGGTATCGATCACGTGGATCACGCCATTGGTCGCCTCGACATCGGCGGCCACGACCTTGGCGTTGTTCACGGTCACGCCCATGGCGTCCTTCCTCAGCGCAACGGTCTGGCCCTGCACGGTCTTGACATCGGCTGTGGGAACGTCCTTGGCCATCACCTTGCCGGGAACGACATGGTAGGTCAGCACCTTCGCCAGCGCAGCCTTGTCCTTGAGCAATGCCTCGACGGTCCCGGCGGGCAGTTTCGCGAACGCCTCGTCGGTGGGGGCGAACACGGTGAACGGGCCTTTGCCCTTGAGGGTATCCACCAGCCCGGCGGCCTGAATCGCCGTGACCAGGGTCTTGAAGCTGCCAGCGGCCACGGCCGTGTCGACGATGTTGGTCGGGGCGGCCAGGGCGGAAGTGGCGCCGATGGAGGCAAACATGGCGCCGGCAATGGCGGTGGAGAGGAAGGCGCGACGATTGATCATGGGTGAAGCTCCTGTCTGCATGAATGAAATGGGCGGTTCCGAAAACGTACACGCCCTGTCCCGGGCGCCCGAATCGGCTACGATGAGCCTGGCGGTTCTCTGGTTGCCAGACCCTGCGTCGGCGAACTCGGCGCGCACCTGAACGGAACAGACTACACTTTGAACTGATTAGTTCAAGAAAAAAACCAAATAGTATGATCGAAAGGCTCAGTGTTCGGCAGCAGCAGAATCTCGTGCGGGAGGAAGCCATCCTCGACGCCACCCGGGGAATGCTCGCGCGCAAGGGTTATGACCTCATGACCGTGGACGAAGTGGCCGCCGAGGCAGGCGTCGCCAAGGCGAGCCTCTACAAGCACTTCAATTCCAAGGAGTCCCTGGCCGCGGCGGTGATGATCCGTCTCCTCGACGAGGCGCTGGCCTTCCTCGACGGCCTGCCGCCCGAGGGGCCGCCGGTGGACAAGATGCAGGCACTGCTGCGCTGGGCGCTGAACCTGCGCCTGGAGGGTGGGGTGCCGCTGCTCCCCGCCACGAACTCGACCCTGCAGGCCAACCTGCTGGCCAACGCCGCATACGTGAAGCGCATCCTCGACCTGAACGGGCGCATGACTGCGCTGGTGAAAGCCGCCCAGTCCCAGGGGGTGATGGACCCCGAACTGCCGGCGGAGGTGGTGGTGTTCGCGCTCTACGCCCGCACCTGCGACCCGGCGGCGGAATACCTGCGCATGACCAGGCGATACACCAATCAGCAGGTGGCCGACTACCTGGTCAGGGTTGCCTTCGCAGGTCTGCGCATCCGGGGCTGAGTCGGCGCCCTGACCCGGGGCTCATCAAGGGTTTTTCGCGTCCGGTGCCCGGCTCCCTTCGCGCCCTGTCCATGGCACGTGGTCGCCTGCCCGGCCTGCCACCCCGACACGACCGACGCCTCCTGGCCCAGAACTCGAGCCCGCACCGCTCACCATCTGCCCGCATCCGTCGGGCGGAGTGAACCACCTGGGGCAGACCTCGCCAGTCTCCCCCCCGTTATCATCGCCAGAGCCATGCCGCCACCGACCGAAACCGTCCGCCAGCCCCTGCCGCCGGGTCCCCGGACCCCCTGGCTGGGCATCGGCCTTCTCCGGCAATGGGCCCGGTCCCCCGTGGAAACCCCCGTCCGCCTGCAGCGGGACTACGGCGACCTGGTCCGGGCGCGGATCGTCTTCAGCGACTACCTCTGGGTGTTCGACCCCGCCATCGCGCGGCAGGTGCTGCTCGCCCGGGACGACGATTTCGTCAAGGACGCGCGCCAGCTCGACGTGTTCCAGGACATTCAGGGCCGCAATGTCCTCACCGTGGAAGGCACCGACTGGCAGCGCCAGCGGCGCATCCTGACACCCGCCTTCTCCCCGCGGCGCATGGCGGGCTACCTCACGCTGATGCAGCAGGCCGCGGACGCGACCTTCCGCGACATGCTGCCCGCGAGCCCCGGCACCGCCGCCGAGCTGGACGCCGAGACCTTCTGCACCCGGCTCACCATGGATGTCATCTCGCGCGCCCTGTTCTCCGAGAAGATCACCGCCGACACCTCGGCCCGCGTGTCCGAGGCCATTGCGGTGCTGTCCCGCCAGGGGCAGCGCGAGATGTTCTGGCTCCGCACCCCCCCGCCGTGGCTACCCTATCCCGGTCGGCGGACCAAGCTCGCCGCAGCGCGCCAGCTGAACGACTGGATTGCCCGGCAGATCGACCAGCGCCTCGCCGCGCCGCGCCGCCCGGCGGACGAAGGCGACATGCTCGACGCCATGCTCGGCGCCCGGGACGACACCACCGGCACCGGCCTCAGCCGCCAGGAGGTCCACGACAACTGCATGGCGATCTTCCTGGCCGGGCACGAAACATCCGCCAAGGCACTGGCCTGGTGGATGGGCCTGATGGCGCACCACCCCGCCGAGCAGGAATCCGTCCGCCGGGAACTCGACAGCCTGCCGGGCGCCACCTTCGACGACCCCGCCGACCTGAACCGGGCGCTGGAGTCCACCCAAGGGGTGCAGGCCAGCCTGAAGGAAGCCATGCGCCTGTACCCGCCCATCTTCGCCACCTTCATGCGCCGCGCGCGCCGCGAGCTCGTCCTGGGCGGCTACCGCGTCGCGCGGGGGACGGGCGTATCGGTGTTCATCACCAACCTGCAGCGGGACCCGCGCTGGTTTCCCGACCCGGACACCTTCCGGCCGGCGCGCTTCCTCCCCGGCGCTCCCGACATCCCCCGCGGCGCCTACCTGCCCTTCGGGGCCGGCGGCCACGTGTGCATCGGGCAGCACTTCGCCACGGTGGAAATGGCCCTCGTGGCCGCCCTGCTGCTGCGCCGCTTCGAGCTCGCCCCGCTGACGGACAGCCCCCTGCCCCCCGCCCGCCTCGACATCGTGCTGCGGCCCGCCCGCCCCATCCGCCTGCGCGTCACGGCCCGCGCCGGGGAGGCGGTCCGCAGCCCCTGAAGCCCTCCTGTCGCCAGCGGGTCAGGGCGCCACGTCGTTGCCGGTCAGGACGCTTGCCGGATGACGCCCGCGGTCGGGATTCACAGCCCCATTGCGGACGGTAGCATCCTGAGGGCGAGGGCACTGACCCCGGGAACGAGGGCCCGGCTCGCGGGATCAGCCGCCGTCGGCCGGTGCACCACGAATCCGACGGGTTCGTAGCGCTCCATCGCCCGGGGAAGACGAAGCAACGGCGCCGCCGCGTCCGGCCGCACCGATCTCGAAGCCTTGGCCTCGACCAGGGCGAGCCTGCTCTCGGCGAGCGGAACGACGAAGTCGACCTCGAGCCCCTGCTGATCCCGAAAGTAGTACAGAGAGCGGGCACGGCCCTTCGCGATCTGGGCCTTCAGGATTTCGGAGGCGACGAACCCCTCGAACAGGGCGCCCAGAAACGGCGATCGATCGAGTTGCGTCGCCGTCTCGATCCCGAGCAGATGACAGGCCAATCCCGCATCGACAAAGTGCAGCTTGGGCGACTTGATCAGGCGCTTGCCGAGATTCTCGAAAAAAGGTGGAACCAGCAGGATCTGTCCGGTCAGCTCGAGCACGCCGAGCCAATGCGCGACAGTAGGCGCGGAGAGACCAATACTCGCCGCCAGATCGGCCCTGTTGATGACCTGCCCGCACCGCGTGGCCAGCACGGCGAGAAACCGCCTGAATGTCGCGAGGTCGCGGATGCTCGCGACGGACCGGACGTCCCGCTCCAGGTAGGTCTGGACATACGACCTGAACCACACCGCGGCCGTTGCGGGGCGCCCGAGCGCTTCCGGGAAGCCACCCCGCAGCAGCGTCACCTTGTCGGATTCCTGAAGCGACAACGGCAGCAGGTTGAAAATGGCCGCGCGCCCGGCCATCGATTCGGTGACGCCGCGCATCAACGGCGCTTCCTGTGAACCGGTCAGAAACCATTGCCCCTTGCGCGACGATCGGGCATCGATCCGCGCCCGGATGTAGCCGAAGATCTCGGGGACGTTCTGCACTTCAGCGAGAATGACCGGCGTCTCGAGTTCAGCGATGAACTGCCGGGGATCCGCCCGGAATCTGGCGATGGCATCCGGATCTTCCAGCAGCACGTAACTCGCGTGCGGGAAGAGCTTGCGCAACAACGTGGTCTTGCCGGCACGACGCGGCCCGGTCAGGATCAGCGCGGGAAACGCTCGCGCTGCCTTGAGCAGTTCCGGACCCAGTGCTCTCGGCGAGTATTTCATATTTGAGAATACTAAAGTACAACTTTCGGAATCTCAAACCCGGCAGCCGGCGGGACCCGGTGTCGGGCCTGCCGGTCATGAGGTTCGGAGACGCAGACGTCGCGATCCCGGGGCGAGCCATCTTCGCTCTCGCCGGCGGCGCGCGCAACGCCCGTGACAGGATCCGCCGCTGCCATCAGGCACCAGGGCCGGCCACGCGGGCACGGCCCCCGTCCCGTCAGAGCGCCACGTCGTTGTTGGCGGTCGTCATGTCGATGTTCTTCTCCCCCTTGCCGCTGGACAGCTGCACGCGCAGCGCCTCGAGGCCGGGCAGCCCCTCGAACAGGATGAAGCGGATGCGGTCGATGCTGGCCGCGCCGCCCGAGCAGGCGAAGCGGTACATCGCCTGGATGTTGCCCTCGCCCTTGGTGATCTTGCCCTGGGTATCCACGGCAAACGCATTCGCGCTCTCCACCTGGCACCTGGCCCCGGCCGGGAACGCGAACAGCTTGTCGGCCGCCTTCAGGCGGGCGATCACTTCCTCCGGGGCGAAGTCCTGCTTGTGCTTGGTTTCGGTGGTGGCGCGGGTCATGGGCAGGCGCAGCTGGGCGCTGACGGCGCCGTCACCCGAGACCTCGACCGTCAGGCGGCCGCTCAGGTACTGGGCCGTGGCCGAGCCATCGGCGACAGCGGGCAGGGAGAATGCGAGGGACGAGACCAGGGTCGCAGCAACGGGAAGGGCCAGGCGAATCACGATCATGCTCCGATCAGTTGGTGGAAAGCCCCGAAGTCTACTGCGACAGCCGCCGGCTGCGCAGGGGTGCGGTCCCGCCGGCAGCGTCCCGCCGCCCCGGTCGCAGGCGTGCGAAACTCCCGCCTTCGCCGACACTTCCAGCGCGGCACAGGAGCGCCCCCCATGAGCCCTCTCTCCCGACCGGCCCGATGCGCATGGCGCGCCGCCGCCCTCGTCGCCGCCCTGTCCTGCCTGTCCCCCGCGTGGAGCGGGGCGGACTCGCCCCCGGCGCCGCGACCCGCCTTCGAGCCGCGGCAGGTTGCCGCCCAGCGGGACCCGGCCGCGCCGCCCCCTCGGGCCATCGATCTGCTGCCCCGGCCCGCGCCCCTGGGCGCCCGGGACTGCGAACGCCTCAACACCCAGTGGGAACCCTACTACGAGGCCCTCTACCGACGGGGCCTCGCCGGCATGCGCGAGCCTGCCGCCCGCGCCGCCTACGCGCCGCCCGCCTGGACATCCCTGTTCGAGGACCCCCTCTTCGCCCAGTGGCTCGAACGCTACGCCGACCGCCCCTGTTACCCCGTGGTTGCCCTCGATGCCTGGCTGCGGGCCATCGGCAGCGCCACCGACGTGGACGCGCGGCAGGCCGCGGCCGACACCCGGCTGGTGCTGGGCGAGGCCCGCGCCCAGGCCGCCGCCCTGCGCGCCCGCGCCCCCCGTCCGCCGGAATGATTGCGCCACCCGCACCCGAGCGAGCGCTGGCCAGTGCGCTGGCGGTGGCCGCCCTGCTGCTGGCCACCCCGCCCGCCCGTGGCGCCGACCAGCAGGCCAGCGAGTTCTGGCCCGAACTCAATGCCACCGTGCGCATCGACGAGCAGCGCCGCCTGTTCCTGCTCGCCACCCTTGCCCGGGCCCGCGACTACCCCACCGCCACCGAAGCCACCTGGGGGGTCCATTACGACTGGTTCGCCGCCCAGCTGCCGCGGCGCTGGGTGCGCGCCCTGCCGGAAATGGAGCAACGCTGGGGCCTGTGGTTCCGCTTCGGCTACAACCGCATCGACGCCATGAACGGCTCGGGCACGGACGAGAACCGCCTGCTCGCCGATGCCACCCTGCGCAGCCAGCCCCTCCTCTGGGGCCTGCAGTTCGCCGACCGCAGCCGCATCGAATACCGCGACATCGGCGACCGCGATTCCTGGCGCTACCGCAACCGCCTGCGCGTGGAACGCGCCTTCGCCACCGGCGAGCCCGGCGACGAGTGGGCCTCAGCGCCCCTCGCGTCCCTAGGCGTGGCCAGCTGCGTACCCTACGCCATGCTCGAGTGGTTCTACGACAGCCGGGTCGCCGGCTGGAACCGCCGCTACCTTCAGGTGGGCGTGGAATTCGAACTCGACCACGGCTGGGGCCTGGAACTCTACCTCGCCCGCCAGAGCGAAACCCGCCCCGCCAATTCCACGGTCAACGCCCTCGGCGCGGTGGTGGCCTGGAGGTTCTGAGGGGGCGAGCCTTCCCGGATTCGAGCGCGTTCCGCCGGCCCTCATCCGGCATGGCAACCCACTCCTGCTCGAACGGATCGCCACCCGCTTCAGGCCGCCCGGTGACCACGGTCATGCCGGATCGCCGAGACCATCGCCACCGGACGCCGCGCCATGGGACGATCTCCTTCGTCCGCAGCGGTCCCCGTCATGGGCGTCACCCTCCACCACTGCGCGGACGGGCGCTCTTCCGTCATCCGCCTCGCGCCGGAGGAACCCGCCCCTCATGACCCGACACCCATGGACGCTCCCGTTGGCGGCGGGTACGGTACGCCGTCGGCCACCGCCCGGGCGTCCCGACGGGAAGATGTCGCCGGTTCACACGCCTGTAATACACCGGATGCAGCTTTCAGTGGAAAAGCGGCCGCGTCCCGAGCGCCATCGTTCCCGGCGGCCGGATGATGATTCCGGCAGGAGATTTCACACCCACAACCGGGAGACCGACGGTGAAGCGCTTCATCAGGAGGTGCCTTGCGGCAGGACTGGCGGCCGCGGGCATGGCGGCGCTGGCCGCACCCAGCGTGACGTTCAACGTCCCGGCAGGCGTGGCGCAGGGCGCCGTCTTCCAGATCGTGCTGCGCGGAAACGGGTTCGGTCAGACCCAGGGCGGCCAGGTCATCGACAACGTGACCGGCGGACAGAAGTTCAACCTGCAGTTCGATCCCAGCCGGGTTGCGGTCGATGCGGTCCAGATCGATCCGCGCTGGAACTTCGCCACGGCCAACAAGCCCGGCACCGTCAACAACACTGCGGGAACCCTCACGGGCCTCGCGTTCGGGGCCTTTCCCGCCACGACCGATGACGACTTCCCCATCGCCACTCTGACACTGCGGGCCCTGGCACAAGGATCGGCGCAGGTCTCGATCACGACCGGGGAAGTGGCCGCGCGCGTGGCAGGCGTTTCGGGCACGAAGATCGTGCCGCAGTTCGTGTCCTCCAGTTTGTCGATCGCGGCGGCGCCCACCACCGAACAGGATGTGCCCCTGCCGCTCTGGGCTCTCGGATTGCTGGGAGCCGGGCTGGGCGGCAGCCTGTGGCGCCGCGCGCGGACGACAGCCTGAAGACCATGTCGCACGCGAATGCGAACGACACTCCGGCGCGATCTGCGTCACGACGCGGCTGGTGGCGCCTCGCACTTTTCGCCCTAGCGTTCGCCGTTATGCAGGGGGCGTACGGGCGCGCCGCGGGCACGGCGGTGGAGCGCTTCGTGGTCGATCGGCTCACGGTCGGCACGGCCGGTCGGATCCTCGGCGCCCTCGATCCCGCAACAGGCGTGCGGGCCAACGGCTCGCGGCTGAGCGCGCCCGGTGGCGGCATCAACGTGCTCAATGGTTGCGAGGGTACCGACGTCGCCTTCCTGCTGACGGCAGCCCTGCTCGCTGCGCCACTCACCTGGGCTCGCCGGGCCGCCGGTCTGATGGTGGGATTGGTCCTGCTGTTCGCCCTGAACCAGGCGCGGCTGATCGCATTGTTCTACGCGTTCAGACTTGCCCCGGAGTGGTTCGACATCCTGCACGGTCTGGTGGCACCCCTGGTGCTCGTGACGGCGACCGGGGCCTTTTTTGCTGCGTGGCTGGCCGTGGCCTCTCGCCCGCCGCGCGAGTCGGGCAGCCCGGCATGAGCGGCCGGATGGTTGGCTGGGCGTGGGTCCGACGCGCCCTGATCGGCGCCGCCGTCGTGGTCCCGGGTGCTGCACTGATCGCCGACCCCCTGGTGGGTTGGCTCATCCCCTTGTACCGGCTCGCCTTCGAAACCCTGGTGCCCGAGCTGCGCGTGCTTGCCCTCGAGACCACAAGCCAGGGCGGCCACCACGTGGTCCTGGCGAAGGTCACGCTCGCGAGGATGACGGTCATCGGCCAGACGGTCCTCTGGCCGGACGCGCGGGGCATCGCGACCGCCTCGACTCCGCTGGCGCACGCCCTGCACATGCCCACCGCCGCCCTCCTCGTCAGCGCCGCATGGCCCGCGGCCAGCGCAGGCCGGGTGGCCGCGCGGGTCCTGCTGGCAGTCGGGCTTGCCGCCGTGTGGATACCGGTCGACGTGCCCGCCGTGCTGGCGGCGAACCTGTGGCGCATCCTGCTGGATCACCATGCGCCCGGCGCGTTCTCGCCGCTGCTGGTCTGGGCCGGCTTCGTGTCGGGAGGGGGTCGGTGGATGCTCGGCGCTGCGATGGGGGTTGCAGCGGCGCTCGCGGTGACCGGGCGGACACCCGTGCGCCCCCAACCTCCCGCCTCGCGATTGTCGGCCAGCCCTGCCGCCAGGGCCGATCGCGGGCCGGTTCGGCGGGGCGGTACCCCATGACGCCGGGGCGGGACAGCACGGCGGGCGGTCGGGCCGCGAACATGTGCACGAGGTCTCGGGAGCTGCCGTGCGGCACCTGATCCGTCGCTACCGCCGGCATTTCCTGCACGCCGCCGTGTTCAGTCTCGCATCGAACGTCCTGGTGCTGGTGCCATCGCTGTACATGCTGCAGGTCTTCGACCGGGTGCTCGTGAGCCGCGTCGAGGAAACGCTGCTGTTGCTGACCCTGATCACGGTCGTGGCGCTGGCCGTCTATGGCGGCCTCGATGTCGTGCGGGGCCGTCTGCTGGCGGGCGCGGCCCGGGCGCTCGAGCGGGAGCATTCGCCGGCGGTGCTTCTCGCGCAGGTCCGCGCTGCGGTCGGACCCGGGCGGCCCGTGCCGGGTCCGGTGCTGCGCGACATCGCCACCGTCCGCGCCTTCCTGACGGGGCCGGGTATCGTGGCCGCCTTCGACTGCCCGTGGATGGTGGTGTTCATCGCGTGCATCTTTGCCTTCCATCCCCTTCTCGGGGCGATTGCCGCGACCGGCGCCCTCGTGCTCCTGGGCCTCGCCGTGGCCAATGAGTGGCTGACGCGGGCGGCACTGCGGGAGGTGCAGGATGAGGTCCGGGTCATGAACCGGCGCGCCGACATGAGCCTTCGCAACGCCGAGGTGATCGCCGCGCTGGGCATCGCCGGGACAGTCGTCGACCGCTGGCGCCAGTCGGATCAGCGGACGGCACAGGTCCGCCGCCGGGCCGAGCAACTGGCCTTGCGGTTCTCGGCAGCCGGCAAGGTCCTGCGGCAGCTGCTGCAGGTGGCCATGCTCGGGACGGGCGCGTGGCTCGTCATCCGGATGCACGCCACACCCGGGCTGATGATCGCCGGCACCATCCTCGTGGGCCGGGCCCTCGCCCCGGTGGAACTGCTCATCTCCGGCTGGCGCGGCCTGGTGGAGGCGCGCGACGCCCTGCGTCGCCTGGAGGACATCCTTGCGCCGGCCGCGCCCGTGCCGTTCGCCACGCCGCTGCCAGCGCCGGAGGGTCATCTGGAAGTCGACCGGATCACGCTTCGCGCCAACCCGCGCGCGGACCCGATCCTGAAGCAGGTGAGCTTCGCGATCGCGGCGGGCGAATCCGCCGCGATCGTGGGCCCGAGCGGCTGCGGCAAGACAAGCCTTGCGCGCGTCGTCATGGGCATCTGGCCTGCCCAGTCCGGGGTCGTCCGGCTCGACGGTGCCGATGTGAGCCAGTGGCCCCGGGATGCCCTGGGCCCCCACCTGGGCTACGTGCCGCAGGATGTGGAACTGTTCGACGGCACCGTCAGCGAGAACATCGCCCGCATGGGCCTGCCGGACCCGGAAGCCGTCCTGGCTGCGGCCAGGCGGGCAGACGCCCACGACCTGATCCTGCGCCTGCCGCAGGGCTACGACACCCCCATCGGCGACGGCGGGGCGCTGCTCTCCGCGGGCCAGCGCCAGCGCATCGCCCTCGCCCGGGCCCTGTACGGGCAACCGCGCCTCGTGGTGCTGGACGAGCCCAATGCCAACCTCGATTCCGACGGCGAGGAGGCCCTGCTGAATGTGCTGAGGGGTCTGGCTCGGGACAAGGTGACCGTGCTTGCGATCTCCCACCGCCCGAACCTGCTCGCCGTCGTGGACCGGGTGCTGGTCATGCGCGACGGCGCTGTAGATGCCTTCCTGCCCAGGGAGGAATTCTTCGCGAAGCTCGCGCGCGCCGCCCGCGACCAGGGACGGGTGGGTGGCAGCGTCGCCGTGCTCCCGGCCGGGGGTGGCACGTGAGCGCCGTGGCCCCCGGCATCGCCCTGGCCGACGACGGCGACCACGCAGACGTCGGTCGGCTGGTGCGCCAGGGCTGGCTGCTGATCGGCGCCCTGGTCGCCGCCTGCGGGGTCTGGACGGCTGCCGCACCCCTGACGGGCGCCGTCATCGCCCCCGGACACGTCAAGGTCGACACCAACCGCAAGGTCGTGCAGCACCAGGAGGGCGGCATCGTCCGGGGGCTGCGCGTGCGGGAAGGTCAGGTGGTGCAGGCGGGCGAGGTGCTCGTCGACCTCGCCGACGTGCAGGTGGACGCATCGCTGCAGGTGGTCCGGGGCCGGCTCGACGCCGAGACGGCCCGCCGGGCGCGGCTGGTGGCGGAACGGGAGTTCGCCTCGACGGTGACATTTCCCGACTCGCTGCGCAATCGCCGGCAGGAGCGACGCGTGCGCGAGCTGCTGGATCGCGAGGTCCATCTCCACCGGACCCGGCGCGAGATGCTCGACGCGCAGATCCGCTGGCTGCGGACGCAGATCGCGGAGACCCGGAGCGAGATTGCCGTGCGCGAGGAACAGATCGCGGTGGGGCGCGAGGCGGAGCAACTGCAGCGCACCGAACTGGGCTGGAACGCCGATCTCGAGGCACGCGGCTTCGTGTCCCGCGCGCGGGTTCTGGGCATGACGCGCGATGCATCCGAATACCGGCGTCGGCGCGGCGAGCACGAGGCCGACCTCACCCTCGCGCGGCAGCGCATCGCGGATCTGGAACTCAGGATCGTGAACGCCAGGAACGACTATCTGGCGCGGGCGGCGGAGGAGTGGAAGGAAAGCACCACCCAGCTGCACCAGCTCGAGGAAAGCCTGCGCCCCGCCGAGGACGCGTCGCGGCGGCAGCGCATCGTGGCGCCGGTGGCCGGCACCGTCGTCGATCTGGCGGTGAGCACGGTGGGCGCCGTCATCGGCCCGCGGGACAGGCTGATGGACATCGTGCCGGCGACGCCCGACCTGATCGTGGAAGCGCGCATCCGGCCCGAGGACATCAACTCGGTGCACACCGGCAGTCCCGCCGACGTGCGGCTCATCGCCTTCAGGCAGCGCATCACGCCGGTGGTCGAGGGCGAGGTCAGCCACGTCTCTGCCGACCGGCTGGTGGACGCACCCACCGGCCAGCCCTACTACGTGGCGCATATCAGGGTGACCCGGGAAGCTCTGCAGCAGGCGGGCGACCTGACCCTCAAGGCCGGGATGCCGGCGGAAGTGTTCGTGAAGACCGCCGCGCGCACACCCCTCGATTACCTGCTCGACCCCGTGACCGCCTACCTGAGGCGGGGGATGCGGGAACCGTGAGGGCGCACCGCGGGTCGGCAGCGCCCGCCTTCAGCCCCCGAACTCGATCCTGGGAGAGTCAGCACGGCGACTTGCAACCTTGCGATCTGCTGGCGTCTGGCTGGTTTCCTTCCTGATGCCGACACGCTTTGCTTTCCTGCGAAAAGTCCCTCTGGTGGGCTGACCTGCAGCAACGCCGCGCGGCTGCGTTCTCTTGGGGAAACCCGGCAGCGGTCGTGGGTCCGGAACAGCGTCGGGGGAGCATGTTGCCCTGGACACGGGCTGTAACATGACGGCCATATCATTCGGTTCATCCTATGCGGAGAGGTCCTTCGCGATGCCCGACACCCGTAACACGGTTGTGACGAACGACCCGCTGATCGACGGACTCCTGGGGGACGTTGCCTGGGCCCGCGGGATCAGCTACAGCTTCCCGTTCGCAACGGTGCAGTATGGCGCCTACTCCCGCAGCGTTCCCTACGACCCGGACGGCAGCGGCCCGCAGCGCCCCATCAACATCACGGTCAACGAGGCCAACGGCGTCCAGGCACTGGGCGGCAGCGAGCTGACTCCCGGGACCCAGAAGTTCGCGGTGCGGGCGGCGCTCGAAGAGATCGGATCCTTCTCGGACCTCGGCATCACCTTCGAATCCGTGGCCCCCGGCAATGCCGACCTCAGGCTCGCGATGACGACCTCGCCGATACCGTTCGGAACCATACGGAATCCGGTGGGGAGCCAATGGACGGCCTACGCCTTCTATCCCGGCTCCGCCTGGGGGGGCGATGCATGGTTCAACACGGCCTCGTACAACACCCCTCTGCCCGGCACCTATGCGTATCAGACCTTCTTCCACGAAATCGGTCACGCGCTGGGGCTCAAGCACGGGCACGAATTCGACGGCCCGGCCGGCGCGCCGCTGCCCTTCGAATGGGACAGCCTCGAATTCACCGTGATGACCTACCGCAGCTACGTCGGCGCGCCGACGACAGGCTACGTCGCGCCCCAGGGCAGCTACCCGCAGACCTACATGGCGCTGGACATCCTGACCCTCCAGACGATGTACGGCGCCGACTACACCTGGCGCGGCGGTGACACCACCTACAGCTTCTCCACCACCACGGGCGAGATGTTCGTGAACGGGCTCGGCCAGGGCGTGCCCCAGTACGTGGACAGCGGCGGCGTCACGAGGAACTCCAACATCATCTTCCGGACGATCTGGGACGGGGGTGGCAACGACACCTACGATTTCTCGAACTACGGCTCCGACCGGCAACTGTCCATCGATCTGCGGCCAGGCCAATGGTCGGATGTCGATACGCAGGAGGGAAGTTCCCCGGGCCTCGATTCCCGCTTCCAGGCCGCCTATCTCGGCGGCGGGCCCAACGGCGGCTACGCCCGGGGCCAGGTCTTCAACACCTTCCTCGTGGGCGGGAACACGGGCAACCTGATCGAGAACGCCATCGGTGGCAGCAGCAACGACACCCTCACCGGCAACGAGGCCGACAATCGGCTCGAGGGGCGCGACGGCGACGATGTCCTGCGGGGGCAGGGCGGCGGCGACATCCTCGCCGGGGGGGCGGGCCACGACACGTTCCGCGACAGCGCCGACAACATCCAGGGGGACTGGATCATTGATTTTTCTGCCGACGACTTCATCGAGGTCACGGGCTGGCGTTTCTTCGGCACGAGCTACGCCAAGGCCTCCGGCGTACTGGCCTTCGACACCGACAGCAACGGCAGTTTCGAGACCGCGCTGCAGTTGCAGGCCAATCTGGACGGCGCCTTCCGCACCCAGGCGAGCCCCCTCGTCCAGGCAGCCAGCACCCTCCTGTGGTATGTCCCCGACACCGACACCGACGGCTACGCCGACGACGTGGACAACGCCCTGTTCGTGGCCAACGCCGACCAGCGCGACTCCGACGCTGACGGCTATGGCAATGTGGTGGATGCCGACCTCGACAACAACCTCATGGTCGACCTGGTCGACTTGTCCCTGTTCGAGAGTGCCTTCGGCACGACGAACGCCGCTGCCGACTTCAACGGTGACGACGCAGTCGACCTGTTCGACCTGTCCCTGCTCGACGGCCTGTTCGGCCTGCCCCCAGGTCCCTCCGCGACGGGTCAGGGGTCCGGCATGGCCGGCGGGGACGCGGTCGGCTTCGGGACCGTGGCCGCCGGAGATCCCGCCCCTGCCGACCCGGCGCCGCATCCGCCGGCCGCAGGAGACTATCTGCTCTGAACCCGCCGCCTGCGCCTGGGCGCGGAGGTGGAAACCGCCGGTCGACCGACGGTTCGTGTCGCGGTATCGTTTGCACCCGGCGGACCCGCCGAACCGCCCCGATGCCCCGTAACGCCCCCTGTCCCCGCCCGGGAGTGAACCATGACCGAACGCGCCCCCCCGCAGCAAGCGGCCCGCCGTCGAGAGCCGCGCCCCGGCGCCTGCCCGCGACCGAGCCCGCCCGCCCTCGATGAGATCCGCAAGTTCATCCCTTGACGGCGCGCGATCCAGTGCGGCCCGCGGCCCGAAGATGGCTTCGCTGAACGAGTACCTGGTGCGCAGCGCGCGCGGCTTCGAGTCCCGGCTCAGGGCCTGGAGCAACGTGGCACGCTTCGCCGCCGCGGCGACCCGCAGCATCTTCTTCCGCGGCACCTACAACAGCGCCACCCGCGAGGTCATCGCCCGTCAGATCTACTTCACCGCCTGGGAGATCATGGGCGGGTACGCGCTTTTCGTGACCGGGCTGTCGCTGCTGATCACCCACATCCTCGCCGACGCCGCGCGCAAGTTCGGCATCCACGACTACGCGCTCGAGTTCACGCTGCGACTGCTCGTGCTGGAACTCGTGCCGCTGCTGACCGCGCTGTTCGTCGCCCTGCGCACCGGCGCCGCGATCGCCACCGAAGTCTCGCTCATGCGCATCCGCAACGAGTTCGGCGCCCTCGAACAGGCGGGTATCGATCCGATGCGGCTCGAGCTGGTGCCGCGCGTGATCGGCGGCACGATCTCGGTCGTGTCGCTCACCGCCATCGGCGTCGTCACCTCGCTGCTGTGCGCCGGATTCGTGGTGACGGGGTTCCAGCCCTGGAGCGCCCACGGGACCGACCTGCGCCACATCATCGGGATGGTCTTCAGTGCCGAGGCCATGGCGCTGCTCTGGGGCAAGGCGCTGCTCTTCGGGCTCGCGGTCACGATCATCCCCATCGCCGAGGCGCTCGGCGCGCCCCGCCAGATGTTCTACGCGCCCGTCGCCGTCCTGCGGGGCATGGTCCGTCTGTTCGCCGCCCTCATGCTGATCGAGGTGAGCGTCCTGGTGATCCAGTATGTCGCCTGAGGACGCCGCGCCTCCGGTCCTGTGGCTCGTGCCGGACAAGGTCCGCGTGGAATTCTTCCCGGATTCGGCAGCGCGGACCGACTACATGGACCGTTGCAAGGACGCGGTTCTCATCGCGGAATGGCTCCCGCTGCGCGCCAACCTGACCATGCTCGAGAACATCGCCCTCGTGCCGCAGTTCCGGCTTGGATTGTCTTTCGACGCCGCGGCAGACCGGGTCATGGCCCTGCTGGCCGAGGCCGGCTACGCCGACAGCGCCCACCGGCGCGACCCGGATCTCACCCGCGAGGAGCGGTTCGTGACCAAGCTCGTGCGCGCCGTGCTGCAGGCGCCGCCCGTCATCATCCTCATCGACCGACCGGGCCTGCAGCTGCCAGATACGCCGCCCGCCCCCTTCCTCACGCGAACGCTGTCCACGCTGGCCACGTCCTTCGCCGAGTGCAGGATCCTGGAGTACACATGGAACACCCCCCTGTACGCCCCCAGGGCATCCGCCATCTCCGGCTGAAGGTCGGGATGCTCCTGACCCTCGTGCCGCTGGGCATCGTCGCCCTGACCGGCTACGCGCTGCACGCCCGCGGAGTGTTCGACCCTGCCCGGCGGTTCGTGCTGACCGCGGCCGCGGTCGACGGCGTCGACATCGGCATGCCGGTGACCGTGTCCGGCTTCCCGATCGGCACCGTCAGCGGCATGGGCCTCGCGGAAAACGCCGAGGCCTGGATCGAGATCACCGTTCGGGAAAAGGACGCGCGCTGGCTTCGCACCAGCACCACGTTCTCCCTATCCCGCCCGCTCGTCGGGAGCGCGACGATCCAGGCGGCCACGCGCCGCATGCAGGATCCGCCCCTGCCCTCCGGTTCACGGCGCGAGCTTGTGGTGGAGGACGCCACCCACGACATCCCCGTGGTCCTGGCGCGGGTCAACGAGATCCTCGCCAACGTGAGCCGCATCACCGGAACCGATTCCACCCTCGACCGCAGCCTCGCCCACATCGAGACGGTCACCTCCCGCATGGCGGGGCCGCGGGGCATGATGGAAGGCCTCACGGGCAATGCCGACAGCGCTGCCAGGTTGCTGCGCAGTCTGGATCAGCTCAATGCGCTCACCCTCACCCTCAACGGCACCGCCCGCCGCCTGGATCGCCTGCTCGCCAGCGCCGACGCCAAGGTCCTCGGGCGTGACGGCCTCACCGACGAGGCCCGCAAGGCGATCGTCCACGCGGACGCGGTCCTCGCCGACCTGCGCACCAGCGTCGGCAAGCTGGATGCCGGCCTCGAGAACGCGCGCCAGGCCACGGGCGACATCAAGGCCATCTCGGCCAGCGCCCGGGAGGCTACCTCCGACCTCGTCGCCCTGCGCGCCGAAGTCGACGCGAGCCTCGCGAAGACCCACCAGCTGCTGCGGGACCTCAACCGCAAGTGGCCGTTCGCGCGCGATCCCGCGCTGACGCTGCCGTGACAGCCGGCGCGCGCCTCGGCCGTGCGGCCATCGCCGCCCTGGGCCTGCTCGTTGCGGGCTGTGCGTCGCGGCCGGCGCCGCCAGCGTGGCAGACCGATGCAGCCACCGCGCTGGACGCATTCCGCGAGCATTACCTGGCGGGCGAAACAAGGCTTGCGGAACGATCACTGGCCGAGGCACGACGGCACGTGTCGGCGACCGGCGATCCCGCCGTGGCGGCCCGGGTCGAGCTGATCCGGTGCGGCATCACGACCGCCGCCCTCGACTTCGCACCCTGCCAGGGCCTCGACGAGCCTGCCCGGTACGGGTCGGAAGAAGACCGCGCCTACGCGGCGTTCGTCACCGGCGACGGCAGGCCCGTCGACCGGACCCGCCTGCCCCCCCAATACCGCGACGTGGCGGGGCGCACGGACGCTGCGGCGACCCTGCAATCGCTGCGCGCCATCGCCGATCCGCTGTCGCGCCTCGTTGCGGCAGGTGCCCTGTTCCGGCGCTCGATGCTGCCGCCGGAAGGCGTGGCGGTCGCCGTGGACACCGCGTCCCGACAAGGCTACCGGCGCCCGCTGCTGGCGTGGCTCGGCATCCAGGAATCCATGGCACGCACCGCTGGCGACACCACCGGCGCGGATCGCATCCGCCGTCGCATCGAACTCGCCGGCGGAACACGTCCCCCGACGCGGCCCTGACAGGCGGCGGCCGCTACCCAATGGCGCGACCCGCTCTCAGGCTTGGCTCAACCCGCTTTCATGGGGTCAGCTACAGCTATGGCAGCTATGCAGCTATGGGGTCAGGCCTGCACAGCTATGGGGTCAGGCCTGCATGACTGCATTTCTCCAGCTACGCAGCTACGGGGTCAGGCCTGGATAACTGCATTTCTTAACCCTTCTGTGCAGCTATGGGGTCAGGCCTGGATAACTGCAGATATCGGGTCCGGCCTGCGTAACTGTTTTTTAACCCCTCCAGCCACTGCCTGACTTCGGGCTCCCGTGCCGCCGTCGCCTCCAGCAGCTACGGGGTCAGTCCTGGATAACTGCATTTCTCAACCCTTCCTAGATACAGGTATAGGGTCAGCCACGGGGTCAGGCCTGTATGCAGCTATGGGGTCAGGCCTGCATGACTGCATTTCTCCAGCTACGGTGTCAGGCCTGTATAACTGCATTTCTTAACCCTTCCAGCCACTGCCTGACCTCGGGCTCCTGTGCCGCCGTCGCCTCCAGTGCCGCCACACCGTGGCTGAGGGTGGAGGCGTCCCGGCCGCTCATGGCGCCTAGTTCCACCAACGTCGCGGCACCCGTTCGCACGGCCAGCCAAGCGATCGCGGAGCGCGCCCGCGACGGCTGACGGGACCGCCCGGGCTCGAAAATCTGTTCGGGGGTCAGCCCCTCGGCCCAGCATACCGTTGCCACGATCGCCTTCAACTCGGGAGGCTTCGCCCGGATGGCGTCCGACGGCACGCTACGGGCCACGAACTCTTCGTTCCCCACCACCCGAGAATCGTGCTCGCCGCCGTAGAGGTCGTCCCGATGGCCTTCGTTCGCCCCTTGTGCCACGAACCGCGCGTAGCGGCGCCGGGCCACGCCGGCTGTTGCACCGAACTGCCCCAGCACCCAGTCGGTGGTCAGCCAGGCCAGAGCTGCCTGCCCGAGGTACGCGCGATGGCCGCTCCAAGGATGGTCGGCAGCGTCGGCCACCATTCCGGCACGCACCGGGTTGAGGTGGATATAGCGCACCAGTTCCAGTCCGTAGGCATCCTGGTCCACAAGGAAGGCCTTGTAGCGGCCCTCGAAGAGATGACCAACGCGCTCGCGGGTCGTGTTGACGTGTCGGGTGTACCGGAAGGCGATGTTCTGCAGGCCGCGCGACAGGGGCTCGTCGCCCGCCTGGAGGGCCAGATGGACGTGGTTGCCCATGAGGCAGAAGGCGTGCACCCGGTAGCCGAAGCGGCGAACGCCTTCGGCGAGAAGACCATAGAACGCCCCGCGGTCCTCAGGGGTGAAGAAGATATCCTGTCGGGCGTTGCCGCGCAGGATCACGTGGTACAGGGCGCCGGGGATGTGCAGTCGAAGTTTGCGTGCCATGGACGAATGGTGCCATCGAAGGCAACGATTAGCCAGTTATGCAGGCCAGACCCCTATCAGTACGTGCCATGGAAGAATGGCGCCATCGAAGGCAACGATAAGCCAGCTATGCAGGCCAGACCCCGGTCATTCAAGGCCAGACGCCGATCATTCAAGGCCAATATTTGCCAGTTATGCAGGCCAGACCCCTTTCATTCTTTCATTTTCGCTTTCATTCGCTCCAAGGGTCTACCAGCTCTATCCCGCAGCCTTGATAGTCATCCGTGTTTCGGGTCGCGACCGCGGCCTCGCGGGCGCGGGCGATCGCGGCAATCTGACAGTCGAACTGGCTGATGGGACGCCCCGCCACGCGGCGGCTGGCGGCGATGGCAGCGTAAGCGCGGGCCGCGGCGCGATCGAACGGCAGGATTCGGTCGCGGAAGTCTTCTTCGAGGATGCCCTCGATCGCCGTCGTCAGCGCCGCGCGACGTCGCCCCGCCGGAAGGATTGCAACGCCATGCCGCAGCTCGGCTTCGCCGACCGTGGTGAAGTAGACCTTCGTGCCGTCCTGGGCCGACAACCACCGTTCGACCTGCCTGGCCGGTTCCGGCCGCAGGAGTTCGGAGAGCACGTTCGTATCAAGAATGATCATCCAGGCCGACGGCCGAGTTGCGGCGGCTCACGCATCGGTTCACGCGCAGGCACCTCGAGATCCGCTCGCGCGGCGGGAGCAACGCGGGCGCGAATCGCGGCAGCAAGGTCCCGCGGCGAGTCCGCTTCGCCCATGACGCGGCGCAGGATGTCGCGCGCTTCCTCCTCCATCGAGCGGCCGTTCCCGGCGGCGCGTACCCTCAGGCGTTGCTTGATGTCGTCATCGAGATTGCGAATGGTGATGCTGGCCACGACAGACTCTCCATGCTGAATCACATCTGCCAGTGTAATCGTTGATTGCATTGCTATCAAAGCAACTCCACGGGCTTCCTGCACCAGAGGGCCACACCAGAGGGGCGACCGTCGAAGTCTCGCGGCCGACACACCACCGCACCAGACGCACCAACGGGTCCGGCCGGCATGCCTGCATGTCTCACCCCCTTCAACCACTCCCCCACCCTGGAGTCCCGCGCCGCGAACGCGTCCAGTGCCGCCACGCCGTGGGTGAGCGTGAAGGGACCCTGACCAACCCCGGCAGCGAGTCCCGCCAAGGTCTCGGCGCCACCGATTCCATCGTGCAGGCATCGCGGTCCCTCGCGAAGGCGTGGCATCGGCCCGCGAAGACAAGAGATGTCCGGCCAGGCGTTGCGGTGCAGGATCACCCGGTATAGGGCGCTGGGGAGGCGCGGGCGGGCGTCGCGGGCCGTGGGCGAATGGCGCCAGCGCGGGTACCAACAAGCCCGGCATGCAGGCCAGCCCCCTGTGTAGGTTGACGACGGCCTTGCGCCGACGCACGATTCGTATAGCTGTTGTGTGTACACGTTGGGAGAAACGCATGCGCGACGCCGCCATCAACCTGCGGGCACATCCCGAGCAGCGGGATCTGATCGATCAGGCTGCGCAGTTGCTCGGCAAGAGCCGCTCCGACTTCATGCTCGAAGCCGCCTGCGACAAGGCGCAGTCGGTGCTGCTCGATCAGGTATTTTTCAAGCTTGACGCCGAGAAGTTTCGGCAGTTCCACAAACTGCTCGACGCGCCCCCCACCAGTAGTCCGGGACTTGAGCGCCTGATGGCGGTCAGGGCGCCCTGGGGCAGGAAATCCGCGAAGGGCTGAACTTGCAACTCCGTTCGCCGGAGCCCCTGACCGCCTCGCATCGACTGGATGATTTCGACTGCGGCGAGGCCACTCTCGATGACTGGCTCAAGCGCAGGGCACTGGGCAACCAGTCAAGCGGCGCCAGCCGCACCTTCGTGGTCGGCGAAGAAGGCAGCAGTGTCCGCGGTTACTACGCACTGGCGGCCGGCGCCGTTTCGCACCAGCTCGCACCAAGCGGCGTACGACGCAACATGCCCGATCCAGTTCCCGTCATGGTCCTGGCCCGACTCGCGGTCGATCGCCGGGCGCAGGGTTTGCACCTTGGCGCCGCCTTGCACCAGGACGCAGTCAATCGCGCGGTGGCCGTCTCGCAGAATGCGGGCGTCAGAGCCCTTCTGGTACATGCCCTTCACGAGAAGGCCAGGCAGTTCTACGAGCACTACGGGTTTCAATCGTCGCCGACGCATCCCATGACGCTCATGCTGCGGCTGAGCAGCGTGAAAGCCTGACCCACACGCACTGCGGTGTAGGCCCTGCACACCACCGCACACCACCGGGTCCAGCCTCCATGCCTGCATTTCTCACCCCCTCCAACCACTTCCCCGCCCTGGACTCCCGCGCCACGAACGCGCCCACTGCCGCCACGCCGTGGGCGCGCGTGAAGGGACCCTGACCAACCACAGCAGAAAGTCGCGCCAGCGCCGCGGCACCACCCGTTCCAGCCCTTGGCCTTCCCGGTCCATCGCAAAGGCGCGGCAGCGGTCCTCTGTCAATGGTTTTTCAATTTTCCCCACCCGCGGCAACTTAAATTTCCCCAGCCGG
>JBAXBV010000036.1:0-28148 GCA_037141795.1 Betaproteobacteria bacterium
ATGCTGGGCATGCACGGCACCCTCGAGGCAAACCTGGCCATGCACCACGCGGACCTCGTGGTTTGCGTCGGTGCCCGTTTCGACGATCGCGTCACCGGCACCCTCGAGACCTTCTGCCCGGACGCGAAGAAGATCCACGTGGACATCGACCCGTGTTCCATCGGCAAGCGTGTACCGGTGGACGTGCCGATCGTGGGCGATTGCCGTGACGTGCTGACCGGGCTCCTCGCCGTACTCGACGCCCCTCCGCCGGAGACCCTCGCGCCCTGGTGGGAACGGATCGAGGGCTGGCGCGCGGAGCAGTCCCTCGGTTTCGAGCCCCGGGACGATGTCATCCTGCCGCAGCACCTCATGCGCGCGCTCGACGCTGCGCTCGAGGGCCGGGACGCCATCGTGTCCACGGATGTGGGCCAGCATCAGATGTGGGCGGCGCAGTACCTGCGGTTCGAGCGGCCGGGCCGCTGGCTCACCTCCGGCGGAGCGGGGACCATGGGGTACGGTCTGCCGGCGGCCATCGGCGCGCAGATCGCCGATCCGGACGCCCTCGTCGTGTGTGTCAGCGGCGATGCGTCGGTGCTCATGAATCTTCAGGAGCTTTCCACGGCCGTGCAGCACCGGGCGGGTGTCAAGCTCGTGGTCACAAACAACGCCCACATGGGCATGGTGCGGCAGTGGCAGGAACTCGTGCACAACGGGCGGCTGAGCCACAGCTACACCGAGGCCCTGCCCGATTTCGTGGCGGTGGCGCGCGGGTTCGGCTGGGCCGCCGAGCGGGTGACCGACCCCGCGGAACTCGACGCGGCAATCGCGCGCTGCCTTGCCCACGACGGGCCCTTCTTCCTCGACGTGGCCGTGGCGCCGCTCGAGAACTGCTTTCCCATGATCCCGGCCGGTTGCGGCCACCACGAAGTCATGCTCGACACGCACCGCCGCTGGGACGGCAGTCGTGTCGTGGACGATCGTCACCCCACTGCGCCCGCGGACCCACCGGTCGGCGGGCGTTGCAGAGCCGCTGCCACACCCGAGGCGGACGGCTCCGAGCCTTATCCCACCGGAGAACGCCATGCACCCCGTCACCCTGGAAGACAAGTACACCGCCGATAGCGGCCGCATCTACCTCACCGGCATCCAGGCGCTCGTGCGCCTGATGCTCGTCCAGCGTCGCCGCGACCAGGCCGCGGGGCTCAACACGGCCGGTTTCGTCTCCGGGTACCGGGGGTCGCCGCTCGGTGGTCTCGACGAGGCCCTCTGGAAGGCGACGGCGCACCTTGATGCGCACCACGTCCGGTTTCAGCCCGGGGTGAACGAGGAACTCGCGGCAACGGCCGTGTGGGGAACCCAGCAGGTGCACCTGACGGGCGGCTCTCCCTACGACGGCGTGTTCGCCATGTGGTACGGCAAGGGCCCGGGCGTGGACCGCTGCGGCGACGTGTTCAAGCACATGAACTTCGCCGGCACCGCGCCGCGCGGGGGCGTGCTGCTGGTGGCCGGCGACGATCACGGAGCCTATTCGTCCACGCTGCCCCACCAGAGCGACCACCTGTTCTCGGCCTCCATGATCCCGGTGCTGTATCCGTGCAACGTGGAGGAGTACATCGAACTCGGGCTGCACGGCTTCGCCATGTCGCGTTTCTCGGGCTGCGCCGTGGCCTTCAAGGCCCTCGCCGACACCGTCGAGTCGTCCGCATCCATCGTGGCGGATCTTGCCCGCCCCGGCATCCTGCTGCCGGGTGATTTCGTCATGCCGGAGGGTGGCCTGAACGGACGGCTGTCCACCGACACCCTCGGGGTGCAGGCGCGCAAGCAGGAAGCGCTGATGCAGGACTACAAGATCTACGCCGCCATCGCCTATGCCCGGGCCAACCACCTCAACCGGGTCACCATCGACTCCCCGCGGGCCCGCCTCGGCATCATCGCGTCGGGCAAGTCCTACCTCGACGTGCTCGAGGCGCTGGACGAACTCGGCATCAGCGAGCGCGACGCGGCCGAGATCGGCATCCGGCTGTTCAAGGTGGCCATGCCCTGGCCGCTGGAGCCCGACGGGGTGCGGGAGTTCTCCCGCGGGCTCGAGGAAATCCTCGTGGTGGAGGAAAAGCGCCAGATGGTCGAGTACCAGCTGAAGGAGCAGCTCTACAACTGGCACCCGGACGTGCGGCCCCGCGTCATCGGCAAGTTCGACGAGCAGGGTGAGTGGGTCGCGCCGCGGGGGCAGTGGCTGCTGCCCGCGAAGGGCGATTTCTCGATCGCCCAGATCGCCCGCGTCATCGCCGGGCGCGTGGCGCGCTTCCACCCGAGCGACCGGATCCGGGCGCGGCTCGCGTTTCTGGAAGCCAAGGAGGCCGTGCTGCGCAAGGCCGTCGACACGCCCACCCGGCCGGCGTGGTACTGCTCCGGTTGCCCCCACAACCGCAGCACCAAGGTTCCGGAGGGCAGCCTCGCGCTCGCGGGCATTGGCTGCCATGTGATGGCGACGGCCATCTATCCCGAGCACAACCGCACCACCACCCAGATGGGCGGGGAGGGTGCGCCGTGGATCGGTCAGGCGCCGTTCTCGACGCGGAAGCACGTGTTCGCGAATCTCGGGGATGGCACCTACTTCCATTCCGGCCACCTGGCGATCCGCGCCGCCGTGGCGGCCCGGGTCGACATGACCTACAAGATTCTCTACAACGACGCGGTGGCCATGACCGGCGGGCAGCCGGTGGACGGCACGGTCACGGTGCCCATGATCGCCCAGCAGATGGCGGCGGAGGGGGTGTCCCGCATCGCGATCGTGACCGAGGATCTGGGGCGCTACGAGGACCGTTCGGCCCTGCCGCCGGTGGTCACGCTGCACGAGCGTGGTGCCCTCGCCGCGGTGCAGCGCGAGTTCCGCGAGGTCAAGGGCGTGTCGATCATCATCTACGACCAGACCTGCGCGGCCGAGAAACGCCGGCGGCGCAAGAAGGGCGAGTTCCCCACCCCCGCCCGCCGCATGTTCATCAACGACGCCGTCTGCGAGGGCTGCGGCGACTGCGGTGCCCAGTCCAATTGCACCGCCATTCTTCCCCTCGAAACGGAGTTCGGCCGCAAGCGCGTCATCGACCAGTCGGCGTGCAATCAGGACTTCACCTGCGTGGAGGGCTTCTGCCCGAGCTTCGTCAGCGTCGACGGCGGCATTCCGCGCAAGTCCCGCGCCGCCCGCAAGGCCGACACGTCGGTCTTCGGCGAACTGCCCCTGCCCGCGCCGGCGAAGCTCGACTCGCCCTGCAACCTCCTCATCACCGGTGTCGGGGGCACGGGCGTCATCACGATCGGTGCGCTGCTCGGCATGGCCGGCCACCTGGAGGGCAAGGGCGTGTCGGTCCTGGACATGACCGGCATGTCGCAGAAGAACGGCGCGGTGACCTCGCACGTCCGCATCGCGGCCCGTCAGGACGACCTGCGGGCGCAGCGGATCGCCACGGGGGAGGCGGACCTGATCCTCGGGTGCGACATGCTCACGGCAGGCGCGGCGGATGCCATCGCCAAGACCCGTCCTGGCCGCACCGTCGCGGTCATCAACGCGCACCAGCAACCCACCGGGGCCTTCGCCCAGAATCCTGACTGGGCCTTTCCGGACGGGCAATTGCGCGCGCTGATCGATGAGGCGGTGGACGGAAGGGCCCACTATCTGGATGCCACCCGGCTCGCCACGGCGCTGCTCGGGGACGCCATCGCCACCAACCTGTTCATGCTGGGGTTCGCGTTCCAGAAGGGGCTGGTGCCGGTGAGCGTCGAGGCGCTGGACCGAGCCATCGAGCTCAACGGCGTGGCGGTCGAGGCGAACCGCCAGGCTTTCCTCTGGGGTCGCCGGATGGCCGTCGCGCCGGAGCAGGTGGAGAAGGCGGCCACGCCGGCCGTGCCGGTCACCGTGGCCCTGCCGCAGACCGTGGAAGCCCTCGTGAAGCGCCGCGTGTCCTTCCTCACCGACTATCAGGACGCCGCGTGGGCGGAGCGGTATCGCGGGGTGGTGGAGCAGGTGCGCCAGGCCGAGGCGCGGCTGGGGTCCGGCGATCGCATCGCCCGGGCCGTGGCCCAGTCCCTCTTCAAGCTGATGGCCTACAAGGACGAGTACGAGGTGGCGCGGTTGTACTCGGGCCAGGCATTCGAGGCGAAGCTTCGTGCCGCCTTCGACGGCAAGTACACGGTGAAGTACCATCTGGCGCCGCCGCTGCTGGCACGCCGCGACGCGAGCGGCCGCCTGCAGAAGTCGGAGTTCGGCCCGTGGATGCGGTACGCCTTCTCCGTGCTGGCAAGGCTTCGGTTCCTGCGGGGCACGGCCCTCGATCTCTTCGGACGGACTGCGGAGAGGCGTACGGAGCGCGCCCTGATCGAGCGCTATGTCGGTGCGATCACCGCGGCCGTGGCCCGGCTCGACAGCGGCAATGCCGACCAGGTGCTGGAACTGGCGTCGCTGCCCGAGCACATCCGCGGCTTCGGCCATGTGAAGGAGGCGTCCCTCGCGAAGGTGCTCGAGCGCTGGGACGCCATCGAGGCGGCGCTGGCGGCTCCCCGGGCCGCGACCGCCGGCACCGACGCCAGCCTCCGGGCGGCCTGAGTCACGGGGCCGGCCTCGCCGGCCCGTCGATCAACCCGTTGCCCCGTCCGCATCCTGCGCGGCGGGGCGCTCGATTTCAGGAGAGTTCATGTCCGGAAGTGCTTCCCCGGTTCCGCGCCTGACGCTGCAGTCCGTGCAGGTCCGCGCCGTTTCCATGCCCCTGCGCCGCCCCGTGGTGGCGAAGGTCGGCACCTACACCCACTGGCCCATCATGCTCATCGACCTGCACACCCGCGAGGGTGTCGTCGGTCGGGCCTATCTGGAGCCCTACCTCGCGTCCACGGTCCGGTTCATCGCGGCCGCCATCGAGGAACTCGCCGCGAAGCTGCAGGGCAGGCCCCTGGCCCCGCTGGATGCGTTCCGCGACAACGTGGGCGCCCTGCATCTCATCGGACGCCAGGGCGTGAGCACCATCGCGACCGCCGGTCTCGACATGGCCATCTGGGACGCCTTCGCCCGGGCGGCCGGGCTGCCGCTGGCGGCGCTGCTGGGCGGCTCCACCGGCCCGGTGCGGGCCTACAACACCAACGGGTTGTGGCTGATCCCCCTCGAACGCCTCGAGGACGAGGCGGCCGCCCTCGTGGCAGAGGGCGGTTACCGGGCCATCAAGCTTCGCCTGGGGCGCCCCACCCTCAGGGAGGATCTGGCTGCCATTGCCGCCGTGCGGAGGGCGGCAGGGGATGACATCGCCATCATGGTGGACTTCAACCAGGGCCTGGCCTACGGCGAGGCGACCCTGCGGCTGCAGGCCCTGGACGACCAGGGGCTCTACTGGTTCGAGGAGCCCCTCGTGTTCGACGACTACGCGAACTGCGCCCGGCTCGCCCGGGAATTGCGCACGCCGCTGCAGATCGGCGAGAACATCTACGGGCCGCGGGAGTTCTACAAGGCCGTGACGGCCCAGGCAGCCGACCTGTACATGCCGGATCTCATGCGCATCGGCGGGGTCACCGGGTGGATGCGTTCCGCCGCCATTGCCGGTGCCGCGGGGGCGCCCCTGTCGAGTCACCTCTACCCCATGGTGTCCGCCCATCTGCTGCGGGTGAGCGAGACCGCCGACTGGCTCGAGGTGTCCGACTGGGCCAATCCCATCCTCCAGGCGCCCATCGAGGTGCGGGACGGCGTCGCGCTCGTGCCGGACCGGCCCGGTTCCGGCATCGACTGGAACGAAGACGCCGTGCGGCACTTCACCCTGGGGGCGTGATCGTCGGGCAGGCCTGCGCGGCCTGCCGTCCGAGCCCGCCTGCCCCGCGGGTCCCCGGACACCGGGTGGTCGTTCGTCGCCCTGGCGGCGGGCTTCGTCGTGGTGAAACATTCCCGTTGCGTTTAGTCAATCCCGGCCGGAAGGTGGAGGGCTACGGTTGCGCAGCCGGTCGCACGGGGGCAAGAGGCCTCCGGGAAGCGGGCGGCGCGCCGCCTCGACCGGGGGCCGGTCCGCCGGCCGGCGAGGCGGATTTCTGCGGCTGTCGGCCGCGATCCGTATCGGGAGGTTTCATGAGAATGACATCGCTCTTCGTCGGCGCAGGGGTTTTCGCCGCCTGTGCGGGCGCCCCGGGCGCCTGCGGCGCCGCCGACAACTGTTCGGGTCACTACGTCAATGCTGGATCGAGAAGCGTCTCCATCAGCAGCGACCCCGCCGAACCGTCCCACGTGATGATCGGCGAGTGCCAGAGCGGGCTCTGCATCCGCAGGGACAGCGACGGTGACGAGATGACCACCCGGACCGCGCGCACGCCCGGGGAGTATCTGGGCACCTGGAAAGTCGTCAGCGGGACCGGAAAGTACGCGCGCGCCACGCGGTCGGGCTGGTTCCGCCCGACGCGGACGGACGGCGAGATCGTCGTGGGCGAGTGGGGCGGCGACTGCCGGTAGGGCCCGGGCAGCCTGCGGAGCGCGCGTCCCGAGGCACGCACGCGCTCACCTCCGGCGCGCAAACCGGCCCTGACCGGCCCGGGGTACGCCGCCAGGGCGCCGGATACCCCGCTTCCGGTGCGCGGATGCCGGTGCGGGGGACGCCTGACCGTGGGCCTCGGGGGGACGCGATGCCGCAGGGCCGTCAGGGCTGGCGGCGACTCCAGAGCTTCCGTTCCCCGCCCTCGTGGACGATGCGCAGCACCGACCCGTCGTCGGTCAGCCCGTAGGTGCCCACCTTGGTCCATCCGCCGTCCGGGCCGGCCAGGGCCGCGTAGAGCGCGCGGCCGTCGACCCGCCAGCGGCCATGAACCGGCGCGCCATCCGTGCCACCGTCCCAGGACCAGCCGTTTCCTCCTGCCGCGGAGCGGCCGCGTCCCCAGGTAAAGGTGCCATCGGCCCGGATCACGACCATTTCCTCGGCAGCGAAGGAGGCGTCCCCGCTGCCCAGCACCTGCTGGGACACCCAGGTCCCCACGAGGCGGGGGTCCCCGGCGGCCGCGGGCGTCTGCGTCGCGGACGGCCCCGCGCGGGTGAACCGCAGCGGCAGCGCCGCGCCCTGCTTGCCCGGGGCCCCGTCGTCGGTGAGGGTGAGGATCAGATCGTCCCCTTCGATGCGCGCCTCGAAGCGGCCGCGGCTGGCCTGCGTGGCAGCGGTTCCGCTGGCCGAGCGCGGCCCCTGCATCGCGCCGGACAGGGCGATCACGGCCCCCGTGCCCGCGATGTCGATGCTCCCGGACAGGGCGCCGCCCTCGACCATCAGGTTGGCGGTGAGGGCGCCCTCCGGCGTGCGGAAGACCCAGGTGCCGGAGAGCGGGCCGGCGGCGCTGGCGATTGCGGCGAGCAGCAGGAGGACGAGGGCGAAGGGCAGTCGGATCATGGCGACCTCGGGTCAGGAAGTGCCGGAAGTGTAAGTCCCTCGCGGCCGCGCGGCGACGCATCGTCGCCCCGGGACTGCCTTCGCCTCCCGACATATGCCGGAGGCGAAGGCGGCGCCGCTTCTGATTCCTCCGGGGAATAACAAAATGAAAAAGCATTGCTTGGTCGCGCATCCCGTGCCCGGTATCGTGCTCCACGTCGCCCGGCCGGAGATGCCCGGCGGGCGAGGAGAGGAGAGGCAGATGGCTAACCAGGCTGTGCCGGGAACGGTTGGGCGCCGTGGGGCGGCAGCGGTCAACGGCGCGGATTCGGCGGTTCTCGAGGAGGTGTCCCGCCTTCTTGCGGGCCTGCGATTCGGGTCCATCGAGATCGTGGTGCACGATGGCGCCGTGACCCAGATCGAGCGGCGCGAGCGGCACCGCATGCGCTCGTCCGGCACCCGGGACGACTGATTGCCGGCGGCCCTCGAGCCGCCTATCGCCGTCCAGACCACTGGAGGCTCATGCAGACATTGACCACGGAAGCGAGCTGACCGAACCGTCGGAGGGTCTCTTCATCTGAAGCTGGAGAACCCCCATGAACAGGTTTGGAAGGTGGGCCCTGCCCGCCGTGGCGGTCGGGGCGCTGGTCGCCTCGCCCGCGGCCCTTGCGGCAGATGCGGAAGAGGTGGAGGCGATTCTGAAGCGGGTCCGGGAACTCGAGTCCCGGCTCAAGGCGGTGGAGGGCGACGCGGCGGCAGCGCGGACGTCCCCGGCACCCGACGCCGAGCTCCAGCGCCGCCTCGACGAGGTGGACCAGCTGGGCCGCATCACGGCGCGCAAGGTGGAAAACGATCAGGAAGTGGCGGCGCAGCGCGCGAAGGACGGGCCGCAGCCGATCGCCGGCCGGGACGGGTTCGGCCTGCGGACGGCGGACAACCAGTTCGTGCTGCGCCTGCGCGGCCTGATTCAGGTGGATGCGCGTTCCTACGACGGCAATGCCGCGGGTGTCTCCCCGGATACCTTCTCGCTGCGTCGGGTCCGGCCCACGCTCGAGGGCACGGTGCTCGAGAAGTTCGCCTGGCGCTTCACGCCGGACTTCGGGCAGGGCACCACCCAGATCTTCGACGCCTACGGGGACGCGAACCTGCACCCGGGCTTCCGCCTGCGCGTGGGCAAGTTCAAGCCGGCGGTGGGCCTGGAACGCCTGCAGTCGGCCAACGCGCTCGGCTTCGTGGAGCGCGGGCTGCCCACCAACCTGGTGCCCACGCGGGACATCGGCGTGCAGGTCTTCGGCGAACTGTTGGAGACCCGTCTCGGCTACGAGGTCGGGGTCTTCAACGGTGTTGCCGATGGCGGACAGAGCGCGGGCGGTTCCGGCGACCGGGATGCGGCCAGCGGCAAGGATGTGGCCGTGCGGGTGTTCGCGCACCCTTTCCGGGGAACGGAATGGTTCGCGCTGGGCGGCCTCGGGGTCGGCCTTGCCGCCACGTGGGGCAACCAGAACGGCAGTCTCACCAATGCCGTGCTGCCGAGCGCGCTGACGCCCGGCCAGCAGACCTTCTTCTCCTACAACACGGGCGCCTTCGCCGACGGCGAACGCAAGCGGCTGGCGCCGCAGTTCTACTGGTTCTGGCAGCAGTTCGGCATCCTGGGCGAGTACTACGCCAACACCCAGCGCGTGCGCCGGGGGGCCAACGTGCAGGACGTGGAGACCACCGCGTGGCAGCTGGCGGGCAGCTGGGTGCTGACGGGAGAGGATTCCTCCTTCCGCGGAGTCACCCCGCGCAGCAATTTCGATGGCGTCTCCGGCAACTGGGGGGCGCTGGAGCTGGTGGGACGGGTGGGACAGCAGACCATCGGCGACAGCGCGTTCGTGGGGGCAGCCGCCGCTGCGCTGTCGAGCCTGTCCACCTCGGCCCGGAAGGCCGACACCTTCGGCGTCGGGCTCAACTGGTTCTGGAACCGGTACGTGAAGCTGCAGGTGAGCTACGACCAGACGACCTTCGACAAGGGCGCCACGACGGGCGACCGGCCCGACGAGCGTGTCTTCTTCTCGCGTTACCAGGTT
Source organism: Betaproteobacteria bacterium (assembly GCA_037141795.1). GTDB lineage: Bacteria > Pseudomonadota > Gammaproteobacteria > Burkholderiales. The sequence continues at coordinate 9,419 of JBAXBV010000036.1, forward strand.
TCCTTCTGACATCCACAGCATTCCTGAATCGGGAGTCCACCCAAATGAATCGCATCCTCTTTCGCCTTCTCGCCGGCTGGGCGCTGCTCGCCGGTCTTGCCACCGCCGTGGCCGCCGAAGTGGCGCTTCTGAACGTTTCCTATGACCCGACGCGTGAGCTCTATCAGGAAATCAATGCCGCCTTCGCCCGGCAGTGGGAAGCCCGCGCCGGGCAGAAGGTCGGCATCCGCCAGTCCCACGGCGGCTCCGGGCGGCAGTCCCGGTCCGTCATCGACGGACTGGACGCCGACGTGGTGACGCTCGCGCTCGCCTACGACATCGACGAGATCGCGAACCGCGGGCGGCTGCTGCCTCCCAACTGGCAGAAGCGTCTTCCCAACAACAGCTCCCCCTACACGTCCACGGTGATCTTCCTGGTCCGCAAGGGCAATCCGAAGGGCATCCGGGACTGGGATGACCTCGCGCGTCCCGGAGTCTCGGTCATCACCCCCAATCCCAAGACCTCGGGCGGTGCCCGCTGGAACTATCTGGCAGCCTGGGCATTCGCGAACCGTCGCTTCGCGGGGGACGAGGCAAAGGTGAAGGACTTCATCGGAAAGCTGTACCGGAACGTTCCGGTGCTGGACACGGGGGCGCGCGGGTCGCTGACGACCTTCACCGAGCGGGGAATCGGAGATGTCTTCATCTCCTGGGAGAACGAGGCATTCCTCGCCACGAAGGAACTCGGGCCCGACAAGTTCGAGATCGTGCTGCCGTCGATCAGTATCCTGGCGGAGCCGCCCGTGGCGCTGGTGGACCGCGTGGTGGACCGGCGCGGCACCCGCAAGGTGGCCCAGGCCTATCTCGAGTACCTGTACACGCCGGAGGCGCAGGACATCATCGGCAGGAACTTCTATCGCCCCGTCGAGGCGAAGGCGGCCGCGAAATACGAGAAACAGTTTCCGAAGCTCAATCTGGTGACGGTGGACGAGGCCTTCGGCGGCTGGCAGAAGGCGCAGAAGACCCACTTCGTGGACGGCGGCGTGTTCGACCAGGTGTTCACGCCGGGCGCCCGCTGAGCGCGGACGTCAGTCCAGGGAGACAGGCGCCGCCAGATCCGCGCCGGGAAGGGCGTCCGCCAGGAGGGCATCGAGTTGCTCGGCCGCCCCCGGCGGGAGCCCGGCGCCGGGGTGGCGGACGGTGGCGTGGTCCAGCAGTCCGCGACGGCGGAGGATCTCCTTGCGCACTGCCACGCCGGGCTGCTGCTCGAACACGATGAGGGGCAGGAAGCGGGCGTAGAGCGCCCTCACTCGCGCCCAGTCACCGATGCTGGCCGCCCGCACCATGGCGACGAGCACCTCCGGAAAGGCGAATCCCGTGTTGAATCCGTCGCTGCCGGCCTCGAGGTCGAACCGTCCGTAGAGCGCGCCGAGCCCCGTCATGATGCCGGGGGCGTTCTCCCCGAGGGCCTGACGCAGCGCCCGGAGACGAGGTGGCGTGGGCACCCCCTCTTCCTTGATGCCCTTCACGTTCGGGACCTCCCGCGCGATGCGGGCAAGCAGCGGCACCCCCATGTGCACGGCGGTGGAAGCCGGGTGGTCCTGCACCACCAGCGGCAGGGGCGAGGCCGTGCCGATGCGGCGGAAGTATTCGAAGACCCGGTCCTCGGCCGGAACCGGCTCCGCGGAGGGCGCCACCATCACAGCCGTGGCCCCTTCCCGTGCCGCCATGTCCATGAGGTCGATGGTGGCGAGGGTGCCCGGGTGGCTCGCGCCGACGATCACCGGGAGGTGGCCCCCGGCGGCGGCAACGGCCGTGCGGATGACTGCGGCGCGATCGCGATCGGTGAGCCGGTTGGATTCGCCCAGGACTCCGAGGATGGTGACGCCATCGACGGCCAGGGACGCCATGAACCGGACGGTGCGGTCGAGCGAGGCGAGGTCGAGGGATTCGTCGGACTGGAAGGGCGTCGCGAGGATCGGCACCACGCCCGCGAAGCGGAAATCGGAGATTGTCATGCGCCGCATTCTGCGGCGGCGGCGGGGCCCTGTAAACGGGGGGTGCGCCCCGGGGGGTACTGTGGTCAAATCCAGGCGGCGCGGGGAGCGGCAGCGCTGCCGGCCGGGCCGCGTTTCCACCCCACGACACGGGTAAGCCGCCGCTGCGGCATCCCGGAAGGAGCACACGACATGGACATGCCGGTCAACCGGTTCAAGCATCAGTTGCAGTCGGGCCGGGCGCAGCTCGGATGCTGGCTCAGCCTGGGCAGTCACGCTGCCGCCGAGATCTGCGCGGGAGCGGGGTTCGACTGGGTCCTGATCGACATGGAACACGCCCCCAACGAGCTCCCCTCCGTGCACCACCAGCTGCACGCGGTCGCGGGCACCCCGACCTCGGCGCTGGTACGGCCAGCCTGGAACGATACGGTGGTGATCAAGCGGTTGCTGGATCTCGGCGCCCAGACGCTGCTGATTCCCTTCGTGGAGACGGCCGAGGAGGCGCGGCGGGCGGTCGCGGCGACCCGCTACCCGCCCGGAGGGGTGCGCGGCGTGTCCACCAACTCCCGCGCCAACCGGTTCGGCCGGGTGAAGGACTACTTCGGGAAGGTGGAATCCGAACTGTGCGTACTGATCCAGATCGAATCGCCGAAGGGGGTCGCCAACCTGGGCGAGATCGCGCAGGTGGATGGCCTGGACGGCATCTTCATCGGACCCCAGGATCTCGCCGCCGGTTACGGGCACCTCGGCAATCCGGGGCACCCGGAAGTCCAGGCGGTGATTGCCGGCGCGATCGGGCAGATCCGGGCGGCAGGGAAGGCTCCGGGAATCCTGTCCTTCGCCGAGGCGGACGCCAAGAGGTGGATCGAGCACGGGGCCGCTTTCGTGGCGGTGACCTCGGACCAGTTCCTGCTCGCCCGCGAGTCCGTCGCGGTGGTCGCGAAGTTCCGCTGACGTCCCGCGCTGCGGCCCCTCGCAACGCGGGCGACGGCGGGTCACCGGGTCTTGATCAGGAAGCGGCGCCCGAGCAATGCGGCGGCGACCGCCAGGCCGAGGGCGAAGCCACCCCACAGCCCGGCGCCGCCCAGGCCCAGGGGCGCGGCGAGCAGCCAGCCCAGGGGGAGCGCGAGGACCCAGTAGGCAATCAGGGTGACGGCCGTGGGCCATCGACTGTCCAGCAGCGCGCGCAGGGCCCCGAGGCTCACCGACTGAACCCCGTCGAACACCTGCATGAGGCCCACGGCGACGAACATCGCGCCCGCAGCTTCGACCACGGCGCTGTCGGCGATGAAGGTGGCCGCGATCCGCGGACCGGCGGCAACCAGCACCAGCGTGAAGCTGCCCGTCCACATCGTCACGAGCACGAGCGCGGCCACGCCGATCGCTCGGACACGCCGGTTTTCGCCGGACCCCACGGCCTGGCTGATCCGAACGGCGACGGCCCCGGCCATTCCCAGCGGAAGCATGTACAGCACTGTCGCGACGCTGAAGACGATCTGGTTGGCAGCGAGCGCCGTCGCCCCGAGAAGTCCGATGAGGAGACCGGCGACGGAAATCGACCCTCCCTCCGCGAGATACTGAACCCCCATGGGGATTCCCGCCCGGGACTGGTCGGCGAACAGGCGGCGCTCCAGCATCACCGCCTTCCGCGCGGAAGCCATCGACGGCGCGAAACGCCAGAAGCAGGAGAACGCGAGCAGGGAGGCCGTTTCGGCCACGAGGGTGGCGACCCCGGCGCCCGCGAGGCCCAGCCGCGGCAGCCCCCACAGGCCGTGGATCAGGCCGTAATTGAGCGGGATGTTGACGACCACGGCGACGAACATCAGGGCAACCCCCGTCCAGGGCCGATCGATGGCGTCCAGCGCCTGCTTGAACACCAGATTCACGCTGTAGGGGATCAGGACGAGCGCCATCGCCACCCAGTAGGCGGTGATACCGGCCACGACTTCCGGCGGTTGTCCCGCGTGTGGCAGCAGGAAGAGACCGCCCACCATCATCGCCGCCGAGGCCGTGCCGATTCCGAGCCCCAGCCAGCGGGCGTGGGCCACCACGCTGGCGACGCCCGCGAAGTCGCCGGCCCCGAAGGCGCGGGCGACCAGGATGCCGACCGGGGCCAGGAAGCCGACCAGCGCCGCCCACAGGATGACCACGATGCTGGCGGTGAGGGATGCGGCGGCCAGCGCCACCGGGCCGAGCGGGCCCAGCATCCAGGTGTCCGTGATCATCAGCATGGACGACGCAGTCAGGCCTGCCACGAGCGGCACGGCCAGCCGGGCGAGGCTGAGGGCTTCCGCGCGGAGTTCGGCCCGGCGGCTCACGGGTGTCCGGCGCCTGGCGTTGCCGGATAATCCGGCCTTTCCATCACTGCCGCCAGGAGGACGACATGCCCCGCGTGATGATCGAAACGTTCGACGAACTGGAGGCCAGGGTGGGAGACGAACTGGTCGTGAGTGACTGGCTGGAAATCACCCAGCAGCGGGTCGATCTCTTCGCGGAGGCGACCGGGGATCACCAGTGGATTCACGTCGATCCGGAGCGCGCGCGCCGCGAGTCGCCCTTCGGCGGACCGGTCGCCCACGGCTACCTGACGCTGTCGCTGCTCGCGAAGTTCACGGCCGAGTCCTTCGGGTTCGCAGGGTCGAGGATGGGAGTCAATTACGGGCTGAACCGGGTGCGCTTCACGGATCCCGTCCCCGTGGGGGCGCGGCTCCGAGCCCGCTACCGCCTGGACAGGTTCGAACGTATCGCGGGCGGCGTGCAATTGCAGTTTCTCGTGACCATGGAAAGGGAAGGCAGCGCGAAGCCGGTCATGGTGGCCGAAACGGTCTCCCGCCGCTATTTCTGACGGATGCCGGCGGGCGCCTCGGCTCCGCCCCAGCGCGGTTGTCGCTGCCGCCAGACCCCTGCGCATCCGATAGGTTCCCTGCCCGTACCAGCTGGCGGGGGGGCGTCGGCCACGCCGCGGACGGGGGCAGGGCGGCGATCGGGGGGGGCTCGGGGCGCGGGGCGTTGCGGCACGCGGAGTCCGCCGCGGAGTATCCTGCGCCAGCGCACGGGCCGTGCGCGCAACCCCGGCCGCGACGAGCGGTCCTTACCCCGAGGAGGTCGGCCCGTCGATGGCGGGCGGCACGAACGACATGGCAAGCAGCGATTTCCAGTTCGCGCACCGCATGCGGGTGCGCTGGGCCGAGGTGGACAGGCAGGGTATCGTGTTCAACGGCCACTATCTCATGTATTTCGACGTCGGGATCACAGAGTACTGGCGCGCCGCGGGTGTTCCCTACCCGGAGGGTCTCGCCGCCGGCGGCAGCGATCTGTACGTCGTGAAGTCCACGGTGGAGTACCACCGGTCGGCCGAGTACGACGACGAGATCGACGTGGCGGTCCGGGTGGCGCGCATCGGGCGGTCGAGCCTGACTTTCGCGATCGAGATCCATCGCGGCGAAGACCACCTCGTCACGGGAGAGGTGATCTATGTGAACGCGGATCCGGCCACGCGCCAGTCGTCCCGGGTGCCGGATTTCCTGCGTTCGGCCGTTTCCGGGCTGGAGGGCCGGGACCCGTCGGCGTGAACCCCCCTGTAGAATGCGCGGCCATGCCGTGGTCGCACCGGTGCCGGCCCTACCGGCCGGAGCTGCCCCGGCGTTCCGGACATCCCGTCACAACGAGGACAACGTTCACATGGATTTCGAATTCTCCCCGAAGGTGAAGGAACTGCAGGCCCGCCTGCTCGCGTTCATGGACGAGCACGTGGCACCGAACGAGCAGCGGTTCTTCGAAGAGATCGACGCGAACCGCCGGGCGGGCAACGCGTGGGTGCCCACGAAGGTCATCGAGGATCTCAAGGCCACGGCCCGGGCGGCCGGGCTCTGGAACCTCTGGCGGCCCCGGGGCCACGGTGGCGATCTCACGAATCTCGAGTACGCGCCGCTGTGCGAAATCATGGGTCGATACACCTGCGGCCCCGAGGTCTTCAACTGCTCCGCGCCCGATACCGGCAACATGGAAGTGCTCCTGCGCTACGGCTCCCCCGAGCACCAGAAGCAGTGGCTGGAGCCCCTGCTGGCCGGCGAGATCCGTTCGGCCTTCCTGATGACCGAGCCGGAGGTGGCGTCCTCCGATGCCACGAACATCCGGTGCAGCATCGTCCGCGACGGCGACGAATACATCGTGAACGGGCGCAAGTGGTGGTCGTCCGGAGCGGGAGACCCCCGTTGCAAGATCTACATCGTCATGGGCAAGAGCGATCCCGACAATGCCGACCGGCACCGCCAGCAGTCGATGATCCTGGTGCCGGCGGATTCCAGGGGCGTGACCGTGCTGCGCCACCTGAGCGTGTTTGGCTACGACGATGCGCCCCATGGCCACATGGAGGTGTTGCTGGACAACGTGCGCGTACCAGCCTCGAACATCCTGCTGGGCGAGGGGCGCGGGTTCGAGATCGCCCAGGGGCGCCTCGGGCCGGGGCGGATCCACCACTGCATGCGGATCGTCGGTCAGGCGGAACGGGCGCTTGAACTCATGTGCCGCCGCCTCGCGTCCCGGGTCGCGTTCGGGAAGCCCGTGTCCGAGCAGAGCGTCTGGCATGAACGTATCGCCGAGGCGCGCTGCATGATCGAACAGGCGCGCCTGCTCACGCTGCAGGCTGCCTTCAAGATGGACACCATCGGCAACAAGGCCGCGCTGGCCCACATCGCCATGATCAAGATCGTGGCGCCCAACATGGCCCAGACCATCATCGACTGGGCCATCCAGGCGCACGGCGGTGGCGGCGTGAGCGATACCTTCCCTCTGGCCTGGATGTACGCCTGGAACCGGACCCTGCGACTCGCCGACGGACCGGACGAGGTGCATCGCAACCAACTGGCGAAGCTGGAACTGCGCAGGCAACTCCATCGCTGAGCTCTCCCGGGGTTCCGGCGTTGCCGGCGCCGGAACCCCGAGAGTTTTGTCCAACCCGTTTTGTTGCGTCGCAGCAACGGTGCAAGTCGCTGATTGCCCGACGAATCGACAGGGGGGGGTGCGGCGCTGGTTGGACACCCTGCCGACCGGGCGCTGTATTGATAAAAACATAAGGCAGATCAACGCCTTTTCCTCACGGAGAAAGTGTTGAAAGGCCAAATGAGTTCGTGTAAGGTCCCGGCGTCTTGCAGTGTCTGCACGTAGGACGGCGTAGTCATAAACCTGACGTTTCTCACCGGAAGGGGGAGTATTCCAAATGGCGATTTCTTTCAACCTTAACGGGAAGCAGGCGAGCGCGGATGTCGCACCCGACACCCCGCTCCTCTGGGTCCTGCGTGACACCCTGGGGATGACCGGCACGAAGTTCGGTTGCGGCAAGGCGCTTTGCGGCGCCTGCACCGTGCACCTGAACGGCATGGCCGTCCGTTCCTGCCAGACCCAGATCGGCTCGGTTGCCGGTCAGAAGGTCACCACCATCGAAGGCCTGGCCGCGACCCACCCCATCAAGAAGGCCTGGGTTGCCCTGGACGTGCCGCAGTGCGGCTACTGCCAGCCCGGTCAGATGATGCAGGCTTCGGCTCTCCTCGCGAACAACAAGAACCCCAACGATGCGGACATCGATGCCTGGATGTCGGGCAACATCTGCCGTTGTGGGACTTACCCCCGCATTCGCGCTGCCATCAAGGCGGCGGCGAAGGCCTGATTGAGGAGGCATAGACCATGGAAAACATCAACATGCCAGCCCGTCGTGAGTTCCTGAAGGCTTCCACCGCCGTCGGTGGTGGACTGACCCTCGGTTTCTACCTGCCCTCCGCGTCGAAAGTCGCCGAGGCCCAGGCCGCCACCCATTCCCCCAACGCCTGGGTGAAGATCGGTACCGACAACGCGGTCACCATCATGGTTGCTCGCTCCGAGATGGGTCAGGACGTCTACACGTCCATGACCATGCTCGTGGCCGAGGAACTGGAAGTGGACGTGAACAAGGTCAAGGTCGAGTTCGCTCCGCCCGCCGAGGTGTACATCAATTCCCTGCTCGGCGGACAGCTGACCGGGGGTTCCACCTCCGTCCGTGACGGCTGGGAGAAACTCCGCAAGGCCGGTGCGTCTGCCCGCATGATGCTGGTGGGTGCCGCTGCCAAGCAGTGGGGTGTGGATGCCGCTTCCCTGAAGGCTGCCGGTGCCGTGGTGACCGGCCCTGGAGGCAAGCGTGCCACCTACGGCCAGCTCGCCGAAGCCGCCGCGAAGATGGAAGTGCCGAAGGACGTTCCGCTCAAGCCCGTCTCCGAGTTCAAGACCGTCGGAAACGTCAAGCAGAAGCGTCTGGACACGCCCGCCAAGGTTGCCGGCACGGCCACCTTCGGTATCGACGTGCGTGTTCCCAACATGCTGTACGCAGCGGTCACGATGCCCCCCATGATCGGTGGCAAGGTCGGCAGCTACGACGACACCCGCGCCAAAGCCATGCCTGGCGTGAAGGCCGTCGTCCAGTACAGCCGCGGTGTCGCCGTGGTCGCGGATTCCTACTGGCAGGCCAAGAAGGCGAAGGACCTCCTCCTCGTCACCTGGGACGAAGGCCCCAACGCCACCAACGACATGCGCAAGGTGTGGGCCGGGCTGAAGGAAGCCTCTGCCCAGCCGGGTGCCGTGTTCCGCGAGGCTGGTGACGCCGATGGCGCCATGAAGTCGGCCGCCAAGATCTACGAAGCGACCTACGAACTGCCGTTCCAGTCGCACTCGCCGATGGAGCCGATGAACACGGTTGCCGACGTCCGTGCCGATGGCGCAACGATCATCACGCCGACCCAGTTCCAGCAGCTGGTTCCGTTCGTGGTGGCCGGAGCGACCGGACTTAAGCCCGAGCAGATCAACGTGATCACCACCTTCCTGGGTGGCGGTTTCGGTCGCCGGGTCGAGGTGGATTACACGATCGACGCGGCCGAGATCTCCAAGGCCGTCGGCGCCCCGGTCAAGATGGTGTGGAGCCGGGAAGACGACATGACCCACGACTCCTATCGTCCGGGCGGCATCTACAAGGTCGCCATGGGTGTGGACGCCGCGGGCAAGCCGGTCGCGTACCGCTACCACGGTACGAGCCCCTCCATTTCCTCGCGTCTGTTCCCCAGCATCGTGAAGGATGGGATCGATCCGTTCGCCGTCGAAGCGATCGACAACTTCCCCTACGACGTCAAGAACCACAAGCTCACCTACCAGATGCATGATTCCGGGATCACCCCTGGATACTGGCGCGGTGTGTCGCACAACCTGAACTGCTACGTGGTGGAAGGTTTCATCGACGAAGTGGCTCACGCTCAGGGCAAGGACCCGATCCAGTACCGGATCGACAACCTGGCCTACGAGGGCGAGAAGCACAAGTGGTCGGGTCTCTCCGCCGGTGTCGCGGTAGGTGGTCGTCTGAAGACCGTGCTCGAGCAGGTCCGTGGCAAGGCCGGATGGGGTGCCAAGTTGCCCGAAGGTCGTGGTCAGGGCGTGGCGTCGATGGAAGGCTACAACACGGTCATGGCCTGCGTGGCGGAAGTCAGCGTCAGCAAGAACTACGACGTGTCCGTGGACAAGATCACCTACGTCGTCGATGCGGGTCCGCTCATCCACCCCGATCAGGCTGCTGCCCAGATGGAAAGCTGCACGATCTTCGGTCTCGGCGCTGCGCTGATGGGTGAGATCACCGTCAAGAACGGTGGTGTCGAGCAGGCCAACTTCGATCAGTACCGGGTCGTTCGGATGAACGAGGCGCCGAAGGCGATCAACATCACCTGGTTGCCGGCAGCCAAGGACCAGCCGCCTGGTGGTCTGGGTGAGCCGGCTACGGCCGTTGTCGCCGCCGCCGTGGGCAATGCGATCTTCGCCGCCACAGGCATCCGCGTGCGTCGCATGCCGTTCACGCCGGAGAACATCAAGCTGGCAGCGAAGTAACAAGCAGGCTCAGGGAGCCCTCGGGCTCCCTGATGTCTGTCGGAACGCTTCTGGTTCCGGTTGCGGCCTCGATATCTCGCCAACAGGACGGGGTGTTGAGGCCGTTTTCTTTTTGATGCATCCTCGCTTCGGTTTCCGGCGAGGATCAGGACGGGCCGCCCGGTCCCGGGACAGGATCACGTGCAGGGGATCGGCGGCGGGGCGAAGCTCGCCTGAAGCGCGGGCGGTTTGTCCTCATGCGCGGCGGCGACCTTCGAGTCCGCGCGGGCCCGTGGAGGGCCAGGCCGCTTGCCCGGCCGGAGATCCGGAAACCCGAGGTGCGGCATTCGGCGCGCACCGTGACAGGCGAAGGTAACCATGGACAGTGTCGATCTGCAGGTCCTCAAGAGTGCGGCCTCCTGGCTCCAGGAGGGGCACAGGGTGGTGCTTGCCACCGTGACCGAGACGTGGGGCTCGTCGCCCCGGCCGCCCGGCGCCATGCTGGCCGTGCGCGGAGACGGCCTTGTCGCGGGGTCCGTATCGGGAGGGTGCGTCGAGGACGACCTCATCGACAAGGTGAGGCAGAAGTCCCTCGCCGCCGACCGGCCGGAGGTGACGCTCTACGGAATCAGCAAGGAGGACGCGCAGCGATACGGTCTCCCCTGCGGAGGGCGACTCCAGCTCGTTCTCGAGCCGGTGCAGGACGTCGCCACGGTCCAGGGCGTCCTGGATGGAATCGATCGGCATGAACTGGTCGCTCGACACCTCGACATGGCTTCGGGGGCGGCGATCCTCGCCCGGGCGACGCGTGCCGACGTGATGAGTTTCGACGGGGACCGGCTCACGATGATTCACGGACCGCGCTGGCGCGTCCTGATCATCGGCGCAGGCCAGCTGTCGAAGTACGTGGCCATGATGGCGCAGGCACTCGATTACGAGGTGATCGTGTGCGATCCGCGCGAGGAGTACGCCGTCACCTGGGATGTGGCGGGTACGACACTCACGCGCGAGATGCCGGACGACGTGGTGAACACCCTCAGCCTGGACAGTCACAGCGCAGTGGTGGCGGTGACCCACGATCCGAAGCTGGACGATCTCGCCCTTCTCGAGGCGCTCAAGTCGCCGGCGTTCTACGTGGGGGCCCTCGGGTCACGCCTGAACACCCAGAAGCGTCGCGAGCGGCTTGCCCAGTTCGATCTGTCGCGTGACGAACTCGATCGCCTGCATGGACCGGTAGGCTTGCGGATCGGGAGCAAGACACCGCCGGAAATCGCGGTGGCAATCCTCGCCGAGATCACCGCGGTCCGGCATGAGGTGCCGCTCGCGTCGGTTGGCAACAAGGAACTCGACCCGGCCGCGAGCCAGACCGTCTGCCGCTGACCTGGCAGTTGCCGCCCTTGAGAATGTTCAAACGCTGAGGCTACCGGCCGCCCGCGAGGGGCTCGCACCGGTGTTCGCAGGGATTTTCCGTGGAGACCAAGCATGAGACTGCAGCACAAGACCGCCATCGTGACTGGAGGCAGTTCCGGATTCGGTGAGGGCATTGCCAAACGGTTCGCCGAGGAAGGATGTCAGGTGATGGTGGCTGATATCAATGACGAGGGCGGACGGCGGGTCGTCTCGGACATCAATGCGGCGGGTGGCCGGGCAGCCTTCCAGCACTGCGACGTCACCCTCGATGCCGACTGGGCCTCGTTGGTGAAGGCGACCCTCGCGACCTTTGGTGCCCTCACCACGGTGATCAACAACGCGGGGACCACCCATCGAAACCAGCCCATGCTGGATGTTCCGGAGGAGATGTTCGATCGCATCTACGCCGTCAACGTGAAGAGCCTGTTCCATAGCGCCCGCCACTGTGTGCCCGTCCTGCGGGATGCGGGAGGCGGTGTGTTCGTGAACATCGCGTCCACGGCGGGGGTGCGGCCTCGGCCGGGCCTGACCTGGTACAACGGGTCCAAGGGGGCTGCCATCACCACCAGCCGGTCCATGGCGGTGGAACTTGCGCCCTTGCGCATTCGCGTCTGTACCATCAATCCCGTTGCGGGCGAGACGCCTCTGCTGGCCGATTTCATGGGACAGGACACCCCCGAGATGCGTGCGAGGTTCATGTCGGTGATTCCCCTGGGCCGATTCTCCCGCCCCCTGGACGTCGCGAACACGGCCCTGTGGCTGGCCTCCGACGAGGCCGAATTCATCACGGGCACGTGCATCGAGGTGGATGGCGGCCGTTGCGTCTAGCCTGGACATTTCATCCGGTCACAGGGTGATGGCGAGGTGCATGGCGGGGCAGGCGGCGCATCCTGCGCCGAGCAGATAGCCGGGCCTGCTGGCGCGAAGCGGGGGCGCGGCATGATCGCAAGGTGACCGCCAGCGCCCGTGGAGGCCGACAGACCAAGTTGACCCGCAAGCCGATTCGTTGCGAATCCGATGGGATTCGGTGCGCGGCTCCTGTTCGGGGCCGACCTGGTGAAATGTCCGTGTCAGGGCCTGTTCACTCGACGGAGCCGAACGCTCCGGGGATGCAGGCTGGGTGCGGGTCGCCCTGGACGGCTCGGGCCCTGAGCGAGGGCGGAAACGCCACGATGCGCCCCAAGGCACCGTGGCCCGAAGGGTGGTCCCGGGAATCGGCCCCCCCTTATTGCAAAGACCTTGCGCGGGCCGCGGCACGCCGGCGTCTTCGCGCCTGGGTCGTGTGCGCCGGTCCCTCACGCGGTCGCTTCCACCGTGTGAACAGGCCCTGGCGCAGCGCTGGTCTGCTGCCCGATGCCGGCGGTGCGGGGTTCATCTTCCCAGGATGGTTACCAGGCCCCGCGCCAACGCAAACCAGATCAGGCTGCCCAGCAGGAAAGCCGCGCCCGATGCCGTGATGGCGAGAAGATAGCCCGCCGGGCCCGGCGGGCTGGCGCCGCGGGGAGCGAGGGCCGTGCGATAGGCGTTTGCCACAGGGAAAAGAAGGGTTGCGTGGGCCGCATGCAGCACGGGCAACAGCACGGCGATGGTCTGCCAGTCGTGTCCCGCCACGAGGCGCGCGAGGACGAAGCCCGGTTCCGTGAGGGCGACGAGACCCAGCACGAGAAACAGGGGCAGGGCCTGCCAGGCGTGGCGGCGGAGCAGCCATGACCAGGCCAGTGCCAGCACGGTACATCCGCCGAACCACAGCAGGCTGATCATGAAGACATTCGTCGAGTTCGCACCGCGCAGCAGGCTCGCGAGTGGCATCGCCACGAAGACACTCCATCCCACGGCGGTCAGCACGAAGTGCAACGGCCTCGGCTGTATCGAGCCCCGGGGGCGCAGGAGCCGGGGGAAGGCCGTCAGGACCAGGGTGATCGCGTAGAGCGGCAGATGCCAGCGATAGACAGGGTCCACGCGCAGAAGGACGCTGTAGGCCCAGGCCAGCCATGCCAGCCAGGCGACGCCGGCTGCACCGGTGAGCCAGGCCCGCGGTGCCTTCCGGAATGACGGAATCATCTAGACGATGTGCCGTTCACGCAGGCCTGCGATGGCGTCCGCGTCGAGCCCGAGAAGATCCCGTAGCACCTCGTCGGTGTGCTGTCCCAGAAGCGGCGGCGCTGATGCGTAGGAGACCGGGGTCTCGGACATCTTGATGGGGCTGCCCACCAGCGACACGTGGCCCGCCGTGGGGTGGGGCATCTCGACCTGCATGCGCCGATGACGCACGTGGGGGTCCGCGAACACCTGGGCGAGGTCGTTGACGGCACCACAGGGAACCCCTGCCGCTTCCAGTGAATCCGACCACCATTGCTTGGGCTGGCTGGCGATGAGTTGCGCCAGTATCGGCACGAGAACGCTCCGGTGTTTCACGCGGGCCGGGTTGGTGGCGAAGCGCTCGTCTTCTGCGAGATCCGGTCGTCCCGCCACGCGGCACAGCCGGGCAAACTGACCGTCGTTACCCACCGCGAGAATGATTTCCCCGTCCGCCGCGGCGAAGGTCTGGTAGGGCACGATATTGGAGTGGGCATTGCCAGCCCGCACCGGGGCCTTGCCCGAGGCGAGATAATTCATTCCCATGTTGGCAGTCATGGCAACCTGGGTGTCCAGCAGCGCCATGTCGATGTACTGACCGCGACCGCTCACGTCGCGGTGCGCGAGCGCGGCCAGCACCGAGACGGTTGCATACATGCCCGTGAAGAGGTCCGCCACGGCGACGCCCACTTTCTGGGGGCCACCGCCGGGGAGATCGTCCCGCTCGCCGGTGATGCTCATCAGGCCTCCCATCCCCTGAACGATGAAGTCGTAGCCCGCCCGGGACGAGTAGGGGCCGTCCTGTCCGAAGCCCGTGATGGAACAGTAGATGAGGCGCGGGTTGCTGGCGCTCAGTGATTCGTAGTCGAGGCCGTACTGCCGAAGGCCCCCCACCTTGTAGTTCTCGAGCAGGACATCCGATCGGTCGGCCAGGGATCGCACCAGCGCCTGCCCCTCGGGAATCGAAATATCGATGGTGACCGATTTCTTGCCCCGGTTCGCCGCCATGAAGTAGGCGGCCTCGCCCGTGTCCTCGCCGGTTTCGCTCCGGATCCAGGGGGGACCCCACGTTCGGGTGTCGTCCCCCGCGCCCGGGCGCTCCACCTTGACCACGTCGGCGCCAAGGTCGGCAAGGATCTGGCCGCACCATGGGCCGGCAAGGACGCGGGACAGGTCGAGGACCCGGATGTGGGACAGGGAGGAACTCATGGGCGGCCGGACGAGTGGGAGGGGTGAATCGGAGGGTTGAACGTGGATGTTATCCAGAATGCGGCCGGCCCGGTGGGATAACCCGAGGTGATCCATTCGGATCATCTGCGCCCGCGAGATGCACCGGAACGTTCGAGAGCCCTAAAACCGTGCGATTTGAGGCCGTAATCTCCTCCGTCGGGTCGCGGCCTCTTGCGGATGGTCGCCCAGCCCGGGCACAAGAAACCGCACGATCAGGAGGAGACGGAATGGAAGAAGCGCCCAGAAGGGGCTCGTTGGCTGCCACGCCGGACATGGACTGGAGCCAGGTGCACGAGACCGTGCTGATGCTGGAACTGGCAGCGGTACAGATCGATCGGGCTCTCAAGGATGGCGATGCTTCCTATGATGTTCTGTCGCAGACCTTCTCTGCGATGGCAGGGTACGTCCGCACCCAGTTGAAGACCCTGCGCACCCTCTCGATCGCGGAAGAGCAGGAGGGCGTGAAGCTCAACCTGCTCGAGACGGGAGAGCAGGTACTCGACTCCATACACCAGGCCATCGTGGCCTTTCAGTTCTATGACCGGCTCGGACAGCGGCTGACCCATGTCTGCAGCGGTCTGGAGCAGCTGACTTCCCTCGTGAAGGACCGGTCTCGACTGTTCAATCCGGGCGCCTGGGTGGAACTGCAGAAGTCGATCCGGTCGGTGTACAGCAGCCCGGCGGAGGTGACCATGTTCGACGCGGTGATCTCCGGGATGCCCATTGCCGAGGCCGTGGAGACGTACCTGAGCGACGCGCGAATCCGGCAGGATGCCGATATCGAACTGTTCTGATCCCGCGAGGCATTCCATGTCGGAGGTTTCCGGTCGGGAGATCCCGTTTTCCCAGGAGGCAGAAAGCCTCCTGCAACTCGCCGGACTGTCCTGGTTCCGCTGGAGCAGGGCAGAGGGATCCCGCGCGTCCGCAGGTTTTCTGTCACTGATCGGCCTGACCCCGGAGGGCCTCCCATCCGACCCGGACGACCTGTCGGCACTCGTTCATTCCGACGACCTCGACATCTTCGAGGCCGGCATTTCCCGGAGCACTGCTCGCCCCGACCCTTTTCGTGTACGCCTCCGGACGGCGTCCCAGGCGTGGACCACCTGTTCCCTGCGGGTGCAGACGCTGCACGACCCTCACGGAAGAGTGTCGACATTCTCGGTCATCGTCGAACCGGTGGAGGATCTCGTGGAGATCGAGGCTGCCCTGCAGGACAGCCAGTCGCGCTATCGCGCCATTCGCAACGCCGTTCCTGCCGCCGTGGTCATCGTGGACCGCCATGGCATGGTGTCCGAGTGGAACCAGCATGCGAGCGATCTCTTCGGCTACTCCCTGGAGGAATTGCTCGGACGCCCGTTCACCGACCGGCTCATTCCCGAATCCGGGCGGGCGGCCTTCCGGGAACACCTGCGGCAGGCCCGCAGCGGCGTGTCGGTCTGCAAGGCCGAGTGCATGACCCGGTCGGGTGAGTTGCTGATCTGCGAGTGGCGTGCGGCCCTCCTGCGCAACGCCCTCGGCCAGCCGATCGGGCTGCTGGCCATGGCCCAGGACATCACGGAGCGGGAGGCGGCGGCCCAGCATCTCGAGCAGACGGTGAAGGCGCGCACCGAGGAACTGGCGCACCAGAACATCGCTCTCGAGCAGGCGCGGCAGGAAGCCGAATCCGCCACGCGGGCGAAGAGCGAGTTCCTCGCCAACATGAGCCACGAAATCCGCACGCCGATGAACGCGATCATCGGTCTGACCCATCTCTGTCTTCGGACCGACCTGACCCCGAGGCAGAAGGATTACCTGCAGAAGGTCCGCGAGGCGGCCGGGTTCCTGCTGGACCTCATCAACGGCATCCTCGACTTCTCCAAGATCGAGGCCAACCGCATCGACCTCGACATCGTCGACTTCGACCTGCACCGGCTTTTCGACAGCCTCGCGACAGTGGTGGCGCCCCGGGCGGAAGAAAAGGGCCTGCGGCTCACGTTCGACCTCGCGCCGGGACTTCCCGCACAGTTGCGCGGCGACACGCTCCGCATGCGGCAGGTTCTGATCAATCTCGTGGGCAACGCGGTCAAATTCACGGAAACCGGGGAAGTCTGCGTGGCCTGCGAAGCGATGGTGGTGACCCCGCAGGAGGCCCGGCTGAGATTCGCGGTGCGGGACACCGGCATCGGCATCACGCCGGAACAGCAGACCCGCCTGTTCCAGTCCTTCTCCCAGGCGGAATCGTCGACGTCCCGGCGCTATGGCGGAACGGGTCTCGGTCTTGCCATCAGCCAGCGCCTCATCCAGCTGATGGGCGGGCACATTTCCGTGCAAAGCGAGGCAGGCCAGGGCAGCGAGTTCTTCTTCGAACTGGACTTTCCCCGCCGGACTGCCGACGGCAACGCGCACACGCCCCGCAACCTCGACGCGGTCTGCCTGCTCGACCCCGAGACCCGGGATGCCGCGCCGCTGCGGGCGCACCTCGAAGCCCTTGGGGCGCCCGTCGTGGAGGATCCCTTCGAGTCATCCTGCGATCGGGTGCTGCTGTTCATCGACGGGGATCTGACGCCGGGCCCGGATGCCGTGGTCCGCCGCATCGAGGCTGCCAGGCGGGATTTCCCCGATGCCGCCGTGGTGGTCATGGGGACTCATGGGCACCTTGCCGAACTCTCCGACGCGGGCGGGCCGGCACTGCGCGCCGGTCTGCTGGGCCGGCCCTTCAGCCCGACAGCGCTCGCCGATGCCATGGCTGCCGCGACGGCGCTGGTCGCCGGCGATGAGGGGGAAGCGCTCGGGGCTCCACGCGACGCCGATGGGGACGTGTTGCGGGGCGTACGGATCCTGCTCGCCGAGGACAACGCCTTCAACCAGCAGGTGGCGCGGGAACTCCTCGAGGACATGGGGGCGGCGGTCACGATCGTGGAGAATGGCCAGAGGGCGATCGATGCGCTGGAAGGCGGGTCCTTCCACGTCGTGCTCATGGACCTGCACATGCCGGTCATGGACGGACAGGAGGCCTCGCGCCGCATTCGTCGCGATCCCCGCCTCGCGGACCTGCCCATCATCGCGATGACGGCGAGCGTGACGCAGGAGGAGCGTGACCGCTGCGCGGCCGCAGGCATGAGCGACCACATCGGCAAGCCCATCGATCCGGATCACCTTCGGATGACTCTGGTTCACTGGCTCAGGCAGGGCAACTCCTGTCCCGCGGACGAGGCCGCCGCGGGGGCGGCTCCGGAAACTCCGCCACCGGACCCCCGAACCACGCTCTACGAGGTCCTCGAGGGCTTCGACGTCGACCGCGCCCTCGGGCGCACGGGAGGCAACGTCGCACGCTACCGCCGCTTTCTGACGTCCTTTGCGCGGGGCTATCACGGGTTCGCAGCCCGCCAGGAAGACGCCCAGGGCGCGGAAGACTGGGAGAGCGCGCGCCGGAACGCGCACACCTTGAAGGGATCGGCCGGCACCGTCGGGGCCGTCGGTTTGCAGGACGCTGCCGAGCGTCTCGAGCAGGCCTGCGTGGACGAGGATCCCGCCGAGGCCCGCCGGCGCCTGGGCGATGTTGCTGCACAGCTGGACCGCGCCCTGCGGATGATCGATGCCCTGGATCTGGCCTGAGGACCGGCGCAGTTAGAATCCCGCCATTGCAACCGGCCGCGCCGCCCGCGCGGCGACCGGCCAGAAGACGCGGGGGAGCGCATGAATCCGAGATGGCGGCAACGGCCCGAGGGGTCGAACTGGGGTGACTTCGGGCCGGACGACGAACTGGGTCGCATCAATCTGCTCACGCCCGAGAAGGTGCGTCAGGGCATCGCCGAGGTCACCGAAGGCCTGAGCTTCGGACTGTCCCTTCCCCTCGACTACCCTGGCGAGCGGGTCCTGAACCCCCGCCGCGGGCCCCCGCAGCTCCAGCCCACCCAGCGCGAAGGCCTGCCGAACATGAACTTTCCCCTCGGAAAGCTCGACGGTGGCCACAGCACGGACGTCGTGTGCGATGACCAGGTGTTGCTGACGCTGCAGTACTCGACCCAGTGGGATTCCCTCGCGCACGTGGGCGCGCAGTTCGATGCGGACGCCGACGGCGTCGAGGAAATGGTGTTCTACAACGGCTTCCGCGCTCAGGAGCATGTGGTCGGACCGGTGATCCATCACCACGACCGCGAGGAACACTGCGGCGCCCATCTCGGTGC
>JBAXBV010000037.1:0-27947 GCA_037141795.1 Betaproteobacteria bacterium
CGATGTGGGGCTGCCCCGGGGCCTCGCCTGGGGCGGCTACCTGGCGGGGCTTGCCGCCGTCGCGTCCCTCATCTTCTGGCACACCCGGGA
Source organism: Betaproteobacteria bacterium (assembly GCA_037141795.1). Taxonomy (GTDB): domain Bacteria; phylum Pseudomonadota; class Gammaproteobacteria; order Burkholderiales. The sequence goes on from JBAXBV010000037.1 coordinate 91, forward strand.
GCCGCGGCTGGCGGGCATCGTGCTGGGGGGCCTCGCCGCCGCGGGGCTCGTCTCCGGTCTGGCGGCATTCTTCCTCGTGCGCCTGGCCGCCGGACTGGGGCGCCGGGCCGGGTTCGTGTGGCGGTTCGGGCTGGCCAACCTGTCGCGCCGCGCCCTGGGCACCGTGGTGCAGGTGGTGGCGCTGGGCGCGGGGCTCCTGGCCCTCATGCTCCTGTCCATCACCCGTGGCGATCTCCTCGACGGCTGGCGCCGGTCGCTGCCGCCGGACGCGCCGAATCGGTTTCTGGTCAACATCCAGCCCGACCAGGCGGGCGCGATCCGGGATTTCCTCGCTGCCGAGGGCCTGGCGGCCCCCGTCCTGCATCCCATGGTCCGGGCCCGCCTCACCGCCATCAACGGCCGCCGGGTGACCTCGGCCAGCTACACGGAAGACCGCGCCCGGCGGCTGGTGGACCGGGAATTCAACCTGTCCTGGGCACGCGAGCCCCAGGCGGACAACCGCATCGTCGCCGGACGCTGGTGGGGGGAGGCGGCTGGGCCGCAGTTCTCCCTCGAGAAGGGTATCGCGGATACCCTGGGCATCCGGACCGGCGACACGCTCGGCTACGACATCGCGGGCCGGGCCTTCGAGGCGCCGGTCACCAGCCTGCGCACCGTCGCGTGGGACAGCTTCAACGTGAATTTCTTCGTGGTCACCCCGCCCGGTGCCCTCGACGGACACCCGGCCACCTTCGTCACGAGCTTTCACCTGCCGGCGGCCGGTGCAGGGGTCATGGACCGGCTCGTGAAGCGCTTTCCCAACCTGCTGGTGATCGACGTTGCCGCCATCCTGACCCAGGTGCAGACCATGATGGGCCAGGTGGTTCGCGCGGTGGAGTTCCTCTTCGTGTTCTCGCTGCTGTCGGGCCTGCTCGTGCTGTTCGCGGCCGTGCAGGCGACCCAGGACGAGCGCATCCGCGAGGCGGCGCTGCTGCGCACGCTGGGCGCCAGCACCCGGCGGATCGCCCAGGCGCAGGCGGCCGAATTCCTGGTCATCGGCGCCCTGGCGGGAGCCTTCGCCGCCCTCGGTGCGACCGGCCTGGGCTATCTGCTCGCGCGGCACGTGCTGGACGTGCCCTACGCCCCCGACCCCCTGGTGTGGCTGGCCGGCCTGGGGGCAGGAGCCGCCGGGGTGGCCGTCGCGGGCCTCGTCGGAACCCGGGGCGCCCTTCGCGCCTCCCCCATGGACGTGCTGCGCCGGGCCTGACCGGTCGCAATCCGCTGTCCGAGGAGAGGTTTTCGTGGACAGCCTGTCGCAGCAGCGTCATACTCGCGGGTTACCCTCCTCCCTTTCCTCAGCGCTCCCTGCGCAAGGCCTCCGACCGTGACCCGAGCCATCCGCAACATCGCCATCATCGCCCACGTCGACCACGGCAAGACCACGCTGGTCGACCAGCTCCTGCGCCAGTCCGGCACCTTCGCCGCTCACCAGCACGTGGCCGAGCGGGTCATGGACTCCAACGACCTCGAGAAGGAACGGGGCATCACGATCCTCGCCAAGAACTGCGCGGTGCAGTACGAAGGCACCCACATCAACATCGTGGACACCCCGGGGCACGCCGATTTCGGTGGCGAGGTGGAGCGGGTCCTGTCCATGGTCGACAGCGTGCTGCTGCTGGTGGATGCGGTGGAAGGGCCCATGCCCCAGACCCGCTTCGTCACCCGCAAGGCGCTCGCGCTGGGCCTCAAGCCCATCGTGGTGGTCAACAAGGTCGATCGGCCAGGCGCCCGGGCGGAATGGGTGGTCAACCAGACCTTCGACCTGTTCGACAAGCTCGGCGCGACCGAGGCGCAACTGGATTTCCCCGTGGTCTATGCCTCCGCACTCCTGGGCTGGGCAGCCGACGACGCCATCACGCCCGGCACCGACATGCGGCCCCTGTTCGACGCCATCCTGCGCTACGTGCCGGTGCGCGACGCCGATCCGGACGGCCCGCTGCAGCTGCAGATCTGCTCCCTCGACTATTCCAGCTTCGTGGGCCGCATCGGGATCGGCCGCGTCCAGCGAGGCCGCATCCGGTCGGGCCAGCAGGTGGCCCTCATGCGCGGCCCCGACAGCGAGCCGAAGCTCACCAAGGTCAACCAGGTCCTGCTGTTCAAGGGCCTGGAGCGGACCGTGGTGGATCAGGCCGAGGCCGGCGACATCGTGCTGGTCAACGGCGTGGAGGACGTGGGCATCGGTGTCACGCTGTGCGACCCGGCCGTGCCCGAGGCATTGCCGCTGCTCACCGTGGACGAGCCCACGCTCACCATGAACTTCGTGGTCAACACGTCCCCCATGGCCGGCCGGGAGGGCAAGTACGTCACGTCCCGGCAGATCCGCGAGCGGCTCGAGCGGGAACTCATGAGCAACGTGGCCCTGCGGGTCGAGTTCACCGCCGATTCCGACACCTTCGTCGTCTCGGGACGGGGCGAACTGCACCTCACCATCCTGCTGGAGAACATGCGGCGCGAGGGCTACGAACTGGCCGTGGGCCGGCCTCGCGTGGTCAACAAGGACATCGACGGTGTTCGGTGCGAGCCCTTCGAACTCCTCACCGTGGACGTGGAAGAAGCCCACCAGGGCGGCGTGATGGAAGAACTCGGGCGCCGCCGCGGGGAGATGCAGGACATGCAGCCCGACGGCCGCGGCCGTGTCCGCCTCGAATACCGCATCCCCGCGCGGGGCCTCATCGGCTTCCAGGGCGAGTTCCTGACCATGACGCGCGGCACGGGCCTGATGAGCCACATCTTCGACGACTACGCGCCCATGAAGGGCGACATCGCGGAGCGCCGCAACGGTGTGCTCATCTCCCAGGACGAGGGCGAGGCCGTCGCCTATGCCCTGTGGAAGCTGCAGGAGCGCGGCCGCATGTTCGTCGCCCCCGGCGAGCCGCTCTACGAAGGCATGGTGATCGGCATCCACGCCCGCGACAACGACCTGGTGGTGAACCCGGTGCGCACCAAGCAGCTCACCAACGTCCGGGCATCCGGCAAGGACGAGGCCATCAACCTCACGCCTCCCATCCAGCTGTCCCTCGAGTCGGCGATCGAGTTCATCGGCGACGACGAACTGGTGGAGATCACGCCGAAGTCCATCCGCATCCGCAAGCGCCACCTCAAGGAACACGAGCGCAAGCGCGCGTCCCGCGCCGCGGCCGACGTCGCCGCCTGAGCCCGGGTCGGGCTTCCTGCCGTCCGCCTGGCCCGCGCCGGCGGACGGACCCGGGAAATCCCGGCGGTATACTGGCTCCGCGATGATCCTGCGGCTGTCAGACCTTCTGCTTCTCCTTGTCGCGGCCCTCCCGGGGCTGGGACTGCTGTGGCTCGTCGTCCGGTCCGGGCGCCTCGCCCGCGAACAGGCGGACGGCGCGGCCCGGCTGAACGAACTGCTCGATGCTCGCCATCGGGAGATGCTCCGGGACCTCCATGACGGCCTCAACGCCCTGGGTGATCGCGTGCTCGCGGCCGGGGCAGAGCGGGCGGACGCCTTGCGTCGAGTGGTGGACGAGCAGCTGCGGCAGACCCGGGACGCCCTGGCGGCCCTGCAGCTTTCCAGCCAGCAGGAACTGGGTGCCAGTCGGGACGCCATGCGTGCGGGCCTCGGCGAGCAGCGCGAAACCCTCGTGAGGGCGCTGCTCGAGCTGCGCACCGAGATGCTGGAGAAATCCCTGGCGGCCCTCTCCGAGCAGGCCAGGACGCAGTCGGAGAGTCTGCGGGACAGCCTGCACGCGCTGTCGCGGCAACTGACCGGCACCATCGAGACCCTGACCCGTACCGCCGACGCCCGGCTGGAGCAGATCCAGGGCAAGGTGCACGAGCGGCTCGAGGCGGGTTTTCGCCAGACCAACGAGACCTTCACCAGCGTGATGGCGCGCCTCGCCACCATCGACGAGGCCCAGCGCAAGATCGACGGTCTGGCCGGCAGCGTTCTCAGCCTGAACGAACTGCTGGGGGACAAGCGCTCCCGCGGCGCGTTCGGCGAAGTCCAGCTCGAGACCCTCGTGCGCAACCTCCTGCCACCCACGGGTTATGCCTTCCAGCACACCCTGTCCAACCGCCACCGCGCCGATTGCGTGCTGACGCTGCCGCCGCCCACCGGCGTGGTGGCGATCGATTCCAAGTTTCCCCTCGAGAACTATCACCGGATGTTCGACGCTGCCGCGTCCGCGCAGGAGCGGCGCGATGCCCAGAAGGCCTTCCGCGCCGACGTGCGGCGCCACGTGGACGACATCGCCGCCCGCTACATCGTGCCCGGCGAGACCACCGACGGCGCCGTGATGTTCGTTCCGGCCGAGGCCGTCTTCGCCGAAATCCACGCCTACCACGGGGAGGTCGTGGATCACGCCATGCACAAGCGCGTGTGGATCGTCTCGCCCACCACCATGATGGCCGTCCTGAACACCGCGCGGGCGGTGCTGCGCGACACCGAGACCCGCCATCAGGTGCACGTGATCAAGGACGAACTCGCCCGGCTGGGCAAGGATTTCGGCCGCTTCGACGAGCGCATGCGGCGCCTCGCCGCGCACATCAAGCAGGCGCACGATGACGCGGCCAACGTGCAGATCTCGAGCGACAAGATCGTGCGCCGGTTCCGCCAGATCGAGCAGGCCGAGCTGCCGGCGCCGGAGGCCGCCGCCAGCCTGCCGGCGGTTCCCCATGCCGCGGAGGAGGGCTGACCGTGTTCGCCCGTATCCGGCAGTGGCAACGGTCCCGGGTGCTGGCCCGTCACGCCATCGACGACGCCCTCTGGCAGGACACCTTCGGGCAGTTCGCCTTCCTCGCATCCCTGGGAGACCCCGCCACGCGGCGCCTGCGGGAACTGGCCACGCTGTTCCTCGCCGAAAAGGCCATCTCGGCGGCCGGCGGCCACGAGGTCACGGCACCGATGCGCGTGTCCATCGCCATCCAGGCGTGCCTCCTGGTGCTGGAACTGGGCCTCGACTACTACGACGGCTGGTCCGAGATCATCGTCTACCCCGACACTTTCCTGCCCGAGCACACGTGGACGGACGAGGCGGGCGTGGTGCACCAGGGGCGGGTGGCGCGCGCCGGCGAGGCGTGGCTGCGCGGCCCGGTGGTGCTCTCCTGGGCCGACGTGGCTCGCGCCAGCGATGCGGACGGCGCGAACGTGGTGATCCACGAATTCGCCCACAAGCTCGACATGCTCGACGGTGCGGCCAACGGCTGCCCGCCCCTGCACCGTGGCATGCGGCGCGAGGCCTGGGCGGCCGCGTTCTCCGATGCCTTCGAGCGATTCTCCCTGCAGGTGCGCCGCCATCGCTACACCGAAATCGACCCCTACGCCGCCGAGTCCCCCGCGGAGTTCTTCGCCGTGCTGAGCGAGGCGTTCTTCGAGATTCCCCACATCGTCGCACTCGATTACCCTGCCGTGTACGAGCAGTTGCGCCAGTTCTACCGGCAGGATCCCCTGGCCCGGCTGGGCTTCCCGATGCCCCCTGTCGCGGACGAGGCGTCCGGGCGCGAACCGCACCTCACCCTGGCGGGATGAGGGCCGTGCGAGACAGGAGACCCGAACGATGACGAGTGTCCCGATGCTGCATCGTGTCCTGCTGGTGAGCTTCGTGGTCGTGCTGGCGTGGTCCGGCATCGCGCCGCGGGACGGGCTCACCTGGCTGCTGGAGGTGCTGCCGGCCATCCTCGGCGCCGTCGTGCTGGTTGCCCTGTATCCCTCCCGGCGCCTCACCGACCTGGTGCTGGTCCTGGTATGGATCCACGCAGTCATCCTCTGCGTCGGGGGGCACTACACCTACGCCGAGGTGCCGGCCTTCAACTGGCTGAGGGACGAGTTCGGGCTCGCGCGGAACTACTACGACCGGGTCGGGCACCTCGCCCAGGGGTTCGTGCCGGCCATGGTCGCCCGGGAGATCCTGCTGCGGGTGGGCGTGGTCAACGGCCGCCGCTGGCTTTTCTTCCTGGTCACCTGCATCTGCCTTGCCATCAGTGCCTGCTACGAGTTCATCGAGTGGTGGGTGGCGCTCGCCTCGGGCCAGGCCGCCGAGGCCTTCCTCGGCACGCAGGGCGATGTCTGGGATACCCAGTGGGACATGTTCCTCGCCTTCATCGGCGCCATGGTCGGCCAGTTGCTGCTGGGCGCCTGGCACGACACCCAGCTCTCGCGCCGCCGCGGGCGGCGACGGTGACGGACGGGTGCACAGCGCTGGCCGCGCCTGTCGCCCATGCCAGGGGCATCGCGGTAATAGTTCACACTCCTCTTGACTCGCCGCGCGAGTCTCGTCGAGATTCGGTGGCGTCCGCGCGCCCGCCGGGCCTTGCCACACCAGCAGAGGAAGACCATGAACAAGGACGACTCATCCAGCAGCCGCTGTCCCAAGCATCCGGGCGACGACGCCTTTCAGGACGATACGATTCCCCCGTTCGGCGGGATCATCCTTGGCCCGGATGGGGTTAAGCGGTGCTGCTTCGCCTCCACGCCCGAGCAGAGGCAACAATACGCGGCGATGTTGATCCGGCAGAGCGGGGATCCGGCTTACCGGGAGCGGTTGCTGACCTTTGCCAAGGGGTCTTCCATCGACTGGGCCGATTACACTGACGCGGAACGCGACGACATGTTCCAGCGAACCCGCAAGGCCATGGAAGAAGCGGTGGATCCTTTGCTGCTCGTTCCGAGCTCGAAGTACGTCGTCCTGAGCAACCATCAGTTCACGCGCAACGTCTACCGCATGAAGACGGACGACGAGGTCGTCCTCCGGGTGCCGGATATCCTGCCGGCCGACGTTTACAACAAGAAACTTCAGACCCAGTCCGTGGCGGAGCTCATCAGGGCGGAACTGCGGAACGAGGCTTCCATCCTCAGCAAGCTTGTCCGGGAAAATGACGCGCTGGTAGCGATGCAGCGGACCTTTGCCGCAGAGACGATCAAGAGTCTCGCCGCTTCCTACCTGCCCGGGCTGGAGCGGGCACGGGGGCTCCTGGATCATGTCGCAGGGATACCCGGTATTGACGCGGAGGTCGTGAACATCCTGAAGGGCGGCCTCGCCGAGCCGGCGGCTCCCGACCGCCGGTTGACGAGCATTTATCTGGAACGCCTGGAGGACTTCAACGTCTCGAGCCTCAAGGATCACCTCGCGGAGGCGTATGCCGCCGCACTCGCGGGCGATGGCAACGGTGCACTCGATGACTTTGCCGCGCGGGTTCACGTGGAGACCCACATCTGCGGCATGTAGGAATCCGGCGCAGCCCGGCGACCGGCACCTCGCCAGGGTCCCGGCCGCCGGGAGCGTCGGTTGCGCCCCCTGACCAGGACCGCGGGCCGTTGTGCCGGTCAGGGCGTTCGGCAGTCCCCCAGCAGTGCGATGGCTCGGCGTCCATCGGCGCAGTCGGGTGCCTCCTCCCACGCGGCGAGGCGAGCTTCGAGCAGGGTCCTGGCGCCGTCCCGCTGTCCCGACCGCAGGAGATGTCCGGCCAGGGACACGGCGGCCCGCAGTTGCAGGGAGCCGGCCTTCTGATGTTCCGCCACGTCCAGCGCCCGGCGGAACGACGCCTCGGCGCCGGACCCGTCACCCGCGGCGAGCCGGAGTTCGCCGTCCAGGCGCCAGAGTTCGGCCTCCCACGCCCGGCCGGCCACGTCGCCGATGTGGCCGAAGGCCTGATCCATCGCCGCCCGCGCGCCAGGGGCATCCCCCGCCTCGAGCCGCTCGCTGGCGAGCCAGCCCAGCATGAACCCCCGCAGGTAGCCCAGCTGGCTGCGTTCGGCGTCGGCGATGCCGGCGGCAATCTCCGCGAGCCCCTCGTCGCGCCGGCCCAGCCGGCACAGGGCGCAGCCGCGGCCGAAGCGTGAGTACAGGGCGTAGAGGCTGATGTGGTATTCCGTCGAGATGGCGAGGCTGGTGTCCGCGTGTTCCAGCGCTGCCGGGAATTCCTCGCGCAGCAGGTGAACCGCCGACACCACGTAGTGGGCGAAGGCCAGGGTGTACGGGTCCTCGGTGGCCCGCGCAGCCCGCAGCGCGCGATGCACTTCGTCCAGGGCGCGCCCGGGCAGGCCGGCGATCCAGAGGGTCCAGGCCAGCATCAGGCGGGCGGCGATGGTGGGGTCCACGGCAAAGGCGGCGCCGGGCGGACTGGAGAATTCCCACTGCACCGCAGTTTCGAGGTGCTGCCGGGCGCGCGGGAAGTCGCCCAGGGTGAAGAGCGTGCTTCCCAGCGTGCGGTGCGCCACCGCCTCGCCGAGGCCGCCGCCGGCCCGGTCCGCGTGGGCGAGCAGCCATTCGGCCAGCGCGAGGGCGCGGTCGTGGCGTGCGGTCATCCAGAAATGCCCCCACAGCCCGAACACCACCTCGGTCTCCACGGCGTCGTCACCGCCCTGCGCGAGGAGTTCACGCGCCCGCTCGAAGGCGTCCCGGGTCCGGTCGGACGAGTACCCGTGCAGCGAGATGCAGCACTTGCCCAGGGCCAGCTGGACGCGCAGTTCCAGCGTGTCGCGCTCCGCGGACGGTGGCAGCAGGCCCAGGCCGTTCAGGGCCAGCCGCAGCTGGGCTTCTGCTTCGACGATGGCGAAGCGGTGCCGGGCGCGTTCGGCGCCGCGCAGCCAGTAGCGGGCCGCCCGGGCGTTGTCGCCCGCCGCGCTGCAGTGCTGGGCCACGAGATCCAGTTCGCTGTCGGCGACCTCGCTGCCGGCTGCCTCGAAGAGGGCCACGATCTGGCCATGCAGCTGCCGGCGCTGGGATCGCGGCATCAGTTCGTAGGCAGCGTCCCGCAGCAGGGCGTGCTTGAAGGCGAACCGGGCCGAGGGCAGGGCCTCCACCTTCTGGATGATGTCCGCCTCCTGCAGCTGCTCGACCGCGGTGTCCACGACGTGCGCGGACAGGCCGGAGATCTGCTGCAGGGTGTCGAGGGAGAACTCCCGGCCGAGTACGGCGCCGATCTGGGCGACGCTCTTGCCCTCGGGCGCCCGGTCGAGCCGGGCCACCAGGGCGTCGCGCAGGGAATCCGGAACGGCGACGCCGGTGGCAGTGCCCTCCAGGCTGCCGGCGTCGATGAAGCCGCGCGCCAGTTCCTCCACGAACAGCGGAATGGCATCGCTCAGCTGCACGATGCGCTCCACTGCCGAATCGGTCAGCTGACGGGGCAGGGTGGATACCGAGCGGGCGAGGATCTCGGCGTCCGCGCGCCGCAGCCGGGGGATGGACAGGGTGCTCACCACGCCGGAACCGTCCGCCCGGGCGGGGTACTCCGGGCGGTGCGTCACCACCAGCAGGATGCGCGCCGTGTCGATGCGGGAAATGAGCAGGTCGAGCAGTTCCTGCGTGGAGGGGTCTATCCAGTGGGCGTCCTCCAGCACGCACAGGACCGGCCGCCGGTCGGCGAGGCCACGCAGGATGTCCGCGAGGATCGAGAGGGTCTGCATCCGGATCTGCTGGGCGGTCTGGGCTGGCGGGGCATCGCCGGCAGCCGCCGGGATGGACAGCAGGGCGGAGAGGTGTGGAAGGGTACGTCCGATGTCCGCCTCGGCCTGGGCGATAAACCGTTCCAGCAGGGCGCGCTTGCGCTCGGGCGCGTCGCGGGGGCCGATGCCGCTCAGGCGGCAGATCTGCTTGATGACCGGAAACAGCGGACTGCGGCTCGCGTGGGGCAGGCACTGGAAGTGCAGGACGGCGGCGGAGGCGGGTTTCAGCGTGCGTTCGAGTTCGTGCACGATGCGTGACTTGCCGATGCCGGCGACGCCGGACACGAAGACCACGCGGCCTTCGCCGTCCGCGGCTTCCGCCAGCCGTCGCTCGAGCAGCGCCAGTTCCTCGCGGCGGCCGACGAATACCGGGTCCTGGGACTTCGGCTGGGCGCCCGGCCGGTGCGGGGATGGCCCCATCCGGACGGGGAAACGGCGGACGTCGTCGCGCAGGCGCAGGGCCCGGAAAACCTGCACCGGCTCGCGGACCCCCCGCAGCTGCTGGGCCCCCAGGGCGCGGCAGACCACGCGCCCGGGGAGCAGGCGCAAGGTCTCGCCCGAGAGCAGGACGCCGTTGGGTTCGGCCAGGGACTGGAGCCGCGCCGCGATGTTCGGCGTCTGGCCGACGGCACCGGCCGCCACGGAGGCATCCCCCATTCCGGCATCGGCGATCAGGCACTTGCCGGTGGTGATGCCGATGCGCACCGCGATCTTCACCGGTCCGGGCTGTTCCCGCAGGTGACCCACCAGTTCCAGCGCGGCCCGCACGGCGGCCTCGGCCGCGTGTTCCTGGGTCGCGGGCCAGCCGAAGTAGGCCACCACGCCGTCCCCCAGGTACTGCGCCACATAGCCCTGCTGACGCTCGATGTGTTCCCGGCACAGGCGCCGGTAGCCGGTCATCAGGGCGTTCCATTCCTCCGGGTCGAGATCGCCCGCGAGCGACGTGGAATCGACCACGTCGCAGAACAGGACCGTCAGCTGGCGGATTTCAGGCGAACGCGGGAGGCGGTTCGGGGCCGCGGAGGTGTCCGTGCCGGCCGGCAGCGGGCTGTGCCGGGGGGCCGCCCGGAGCGCGGGCATGGCCGCAAGCAGTCTCGCCCGCGGTCCCATGGGCAGGCCGATGCGCTCCAGCATGGCCTCCGTGATGAAGGGAAGCGTGGCGAGATCGATGTCACTGTCCTCGAAGATGCCGGCGTAGTTTGCCAGGCCCAGCATCTCGAGCCATTCCCGCAAGTCGCGAACCAAACCGCTCCTCCGCCCGTTGACGTCGAATCCCCACGAACCGGAATGTACAGGGATCGCGCGCCCAGCGTCACCCTCCCTGTCCGGCCCGTCAGTGGATGCCGGGCGGGTCGCCGGCGCCGCCGAGTCGCGGTACCATCGCGGCTGGAAGGGCGGGCTCAGCCTCGCGAGATGTGCGGATGTTTTCTTGACTGGAGAGCGGACATGCACACAATCGAATGGGTGGCTCTGGATGACGATACCGTCGTCATCGCCGACGACACCGGTGCCTTCTGGGGGGCGGACCGGGCGGACATGGGGGACGACGCCCCCTTTGCGGCGCCGATGGTGGGGCCCGGCAGCCGCGAGAGCACCCGCAGCCTGCTGGACGGCGTCATCTCCCTGGGCCTGGGGCCGCTGCCGTCCGCCGGTCCGCCCCGGGCGCCCACCCGCGCCCGGTATGCCATGGATCTCATCGGGTCGTTCCACAACTCCGGCCGTACGGTCGGCAACTACCTGCGAGCGGCCCGCCGCTTCCGCGACACGGGGCGGGACGATCTGGCCGCTTACCTGGAACGCCACGCCCGCGAGGAGAACGGGCACGAGAAGCTCGCCGTGCGGGATCTCGATGCCCTGGGGTTTCCCGGCGCGCGTCTCGTGGCGCGGGTGATGCCGCCCGGCGTGGCGCCCCTGTGCCGGCTGTTCGACCAGCTGTCCGCCGACGACCACCCCGTCGGCTGCATCGGCTATTCCTACTTCTTCGAGTCCGCTGCGGCGCGGCGCACCGGCGCACAGCTCGATGCCTGGCAGTCGCTGAGCGTCTCGGGTGCGGATGTGACCCGGTTCATGCGGGCCCACAGCAGTCTGGGAAGCGAGGCGGACCACGTCGAAGACATGCTGGACTTCATCGCGGGGCTGCCCCCGGACGACCGCGCCGCGATCGTGCGCGCCACCCACCTCACGTCCATGCTGGCCGGCATCGCGGCCCGGCACATCGGCGTGCGCAGCGACCATGTTCTGTGGGCCGAGCTGGTCGAGGCCGCCGCGGAAGAGAGTACCTTTTGCCTGACATGACAGCGTCTTCCGCAGGTTTCGCGGGCCTTGCCCCGCGCACTGCCCGGTTCGCCCGGGGCATCGTCCAGGGCATGTGCTTCCTCCTGTTCTCCTTTCTTGTCGGCGCGGCGCTTGCCGATTCCCGCTCGGCAGGGGTGGTGGCCCCGGGCGAGGACATCGTCATCGGCCAGACCATGCCCTACAGCGGGCCCGCGTCCATGCTCGGCACCTACGGCCGGGTCGAGGCAGCCTTCTTCCGGATGCTGAACGAACAGGGCGGCATCCTGGGGCGCAAGGTGCGGCTCGTGAGCCTGGACGATGGTTATTCGCCCCCCAAGACCTTCGAGATGACCCGCCGCCTGGTCGAGGACGAATCCGTGTTCCTCATCTTCGGCAGCCTGGGCGCGGCAACCAATTCGGTCATCATGGACTACCTCAACAAGCGCCAGATCCCCCACCTGTTCCTGGCCACGGCGGCGCGCAAGTTCTATGACCCGGCCCGTAACCCGTGGACCATGGGCATTCTCTTCAGCTTCGAGGAAGAGGCGGCGACGTGTGCCCGGCAGCTGATCTCACGGCATCCGCAGGCGAAGATCGCCATCCTTTCGCAGAACGACGATCTCGGCCGGTCGTACACCACGGGCTTCCGGGAAGGGCTGGGAGACGCGATGTCCGCCATCGTGTCGGAGCAGACCTACGAGACCACCGACCCGACGGTGGATCAGCAGCTGGTCGCGATGAAGACCTCCGGCGCGGATTCCGTGTTCATCGGCGCCACGCCGCGGGCGGCGGCGCGGGCCATCGCGCGCATGGCGGACATGGACTGGCGCCCGAAGCACGTGTTCCTGTCCTTCACGGGGTCGTCCGTGGGCACCACCATCGCTGCCGCCGGCGTGGAGAAGGCCCAGCAACTGGAACTGTTCTCCCTGAGCCCCATCAAGGACGCCGGCGACGCGAGGCTGCGGGATCTTCCCGACGTGGCCGCCTACCGCGCCTTCATGGCGAAGTACGTTCCCGACGCCCGGCCGGAGGACCAGCACAACGTGCTCGCGTACATCTCGGCCCACCTGATGGCCCACGTGCTCCGGGCCGCGGGGCCGGACCTCACCCGCCGGCGCGTGCTGGACATCGCGACCACCCTGACGGACGTGGACATTCCCATGCTGCTCCCGGGCGTCCGGATCAACACCCGCCCGGACAGCTACCAGCAGATCCGGCAGTTGCAGATGCGCCGCTTCCGGGGCACCGGCTGGGAGAGCATCGGGCCCCTCATCGACACGAAGGCCGCGGGGTCGGAGGCAACGCGTCCGCGCCGGTGAGGTTCGCTGCCCGGTGGCTTGCCACCGGGCGCGTCAGAGAACGCCCTCGAAGAGCTGGACATCCACGAGGGTACCCGGCTCCGCATTGCCCTGGGCGGTCGGCAGGACCACGAAGCAGTTCGCCTGGCTCATGGACGAAAGGATGCCGGAGCCCTGGTCGCCGGTGGTGCGCACGGTCCACTCGCCCGCATCATTCCGGCTGAGGATCCCACGCTGGAATTCCGTGCGGCCGGGCGCCTTCTTCACCGGCGAGGAGAGCGTCGCCCGGAAGGTGGGCACGGGGTCCACGGCGCTGCGGCCCGACAGGATCAGCAGCGCTTCGCGCACGAACTGGTAGAACGTCACCATCACCGCCACCGGATTGCCCGGGAGGCCGAAGAAGTGTGCGTTCCCGATCCGGCCGAAGGCGAGCGGGCGGCCCGGCTTCATGGCGATCTTCCAGAACAGGACCTCGCCGAGGCGGTCGAGCATCTGCTTCACGTAATCGGCATCGCCCACGGACACACCGCCGCTGGTGATCACCACATCCGCCCCCGCCGCGGCCGCCGCGAAGGCCCGCTCCACGTCTTCCGGGGTGTCGCGGATCACGCCCATGTCGAGCACCTCGCACCCCAGCGCCGTGAGCATGCCGTGGATCGTGTAGCGATTGGAATCGAAGATCTGGCCGGGACCGGGGGTTCCGCCCAGCGACACCAGCTCGTCCCCGGTGGAAAAGAACGCCACGCGCAGTCGGCGGAAGACGGACACCTCGCCGATGCCCAGGGACGCGATCAGGCCGAGTTCGGCCGCGCGGATCGGCTGGCCGCGACGCAGGACTGTGGCGCCTGCCTTGATGTCCTCCCCCGCGAAGCGCCGGTTCTGGCCGGCCCGGGCGCCCGCGCCGAGGGTCACCAGGCCGTCGTGTGCCCGGGCCCGCTCCTGCATGATGATCGTGTCGCATCCCGGCGGAACCACCGCGCCCGTGAAGATGCGCACGGCCTCTCCGGGCAGCACCTCCGCCAGCCATGGCTTGCCCGCGAAGGACGTGCCCACCACCCGCAGGGTGGCGTCCGCATCCGGGGCCAGGTCGGTGTGACGCACGGCATAGCCGTCCATGGCCGAGTTGTCATGGGCCGGGACGGCCATCGGGGAGACGATGTCCTCGGCGAGGACGCGCCCGAGGGCCGCCCGGACGAAGACCCGTTCCACCGTGGAAACGGGCGTCAGGAAGCCGCGGATGTGGCGGCGTGCATCGTCCACCGGCATGGAGTTCGGATCGTAGTCGTCGGCCTGGGTCAGGTCGTGCAGGGAACGTGTGGTCATGGCTTGGGCCTGTGCGGGAACGGTGAGCGGTGCGGCGCGGGTCAGCCGCCGATGTAGGACATCTCGACCTTGCGCAGCCGGGCGGTCTCGGCCGTGCGGATTTCCGAATACCGGTCGGCCCGTGCCGTCCAGACCCGGCGGATCGCCGAGGCGAGTTCGTCGTCCGATGCCTCGCTGCGGATGAGCGAGCGCAGGTCGGTGCCCTGGGTCGCGAACAGGCAGGTGAAGAGCTGGCCCTCCGCGGACAGGCGCGCGCGCGTGCAGTCCCGGCAGAAGGCCTGGGTCACGGACGAGATGAAGCCCACCTCGCCGCTGCCGTCGAGATAGCGCCACCGTTCCGCCACTTCTCCCACGTAGTTCGGATCGACCGGCTCGATGGGGAATGCCGCCCCGATCCGCTGCGCCAGTTCCCGCGACGGCACCACGTGCTCGAGGCTCCAGCCGTTGGTGGAGCCCACATCCATGAATTCGATGAAGCGCACGATGTGCCCGGTGCCCTTGAAGTACCGCGCCATGTCGACCACCGAGTGGTCGTTCACGCCCCGCTTGACCACCATGTTGATCTTGATGGGGTTGAGCCCCACGCGGTCGGCTTCCTCGATGCCCTCGAGTACCTTGTCCACGGGGAAGTCCACGTCGTTCATCTTCATGAACGTGGCGTTGTCCAGGGAGTCCAGGCTCACGGTGATCCGCCGGAGACCCGCGTCCTTGAGCGCCTGGGCCTTCTGCCTGAGCAGTGACGCATTGGTGGTGAGGGTCAGATCCAGGTCGCCGTGGTAGGCGATCATCTCGATCAGGCGTTCGAGCTTGCGCCGCACCAGCGGCTCACCCCCCGTGATGCGGATCTTTTCCACGCCCTGGTCGCGGAAGATGCGCACGAGCCGGTGGATTTCGCCGAACGACAGCAACTGGTCCCGTTCCAGGAACTGGAAGTCCTTGCCGAAGACCTCCTTGGGCATGCAGTAGGTGCAGCGGAAGTTGCAGCGGTCCGTGACCGAGATGCGCAGATCGCGCAGGGGGCGTTTGCGGGTGTCGAGCAGGGCGTTCGGGGGACTCATGGCGACGGTCTCGTGCAGTCGGGGCGGGCGGCTCGTACAGGAACGAGGATTATACCCGGCGGAACACAACGCCCGGCGGCGGAAGGGGAGACGCCGGCACCGGTTTCATGGTGAACTTGCCAGGTGTGCGGGCGCGGTGCCACGCGCGGCGATCCGGGAGCAGGCCATGGTGGGATCCCTTGGGCGGGCTGGGTGTGCGGTGCTGGCGATGGTCTGGTGCGCGCTGGCCATCGGTGCGGAGCCCGTCGGGGTGGTGACGGGCACGGCTGTCCCCCGGGCGTATCGCGACCTGCCGGCGGGGGCGGTCTTCGAGGCGACCCTGGTGGACGTGTCGCTGGCCGATGCGCCGGCCGAGGTGCTCGCCCGGCAGCGCATCGACGGCGTGCAGGGCTTTCCGATCCGGTTTTCCCTGGCCTTCGATCCCGCGCGGATCGACGATGGCATGAGCATCGCCGTGCAGGCGCGGATCACCGCGGCGGGGCAGCTGCTGTTCATCAACGACGCGGCCCACCTCGTGCTCACCCGGGGACGGCCGGCGCAGGTTCAGGTACTGCTGCGTCCGGTGGGTCCCGCGGCGCCTCGCTGAGGGCTGCCAGGTGGGGCGCGGCTCATGCCGGCCGGACGCGGTCGTGGCGCGCCCAGTCCAGCACGTAGGCGCGCTGCGCGGGCGTCTCGGGAGACTGGCGCAGGCAGAACGGCTCGCCCATCGCGGCCCGGTGCCGCGCGAGGGCGGCCAGGGCGTCCTCGCCGCCATGGCCGTGCCGGACGAGCCAGCATCCCGCGATCGTGCCGGTGCGGCCGGCGCCTCCCCAGCAGTGCAGGTACGGGACCCTGGCGGCGCCGATCAGCTGGTCGAGCTGGTCGAGAATCTCCCGTGTGTGTGTCGGCGACAGGGGCGGACTGCCGTCCGGGATGGGATGCCGCTCGTATCCCACGGGGTCCTCTGGAGGCGCTGTCAGGGTCGCCAGCAACCCGTCGTAGGGGACGCCCTCGTGGGTTTCGGTCAGGTCGAGGAAATGGCGTACCCCGAAGGCGACGATGCGTGCCAGACGCCGGTGCGTCTGCGATTCGCTCAGCGCTCCCGGGTGCCCACCGGCCAGGAAGCGGCCCGGAACCATCCAGTGGCAATTGTCGTGCGGCCAGAAGGACATGGTGGGGCGGGGACCGGTCGGCGAGGGCGCGGGCAGCGGGTGGGCGCCAAGTATTCCTGACGATCCGTGCGGGGGCAACCGGGCCTTCCGGGCGAGGACCGTGCGATGATTGGGCGCGGCAGCTGCGTTTCGCGGCAGGTCACCGCCGCCCACTCGACGGGAGACAACAGCATGGACGCATCGCGGACGGCCGCACGGCGGACGGTGAGGGATTTCCTGGCGGCCTGCGCCCTCGCAACGGTCGCGGCGGCCGCGCCGGCGCAGGACGCTCAGCCGCCTGGGGCCCGGGCGCAGGCCGCCCTGGAACGGCTGTTCGATCCTGGGCAGATCTCCCGCTGGCTCCTGGGCCGGGCGCCAGGCGCGGGCGAGGTTCTCGGCGCGGACGAGCTGAGCTTCTCCGTCCAGCAGTGCGGCTGCTACGACCGGCCGCAGCCCCATTTCCCCTACGTGCTGGTGATGGTGTCCACCCGCCTGGGCGACCTGCTCGCCCGGACCGAGGGCAACGAGAACGCAGTCATCGTGAAGCCTGTGGCCGTACGCCGGGGGAGCCGCTACTGCGACGTGGACGAGGGCGGCGCCTGCTTCGGTGATTTCGACCACCCCTGCGAATTCACCGACCACCGGTTCGGACCGCAGCTCGCGCCCTACTTCCCCACCTGCAAGACCGGCGATTGAACCGCACCGCCTGGCACCTGCCCCGGAGGCCGGCCTCGGTCCGGCTGCCGGCCCGCCCGTGAAGATCCAGCTGCTGTCTGACCTGCACCTCGAGCGCCAGCCGGGCTTCGAGGCCGAGGCCGTGCCGGGCGTCGACGTGCTGGTGCTGGCGGGCGACATCGGTTCGTACCAGCCGGGGTCACGGCTTCCCGACGACGATTTCGGTCTCGGCCGCTTCGCCCCCGGCAGCGCCGGCTGCCCCTGGAAGACCGTGTTCTTCGTGCCGGGGAACCACGAGTACGACCTTGTCGAACTGCACCCGACCAGGGAGCGCCTGCGCAACCTCTGCCGACGGTTCGGGATCACGTGGCTGGACGGGGAGGTGGTGGTCCTGGGAGGCGTGCGTTTTGTGGGCTCCACCCTTTGGGCGGACTTCGATGCCCTCGCCCACCACGAGGCGCGCCTGCGCCCCCGGGGCGGTGACACGCTCCTCACCCGCCAGCTGCGCCAGCGCGAGAAGGCGTTCCGGGCCGCCAACCACTATCTGGCGCGCTTCAGCACCGTGAGGGACGGCCGGATGCTCCTGGCGGAGGACATCCGGGAACTGTCCCTCGAGTGCCAGGCCTGGCTGCGCAGCGCGCTGGCAACCCCCTTCGACGGGCCGACCGTCGTGGTGACCCACTTTGCGCCGAGCCTGCGCAGCCACGATCCCCGTTACGGCATCACCCCGGGAACCGCCGGATTCTGCAATGCCCTGGACAACCTTCTGCCGCTCGCGGAGGTGTGGCTCCACGGACACCTGCATTGCCCGAGCGACTACATCGCGACGGGGGTCCGGGATGGGCACCCGGCGGCGTGCCGCGTGGTGGCCAACCCGCTCGGGTACATCGACAGGAACGAACACGCGGGCTTCCGGCCCGGGCTGGTGATCGACGTGCCGGTCACCCGGCCCGCCTGAGCCACGGCCCCGGCCCCACGCCAGAGGCAACGCCTCAGCGGGCAGGCGCCGGGGCGGTAACGGGACCGCTGCCGCACGTCGGCACCGTCCGCAGCAGCACGGGCCAGGCCGCTTCCCATCCCTGCTCGTGCGTGGTGCCGGCCACCCGTTCCACCCGCACGCAGTTGCGGTCGGCCATGCGTCCGGCGAAGGATTCCGCGATGTCCGGCGCCACGATCGGGTCGTGCGCGCCCACGTAGTGGATCTGGGGCAGGGTCGCCAGAGCCTGTGCCACGTCCGCGGCGTTCAGGGACCCGGGCATGGGCGACACGCCATGGAGCCGGTTGAGCAGCACGTGGTCGAGATTTCCGGCCACCGTGCGCAGGCTCGAGACGCCGGCGCGCCGCGCGGCCAGCAGGGCGGCCACGGCGCCCCCGCCAGAGTAGCCCACCAGTTCCAGGGGCAGGCCCGGGCTGGCGGCGAGCAGCCGATCGAGCACCCCGTCGAGGCTTGCAATGACTTCCTCCGAGAACCGTCGGTCGGTCCAGAGGGCCGCCTCGCACGCGGGGCTGCGGTCGAGGCTGTACTGGCAGGGCCGGGCAAGGTAGATCACGTTGGGGCCGGGATCGGCGATCGCCAGGGCGAGACCGGTTGCCCGTCTTGGAGTGGGGTCGGCCGAGGGGGTGTTCCGGTCGCGCCAGGCGTACCCGTCGCCTTCCACGTAGACCCGGACGGCGGCACCGGGCGCGCGCACGCGGCGGGCGGTGGTGATGGCGAAGCCCCCCGCGGGGATCTCCGCCACGGTCATGTCGGCGGCGGCCGCCGCCTCGCCGAGACGATGCCGCGGGTCACCTCCGGCGCAGGCGGCCAGGACGAGAACCACGAGCCCGCCGAGGGCGTGACTCGCCAGCCTCCGCCTTCCCGGCCGCTGTTGGGAATAATCCCGAACGAGTCTAGGAAAAATTCCCGGTGGTTTGCGCGGGGTCGCCATGTACTCTCCGAGCGGCGGCAGGGGACGGAAAAGGCTTCGTTTCCGCCGCCTTGGACGCCCACAACACTAAACGCTATTCCCTCCCGCGGCCAGCCGTCTGGCGGCTGGGCGACAGGCCCTCGATGGCCTGTGCAGTCCCGGGAGCGGAGGCCTTGCCCGGGGACGAGCGATGGGAACGCACGACAGGCTGGATGTACCGTTGAAGAGGATCTGTGCCCTGGTGGGCGCCGTGCTGCCCCTGTGGCTGGCCGGGCAGGCGAGCGCCGCGGGGGTCTGCACTCCCGTCGCGGGGTCGAGCCAGACCACCACCAGCGGGGTGAGCGTCGGGGTGGGCGGCCAGGTCTGCGCCGGTGGCGAATCCACCCTGAGCATCGCGGCAGGCGCCACCGCCGGCACGGCCGGGGCCACCAGCGCTGGCGCCGGGGTCTGGGTCGAGGGCCTGGGCAACACGGTGAACAACGCCGGCACCATCACCCGGTCCAGCACCACGGGCAATACCTTCGGCCTGTTCCTCGGCGACTACACCGTGGCGCGGAACAACGCCGCCAACGTGGGTGGCACCGGCACCGGGGCGGCGGGCGCCACCACCCTGCGCATCACCCCGAGCGGCACGCTGACGGCCGGCCAGCTCGCGGGCAAGCAGATCCTCATGGCCGGCGAGATCGTGGATGGCGAGGCCCGGCCCGGCGACCTGCGGACCATCGCCAGCGCGACGCTCGTCTCCGGCAACACCTACGACATCACGGTCTCGGGCGGGGGATGGTCGAAGAACCAGGCCGGCAACCAGTTCAACCTGCTCGCCGGTGACGGACCCAACCGGGTGGTGAATGCGGGCGACATCCTTGCCACCTACACCGGCACGGCGACCGCGAACGTGCGGGCCATCGAGACCAACATCGCCGGCGACTACGTCATCACCAATACCGGCAACATCCGCGCAACCCACACCAGCATCGGAACGCCCCAGGGCATCGACGCGGGGGGCGACGTGACCGCGATCACCATCACCAACCGCGGGCTCATCGAGTCCGTCCGCTCCGAGGCCATCATCCTCACGGAGAACCTCGCCACCTCCCTCCGGGCGAAGTCGGCGACGATCACGACGGCGGCGAACCTGGGCTCGGCCACCGCCGTCTTCTCCCAGGAGGAGACCGAGGAAGCCTCCATCGTCAACGAGGCCGCCGGCACGCTGCGGGGCATCGGGGGCTTCAACCCGGCCATCTACCTGCGGGCGGCCGAGCAGTCCATCGTCAACGCCGGCCTGATCGAGGGTTCGCGCCAGGGCGCCCCCGGGGCCTACACCTACGGCATGGCCATCGGCGCGGTGTCCGACAGCGGCGAGATCCGGGCCATGAACCTGACGAACTCCGGCACGGTCCGGGGCGACATCCTTGCGGTCAACGGCAATGCCTACCGCTGGCACGCCCTGTCCACCTTCACGGGCGGCACGAACGCCGCCGGCCTCGCCGCCGCCGCCAATCCCGCCACCCTCGACAACCGCCTCCTCATCAACAGCCAGTGGGGGCAACTGGACAGCGAGATCACGAACAGTGGCACGGTCGCGGGGAACCTCTACTTCGGCAATGGCACCCATGTGCTCACGAACCGGGCCGGCGCCACGCTGACCGGCAACATCGACATCGACCAGCGGGACACCACCTGTGCATCCTGCAGCGCCGGTGCCCCGGGTGCGAACACCGCGCAGCCGGTGACCGGCACCTTCGTGGTGGTGGGCACCAAGGACTTCACCTTCGAGAACGCCGGCAGCTTTGCGGGCAACATCACCATCCGCACGGCCTCGAGCGCCGTGCTCGGGGGCGCCTCGCCGGTGGCGAGCAGTGTCCTGCTGATCCCCACCATCACCGGTAGCGGAGGCGCGACGACGGCGGCCCCTTCGTCGAGCATCAGCGGCCTCGGCGGCACCCTGAACGTGATCACTGCCGCCGGAGGTAGTGTGGCCAGCGTCGAACTCGAGCCGAAGGTGGCCTCGGGAGTGGTCGTCCGCAACCAGGCGACGTGGAAGGCGGCCGACACGTTCCAGATCAACGGCGTCACCGTCGCCGCGGGGGCGACCACGGTGCCGGCGGTCGAGTCGGCGAACAGCCTCATTTCCTGGACGCCGTCGGTCAACGCCAGCGGCAATCTCGTGCTGCAGGCGGCCGTGGCAACCTCCGGCGTGTCGGGGCTCTCCCGGGACGGCCGCACCGCGCTGGACACGCTGCTCGGTTTCGACAGCGCGCTGGGCTCGCAGGTGCAGAACCTCGTGGGGGACGAGGCCGTGCGGCAGGCCGCCGAGCAGGTGCGCCCGCGGGTGAACGGCGCGCACGTCCAGGCCGCCGGCGGCGTGACCGACAAGTTCTTCCAGACGATCGACACCCATCTCGCGGCCACCCATCTGGCGGGCGACACCGGGCGGTCAGGGGTCGCCACCGGCGAGCAGCCGGACGGCACCCGCGTGTGGCACGAGCTGTTCGGATTCCAGGGGCGCCAGGGACGCCGCGACGGCATCGACGGCTACGACGCCAACGCCTACGGGTTCTCCATCGGGGGCGATCGTCGTCTCGACGGGGCCTCGCGGGCGGGTGTGGCCTTCGGCTATGGCCAGTCCAGCGTGCAGGACAAGGGCGTGAACCTCGGCAACTGGACGAACGTCTCGAGCTTCCAGGGCACGCTCTACGGCTCGACCCTGCTCGACGGGATGTGGATGAAGGGTGCGCTGGGTCTCGCGCGGCATCAGTATTCGACCTTCCGGTCCGTCGTCGGCAGCGGTGTCACCGGCGACTTCGACGCGTGGAACATCACCGCCAGGGCCGACGCAGGCTGGCCGATGCAGCGGGGCCGGATCACCCTGACCCCCGTGGCCGGCCTGGCCTACGGGCGTCTCCAGCAGTCCGCCTACACCGAACGGGGGACGGGCGCGCTGGCCGTGGATGCCAACGGCCGCGATTCCCTGCGCTCGCTGCTTGGGGCGAGGGTCCTGCTGCCCCTGTCGCGTCGCGGGGTCGATGCCATGTCGCTGGAACTGCGCGCCCTGTGGAATCACGAGTTCGTGGATTCCTCCTACGACACCACCGCGCGGTTCGTGAGCGGGGGCGGAGCCTTCACCACGGCCGGTGTGCAGCCCACCCAGAATGGCCTGAACCTCGGCACCACCTTCCGCATCGGCGGTCGCGACAGCGCGGGCCTGCGCCAGACGCTGCTGCTCAACTACGACGCGGAACTGCGCGATCAGTATGTCAGCCATGCCCTGCAGCTCAGGGTCGTGCTGGATCTCTGATCCGTCAACGCCCATGGGACAAGGCGGCGCCGGCGGTTAGAATTCCCGCCCGCCATCCGTCGTCACAGGAGCCTCCATGAAAGCCGCAAACATTCTGCAGACCATCGGCAATACTCCGCACATCCGCATGAATCGCCTTTACGGCGACGCGCACCACGTGTGGATCAAGTCGGAGCGCGCGAACCCCGGCGGGTCGATCAAGGACCGCATCGCGCTTGCGATGGTGGAGGACGCCGAGCGCAGCGGCCAGCTCAAGCCCGGCGGCACCATCATCGAACCCACCTCGGGCAACACCGGCATTGGCCTTGCCATGGTGGCGGCCGTCAAGGGCTACCGGCTCGTGCTGGTCATGCCCGACAGCATGTCCGTGGAACGGCGGCGCCTGATGCTCGCCTATGGCGCGAGCTTCGTGCTCACACCCCGGGAGAAGGGCATGTCGGGCAGCATCGCCCGGGCCCGCGAACTGCTGGCGGAGACCCCGGGCGCGTGGATGCCGCAGCAGTTCGAGAACCCCGCCAACATCGATGTGCACGTGCGCACCACGGCCGAAGAGATCGCAGCCGATTTCCCGGACGGCGTGGACGTGATCGTCACCGGGGTCGGCACGGGCGGTCACCTCACCGGCTGCGCCCAGGTGCTCAAGGCCCGCTGGCCGCGGTTGAAGGTGTTTGCCGTGGAGCCCAGCGCCTCGCCCGTGATTTCCGGCGGTAAACCTTCGCCCCACCCCATCCAGGGCATCGGTGCGGGCTTCATTCCTGCCAACCTCCACACCGCACTGCTGGACGGCGTCATCCAGGTCGAAGCCGAGGCCGCGCGGGAGATGGCCCGCCGCGCCGCCCGGGAGGAAGGCATGCTGGTGGGGGTCTCCTCCGGCGCCACGCTCGCCGCCATCTCCCAGAAACTGCCCGACCTCGCTCCCGGCAGCACCGTGCTCGGGTTCAACTACGACACGGGCGAGCGTTACCTGTCCATCGAGGGCTTCCTGCCCGCCGAGTGACCCCGGGCCCCGTTTCGCGCGCGTCCGGGCGCGGAACGGGTCACCGGATGCCCAGCCGGTGGTCGAGAGACATTCGACCGCCGCCACGGCCCGCGAGCAGCAGCAGCGCCACGGCCCACGTGAGGTGCGTCGGCCAGGCGTCGGGATACACGAACACCTGGATCACGGCGGTCATGCCCAGCAGTGCCACCGCCGACAGGCGGGTGCCCAGTCCCAGCACGAGCAGCAGCGGGAACAGGTGTTCCGCCCAAGCGGCCACCGCGGCGGCCACGTGCGGAGCCAGGACCGGCAGCCGGTATTCCTCCTCGAAAAGCGACACCGCGCCGGGGGAGATGGCCAGCAGGCTGCCCGCTTCCACTTTCGTGCGTCCGGACAGAAAGAACACTGCGGCCATGGCCGCCCGCGAGGCGAGCGCCAGCAGGTCCGGGTTGGCGAGGGCACCGAGACGGTCTGCCAGCCGGTTCCAGGCGGCGCGGGCGGCCAGCGTCGGGGAGTGCGGGGTGCAGTCTTGCATGGGTGTCCTCACGGGGCAGGGGTGTCCGGTGGCCGGGTCATGTCGGAGAAGGCGCCCTGCCGGAGGAGGGCAGCCATGATGGCCCGGAGGTCGGCGCCGGGGTCCGTGTCCAGGCAGGCGGTCACGGCGATCTCCAGCGGTGCGCCCGCGGCGCAGCGGTCCAGGAACGCACAGGCGGACGCAGTCAACGGTGCCTGCAGCACGCTGTCGGCCGGACGGGTGATCAGGACCCCTTCGCCGGGCAACGCGGCCGCCGGGGCTGGCCGGGCGCCGTCACGGGCGCCGGACCAGAGCGTCCACGCGGGGCACCCCTCGAAGAATCCCCAGCGGGCGGCCGGATGGGGGTGGAGCACGGTTCCACCGAGCGCCGCCGGCGCGAGCGCGGCCACGGTCGCAGCGGCAAGGGCCGGCACGGACGCGGCGATGTGGCTTTCGGTCCACCACCGGTCGAGCCGCGCCATGCATGGCAGCCCGTTCACGCCATCCACCGCCGGCGCCGCGGCGAGGAAGGCCTCGAACCCGGCGCCGTAGTCCACCAGCAGGGGGGTCGCGGGCGGGGTCTCGCGCACGAACTGCCGGACGGCCGCCGCAAAGGCGGTCTCGCCCAGCAGCGTTGCGACGGCGGGGTAGTTCGCCCGCAGCGCCTCGGTGCAGGCACGCATCACCGTATTCCGGTAGACGGCGAAGCCCGGTTGCGACGCGATGCCGTCCGGCCCTGGCGCATCGGGGTCGAGCAGGGCGCGCACGAACGCATCCTCGAAACCGGATTGCCGGGCGGTGCGTGTCATGCCGCCTCGCACAAGGGCGTGCGCAGGATTGACTCGGCGCGATTCCGTTCGGCGAGCAGTTCGGAGAAGGGGGGCAGGCGGTCGTCCCGTTCGATCAGCGTGGGCCGTGGTCCGATGCGGGCGATGAGGCGGGCGTACAGCGACCAGACGGCCTCCGCGACCGGCGCGTCGTGGGAATCGATCAGCAGCGCCTCCCCCAGCACCGGGTCGGGGCGGTGTCCGGCGAGGTGGACTTCCGCCACGAGGTCCGCGGGAAAGGCGTCCACGATGGCTTCCGCAGCCAGACCCAGATTGCGCGCGCTCACGTGCACGTTGTTCAGGTCCAGCAGCAGTCTGCAGCCGCTGCGGCGGGCGAGTTCCGCGAGGAATTCGATCTCCCCGTACTCGTGGGCGTCCAGCCGCAGATAGTGGGACGGATTTTCGATGGCGAGGGTCCGGCCGAGCGCATCCTGCACCCGGCCCACGTTCGAGACCATTCGCTCCAGACGATCCCGGGTCCGGGGAAAGGGCAGGAGGTCCGGATAGCAGACCCCCTGCCAGGCGTTCCAGGCCAGGTGTTCCGAGACCAGCGCGGGCTCGACCCGCCGGGTGAGCGCGGCCAGGCGCTCGAGGTGCGCCGGGTCGGGGTCGGCGTCGCCGGCGAGGGAAAGCCCCACGCCGTGGAGCGACAGGGCATGGTCCCGCCGGACGGCCTCCAGCAACGAGAGTCGGGGACCGCCGGCGACCATGTGGTTTTCCGGGTGCACCTCGAACCACAGCCCCGGTGCCGCGCAGTCGAGGGCATCGGCATAGTGCGCAGGCCGCAGCCCGAGCCCTGCGGTGAGTTCCGTGGCCATGGGTCGGGGAGACACCGCGGCGCTCAGCTCTTGATCGGGCTGAGGGAGCCCGTGCCCTTCGGCGTCTTGATGGCGGTACAGGTCCCCTTGGCCACTTTCTTCCACGCCGCGCCGTCGTAGTCCACCTTCGACGATCCGGCGCAGCTCGTGCCCGCGCCGGCCGCGCAGTCGTTCTGCCCGGCGAGCGAGACGCCGTAGCACTTCTCGGTGGCCGCGGGCTTGTCGTCGGCGGCCAGGGCGGCGCCCGAGGCAAGGGCGGCCAGGGCGAGGGCAGTAACGGTGACGGTGGTCTTCATGGGTGTTTCTCCTGTGAGGTTCGAATGGGGCCATGCGCCCTGCCGCGGATGCGGCGATCGTCAGCGCGGGCTGCCAGCTAGTTCGCGGCGGGTTGGGGATCGGTTACAGCGTCGTGGCGAAATCCGGCAGCGGGACACGCTTGCGCACCCCGGGGAGGGGGCGCCCGCGAGGCGCCAGGCGGCGGGCGTTTTCCCGGCGATCGGTTTCGAGGAAAGGGCCTCGCCCCCGAGGCCTTCAGCGGCAGCTCTGGAGGGGCGCCTTGCTCGATTCGGATGTGGCGATGACGGCGCCTTCTTCCTCCACGTCCCCGGTCGGGGTCGGGATCCTGCCGGGGGCCGGCGCAAGGGTGGTCACGGGCGCGAGGTTGTTGATCTCCACCAGCACCGGGGTGTCCTGGGGCGTCTGGGGTCCGGTGTAGCGGGTCAGCAGGTTCACCGCCACGACCGCGGTGGCAGGGCTGGCGACGGGACCGGCGAAGAAGCCCGACTGGCCGTCGCTCAGCACCGGGCTGCCCGCCACCGCGTAGCCCCCGGAGGCCTGATTGGGGAACACCAGGTGGATCGTGGACGGGTTGGTGGCGTGGATGCGCGCGTAGCCCCCGGCCCCCGGGGTCATGACGATGCTGCCGCCCACGGAGAATTCGCCCGGGTTGGGCTGGCCGATGTCGGGTCCGATCATGACGGCGTGGGCACCCGCGCCGGCGCCGCCGGTGAGCACCACGTTGCCGCCCACGGTGCCGCCGCACTCGTAGGTGGTGGCCCGCAGGCGCGCGCTCGCTCCCGAGGCGCTGCCGCCCTGCACGGTGAGATCACCTCCGGTGTTGACGAGCACCCGCTGGCCGGTGACCTCGGTGGCAGCGCTGGTGGCCAGCACGCTCACCGAGGCGCCGCCGAGCGTGGCGGTGCCGGTGGCGTTCACCACGGTGTCACGCACCCGCAGTGCCCCGCCGGCGGCCGTCAGCTGGACGTTGCCCGCGGCGATGACCCTGTCGATCTCCAGATCGCCGCTGGCCTGGGTGATGCGCAGTTCGCCGGTGCGCTCGAGGCTGCCGCCCGTGCGGCTGAAGCTGCTGGTCACGGTGAAGGCGCCGCTGCCGCCCAGAAGGCCGGTGCCGCCCAGGGCGAGGCGCGCGGTGGTGAAGCTGCCGTTGGCCAGCAGCGAACCACTTTGCAGGTCGAGCGAGTCGATGCTCACCGCCGTGTCGACGTTGACCACCGCGCCGCTGACCTTCAGAGCCACCGCGCCGCCGGTGAAGGAGGCCCCGGGCGCCAGGGTCTGGGTGCCGCCGGCGAAATCGAGCACGCTGCCCGTGGCCACGTTGAAGTTGCCCTGGTGGGTGCCGTCGCCCGCGAGGGCGAGGGTGCCGCTGTCCACCTTGATGGTGCCGCCGGAGGCGTTGGTGACCGACAGGTCGGCGGAGCCGAGGGTCTGGGTCGCGGCGCTGCCGGCCTGCTTGACGATCATGCCCTGGTTGAGCAGGCGCGTGCGATGGAACGGCCCGGCGCTCTCCTCGAAGACATGATGCACACCGAAACGGGCCGAGAGGGCGGCGAGGCGCGGCGCTGCCGCGCTTTCTGTCAGCACGACATGAAGCCCGCGCCCCATGCCGGTGAGGAAACGGAGCACGGCCTCCAGATTGGCGAGCCGGTCATCGCTGTCGATGCGCACCGGGATCACCACGGTCAGGTCGGAGAGGTCGATCATCCGTTCGTGCTCCCCGTCCCGCGCAACGCATGCTCCGGCTCTGGCGTCGCCTTGGTCAAAGTGGTATTTGCATCTGGCAGCCCACGCGACTTTCGGTGCGGTGTCATGGTCGGTCCGTGCCAAGTCCGCCCCAAGGCGATAGCGGGACAACCACCAAAGGGCAACAACCGTTGGAGCGCATCGGTCCGGCATGGTGCCTGTTTCCGAACCCAGACGAGACTTGCGGCATGGGGTAGGGTCGGGCATTGAGGGCAGTGGGCGTGCAGGAAAAGGCCCGCGCCGCAGGCAGGAATGGCGCTGCGCAGAAAGTGGC
>JBAXBV010000038.1:0-27610 GCA_037141795.1 Betaproteobacteria bacterium
AGTGTTACCTTGGCGAATATTCCCCTGCAAACGGAGGCCAGGCGGATGGCCAGACGCGTATTGATCCTCGGCGCCGCCGGGCGCGACTTCCACGACTTCGCCATGCTCTGCCGCGACGACCCGGACGTGGAGGTGGTGGCCTTCACGGCCACTCAGATTCCGGGTATCGACCGGCGCCGGTTTCCAGCCGTGCTCGCCGGCCCCCGCTATCCCCGGGGGATCCCCATCTTTCCGGAGGCCGACCTGGAGACGCTCTGCCAGTCCCTCGAGGTGGACGAGGTTCTGTTCGCCTACAGCGATGTGACCCACGCCCACGTCATGCATCTGGCGTCCCGCGCCCTCGCCTGCGGCGCGAGCTTCGCCCTGCCGGGGCCACGGTCCACCATGATCTCCGCGGCGCGGCCGGTGGTGGCCGTCTCGGCAGTTCGCACCGGATGCGGCAAGTCCCAGGTCGCCCGCTGGGCCGCGCGGGAAATCGCGGCCGCCGGCCTGCGGGTGGCCGTCATCCGCCACCCGATGCCCTACGGTGACCTGGCCCGACAGCGGGTGCAGCGCCTCGCAAGCCGTGCCGACCTCGATGCCGCCCTCTGCACGATCGAGGAACGCGAGGAGTACGAGCCCCACATCGCGGCGGGCCACGTGGTCTTCGCCGGCGTGGACTACCGCGCCATCGTCGCCGCGGCGGAGGCGGAGGCCGACGTGCTGCTCTGGGACGGCGGCAACAACGACTTCCCGTTCATCACTCCCGACATCCATCTCGTCCTGGTGGATGCCCTTCGGCCGGGTCAGGTCACCAGTCATCATCCGGGCGAAGCCAACCTGCGGATGGCCGATGCGGTGATCGTCACCAAGACCAACGCCGCGTCGGCGCAGGCGCTGGCCGAGGTCGCCGCAGCCCTCCGCGCAGTGCGCCCCGGCTGCCCGGTCTTCCCGGGCGCCTCGCGTCTGGGTACCGACCCGCCCGGCGTGGCCCTGCAGGGTCGTCGCGTGCTGGTCGTGGAGGATGGTCCCTCGCTCACCCACGGTGGCCTCGCGACGGGGGCTGGCTACGCTGTCGCCACCCAGGCCGGGGCGCATGTCCTGGATCCCCGCCCCTTCGCCCCGCCGACCTTCGCCGCGGTCTATGCCGCCCATCCCCACATCGGCCCGGTGATCCCGGCGGTGGGCTACGACGGCCCCCAGCGCGAGGCCTTGCGGGACCTCATCGCCCGGGCCGCCCCGGATCTGGTCATTGCCGGGACCCCCGCCGATCTCCGGACCCTGCTGGACCTCGAAGTGACGGTGGTCCGCGTGACCTGCGAGTTCGAGCCGCCGGACGCGTCGTTGTCCGGCTGGCTGGGACAGCAGCTCGCTCGCGTGCGCGCGAGGGAGACCACCGCCCGCACGCCACCGGCGACCCGATGACCGCCCGTGCATGCACCAGCGGCTGCCTGCGGGCGCGAGGCAATCGTGCCGGCCGACCGGTTGCCCGTCGCGGACGCCGGCTGTCACCCGGGCCCGCGGGCGCCGGTTGCCGGAAGGGTCGGGGTCAGAACCGGTAGTCCAGACCCACGCCCACGAAGTGCGGCCGGTAGTCCGGGCCGTCCCGCGAATCCCTGAACTGCACGAAGAGATACTCCACGCGCAGCCCCCAGTGATCGTTCAGGCCATAGCGAACGCCCGCGCCGAGAACGTAGGAGGTTCTCCGGCAGGGATAGCTCCGCAGCTGCCCGAGGCTGTTCGACCTCTGGTAGCAGGTTTCGCCAGTGGTGTAGCTCGCGTCCAGGGCGATACCGGCTCGAGCCGTGAGTTCCCAGCGGGTTCCCAGCGGCAGGAAGCCCGCGACGTTGAGTGTGGTCATCCCGATGTTCCGCGCGGCATCCACCGGGCCGCCAGGCGTCCGGGCCTCGTAGCCCAGCTCCCCGAACTGCAGGCGGGCCATTTCGAAGCCCACGTGGCGTCCGAACCTCGCGCCGCCGAAAACATGTCCTCCCATCGCATTCTCCACTTCGCGCGTGATCGCGCTGCCGGCCCCGAGCGAGTGACTCGCGGAGCCGTGAACGGCTCCGAAGGTACCGCCCACATAGGCCTGCATGGCCAGGGAGTCAGCCTGCGCCCGGGCCGCGCCCGGAACCGCGGCGACCACGCATGCCGCGGCGCACGTCATCGACAGGACCCGGAAGACGCCCGTCAGAAGCGTTGCAGCGAGAACGCGGACTGGGCCGGATACGGCCGGGCGCGATGCATCGAGCATGAGACACCTCCGTCGGATGGATGAGAACCTCTTCACACTCTGGCCTGGACCGACGCCGGTCTCGATTAACGGACCGGCTCTCGACGGGGCCCGGCACCGCGACTGCACGGCGCCCCCGCTGGGACGGCGCGAGATGAAAAATGTTCCTTACGCCGCCGATCGACCCGCACGGCGGGCTGACCGTGCCCGCGCCGGTCGGCCATAATCCGCCGGAGCCATCGGGCGCCGAGGCGTCGGGCAGGGCGGCGCTCCGCGGTGATTCGCCCGCAAACCACCGAGGATTGCGCATGGAGAACCCCCCTCGTCGCCGTACCCGGCACGGACGCCCCGCCCCGATCCACGATCGGGCCCGCAACAGTCTGGCTGGACAGGGGAATCCCGGATGCCGGCGGGAGATCTCGCCCGGACCCCGGGCTGGATCAGTTGCGGCGATCGGGCGGCCGGGCGGCAGATCCTCCGAAGAGCCCATCCATCAGGGGCGGACTCCGACCCGCGGCCTGCGTCGCCGGCTGCAAGCCCTGGTCGCGCGCCTGCTCTGGGCCGGTGCAATCTCCGCCAACCTTGCAGCGGCCTCGACCGACCCGGGCCCGGCGGTGCCGCCCGCGGGACTGCGGCTGGTCGCCTGCGGCGGCGTACCCTGCGGTTCGATGGAAATCTTCTGGTACCGGGAGTTCCGCGACAGCGATCCCACACCGGGAGTCGAACGCGCGGGCGTCAACATCCGCGGCCGCTTTCGCGGTTTCCGCGAGCAGGCGCGAGAATTCCACTTCCTGCAGGCCATCACCCGCTTCGAGGCGGACGACTTCCGCTGGAGCCGGGATCCCGCCGTGGCGCTCCCGCGGCAGTTCGTCGACGCGCCGCCGTTCGGCCTGCGGCATCCCGAGGCGGACGCCGAGGGACATTTCCGCACGGTCGAGCACAGGTTCGACGCCCTGCCCTGGTACGACGAGGGCGAGTTTCCCCTCTTCGACGATCGTCCACGCGCGTTTCTCGCGAGCGCGCGCAGCCACGGCAGGGTGACGATGGAGTTCGAGACCTGGATCGTCTGCGTGATCGATGCCCGGCCAGGGCCGGATCCGGCACGGGTGAGCGATGACGCCTACGACGTGGCCGCGCTCCTGGGGTGGACCTGGGGATATGACATCGTCCATCGCGACGTGGGCGAACCCGGCGTGGACGAGTTCGAGGACTACACGTTTTCCATTCGCCCGTTGCGTTACGTCGCGCAGCCCTCGGCCGCCTTCGAGGCCGCGCTCGGCGCCACCCTCGGCGACGCCGTCACCGACCGCTTCGACATCCGCCTGGGCGACCCGACCCGCTGCCCTCTCGCACGATTCTGAAGTGCCAGCGCGCGGCCGGCGGCCGGCCCCGCCGTCGCGCGCCGACACACCGGGGACAGGGCCTGCTCACACTACGGAGCCGATCCGCAAGCAGACCCTAGTCGTACAAAGCGAAACAGCGCACCTCGATACTCCAGCGATCCGGCGCGTCCGGCGGGGTCGTTGGGTCTTCGAAAGCACTGTGGAGGCTGAACGTGCTGGGCTCCAGCGGTGCGGTGCTGTCGCCGCGACCACCCTTCGTCCGTGCGAGCGCCCCCTCGGAATCCCACTGCTTGATCAGGAGGGCCTCGTTGCGCGTGATCTGCGGGTAGTAGTACCAGCGATGCCGGCCGGAATGCCTGGCGAAATAGTTCTCCCCGACGCGGTCCTGGTAGTGAATCTCGAACACCACGAGATCCTCCGGATCGACGGTCTGCGCGTCGCACAGTGCGAGCGGGTGGGTGGCCACGGGCTCCCTGGCGATGTTCCTCCAGACATTGATGATGGCGAACCTGCCGGTTCCTGCGAGGGCCCGCTCGGCCTCCGCAGGGCTGATGAGCGACTGGGTCTCCTCCAGAACGATGCCACGCACGGTGTCGTTGGTCTTGGGTGGCCGGGTCAGGTCACGGAGGCGCTGCACGGCACTCGTCAGGGTGTAGTCGCCATGGACGATGTGCGCCGGCCCCTGCACCTGCTGACCGCCTGCGATGCGCTGCTTCGACTGCTTGCCCACCGCGGAGCGCACGTTGTGGTCGAACGCAAAGACCTGCGCGCCCGTGAAGGCCCGCACGATCTCGACGCACTGGGGGTAGTACTCCCGCACAACCTGCTGATGGTTGAAGAAATCGATGTGGTCGATGGTGTTCGCGTGGGTCAGGAGCTCGTAACCGTTCGTCCTGAGGGTGTGCCGGGCATCCCCCTCGAGAAGCCGGGCATTGCCGACCGAAACTTCCCGCCGCGCCCGGACCACGCCTTCCGTTCCGGCGTCGCTACCATCCGGGTCGCGCCGGGTGAGCACCCTGCCGTTCCGGTAGAGCGACGATTCCACCGCCGCATCGAGATAGTCCAGAAATCCCGAGGTTCCCGGGTCGGAGGCGCTGTGCTCGAGTTTGCTCATGGGAAATCCTTTGCGTCCGTGCCATGACAGGAGGCCGCAAGGATACCCCGTCGCGACCGCCAAGACAGCAGGAGGGATGCAGCGCCGGCAGTCAATCCCGCAGCTGCATGGGCGCAACGACCCGCGGCTGGATCACCAGCCCCGGGCCCTGCGGCGGGCCGACCTCCTCGAGGCATGCTCCGATGTCGGGACGAGACTCGACCACTCGGGAGTCGGGGCGGGGCACGGCGCGAATCCGCAGGTGACCGTGGCCTGGCTGACGATGCACCCGAATTGCGCGGACTGGATGCCGCAGGTCAGGGAAATGGCGAAAGCCGCGAGCCCGCCCACGTTCACACCCGCCTGCGCCCTGGGGATCCGTCCGCAGCCACATGGCGATGCGCCGATGCCCGAGCCTTCAAGCCCGCCACCGAGCCGGCGGATTCGACGCCGCCGAATCCGGGCGTTCGACGCAGCGCCCCGCCCGGGAACAGCATCCCGGGACGCCGGACGCCCGCCCCCTCCCCGCTCAGGACCTGGCGCGAAAGATGGTTCGGCCTTCCTTGATGGTCTGAAGGACCCGGATATCCTTGATGGCGCGCGGGTCGACCTTCAGGGGATTCCGGTCGAGGATCACCAGGTCCGCGAGCTTGCCCGCCTCCAGCGTCCCCTTGCTCCGCTCTTCCTTGATCTGGTAAGCCGCAAACCGCGTGACGCCGAGCAGGGCCACGTAGGGCGGCACGCGCTCGGAGGGCCCGATCACCGCGCCGCTCCTGGAAATGCGGTTCACCGCCGCGTCCACGAGGTGGAGTACCCAGGGCTGCGGAGAGACCGGGGCGTCGTGATTGAGCGTGAAGGGAATGCCTTCCTTCCAGAGCGTGGCGATGGACATGGCCGTCGCCCACTTTTCCCCCCACATGTGCACCACGGCATCCCCGCCCGGCACCAGCGAATGGGACGTGAAGGTCGGGATGCCGCCCACCGCCCTGAGCCTCTGGATCTGGTCTGGTCGCATCGCCGTGCCGTGGACGAAGACCGGTCGGTGGTCGCGCATGCCGTGCCGCGCGATCGCCTTCTCGATGGCCCTCAACGCCTGCTCGTTGGCCGCATCGCCGTTGGCGTGCATGTTGATCTGCATCTGCGTGGGCCAGAAACGGTCGAGGGCGGCCTCGATCACTTCGTCCGGCACCTGCTGGAAACCCTTGTACTCGCCGGTCTTGCCCGGGGGGTTGTGCGCGTAGGCCGTCGTGAACCACGCCGTGTCCAGGCTGCCGTCGAGCCAGAACTTGATGCCGCCCAGGCGCACGCGATTGATGTACCGCTTGTCGAGATCCGGGCGCGCCGCCAGAAGCCGCGTCGACGTGCCCTCGGGTGTTTGGTTGTAGGCGGCTGCCACGCCGTAGGCCGCGTCGATCACCCTGTCCGTCAGGGAATCCTTCGCGCACAGATAGAGATCGACCGAGAGCAACTTCCGGTCGATGGCATTCCGGATGATGTCGATGTCGTCGCCGCCGAGCCCGACGCCGCACTCCATCGCGGTGGTCTGGCCGTAGCTCGCCCAGGTCCGGGCGCTCCCGATGACGACTTCGTCGGCCATCTTCCCGGTGAAAGGCGGCCGCCGCTCCCGCACCGCGAAGAGTGCGGTTTCTTCCATGGGCCCAAGCAGGCTCCTGCCGTCGCTGCCCCGGGTGAAATTGCCACCCTCGGGATCGGGCGTCTCGGCGGTGATGCCGGCCGCCTCGAAGAGCTTCGTGTTGCCGGAGCCCAGATGACCCGACCTGTCCACGATCATCACCGGAACCTTGTCCGAGACCTGGTCGAGTTCGGCTACGGTGGGGGCCCTGCCCTCCTGCAGGGACGCGGCGTTGTACCCCATCCCCACGATCCACGCACCTTCCGGGACCCGGGCCGCATGCTTCCGCATGCGCTCGACCACCTCGGCCACGCTGCGGGAATCGAACAGATTGGCGTCCATCAGGTTCTTGCCGAAGTAGATCATGTGCCCGTGGGCATCGATGAAACCCGGCAGCAACGTGCGGCCCTTCAGGTTCACCGACCGGGTTCCGGGACCAGCCAGCGCACGCGCCCGGGCTCTGGAACCGGCCAGCACGATCTTGCCCCCCCGCACCGCGAGAGCCTCCACGTAACGCGGCTCTCTGCCTGCCATCGTGAGAATGTCGCCGCCGAAGAAGATGATGTCGGCGTTGGCCGCGTGGGCACCCGGCGCCGCCCCGGTCAGAATCGCCAACGTTCCCATGACCCGGGCGAGGCGGTGAAGTTGTCTGCGCATGAAGAGCACGACCTCATGAATGGGAAACGAATCGCCGGCCGCACGCCGGTCCCGGGGCGCCGGGTCGCATCTGCCAGACATCCGGTCGGCGCCGGGCAGGCTCGTCGGCAGACTCCGGAAAGGTGTGTTGCGACGAAGCCGACTATACCAAAGCCCGGGCCCGGCAGAGGACGATGCCGGGGAAGCGAATCGGGATTCCTGCGGACACCCGTCCCGCCACTGTCGCGCATCCCTCCAGAGCGCTCGGCCTGCTCCTTGAGACGCCTCGGCGGCGTGGGTTCGCGACAACGGACCGCAGGCGTCTCCAGGAGTGGCTGCGGCGGGGACGCCGTCGCGGAGAGGTGGCAGGAACCGACCTCCCGGCCCGAGTGCACTGGGCCCCGGTGATGCACAAGGTGCATCCGACAGGAGAATGGGAAACATTAATTCATAAAACCCATTGGTTGGACAATATGCCTCGAGTATTTTATTAATTAATAAATTACTTTAGTAATCACATTTAAAATTTTGTTTTAGTAATTTTTTTAGTTGATTCTTCGAGGCGGCGTGACGAATCCGGGTACGGCACGGCGTCTTGCATACGCTCTCCGATCTCGTGGCGACGACTCCCGTGCCGCCTGAGCCGACTGGGGTCGCGTCATGTCGTGTCGAACAGCACCAGCACGCGCAGGTTCTCGACGCGGACCCGATAGGTCCTGATATCGGCGGTGAGCGGTGCGCACAGGGCCTTGCCGGTGCAGACATCGAAACGGCCCTGGTGGAGCGGGCACTCGATCTCCCGGCCCTCGAGGAACCCGTCGCTCATGCGGCCCGCGCCGTGCGTGCAGACGTTGTCGGTCGCAAAGACTTCGCCGTCGACGCCGTAGACGGCGACCTCCCTGCCGCCCACCCTGATCGCAACCACATCCCCCTCCGGGATGCTGTCCCGGGCCGCGACATCGATCCAGTTCCCGCTCACGCGCCCCCCCTCAGATGGGATAGATGACAGAGTTCGCAATCATTTCGCTGTCGTAGACACACAGGCGGGACTGGAACTTCAGACCCTGCGGCGTGCGGACGATCACGTCCCGGTAGAAGCCGGCGTTGAACACGGTGGATTCGCCATCCAGCTTGGTTCGGATCACCGCGTAATTGGCCTCGGACGTGATGGTCTCCCCCCTGGCACTGGCCAGGACTGCCAGCACGCGGGGGGTCCCCACGATGTGCCGCTGGTAGTAAGGATCGTGATACATGGTTTCCTTCACCCCGTACACGCGATCCTCGATCATCGCCCTGCTCTCGAGAGCCAGGAGACACAACGGCAGCCCCTGTTCGTGGTTCTCGCGCGGTTGCAGACGGTAGGTGCCGTCCTCCACAAAGAACTCCGGCCATTGCTCCCAGTCTGCGGAATCGCAGACCATCGCGTAATCGCTGTACAGATTCAGGAGTTCGAAGTACGTATTGAATTCGATCACGAGTCACTTCTCCATGACGCTGCGCCAGTAGGCGTACATGCCCCGGATCAGCGTTTCGGTCACCATGTGGTCGGTGTCGCCGATGTCATGCCCGCCCATTTCGATCACCGTCTGGCCCGCGCCGTTTTGCTCGAAGCTTTCCTGCGACCATTCGATGACCTCACCGTCATCGGCCGAGACGAAACCGGCCGGACCAAACAGGTTGGCCTGTATCAGGCGGCGCTGCGTCATTTCGGGCGTGTCGTCCTCGAAGCCGAAGTGGGTCCAGACGAAGTCGAAGGTGCCGTGCCCCCTGGGCTGGATATGCCGCGTGGATACGCTGTTGACCTGCTGCTGGATGATCACGCTTGGAAAGATCGTGGTCATGACCGCGGTTGGGCCGCCCCACCACGGCTCGGGGACAATGTCCAGCAACCGGGGATCATTGAGACGCATCGACTCCTTGAAACTGTCCACCCCCGACACGACGTCCTCATTTCGACCGCCCTGCCCCCTGGTGGAGATCATGGCGGCGTGGCGGAATCTTTCGTCCATCTTCAGTTCCGACTTGTTGTCGGCACGCCAGAGACCGAAAGTCGAGAACCACGTGTGCAGCAAACCCGGGTGATAGGGATCCTTGATGTTTTCCTGCATCAGCTTCCAGTTGCCCGGGATGCGTTGGCGGCGATAGCCGAGGACCTTCAGCCCGCGGCCGCTGAACACGCGATCGAAGTAGCGAAGAATGGTCGGCCCGAGGAACGCCTCGAGGGGTTCCACCGAATGGTCGAAGCTTGCGAACACCACCCCGCCGCGGATCGCGACCTTCAGTTTGTTGAGGCCGTGGTCCTCGAGCCTGAAATCCTTCGGCATTCCTCCGTTGACACGCCCGTCCTGCCTGACACCCCGCCGGAACGGCACGCCCTGCAGGTCTCCCTTCAGACTGTAGTTCCATTGGTGGTAGGGACACAGGAAATCCTTCGTATTGCCGCTGCGCGAGCGACAGAACCGTATCCCGCGGTGGGCGCAGAGGTTTTCCACCACGTTGACGCCACCATCCGGGTCCCGGACCATGACGACCGACCGCTCGCCGACCACGGTCCGCCTGAAGTCGCCAGGATGAGGAATCTCTGCCTCCAGGCCCACGTAACACCAGTGCCCGCCGTAGAAGAACCGCTCCAGTTCCTGCTGGTAGAGGTCTCGCCGCGTATAGGCCCAGAACGGCACACGGCTCACGCCGTCGGGGGGCCACTGCGGGCAGGCTGCAGCGTTCAGGTCCGGACCGTTCATGATGAAATCTCCTGGCGACATGTTGATAGGGTGATGGTCAACGCACGCGCTGCGGAATGCGCGCGGTCAGACGCCGCTCGGGTAGAACGCATCGGCGTGAACGTGATCCGCCTTCACGCCGAGTCGCTTCACCAGCAGGTTCAGTGCTTCGACCATGGGCGGTGCGCCGCAGAGGTAGGCACGCCAACCGGACAGGGACGGCAGGTCCTCCGCGATCGCATCCGTCACCAGCCCCGCCCGCTGCCCCTCGAGCACCGTTCCGGTGGCGACGACGACGTGCAACCGGAGGTTTGGCCAGGCGAGGCAAAGGTGCTGCAGGCGATCGGCGTCGTAGAGGTCCTGCTGGCTGCGAACCCCGAAGTAAAGGTGGACGGGATTGACCATCCCGGCCTCGAATGCACCCCTCACGATCGAGAGTATCGGCGCCAGTCCCGTTCCGCCGCCCACGCACAGCATCGGGCCCGGATGCATGCGCCGCAGATAGGCGGTGCCCAGCGGTCCGCTGAGCTTGACGGCCGCGCCGACCTGCAGGTGCCGGAAGATGTACTCGGTGACACGTCCGTCGGGAACCTTGCGGATCTGGAACTCCATCTCGTCGTCGGCGGGCAGACCAGCCATGGAGTACGGCCGGACGTGGTCGGGCGTGAACTGCACCGTCACGTACTGCCCGGGACTGTATTCCAGCGGTCTCCCGAGCCGGAGCCGGATTCGCCTCACGTCGCGGGCAGGATCCTCGATCGAGGTGACGACCGCCTTCACGCTGCGGGCGGGATGCACCACCACTTCGTCCACCTCGGGCAACTCGATGGTGCAGTTTTCCGTCAGGACGGCCTGGCAGGCGAGAACGACACTTCCGTCTCCCGGAAGTGCCCTGCCGATCTCGGGACCGGAATTCACCACCCGCCCCCTGACCACGCGGCAGCGGCACGTGCCGCACCGGCCAGCCATGCAGCTGTGGGAGATCGGGATCCCGTTGGCCCGAAGCACGTCGAGCAGGTTCCCGCCGATCTCGACGCTCAGCCGCCGGTTGAAGGGCTCCACGACCAGTTCCATGCTCGATCCGTATCCGGGCGATTGCCCTGCCAGCCCGGATTCTGTTCGCCCCCCCACTATTCGTCCATGCAGCGAAACGTATACTGCCCATCACCGTCGTGAATACCTTGCCCTCGCATGAACCTCAGGGATCTGGACCTCAACCTGCTGGTGGTCTTCAACCAGCTGCTGATGGATCGCAGCGTGTCAATCGCGGCCGAGCGGCTCGGGCTGACGCAGCCTGCCATCAGCAACGCCCTCAAGCGCCTGCGACACGCCCTCAACGACGAACTGTTCCTCAGGACATCGCGCGGCATGGAACCCACTCCGTACGCGCTGTACCTGGCTGAATCGGTGATCTATGCGCTGAACGCGCTGCAGTCGGCCCTGACACACCGGGATTCGTTCGACCCCCTGACCAGCAACAGAACGTTCAATCTGGCGATGACGGATATTGGCGAGATCTACTTCATGCCCCCGCTCATGGAGGTTCTCGTCAGGCGCGCGCCGGGCATCCGCATCAGCACCATCCGCCCGCACCAGGCAGAGCTGAAGAAAGACATGGAATCCGGAGCGGTCGATCTGGCCGTCGGGCCGCTTTCCGATCTGCAGACAGGATTCTTCCAGTACCGGCTGTTCCGCCATCGGTACGTGTGCATGTTTCGGAAGGGGCACCCGACGGCCCGCTCCCCCATGAGCCTCGCCGCGTTCGCCGAACTGGAACATGTCGGCGTCGTTCCCGGAAACACGAGCCATACGGACATCGACAACCTGGTGGAGAAAGCCGGCGTGAAGCGCCTGATCCGCCTGAGGGTGCCCCACTTCCTCGCCGTCGGACCCATCCTGCAAAGCACGGATCTGATCGCCACGGTCCCCCAGCGCTTCGCCGAGCGGGTGCGGGACGCCTTCGGACTGGTCACGTCACCGCATCCCGTGCGCCTGCCGGATATCGCCATCAATCTCTTCTGGAATGCCAGGTTCAACCGCGACCCAGCGAATCTCTGGCTTCGGCAGCTCTTCGTGGAACTGTTCGCGGATGGCCCGGAGCGGCGCAAGGTGGCCGAGCCTGGGCCATCCGGCTCCGCCAGATGACCACCAACCGCGATGCGCAGCGATTTCCCGTGATCGACACACACCGTCAAGGTCCGCAGGACGCTGCTGCCTGTCTCCCACGCATATCGGTGATTGCCTGCAATCCTGCCGGAGGAACGACTGGGCGGCGGAGGAGGAAGACACTGTCTCCGTCCTCAGGCGTCAGGCCCTCCCCGTCCTGGGCCGGGTCCGCATGGGGGCGCGGCTCTGCGGCGCAGACCCGCTGGCCACAGGCGTGCGGGCGGCCTGCGCGGCGCGTTGCACACCGCGCGCGTAAACGACTGCGAGCGCCACGAAGCACACGATGGCGACGGCAAGATGCCGGTTGACGAGCGCGGTATCGGACCAGCCCCACTGGGTCGACAACCGCAGCGCGTCGGACAGACCCACCCCCTCGATCTCGCCGAACGGAAGGTTCGCGCGATCCGGCCGGGCCGAAAGCCAGACGCTCACGATCTCCACATAGGCGCCCGCGCCGATGCCGACAAACCCCCAGCGGAGATTTCCCCGGTAGAGCTGCGTGTTCCTGCCGCAGAAGAACGAGGCCATCATGAGGGTCGCCAGAACCATGCCGCCCGCGTCGCCCGCGAACACGACCAGCATCGCCGCGGTGTCGTCGGACACCAGCAGGCCCGCTGCCGCAACCACCAGGGCGAACAGCACACCGGTGCGCAGAAGGAGCGTGTCGCGGGTTTGCCAGCCGCGAAGGACGGCCCCTGCAGCGACACCCAGCAGGAGGAGCGGGATGAGGATTCCCCGGTCGAAGCTCATCGTTCTCCAGAGC
The DNA here is from genome assembly GCA_037141795.1 of Betaproteobacteria bacterium. Classification (GTDB taxonomy): domain Bacteria; phylum Pseudomonadota; class Gammaproteobacteria; order Burkholderiales. Next base: position 12,567 of record JBAXBV010000038.1, read on the forward strand.
GTCGGAATGGCGAAATGCCCGGTCAGCCAGGCCATCATCGCGTGACCCGATTCGTGCAGGGGCATCGCGAAAAGTGTCCGCCGCAGAAAATGCCCCATCGGAGATGCACCCAGGGCGAGGCAGATCAGCAGCATGAGCGGAATGGCGACGATGCACATCCGCAACTCGCGCACGGAATCGGCCACGTCGGGCCGGGGCGCCGGGATCGCTTCGATCACGTCCGGATCCGGGCCGACCATCACCTCGAAACGGGGCTCCCGGGCGCGCGAATCCAGGGCGATGCCGGCACGACCGAATCGCCTGATGGTTTCGGCCTTCACGTAATCGGCACCACAGCGGGCACAGGTGGACCCCGTCCCGCGGGGCGCGCGACACCATGCGCAATCGGCGCTCATCCGGACGACTCCGCCGGAAGGCACGCGCGGGGGCCGGACCACCGTGGGCGCCTTGCCAGCCCCAGGGGTGCCGTAAGCGCGCCACCCCGGTACCCGGAACGCACGCCATCGGGCCTCCCCGGGAACCTTGCGCAACACCGTGGCACCACACCGACCCCACCCATCGATCGCATGCTCCTCGCACCGGCAAACGCTGCCTCGGCCAGCGGTAAGCACCATTCAGACCGGCGGGCATTGCATCGTTCATCACCGCATCGGCGCGCGGGAAGAGCGAATTCCCCTGCGATCGACATTACCGGACGCCGAAGCGACGAGGGTGACGCGGATCCTCCACCGGTGCCCTGCCACGGCAAGTCCGCTTCCCAATGGCCGTTTCCCCGATTGTCGAGGGTGTCATCTCCGGATGCGGGCCCCCTGAGCGCCAGGCCCCCTCTCACCGGAACGGATCATTCGCCTCCACGGTCCTCGGCACAACGCGAAAGACCGCCGGATCGCCCGGGTCGACGATGACCTCGACCCAGTGGAGAAAGGGGCTGCCGAAGCTTTCCACCCGGGTGAAGCGGGAAAGGGGCCGGCCATCGTCCCCACGCAGGGGCTGGTCGTGGCGGAAGCGGTGGGTGTCTCCATGCAGGAAGAGGACCGGACGTCCGAACTCAACCGCCCGGGCCTGCACACGGGTCAGGAAGCGCTCGTAGGTCGAACGCGAATCGCTGCCCGGCGAGTCTTCGAGATGGGGGTTGGCGTGGATGGCGATGACCACCGCGGCGCTGTCCTCGGCGGCCGCCGCGTCGAAGATGACGTCCACCCACGCCACGGCCGCGTAGTCCCGCTGCGCCACCTCGGCCAGCCGGTCGGCCCTCGGGGTCGCGCGCGTATCCCCGGGGTCGAGTTCGTTCCACGGCTCCAGTCCGTTGCGGCTGCCCACCACGTGGACTGTTCCGAACGTGACGCCGCCCATCCGCCAGAGCGCGTTCTCCACGTAGGGCTCGAAGCCGGGTGTGGCGGACTGGGGCTGCAGGCTGATGCCCCGGGCGCCCGCGGACCGGGACGGATCGGGGTAGAACAGGCGCCGGAACATCGCGAGGCGCTCCGTGGGCAGGTACTGGCCGTTGCTGCGGCGGTGGCAATCGGTCCAGTCGTTGTCGCCGGGGGTCACCACCAGCGGCGCTCCGAAGCCCCCGAGAAGGCGGTGACGCTGGCGGAGAATGGCGTCGTCGCAGCGCTCACCGCCACCCTTCACATCGCCCACGTGCAGCACCAGCCGGACGGCGGGTGCGGCGTTGATGGCATCGATCACGTTGCGGGCGCGCCGCTCCTCGACCGCCCCATACGGCATGTCGCCCACCACGGCAAAGGAAAAGCTCCCGCTGGAAGCGGCCGCTGCCGGGCCTGCGGGCAGGGACAACATGGCGAGAGCGATCAGGCTGTGGAAGGCGGCGCGGTGTCCGGGCATGGCGGTGTCCCTGGTTCGAGAGGGTGGGGGTCGGGCGGGTGCCGCCCATCCTCACGCAGGGACCGGTGGCAGTGCCCGCGGGTTCCCAGCCGTCTCGCGAAGATCCCTCGCGCGGCGCGTGCAGCGGGGCTGGCGGGGGGGTGAGATACTCCAGCCCGTGCGCATCGCTCAGATACTTTTCAGCCAGGGAATGGGAAGCCGCCGGGAATGCGCGGCGCTGCTGGCCCGCGGGGCCGTCGTCGTGCAGGGAAGGACCGTACACGACCCGGACGAGGACTTCGCCACGGACGACCTGGTCTTCGAGGTGGACGGTCATCCCTGGCCGTTCCACGACACCGCCATCATCCTGCTCCACAAGCCGGCAGGCTACGAGTGCTCGCGCCAGCCGGTCCACCACCCCAGCGTGCTGGACCTCCTGCCGTCCCCCCTGCGGCAGCGGGGCGTGCAGCCGGTGGGGCGGCTCGACGAGGACACCTCCGGAGTGCTGCTGCTCACGGACGACGGCCCGCTCCTGCACCGCCTGACGTCCCCGCGTCACCACGTGGAGAAGGTCTACGAGGTGACGGTTCGCCATCCGGTGACCGGGCTTCAGGCGGCCGCCCTGCGCCAGGGGGTGGTCCTGCGGGACGACCCCGTGCCCGCCATGGCGACCGCCTGCGAGGTGACCGGCGAGCGCAGCCTGCGGCTGACGCTGACCCAGGGCCGGTATCACCAGGTCAAGCGCATGGTGGCCGCTGCGGGCAACCGCGTGGAAGCCCTCCACCGGAGTGCCTTCGGGGGTGTGACCCTGCCCGGAGACCTGGCGCCGGGCGGATGGGATTGGCGGACCACGGCCGATATCGCCACCCTGCCCGCCCCTGCCCGCGGGGGCTGATTCCCGGTACCGGCCGCTGCGCTCCCGCCCCTCGAGGGAGCGGGTGCCGGTCGGATGTGGCGGGCCGGTTTCCTCGCCGCGCACGGCCGGGCGGTTTCCTCCCACGCGGGTGTTAACCCCTCGGTGGTATTGAGACGCCGGCACCTACTTCGATTGAATATCGGGGTTTCGGTGGGACCTCCGGCAGTCCGGTCCCGGGAGGAGCCCGAGACACCGCGTGTCACGACACGAACCCGACCATCGGACGGCAAGACCTTGAGTACATCGATCATGGAAGAACGAGCGACAGGGGCCGGCGACAGTTTTTTCAGCACGGTGGGCGTGGCGTGCGACGCAGGCAGCACGCTCACGGACCTCTGCATCCTGAACGAGGCCGCGGGCCGCATGCGCGTGGCCAGGGTCGCCACGACCGTGGATCCGGTCCAGGGATTGGTCGAGGACATCGCGGCGGGTGCGATCGCGAGCCGCCAGATGGCGCAGCTGGCCGGGTACGAGAACGCCATCGGCCTGGGCGATGTGGAGCAGGACAGCCACGGCACGGAACATCGCGCGGCGGATCGTGGCCGGCGACGACCAGAGTGTGTCCCGGCATGACCTGCTGCTCATGCCCACCCTTCCGATGCGGGCCACGAGCATCCCCGATCCGGAGACCCCGCGGGCGGAAGTCGGGCAACGCGCCTTCGAGATGCTCGGCAACACCTGCCCCACGGACGTGACCGGCCATCCGGCCGTGTCGTTGCCCTGCGGCAGGGTGGACGACCTGCCCGCGGGCCTGACGCTTGTCGGAGCGGAGTTCGATGACCCCACCCTCTACCGGGCGGCACACGCCTTCCAACAGAACGTCGACTCGACCCGCATCGGGGCCTGAGCCCCCCATCACACCCTGGAAATAGCGGTGGTATCGTCCACCCGCGAGCCCGTGCAGGTCCTCCGCGCGCAACGCGAGTTCCGGCGTGCGGTAGGAGTGGTGAACCTCGAAGGACAGCCCGAGCCGGCGCAGGTCGCGGCATTGTGCGAGGATCGGCGTGACACCGATACCCCCCGCGAACAGGACATGGTGCCGCGCCAGACGCGCGACCGGAAAGAGATTGACCGGGGGAGAAATCTCCAGACAGTGCCCCGCGGTCACGCGGTCGTGCAGGAAGGCGGACCCGCCGCGGGACTGCGCCTGCCGCTGGACCGCAATGCGATAGTGGCTGGCGTCTGCGGGATCGCCCATCAGCGAATACGGATTCGAATGGCGCCGGCTTCCGGCGTGCATGTGGACGATCACATGGCTGCCGCCCGAAAATGCAGGAAGCGATTCACCGTCCTGCCTCGCCAGAACGAACTCCCGGATGCCCGCGGCAGCCGGCACCACCTCCGTGACGACCACTGGGATACGTTCGGTCACGGGTACATCTCCTCGACCGGGGGAACCTCGCCCGGAACCTCGGCATCGATCTGGAAGCCCATGTACGCGGCGTGATGGCGCGAGAAATGGTCGCGAACGAACAGATGCCGGCCACAACCGGAACAGGGCACCACGTTCGCCCGAACGTCCGCGAGAAAACTCCCGCAATGGACGCAATAGACCCGCCGGGCCAGGGTGCCGCAGCGCGCGAGGTGCATCTCCCCGGCACCGAGCCCGGCCCGCCGACCCACGGCCGCCAGCCTCCAGATAAACCCTTCCGACCCCGTCAGGTAGGCCCTCAGGCCCATGCGGGCCGTCGCCAGATACTCCCGGAAGCCGGCTTCGAGCAGATCCGGCGTGGCAAACCACTCCACGGCCGCCGTGTCCCCCTGGACGAGCGGCTCCCGAGCCGTTCCGCCCGGGACGATCATTACGCGCGTCGCCGGAGGTGCGGACTCCGCCAGCAGTTCCCGGACGCGATCCATTCCGAAGCAGTCGGCGAGGACAAGATGGAAACGACCCGACGGGTCCCACCCCAGGGGACGGTAGACCGGTTGACTCTTGATGCTGGCGATGGCGGCACCTCGCTTGGTCCCGGTCGCGGCGAACATCCCCTCGAACCGACCCCGGCCCGGCCGCCAGCGACCATGCGAGACACGAGTATCGGACGTCGCGAGGGACTCAGTAATCCCCTGGGAGATGTACCCCCATGGTGGTAGCCGCCCGGCCCCGCCTGGCGAGCTGCAGCTTCAGCGGGAGGGGCGACTGACCACCAGCCCGAGCCAGGGCGATCGCGGCACGGGGTTCAGGAACCCGTCGGCGACCCGACGTGGCGGACCGAAGACAACTGCCTCGGGGGGCTGCAGGCGCGGTCGCCAGTCCTCCGCCGCGATGCAGCATGACAAGGAAGCGGTCGGGCGGAGACCCGGCTCTCCGTGTGCCGGGACGGTGATGCTCGTCGGATAAAGGTCGGGAGACTTCGAGGCCGGCCCCTCCTCCCCCGGCTCCAGGCGCGTCGGGCAGGTCCCGGCGCCTCCCCGCCACTGCCTGGTCGGGGGCACTGGATGCGGACGGCGTCAGCGCAACGAGGGCGGAACGTAGGGAATGCCGTATCCGGTCAGGACGGTCCTGAGCGTACCGTCGGTGGCGTAGCGCGACAGGCGCGATTCCAGGAATTCCCGCCATGACTTCTCGGACGCCTTCACCGCCCAGGTGGAGTTCCAGTCGAGTTCCATCTCCTTGGGCTGGAAGGATTCGAGGAGGAAGATCTCCCGGCCCGGGTGGTCGCGTTTCGCGTCCGCCAGCATGGTGGACGGCACGAGAACCGCCCGCACCTGTCCCTGGGCCATGGCCTCTATCGCCCTGCGGGATTGCGGAAAGGTCTCGTGCGCCACGCCGCGCTCGGTAAGAAATGCATCGGTGGGGGAAAAGTAGGTGGCACCGGTCGGGATCCTGTCCCGGGCGATGTCCTCGAGGCTCTTGCCCCTGAGGGCGGGATCGAACGTGGCCAGCACGTAATTCACGCCGAAGGCGGGTTTGAGCAACGCAAGCTTGGACTTTCCGAGGATGTCCTCCATGCCACCCGTGCCCAGTCCGAGGAAGACGTCGCAGATGCCCTTGCGGATGGAGGTGCGGAAGGCCCGGTTCATGCCGCCGCGACCGGCGGTATTGACCCAGATGAAGAAAGTCTCCCAACCTTCCTCGCGGGCGATCGCCTGAAGGAGGTCCGCATCGTAACCGGTGGGCCGGTCGGTCATCTCGGTAGAGGGGTAGGCGAACGGGTCTGCGCAGGCGATGACGCGCTTCACGCCCTGCACCCGGGTGAGCACATCGGCGTCCTTGAGTTCGTCCGGGAGTTCCGGCGGCATCACGTCCCGGTGACCGCTCATGTAGCGAGGATCCTTGAACGGGTCGGCCGTGGAGGTCTGGGCCGCGGCAGGTCGGGTCAGGCCGATCGCGGTGAAGGCAGCCAGCAGAACGACGGCCGAAGTTCGCAGGGCGGAAGCGGTAAGACGGGTCATCAGGGAAACTCCGGAGAAAACCGAACGAGACCTGTGTGACAGGGCCGAGGCAGAATGATTCCCCGGAACCCGGCGATCCGGCAGGCGCCGTCGCGGGACGAGTGTCGCCCGGAACGGGCACCCCCCGGGAGCTCGTGTCGTCCTTGCCTCGATACCATCCCGGAAGTCCTGGCCCGGAACCTGCGGCACACACGCAGCGATGCCGTCAGCGGGCGCAAGACGCAGCCGGAAGCGCCGCGCCCGGCAGGGGCACTGGTGACGAACCAACGACTTCGGCGAAGACGCAGCGACCGTCTCTGCTTTTTCAGGGCGAAACAGGGTAGTGCGTCGGATTCCAGAAACCCGCACCCGACACACCGGAACGTACCAACGGGCAGGGACCTCTCCGTTGGGGCCCGGGTTTTCATCCAGAACGAGGCTTCGGGGGGGCCGTCCACCCAATGGCTCACCCGTACCGCGCCGTAGGTGTGGTCCGCGATGAACCCCTGGGTCATGGCCTGCGCGCACTTGGGACAGACTCTCGAATCGGGCATCACTGGCTCTCCTCGCTGGCGCGGTCTGCCATTCGCCTCTGCTTGCCACCCCGGGCACGCGATGGCTCACGCCGGGTGCCGGCGTGCGAGCTCGGACGCCATGACCGGCGGCGGGCGACTCGCCATCCGGGAATCCCCGTCTCCACAGACCTCGCTCCTCGATGCGCGTCGTCCGCGGATCGTTGCGCCGCGTCTGTGGTTTCTGCCTTCGGGCAGGCGCCGGATCATGCATCGGCACCCGCCGGGGAGGCAAGAAACAGAGGCTGCCCGCGTACCCCCGCACCAACTCGGTTACCATCGATCACCCTCTGCTTGCCCCATGATTCCATGAGTGCCTCTTCCCCTGTCTGGCGCCCCTCCGCCGATCGCGTGTCCCGGGCCCGCATCACCGATTACCGCGCGTGGCTGGCCCGCGAGCGCGGCCTGCAGTTTCCCGACTACGAATCGCTCTGGGCCTGGTCGACCCGCGAGATCGAGGCGTTCTGGCAGAGCCTGTGGGACTACTTCGGGATACGGGCGCATGCGCCGTTCCGGCAGGTGCTCGATCGCCGGGTTCTGCCGGGGGCGCACTGGTTCGAGGGGGCCACGCTCAACTATGCGGAGCACTGCCTCGCTGCGGCGGGTCGTCCCGACGCCGCGACCCGGCCGGCGCTGGTGGCGGTGTCCGAGACCCGTCCGCGCATTGCCCTGTCCTGGGCAGAGCTCGCCGGCCAGGCCGGTGCAATGGGTGCATGCCTGGCCTCGCTCGGCGTGACCCCGGGCGACCGGGTGGTGTCCTACATGCCGAACATTCCGGAGAGCGTGGTGGCGCTGCTGGGTGCGGCGAGCGTGGGGGCCATCTGGTCGAGTTGCTCCCCGGACATGGGACCGGTCAGCGTCCTCGACCGCTTCCGCCAGATCGCGCCACGGGTGCTGTTCGCGGTGGACGGGTATCGATACAACGGGAAGGACATCGATCGGCGCGCCGTGGTGCGCGAACTCGTGGCAGGCCTGCCGTCGGTCGAGGCGGTCGTGTTCGTGCCCTGCCTGGACCCGGACGCCACGCTCGACCTTGCAGACCGGGGCGACGGCGGGCGGGTGAGCGTGATCGACGCTCGCCAGGTCCTCGCGCGGCCGGTGCCTCCCGTCTTCACGGCAGTGCCCTTCGAACACCCTCTGTGGATCGTCTATTCGTCCGGGACGACCGGCATGCCCAAGCCCATCGTCCACGGCCACGGCGGGACGGTGATCGAGACCTTCAAGGGCGCCGGACTGCACCTCGATGTCGGCGCGGATGACCGGTTCTTCTGGTTTTCGTCCACGAGCTGGATCATGTGGAACCTGCTCGTCTCGACGCTGACCTTGGGATGCACGGTGCTGCAGTTCGACGGGAGCCCGGGCCATCCCGACCTGGACACCCTGTGGCGCTTCGCCGAACAGGAGAAGGCAACCTTCTTCGGCACCAGCCCGGCCTTCCTGGGCCTGTGCATGAAGGCCGGTCTCGATCCGCGCACGCGCTTCGACCTGTCGGCGCTGCGCACGTTGGGTTGCACGGGATCCCCGCTCACGGAGGAAGGCTACGCCTGGGTCTACCGACATGTGCATCCCGACGTTCTGCTCGCCTCGATCTCCGGTGGCACGGACCCGGGCACGGCTTTCGTGGGCGCCTGCCCGATCTTGCCGGTCTACGCGGGCGAAATGCAGTGTCGCGGTCTTGGCGTGGGCACCTTTGCCTATGACGATGACGGGCAAGCGGTCCTCGGCCAGGTCGGCGAACTGGTATGCACCACACCCCTGCCCTCCCTGCCCCTTTACTTCTGGGGTGACACGGATGGCCGGCGGTATTTCGAGAGCTACTTCGATGTCTATCCGGGCGTCTGGCGCCACGGGGACTGGCTCAAGCTGATCCCGCGGCCGGAATCGGTGACGGCCGTGATCTACGGGCGCTCGGACTCCACCATCAACCGTCACGGCATCCGCATGGGAACGAGCGAGCTGTATCGCGTTGTGGAGGAATTTCCCGAGGTGGCCGACTCGCTGGTGGCGGATCTCGAGTATCTGGGCCGCCCGTCGTTCATGGCACTCTTCGTGGTACTGCAGGATCCTGAGGCGGGACTCTCGTCTGACCTGCGCCAGGGCCTGCTTTCGGCCATCCGCACGAAGCTGTCCGCCCGCCACGTGCCTGACGATGTCTTCGTGATCCCCGAGGTGCCGCGCACCATCTCCGGAAAGAAGATGGAGGTGCCGGTCAAGAAGATCCTGCTCGGCCACGATCCGGCCAGTTCCGTGAACCGGGACTCGATGGCCAATCCCGCGTCCATCGACTGGTTCGTGGCCTTCGGCCGCTCCCGCAAGGGGGACCCCGTCAACCGCGGGCACTGAAAGGAGGAAAAGCCATGAGACTGAACAGGAAGATCGCACTGATCACCGGAGCCGCCCACGGCATGGGCGCGGTGACCGCCCGACGTTTTGCAGCGGAGGGGGCGACGGTGATCCTCGCCGACGTGCTCGATGCGGAGGGCGCCGGGGTGGTGAAGACGATCACGACACAGGGCGGCCAGGCCGAATACCTGCATCTCAACGTTTCGGTGGAGGCCGACTGGCAGGCGGTCATGGGGACGATCCTGGCCCGCCACGGCAGGCTGGACATTCTGGTCAACAACGCCGGCATCAGCGGTGCCCTGCCCGACCGCCTCGACGTGGCGGCCTTCGACCGGCTCATGGCCGTGAATGCGCGGGGCACGTTTCTGGGGATGAAATTCGCGATCGAGACCATGCGTGGTGCAGGCGGCGGCGCCATCGTGAACGTGTCGTCCATTTCCGGCCTGATCGGCCAGGAGTTCGTGCACATGGGCTACAACGGCGCGAAAGCGGCGATCCACGTGATGACGAAGTCGGCTGCGGTCCAGTACGGGCCGGAGGGTATCCGGATCAATTCGGTGCATCCCGGCATCATGCCGCCCATGCTCACGTCCCGAACGGCCGCCGACCCTTCGCTGCGCGAGAAACTGGTGGCGTCCATCCCGCTGCGCCGCGCCGGCACGGGGGAGGACACTGCGAACGCCTGTCTTTTCCTCGCGTCGGACGAAGCCTCCTACGTGACGGGCGCATCGCTGGTGGTGGACGGAGGCTTCACGGCAGCCTGAGCGGGCGCGACCGCAGGCGTCGGGCGCGGGACTTGCTGCAACAGGGGCAATCCTCCCAGGTAACAGGAGCCGCCATGCCTTCCCCACCTGCCACGCCGATCCAGGCCACCCTCATCGCCGGTGACGGCATCGGCCCGGAGATCACGGACGCCACCGTCGCAGTGCTGGATGCACTCGGCGCCCCCTTCGCCTGGGAACCCGCCTCGGCTGGAATGGCCGGCGTGCGGGATGCCGGCGATCCGCTGCCCGAAGCAACCCTCGCAAGCATCCGGCGCACGCGACTCGCCCTGAAGGGCCCGCTGGAGACTCCCAGCGGGGGTGGCTACCGTTCCTCCAACGTGCGGCTGCGGGAGGAATTCAAGCTCTACGCGAACCTGCGGCCAGCCCGGTCCCTGGTACCGGGAGGGCGGTTCGAGGACATCGACCTGGTGCTGGTGCGCGAGAACAACGAAGGCCTCTACATGGGCTACGAGCACTACATCCCCATCGATGGGGACCCGCACGCCGTGGCCATGGCAACCGGGGTCAACACACGCCAGGGATCGCGCAACATCCTGCGCTTTGCCTTCGAGTATGCGATCGCCCACGGCCGCCGCAAGGTCACCGTCGTGCACAAGGCCAACATCATGAAGGCGCTGACGGGCATCTTCCTGGAAACGGCGCGCCAGATGTACGAACAGCACTACCGGGGGCGCATCCTCATGGATGAAGTGATCGTGGACGCGTGCGCCATGAAGCTCGTGATGAACCCCTGGCAATTCGATGTGCTGGTGACCACCAATCTCTTCGGGGATATCCTGTCGGACGAGATTGCCGGCCTGATCGGCGGCCTCGGCATGGCCCCGGGCGCCAACATCGGCGAGGATGCCGCGATCTTCGAAGCCGTGCACGGTTCGGCCCCGGACATCGCAGGCAAGGGCATCGCCAACCCGGTTGCACTGTTGCTGGCGGCGGGCCTGATGCTGGACCACGTGGGACGGCAGGACCTCGGCAGCCGGTTGCGCGCGGCGATCGACGGCACCCTGAACCAGGACGGGGTGCGCACGGGGGACCTGGGAGGCGGGGCGACGACGCGCCAGTTCACCGATGCAATCGTCGCGCGTATCCGGAACGGTGCCTGAACATCTCGCCCGGCCGGGCACTCACCTCGCGGGCAGGGGCGACGATCCGGCAGGAAACGATTCCACGAGCTTCACGAGGTTCTGAATCTGGTAGTCCGGCAACGTCGAGACCGTGCTACTGCCGACCCGCAGCACGTATCGGCTGATGCCATCGGTGGCCACGTCGCCCACGGCGTACTGGGTGACCGGCCTGCCGGCGCCCGCCTCGTGGAAGAGCACGAGCATCTTCGGGGCGGCAACACCGTACTCTGCCACACCACCCGCACCCGGCACGATCTCGCGCTCGAGGCGCGCCCGCTCCGTGCCGGCCAGGGCTTTCAGAATCCTCTGGGAGGCTTCGGGATCGGGCTGGTGCGCATGCCCCGTGTCGCCGCTGCCGTGAAGGCCGTGATAGAACCAGGTGCCGGAGGCGTCCTTCTCGAAACGATGGAGGGTGCCACCCTGCACGATCTCGACGGCTGCCAGTCCTGCGATCGGCGCCGGTAACCACATCCGTGCCGCGGCCTCGGTTTCCTGATCGTCATTGCCCCTGCCAAGCCAGGAGGGAAGTTCCACCGCCAGGATGACTCCCACCAGAACGGCCAGGATAACCCAGACGGCGAGGAGACGCCCGCGGCCAGGCGTCATCGCTGCCGCCACCAGACCACGATGCCCACGAGCGCGAGCATTGCCGGGATGAGCACCACGGTGAGAAAGAAGGTGGCCTTCATCTGGCGATTGGTCATGTTGACCCGCGGCACATCGAACGTCTTCGGCGCGAGGCCGATCAGGTTCTCCTGGGCCGCCAGGTAGTTGATCGTGTTGAGGAAGAGTTTGCCGTTCCCCATGATGTGGAAGAACGAGTTCGTGGCGAAATCCGAATCCCCGATGACCACCACGCGGGATTTCTTCCTGGAAGACGTGCCGGCTGCAGCGTCTGCCGGCGGGGGGGCCGGGCCTCCCGCCTGCTGCGACCCGCCGCCCAGCCCGGAGCGGTCCGCCTGGCGGGTCACCGCAACCATCAGGGTGAGGGGCCCGTCGAGATCCTTGCCCTTGAGATACTCTGCCCGGTCGGGCGTGGTCTCGCCGAAACTGTTCCGGGAGGAATTCGCCAGCGGCGTGGCGGAGGTGCCAGGCACCCGCTGTGCCGTCGGGGAAAGGGAACGGGCGCCCGGGAAGAAGGACAGGGGCAGTTCTCGAGTGATCTGGTGATAGTTGTAATCGGTGACCGCCGGCGCCGAGGGGTCCGCCCAGAAATGACTGGCATCATCGAGCACGATGTCGTCGTCTGCGATGACCCCGAAATCCTGCAGGGCCGGCTCAAGACCGGTCCTGATGAAGGGGTCCAGCATGAAGAAGAGGTTTCCGCCCGCAGCCCCGAACCGGCGGACGGCCTCCACCTCCCCTGGCAGCAGTTCGGTGCGTGGACCCGCCACCACCAGCACGACGCACTGGTCGAGGGAGGTGTTGGACTGCATCAGGGACACCTTCTCCACCGTGTAATTCATGGCCTCCAGCGCTGTTCGTGCCTTCGCCATCCCATGCTGTTCGTGCGACACGAGCTTGGTACCCATGCCGTGGGAATGTCCCTGGGAACCCTCGGTGTGATCGTGCGATTCGGCGCTGAAGGGATCCGGTTCCCCGTGCCCGTCAAGAAAGCAGATTCGCTGCGTGACGCCGCGCGAGATGCGCAGGATGCCGTTGGCAATGTCGACCTCGCTCGGACCATTCACCTGGAGCGTGCGCCCGCCGCTCTGCATCACTGCCGTTCCGGCAAACTGGACACCCATGAGCCTCGCCTGCGCCGGGTTGACCGTGGGGTCGAAGAACTCCACCCTGACCTTGTCGCTGCGTGACGCGATCATCTGGTAAAGCTCCACGGTCTCCCGCATCATGGGATCGTGGAAGAACGTGATGCGCACCGGGGTGTCCAGCCGGGCAAGCATCGCTTCCGTCTGCGGAGACAGGGAATAGACCTTGGCCTCCGTCAGGTCCACTCGGTAGGGGAACAGCACGGAAAGATAGGCCAGCGCCACCAGGATCCCCAGAATCCCGATGGCCTGGAGCGCGATCTCGCCGCGCCGCCGGTGCAGGAAGGTGCGCACTTCTGCACGCAGCCCGATGAGCGCGAAGGCCATCAGCGCGAGGCCCCCGCCGAGCACGAGCCAGGCCAAGAGCCCGGATTCCAGCTGGAGCGAACGCAGGACCACGCCGAGGGCAGTGAGACCGATGCCAGCCACCAGGGCGAGGCCAAACCGGAACGAGCGATCCATGACTCAGCGTCTCCACTTCAGGTAGGACGCGTTCAGGGTGAGCGCAATGGCACTGACCAGGAGGTAGAACGCGACGCCCTCGCTGCGCACGAGCCCCAGAACGAAGTCGGCGAAATGCAGGGCGAAGGACAGATAGGCCACGAACTCCCGTACCGCCGCCGCAGCCTGGAATGTCTGCAGATGCCCGACAAACCAGAAGCTGAGCAGCGCCGAGACCGTGATGAGCGCGGCGACGATCTGGTTTTGCGTCAGGACCGAACAGAACTGCCCCACGGCGATGCACGCCATCCCCAGCAGGAAGAACCCGAGGTAGCCGGAAAGCAGGGTCGAGGTTTCGGGGTTGCCGAAGAGGTAGAGGGGCACGAGATAGATCATCGTGCCCGCGGTCATCAGCAGCAGGATGGTGAGCGCCCCCAGGTACTTTCCGATCACGATCTGCCAAGGCTCGAGGGGCAGGGTCATGAGCAGTTCCATGGTGCGCCCGCTGAACTCGGCAGAGAACAGGCGCATCGTGACGACCGGAACCAGCGTGACCAGCAGGATGCTCACGCTCTGGAACGTCTCGGTCATGGTGGCCGTGCCGCTCAGGAACACGTTGTACGTGAAGAAGTATCCGGCTCCCACCAGGAAGACGGCCACCACGAAGTACGCGATCGGGGAACGGAAATACAGCAACAGTTCCTTGCGATAGACAGCGAGCATGCCGTTCACGGTTGCGCCCCTCCGATGTAGCGCAGGAAGACATTCTCCAGCGTTGGCTGCTCCCGCTGCAGGTGGTGCAGGGACCAGCGCCCTGCGACCTCGCGGGCAATGTCCGCCTCGATGCCATCCCGAACATCGGTCTGGCATTCCACCGCCAGGCGGCGGCTGTCGGGCCCTTCACCGCGAATGGTCACGCTGGTGACACCGTCGATGCCCATGAGCGCGGCCTCCAGAGCGGTGACTTCACCAGAGACAACGAGACGCACACAACTCGTCTGTTCCGAGGCCTTCTGCAACCCGGAGGGCGAATCGATCGCAAGCAACCGGCCCTGGTTGAGAATGGCCACCCGCTTGCAGATCAGCGTCACCTCGGGAAGGATGTGGGTGCTGAGCAGGACGGCGCTCTTCTGTCCCGCCTGGCGGATGACCTCCCGGGTTTCCTGAATCTGACCGGGATCGAGACCGGCCGTCGGCTCGTCGAGGAGGAGCACGGCCGGATCGCCAAGAAGCGCCTGCGCGAGCCCGACCCGTTGCCGGTAGCCCTTCGAGAGCTTGTAGATCTCCCGCGTGGCAACGCCCTCGAGGCGACATGCGGACAGGACGCGGTCCAGTTCACCGGCCATCCTCGCCTTGGGAAGCCCCTTCACCGCGCCGACGAACCTGAGGTAGCTGGAGACCTCCAGCGGCTCATAAAGCGGAGGGTGCTCGGGCAGATACCCGAGATGCCGCGCGGCCAGACTGTTCTGGCTGGCCATGTCGAAGCCGGCCACGCGGACGGTCCCCGTGGTGGCCGTGGTAAAACCCGCGATCATGCGCATCGTCGTGGTCTTGCCCGCGCCGTTCGGACCGAGGAAGCCGACGATCTCGCCGGGGTCAACACTGAAGGACAATTCGTGAATGATCTTCCGGCTGCCGTAATGCTTGGTCACGGCTTCCAGGGCGATGGCGGCAGGCACGATGGGGTCCAGACTGAAAAAGGGGACGACGAGAAAACGAAAGCCCCCTCGCGGGGGCCTTCGTCAAAGGAACAAACAGCGCCGCTTACTTGTACCAGCGGCTTCCCTTCGCGGCGAACTGCTCGCCGTCGTGGGCCATGAACAGCTCCGCATTCTCGAGATCGCGGATCATCTTCAGGCGGTTGACGGAGTCGAAGTAGTCCCTGACGCTGTAGTTCA
>JBAXBV010000039.1:0-25391 GCA_037141795.1 Betaproteobacteria bacterium
CCGTCGTGGTCTCGATGCTGGCGAGCCGGCCGGCATGGTCCAGCGCGTCGATGCGGATGCGGTCCCCGGCGGTGGCCGTGCCGCCGGCGTGCAGGGCCGCGCCCGCCACATCCGCGCCCGTGATGGTGCCGTCGGCGGCAGCGGCGGAGAAGGTCACCTGCGGCGGTGCCGGCGGCACCGTGTCCACCATGAGATCGAGCGTGGCCGGATGGCTCATGGCCTGTCCCGTCGGGCTCACCTGCCGGGCCACGGCGCGGACGGGCCCCTCGCCAAGGGCCTGGATATCAACGGCGTGGAGTGTCACCGTCCAGGCCCCGCCCGCCGGGTCGATCCGGCGCGAGAGGGCGCCATTCGTTCCCGCGAGGGTCAACACCACCGGCAGACCATCGAGGCCCGCGCCGGCGAGCACGAACGCATTCGAATCCAGATGCTGCCTGCTGATCCAGGGACTGCCCGTGTCGGTCCCGAAACGCGGTTCCGCCATCAGGGCCAGGCGGTCACCGCCAAGATTGCCCCGATCGGGAATCTCGTCGTCGACCGCCCGGCGGATTTCCGCGACCTCGGTGGGGTTGAATTCCGAGAAATGCTCCGCCAGTGCCGCCGAAGTCCCCTGACCGGCGGGAGGAAGATCCCCCTCCCGCAGCCCCGGGGCGGCGTCGCTCACGGGGAGTTCCGTGAGGATGCGGGCATTGCCGAAGCCCCGGTGTTCCGCCCTCAGCGGATCGTCCGCTTCCTCCTGCGCCGGCGCGTTTTCGTTCGGCGCGTCGAACGCGGTGGCCTGCACCCGGCCCAGGTCGCTCTGCGGCGTGATCACGTTGCCGGTTCCGTCCGCCCCGATCTGGACCAGGCCGAAGCTCGATGCGCCGAAGAACCCGGGCACGACGATCTGGTCCACCCGACCCGAATCGTCCGGGCCCACGATGAGCACGAGATCGTCGCCGCGACGGACGGTCTGCAGGTCGGTTTCCGGAAGCTTGAGGATGTCTCCGGGTGCGAGCGCGAGCCGCGTGGTTCCGGCGGCCAGCACCGTGGCCGGGTCGACCGCGCCCGCCTTCAGAACCTCCAGGACGATACCCATGCCTGCCCCACCTCTTCCTTTCCCCGTGCCGGGGTGTCGCTTGCCTGCCTCAGGCGGTCCGGACCAGTTCAGCCGTGCGCCCGTCGGCCAGTACCCGGCCCCGGTCGAGCGCGATGACCCGCTGCGTGAGGGCGAGCAGCGTGGCGCTGTGGGTCACCACCACCAGCGTCGTGTCCTGCAGGCTGCCGAGCCGGGCCACGAGGAGTTTTTCCGACTCCGGGTCCAGGCCGTTGCTCGGCTCGTCCAGGATCACGATCCGCGCCGGCAGCGCCAGGGTCCGGGCAAGCGCCACCTTCTGTCGCTGTCCGCCCGACAGGTTGGCCCCGTACTCCTCGACCCGCTGGCTCAGCGACAGGCTGCCCCGGCTCAGGTCCTGGTCGAGCCCGGACAGCCGGATGCCACGTTCCAGCGCCGCCATGCGTTCCCTGTTATCGGCCGCAGGGGGAATTCCCATGAGGATGTTTTCTTCGACGGTTCCGGCGAACAGGCTCGCCTCCTGCGGCTTGAAGGCCAGCCACCGCGCGCGGCTCGACGGGTCGTGCCGCGCGAGGGCCACTTCGTCGACGCGCACTTCGCCCGCCGTGGGTGCGATGGCCCCCGCCAGCGCCCGGGCGAGGGTGGATTTCCCGGATCCCGGGCGGCCGAGCAGGGCGACCCGCTCCCCCGCCGCGATGCGCACGTCCACACCGGAGAGGACAGCCTGCTCGCCGTAGGCGTGGGACAGGTCGTGTACGCCGATGCGGCCCTGGATGGTCTCGGGGTCGCGGCGAACCGGTTCCTGACCGGCCGCACCCGCGTCGTCCTCCTGCAGAAATGGCGCGAGCGAGTGCAGGGAGCGCTGCAGTTCATTCCAGCGGCCGAGGGTGAGCAGGGCCGCTCCCACCACGCCGAGCGTGCGGGACGACAGCATGGACGCGGCCACCAGCGCGCCCATCGAGATGACCTGGTCGAACACGAGGTAGGCGCCGGTCACCACGAGGCAGACATAGGCCCCGGCATTCACCACCAGCGCGAGCGACGTGCTGCGCGCCGCCTCGTCGCGCAGCCAGGCCGAGTTCAGGGCATTCTCCCGGGCAAGGGCCATGAACTTCTGGAACAGCAGTCCGCCCGCGTGGCTCGTGCGCAGTACGTCGAGGGATGAGAGGGCGTCCGTGAGCACGGCCTGCTTGGCGACCTGGGCCCGGGCCACCGCCCGGGAGGCCCGCAGGCTCCGGGCCTTCAGGAAGCTTCCGGCGCCCACGTAGAAAGCTGTCCATGCCAGGACCACGAGGAGCAGGGGCCAGGCGATCAGCCCGATCGCCAGCCAGATGAGCAGCACGAAGGGCAGATCGGCCGCTGCCAGCAGGTAGGTCGCCGAGAAGAAGTCGCGGGCGCCGGCGAGTTCCTGGTACCGCGTGAGGAAGCGGGCGGCCAGGCCGGGTTGCGACCCTGCCCGTCGCGTGGGATTGAGCAGCGCCGAGAAGAGTTGCCGGTCGATGCGCTCGTCGAGCACCTGGGCGAGGCGCTCGATCTGACGGGCCCGCAGGGTGCGGATTCCGGTCTCGATGGCAAGCCAGAGTGCGACGCCGGCGGCGAGCGCCCAGAGGGTCTCGAAGATGCCGTTCGAGACCACCTTGTCGTAGACGATCATGGCGAAAAGGGGCAGCACGACCATGCCGAGGTTGACGAACAGGCTCGCCAGCAGAATGCCGCCCGCCCGGCCGCGCAGGAGACCGGCGACCCAGGACCAGTAGGCCGGCCGGGTGGCCGCGTCCGGGGTCGCCGGACTGTCCGATTCCGTCTCCGGCGCAGCCGCGCCGTGACGCCAGCCGGTGATCGGGTCGTCCTGCCGGCGCCGGAACACGTAACCACGGGCGTCTGGCCATGGGCTGCCCTCTTCGCCCGCCACCAGGTGCCAGCCCATCTCGGCGGTGCGGTGCCAGAGTTGCCAGCCCGACGACGCGCGTGCGAGCCACAGGCTGCCCCAGGGCGCGTCGGGATCGGCGGCGTCGGCGCGCAGGTCGTGCCGGGGCGTCCCTTCCGCGAGGGCGAACCCGGCCTCGCGAAGCACCGCACCCGCATCGGCGAGAGCGAGCTCCCGGGCGGCTCCGTCACCCCAGCCCGCGGCGAGACTGTCCACTACGGCCGCGAGGCCGGCCGGCTCGGGGATGCCCTCGGCTGCCAGGCACCGGGCGAACGCCGCCGCAGTACCCGCCGGCAGCGTGACGGCGGTATCCGCCGCAGCGGCCACCACGCGCAGGGGAGGGGTATGTGCCGCCTTCTGCATGGGCGTCGTTGCCTCAGAGGTACTGCAGGCTGAGCTTGGCCACGGAGTTCGCGTTGTTGGCCAGGTCGCTGGCGTTGGCATAGAACGTCACCGAATTCGCCCCGTAACGCGCGAAGCGACTGCCGGCGTCGTCGGGGTCGATGAAGAAATCGTCCACGCCGTTGCCCAGAACCAGCATGAGCTGCGAACTGGTGCCGCTGTCCACGAGATTCTGGATGCCCGCGACGGACACCTTCAGCACCGTCGAGGTGGTGTCCTTGCTGAGGTCCAGCTTCTCGAAGTTCGAGAGGCTGCCGAAGTCGGCCAGGGCGATGGTGCCGGAGGACGAGGCGCGCAGATCCAGGGTGTCCGTGTTGGCGCCGCCGTCCGCCGAAAGGCCCGTCCGCCCGGCGTTCCACCGCGTGTAATCCATGATGAACGTGTCGTTCCCGGCGCCCCCGCTGGCGGTGTCGCTGTTCATGTTGGCGTCGGTGTTGCCGGTGGAGAAGTCCAGGATGTCGTCCCCGTTCCCCCCCTGGAGATTGTCGGTGCCCGAGCCCGCCTGCAGGGCGTCGTTGCCGTCGCCCCCGGTGAGCGCGTCGTTTCCGTCGCCGCCGTAGAGTTCGTCGTTGGCGTTGCCGCCGGCGAGGGTATCGTTGCCGCCATGGCCGTAGAGGTAGGACGCGGTGGCCGTCTTGCCCGTGAGGGTGTCGGCCCCGCTGCCGCCCCGGACGGTCTGGATGTTGTGGAGGACGTCCCCGGCGGCGATGCCCCCCGTGGCGACGTTGGTCTGCAGGTTCACGCCGATCGCGGCCGTCTCGGACTGGTAATCGGCCTCGTTGACGCCGCCCTTGCCGTCGAACACATCGGCGCCGGCGCTCCCCCGGAACACATCGTTGCCCGCGCCGCCGATGAAGACCTCGCCCGTGCTGCGGCCGATGAAGGTCGTGGCACCGTTCGAGCCGATCGCCCCGGTGAGGTCGGACTGGAAGACGTCGTTCTGGGCCTCGCCCGTTCCACCGCCACCGTTCGAAAAGTCCACCGTGAGAGCGGTGTTCAGGTCGTCGAAGCTTGCGTAGTCGCCCGCCTGGTTCGCCACCGCGAGGGCGGCATCGTAGGCCGTGAAGGTACTGCCGTTGCCCTGGAAGACATCGGCGCCGGCGCCGCCGTAGAGGCGGTCGTCTCCCGCGCCGCCCGAGAGCGTGTCGTTCCCGTCCCCGCCCCTGAGGGTGTCGTTGCCGGCGCCGCCGGCCAGGCTGTCGGTACCCGCGCCGCCGTCCAGCGTGTCGTTGCCCTCCCCGCCGGTCAGGATGTCGTTGTCGTCGCCACCGAAGAGCGCGTCGTTGCCGTCCCCGCCGTCCAGCGTATCGTTGCCGCTTTGTCCGTGGAGGGTGTCCGCACCCCCGCCTCCCGAGAGCGCGTCGGCCCCGAAACCGCCGCGCAGGACATTGTCGAGGGCGTTGCCGGTGAGGCTGCCTCCGCGGCCGGAAGCCGCCGTGGCGGAGGCATCCCGCAGGGAGATGTTCTCGACGCCGGTGAAGGTGTCCGTCTGGACGATGGCGTCTGCCGCGTTGCCATCCCGGACCGTGACGGTGCCGCCGCCGTCATCGTCCATGACCACGGTCAGGCCGTAGCGGGTGGCGTCGAAATTCTGGTAACTCAGGGTGTCGGTGTTCTGGCCGCCGTTGAGCGTGTCGCTCGCGCCCAGGCTGGCGTAGAGCAGGTCATTGCCCTGGCCACCGCTGATCACGTTCGCCGCGCTGTTCCCGGTGAGCGTGTCGGCACCGGCGGAACCGGTCAGGTTTTCGATGGACACATAGGTGTCTCCCGCCGCCCAGCCGCCGCTGCCGCCGGTTGCCAGGGATGCCGTCACGCCCGAGGCGAGTTCGTAGCTCACCTCGTCCACGCCCCCCTTGCCGTCGAACCGGTAGGCGGCCGAGGCGTCGAGGAACCGGTCTGAGTTGCCTGTGCCCTCGATGATCTCGATGCCCTGGAAGATGTCCCCGAAGGCGTGCCCGGTGCCCCGGGTGCCATCGACCAGGTCCACCACGAGGTCTGTCTGGGCGGCGTAGCGCGCGATGTCCCCGGTACCCGCGCCGCCGATCAGCTGGTCTGCGCCGGCGCCCCCGATGAGAACGTCATCCCCGCCCCCCCCTTCGATCCGGTTGTCCTGGGCGTCGCCCTCCAGGACGTCGCCCAGGTCCGATCCCTTCAGGTTCTGGATGTTCACGTAGAGGTCACCGGCCGCGTAGCCCGTATTGGTTCCGGGTGCCGTGAGGGAAGCCTGCACCCCGGCGTCCGCGTCCTCGTAGCTGGCCGTGTTCCTGCCGGCGGCGGACGAGGGCGTGACGTCGTCCTCGCCCACTCCGCCCACGAGCTTGTCCTGGCCCGCGCCGCCGATCAGGATGTCGTCGCCCGTGCCGCCGATCAGGATGTCGTTGCCCTCGCGGCCCCAGAGTTCGTCGCTGCCGTCGTCCCCGTCGATCCGGTTGACGCCCGTGTTGCCCTTGAGGATGTCCGATCCGTTCGAGCCGAGGAGATTCTCGATGCTCACCAGCGTGTCCGTGTCGCCCGCGGCCACGCTCTGCGCACCAGTGTTCAGGAGGTCGACGATCACGTTGCCGCTGGCGTAGGCGTAGGACGCGGTGTCCTGGGACCCGCTGCCGCCGTCGAGCGTGTCGTTGCCGCTCCCGCCTTCGAGCCAGTCGTTGCCGTCCTCGCCCTGGAGAATGTCGTTGCCGCTGCCGCCCTGGAGCGTGTCACCCGCCCCGCCTCCGATCAGCCGGTCGTCGCCGTTGCCGCCCGCGAGCGTGTCGGCCTCGTTCCCGCCGGTCAGGGTGTTGTTGCCATCGCTGCCGGTGATGCGGTTGGCCGCGGTCGCAGAGCCGACGAGGTTCTCGATGTTCGCGAAGGAATCCCCGGCGATGAGCGAGTTCAGCGTGCCCGTCGCCACGGTGACCACCCCGGTCTTCAGGTTGACGTTGATGCCGTTGGCGTCGGCCGAATAGTCCACGGTGTCGACACCGCCCTGGCCGTCGTGGCGCACCGACGCGGTCGACGCGATGAAGCGGTCATCCTGCAGGGTGCCGATGACGGTCTCGATGCTGTCGAAGGCGTCACCCTTCGCCATGCCCGTGCCCTGGCCGTTGAGGGCTCCGGGGGTGGTCACCGTGAGGTCGATCACCAGCCCCTGGCTCGAGTCGAGGTAGGCGACGGTGTCCTGACCGTTGCCGCCGCTGAGGAAATCCGAACCGTTGCCGCCGCTCAGCGTGTCGTCGCCCTCCCCACCCTGGAGGTTGTCGTCGCCGTCCAGGCCGCGCAGGATGTCGGCTCCGGTGCCACCCACCAGAGTATTGGCGCGTGCGTCGCCTTCCAGCTCGTCGGCGAGATTCCCGCCCACGAGGTTCTCGATGCCGTTGAAGACCTGCTGCGCGACCACCGTGGCGCCGGTGTTGTCCAGCACCGACCCGCCCGCGGTCAGGCTGACCCGTATCACCCGGTCCATTCCCGCGTAGGTGACGGTGTCGTTGCCCGTGTCGGTCTCGCTGTCGCCCCCGAAGTACCGCTGGACGGCGTCCTGGGTCGCCAGGTTGGACAGCACGTCGTTGCCCTCTCCGCCGTACAGGACGTCGGTGCCGCCCCCGCCGCGAAGATCGTCGTTGCCGTCCAGGCCGTAGAGCAGGTTGGCGCTGCCGTCGCCTTCCAGCACGTCGTCGTGGGCGGAGCCCACGAGGTTCTCGATGCTCGTGAAGACGTCGCCGGAGGCATCCCCCATGCTGCCGCCCGACACGAGGCTCGCGCTGACGGCACCCGTGGCGCTGGCGAACGACACCGTGTCGGTCCCCGCGCCGCCGTCGAGAAGATCCCCGTTCGGGCCACTGCCGCCATCGAGCAGATCGTCGCCGCCGCCGCCGCGCAGCTGGTTGGCCAGGGAATCCCCCACCAGCACGTCGTTCCACGCCGAGCCCGTCAGGTTCTCGACCCGCACGAAGGTGTCCCCCGCTGCCGCGCTGGCGTTCTGTCCCTGACGGGCCGCGTCGAGGTAGGCGATGGCGCCATTGCCCGCGCTGGAGTAGTCGACCGTATCGGCGTTGTCGCCACCGTCGTAGGTGTCGCCGCCCCCGCGCCCGACGAACGTGTCGCGACCGCGGCCGCCGAGCAGGGTATTCGCGAAGCCGTTGCCTTCGAGCGTGTCGTCCTGCGCCGAACCCGTCAGGTTCTCGATGGACTCGTAGGTGTCTCCCAGCGCGTCGCCGGTGTTGAGCGTGCCGTCCCGCAGGCTCGCCACCACACCGGTCGTGGCGCCATCGTAGGAGACGGTATCCGTGCCGTCGCCGCCGACGAGCACGTCGCCGGCACCACCGCCGATGAGGAGGTCGTCGCCCTGGCCGCCGGCCAGCCGGTTGACCTGGGCGTCGCCCACGAGGGTGTCGTTGTACCGGGATCCGGTCATGTTCTGGATGCCGGTGTAGGTGTCTCCCGCCGCTTCACCCGTGTTGCGGGTGAGGGCTTCCTCCGCCACCAGGTGTGCGACGACGCCGGATGCGGCATTGCCGTAGAAGGCCGTGTTCGTGCCCTCGTTGCCGCGGAGCGTGTCGCCGCCCAGGCCACCCTCCAGGATGTCGTTGCCGGCCCCGCCCTCGAGCGTGTCCGCGCCCGCGCCCGCGGCCAGCGTGTCGTCCCCGCCCTGCCCGGAGAGCACGTTGTCGCCGTCATCGCCGGTGAGCGTGTCGGCGCCTTCGCTTCCCGAGAGGTTCTCGATGTTGAGGTAGGTGTCGCCAGCCGCCTGTCCGGTGTTGGTGGCGGGGGCTGCGAGCGACGCCACCACGCCGGACGCCCCGGCATTCGCGTAGCTCGCCGTGTCGCGGCCGGAAAGACCGCCATCCAGGATGTCGGCACCGGCGCCGCCTTCCAGGGTGTCGTTTCCACCGCCGCCGCGCAGCACGTTCACCTCGGCGTCGCCGGTGAGCGTGTCGTCCTGGTCCGAACCGGTGAGGTTCTGGATGCCGGTGAGGTAATCCCCGGCTGCGTCGCCGCCGCTGTTCTCGGCCTGGCGGCTGGGCGCGAGGTTCGCGCGGACGCCTTCCGCCGAATCGGCGTAGCTCGCGGTGTTGTTCCCGGCGCCGCCGTCGATCACATCGCCGCCCGCGCCGCCGATCAGCAGGTCGTCGCCCGCACCACCGTCGAGGATGTCGCTGCCCGCCTCGCCCCGCAGCGTGTCGTTGCCGCTGTTGCCCCGCAGGGTGTCGTTGCCGCCGCCTCCGAACAGGATGTCGTTGCCGCGCCCGCCAGTGATGACGTCGGCGCCCCCGAGGCCGCGCACGATGTCGTCGCCGTTGCCCGCGTCGATCGTGTCGTCGGCGTCGTCGCGCCCCGTGATGTCGTAGCTCATCCCTCGGGCGGGAAGCTTGGCGATGGCGAGCCCGTTGGCGTCGGTTTCATTCAGGTCCGCCGCGGTCCTCACGTCCTCGTAGCTGACCGTGAGGGACGTGGAGCCCAGGGTCTTGCCGTCGGCGTCGAGGTACTGCACCACGGCCTGGAATCGCAGCCTGCTCACGTTGGTGCCATCGTCGGTGACGTTCCACTGCAGGCGGACCCGGGCGCCGTCCTCGGCATCCAGGGCCACGGTCTGGGCGGTGCGCGGATCGGCGTCGTTGACCCTGAATCCGGGCGGCAGGGTGGCGCTTGTGTCGACCAGGCTCAGGCGCACCTGCGTCGCCTTCGCGATCGGTTGCACCACGAGGTCGGCCAGGGCAGTTGGTGTGTTCGCCGTGCCCGTGTCCCAGTTCTGTCCGGCGGCCGCGCCTCCGGGCAGCACCACCACCTTGAGTGGATCGGACGGCAACATGGACCGCAGCGCGGTCCCGCCGAAGGTCGCCCCGGGGAGGGGGGCCGTTCCGTTCCAGATTGCCACCTGGGAGACCTTGCCGGCTTCCGCCGCGGTGAGCTGGGGGCGCGGCATTTCGCTGGTGAGCCCGGGCGGCGTCTCCGGCCGCTGCTCCAGGAAGTCGTTGGTCTTGGGGTTGATCTGGGATTTCGAAGGCACCGGCGGCACGTCCACCCGCTGGGGGTCCGCCGTCTTCGTGGCCGTGAAGTTGTTGATGGTCTTCGCCTGCGCCTCGGACAGGCGCGCCGCCTGCTGGGACTGGGAGACCTGCTCGATCATCTTCATCATGGCCTGGATCTGTTCCGGCCGTGCCTCGTCGTCGGAGCCCAGGCCGATGGCCTGGCCATTGAGCGGGTCCGGCGGCGTGGGCTTCAGTTCCGTGGCCTGCAGGCGGAAACTGCCGCCCTCGACCGGTTGCAGTCCACCCACCTTCTTGTAGAGATCGCCCGCCGGCGTGGCCTGCTGGCCGGCGAACCCGATCTTCATGCGGCTGTTCATGGCGGCCCGCAGCGCGCCTTCTGGCAGCAGGAACCGCTCCCCCGAAGTGGCGACGAGAACCATGTCCACGTCCACGACTTCCACCGATGCGAGATCCTCGACGCGGATCGGCACATCGTACCCGGGCGCGTCGTCCTTGCCGCTCTGCGGCGGCACGAGACGCACGGGGGCAGCCGCCGGCCTGGCGTTTTCGGCGGCCGGCGCGGCGGAGGCCGCGGCAGCTGCCTGGTCGGGTGTCGGGGTGTCGGTGTCCATGGCGGATCCTCAGGCAATGGCGGGCATCAGGCGGAAGCGTCCTCGGAGGCCGGCCGGAGTTCCTGGATCGAGGTGAGAAGGTTCTCCACGATCTGGGACTGGCGGTCGGTGGACTCCTGCAGCAGGAGCTCCAGCCGGTTGACGAGCTGGGTGCTGTTGACCACCTCTGCTTGCAGACCCCGTGCCATCGTCGAAATCGACGCGCCCAGGTTCTGCATGGATTCGGCCTGGGAGGAGAGGGACTGCTCCACGACGCCGCCCAGGCGCCCCACGGTTTCCCCGTGCTGCTGCACGAGCTCCTCCTGCCGCCGCTGATGCAGGTCGAACACGGCCTTGAGACTCGCGGCATTCTGCTCGGACAGCTGGGTGAGGGTCGTGCCCAGGCGTCCCACCACCTGCGAGAACGTACGCTGTTCCGTCTTCTGGCCTTCGATCACCTGGGCCAGGGCGGTGAGCGCGCCCGTGACCTCGCGGGTGGATTCCTCGTGGGCGCGGCGCTGGGCGCCCGCCAGGTCCCGCAGCCCGGACTGGGTGGCCTCGGCCACCTTGTCCGCTTCCCGGCGCTGCAGGGCGGCCATGTCCTTGAACTCGGTCTGCATGGTCTCGACCAGCTGGTCCGACCCGCGGCGCTGCACCGCCGCCAGGTCGCGCAGGCTCACGAGCAGCTGGTCGCCCGTGTCCCGGAACGACGAGGTGAGGGTCGTGATCTGCTCCACGTTTGTCTGCTGCGCCGCCTGCGCCTGCACCAGCGCTTCGGCGAGCCGCTCGTTGACATCGCGCTGGATCTTGGCGGCCTCCGCCATCGCGAGGCCGAATTCGTCCTGGCGGGCCTGCTGCGCAATGAGCAGCCCGTGGATGCGTTCCTCGGTGCGCTCTGCGGCGACCCAGCGGTCGGCAAGGGTCCCGAGGCTGCCGTTGGTCTCCTGCAGCAGCTTGCGCGTGGCTTCCTCGCGCCCCCGTTCCTCGGTCAGCAGCGTCACCAGCTGGCCCACCTGGCGCTCGCTCACCTCCACCCGGGACGTGAGCTGGAGCATGCTGTTGACCAGTTCCCGCACCCGCTTTTCCGACTGGTCCAGGGCGATGCCGAGGCCCTTGAGGACGGGCGACTGCTCCGCCAGCGCGCCGATGGCGTCGCCGAGGGATTCCATGTCACCTCCGTCCACTCCCGACTTGTTGAAGTCGATCAGGTACGTCACCCGCGTGTCGAGCAGGCTCACCAGTTCGCCCGAGCAGTTGCGCAGGCCCACCTGCAGCACGCCCATGACGAGGGACCCGAGCACGCCGAACAGGGACGCGCTGAAGGCAACGCCCATGGCCTGCATGGGCGCGGTGAGGCGCTCCACCAGAACGCGGATGGCCTCGGAGGGGTCGCCGCCCATCGTGAGCGAGAAGGCGCCCACCAGCTTGCCGATCTCAGCGAGCGCGCCGAGCAGCCCGATGAAGGTGCCGAAGAGGCCCAGGCCCACCATCATCCCGGACAGGAACTGGGGCAGGATCAGGTAACGGGCCTGCTTGGCCTGGTAGCGGTGCTGCTCGGCTTCGAGGGCTGCGTGCTGCACCGGGGAGACGGCCTTGCCGAGCATGTCGGGCAGGAGTTCCAGGACGGCCCGCGCATCCCGGCGGCTGCTCTCGATGAAGGCGCGCAGGGCTTCGGCGTCGCCGCCGGACCGGGCCTTCTCGAAGACTTCGTCGATGAAGCGCGCGTCGCGCGCCATCCTCGCCACGTGTCCCAGGATCATGGCGCAGCCGGCGATGATGAGGGCGAAGATGATGTAGTTGATCTGCGGGTGGGGGTTGCCCTTCACCGTGGAAACGATGGCGCTCTGGAAGTAGAAGGCGCCGAAGGCCACCGCGGCGATCGGGGCGCCGATGTACCAGAAGTAGTTCCTGACCTTTTTCATCTTTCGGGTCTCGATTCGTGGGTTGGACGATGAAGCGGGTGCCTGGCCGCGGGGCGGCCGGGCGCGAAGGGACCGGGCAGCGGGCGCGAGGTCATCGGGACTCCCGGAGCGCGTGCGCCTGAAAGCGCAGGAGCGGCGAGAGCAGGTAGCTGAGGACGCTGCGCTGGCCGAGGACGATGTCGGCGCGGGTGGTCATGCCGGGCAGGAGCGGCTCGCGCGCGAGGGCCCCGCGCGCCCGGGCCACCTCGATGGTCACCCGGTAGTAGCGTCCGCCACGCTCGTCGGGCAGCGTGTCGGAGCTCACCTCCACCAGCTTGCCGTCGAGCGCCCCGTAGACCGCGTAGTCGTAGGCGCCCACCATGACGCGGGTCGGCAGGCCCTGCCGGAGCGCGGCGCGGTCGTCCGGGCGCACCCGGGCCTCCACGGCGAGCGGGCCCTCGGTGGGCGTGATCTCGAGGATGGCCTCGCCGGGCTTCACCACGCCGCCGATGGTGTTGAAATTGAGGCGGTTGATGATGCCGCTCACCGGGGCCCGCACCTCGGTGCGCGCGAGCCGGTCGCTGTCGCCGCCCACCGCGAGGGAGATGCGGTCGATCTCGGCGCTGATCTGGCTCAGCTCCACCCGGGCGTCGGCGCGGAACCGGGACAGGGATTCGGCGAGCCGGGACTGCATTTCGCCGATGGCTGCGTTGAGGCGGGGAATCGTGGCCACCGCCTCGCCATAGGCGCTGATCATCCTCTGGGTGCGTCCCTGCGCCTCGATGAGTTCCAGCTGGGAGGCCGTGCCCCGGCGGTGCAGGGCCTCCACCATCGCGCTCTGCTTGCGGGACAGTTCCAGTTCCGTTGCGGCATTGCGGCCGCGCACCTCGGCCTCGGCGAGTTCGGCCCGCCGCTGGGAGATCTGCTCCTGCAGCACCGACTGCTCGGAGCGCAGGCGGTTGGCGCGCTCGGCGAAGGCCGCGAGTTCCACGCCGCGATATTCCTGGCCCGCATCGTCCGGGAACGCGATGCGGTCGCGCCCGGTCGCCTCCGCCTGCAGCCGGGCTCGGGTGGCGGTCAGGGCCTGGAGTCGGGATTCCCCCTGCCGCACGTCCTTGCTGGCCTGCACGCTGGACAGTTTCATCACCACGTCGCCGGCGGCCACGCTCTGGCCTTCGCGCACGGCGATTTCCGTCACGATGCCCCCCTCGAGATGCTGCAGGATCTGCGCGCGGCCCGCGGCCACGATGCGGCCCTCCGCCCGGACGATCCGGTCCACGGGGGCGAGGGCGGCCCAGGCGATGGCCGCGGAAACGGCCGCGCAGAGCAGCAGGATCCAGCGCCGGTCCTGGCGCTCGCGGGGGTTGAGGGCCGACGGCGCCCTGGGCTCGTTGCGGGGAATCATGGGGTGGCCGGGGCTAAGGCGTCGCCGCACCCGCCTTCACGATGACGCGTGCGCTGTCCGCGGTGGGCTGGTCGCTTTCCACGACGCGCAGTTCGATCAGGCTGCCGGGCACGCCTTCCTGGAGCAGCACGTTGCGCACCGCGTTGGCCCGGTAGAAGGCAAGCCGCGCCGCCTCCGAGAAGCCCTTGGGCGTCACCACGAGCACTCGCCAGCGATTGGTCGTGTTCAGGGCCGCGAAGCTCGTCATCTTGGTGACGAGATCCTTCTTCTCGGCGTCCGCGAGCTGGGTCACGTCCCGCGCGAAGTTGACCACCACGCCGCTCTGCACGGCGGAGGCGACATTGCGGCCCGACGGCGCCGTGGTCGGCTTCGACGCGGTGACCGTCTCCACCCGGCCGGCGTCGCTGTCGTCCCCGTCCGGCCCGCTCGCGTCGCGGGGCGATTGCCCGGTGGCCGCGCTGGCCCGGGACGCCGCCGCGCGGGCCTGTTCGAGCTGGGTCTGGCTGGCGGTGACCTTCTCCTGCAGCTTGCGGATTTCCTCCGCCTGCTGGCGGATCTTCGCCTCCTGTTCCTTGCGGATCTCCTCGGCGCTTGCCCGTGCCTCGAGGGTTTCCTGGAGACGGGTCTGCACCGGTGCCACTGCCGTCGAGGTGACGGGCTCGGTGGTGGTGCGCTGTTCCGAAGCCCCGGCCGAGGACTTCCTCTCGCCCAGGGCCGAATCGGGCTGCTCGCTCGTGCGGTCGCTGTTGCCGCCGGCGAAGCGCTGCATGGCCGAACTCTCGGCGTTGGTGCTGGATCGCGCCTCGGAGGCACCGGAGCCGCGCTGGGTGTCCTTCTGGTCCAGGACCACGTAGGCCACGTCGCTCGCCAGCGCGCGGTCCTTGCGCTTGAGCAGTTCCTGCACCTGCAGCGTGGCAGCGATGACGACGATGGCCATGATGGCGATCACGAACAGCAGGTTGATGGCCAGGTTCGCGATGGCGTCCACGTAGCCCGGCCAGAAGATGTCGGAAACGTCGTTCGAGTCGGTTACAGCGGCCATGTCGGCTCCGTGGAGAGGTTCGGACGGGGTCGGGGGTTCATCTCATCGGCCCTTGCCGGCGGCAGGCGGTGCCGCGGGTTCCGTTGCGGGTGGGGGTGTCTGGATGCGGCCCAGGGCGCCGATGCGGCGCAGCAGCTGGGCCTGGGCGACCATCTGCTGCCCGAGTGCCTGGCTCGTCCGCACCCGGGCGGAGTAGAGGCGGTCGAAGGCGTCGAGTGCCTCCAGGAGGGAGCCGATGCGGCCCACCTTGAGCTGTTCCCGCACGCCGTCCACCACCTGCCGGGCGGCGCGCTGCTCGGACTCGCCGGCCGGTATGCGCTGGGTGGCCGACAGCAGCACGCTGAAATCCGCCTCGATGGCCTGCTCGGTGCGCTTGCGCTCCTCCTCGTACCTGGCAACGCGGTTGCGCAGCTCGGCCGCCGCCTCGCGCCCTCCGTACACTTCCTTGCCCCCCAGCGAGACGCTCCAGGTCAGCACGCCCAGCAGCCGCGTGTCGGCGGTGAAGGGCGTGGCGCCCTGGGTGTTGTCCTGGGTGTCGTGCTCGGCGCTCAGTGACAGCACCGGCATGAGGCGTCCGTACTGCGCGGCGACGGCGGCCCGCTGGGCGTCCACATCGGCGAGCAGCGCCTTGAGCTCGGCGTTGTAGTCGCTGACGAGGGCCTTGAGCTCGGCCTGCGTCTGCGGCAGAGACGGGAGCTGATTGAGGCTCGGCAGGCGCATCGCCCGGGGCTGGTAGCCCAGCAGCCGCTCGAGTTCCAGCAGGGCGGACCGGTAGGACGCCTGCTGGTCGATGCGCAGCTGTTTCGCGGAGAGCACCCGCGTGCGGGCGCGCTCCAGGTCCGACGCGCTCGCCGCCCCGGTCTGGGTGCGGTCCTCGAGGTAGCGGAGCACTTCGTTGAAGTTGCCTTCCAGCTCTTCCGCGAACTCGACGGAGACGCGCGCGGTGGCGAGGTTGACCGTCGACTGGACGAGGGACAGGGCCACCGTTTCCCGTGCCGCCTCCACCCGCAGCCCCGCGCCGCGCTCCGACGCGTTCGCGCTCGTGAGGTTCTTGAGCACGGTGCGGTTGTACACCGGCTGGGTGAGGCGCGTGACGCTTGTCCGGTAGTCCCGGGTCGAGAGGTTCTGCCCGCCCTGGATGGCGGTGTCGGCGCGGCCGGCCGCCATGCGGGTGCTCAGGGTCGGAAACAGGTCGGCCCGGGCCTGGCGTGTCTTGGCCTCCGCCGATTCCAGCTGCGCCACGGCCTGCCGGAGAACCGGGCTGTAGGCGATGCCCTCGGTCACGATGTCGGGCAGCGACCAGGTCTCCTCCGCCGGCGTTCGCGTCTGGGATCCTGCCGCGGACACGTCCCCAGTGATGGGCAGGTCCACCGCATCGCGTCCGACGAGTTGCGCGAAGCTCGACTTCTGTCGGGAGACATCGGGGGTGAAGACGGGCCCCTTCGCTGCTTCGGGCGCCGGGGCCTCGCGTCGGGCGAGCCGGGCCGGGGACGGGGGCGGCGTGGTGTTGACGCGGCCGAGGAGGGCAGCCAGGGACGCGTCATCGCGCTGCCGGGGTCTGGCGCGGGCAAAGGTCCCGCCGGCCTGCGTCTGGGGCTGGGTCGCCAGGGCACGCAGCGCGGGGTCGAGCTGGTCGCCGAAGGACAGGGCATCGTCGGTGGCCTTGCCCCGGTCAGCAGAGATGTCGTCCACGTAGGCCTGGGTGCGGGCCCGGTCCGCGGCCACCTCGGGCGAGGGCTGGGGCGGGCGGGGCGCAACGTTGCCCTGCGGGGGGCGAAGGGCCGTGGTGACGGGCTTGTTCGCCGGCGCGGCCGCCGCGCTGGCGGCCAGGCAGGCGCAGGCGAGGGCAAGGGGCAGCATCCGGGGGAGCACGGGTCGGGGCATGGCGCGGTTCCTATCTTTCACGCATGGCTTCACGCGCCCGCATCACGGGCTTGAGCAGGTAGCTCAGGACCGACTTGCGGCCGGTCCGGATGTCGATCTGGGCCTGCATGCCGGGAATGATCGGCAGGGCCCGGCCGTCGGGCGTGCGCAACGCGGCGGTGGCCGTCCTGACCACGACGCGGTAGTAGCTCTCGTCACGCCGGACCTCGTCCCGGATGGTGTCGGCGCTGATCTGGGTGACCTCGCCCTCCAGCCAACCGTAGACGGTGGAGTCGTAGGCGCTCACCTTGACGATGGCCGGCAGGCCGGGCCGCAGGAAGGCGATGTCGGCGGGACGGATGCGGGTCTCGATGAGCAGGCTGTCGTCGGCGGGGACGATCTCCAGGAGGTCCTGCCCCGACTGCACCACACCGCCCACGGTGCTGACGCGGATGTTCTTGACGACCCCGCGCTTGGGCGCGCGCAGCACGGTGCGCCTGAGGGAGTCTTCCCGCCCCACGAGGGTGGCGCCCTGCACGCCGAGCTCGCCTTCCACGCGGGCCAGTTCCGCCGCCGCGTCGGAGTGGTGGCGGCCGGTCAGTTCCGTGATCCGCCCCCTGGCCTCGACGATCGTCCGCTTGATGCGCATCACGTCCAGATCGGAGACCAGCCCCTTGGCGGCCATGGGTTCGGTGATCCGGAGCTCGTCCTCGGCGAGCCGCAGCGTTTCGCTCTGGGCCCGGACCGACGCCTCGAGGGCCCGCCTGCGGGCGGCGAAGGTGCCCCGTTCCGAGCGGACAAGCTGCGGGCTGCGGGTCGCAATCTCCGCCGGGAACACCGGCTCGGCGTCCCGAAGCTCCGCCTGCAGCCGCGTGGCTGCCAGCCGCAGGGCGTCGAGCCGGGACTGGCTCTCCGCCACATTGGCGCCCAGGCGCACGTCGTCGATCCGCAGCAGGGGTTGGCCTTCCTCGACCGACTGGCCCTCCCGGACGAGGATCTCCGAGATCACCCCCGCCTCCAGGCTCTGGATGACCTGTTCGCGACTGCTCGGGATCACCCGTCCCGAACCGGTGGTCACCTCGTCGAGCGTCGCGAGCGCGGCCCAGGCCAGGAAGCTCGCCAGCACGACCGCGATGCAGTAGAGCGCCCACCTCGACCACCCGAGATCCTCGTGCAGGCGGCTGAGATAGATGTCCGCCCGGATGTCCGCGTCCGCAGCGCGCTGGTTGTCCCGCCGCAGCCGGCCGATCCGCGCCGCCAGGGCCGGGTCCGGGCCGGGGGCCGACCGGGCAGAGGCGATCCTGAGCCCCAGCATCAGCGTGGTCCTCCGCCCATGGCAGCCGCTCCCACGTCCCGCAGGGGCGGGGCGCGCCGCACGCTACCCGTCTGGACGGCGTTGAGGACATGGTCCCGGGGGCCGTCGGCCACCACGTGGCCCCGGTCCAGGATGACGATGCGCGACACCAGTTCGAGCGGACCCGGGCGGTGCGTGGCGATGACCACGGTGCGCCCCGCCAGCGCGGTGCGCAGCCCCGCGATCAGGGCCTGTTCCCGGGGAGCATCGAAGGCGCTGGTGGGTTCGTCGAGCAGGATCACCGGCGCATCGGACAGCAGAGCGCGGGCGAGTGCCACCATCTGCCGCTGTCCGCCCGAAAGCATGCTGCCCGCTTCGCCCACGGCCATGTCCAGGCCGTGGGGGTGGTTGTTCGCGAGCTGCAGGACCCCGGTGAGCTCGATGATGCGGAGAAAGTCGGCGTCACTCACCCGCCGGGCGCCGATCAGAAGGTTCTCCCGCAGGCTGCCCCTGAACAGGACGGGGTCCTGGCCGACCCAGGCAATCTGCGCGCGGAAATCCGCGGGTGCGATCTGGGCCGCGTCGATGCCGTCGAGCAGCAGCTGACCACTGTCCGGCTCCTGGAGGCGGGCGAGAAGACGCAGCAGTGTGGACTTGCCCGAGCCCACCGGGCCCATGATCGCCACGGTCTCGCCGGCCCCGATGGACAACCGGTCGATCGACAGCACGCGGGTTTCGGAACGGGGGTAGGCGAAGGCGAGTTCGCGCACCGTCAGTTCGCCACGGGCGCGTTCGATGTGCACGTAGGTGCGTCGCGGGTCGTAGAAGCCGGCCACGGACATGACCCGGTGCAGGGCGATGAAGGAGGCGCGTGCCTGCTGCCAGCGGGTCATGAGGCCTGCGACCTGGGCCATGGGCGTCAGGGCGCGGCTCGCCAGGATGCTGCAGCCGATGAGCGCGCCCGTGGTCATCTGACCCGCCAGGATGAGGTAAACGCCCCAGACGATCAGTGCCGTGCCCGTGACCTGCTGACCCAGCTGGGTGAAATTGAGCGCCGCCGCCGAGATCATCCGGCCCTTCATGGCGCTGCGGGCGGATACGGCGCACACGCGTTCCCAGCGACCCTGAACCTCGGCCATGGCGCCGAGGGCCTGGATGGTCTCCAGGCGCTCGAAGGCCTCGACCGAGTAGGCGAACTTCTGGGCGTTCTCGTACTGGTACTGCTCGATGGAGCGTCGCATGGGCCACTGGGAGACCAGACCCGCGAGGAGGACCAGCGCGGACCCGGCAACCGGTACCCAGACGATCTGGCCGCCGAAGAGGCCGATCACGAAGAGGAACAGCACGACGAAGGGCAGGTCCGTGAGGGCGACCAGCGTGCTCGAACTGACGAAGTCGCGCACCGATTCGAAGTCGCGCACGTGGCTGGCGAACTGCGCGCTCGAAGCCGGTCGATCCTTCGCCTTGAGCCCCAGCACCTGGCGGAAGATGGTGGCCGACAGCAGGAGGTCGGCGCGCTTGCCGGCGTGATCCACCAGCTGGGCCCGCAGCGTGCGGAGCAGGAATTCGAGCACCGCGGCGATGGTCACGCCAATCGCCAGTACCCAGAGCGTGTTGAACGCGCCGTTGGGGATCACGCGGTCGTACACGTTCATCGAGAACAGGGAGCCGCCCAGGGCGAGCAGGTTCACCAGCACCGCGGCAACGGCGCAGTCCCCGTAGTGGCGCCGCAGCAGGCGGAACACGCCCCAGAACCAGCCGGCACGCGGCGCGCCGGCTTCGGGCTCGTGCGGGTCCGGGAGGGATTCCGCCGCGGCCGGCTCGGCGACGATCGCGACACCTTCGTAGCGCGCCGCGAGCTGCTCGAGGGGCAGCTGCTCGATGGTGCCGTCGGTGCCGTCGCCGTCCCCGGGTCGCCAGAGCAGCGCGCCGTCCGGGTCGAGGTCCTTCAGTACCACCGGGCCGTCCTCGCGCAGCACGATGAGCATCGGCAGGCGCTGGCGCGGCAGTTCATCGAGGGGCCGCTCGAGCAGTTCGACCCGGAACCCGTGCTCCTGCAGCGCGCAGGCCGCGACGGCGTGATCGTCGGTTTCGCGCAGGCGCGCGGCCCTGGCCTCCAGGTCACGCGGCGCGATGCGCCGGCCCTGCAGGAAGGCCAGTTGCGCGAGGGCGCACCAGAGGCGGCTGCGGGTCACAGGTCCAGCTCCGCGGCGACGCGTCCACGCACGCTGTGCAGGCGCCAGCTGGCCAGCGTCAGGTCCTGCCGGGTGCTCGCGATGTTGGAGCGGGCGGTGAACAGCTCGTTCTCCGCGTTGAGCACGTCGAGCAGCGTGCGGCGACCGATCCGGAACTGGTTCCGGGTGGCCTCGACCATGCTCTGGGCGCTGCGGGCGTAGTCCTCGAAGGATCGCAGCGAGGCTGCGTTCGACTGCAGGTCGTACCAGGCCTGCTCGGTGCGGCGGCGCAGTTCGTCGCGAATGCGGTCGTAGGCGTGCTGCGCGGCCTGCACCTGCTCCGCCGCGGCCTTGCCCGCGTAGCGATCGGCAAAGCCGGAGAACACGGGAATCTCGGCCGAAACGCCCACGTAGCGGCTCGTCTGGGTGCCGACGAAGCCGCCCCAGTCGCTGCCGAAGCGCGAGTTGGCCTCGATGTTGAGCTTGGGTTTGTAGGGCGCCGCCGCGAGCTCGACGCCGTCACGCGCCACCACGATGTCGGCCTGAGCGAGCTGCAGGGCCGGGTGTCCGGTGAGCGCCACAGCCAGCACGGAATCGAGGTCCGGGGGCAGATCCACGGCGTAGGCGTCCGGCAGGTCCGCGGGCGCGCTGGTGCCCGTCAGCTGCCGCCACTGCGTGCGGGCTGCATCCAGGCGGGCGATGCGCGAGATCAGTACCGATTCGGCCAGCGATGTGCGGGCCACGGCCGTGGACACATCCGCCGAGCGGCCCACGTCGAACCGGGCGATCTCCTTGATCTGCGCCACGTAGGCCCGGTGGTTCTTGAGGTTCTCCTGGGCGAGCGTGGCGAGCCGCAGGGAACGCACGAGCTCGATGTAGCTCTCCACGACCCGCAGCATGAGCTGCTCGCGGACGTCGGTGAGGCGCCAGTCGGCGCTGACCGATGCGGACTGGCGCTGGGCCAGTTGCGCCTTTGCCGTGCGGTCATAGAGCGGCATGATCACGCGCACCTGGCCGGCGCGCTGGTCGAACGTGACCACCTGGGTCTGTTCGCGGTCCTGGCGCTCGTTCGACGCCGTGGCCGACAGCGCGACACGGGGGTAGAGGTTGCCGCGCGCTTCGCCGATGCGGTGTTCCGCGGCCCGACTGTCGGCCTCGTTCTGCAGCAGCTGCGGGTTGTTCTGGAGGGCGGTGCGCACATAGCCGCGCAGCAGTTCCCTCAAGGCAGCGGGCGCACTCTCGGTCACGCCCGGCGCCGGGGCGCTGTTCTGCGCCATGGCGGGCGGGCGGGAGAGGTCGACGCTCTCGGTACCGTTGCCGGAAGGCGGGGTGTTCGCCGGTTCCGGCGTGGCGGGTGTCGCAGGTGCCGGCGGAGTCGTCGCGGTGGTCGCCGCGGCCGTCGCCCGTGGCCGCCAGTCCCGGGCCGGGCGGGCGCCCGCAGGGGTCTTCGGCGCCGGCCCGTCGCCGGGGCGGGGCGCCGTGGCGTGGGCTTCAGCGACGGCCGGGGGCGGCACGACCGGTTCCACCGCGCTCGCCGTGTTCGGGCCTGCTGCGGGGGGCTGGGCGCGCGCGACGACAATGGGGTCCGGGAGCGGGGGCGTCTCCCGCGCTGCCTCCGCGGGCCGTGCGGCGTCTCCGGGTCCGGAACCCATGTCGGCGAGCGGTTGGGGAAACGGAACGATGACATCCGGCCTCGGCTTGAGGCTCATCGTGATTTTCGCGGGCGTCGCCTTCGGCCCGGCGGGTGCAGCGCGGGCGGTCGTGACCGGAGCGCCACCGGGCGTCGGCAGAGCGGCTGCGGCGCGTACCAGCGCATCGGTGGCCGCGCGGGCTGCCTGGAGGGACCTGGGCCGGGCGGATTCCTGAGGGGGTGGTGCGCTGCTGTCCGGGGCAACGGTCGTTCCGGCCGGGCCCGCGGTATCGGAAGCCCTGGGGGCGATGGCTTCTGGCGCTGCCGGGGTCACCGGAGCGGACGGAAGGGACGGGCTGCTTGCCGGCGCGGGCACTGCGGCCGCAGCGCGGACCCGCGCATCGGTCGCCGCACGGGCTGCCTGGAGGGGCCCGGGCCGGGTGGTGTCCTGAGCGGGTGTCGTGCTGCCGTCCGGGGCGGTGGTCGTCCCCGCTGGGCCCGCGGTATCGGAAGCCCTGGGGGCGGTGGCTTCTGGCGCTGCCGGGGTTACCGGAGCCGGCGGAACAGACGGGCTGCTTGCCGGCGAGGGCAGGGCGGCTGCGGCGCGGACCCGCGCATCGGTCGCCGTATGGGCTGCCTGGAGGGACTTGGGCCGGGTGGTGTTCTGAGCGGGTGTCGTGCTGCCGTCCGGGGCGGTGGTCGTCCCGGCGGCATCGGAAGCCCGCGGCGCGGTGGCTTCTGGCGCTGCCGGGGTCACCGGAGGCGGCGTAACGGACGGGCTGTTTGCCGGGGTGGGCAGGGCGGCTGCGGCGCGGATCCGCGCATCGGTCGCTGCACGGGCTGCCTGGAGGGACCTGGGCCGGGCAGGCTCCGGGCCGGCCGCCACCGCGCCATCGGCTGACGCCGCAGCCAGGGTGATGGGGGCGGCCTGGGCGGCGCCCGGCGCCTGGGGCCGCAGTGCTTCCGGGGGGCGGGGCGGGTCCGATGCCGGTGCGGAAGACGTCCCGGAATCCTTTGCGTCCCCGGGGACGACGGCCAGCAGCGTGGCAGCCCGCACCCGCGCAGCCGTGGCCGCCCGGGCGCCTTCGGGCGCCCCGGTTCGGTCCGCGTCAGCCGCATCGCCGGGATCCGGCCACGTCGCGGCGAGCGCGACGAGGAGTGTGCGTGCTGCAAGATTCATCTGGTTCGCGTGAGTCTTTCAACGATTCGTTCGGACGCCGGGCCAGCTTTTCCGCGGGGGGCCGGGCGGGCAGGTCCGGATGCCTCTGCGAGTCATTCGCTCGCCGGTACCGACCCGCAAGAGCGTCAACGGATCCGCCGGACAAAACTTGACAGGGATCGTTTGGCAAGTCCCTACAGTCGCCGCGGCGCTTGCCCGGACGGGGTGAAACCCTTTCCGGCGTGGGGTTGCTTGCGAGGGCGGCCGAAGGCTCGCGACCCGGTCGGTGAGGAGGTACCCGCCGGTTGGTGCACAATCGGCCGGCGGGCGGCGCATATTCCGCTCCCGGTCGGGACGTCCGGACAACAGCCATAACCAGGGGAGGAGTGCATCGATGCCCGTCATCGATCAGGTGGAACTGTTCTACGTCGAAGGGCCCCTGCCGGCCCCGTTCTCCCCCGCCTGGGTGCCCGGACCCGCGCGCAGCAAGATCCTTTTCTATCTGGTCCGGTTCGCCACGGACGACGGCGTAGAGGGCTGGAGCGCCTTTTCCGCGGCCGGGCGCGAGCGGGCGGGGATCGGTGATGGCGTCGCCAATCTCTTCCTGGGACAGGACCCCACCGACATTGCCCTCATGCGGGAGCGCATCGGTGTCATGGCGGTGTCGGGCGTGCTCAACGGCTGGCTGGAGCCCGCCTTCTGGGACATCAAGGGGAAGCTCGCGGGCAAGCCGGTCCACGCCCTGCTCGGCGGCCGGGCCGAGCCGGTGGTCCTGTATGCCTCCTCGGGCGAGGTGAAGACGCCCGGGGAACGCATCGAGGAGGCCTGGCAGCGCCACGAGGAGGGCTTCCGGACTTTCAAGATCCGGGTGCACGACTGGGACGAGGCCGTGGACATCCGGCAGGTGCAGGAAACCGCGCGGGCGCTCGAGGGCCGGATGAAGATCGCAGTCGACTGCAACCAGGCCTTCCGGCTCACGCACCAGGCGCAGGCACCCCTCTGGGACCTCGCGCGGGCCAAGCGCTTCGCCGATGCATGTGCCGACGTGGGCGTGGCGTGGATCGAGGAGCCCCTCTTCATGGAGTGGTTCGACGACATGGCCGAGCTCTCGGCCTACTCCACCCGGGTGCCGATTTCGGGGGGGGAACTGCATACCGCCGGGCTGCCGGAGTTGCGCCACATGGTGGAGAAGCGCTGTTATCACATCTTCCAGCCCGATGCCATGTGGACCGGGGGCATCGCCGAGACCATGGAAGTGGCGCGGCTGTGCCGCCAGTACGGCCTGGGGTTCACGCCGCACACGTGGAGCAACGGCATCGGCTTCGGCGTGAATCTGCAGATCCTGCTGGGCTCCGGGTTCGCCAACGAGCACCCGTTCGAGTATCCCCTGAGCCCCCCGGGCTGGACCGTGGAGGCCCGCGACGTGCTGCTCACCGAACCCTGGCGTCACCGGAACGGCGTGCTCGACCCACCCACTGCCCCGGGGCTCGGGTTCGACATCGACCGGGCTGCGCTGGCGCGGTTCGGCCGTTGTTTCTTCCGGGCCGACCGTGTCACGCGGGTGTGGATGCCCGAAGTGCTGAAGACCTGAATCGCTGGAGAACATCATGAAGAATTCCACCTGCAACCCGCGCCGCCGGCTTGCCCTGGCCGCAGTCCCCGCTCTGGTGGCGTCCGGACTCGTGTCGCGAGCGCGGGCCGATGAGGCACCCTATCCCAACCGCCCGGTCCGCGTTGTCGTGCCCTGGCCCGCCGGAGGCGTGGCCGATGCGGGCACGCGCCGCACGGCGGCCGTCATGGAGAAGTTCCTCGGCGCGCGCATCGTCGTGGACAACCGGCCCGGCGCCAGCGGCCAGATCGCGACGGAGGCGGTCGCCAGGTCAACGCCGGATGGGTACACGCTGATCGCGGGCGACATCTCCACCCACGCGCTCAATGCCTGCGTGTTCGCGAACCTGCGGGTGCATCCGCTGCGGGACTTCGAGCCCGTTTCGCTGCGCACGCGGGGCTCGATGATGCTGGTGGTCAACGCGGCCACCGGCATCCGCTCGCTCGACGAGCTCGTCAAGCGCAGCCAGGCGGAGGCCGACGGCCTGCCGTTCGCATCCCCGGGGCTCGGCACGGTCCAGCACCTGCACATGGAACGTCTGCTGCAGGCAACCGGGGCGAACCTGCGCCCGGTCATCTACAAGGGCGAAGCGCCGGGCCTCACCGACGTGGTGGGCGGTCAGGTGCCCCTGATGATGACCTTTCCCGCGGTGGCCTTGCCCCACGTGCAATCCGGCAAGCTGCGCGCCCTGGCCGTCACGGCGAAGAAACGGGTGCCTGTCCTGCCGGATACCCCCACCTTCGCCGAACTCGGGCGGCCCGAGCTCGAGGCCTACACGTGGGGGGCGTTCTTCGCGCCGAAGGGAACGCCGCGACCGGTGATCGACCGGCTTGCCGCGGCCATGGCGAAGACTTCGGAGGACGCATCGTTGCGGCAGTTCGCCGCGGGCTTCGGTGCGGAACCGATGCACTCCACCCCAGAGGAATTGCGCGCCTGGGTGCAGGCGGAAATCGACCGCCTGTGCGTCATCGCGAAGAAGGCGGGCGTTCGGGTCGAGTAACGCCGCCTGCGGCTGCGACGGGGGCGCGCCTGCGCCCCCGTCGCAGCCCTCCGGTCAGCGCCGGCGTCGGGTCACCATCAACCCGATGACAGCCAGTCCCAGCAGCCCCATGCTTTCGGGCTCGGGCACCACGCTGATGCGCACGCCGAAGTCCTGATAGTCGTGATCGCCAGGCGAGGGAAGATCAGTCAGGCCGGCGTAAACGGCACTGCCACTTGTCTGGAAGGTCCCTGTTGCCAGATAGGGATCCACGCCGAGGAAGTACCCGGGGCTCTGGGCGACGTCGTCGGGGTTTCCGCTGCCGTTGTTGGTGACGTTGACGCCGTTGCCGGTCACGTACCTGAACGGGACATACCCGCCGCTCGCCGTTAG
>JBAXBV010000040.1:0-23961 GCA_037141795.1 Betaproteobacteria bacterium
CCGTCAGGGGGACGGCCGGGGTGGGTGCCGAACGGGATACCCCGGCGATGTCATCACCCCCCTCGACCTGGACCCGCCGCAACGCGGTCGATCCTGCTGAAGGCGCCCGCCCCCGGGGTGCGACACCGCGTCTCTCCCTCCCCTTCAGGGGGAGGGCTGGGGTGGGGGTGGGTTCGCAGGGCGGCCATGCCCTGCACGGCCGTCCGCCACGCCTCTCCGCCTCCTGCAGCGGGATGCGCGGGGCGGGTTCACCGGGTGCTGGTCGGGTCGGGTATCCGGTGCGTGGTGATGGCCGTGACCGCACAGGGCCGGACGAACGGACGGGAACCGGGAAAATTACCGTCCGCCATGGAAAAACGCTGGAATTCCTTAACTGAGTGCGGCTAAAATCGCAGGTTTACCGCCGCAATGGCGGCTCTATTTCCCCCTACGAGGCAAGAACATGGCCAGGCAGAAGGCGCTCGAGTTGTATCGCAACATCGGCATCATCGCCCACATCGACGCGGGCAAGACGACCACGACCGAGCGGGTGCTTTACTACACTGGCCGCAAGCACCAGATCGTCGACGTCCACGATACCAAGGACGGCAAG
Organism: Betaproteobacteria bacterium; assembly: GCA_037141795.1. Taxonomy (GTDB): domain Bacteria; phylum Pseudomonadota; class Gammaproteobacteria; order Burkholderiales. The sequence goes on from JBAXBV010000040.1 coordinate 593, forward strand.
AGCAGCACCACCACCGACTACCTCGAGCAGGAACGCAAGCGCGGGATCACCATCCAGAGCGCGGCGGTCTCCACCGAGTGGAAGGGCCACCAGATCAACGTGATCGACACCCCGGGGCACGTGGACTTCACCATCGAGGTGAACCGCAGCCTGCGCGTGCTCGACGGCGCCGTGGTGGTCTTCGACGGCGTGGCCGGCGTGGAACCCCAGACCGAAACCAACTGGCGTCTGGCCAACCAGTACAACGTGCCCCGCATGTGCTACATCAACAAGATGGACCGCATGGGCGCCAACTTCCAGAAGGCCGTCACCGGCATCCGCGAGCGCCTGGGCGCCAACGCGATCCTGCTGCATGTTCCCATCGGCAGCCACGACGAATTCGTGGGCATGGCCGACCTCGTGGCGGGCGTGGGCTACGTGTGGAAGGAAGAGGACAAGGATTCCCCCTGGGAGAGCATCCCCCTCGACCAGCTGAAGAGCCGCTTCACCTTCGCAGCCACCTACGACAATGAGTGGATCGACCGCATCCCGAAGCTGCGCGAGGAAATGATCGAAGGCGCGCTCGCCATGGACGACGACGCGTTCATGCAGTACGTGGAAACCGGCGAGTACGACCCTGCGGTGCTGAAGGCCTGCCTGCGCAAGGGCACCGTGTCCGGCAAGATCGTCCCGGTGCTGTGTGGTTCGTCCTTCAAGAACAAGGGTGTGCAGCAACTGCTCGACGCCGTGGTGGACTACCTGCCCTTCCCTGGCGAGAACGGCGGAATCTCGCTGGTGGACCCGGACGGCAATTCCGTTGGTACCCAGGACGTCAAGGATGACGCCCCCGCCCGGGCCCTGGCCTTCAAGGTGATCAACGACCAGTTCGGCACGCTCACCTTCGTGCGTGTCTACTCCGGCGTGATCAAGAAGGGCGACACCCTCCAGAACGTCACCCGCGGCAAGAAGGAGCGGATCGGCAGGATCGTGGAAGTGCAGGCCAACGTCACCAAGGACATCGAGGAAGCCCGCGCCGGTGACATCTGCGCGTTCGTGTCCATGAAGGAAACCGAGACCGGCGATTCGCTGTGCGATCCCGACAGTCCCGTGCTGCTGGAGCGCATGCGCTTCCCGGACCCCGTCATCAGCGTTGCGGTGGAACCCAAGACCCGCGCCGACATCGACAAGCTGTCCACGGCGCTCTACAAGATGGCCAAGGCCGACCCGTCGCTGCGCCTGCACGTGGATCAGGACACCGGCCAGACCGTGCTGCGCGGCATGGGCGAACTGCACCTCGAGGTCACGATCGACCGGATGCGCACGGAACTCGGCGTCGAGGCCAACATGGGCAAGCCCAAGGTGAGCTTCCGCGAGGCCTTCGGGAATACGGTGGAACACATCTACACCCACAAGAAGCAGTCGGGTGGCTCCGGTCAGTTCGCGGAGGTCAAGATGATCTTCGAACCGCTGGAGGCCGGCAGCGGCATCCAGTTCGCCGACGAGGTGGTGGGCGGCCGGGTTCCCCGCGAATTCATCCCGGCGGTGGAGCACGCGATCCGCACCGAGGCGCTTCGGGGCCAGGTGGCGGGCTACGAAGTGCTGGACTTCAAGGCGCGGCTGGTGGACGGCAAGTTCCACGATGTCGACTCGTCCGCGCTGGCGTTTGAAATCGCCGGTCGCGCGTGCTTCCGCGAATCCCACAAGATGAGCCGTCCCAAGCTGCTGGAGCCGGTGATGCGCATCGAGGTGGTGACCGAGGCCGATTACCTGGGCGACATCATCGGCGACGTGAACCGTCGCCGCGGCCAGGTGACCGACCAGGGCCAGAAGGGTCCGCAGGCCTTCGTGCAGGGCTTCGTGCCGCTGGCGGAGATGTTCGGCTACATCAACTTCCTGCGTTCGGCCACGAGCGGCCGCGGGACTTTCACCATGGAATTCGACCACTACTCCGAGGTGCCGAGCGGACTGGTGGAAAAACTGATGGAAAAGGAAAGCAAGTAACGTCGGGGGTTCTCCGGCAGCAGGAACGGGCGCCCGAGGGCGCCCGTTTGCGTTTTGGGGGGGGCGATATCCTCCCCGAAGCCGACGGCGGCAAGCCCGCGCGGGTCAGGGCATCCAGGGCACCAGGGTGGCCGGGCCGGTGGGCGCGAACGGGACCTCGATGATCCAGACCCCGCCGGCGTCGACGGCCCGCCGGGTCGCTGCGCCGACTTCGCCCGGTTCCACCCGCAGGCTCCGGGCCCCGAAGGCTTCGCCCAGCTTGACGAAATCCGGGTTGACCAGCTGGTCGCCGATGTGGCGGCCGCCGAACATGCGGTCCTGGTAGACGCGGATCGAGCCGTAGGAACTGTCGTTGAACACGAGCGCCACGAGGTCCAGTTTCTCGGCAACGGCCGTGGCGAGTTCCTGCACGGTGAACAGAAAACCCCCGTCGCCGGAGATCGATACGACAGGCCGGCCGGGGCAGGCGAGTCTGGCCCCGATGGCCGCCGGCAGGGAATAGCCCAGGGTGCCGTAGGTGCCGGGGTGAATCAGCGAGCGCGGCTCGTAGGTGTCGAACAGAAGCGGCATCCAGTAGCCCACCACGGTGAGGTCGTCCACCACGATGGTGTCGTCCGGCAGGTGGCGGCGCAGGTCGTCGATGATCGGCAGCACGGGGCCGACACGCTCGGCCAGGCGCGCGCGCCTGCGCGTCCGGAAGCCGGCGGTGTCGAACCACGGAGCGCGGGGGGCGGGCAGCGCGTCGGCGAGGGCCTCCAGTACCAGCCGCGCGTCTCCGCACACGCCCACCTCGACGGGGCGGCGATGCCCGATCATGACCGGGTCGATGTCCACCTGCACGATGCGGTCGGGGAAGCGTGCGCCGAGGTTCACGTCCGACACGATGTCGATGCGGCTGCCCACCACGAGGACCAGGTCCGCCTGGGTCAGCAGTTCGTCGTAGAGATCGAGGCGTCCCCAGCCACCACCGACCGCGAGGGGGTGCCGGTCGGACATCGCGCCGCGGCCGAAGGTGCTGGTGGCCACCGGTGCCCCGAGGATGTCCGCCACGCGGGCCAGGGCCTCGCTGGCGTTCGCGCTCTCGACACCCCCGCCCGCGAAGATCATCGGGCGCTTCGCGCTCGCGAGGGCGGCCGCAGCCCGGGCGACAGCGTCGGGATCGCCCGCGGGCCGGCTGAAGCGCTCCGCCGGGGGCAGGTTCACCTCGGCCTCGCCCAGCTGCACGTCGAGGGGCACCTCGAGGTAGGCCGGGCGCGGACGCCCCGAGCGCATGGCCCGCATCGCCTCGCGCACCACCTTCGGCACATCCGCCGGTGCCGACAGGCGCGCCACGTAACCGCTCACCGAGGCGGCCACGCCCAGGGAGTCCGCCAGCTCGTGGAAGTGGCCGCCCTCGCGGTCCAGTTGCGGCAGCGCGTTCTGGCCGCCGAACACCAGCATGGGCGCCGATTCGGAATACGCCATGCCCATGCCCGTCAGGGCATTGGTGAGACCCGGTCCCGGCACGACGAAGCACGCGGCAATTTTCCCCGATGCCCGGGCATACCCGGCGGCCATCATCGCCGCGCCCTGCTCGTGCCGAACAGTCACGCTGCGCACGCCGCCCGCGGCGTAGACGCCGTCGAACAGCGGACAGTTGTGCGTGCCCACGATCCCGAAGACGTGCTCCACGCCCTCCACACGGAGCGCTTCCGCGACTGCGCGCCCCCCTGTCATCCTCGCCATTTCCCCCTCCTCCTCTGCCTGCTCTTCAGGGCCAGGTCCCGAGTGTTGCGCCGCTCCCCGGTGTCCCGGGTTCGTGAAGCGGAGGCCGGTCCCGAGGCAGGAACCCGGACCCCGCTGGTGGCTAGCCGTTGAACCGGCTGCCTTCGGCCGCCAGTTTCTCCAGCAGGGCCGCCGGTTGCCAGGATTTGCCGAACCTTGCCTCGAACCCGCGGATGGATGCGAGCACCTGTTCGAGCCCCACGGTGTCCGCGTAGAACATGGGCCCGCCGCGGTAGCGCGGGAAGCCGTAGCCGTAGAGGTAGACCACGTCCACGTCGCTGGCCCGCTGGGCGATGCCTTCCTCGATGATCTTCGCCCCCGTGTTGACCAGCTGGTACATGCAGCGCTCGATGATTTCCTGGTCGCTGATCTCGCGCCGTTCGATGCCGGCGTCCTTCGACGCCTGGATGATGAGGGCCTCGATCTCGGGGTCGGGGATCGGCTTGCGGTTGCCGGCCTCGTAGCGGTAGTAGCCGGCGCCGTTCTTCTGCCCGAAGCGCCCGCGTTCGCAGATGAGGTCGCCGATGCGGCAGTAGCGCTCGGCGGGGTCGCGCGTGGCGGCCTGCCGCTTGCGGATGGCCCAGCCGATGTCGAGACCGGCGAGGTCGCTGACGCGGAACGGGCCCATGGCCCAGCCGAATTCCTCGAGGACGCGGTCCACCTGCTGGGGCAGGGCGCCTTCCTCGAGCAGGAAGCCGGCCTCGCGGAAGTACGCGTGCACCATGCGGTTGCCGACGAATCCGTCGCACACGCCCACCAGCACGCCCACCTTCCGGATGGTCTTCGACAGCTTCATGCTGGTGGCGATGACGTCCGGCGCGGTCTTCGCGCCCCGCACGATCTCGAGCAGCTTCATGACGTTGGCGGGGCTGAAGAAGTGCAGCCCGATGACATCCTGCGGCCGCGCGGTGACGGCGGCGATCTGGTCGATGTCGAGGGTGGAGGTGTTGGTGGCGAGGATGGCCCCGGGCTTCGCGACGGCGTCGAGCTTGCGGAAGACGTCCTTCTTGACGTCCATTTCCTCGAACACGGCCTCGACGATGATGTCGGCATCCTTCAGCTCGTCGTAGGACAGCACGCCGGTGATCAGGCCCATGCGCCTGTCCATGGCGTCCTGGCTGAGCCGCCCCTTGGCCACCGTGGCGGCGTAGTTCCGGCGGATGATGTCGAGTCCCTTGTCGAGCCGGTCCTGGGCGGCCTCGAGCACCCTGACCGGAATGCCCGCGTTGGCGAAGTTCATGGCGATGCCGCCGCCCATGGTGCCGGCGCCGAGCACCGCCGCGGAGCGGATGTCGCGCACGGGCGTGTCCTCGGGCACGTCCTTGATCTTGTTGGCCGCGCGTTCGGCGAAGAAGGCGTGGCGGAGGGATCTGGACTCGGTGGTGGCCACCAGGTATTCGAAGCGGTCGCGCTCGAAGCGGATGCCCTCGGGGAAGGGCCGGCGCACCGATGCCTCGACGCACTCCATGCACACGAGCGGCGCCGGGTAGCCGCGATACTCGCGGGCGATGCGCTCGCGGGCGGCTGCGAAGAAGGCGTCCGGGTCGCCCTCCACCGCGGTGGTCAGGCTGCTGGCGCGGCGGACGGGGCGGGCGTCCTTGTATACGCGGCTGGCGAAGGCGATGGCCTGGGCGCGGAGGTCGCCGGTGACGATCTCGTCGACGATGCCCAGGGCGAGGGCCTGTTCGGTCGTCACGGGGTCGCCGGTCACGATCATGTCGAGGGCGGTCTTCGCGCCGATGAGGCGGGGCAGGCGCTGCGTGCCGCCCGCGCCGGGGAGAATGCCGAGCTTCACCTCGGGCAGGCCGATCTGCGCACCGGTGAGGGCGCAGCGGTAGTGGGCGCCGAGGGCCAGTTCGAGGCCGCCGCCCATGGTGGGGCCGGCGATCGCGGCGACGATGGGCTTGGTGACGGTGTCCATGTAGGCGAGCACGTCGCGCAGGTTGGCGAGGCCCGGTGCCGGGGGCTTCCCGAACTCGGTGATGTCGGCGCCGCCGGAGAAGTTCTTCCCGCCGCCGATCAGCAGGAAGACCCGCACCGCGGGGTCGTGGTCGCCATCCTTGAGGGCGTCGAGGATGCCCTGGAGCAGGCCCTTGCCGACCGAGAGCGCGTTGACGGGCGGGTTGTTGAGGGTGATGACGCCGACGTGACCTTGGACCTGATACTCGACGATGCTGGGCATGGGGATGTCTGCTCCGGAGGGTTCGGGATGGCGCGCCGCGCCGGGCGGCGAAACGGCCGTGACTTTAGCACCTCGGGCCGGGTTGCCGGGGCCGTGACAGGAGGGCACGACCTCGGCGATGATCGGGCATCAGCCTGTGGCGGGAGGTGCCGGTGTCCACCAGGGTCCTGCGGTTCGAGGCCGTTTCCGGGCTGTCCGCCTGCCGCGGGGCGTTATTGGCCATGATGGTGGGGCTGACCTGTCTGGCCTGTGGAGGGGCTGCCGTGGCTGTCGAGGAACCGCCGTTCGAGGTGCTGGTGTCGGATCCGCCGTTCGAACTGCGGCGCTATCCCGGGTTCGTCGTGGCCGAGACCCTCGTGGAGGGAGACTTCGACGGGGCCAGCCGGTCGGGCTTCCGGCGGGTGGCGGCCTTCATCTTCGGTGGCAATACCGCCGCCGACGGCAGCAGCCGCAAGATCGCCATGACCGCGCCGGTGACGGTGGTGCCCGAGGGACCCGCCTGGAAACTCCACTTCGTGATGCCGCCGGGTTCCGATCTCGCCACGCTGCCCCGCCCGACCGATCCGCGCGTGCGGCTGCGGGCCGTGCCCGAGCACCGGGCGGTGGCCGTGCGCTTCAGCGGCTGGACCACCGAGGCGGCCATCAGCCGTGAAACGGTGCGGTTGCGGGCCTGGTCGGAAAAGCGGGGCCTGGCCCTGGCCGCCCCCGTGCAGGTGGCACGGTACAACGACCCCTTCACGCTGCCCTGGCGGCGGCGGAACGAAATCCTCATCGAACTCGCTCCGGGGCCCTGACACGGGGACACCCCCGGCCGGCGATTCCGGCGGTCACGCGTCGCGTCCGGCCGGCCCTTGCGAAAGGTCAGGGTCGGGGCTCCTGCACCGTGTTACACGGTGCTCATGGGGAACCGACCGTGAACGAGCGCAGTCTGGGCGGCCTGCCGGTCACCGGCTGGCTCGCGATCGTGCTGGCGATGGTGGGCGTGCTCGTCTGGAAGCAGGCGCCGCTGGATCCCAGGCGCTCACCCGAGGCGCCGGTGCCGGAAGCCCGGATGCAGGCCCTGCAGGACGTGAACGCCCGCCTCTGGGAAGACCCCTTCGGGGCGGTGATGCGGGTCCGCCGGGTTCCGCCGACGGGGATGCCTCCCGATGCAGGTGGGATCCGGTCGCTGGAGTCGGTCTGCGGCCAGCTGCTCGCGGAATCCCGCGGCGGGGAGTTCCACCTGCAGGTGCTGGCCGCGATGGTGTCGAACGCCCCCTATTCCGATGGCGAGGAGCGGCGCCGGCGGACGCGCTACGCGGTTCAGTCGGCCCTCAGCGTCGGGCACTTCGTGCCGGAGAACCCGGACCACCTGGGCTATTTCAACTGGCGCGGCCTGACGGACATCCCGTTCGAGATGTTCCGGCGCAAGAACACGGGCCGGGACCGGTTCCTGGTGCTGGTGCTGTGGCTGGAGGACGAGGCGGTGACGTGGACCGATGGCGACCGCTCCGGCACGCAGGCCGGCGAGAGGCAGCCGGTGCGCCAGCTGGCGCTGCTCCGGGACGCCGTGCGGACGCACTGCGTGCGCGACGGGGATCGCAACGGAGGGGAACGATTCGGGTTCGCGGTGCTGGGCCCGGCGGGCTCCCACACCCTGCGAGAGATGACGCGCGAACTGCAGGCGCAGGAGCGACGCCCTGCCGCGCAACGCCGCGGGTTCGGCGAGCCCTTCGACCTCTATTCCGCCGCGGCAACGGCGCCGGCGAAGGAGTTCATGGGCAGCCAGAGCGACGAGGCCGCGGCCCGGGCCTGCCGTTCGGCGCCCGACGAGTGGTACTGCAGGCTCGGGTGGCTCTTCCAGGCGCACGGCCTGAGGTTCCACCGGGTGATCGCCACCGATGATGCGGCGGCCGACGCCCTGGTGGAGGAACTGGGGCGCCGCGGCGTGGCGGTTCGCGCCTCCGCCGGGAACGGAGCACCCGACGGGCACGTGGCCATCGTGTCGGAACGGGACACCTATTACGGGCGTCGGTTGCCCATCGTCTTCCTGAGGGCGGCCGGGCAGGAGGCCGGGTGCGAGACCGATCCCAGCGAACGGGCCCCGGGCGAACAGGCCCCGGGTGAGCCGTGTCGCGTGCTGCGCTTCAGCTACCTGCGGGGGCTCGACGGGGAAGGACCGCGCCCGGCGACGGCGACACCTGCCGGCACGTCCGCCGCGCGGGGTCTCCCGAGCGGCATCGCCGAGCCTTCCGAGGGGCTGTCCCAGTTCGACTACCTGCGACGGCTCGCGACGCGGATCGTGGAGGAGGACCGGCGGCTCCGGGGCGCGGGCCGCGGCGGGATCGGTGCGGTCGGCGTGCTGGGCAGCGACCTGTTCGACAAGCTTGCACTGCTGCGCGCCCTGCGGCCGGCGCTGCCCGGCGCCGTGTTCTTCACCACCGACCTCGATGCGCGGCTCCTGGGGGCACAGCACCTGGAGTGGACCCGCAACCTGGTGGTGGCGTCGAGCTTCGGCCTGGAACTGGCGCCGTGCCTGCAGAAGGACGTGCCGCCTTTCCGGGATGTCTACCAGACGGCGGCGTTCCTCGGTGTGCGCGTGGCCCTGTTCAATGCCATGCCGTCGGGGAGTCCGTTCCGCGACGATCTCTGTCCGGGTCTCGACGGGGCGGCGGACCTGGCGGCCCCGGGGGTGTCGCGGGACACCCGCACGCCGGCACCGCGCATCGGACCCGCCCAGCTCGACGCGTGGCTTGCCCGGGCGCGGCTGTTCGAACTCGGGCGCACGGGCCCCGTGGCGCTGGATGACGTGACCGGCGGGTGCGCGAGCCTTGCCGCCTGCGACCAGATCCACCCGCCGGAGCGGCGCACCGGGCGCGGGGCCGACCAGTTCCTGCTGGGCCTGGGCGCCGTCGGCTTCGTGGTGGCCCTGCTGACGCTGGTGCGGGCGACCCGTCCGATCGTCCTGCGCCCCTTCGTGCTGGCGATGGACTGCCTCGCCCGGGGCAGCCTCGCGCAGCGGGCGGGGGCGGCGCTCGCCCTGCTCTCCGTGATCGGGCCCCCGGCGGCGGTGGTGTGGTGGGGGCTGGGCAGCATCCGCGACCCGCAGGGCGAACCCTTCTACTGGGTGGAGGGGGTGAGCATCTGGCCGTCGGTGCTGCTCCGCGTGGGCGGCATCGTGCTGGGCGCGTGTTTCCTGGCATACCTGTTGTCCGAGGCCGACCGGAGCGCGCGGCGGCTGGCGCAGCGGTTCAGCCTCGGCGGGGCACCGGACCACCGGCCGGTCTGGCGGATGGCCGCCGGGCTGCTGGACGTCCGGGCGGATCCGGGATCACGGGGCCAGGCGGCCGTTCTCTGGGCGCAGTACGCCCGCTCGGGGCGCCCGGTCTGGCGCCTGGCGCGGTCGGTCGGGTGGGTGCTGCTCTTCTCGCTCGCGGCGGGGGCCCTGCTGGGGCTGACGGGCTATCCCCACAACCCGGCGCGCGGGGCGACAGCCGTGGCGCTGGAGCAGGTGGTCCGCCTGTCGCTCCTGCTGCTGTTCCTGCTCGTGCTGTTCGCGGTGAACGACGCGATCCGCCTGTGCCGCAATCTGGTGGTGGCGCTCACCACGCCCCGTGCCGCGGGAGACTGGCCACCCGAGGCGTGCCGGGACTTCGGCGAATCCCTCGGCCTGCCCGAAGACCTGCCGGCACCGGCCCGGGACGCGCTGCTCGACGCGTGGATCGACACGCGGTTCGCGGCGGAGATCACGGCGGACATCGGGCCGCTGCTGCTGTTTCCGTTCGTGCTGCTGGGGTTGCTGATCGCCGCGTACTGGCCGGTGACGGACAACTGGGATCTGGCACCCGGGCTGGTGGTGGTGATGGCGGCGAGCTTCGTGCTGGCATGCATCAATGCCATCGAGATGCAGCGGGCTGCGTCCCGGGCGCGGCGATCCGCCCTGCGGCGCCTGGGCGCCATGGCGTTGCGAGCCGGGGCCGGCGGCGAGCCGAAGGGGCCGTCGGTCCCCTTCCTCCAGGCGCTGATCCGTTCGGTGGAAACCCTGCGGGAAGGCGCGTTCGTCCCCTTCGTCGAACAACCCCTGGTGCGCGCCGCCCTGATCCCCTTCAGCAGCGCCGGCGGCCTCTATCTCATGGACCTGTTCGCGCTGGCGACGTGAACCGCCCAGCCCCCTCTAGCAGGCGGGGACGGTGTTCTTGTGCAGGCGCCCGTCCTGCATGATCAGGGCGAGATTGGCGGCGTTCTGCAGGATGCGAACGTCCGCCAGGGGATCGCCGTGCACGAGAAGAAGGTCGGCGAGCCAGCCTTCGCGGATCTGCCCCACGGCGAGGCCCATGAGCGCGCCGCCGACCCGGGTGGCGCATTGCAGGGCCTCGCAGGGCGAGTACCCGAACAGCTTCACGTAGAGCTCGATGTCCCGCGCGTTCTCGCCCTGGGGCGTGGAGACGAATCCGTAGTCGCCGCCGATCACGACCGGAATCCCGCGCCGGCGCATCTCGGCGTAGGTGTGCTGCGCCTGGTCGAGGACCCGCGCCAGGTCTGCCTCCCGCGCCGGGTTGCGGGGCAGGCCCCGGGCCTCGGCCTCGAAGAGGGCGTTGTGGATGGGGGCGATGGCGGGGCTGCAGAAGATGCGGTCCCGGACGGATTCGAGGCGGTCGAGTGCCTCCTCGTCGGCCCCCTCGCAGTGGTAGATGACGTCCACCCCGCAGTCCACGGCGCGGATCACGGACCGGCTGGCCCGCGAGTGGGACGCCACCCGCCGCCCGAAGTCGTGGGCGACCTCCACGGCGGTCCGGACCTCGTGCTCGCGCATCACCGTCGCGTCCCCCCGGGCGCGGGCGGCGTCATCCCCGGAAATGTTGATCTTGACCGTGTCGACCCCCTCTCGGATGCAGAGCCTTACGGCGCGGGCGATCTCGTCCGCCCCGTCGGCCACGAGCCCGAAGCTCGCGCGCGCCATGTGCAGGCGGGTCTCGTCGCCGAGGCCGCCGGTCACGGTGATCTCGGGACTCGCCGCACGCAGCCGGGGGCCGGGAATGCGTCCTGCGGCGATCTCGTTGCGGATGACCACGTCCAGCCGCAGCTTGGCACTGGCGGCGCTGAAGGCGCTGGTGAAACCCTGGTCGAGCAGCCGGCGGGCGTTGTGCATGGTGGCGAGGGTGTGTTCCTCGGGCGGCGTGTCGCCGAGTTCCACGCTGCGGGGCAGTTCGATGAAGCTGAGGTGTGCGTGGCCCTCCACCAGGCCGGGCATGAGCGTGAGACCGCGGGCGTCGAGGATCTCCGTGCCGTCGGTCGGGAGCGTCGCGGGCGCGCGGGCGATGCGCTCGATGCGGTTGGCACAGATCAGCACCTCGCCGGGAAACGGCTCGGCGCCCGTGCCGTCCCAGATGCGGGCATTGCGGATGAGTCTTCGGATCGGTGCGGTCATGGCTTCGGCCTCCGGCAGCAGGGGCCGGCGCCCGGGGGCAGGCCGGCCAGGGGGAACATGGATGGGTGGACGGTGACACGGAATCGGTCGGGCTGCCACGGCGCGCCCCGGGCACTCAGACGCCCAGGTAGCGATGCCAGAGGGAGTGGTCGGCGTCGAGGGCCTCCGAAGACCCCTGGAAGACCACCCGCCCGCGCTCGATGATGGTGTGCTGCCCCGCCAGGGCGATGAGGCGCGTGACGTACTTGTCGATGACCAGGATGGTCTGCCCCCGGGCGCTCAGGGCGTGCAGGCAGGTCCAGATCTCCTCGCGCACGAGGGGGGCGAGTCCTTCGGTGGCCTCGTCCAGGATGAGGAGGTGGGGATTGGTCATGAGGGCCCGGCCGATGGCGAGCATCTGCTGCTCGCCGCCGGAGAGCTGATTGCCGAGGTTGCCGCGCCGTTCCGCCAGGCGAGGAAAGAGCTGGTACACGCTGGCGAGGGTCCACGGTGAATCGGCTCCGCGGCGGTTGGCGGCGAAGGCGCGCAGGTTTTCTTCCACCGTGAGGTTCGGGAAGATCTGCCGCCCCTCCGGCACGAGCGCGATGCCGGCCCTGGCGATGTCCTCGGTGGGCCTGCCGTCGAGGCGCTCGCCGCGGAAGCGGATGCTGCCCCGCGTCGGGCGCACGAGCCCCAGCAGGGCGCGGATGGTGGTGGTCTTGCCCATGCCGTTGCGGCCCAGCAGGGTGGCCACCTCGCCTTCGCGGATGGCGAGCGACAGGCCGAACAGCACCTCGGTGCCGCCGTAGCCGGCGTGCAGGTCGTCGATCTCGAGGAGCGTCCCGTTCGCAGCGGTCATGGGATCGGGGCGGTCCGGCGGGAGGCGGCGTTTGCGGCGGAGGGGCGATCAGGCATGTTCCGATTCCGTCCCGGCCGGCGCCGGGTCGTCTCCGAGATAGGCCTGGCGCACGCCAGGGTCGGTGCGGATCGCGTCGGGCGCCCCGGTGGCGATCAGGCGGCCGGAGACCAGCACCGAGATGCGGTCGGCGAGCCGGAACACCGCTTCCATGTCGTGTTCCACCAGGAGCATGGTGCACTCCGTCCGCAGGGACGCGATGAGGGCGACCATGCGGGCAGATTCCTCCGGGCCGAGTCCCGCCAGGGGTTCGTCGAGGAGCAGCACGCGGGGGCGCGTGGCCAGGGCCAGGCCGACCTCGAGCCGGCGCTGTTCGCCGTGCGCCAGGGTGCCGGCCGTGGCGCTCGTGCGGTCGCCGAGATCCACGCGGGCGGCGAGGGTCTGCGCTTCCCGGAAGGGCGCGTCGTCGTTCCGGGCCACCGCCAAGAAGCGGAAGCTCGACCCGCGACGGGCCTGCACCGCGAGGGCGAGGTTGTCCAGCACGCTCAGCCGGCGGAACAGGCTGGTCAGCTGGAACGACCGGGCAAGCCCGGCCCCGACCCGCTGGTGCGTGGTGAGTGCCGTGATGTCGCGCCCGTCGAGGAACACGTGCCCGGCGTCCGGGCGCAGCGCGCCGGCGATCTGGTGGATGAGGGTGGTCTTGCCGGCGCCGTTGGGACCGATCAGGGCGTGAATCTCGCCGGGGACGAGGTCGAGGCTGACCCCGTCGGTGGCCGCCAGCCCGCCGAAGTGCTTCACGAGGCCGGACAGGCGCATCACCGGATTCATGGTTCGCGCTTCCGGGCGAGCGTGGCGAGGCCGTCGGGCGCGAACAGCACCACGGCCACCAGCACCGCCCCCACGATGAACGGCCCGTGCAGCGTGTATCCGGAGACGATTTCCTCGAGCACGAGCAGCACCGTCGCGCCGAGCGCCGGTCCGAGCACGCTGCCCACGCCGCCGAGGATCACCATGATGAGCAGCATGCCCGACTGGGTCCAGTTGAGGAACGCCGGGCTCGCCATGTCGTTCTGGTTGGCGGCCAGAGCACCGGCAAGGCCGGCCACGGCGCCTGCCAGCACGAACGCGGCGAGCTTCAGGCGGAACACCGGGAACCCGCTTGCCTCCATGCGGTTCTCGTTCTCGCGGACGCCCTGCAGCGCCCGTCCGAACGGCGAATTGATCACGCGCCACAGGAGCGCCGTCACGGCGACGACGATTGCGAGGGTCACGTAGTAGAAGGTGGTGTCGGACTTCAGGCTGAGCCCGAATCCCACCACCGACCGGGTCGCCAGCGCGAGACCGTCCTCGCCGCCGTAGGTCTTCAGGGACACGAACACGTAGTACATCATCTGCGCGAAGGCGAGAGTGATCATGATGAAGTAGACCCCCCGCGTGCGCAGGCTGACCGCGCCGATGGCGGCCGCAGCCAGCGCGGGGACCGCCACGGCCAGCGGCCACGCCACCCACGCCGACACGAGTCCGTGGGTGGCGGCGATGCCCACCACATAGGCACCGGCCCCGAAGAAGGCGGCGTGGCCGAAGCTCACCATGCCGCCGAAGCCCACCAGCAGGTTCAGGCTGGTGGCCGCGAGGGCGTAGATGAGGACACGACTCGCCAGCACCAGGTAGAAGGGTTCGTCCAGCCAGGCGAGCAGGGCGGGCAGGAGGACCAGGGCCGCCAGCACCGCGGCGATGAGGGGCCAGCGGGGGCGCTGGTGGAGATCGATGGCCACCGGTGCGTGTCCTCAGCCCCGCGCGGGGAAAAGGCCCTGGGGCCGCCAGAACAGCACGCCGGCCATGAGCACGTAGATGAGGATGGACGCGAGCGCCGGGCCGAGGTCGCCGGCGATCTGCGGCGGCAGGATGGCCCGCAGGGACAGGGGCAGGAAGGTGCGCCCGACCGTGTCGACCATGCCCACGAGCAGCGCGCCGACGAAGGCCCCGCGTACCGAGCCGATGCCGCCGATCACGATCACCACGAAGGCGAGAATGAGCACGCTCTCGCCCATGCCCACCTGCACGGCGAGCAGCGGGCCGAGCAGGGCACCGGCCAGGGCGCAGAGGGCTGCCCCGATGGCGAACACGGCCGTGAACACGGAGCCCACCCGCACGCCCATGACGCGGGCCATTTCGCGGTTGGAGGCGCCGGCGCGCACCAGCATGCCGAGCCGGGTGTGGGCCACGAGCAGGTAGAGCAGACCGGCGACGGCGAGGCCGACGCCGATGATCATCAGCCGGTAGGCGGGATAGACCAGTCCGCCGCCCAGTTCGATGGGGCCGGAGAGCGGTTCCGGCATGTTGAGCGACAGGGCCTCGGGGCCCCAGATCATGCGCACGGCCTCGTTGGCCATGAGGATGAGGCCGAAGGTGGCCAGCACCTGGTGGAGGTGGTCGCGCTGGTACAGGCGGCGCAGGAGCGAGACCTCGAGCAGGATGCCCACCACGGCGGTGCCCGCCATGGCGCCCAGTACCGCCACCACGAAGGACCCCGACGCGGTGGCGATGGCGGCGGCGAGATAGGCCCCGACCATGTAGAGCGATCCGTGGGCCAGGTTGATCATGTCCATGATGCCGAACACGAGGGTGAGTCCGGCGGCCAGCAGGAACAGCATGAGCCCGAACTGCAGACCGTTCAGCGTCTGCTCGAGGATGAGGATCGCGTCCATGGGGGCGGGACCGTCAGCGGCGGGGGCGCGCGCCGCGGGTCGCGGCCCCGCGGTGCATTACCACGGCTTCATCTTGCAGGCGCTGGCGTAGGCGTCCGGGTGGTTCGTCAGCACGGTGCCCACCAGCTTGTTGGTGATGCGGCCCGAGGGGTCCTTCCAGATCTGGCGCAGGTAGTAACTCTGGATCGGCAGGTGATTCGTGTTGAATTTGAAGTCGCCCCGGACGGACTTGAAGCTGGCTGCGGCGAGGGCGGTGCCGAAGGCGGTCCTGTCTTCGATCCGGCCCTTTGCGTCGCGCACGGCGCCGTCGATGAGGCGGGCGGTGTCGTAGCCCTGGGATGCGTACACCGTGGGCAGGCGCCCGTACTCCTTCTGGAAATCGGCCACGAATTTCCGGTTCTCGGCGTTGCCCAGGTCGTGGGCCCAGTGGGCCGTGTTGAACATGCCGACCATGGGGTCGCCGACGGCCTTGATGACGTCCTCGTCCGCGGAGAAGCCCGGTCCGATGAGGGTCATCTGCCGGTTGAGGCCGGCTGCCACCCACTGCTTGATGAAGTTGATGCCCATGCCGCCCGGCTGGAAGATGTAGACGGCCTCGGGCTTTGCCGCGCGCACCTGGGCGAGCTCGGCTGCGAAGTCGAGCTGGCCCAGCTTGGTGTAGATCTCGTCCAGCACCTGTCCCTTGTAGAGCCGCCTGAAGCCTGCGAGGGAGTCCTTGCCGGCGGGGTAGTTTGGCGCCAGCAGCACCACGGACTTGTAGCCCTTGGTGGTGGCGAACCGGCCCGCGGCCTCGTGGTATCCGTCGTTCTGCCAGGAGGCGGCATAGAAATACGGGTTGCAGCCCTCGCCGGAGAAGGCCGTGGGCCCCGCGTTGGCGCTCACCAGGAAGGTCTGGTTCTCGAAGATGGACGGGGCGACCGCCAGCATGACATTCGAGAACACGATGCCCGTGACCACGTCGACGCGGTCCTTCTTGAGCAGGCGGGCGGCCATCTGCTTGCCCGTGTCGGGGTTCATCTGGTCGTCCACCACGATCATTTCCGCCGGCAGGCCGCCCAGCTTGGCGCCGTTGCCCTTCAGGGCGAGATTGAAGCCGTCGCGGATGTCGATGCCCAGGGCCGCCGAGGGACCGGAGAGGGTGCTCATGAAGCCGACGCGGATCTGGTCAGCGCCGACGGCTGGCGCGGTGGCGAGGGCCGCGAGGAGCCCGGCGGCGATGGTCCTGTTCATTGGGTGTCTCCGTGCATCGGGTGATGGATTCCGAACCGTGCACCGGCTGGGCCGGACACCTGGGCGGACGCGGCAATCTAGGTCGCTGCGGAATCGGCTGTCAAGCACATTTCCGGGCGCTTCGCGCCAGGATGGTGCGCGACACCCGCCCCGCGGAACCCGTGGGATAGAATCCGCGGCGTGCTCTCTGTGTCCTGTTTTTTCCTGCCAGCCAAGGAGAAAAACCCATGCCCGGAAAACTCGTTCGCGCGCTCGCGCGCGCCTCGGCGCTCGTCGCCCTGGCCTCCCCCGCCCTGTCCCTGGCGGCCGAGACCATCAACGCGCTCGTGTGGTGCGACCACACGGACGACGCCTTCCTCAAGGGCTTCACCGCCCGGACCGGGATCAAGGTCAACGTGAAGGACTACGAGGGCACGGGCACCGCCCTGGCGCTGCTCGAGCAGTCCAGGCCGGGCGACTGGGATGTGTTCGTGGTGGATTCGACGGACGTGCGCCGCGTGGCGGAGCGGGGCCTGCTGGCCGAGCTGAATCCCCGGGACTTCCCCCTCGGCGACGTGCCGGAGGACGTGCGCCTGCCCGAATACCACGTCGTGAAGGGCAAGATGTACGCGGTGCCCGAGAAGTTCGGCTACAACGCGATCGCCTTCGACCGCTCGAAGATCGGTGTCGACAAGGCCCGCGACGTGAGCATCCTCTGGAACCCGGCCTACAAGGGCAGGATCGCCATCTATGACTACTACCTGCCGATCATCGGGCAGGTGGCGGTGGCACTGGGGAAGAAACCCCAGAACCTGACCGAGGCCGACCTTCCGGCCATCCGCCAGAAGCTCGTGGCGATCCGCGCGAACGCGGCGCTGGTGGGCGATGTCACCACTTCCCAGACGGCCCTGGCGACGGGACAGGTGGCCGTCGTGGCCGGCGGCGGGGAGTTCTCCGTGGCGGGACTCATGGCCGAGAAGCCCAACCTGGACTGGGTGCTGCCGGACGTGGGCGGCATCCGCTGGCAGCAGGCGATCGGCGTGTTCGCGGCGTCCCGCAACAGGAAGGGCGCCACCGCCTTCGTCCAGTATGTCCTCTCGCCGGAGGGGCAGGCCCGGCTCGCCACGTCGTCGTGCTACTGGGGCATGCCTGCGAACCGGAAGGCGGCCCTCACGGCGGCCCAGAAGAAGGTGCTGCGCTGGGACGAGCAGCCGAAGTTCCTGGCCCGGTCCTACCCGTATCCGTCGCCGACCGAGGCCTTCGACAAGGCCCTGCAGGACCTCTGGGCGGACGTCCTCCAGAAGTGATGGTGCGACGACACCGGAGCGGCGGACGCCGGCGTGGCAGCGGTCGCTGACCGGCCGGGCGCCGCAGCGTCCGGTCCGTCGGCGGAGGTGCGCGGACTCCGGCGGGACGCCCGCCGGGGGACGCTGCTCGCCCTGCCCGCAGTGCTGTGGACCCTCGTGTTCTTCGTGGGGCCGTTCTTCGCCATGGCCGCCTGGAGCCTGTTCCGGCGGGACGGACTGACCCTCGTCACGGATCCCGGTTGGGACAACTACCGGCGGTTCCTTGCCCAGGACAGCTTCCGCGCCGCGCTCTTCAACTCCCTCGAGGTGACCGCGCTGGTCACGGTCCTGTCCGTCCTGCTCGCCTACCCCCTGGCCTACGTGATTGCCACCCGGATCGCCCCCGCTCGCCAGCGGCTGTGGCTGATGCTTGCCGTGCTGCCCTTCTGGACCTCCTATGTGGTGCGCTCCTATGCGTGGCTGCTGGTGCTGGCGCCCAACGGGGTGGTCAATGGTGTCCTGACGGGAACCGGACTGGTGGACGAACCGCTGGTGCTGTCCTTCAACCAGGGGGCAACCGTCGCGGGGTTCGTGCACTTCTTCGTGATGCTGTGCACGCTCACCATCTACGCGAGCCTGGTCCGCATCGATCCGAAGCTTCGCCAGGCGGCGGCCGACCTGGGAGCGGGTCGGGTGCAGACCTTCCTGCGGGTCACGCTGCCCCTGTCGGCGCCCGGGGTGGCCGCGGGCGCGTTCCTGACCTTCGTGGTGGCGATCGGCGATTACGTCACGCCCCAGATCCTCGGCGGCAACACCGAGTTGCTGCTGCCCCAGATCATCCTCATGCAGATCAACCGGCGCGCCGACATTCCCATGGCATCGGCCCTGTCCATGATCCTCATGGCCTGCGTGACGGTGGCCTACCTGGCCGCGGCACGCTGGATCACGGCGAGGCGGCCGTGAGCGCGGCCCGCCGCCCGGACTGGGCCGCGCTGGCGGTCATGGGCCCCCTGTTCGTGTTCATCTACCTGCCGGTGGCGGTGCTCGTCCTGTTTTCCGTGCACGCGGGTCAGGTGCCTGTCCCGCCCTTCGAGGGGCCGTCGCTCGTCTGGTACGGCAAGGTGCTCGAATCCGACCGCGTGACGGGGTCCGCGGTGAACTCCCTTGTCGTGGGGGTCGCGTCGTCCGCGGTCGCGACGCTGCTGGCGACCCTGGCGGCCTGGGGGCTTGCCCGGCACCGCGTGCCCGGGCGGCGCGCCGTGGAGGCGCTGCTGTACCTGCCGCTCGCGGTGTCCTATCTCGTGATCGGCGTGGGCCTGCTGATCGCGTTTTCCGCGGCGGGGCTCGGCAAGTCGCTCACGGCTGTGGGCATCGGTCACGTGGTCCTCAACCTGCCCCTGGCCTTCGCGGTGGTCTACAGCCAGTTCGACCGCGAACAGGTACGCTTCGAGCAGGCCGCCCGCGACCTGGGTGCCACCGAACTCCAGGTGTTCCTCCGCGTGACCATTCCGCTGCTGCGCCCGGCGATCGCTGGCGCCTTCCTGCTGTCGCTCACGTTTTCCTGGGACGAGTTCATCGTGGCATTCCTGCTGGCCGGTTTCGACCCGACGCTGCCGGTCGTGATCTGGGGGATGCTGCGCACGGGGCTGAATCCCCAGACCAACGCGGCGGGCACCCTGGTGTTCCTGATTTCGCTGGCCGCGGGCGTGGTGTTCGAACTGGCGCTGCTGCGCAGGAGGGCCGGTGAGCGCGACCGCTGAGCTCGTCCTGGACCGACTCGCGAAGCGTTTCGGCGAGACGGTGGCGGTGGACGACGTCACCCTCCGGGTGCCTCCCGGGACCTATGTGGTGCTCCTGGGGCCGTCCGGGTCGGGCAAGACCACCGTCCTGTCCATGCTGGGGGGCTTCACCCTGCCGTCGGCCGGTCGTGTGCTGATCGGCGGGCAGGATGTCTCGATGTTGCCGCCGGCGAAGCGACCGACTGCCACGGTGTTCCAGGACTACGCCCTGTTCCCCCACCTCGATGTGGCCGGCAACGTGGGATTCGGCCTGTCGGTCCGGGGGCTGCCCCGGGCGGAGATCGCCGGGCGGGTCGGGCGCGCCCTGGCGCTGGTGGGGCTGCCGGGGTACGAGCGCCGGGCCATCGCCGCCACGTCGGGGGGGCAGCGGCAGCGCATCGCCCTGGCGAGGGCGCTCGTCACCGAGCCGGCCCTGCTCCTGCTGGACGAACCCCTCGGGGCCCTCGACCTCAACCTGCGGCGCCAGATGCAGGACGAACTCCGCCGCATCCAGCGGGCCCAGGGGCGCACGTTCGTCCACGTCACCCACGATCAGGAGGAGGCGATGGCCATCGCCGACCTCATCGTGATCATGAACCGCGGCCGGGTGGAGGATGTGGGCGATCCGGCGCGCATCTACGCGCGGCCGCGAACCCGCTTTGCCGCCGCGTTCATGGGCGAGAGCACCCTCATCGAGGGCATCGTGGCGTCGGGCGGCGACGGCCGGGTAGCCGTGGACACGCCCTGCGGACGGCTCGTGGTGGAGGGAGACCGCCCGGCGGGCACGGCCGTGACCGTGGCCATCCGGCCGGAGGCGATCCGCGTGGGGCCCGCCGAGCCGGGCGACCAGGCCCTCGGATCGCTGCGCGTGGAGGAGGTCGTCTTCCAGGGCAGCTACGCCCGTGTCACCGGAACGGCTGCAGGGGGGCGACGGCTCCTCGCCCGGGTCGACCCGGGCTGTCCACCCGACGGTGACGTGCCCATCGCCTTGCGCGCTGGCGGGGCGGTTCTCCTCGAAGACTGACTGCCCGGGCAGTGGTCCCCGCGGCGAGCCGCTCCGGGTGGCGCGAATCCCTGTTCCTGCGGGGCTTCCCTTGTGTCCTGCTGTGCTATCGTTGTGCACGATCTTTCCAGTCCGGCCGGCCGGAGCGGAGCGGATCGACGTTCACGGTGTCGATGGAAGCTCGTCGACGGGATGACATAAGGGAGGAAAAGAAATGGATGTCAAGGTAAACAAGCAGAGCAGGAGCTTCGACGGAGATCCGCAGATGCCGCTGATGTGGTACCTGCGCGACGAGCTCGGGCTCACGGGGACGAAATTCGGCTGCGGCGCCGGCCTGTGCGGTGCGTGCACCGTGCACGTCAATGGCAAGGCGATGCGCAGCTGCGTGACGCCCATGAGCGAAGTCTCGGGTCAGGCGGTCACCACGATCGAAGGCCTGTCCTCGGACGGCAACCACCCGGTCCAGAAGGCCTGGCGCGCCCACAACGTTCCCCAGTGCGGCTACTGCCAGGCTGGCCAGATCATGCAGGCCGCCTCGCTTCTGAACGAGGTCGCGAAACCCTCCGACGAGCAGATCCAGACCATGATGGCAGGCAACCTCTGCCGTTGCGGTTGCTATCAACGGATTCACGCCGCGGTCAAGTCCGCTGCTCAGGGAGCCTGACATGAACTTCGAAAAATTCGCTGAAGATCAGATGGTCATCCGCAATGTGAGCCGCCGCAGCATGCTCAAGGGCATCGTGTCCGGCGGTGGTCTGGTGCTGGCCGCCCAGTTCCTGCCCCGCGACGCCGCGGCAGATGGCGGTTCCGTCAATGCCTACAAGACCGGCGCCGATGGCATGCCCGGCGGCGCGGTCTGGGATCCGCACGTCTTCGTGTCCATCTCCCCCGACGGTACCGTGACCATCGTCACCCACCGTTCCGAGATGGGAACCGGCTCCCGCACCACGCTGCCGATGGTGGTGGCCGACGAGATGGAAGCCGACTGGTCCAAGGTCAAGATCGTCCAGGCCCCCGGCGACGAGCAGAAGTATGGCAACCAGGACACCGACGGCTCCCGCAGCATCCGGCACTTCGTGCAGCCGATGCGTGCCTGCGGCGCTGCCGCCCGCCAGATGCTGGAGAAGGCTGCTGCCCTGACCTGGGCGGTGCCCGACACGGAAGTTCGCGCCCAGAACCACAAGGTCGTGCACATCCCCTCCGGCAAGACCCTCGGCTACGGTGAACTCGCCGCCGCTGCTGCGGCTGTCCCGACGCCGAAGGCGAAGAGCCTCGAGCTGAAGGATCCCTCGCAGTTCCGCTACATCGGCAAGGGCAACGTGCCCATCACCGACCTGCGCGACATCACCACTGGTGCCGCCACCTACGCCCAGGACGTCCGCGTTCCCGGCATGCTGTACGCGGTGATCGAGCGTCCGCCCGTGGTGCTCGGCAAGGCCGTCAAGTGGGACGAGGCCGCTGCCATGAAGGTGCCTGGCGTCAAGAAGGTCGTCTTCATTGCCCCGACCCCGATGCCGGCCGTCTTCGCGCCCCTGGGTGGCGTGGCGGTGATCGCCAACAGCACCTACGCGGCCCTGAAAGGGCGTGCCGCGCTGAACGTGCAGTGGGAAGACGGTCCCAACAAGGACTACGACTCCGACACGTTCAAGGACGCGATGGCTGCCTCCGCGCGCAAGCCCGGCAAGGTCGAGCGCAACGAAGGTGATGTGGATGCCGCCCTCGCCGGCGCGGCCAGGGTGATCGAGCGGGAGTACTACATCCCCCACGGCCACCATGCCACCATGGAGCCGCCGGCCGCTGTGTGCCGCATCCAGAACGGCAAGGCGGAAGTCTGGGCCTGCGTGCAGAGCCCTGGCGGCACCCGCGGCAGCGTGGCGGGCGCCCTCGGCATGAAGGAAGCCGACGTCACCGTGAACGTCACCCTGCTCGGCGGCGGTTTCGGCCGCAAGTCGAAGTGCGACTTCGCCATCGAGGCGGCGCTGCTCTCCAAGCAGATGGGCGGTCAGGCGGTGAAGGTCGTGTGGACCCGCGAGGACGACATCCAGCACGGCTTCTACCACTCCGTGTCTTACCAGCACGTCACCGCCGGCCTGGACAACAGCGGCAAGGTCGTGGCGTGGCGTCATCGCAGCGTCTCCCCGTCTCTCATGTCCAACTTCATGCCCGATCCGAAGCGCGAGAGCGCCCTGGAACTGGGCCTGGGCCTGATCGACACCCCGTTCAATGTTCCCAACCTGCGTCTGGAAACGGGTGAGGCGATTGCCAAGACCCGTATCGGCTGGTTCCGTTCCGTGAACAACATCCCCCACGCCTTCGCCATGCAGTCCATGGTGGCGGAACTGGCGGCGGAACTGGGCAAGGATCCCAAGGACTTCCTGCTGGAGATGATCGGGCCGGCCCGCATCGTCGACCCCCGCAAGACCGTCTCGCAGGATCTCTGGAACTACGGCGACCCGTGGGAGACCTATCCGGTCGACACCGGCCGTCTGCGTGCGGTGGTCGAGCGCGCGGCCAAGGAAGCCGGCTGGGGCAAGAAGCTCCCGCCCGGCCAGGGCATGGGGATCGCCTGCCAGCGCAGCTTCCTGTCGTATGTCGCCACGGTGGTGCACGTGTCGGTGGACAAGGACGGTACCGTATCCGTCCCTCGCGTAGATACCGCGTTCGACTGCGGCTACTGCGTGAACCCCGAGCGCGTCCGCTCGCAGGTGGAAGGTGCGTCGGTGATGGGTCTGTCGATCGCCAAGCTCACCAACATCACCTTCAAGAATGGCCGCGTGCAGCAGACGAACTTCGGCGACTACCCGGTGCTCCGGATCGGCGAAGGTGCCATGAACGTGAACGTCCACATCATGCCGCACGACATCAGCGTGCCGTCGAGCGGTGTGGGCGAGCCGGGCGTGCCCCCGTTCACGCCTGCGTTCATGAACGCCGTGTTCTCTGCCACCGGCAAGCGGATCCGCAACCTGCCGCTCGGCAACCAGCTGTCGGCCTGAGCACACCCCAGGCGCTGACGGGGTAACCCGCCGCGCCAGGGGCCGTGCAGCAGTCGGCCCTCGAGGCCCGTTCCGAAAGGAGCGGGCCTTTTTGTTTCCCGGGGTTCGGGGGCCAGCCCGGACATTTCACCAGGCCGGCCCCGAAGATGAGCAGCGCACCGATGCCCATCGGGTTCGCAGCGAACCGGCTTGCGGTGCCACTCGGTCCGTCGGCCTCCACGGGC
>JBAXBV010000041.1:0-23695 GCA_037141795.1 Betaproteobacteria bacterium
CCCACCGGCCAACCTTCCGAGGATATTCGTCACGGCGCCGTTCGCCCAGCCCGACCCACAATGTTCCTCGGTCGGCATCGCCGGCGTGATTTCCCATCCCATCAGGCGTGCAGCCGTCGAGCAGGCGTTGCTCGGCCCCCAGGTCATCGCCCTTCGCTCGCCCTCTGCCCCGCAGGCAGACGAGAGCCTTCACCGGCGTGTGCTGCTGGTCGAGGACAATCCGGTCAACCGGCATATCGCCGTAGCCATGCTGAAGCGCCTGGGGTGCGAAGTCGAGGTCGCCGGGGACGGAGCGCAGGCGATCCGCACCTGGAAGGAAGGCCCCTTCGACCTCGTGTTGATGGACTGCCAGATGCCCGTCATGGATGGCTACGATGCCGCACGGGAAATCCGTGCCTGCGAGGCAGCCCAAGGGCTCCCGAGGACCCCGCTGATCGCGCTGACCGCCAACGCACTCGCCGGTGACCGGGAACTCTGTCTCGACGCCGGCATGGACGATCATCTGGGTAAACCGTTCACGAAGGACCTCCTGCTGGCTGCACTGGACCGCTGGGCCCGGCCTCCCGGAGTGCGACCACTGCGAGTGGCCGGCGGCGCAGGAGGCTGACGGCCAGACCGCGGGACAAGGCGCTCAGTTGCCGCGGATGGCCCGGACGCGTTCCGAGGTGGCCGGGTGCGAGGCGAGGTACTCTGCCGCCCCCCCCTCCTTCCCCCGATCCCCCTTGCCCTGGTCGCGCCGGGACGACTCCAGTCGCTCGAGCACGGACGCCAGCAGCGACACCGGCATCGCGTTGAACCTCAGCATCCGTGCCGCGTAGTCGTCCGCCTCGCGCTCATGGTTGCGCGAATAACGGGCCTCCAGCAGGACGACCGGCAGAGCGGTCAGCAGGGTGGACGCATCACCCGTGTACCAGCTGACGACCAGCCCGACCACCGAACTCTGCAGCACCTGCCGCATTGCGTGGCGCCTCCGGACATGACCGAGTTCGTGGCACAGCACCGCCAGGACCTCGTCGTCACTGGCCGCGAGCATGACCAGCGCATCCGTCACGACGATCGTGCCCGAAGGCAGAGCAAAGGCATTCGGGCCGAGCGTCTGGCTGCGACGGAACACCACGCGATGCGGCACCCTGTCTCCGTCAGGCGGTGTCATCCGTTCGAAACCGCGTACCAGAGACTCTCGTCGGGCCGCCGGAAGCTCCGAGGGCTGCATGAAGTGGGTGTCGAGCGCAGCGAGTGTCCGTTCGGCGGCCGCGTCGAGGATATCGGCCGGCAGGTGGTCGGCCACCCGCTGCGCCGCCCAGGGAAGCGCGGCGAAATAGGCGAAGGCGCCTGCTGCGAGGCACACCCCCAGGGCTAGCAGCGCCATGGACCACTGTCGCTGCAACCGGGCAACGAACGGTTCACGGAACCCGGTTTCTCCGAGCAGGGTGTCGAGCCCGGCGTGATCCCGAACCTCGCAGAAGGCGCCGTCCGCGAAGCTCACCAGGCGCGGTGCGTCGCCCAGGCGTTCCGAAACGCCGACCCTGGACAGCGGTTCCCGGCGCGCCACTCCGTCTCCGTCCACGATGGCGTGGCCGTCCTCGACGCGCAGCCGGACGATGCGGGGCATCGACGTCTGACCGTCGAAATAGCGACCGTCCACAGGGCGGCCGGCGGTAGTCACAGGGCGATGTCGATGTCGAGGGACTCGGCGAGTTCCTCACCGAACGCCTCCACGTCGCTCGCCTGGTCCCCCACGAAGTGGTCCAGGGAGCCGCCGGGCATCAACGCCAGGCAGGACACGCGGTAGCGGGCCATCCGAACCATGCCGAAGGGTCGATACAGACCCAGGGTGACGATGGTCAGAACGAGATTGGAGGCCACGATCCAGCACAGGCGACCGAAGTGGATCGTGCTGACGAACCGGTGCGGCGGCAGTTCCGTGCGGTTCCAGACGAGATTCTGGATCTGGCTGGCGAGATAGGGTCCGCTCGCCAGCGAACAGGCATAGACGGTCACGCCCACGACGACCAGGGCGGCCACCACACCGGATGTCCGATCGCCGCCCCCCGGGCCAGCGAGCAAGCCCACACCCGGACTCAGGACGAACACGGCGATGACCGGCGCGAGCACGAAGAACAGGGCAGCCCGGGCGTAGGCCGGATAGAAGCCCCCGGGCGACACATTGAACACGAAGGCGGCCCGACCAAACCGGGTGTGGCCATGCTGATAATGCTTGAGCTCGCGGTGCGCCCGAGGCCACAACAGACCAAGGGTGACGAGCGTCGCGAGCGGCCAAAGCAGGAAGACGACATAGCCCCGCCCGACGCTTCCGTCGAAATGGAAACGCAGGCCGCGCCACGTGGTGTTGTGCATGCGGAAGCGCAGCGACCGCACCAGCAGCCAGGGGAGCACGGCGGCGATGGGAATCCATATGAGTACGCCAGCAACGGGGCTGATCGAATAGACGGCGTTGCCGACGCCGAGCAGACCGAAGGTGATCAGGCGGCCCTTGAGAATCGCAGTCGGTCGCCCGAGGTAGTCGAAGCTGGAGCCGGCCAGTTGCGTGTGCCGATAGAAATACTGGAGTTTGCGGACCTTGGCCCAGGCGGAGTAGATCCCGAGCGTGACCACCGTCAGGGCGAGGTTGACGATCCAGATCCGGAAGAACTCCGCGCCGGAGCCGCTGAAGCGAAGCGGTTCAAGCGGCAGCGTCTGCGTCTCGGGGGATGAAAGCTCGGGCGCCATGCGAGGATTCTCCATGAAAGTGGCGGCGGGCGAAATGGAGGCGTCATCGGCCAGGGCCGCCGATGACTCGCGCCCGACGCCATCTCCGCGCCGTGCGCCCCATCGCCGCGGACACGCCTGGCCGTTCCCGTCCAGTCAGCTGCGGCCCGGGCGCCGGCCCCGCCGGAAGGACCAGAGCAGGACGAGTCCGCCCCCCCCCAGAACGAAGCTGCCGGGCTCCGGCACGGGCGCCAGCGTCACCAGATAGAGATCCCCGCCGCGGCTGTCCAGGGCGAAGCCGGCCGCGCCGCCTCCGGTCACGCGCAACCTGGCAAGTCCGGCGCCCGTCACAGCAACGGCATCCACCAGCAGGAGGTCATCCCCCGACACCGGCACCCTGGCCAGCGTCACGAAGATCTCCGATCCTTCGAGAAGCGTCAGCGCGTGCGTCCCCATCGACAGGAAGGATCCCGGCGTCGCGAAGTCCAGGGCACCGGACAGCGTGAGATCCGCGTCCAGCACCGGCATGCCGAATCGTCCGCCGAGGACGGCGCCAGCCCCCACGATCACGGGCGCCGGGGACCGCAGCGTCCCCGTACCGGTCACCCGCCCGCCCTCGAACCGAAGGCTGCCTCCCTCCATGAGACCGCCCACACGGGTATCGCCGGCCATCTGGAGGAAACTGCCCGAACCCGACCAGCGGCTGAGCGCGGACAGGTCGACATTCCCGGAACTGGTGACCGTGCCGGAGTTGTCGACCCGCCCTTCATTCACGAAGCGACCGTCCGCCGCGATCTCCGCTGCGCCCGGGCTTTCCCGGAAAACACTCTGCGCTGAGCGCTCCGCGCTGACTGCCGGCGCGGGGTCTCCCCGGGTGCCGACCGGACACAGCGCGCTCCGGTCCCCGGCCGAGCCTGGCGGGATGCCGGGCAGGGACAAGCGCCGCAGTCGGCGCTTGCGGGGTCAGTACGCCGTCAGGAACGACACCCCGTACACCCCCACGAAACCCAGACCCTTCTCGGCGCCGGTGCCTATGCCGATGTCACCGTGGTCCTCGTTCATGACCCGGCGCACGCGGTGGCGCCCGTAGCAGCGCAGCACGTTGCCGAAGGGCAGCACCTGCTGGTCATCATTGGGAAACAGGGACTGATCCAGCGCCGGCAGGCGGTACCAGGGCTCCGCAGGCCGCACGTGATGGGCGTTGTGGTAGCCGAAGTTCAGGGTGATCAGGTTGAACACGCCGCGGCCCATGGGGTTGGAGAAGGTATTGCGGTGCTCGTAGTCCCGATCGAACCCCTCTGGCGGGCCCTTGCGACCGGTGCCAAGTGTCACCATCACCTCGTAGGTGTGCTGATGCATGTCCATCAGCCGCAGCACCACCAGCATGACGCAGTATGCGATGGCGTACCCCGCGGCCGCCGGCCAGGCGACCCACGCCAGCCACCCGAAGACGGTGCCGCGCACGAGGGCCACCGCGATCACCCGGGCGCGCAGACGCCGGTACTGCTCCGTGGTGAAGGGCAGAACGAACATCAGCGCGTGCATGAACAGATCCATGGCGGGAATCCACATCCACTCCAGCGCCTCGATGATTCGCTGCATCCACGGGTGCCGCAGCAGGATCGGGCGATAGTCCAGAAAGATCACGTCGCCGCGGTCCACGTGGTGGCGCATGTGCTTTTCCCGCACGTCCTCGTAGTCTCCGTAACAGGCGCCCGTGACCCACATGAGCAGCCGCCCGAGCCGCGCATTGTGGCGGGTCTCGCGGAACACGGCGGTGTGCGCGCATTCGTGGATCAGGTAGGCCGCAATCAGCATCGCCTGCGCGGTGAGCAGCACCCCCGGAAGCCAGCCCGGCCCCCCGCCCCACGCCATCAGCGCGATGCCGCCCGCATAGCCCAGAACCATGAAACCGAGCGCTGCCGTCGTGGGCGCGAGGGCGTCGGGGTAACGCAGAAGAGGCTTCGCCACGGCGTCCCCCTAGCGGCTGCCCGCCACGGCATTGACGAACTTCGCCTCGGCGTATTCGTTGACCGCAGGAATACGCGTGATCTCTCCCCGCGCCTTGAGGATCTCGCTGGTGATGGCGCCACTGGTATGGAAGGAAAGCGGGTCGGGTGAACTCGCGAATGCCTTGGGCATGTCCGTACCGGCTACGTTGCGCACCAGGGGGAGTTGTTCCTTGACCTCCTTCGGGCTGATGCCCATGGCCTTGGCCACGATCTTCGCCGTCTCGTCCGGATTCTTCCGCGTCCAGTCCAGGGCCTGCAGGTACACGCGCACAACGGTCTCGATGTCCTTCGGGCTGGATGCGATGAACTTCTGGTCGAACACCAGGACGTCAGCGATCAGGCCCGGGGCCTCCTTCGAGGAGTAGATCACCTTGTAGCGCTTGCCCTTTTCCATGGACAGCAACTGCGAGAGCATCGGTTCCCAGGTGACGCCCACCTCGAGTTGCCCGGATGTCATGGCAGCGGGAATCGCATCGGGCGCCATGTTGACGAACGTGACATCGCGATCGGCCACACCCGCCGACCGGAGCGCGTAACCGAGCAGGATGTCCGATGGTGTGAGTTGGGCCAGACCGATCTTCCTGCCCTTGCACTCCGCGAGGCTCTTCATGGCGACGGGCGCCACGATCGCATCGGCACCGTTGGAGAAGTCGATGGGCATCACGATCTTCTGCACCTGACCCTTCACGACCGCGGCGATCACCTGGTTGATGGTCACCATGCCGCCCTGCAGGGAGCCGCCGGCAATGGCGGGCGGGATGTCGGCGGGATCGTTGAACATCTTGAGCTGCAGATCCAGGCCGGCCTTGCGGAACATCCCCTTCTGCTCGGCCACGTAGAAGGGTCCGTACCCCACCCAGGCGACGGTGCCGATCTTCAGGGGGGCGGCGGTGGCAGGCAGAGCACCGGCCAGGGCGAGCAGCAGGCCGGCGAGAAGGGGGCGAAGCAGCATGGCGAATCTCCGGTTCATGGTCGACCCCGAAGGGAATCGCCGTTTCCCTTCGCAGGATCGATACCATCCCCTGGGGGACACGCCCCCCTGCGGAAAATGCATCTCGGCGCCAGGACGGGGTTCTTGGCCGCCACATCCCGGTGCGCTGCCCCCTGGATGGCACCGGGGTGGAACGCAGCCCTTGCCTGCCCGCCCCCCGGTTGCCGTTCACCCTGCGCCGCGGAGCCGGCGGAAGGACTGCAGGTCAGAACGTACCCGGATACGCACCTCCATCGGTCAGGAAGTTCTGGCCGGTGAGGTATGACGCCTGGGCACTGCAGATGAAAGCGCATAGCGCACCGAACTCTTCGGGTGTGCCGAACCGCCCGGCCGGGATGGTCTTGAGGCGCGTGGCCTTCGCCTCCTCGAAGCTCAGGTTGTTCGCCTTCGCCATGGCTTCCACGCGCGAGAACATGGTGTCGGTGCCGAACAGCCCGGGCAGCATGTTGTTGATGGTCACGTTCTGAGCGATGGTCTTGCGCGCGATGCCGGCCACGAAACCCGTCAGACCCGAACGGGCCCCGTTGGAAAGGCCCAGGATGTCGATGGGAGCCTTCACCGCGCTGGAGGTGATGTTCACGATGCGGCCGAATCCACGGGCCATCATCCCGTCCACGGTGGCCTTGATGAGTTCGATGGGCGTGAGCATGTTCGCGTCGATGGCGGCGATCCAGATGTCGAGGTCCCACGAGCGAAAGTCCCCCGGGGGCGGCCCCCCCGCGTTGTTGATGAGGATGTCCGGCGCCGGGCAGGCGGCCAGCGCCGCGGCGCGGCCTGCAGGCGTGGTGATGTCGGCCGACACTGCATTCACCACCGAGCCGGTCGCCGCGCGGATTTCCGCAGCCGTCTTCTCCAGCGCCTCCACACCCCGGGCGATGATGGTGACCTCCACGCCCTCCCGCGCGAGCGCCAGGGCACACCCCTTTCCCAGGCCCTTGCTGCCTGCACACACGATGGCCTTGCGGCCGCGAATTCCGAGATCCAAAGCGGTGTCCCCCTGTGAGTCGAGCGTGACGAAACATCCGGACCACGAACTGCCTGCTCGCCGTGGTGCGCGTGGAAGCCGGGTCATGCCCGGTTTGCGGCGACGCGATTCCGGCAACACCGAGCGGGAAGATCGGCGTGACCACCCGGACGATTGTCGAAGCCCCCCTATCCGGTGACAAACGACTTGTGCTCACCGCCACATGAATTATTCTCACCTGTATGAGCGAGCGTCTTCCCCACCTCACCGCACTGCGGGTGTTCGAATCGACGGCCCGGCAAGGCAGTTTTCGGGCCGCTGCCGCCGAACTCGGGCTCTCCCCGTCCGCCATCAGCCATCAGATCCGCGCCCTCGAGAGCTATCTGGGTGTCCGGTTGTTCGAGCGACGCGTTCGCGGCGTGGAACTGACCGAAGCCGGGAAAACCCTCTGGCCAGGCCTCGAGACCGGCTTCCGTCTGATCGAATCCGGGGTGCGCGAGGTGCGGACCCTGCAGGCGCCGGCTGCGATCACCGTCTCCAGCGGCCCGGCCATCGCAGCCAAGTGGCTGGTTCCCCTCCTGCATCGTTTCGCCGAGCGTCATCCCACCATCGAAGTCCACGTCAGCACGTCCAACAAGGTGGTGGATCTCAGGCGAGAGGCCATCGATGTCGCCATCCGGCACGGCCGCGGCGATTACCCGGGCATGGAAGCGATCCGCCTGTTCGGCGAGGCGTACACCCCGATGTGCGCGCCGCACCTGCTGCACGGTGGGCCCACCGGAACGCTGACGCTGCAACAGTTGCACCATCACCGTCTGCTGCACGACGACCACGCAGCCTTTCCCGGCAAGGCCGTAGGCTGGCCGGAGTGGCTGAGGGCGGCCGGAGCCCGCGACATCGACGGCAAGGCCGGCGTGCACTATCGCCAGACCGACCACGCCATCCAGGCTGCCATCGACGGTTCGGGTGTCCTGCTGGGGCGGATTGCCATCGCGGCCTTCGATCTTGCCGCCGGCCGGCTGGTTCGCCCCTTCGACGTGACCCTGTCCTCCGACTACGGCTACCACTTCGTGACGCTGCCAGGTCGGTGCCGCGAACGCGCCATCGCGGCGTTCCTCGCCTGGCTGCAGGAAGAAGTCCGCAGGACGCCCAACCTCCCGGCGTAGCGTGGTGTGCCGACGGACTGCCTTTGCGCGGCTACCGCCGGCGTCCACAAAGGGAAAGCCCACGCGCATCGGGCGAATCGGACGCGTTCACGCGAAACCAGGGAACGGAAAGTCTCGACGTGGTCGGTATCACCGCGACGGTCATGTGATCCCCGACGGACGCCACCCCGGCGGGTGTCCGGATTTGCGGATCGGGCTTTCCGCAGCACGACGACGGGATACGCCGCCGGGCGCCGCGAACGCGGGGCTACACTGGCGCTTTCCCCCAAGGAGACCACCCGTGTCCACCTCCCGGAACCGACAGTTGCGCCTTGCCCGAATCCCGCTGGGGCTCATCGCTCCGGGCGACTTTGCTCTCGCCACCGAGCCCGTCCCCGACCCGGGCGAGGGCCAGGTGCTGGTGCGCACGAAGTTCATCTCCCTCGACCCCACCAACCGCATCTGGGCGAGCGGCGTGCCCAGCTACCTGCCGCCGGTGAAGATCGGCGACGTGATGCGCAGCGTGGGCGTTGGCGTGGTGGAGCGCTCGCGCGACCCGTCGCTGCCCGAGGGTACGCTGGTCGAGGGCATGCTCGGCTGGCAGGAGTACACGCTGGCCCGCGTCGGCGAAGTGTCGCGGATCGTGGACTACCCGGGCGTGTCGCTGGAGCGGTATCCGGGCGTGCTGCCGCACATCGTGCTGACGGCATACTTCGGACTCAGGGACGTGGGAGCCGCCAGGTCCGGCGAGACCCTCGTGGTGTCGGCCGCCGCCGGCGCCGTGGGTTCCATCGCCGGCCAGATGGGCAAGCTCCTCGGCCTGCGCGTGGTGGGCATCGCCGGCGGCGCGGAGAAGTGCGCGTGGCTTCGGGAGATCGGTTTCGACGGAGTCATCGACTACAAGGCCGAAGACGTATCCGCCAGCCTCAAGGCCCACTGCCCGAAGGGCGTGGACGTGTACTTCGACAATGTCGGCGGGACGATTCTGGACGCGGTGCTGGCGCGAATGAACCTCTTCGGACGGGTGGCCGTGTGCGGACTGATCTCCGGCTACAACGCGACCGATCCCGTTCCCGGGCCCTACAACTTCGGCGCCGTCCTGATCCGGCGACTCACCGTGCGCGGCTTCATCGTCAGCGACTTCTACAATCGCAAGGACGAGGCGCTCCGCGAGATCGTGCCCTGGGTGCGCGATGGCAGGCTGCAGTGGAGAGTGGACGTGGTGGACGGGCTCGAGAACATTCCGACGGCGATCAACAGGCTCTTCGACGGTTCCAACAAGGGCAAGCTCGTCGTGAGGGTCTGACGGAGGGGATCTCTCCCCAGGTTGACCTGCCCTCGGCGTCGGGCGCGGGTTCCGTCATCACCGCGCACGACGACTCGCGCTCAAGCCAGCGCCACGACAACCGTTAACACCCGGACGAATGGCTCGTGTCGCGCCCGCGCGCACTCAAGAAGGGAGTCCTGGTGATGAGCAGCGAACTCGAAGTACTCGACCGCGAGACCGAGCAGATCGTCAACGAGATCGGCATTCCCCCATGCCCAGCACTGCTCACCCGGATCATGCGCGAGATGCGCGAGGACGATCCCGACATCGTCAGGCTCGGCAAGCTGATCGGAAGCGATGTCAGCATCGCCGCGGCGATGCTCAAGACGGTCAATTCGCCTTTCTACGGCCTGCGCTCCAGAGCAACCACGGTGCAGCAGGCGATCACGCTGCTGGGGCTGCTGAACGTCGCGCGAATCGTGACCGGGCTCCTGCTGCGGCAGGCCTTTCCCGGCGGCGGCAGCGACATTCTTGAGGAATACTGGGAAAGCTCGTCGGCAATCGCCCTGGCGAGCGCACTGCTCGCACGGCGGGTACCCGGCTGCAATCGTGACGAGGCCTACACGTTCGCGCTCTTTCGCGACTGCGGCATTCTGGCGATGCTCGGCCACTTCAAGCACTACAAGCCGCAACTTTCGGCCGCCCGGGACGCTGGCGAGGAGAAGGTGACGGATGCCGAGGAGCGGCTGCACGGCATCAATCACGCGCGCCTGGGTGCTCGCTTCGCAGAAGCCTGGCTGCTCCCCCACGACGTCGCCCAGGCGATTCTCTGGCACCACGAGTACGACGCCCTTGCAGACGGGAGTGCGGGCGTCAGTCGCAACGGGCGGCGCAACATCGCGCTCGCTCTCGTGGCGCAGTTTGCCTACAGCAAGCATGCGGCCGGTGTGGTGGATGCCGAATGGCAGCGCGGGGGCGCCTTCGCCCTCGCTCAGCTCGGGCTCGATGCGTCGGAACTCGACGCGCTCGGGGCCGAGATCATGCGGGAGGTCGCGGCCAACTGAGCAGCAGGGACGGAGGAGACACCCGGGCCGCGCGGAGCCATGCCCCGCCCCGTCCCCGAGTGTCCTGCCAGCGCGGGAATCGCACCGCGTCACCGATAGGCACTCGTCGCCTCGCAGCGAGTGCGACGACAGCGAGTACCCTGCATTGGCACCTTCCATCGGTGCCTGCGGTGACCGGCCCCCGCAGGGGTGATCCGCCCGCCCCAGGAAGGACGGCCCGGGTCGATTCGCCTGTTGGTGCGAACCGCTAGAATCCCGTCCGATCACCGTATCGCGCTTGATCCGTCGCGCACCCGCCGTTCCTCGCAAACGCGCTCAGGAGCACCGATGTACATCACCACGTTCGGCCAAGGCACCTGGATCTGCGTTCCAGACAATCTGACTCTCCTGACCCCTTACGTCCTGCTGGAGCAGGAGGACTGGTTCGAGGACGAGATCAAGTTCCTGCGAAAGGTCATCGGCTCGGGCCAGAAGGTCGTCGATATCGGCGCCAATTATGGCGTCTACGCCCTGTCCCTCGCCCACGTAGTCGGGCCGTCGGGCCAGGTGGTCTGCTTCGAACCGTCTTCTCTTCCCGCGGAGCACCTGGAGCAAAGCATTCGCGAAAATGGCTTCGGCAACGTGGTGCTCGACCGTCGTGGGCTGTCGAACGTGTCCGGGCACGCTCACCTCACGGCGCAGGACAACGCCGAACTCAACCACATCACGCGGGAGGAAGTGACAACCGGTGCTGTCGAACGCATCGAGATCACGACCCTGGACGAGGCCATGGTCCGCCACGCCCTGGTGGATGTCGACTTCCTCAAGATCGACGCCGAGGGCGAGGAATCCAATATCCTGCGGGGAGGCCGGGCATTCCTCGACCGTAATTCGCCTCTGGTCCTGTTCGAAATCAAGGATGGTTCCGAGACCAACATTGGCCTGATGGATGAATTCCGGGCCCTCGGATTCCAGATCTACCGCCTCGTCCCCGGCCTGGATCTGCTGGTGCCCTGGGATGAGTCCACCCCCCTGGACCTCTTTCAGTTGAACCTGTTCGGATGCAAACCGGATCGCGCCGGGATCTTGCGCCAAGGCGGCTGGCTTCTGGAGACACTCGCTGATGCCGATGAAGTGCGTCGAGGTCTCGAGGATGCCTACCGGAGCCTCGAACACGCATCTGCTTATTGGGATGCCATCGCCACGTACCAGGTTTTCGAAAGCGCCCTGCTGCCCACCTGGATGGAGCATGAGTCCACGCATAGTCCCGTGGTCCGGAAGGCCATCTATCTGCAGGCGATCTCCCGCGACACTGCTCGTGAACCGGCCGA
This sequence comes from Betaproteobacteria bacterium, assembly GCA_037141795.1. Classification (GTDB taxonomy): domain Bacteria; phylum Pseudomonadota; class Gammaproteobacteria; order Burkholderiales. Next base: position 11,463 of record JBAXBV010000041.1, read on the forward strand.
GCGCTTCCACGCGCTCGACTACGCATTCCAACTGATTGCATCCCTGTGCGCCACGGACCCAAGTCGCCTGCGGCGATCAACTGCTGCACGCGTCGCACTCGAACTGGGGCATCGCAACTGGGGGACCCATGCGCTGCAGGTCCTCATGGAGGATATCTCGCGAACCGGCCGTCTGGACATGGTGGAGCCCTTCCTGTTGCCGTCGCTGGAAAACGAGTCGGCGCAACTGACGGACTGGCCTCTCGAACTGCCGACGTGGGTCCGATCCTGCATCCTCGAGGCTGAAGACAGGAACAGGGCCTTTTCGTCGTACTTCGAAGGCACGGCCACCCTGGAGAACCTGCGGTCCATCCAGGCACTGGGCTATGCCTCGCCGGAGACACTGCGTCGCATCGAGCTCATTCAGCGTCGCTTCGGGCTGATCTGATCGGTTGCACCCGTTCGACCCGGTCGACGAAGAACGCGGGAAACCTCAACGCGATCCCGGACAAGAGCCGCCCCTGCTCCGCACCGCAGCCCGAGACAGCCCTTCCCCGTGACCTTGCCGGACCGTTCCGGAGGCTCACGCCGAATACAGCGTCCGGCAAATGCCGCCATTGCAGATAACGACAGCCGGTCTTCCGCAGCGACCGCTGAGGAACTTCTCCGCGCGGGAAGGGCGACTCCGGGCAAGGGCCGGGTCGATGACGTGGACGATTAACGTCGAGTCCGCAAGGATCGTAGACCAGGAACATGAGCACGTCCTCCGCCCCTGTCCACGTCTGCGTCGCCTGCAATCCGTGTTGTGACGGCGCGCTGTTTTCGCGCCTCGAGGTGACTCCCGAGGAACAGGAGAAACTCAGGGAACGAGGCAGTTTCTACGCGAAGGAGCAGGGACAACTTCGCACGCGGCTCGGTTGCAGCTATCTTGGTGGCGACGGCGCCTGCCAGTGCCACGACGACCGTCCGAAAATCTGCCGGAACTACCGCTGCGATCTGCTCCGCTCCGTCGATGCCGGCATCACCACCCTGGAGCACGCCGTGGCCATCGTAGGCGAGGCCAGAGCACTCCGGGACAAGTCCATCGCCGCCTCGCGTGCGGCCATCCTCGCCGGCAACGGCGCCGTGACGGGCGAGGCGGCCGTGGACACGCTCATGGAGCGGGTGGAGCAACTGCTCGAACTGTCCGCTCCGATCCTTCCCCCCGCGGTCGCCGTCGCGCAGTACCGGTACCCGAACACGCTGTCCCCGAAGGCGCGGTCCAGGAAAAACCGGTGGTGCTCCATGGCTCCCGGAGGCAGCATGAGACGCGCCACCACGGCGACGAAGACCATGAAGCCCGCCAGGGTTGTGAGGCCCCGCGGGTAAAGGTCGAGGCCCCAGCGCCATCCCACCAGCCACGACAGCACCGCCAGCCCTGCCACCTGCGGCAACAGACCATCGCAGAGCTGCGCGATTTCCTGGAAGCCACGAGAGCGCACGGTTTCAGGGATCCATGCGACCGGCTCGCCACGCCGCACCTGTCACGGCAGGGTGCGGGCGAACCCGGAAACGATCCCCGCGCTGGTGATGCGCTCGGTCACGACGTACCCACCTTCGATGTATGACCCTTCGGACGTCAGGATGTGGCCGTCGCTCAACACCGCTTCGGTGGTGTGGCTCCCCTCGCCGCAGAGCACGATTGGAATCGAGAGCTCCGTCGAGTCCTGCCAGGGCAAAGGCTGCGCGGAGCGTCTTTGGATGAGCGTGCGCGTCATTCCACACGTGGTGAAGGTGATGCGGATCGCATCGAGCGCGCGACCGGACTCGTTCCTGATGACCACCGTGGCGATGGGATCACCCCAATTCGAACGCATGGCCACGATCGCACCGGCAGCGAACGCCACGAGCACAGAAGAGACCAGAACCACCGTTGTCAGGAAAACGCGTCGCACGCGCGGCATGACGGCTGGCCCGGAGATTTCATCAGGTCACGGGATGATGGCGAGGTGCATGGCGAGGCAGGCAGCGCATCCCGCGCCAGGCCAATCGCCGAGCCTGTTGGCGCGAGGCGGGGGCGCGGCATGACCGCCAGCCGACCGCCAGCGCCCGTGGAGGCCGACAGGCCAGGTTCACCCGCAAGCCAATTCATTGCGAACCCGATGGGCATCGGTGCGCCGCTCATTTTCGGGGCCGACCTGACGAAACATCCGGGCCGGTTCCATCGTGTGAACAGGCCCCGGCCGGAACGACGCGACTGCGTCCCGCGCAGAGTCATTTCACGCACCGGCGCGCCCCCGCGCACCGCGTACCCGGCCGGAGGCCGGAACAGCCCGGGAGTGACTCCATGGCCCGAGGACCGCCTACGCCAGTCCAAGATAACGATCCCAGAGAAGATTGCGCAGCCGGTTCCTGGGGTCCACCCGCTTCTTGAACGCCGCGAACGCGACTGATTCCGGATAGGCGCGCGCGAACTGATCCGGGGTCGCGTGCAGGCGATACGGCAGGTAGTATCGGCCCCCGTTGCGCAGCGCCGCGTCCACCATCTCGCGCGTCCATCCCTCGACCGCCCGGCTGGCAGACTCGGTCACCCGCTGTTTGTAGTACAGCACGAAACAGAAGACCTCGACCGGCGCCCAGGCCAGCAGGCTCGTGTTGTCTGCCGGCGAGTGCCGGATGGACACGTTGAGGGCGCCGGTGCGGTGTCGCCGCAGGATGGCGGCCATCTGTTGCGCGAACGGACGGAAATTCGCAACGGGAATGAAGTACTCCTGAAGAACGTAGGTCGAGAATGCGCGGGTCCTGGGTTCGAGCGAGGCATTGTCGAGACTCGCCTCGAAGTTTCGCCAGACGACCGCCGGCTCTTCGAGGAGGGACTTCTCCACGGCCCTGCGCAGGGCGCTGCCGCCCGGCAACTCGGACACCGCCCAGATCACATTCTGTTCCTTCGCATGACTCAACCCGCGCGGCACGAGGCGGCGCGGTTCGGTGACCGGCTTTCCGGTCCGAAGCCAGCTGATCGCCATCGGTGCATCGAAATCCGGCGGCGCGAGGTCCGCGTTGTGCAGCAGGACCGCCTCATTGCCAAGCACTTCCTGGCGGAACCAGTCCGGATAGTCCCCCAGCGAAACCGGCATGACTCTCCGCTCGATCCGGGTGTTGTCCTCCAGATCGAGCTCGACCTCCGTGACGATGCCGACACCCCCGTACCCGCCAGAGGCCGCGCGGAAGAGTTCGGCATCGTTGTGACGGGATGCCTCGACGACCTCGCCATCGGGCAGCACAAGCTGCAGCGCGCGCACGGAGTTCACCAGGGCACCGCGTCCGACGTACCGTCCATGGCAGTTCACCGAAACCGATCCGCCAACGGAGAAATTGGCGTAGCTCTGCATGATCTTGACGGACTGATCGTGGGGATCGATGTGGTCCTGGATCGCCCGCCAGGTCATGCCAGCCTGCACCCGGATGACACGATTCGCCGGGGAATAGGCGACGACGCGGCTCAGGCCGCGCATGTCGAGGTGCAGGGAACCGGGCGCGGCGATCTGGCCGCCCATGCTGAAGCGCGCGCCACCGATCGACAACGCGCCTCGCCAAGCTCGGACGGCGCCCCGCACCTCCTCACGGTCAAGCGGCCGAAGCTCGTGGGCCACGGAAACCGGATTGAGGCGCGTGACGTCGTTGATCGTGACCGGATGCGCCTCGCGGGCATGGGCGCCGGGGACAGCCTTCGCCAGCCCGGCAAGGGCCATCGCCTCGAGGAATTCCCTGCGCCCTCGGCGCGTGCGGATAACGCTCATTGGCCTCCGGGGTTCGACACCTCCAGCGCATGCAAGGCGCAGCTTCACGGGCATCCGGTCGGGCGGTGGATGGACGCGCCGCGGTCCCGGTGCGGCATCGTGGCGCCAGCCCGCGTGCCCAGGAGGGCGGGCATTGATGCCCATCCTGTACGAGGGACCCCGGTAATGGAGCTTACTACCGGTCCGGTCGATCCGGAAAAGGATGTCATTGGGGGTGAGGGCGCGAGGGTGACACGCCGTCCGTGATCGCGCGCGCGACGCCGCATTTCACCGCGGCCCCACCGGGACGGGACTCAGGGCCGCCTGGCGCGCAGCCGGTCCGACGCCTCCTCGATCCGCGTGGCTGCCTCCCGCAGCTTCGCCCACCCGTACCAGTGCATGTAGTCCGGATTGGCGTGGAACGAGCCCTGGATCGCGCGCATCCGGTACTCCAGGAACATGAGGTGCAACTCCTGCTCGATGCTGCTGCGGGCGTCGTAGAACTGGAGCAGGTCGGGAGCGAAACGCCAGCCGTCGGGCTTGCGCAGGTGACCGTCCCGATACAGCTGGCTGACGGTACGGATGGAGGTCGCCATGGTCCGGTCCACCTCGCGCACCACGCCGTCGGCCGTCGCGAGTTTCGTCTCCGCGAAGTTGCGCGAGTGACATCCCGCGCAGATCTTCAGCATCTTCTCGCGCGGCTCGGCGAACTCTTCCTTCGACAGGCGGGCGATCCGGGCAGCCTTGACGACGTCGAGTCGCTCCGTCGGCCTGCCCGCGCCGTCGAGCACACCGAGCGCCTGCAGGATGGTGACGCGGTCCCTGAGCCACTCGGGGTCGTCCTCGGGCAGGCGCACGGCGAGAAAGCCCCAGGAGGTCAGGACCTCGTGGCTGCCCCCGGCCATGTGGCAGGTCTGGCAGGTCGGGCCACGGCCGCTCCCGGGATCGATCTCCCAGAGCGTGCCGTGCTTGGACGTGGACCACATCTCCCACTGCGGGTGATCGAAGCCCATGTGACAGGTGCGGCACGCACGCGGATCGCGAGCCTCGTTCTTCGAGAACGTGTGGCGGGTGTGGCACGAGTCGCACTGCGCAGACCCGTAGTGACCGGAGGCGCCCGGCGGCTTGTCGCCGATCTTGTGGCAGCCGGAGCACCCTGCGAGCCCCGCGCCCGTCACGTGCGCAGGCTGATGCCGCAGCATTGGCATCGCCTCCATCGCGGCCCAGGCCATGGCGTGCTTGCCCTTGCGGAATCCGCTCACCTGCGCGGGATGGCACGTCATGCAGGTCTCCGGCGTGGGCATCTTCGCCCTCGCCACATCCGCCTCGGACGTATGGCCGCTGCCGTGGCAGGTCACGCAAGTCGTTACCCTGGCCATCTTTCCGGCGTTGTGCTGCGCGACGATCCCGGGTGTGACCGTCTCATGGCAACTCACGCAGGTGGCGTGGACGACGAGGGGTGCGATGACGAGGGCCGCGAACAGCACCGCCCGCAGGCGGATCGCAACGTGTTTTCGCAGCATGGCTGCCCCTCCCCGAGGTGGTGGAGGAAACAGTCTGAACCGCCTGGGTGCCGGGGGACGTTGATTCCCGTCAAGACCAGGTCCTTTTGACCCGGCCGAGAACGCCGCTCAGGTCCTGGCGCGTGTCGGGTGCAGAGGCTGACGACCCGCCCCTCCCAGCGGACCCGGGCGGTCCAAGCTGCGTCTCGTGAAGAGGCCCTGGTCGCGACAGCAGCCCTCGCCCCGGCGGACCGTAAGGCAACGGTTCTTGCCTGCCAGCCACTTCACGCCCGTACCGGCACCGTCCGTGGCCTTGATGACCACCCGTTGCCCGTCACGCTCGAAGGACACCTGACCTTCCCCGGCCACACCCGGGAACGAACGCTCCCCGTCGAGGTTCCGGATGATCACTTCGAACCTCGAATCCGGCCTGGGTTCCATCTTCAGAGCGGTGCCTTCGGGCCTGACCTACCTGCCCGCCCCATCGTTGACCGGATTGGGCGGCGGCGCCGGGGTTGCCTGCGCTGTCGGACCTGATGGGGTCGCCACGCCGGAAGGGGGCCGGTTGCGGCGGTGACGGCTCAGCCTCATTCCGCCCGCAGGCGGACACGAGTACGTGCAGGCTGAGGCGCGGGGCCAGGAACAGCTTGCGGTGGAGTTTCATCGGGAGTGTCCTGCGATGCCCGGCGAGGGCACATGAGAACCGGCCGCCCGGGGCGGCCACGCGGAGTCGATCCTGCGTCGACTCCGATTTCGGTGAACACTGCGACCGGTCGTCGCAAGGCAGGCGGGATCAGCCGGTCGCGGCGTGCGTTGGAGGGACCTGCCACCCTTGTTGCGGCGTTGCGCCGAACCCGCCTGTCCCGCGCCGTTCAATGGCTCTCGGTCCACACGAGTCGCGGGGCCATACCTGCGCGATGTTCCCCGGCGATGGCAAGGCTCCCGCCCAGGAGACCGACGTGTGTCCGGCCACGAAGCCCGCTCTCCAGGACCGCCGCGGTCAGATGTCCCCTCCCCGCGGGAGATGGCCGCGCGATGCCGTACCATCGGACTTTCCCGTCCTCTGGCATCGCCCCCCCACCATGGCTCTCACCCTGTACCACTGTCCGGACTGGTGTTCCTCCGTCATCCGCCTTGCGCTCGAGGAACTCGGGCTTCGCTACACCCTGAAGCCGATGGATTTCGACGCGGGCGACTTCGATGCCCCAGCCTTTCGCGCCCTGAATCCCTTCGGCCTCATCCCGACGCTCGAGACGGACGAGGGCCCGATCTTCGAGACCGCGGCCATTCTTCTCTGGCTCGTGGACCGGCATGGCCGGCTCGGACCGGGGGTCGACGGGCCCGGCAGGGCCGCGTTCCTGTCGTGGCTGCTGTTCGTGTCGAACACGCTCCACCCGACCGTGCTGGCTCTGATCCACCCGGAACGGCTCGCCGGAGACGGGGCAGCCGGCGACGTCCAGCGTTCCGCCCTGGAGAGACTGAACGCCCAGGCGGGCCGGATCGACGCCTTCCTGGTCACCCACAAACCGACGTGGCTCTCGACCAGTGGTCCGGGTGCACTCGGCCATTACCTCGGCATCCTTCTTCGCTGGGCAATGTACCTCCCCGAGGATCGCGCCATGCGCTTCGACCTGCGCCCCTTCCCGGCTCTGCGCGCCGTCCTGGCGGCACACGAAACCACGGCTGCAGCCCTTCGCGTCGCCTCCGCCGATGGCCTGGGTCCGACTCCCTTCACCAATCCCGACGGAACCTGAGGCACGACAGGCCCTGTCGTGCAGAGCGGCTGCATCTGGCCCACCCGCCGGCAACGCCCCGCCAGGTACGAAGGGGCGGGACTCTTCGCCGGGCTGTCAATGCCGAGGCTGGCTGGCCCGCCGCAGTTCGGTCACCAGCCCGGCGGAGAGCAGGATCACCGCGAACAGGTCCGCAACGACCACCCTGCCGATGGCCGCGTTGTATCCGCCGACCCCGGCGGCCAGCAGGGGAAAGCCTGCGGCGCTGAACAGCGCCAGGGAGAGCGCGGCAATCCGGAGCGGGCGCAGCGCGATCGCGACCAGCATCAACACCCCCAGCGCACCGAACAGCAGGGCCCGATGCTGCAGGAGGATCGCGATGTCCGGACCGGCCGGCACGATACCGTAGAGATGCTCGAGCATGCCCGCCCCCATGACCCCGGAAACGGGCAGCAGGTGAAGGAGGCCTCCAGCGAGCAGCGCCACCACCGACAGGTTCTTCATTGCGCGCCCTTTTGATGATCCGGAAGGTCGATTCCCGGGCGCGGGCCGCGCGCCCACCCCCGCAAGGTCATGCCAACCGCAGGGACGGCGGGGTCCCGCTCCGGGACCTCATCCACCGGAGGGGACGGGCGCATGGGCCGGCTCCCATCCGCACCCGTCCTTCCCTGGCTGCGGACACCCTGCGCGCGAGATCGGTCCGCTGACAACCGTTTCGGGACCGCCCGCCACGGCGGGGACCCGTTCACGCCGCCACCCCCAGCATCACGGCTCCGAACACCTCGAGGACCAGGTAGCACAGCGGCAACCGGTCGATCGTCCTGTCGATCGCAACCGACGCTGCGCGCCCCGCAGCCATTCCTGCAAGCGCTGCGGCGACGGTGAACAAGATCCCGTCCCTCAGTACGGGTTGCCGCAGTGCGACCAGAAGTGCGACAGCCACCAGAATGCCAAAACCACCGTAGACCGCGCGGATCTCGTTGCGACCCGCCGGGGTGAGGTCGAGAATCCCGAACTGAGCCGTCACGAGAACCGGTCTGACGAGCGCGCCGAGTCCCATCACGCTGAAACCTATGATCACGAGGTACACGGAAGAATCTTTCATGGAGAACCCCGCAAACGAATCTGGTGCCGCGATCATGATCCCATCGCCCGATCGCGCCTTTCACGAATCGCCTGTTCGCCCGCGCATCTGCGTCGGCCCGGCGCGCGCCCTGTACGTGGGGCCCAGCCTGAACCTGGCGCCGCACCTGAACGTCGCAACGACAATCGCCGTGTCCCTGGGAGATCCCTTCCAGATCCGGACGTGGTCGCGCCGAGGAGGCTGGTCTGCGTGGCGGTCGAGCCCGGCGACCGTCATCGGCTCGGAGACACTGCATCACCTGAAGAGCAGCGGCCCCATGGGATTCCTGTACCTGGATCCGCTCACGGACCGCGCGCACCCGCTGAGGGAGGGCGCGCTCGCGCGCGGCCGCGAGCACCTGCGCGAGGCGGCGAACCAAACCGGCATCGACGAAGCGTTCGCAGCGTTCGGGTTGGGCGCAGTCCGGCCGCGGGACGCCCGCATCGCGAAGGTCGTGCTGGAGATCGAACGTCACCCCGAGGCCTTCGGTCGCCTGCACGACGCGGCGTCCCTCGCCAGGCTGTCGCCCTCGCGATTCCGGGCGCGCTTCGATGCCGAAGTCGGCGTTCCGTTCCGGCGCTACCGGTCGTGGCGTCGGATGGCAGTCGTGATGCGCACGCTTTGCGCCGGTGGCACGCTGACCGAAGCCGCCCATGAAGCAGGTTTCTCCAGTTCGGCGCACCTGAGCAGTTCATTCAAACGCATGTTCGGCCTGTCCGCAAGCGAAGTCCTGTCGCTGGGTGTCGCGATAGACGTCTCGGGGGACGAAATCACGCCGAAGCCACCGTAGAACGGCCACGACCTCACCGAGAAGCCTTTCGCCACCACCCCCGAATCCTCGTGGGCTGAACACGCCGGGCGGGCGTACGACAACTCCTGCGTGGCCCGCGCCGGCACACGAACCGATCCGCGGGCGGACCCTCGTCATCCGGCGCGGCTGGCCGTCAGCGTTCTAGCGCCTGATACACGGCACCGTGAACCTTGGCCACGATCGGGTGCCCTGGTCATGCCGCCCTTGGCGTCGGGGACGAGCAGCCCTGCGCCAGGGGCGACACCCGCCCGACGACGCGCCGCCGGACGTCACGCGCGACTTCCTTCGCTGCGACCCGACCAGCTTCGCCGCCTGCGCGTCAGCGCGACGGCACGCCATCCACCATGGCGGACACAATCCGCTCCAGTGTACGGCTCACACAGGCCTTGTCGTGCGCTCCCGAGCGCGAGTCGAGGTAGGCGATGGTCCCCGGCTGCTGCATGTAAGTCGGAAGATCGGCCATGTCGCCGTGGACCGCGAGTTGCGCCAGGAAGCGGGAGAACATGTCGTTGCTGCGCGGCTCAGTCAGTGCGGCCTTCGCGCCCGGTGTCGACGTGTCAGCCAGCCGGAACACGGTCTCGCCTTCCTTGATCGTCTCCGTCACCTTGAGCCCTCCCAGTGTCGTGGCTGGTACTTTCGTCGGGTCCCTGGACAGGATCACGAAGTCCGCCAGCTTGCCGACCTCGATGGAGCCCTTGGCACCTTCCTCGAAGTACTGGTAAGCAGGCCAGATCGTCATGGCCTTCAGTGCCGTCATCACATCCACGCGGTGCCGGGGCCCGATCACGCGGCCAGTGCCACGCGCCCGGCGAGTCACCGTTGCATCGAGCACGCGCATCGAGTCCGGGAACGCCACCGGCGCATCGTGATGGGTGGTGAAGATCATGCCCCGCTTGCGAACCCAGCCCGTGGGAGAGATGTTCTGCCCCGCCTCGGGGCCCATCGTCTGGTTGACGTGCCATTCGCCCCAGTAGAAGGTGTGCATCGGAAACAGCGACGGGATGACCTGGAGTCGCCGGAAGGCATCGAGCTGGTCTTCGCGCACGAACTGGCCATGGATCAGGACATTGCGCCGATCCTTGTCGCCGCCGTGCTTCAGCTGCGCCACGGTCAGACCAGCAATCATTGCGTCCATCGCCGCCTCTCCGTTGGCGTGGGTCAGCACCTGCACGTTGTTCTCGAAGCTCCATGTCATCAGGTTGACCACGTCCTCGGGCATGGTTGACGGATAGCCGCTGTAGCCGGGCGCGTAGTTGCCCACGGGCTTGTAGTACGGCCGATCGCGCCAGGCCGTGAAGGCCTGTGGCGAGCCGTCGATGACGATCTTGCCTCCGCCGACCCGGAAGCGATTCCTGTAATCACGGCTGGCGTTTGCCTTCACGAACTCCCGGTCCATGACAAGCACCGGATACGACACGACGTCGATCCTGAGTTCGCCAGTAGCGGCGACCTGGCGCATGACCGAGACGCTGCTCGGCGTCGAGGCCCCGTCCTGCGCGGTCGTGTACCCGAAGCGCGCCCACAGGTCTGCGCCGGCCTTGAAGAAGGCCTTCGCCCCGTCCGGCCCGATCTGACCGAGCAGCTTAAGCGCCGCGGCCTGGAAGGCGGTTTCCTCCAGCACCCCGTCGGGTTCTTTCCCGTCCGTCTTGCGGCGGATCACGCCGCCTGCCGGGTCTGGCGTTTCGGCTGTGATGCCGAGTACCTCGAGCGCCTTCGAATTCACCGTCGCCAGGTGCGAAGACTGATGCACCAGAAGCATCGGGATGTCGCGCGACACCGAGTCGAGTTCCTCCCGTGTGGGGTGGCGGCGCTCGGCGAGCGTGGAGTTGTCGTAGCCGAAACCGACGATCAGGTTGATCTTCCTGACTGCGGCCTCGTTCGTCGCAACCCACTCCCGGACGGACAGCAACAGGCCGGGAATGTCCTTGACGTTGCCGTCGGGAGGCGCGAGGAGGTTTGCCGACAGCGCCTGCATGCCGCCGCCGAGGACATGACCATGCGGATCGATGAAGCCAGGCAGAAGGGCGCGCCCCTTCAGGTCGATCACCTGCGTGACAGGCCCTCGCAACTTCAGTACGTCAGATCGCTTGCCGACCGCGACGATGTGTCCACCGCGCTCGGCAACCGCCTCGGCGCGGGGCATCCTGTCGTTGATCGTGATGATCGGGCCGCCCGTCCAGATTCGATCCGCCGGCTGCGCGCCCGCGATTCCCGTCAACGCAACAGAGGCGAGTGCGACGGCCCAGCGCGTCAGTCGAGCTTGATTCATGTTTTCCCCATGGATGGACTGACGGCTGACAGCCGCCGAAGCCGTCACTGTAGATCCTCACGCCCAATTTCCTCAATACGCGGAAAGGACCAAGGCGCGGCTTGCAATACCGCCCCTGCAGCAATGTTGCTGCCGCCCACAACACCATCCTGCCGTTGCCGTCGCGAGCAACATGGAAGCGGAACCGCCAATACGCGAGGGCCACTCGCTGTCAACCGGTTTCATCGTTGTCATCGTCTGGAGGCTGCCAGCGCCGCTGAAGATCTCCAGCAGCCGCACGCAATGGAAGGCGCGCAGCTTCGAGTCGAAGCCGGGGGCTTTCCAGGAAGCCTCCCGCGTAGCTGCGCCGACCGAATTGGTACCGCTCGCATCCTTCACGTCGACCGTATTGGCGACTGCAGGGACCTCCCCTTCAGCGCCGCGCTTGCGGTTGCCCGACCAGACCACGTCATGGACGCGTTCATGCGTTTTTCCGGACGCGTCCAGGCAGCCCTTGACGATCTGCACCCGATCCAGATTCGCGCCATCGGCGTCGCGCAAGGCGCGGATCAGAAAACCGGGTGCCTGGCCCATTGGGACAGACTCGAGGTCGCCGCCCATCGGAATGCCGCATCTTTAGCCCTGTTCCGCGAGATCTGACCGCCGCAGGTCGGCCGTCGCGAAATCGAACCCGCGATCGTGTCCGGGTCATGGGCAGAACTGCTTGAAGGCAGGAGGCGGTCGTGGCGAGCGGTTGATTGTCGAGGCCAACCCGCCTATGAGGAGCGACTGCCCTGACCACCAGGACGAAGAGTCAACCGAGGGCTGCGAGTCTCGAAAGCCTTGCGCAGACCGATCGGGACAATTTCAGGGCGCTGCTGCGCGAGTCGCTCCAGAAACACTGGACGTGCAGATGACCGAGGCGCTCGAGGCGGCAGCCGGGGAGCGCACCGAGCAACGCGCGGGCTACCGTGCAGGATCATACGGGCGCGGCCTGGTCACCGGGCTGGGCAAGCTGGGGTTGCGGGCACCACGGGACCGGTAGGGGCGCTTTTCCGCGGAGTTCTTCGAGCGCTACC
>JBAXBV010000042.1:0-22224 GCA_037141795.1 Betaproteobacteria bacterium
TGAAATCAGATCAGAGGCGCCGTTTCCTCCGCGTAGCGGCTTCGTCCAACCCGGCGTTCGAGCGGACCTCCACCAGCGACGCCCCGCGAGACGGGCTGCGCTATCTTCCGTCTCGCGGGGCGCCGCTGGTTCTGGCCGCTCAACTCGTTCGTTGGGCGTCTCTGCGATTGGCGCAGTACACTCCCCCGTAACGTTAACGTCCGAGGTCTACCATGAACTTCACGATCGAATCTGAAATGGAAGACGATGGGCGCTGGGTAGCGGAAGTGCCCGAACTCCCCGGAGTTTTGGCGTACGGCACAGGGCGGAACGAAGCCATGTCCCGTGCTCAGGTCCTAGCCCTCAGGGTCATCGCCGAGCGTCTTGAGCATGGCGAAGCGGGTCCGCAGTCCATTCATATGTCGGTCCCTGCGTGAGCCAATGGCCGTCGGTCAAATCTCGCCGGGTTCTGGCGGCGCTCATCCGCCTTGGATGGGTGGTCAAGAGGCAGTCCGGGTCTCATCGAACGCTTGCCCGTGAGGGGTTCCCAGATTTTGTCTTCTCATTTCATGACGGGGAGGAACTGGGACCCAAGATGCTTGCGCGGATTGCGAAACACACTGGATTGACCCCCGGGGATCTTTAGTGGTGCCACACGAAACGCCCAACCCGGCGCTTGTTCGGCCTGGCCGCCTGCGGCGTCCAGCCGCACAGCTTTCACGTTGGGCACATCCGGCATAGCTCCAGCGCTCGGTGATACCATCCGTCACATGATTGACTGGTCTACATGCCAAGCGGTCGAGCGAGATCCCCAGCGCGTCAGCGGAGCTTGGGTGTTTCGCGGGTCACGCGTACCTGTATCCGCGCTTTTTGAGAACCTTGAAGACGGGGGGTCTGTTGATCAGTTCGTGGAGTGGTTCCCGGGTGTTGCATTGGCGCAGGTGCGTGCCGTTTTGGAGCATGCTGCCCGCAGCGCACTCGCGCCTGCCTGAGTGCGTGTTCTATTCGACCAGGGAACGCCCGTCCCATTGAGGGACGCCCTTTTCGGTCACGAAGTCGTTACCGCCTACGAGCGCGGCTGGTCCACACTTCGCAATGGAGATTTGTTGCGAACTGCGGAGGCCGAGGCGTTTGACGTTCTTGTAACTACCGACACCAATCTGAAGTACCAGCAAGATATTTCCCACCGCACGCTGGCAATCGTTGTGCTCTCAACCACGAGTTGGCCTCGAATCCGCAGTGGCCTAGAAGCAGTCGCACAAGCGGTTGGTGCAGCGACGCCTGGAAGCTACGTGGAGGTCGAGATTCCATGAGATTGCCCAACCCAGCGCTCGTTCGGAACGTCCGCCTGCGGCGTCCGGCCGCACAGCTGGTTCGTTGAGGCTGTAGAAAAACCCCCTTCCGCCCCAGTCAATTCCAATCCAGGTAGGAGTCTGAAGGCTGTTGCCGAGCGGTGGGTCAGGCGGCGGACTTGGGTCGAGGGTGCATGGATTGAAACAGGAGGTCTCTGGCATGGTTGAGCTGCTCGGCGGCCTGGTTGTCGCTGGTGGCGGCGACATAGGCATCCAGAGCCTCGAAGCTCCCGCCCGCCCTTTCGCCGGTGGCGTCGATCGAGTAACGTTCGGGCTCGGTGCCCATGGGGATTCTTGTCGATGATCCGTATTACCTACATCAGCCAGGCAACGGGAAGCCCCTCTGCCGACGCTCTGCTCGAACTGCTGTCGCAATGCCATCGCAACAACGCGGCAAGGGGCCTGACCGGGATGCTGCTCTTCGGCAATGGCACCTTCCTCCAGTGTCTGGAGGGTGAACAGGCCGATGTCGACGCGCTCCTTGGCAAGATCGCCGCAGATCCGCGCCACACCGGGATGAAGGTCCTGCGCCGCGACGCCATCGCCGCTCGTCAGTATTCCGAATGGAGCATGGGTTTCGAGCAGGTCACCGAGGGGACTCTCGCCCGGGTTCCGGGCCTGCGCGACTTCGGGCTCAGCCACTTCAATCCCGAGTTCCTCGAAAGCCACGGAGAGGTGGTCGAGACCCTGCTCGAGCGGCATCGGGCGCCCCACTGGGATCCGCTCGTGCGCGAGATCGACGCGCGCGACCGGCTCATCGCGGACCTGCGGCAGGAGCTCGCCCGCGCCCGCAACGACACCCAGCTTGCCGCGCTCGTGATCGAGACCGTCGTCGAGGTCGCGGCGGACGGTCGGCTCGACTCGGCCCACCTCGAGCTTTGCCGGACGACCCTCCGCTCGCTGCGCTGACGCCCTCGACGAACTGGCGCGGCGCCAGTCGGGTCATCCGGCTGTGCGCCGTCCGTCCGCCTCAGCCAATCGCCACACGCAGCAGCGGCATGCCCAGGCCCGCCAGGGCTGCCAGGCCGATCACCGGGACCACGCCCAGCCGCAGGCGCAGCAGGCCGACTGCCGCCAGGGCGAAGATCGCCAGAGCCGGCCAGTCGGCTCCGCCGGAGATGCCGCGGGGCAGGAACACGTGCTCGCCGAAGATCAGCGCCAGATTCACGATCACGCCTACCACGGATGCCGTGATCGCCGCGAGCGGTGCCTTCAGGCGCAGGTTGCCGTGGGTGGATTCGATCAGCGGTCCGCCCGCGAAGATGAACACGAAGGACGGCAGAAAGGTGAAGAAGGTCGCCACGCACGCGGCTGCCACGGCCATCAGCGGCGGCGGGACCTGCGCCGCGTGGGTCCAGCCGCCCACGAAGCCCACGAACGCCACCACCATGATGAGCGGGCCCGGGGTGGTCTCCCCGAGGGCGAGGCCGTCGATCATCTGCGGGCCCGTCAGCCAGTGGAACTGGTCCACGGCGCCCTGGTAGACATAGGGCAGCACGGCATAGGCGCCGCCGAAGGTGAGCAGGGCCGCCCTGGTGAAGAACCCTGCCATCTGCGTGAGCGTGCCGCCGGGCCCCGATGCCCAGGCCAGCAGGCCCAGGGCCAGCGTCCACAGGCCGATTCCCGTGGCCAGGGTGCGCACGAGCCGGGCCAGCGAATGGCGGGCGTGGGCTGGAGGCGGGGTGTCGTCGCCGATGATCGCGGCGCGACCCGGTGCCGCGTGTCCCGCGCCCGGCGCCTGCGCAGCGCCCGCGTCTCCCAGCCGGGGGCCCGCCACCACGCCGAAGGCGGCCGCGGCCAGCAGGATCAGCGGGAACGGGGCGTCCAGCGCAGCGATCCCCAGGAAAGAGGCCACCGCAACGCCCCAGAGCCACGGTGTGCGAAGGGTGCGGGTGCCGATCCGGTGCGCGGCCTGCAGGACGATCGCCACCACGGCCGCCTTCACCCCCGTCAGGGCATCCGCCACCCACGGCAGCTGGCCGAAACGCACATACAGCCACGACAGCGCGATCAGCAGCAGCAGCGACGGCAGCACGAACAGCCCGCCTGCCAGCAGCCCCCCGCGGGTCCGGTGCATCAGCCATCCCAGATAGGTGGCGAGCTGCTGGGCTTCCGGGCCCGGCAGCACCATGCAGTAGTTGAGGGCATGCAGGAACCGGCCGTCGGAGATCCACCGGCGCTGCTCCACGAGTTCGCGATGCATCAGGGCGATCTGGCCAGCCGGGCCGCCGAAGCTGACGCAGCCCAGTTTCAGCCAGAACCGCGCGGCCTCCCGGAAGGGCACGGCCGCGTGCTCGGGGGCTGTCGGGGGCAGGGCACGGGGGGAGGAGGTCATGCACGGGAGAGTACCCCGGATGGCATGACCCGCGATGACACCCGTAGAATCCGCCGGGCACGCGCCGGCCCCCCCGCGTGCCGCCCGATCCGGCAATCCCTGGAGACCCAGCATGAGCGAACCCACCGCGCGCAGTACCCCGTCGCCCGACCGTTTCGTGCCGGCGGCCACCGATGTCCTGCTGGTGATCGACGTCCAGAACAGCTTCGTGCCGGGCGGTTCGCTCGCCGTGGCGCGGGGCGACGAGATCGTGCCGCTCGTCAATGCGCTGGCGGCGAAGTTCTCCACCGTGGTGCTCACCCAGGACTGGCACCCCGCGGACCACGCATCGTTCGCCTCGCGTCATCCCGGCCGGGCGCCCTACGACACGGTTCAGCTCGCCTACGGTCCGCAGGTCCTGTGGCCCGATCACTGCGTGCAGGCCACGGCCGGGGCCGACTTCGCGCCCGGGCTTCACATTCCCCATGCGTCGCTGATCCTGCGCAAGGGCTGCCACCGCGAGGTGGACAGCTACTCCGCCTTCGTCGAGGCCGACCGGACCACCTCCACCGGGCTCGCGGGCTATCTTCGGGAACGGGGCATCACGCGGTGTTTCCTGTGCGGGCTGGCCACGGATTTCTGCGTGGCCTGGAGCGCCATGGATGCCCGGGCGGCGGGGTTCGAGGCGTGGGTCATCGATGACGCCTGCCGGGCCATCGACCTGGGCGGCACCGGCCTCGAGGCGGCCTGGGCCGCGATGACCGCACAGGGTGTGGGCCGCACGAGCTCAGCGGGTTTCCCCTGACGGGGTGCCCGGGCGGGTGCGCGAGGCCGGTCGCCAGCGCCGCAGCAGCAGCGCATTGCCCACCACGCTCACGCTGCTGAGGGCCATCGCGGCCCCCGCGATCACCGGGTTCAGCAGGCCCAAGGCCGCCAGCGGAATGCCCACCACGTTGTAGACGAAGGCCCAGAACAGGCCGCGGCGCAGCGTGGTCCAGGTCCGGCGCGAGATGTCGAGGGCGTCCGCCACCAGAACGGGGTCGCCCCGCATCAGCGTGATGGCAGCGGTCTTCATGGCGATGTCGGTGCCGGTGGACAGCGCGATGCCCACGTCCGCCGCGGCCAGCGCCGGTGCGTCGTTGATGCCGTCCCCCACCATCGCCACCACGCGGCCCGCCGCCATCAGGTCGCGCACCACGCGCACCTTCTCCTCCGGCAGCACCTCGGCCCGCACATCGGCGATGCCCAGCTGCCGCCCCACGGCCCCGGCGCTTCCGGCGTTGTCGCCCGTGACCAGGACCGCGGTCACGCCACGGTCCGCGAGGCGTTGCACGGCTTCCCGGGCGGAAGCCTTGACCGGGTCGCCGAAGGCCAGCAGGCCCAGCAGGGCGCCGCCGCCCGGCCCGCGCCGCGCCAGCCACGACACCGTCCGGCCCTCCGCCTCCAGCCGGGTGGCCTCACCGTCGAGCGGCCCCGGATCGAGTCCGATTTCCCGCAGGAGCCGCCGGCTGCCCAGCACCAGCGTCTGCCCGTCCACGACCGCCTCGATGCCCAGCCCCGGCAGCGCGCGGGCGTCCGTCGCCGGGGGCGGGACCGTGCCGGCCGTCGCCGCGGCATCCAGCACCGCGCGGGCGAGGGGGTGGCTGCTCGTGGCCTGCAGCGCCGCGGCCAGCCGCAGGACCGCGGCGGCCTCGGCGCCCGGGGCCGGGATCAGGGCCGCCAGCACCGGCCGGCCCTCGGTGAGGGTGCCGGTCTTGTCGAAGGCGACCACGTCCACCCGGTGCGCCACCTCCAGCGCGGCCGGGTCCAGGATCAGCACCCCATGGCGCGCCGCCACGCCGGTGCCCGCCAGGATCGCCGTCGGCGTGGCGAGCCCCAGCGCGCACGGGCAGGCGATCACCAGCACCGCCACGGCATTGACCAGTGCGCGTTCCCAGTCTCCGGTGGCCAGCACCCAGCCGGCCAGGGTGAGCACGGCCACCGCCAGGACCGCGGGCACGAACACGGCGCTCACCCGGTCCACCAGCCGCTGGATGGGCGGCTTGAGGGTCTGGGCCGTTTCCACGAGGCGGATGATCCGGGCCAGGGCAGTCTCGGCGCCCACCGCGACCGTGCGCAGGGTGATGGCGCCCTCGAGGTTCACGGCGCCGCCCGTGACCCGGTCTCCCGCGGACTTCGCGACGGGCAGGCTCTCTCCGGTGATCAGCGCCTCGTCGGCGTGCGTACGGCCCTCCGTCACCTCGCCGTCCACCGGAATGCGCTCGCCGGGGCGCACGCGGACCAGGTCGCCCGGCACCACGTCGCCGACGGGGACGGTCGCCTCGCTGCCGGCGCGCACCACCCGGGCGGTGGCGGGTTGCAGCGCCCCGAGCGCGCGGATCGCCGCCGATGTCTGGCGCCGCGCCCGGCCCTCGAGCCACTTGCCCAGCAGCACGAGCGTCACCACCACCGCCGAGGCCTCGAAATACAGGTGCGGCGCGCCGTGCCCCGCGTGGGTGAGCAGCAGGTAGAGCGACAGGCCGAAGGCCGCCGAGGTCCCGAGCGCCACGAGCAGGTCCATGTTGCCGGCACCGGCCCGCACGGCGCGCCAGCCCGCCGCGTAGAAGGGTGCACCGAGCCAGAACTGCACCGGGGCGGCCAGCGCCAGTTGCAGGCGGGGGTCCGGCATCCAGTGGATGCCCAGGGGCGTCAGCAGCATGGGCACCGCCAGGGGCAGGCAGAGCAGGACGCCGATCGCCACCCGCCAGCCGGCCGACAGGCCTCGGGTTGCGGCAGGCGCCGGGTCCGTCGTCGCCCGGGCGTCGTAGCCCGCCTTGCGGACCGCCGCAACCAGCGTGTCGGCCGCCACGGTGGTCAGCGCGGACACCCGCGCCTGGCCGGTCGCCAGATTCACCGACGCCTGCATCACGCCCGGCACCCTGCGCAGTGCCTTTTCGACCCGGGCCACGCAGGATGCGCAGGTCATGCCGTCCACCCCCAGCGAGAGATCCTGCGTCGCCACCGTGTAGCCCGCCCCGCGCACGGCCTGGTCCAGCGATTCCGGCGACACTGCTGTCTCGAGGCTCACCGCCGCCTCTTCGGTGGCCAGGTTCACGCGCGCCTCGTGCACGCCGGGCACGGCGGCCAGGGCCTTTTCCACCCGGGCCACGCACGACGCGCAGGTCATGCCGCCCACCTTGAGGCGGAGCACGGGGAGGGGGGCGGGCACTGGCATCGGGCTATCCTGAAGCGAGGGTTGGCCGTGAGGCGGGCCGGCCACTCTTGCGCGCGGCCCCATCCCGGGTATCGTGGGGCCTCGGCGCGCCATTCACAACCTCGCGCCCCGGAGAACCCCCATGATTGCCTTCACCGTGAACGACATGACCTGCGGCCACTGCGTCGCCACCATCACCCGGGCCGTGCAGGACATCGACCCCGCCGCGAAGGTCCGTACCGAACTGTCCACCCACCGGGTCGAGATCGACCCCGGCACGGCCGATGCCGCCCTGCTCGCCGACGCCATCCGCGAGGCCGGCTACACGCCCCAGCCCGTCAGCGGATGACATTCGGGTCGAAATGCATACAATCCGAGTGTCCGGCCACGGCCCGTGGCGGTACCCGCGTCGTCAGCAAGAGGAGAGAGAACATGCGTGACCTGAATCGCCGCAGTTTCCTGAAATACGCCGCGGGTTCCGCGGTGGGTCTCGGCACTGCCGGCTGGATCGGCAGTGCCGCCGCCTACAAGAAGATCTCGCCCACCGCACGGGACGTGCTGATCGTCGTGGACGTCCAGAAGTGCTTCATCCCCGGCGGCTCCCTGGCCGTGGACAAGGGCAACGAGATCGTTCCCCTCATCAACGAGCTGGCCGGCAAGTTCGAGAACGTGGTGCTGACGCAGGACTGGCACACGCCCGATCACGTGTCGTTCGCGTCCCAGCACCAGGGCAAGAAGCCCTTCGAGGCCATCCAGGTGGGCTACGGCACCCAGGTGCTGTGGCCGGACCACTGCGTGCAGGGCACCGAAGGCGCCGACTTCGCCCCCGGGCTGTCGATTCCCCACGCCACGCTGGTCGTGCGCAAGGGCTATCACCGGGACGTGGACAGCTACTCTGCCTTCCTCGAGGCCGACAAGAAGACCGGTACCGGCCTCACGGGCTACCTGAAGGAACGCGGCATCGTCCGCGCCTTCTTCTGCGGTCTCGCCACGGACTTCTGCGTGGGCTGGAGCGCCATGGACGCCCGCGCCGCAGGCTTCGAGGCGGCGGTCATCGAGGACGCGTGCCGGGGCATCAACCTCGGCGGCACGGGCCTCGAGGCGGCCTGGAAGGACATGGTCTCCAAGGGCGTGCTGCGCATCAGTTCCAGCAACTTCGCCTGATCGTCGTCGGCGGCGGCGTCCGGGCCCCGGACGCCGCCCCGTCTCAGCCGGCATGGGGTTGCCGGTCTTCCCAGTCGGTCCAGTCCACCGGGTGGGTCTCCAGATACCGGTCCACCGCCTGACCCAGGGTCGGAAAGAAATTGTCCTGGCCCAGCTGGGTGAAGAGTCCGTAGCGCTTGAGGCGGTCCTTCACCGGCCCCTTCATCTCCGCGAAACACAGTTCCACCCCGGCCGCGTGGAGGCGCTGGTCCAGTTCCAGCAGCGCGTCCGCCGCCGTCATGTCCACGTCCGTCACCGGCTCGGCGGCCACCACCACCCACTTCGTCGGGGTAGGCGCCGCGCCGACGGCGCGCAGCACGTGCTCGTGGAACACCGCCGCGTTCGCGAAGAACAGCGGGGCATCCCACCGGAACAGCACCAGGCCCGGGATGCGCCGCGCCTCCGGATGCCGCGAGATGTCGTGGTAGCCCTTCACCCCGTCGATCCGCCCCAGCACCGCGTCGTAGGGTCGCCACGCGCGCCAGATGAAGCCCAGCAGGGCCAGCGTCACGGCGATGAAGATCCCCGGCATCACCCCCAGCAGCGCCACGCCCAGGAAGCACACGATGGACTGGGCGAACTCGCCGGGCCGCAGCCGGTACAGGCGCAGCAAGGAACGCACCTCCACCAGGGCCGCGCTCGCCGCGATCACCACGGCACCCAGCGCCGCGACCGGCAGGTGCGCCACGAGACCCGGTCCCGCGATCAGCAGCCCGGCGATGCCGCAGGCGCCGACCACGCCGGTCAGTTGCGAGCGCGCGCCGGCGGCCTCGGCCACTGGCGTGCGCGACGCGCTGCTGCTCACCGAAAAGCCCTGGAACAGCCCCGAGGTCACGTTCGCGATGCCCAGCGCCACCAGTTCCCGGTCCTGGTCCACCTCCTGGCGGCTGCGCAGGGCATAGGCGCGCGACAGCACGCTCATGTCGGCGAACGACACCAGCGCCACGGCCACCGCGCCGGGCAGCAGCGCCTGAATGTCCGCAAGGGAGACGGCCGGGACGTGCAGCCCCGGCAGGCCCTGCGGCAGGGGGCCGACCAGGGTCAGGCCCGAGCGCGCGGCCGGTTCGAGGAGCGACACCGCCACCGTTGCGCCCACCACCGCGATCAGCACGCCCGGCACCCGCGGGGCCCAGCGCCGGCAGGCGACGATCACGGCGAGGCAGCCCACCCCGATCGCGAGCGCGACCGGTTGCATGGCACCCGCGGCGAGGCCCTCGGCGAACGCGAGGGCCTCCTCCGCCAGGCTGTGGCCGTGCACCGGAAAACCGAACAGCGCGGGCAGCTGGCCCACCAGCATCGTGAGCGCAATGCCATTCAGGTACCCGAAGCGTACCGGTTTCGACATCAGGTCGGTGATGAACCCGAAACGCGCCCAGCCTGCCGCGATGCAGAGCAGCCCCGACAGGATGGCCAGCGTCGCCGCGAGCCCCGCCATCCGGCCGGCATCCCCGGCGGCCAGGGGTAGCACCGAGGCCGCGATCAGCGCAGCCAGCGCAGAATCCGGCCCGAGCACCAGGATGCGGCTCGGTCCGAACAGCGCATAGGCGACGAGCGGCGCGATGGACGCATACAATCCGTGGATCGGTGGCAGCCCCACGGCCTGCGCGTACCCCATGCCGGCGGGCACCAGCATCGCGGTGAGCACCAGCCCGGCCAACACATCCCTCGCCAGGCTGGCCGGCGTGCAGCGGCGCAGGACCTCCAGGCCAGGCAGCCACGCGGCCAGGCCCGTCGGGGCCGCGGTCCTGCCCAGGGAAGGGTCCGGGGGAGCGGGCATCACCATGGGCTGGGCGAACGGTTCGGGGTCACGGGGTCTCCGCCGGCGCGGCCGGAGGCGGCCGCCGTCCGCGGATTGTGGCATTCCCTGGCCCGGACATTTCATCCGGTCACGGCATGACCGCAAGGCGACCGCCAAAGCCCGTGGAGGCCGACGGACCGAGTGGCACCGCAAGCCAGTTCGCTGCGAACCCGATGGGCATCGGTGCGCTGCTCATTTTCGGGGCCGGCCTGGTGAAATGTCCGGGCTATCCGCGACCCGCGGGATTTCCTCTTCCCGCGGGCGGGACCGCCGCGAGGCCCGTATTCCGGGAGCATGGACAGGTGGACCGATCGGCCCCCTTTATCTCGACCGGGCTTTTGGGTACCCTGCGGCCTTTTGCGAAGAAGGAGTAGGCGTCTTGAACAAAGGTGAACTGGTGGAAGCGCTGGCCCTGGAAAACGACATGTCGGTCAGCCAGTCCAAGCGATATCTCGAATCCCTGCTCGAACTGATCGAAAAGAAGATCAAGAAGGGCGAGGACGTCAACATCACCGGCTTCGGCAAATTCGAAGTGGTGAAGCGTGCGGGCCGCAAGGGCCGCAACCCCGCCACGGGCGAGGCGATCAAGGTTCCCGCCCGCAAGGCACCCAAGTTCACGCCCGGGGTCGCGCTCAAGCGCTCCATCGCCGGCAAGTAACCGGCGTCGCGGGACAACCTCCCGCGCCGTTGCAGTGTGTCAAAGGCAAGGGCCGCATCCGCGGCCCTTGTTGTTTCAACCCTCGCGGGTGGTCAGGCGCGGCGGCGTGCGGCCACCCCCAGAAGTCCCAGCCCGCCCAGCATGAGGGCCCAGGTGCCGGGTTCCGGTACCGGGGCGGTGTAACCGCCCAGATCCGCCGCCGTTGCCCGGTAGGCGTGCAGGACCCCCGGCAGCAGTTGATAGCTGCCGTCGTTCGGCACGCTGCTGGCCGCCCCCGTGCAGCCGGTGGTGGTGCCGAGCGGACACTGGATCGACGTGGCGTAGGGGTCGGCGTCCGAGAAGCGGAAGTACACGTCGAACTGCGTGCCGCCGGTGTTCTGGGTCACGCTGTAGTCGTTGTCCGTTCCCGCGAGCAGCAGATAGCTGCCATCCCCGAGCTGGGGACCGACCGCCAGGCCTTCCCACTTCTCCGGCGACTTGCCGCCCAGGGCCGCGAGGGTGTTGGCGTCCAGGTCGATCAGCTTCGTGCCCTTGGCGACCGCGTCGAAGCCCGGCGGCATGGTCGTGCCCGTCGCCGGCAGCTGGATGCCCGACACGTCCTCGGCGCCGGTGAGGTCGATCGCGTACACCGCCTTGTCGGCCGTCGCGAGCGTGGCGCCGACGCCGATGCCGCGGTTGTTCCGCTCCAGCACGAGGAACCGGGCGTCGTCCAGGGCTACGAGCGACGAGATGCCCTGACCCTGTCCGGGACGGTCCATCCGGTAGGCATACTGGGCGACCGCATCGCCCGAGGTGGTGTCGAACTTCACGATCCGCGCGAACGACCCGGTCTGGGCTGCCCCGCCGTCGTCGAGCATCGGGCTCTGGAGCATGGCGTAGGCGAAGTTCCCGTCCGGGCTGATGGCGAGGCCTTCGAAGCCGCGGTTGCCGCGCTTGCCGAGCGTGTTGCCCGTGTCGGTGGCGAAGTTCGTGTCGCCGGCCCCATTGCGCGGGATCAGGTTGGCAGGAGTGTTGTAGGCCCTCACCAGCGCCCCGCTGCGGTTGAACTCATAAAGCGAGGGGCCGTATTCGTCCGAGACCAGCAGGTTGCCGTTCTTCGGGTTGATCACGATGCCCTCGGGATCGAAGGCATTGCCCAGGGGGCCTGGCGCGGCGGGGGCGAGGCCGTTGAGGGCCGTGCCGGCGTTGGAGAACAGGATGGTCTGGGCGATCTGGAAGTTCGAGATGGCGCCGGTGGACGGGTTGATGTCCAGCGTGAACCGCTGCACGCGGGTGTCGTAGGAAATGGATCCGCCGCCGGGACCGCGGTCGGACAGGCCCCACCACTCGTTGCGGTTCCGGTCGTAGTAGATGTCGGAAAAGAAGCCGACGCGCCCGGCGTTGGCGGATGTCCCGCCCGTGGCATCGAGCAGGTTGCCGGGAAGGGCCAGGCCGTTGACGAACGTCGGGGCGGCGTAGCCCGCGGTGGCGGCCAGCGTGCCAAGCACGGCGGCCACAAGTCGAAGTCTGTTCATGGGGCGTTTCCTGGAGTCTCGTGAATGGAATGGACAGAAAGTCCGGCGGGTCAAGCGCCCCGCGCCCTTTTGACGTTACGGCCCGCAGATTTCACCGGCGTGACATGTCGCCATGGCCCGCGGTCCGGCGGCTGGCGTATCCTCGGCGCATCCCGTTTTCCGGCCGGGGCGATCGCGCGCCGCCGGCGGCTTCCATGTCCGAACAGCTCTCCCTTTTTGGCGGCGGCGTCGAGCCGCCCGGGTCCCGGTCGCGGCGGGTGCCCGCGGCCTGCCTGCCCGCCCCCGGCGCGGCGGACCTCGCCCGCCGCCTGCCACTCCTCGTTCGCCTGGGTACCTCGTCGTGGTCGTTTCCCGGCTGGGGCGGGCTCGTCTACGATACGTCCTACGACGGCACCCTGCTGTCCCGGTCGGGTCTTGCTGCCTACAGCGCCCACCCGCTGCTGCGCGCCGTGTCCATCGACCGCGCCTACTACGCGCCGCTGCCGGAGGCCGAATACGCCGGCTATGCGCGGCAGGTGCCGCCGGACTTCCGCTTCATGGTGAAGGCCCCCGCGGAGATCACCGCAGGCTGGCTGCGGGGGGCCGATGGACGCCCGGCTGGCGACAACCCCCGCCAGTTCGACGCGGCGTTCGCCCTCGACCGGTTCGTACGGCCGGCGGTCGACGGACTCGGCGATCGTTGCGGTCCCCTCGTATTCCAGTTTCCGCCCCAGGGCTACCGGGCAGTCCGGCAGGCCCGGACCTTCGCCCGCCGCCTGGGTGAATTCCTGGCCGCCCTGCCATCGGGTCCTCTCTACGCGGTGGAATTGCGCGACCCGGAACTCTGGACCGACGAATTCCTGGGCGTCCTGCGCGCCACGGGCGTTCGCCTGTGCGTGAGCGTCCACCCGCGCGCCCCCGCGCTCGACCGCCAGGCCCTCGCCCTGGAGGCTCTCCCACCCGGGCCGCTGGTCGTGCGCTGGAACCTCAACCCCCTGCACCGGTACGAGGAGGCGCGGGAGCGCTACGCCCCCTTCGACCGGCTGGTGGAGGAGGACCCCCGTTCCCGCGACGCCATCGCCGCGCTCTGCCGTGCGGCCGCCTCGGCCGGACAGCCCGCCTTTGTCGTCGCCAACAACAAGGCGGAGGGCAGCGCTCCGCTCACCCTCGGCAAGCTCGCTGCGAGGATCGCCGCCCCTGCCTGATTTCGCGGGTGCCCGACTTGATCCGGATCAAGAACCTGTCGTCGGACCTGGGGCATCCTAGGCCTGCCTTCGCCTGGCGGGCAGGCCCGGCGCGGGTGCGCCGGGGCCCGGTACCGGGTCCGGAGGGCCGCCGAACGCTTCTGCCCGAAATGCAATCCCGCCGCCGAACCTCAGTGCCTTTCCCGCCTGTGGATGATGCCTCCGCGGGCGGTCCGTGAACGCCCCGGCGGTGCCCCCACCTGTCCAGCCCGCGGCCGGATCCGGCGATACGGCGGCACGCTGGCGTCTCGCGGCACTGGTTGCCGGCGTCTACCTTGCGCTCGCCCTGCTGTCGCTGGGGCTCGCGCGGGGCAGCGGTTCCGCGGCCTCCCTGTGGTTCGCCAATGCCGCCGTCGTGGCGGTCCTCGTTTCCCGGCCCGTGGCCTGGTGGCCGACCCTGCTCGCCGCGGCGCTGGCGGGCGATACCGCAGCCACCCTCGTCTGGGGGGACGGTCTCGCCCTGAGCGTTCAACTGGCCGTCTTCAATCTCGTCGAGATGCTGACCGCGGCGGCGCTGCTCACGCTCACCGGCGCGCATCGACGCATGATGTTCGAACCGGGCCGGCTGTTCCGGGCGCTGGTTTTCGGCGCCTTCGTTCCGGCGCTCGCGGGCGCCACCGCGAGTGCCCTGTCCCTGTCCCAGCCGTCCGCCTTCTGGCGGGCGTGGCTGGGGTGGTACGAGGGGGCCGCCCTGGGCGCCTGCGCCATGTTGCCGCTGGCTCTCACGGTCGTGACCACGCCCTGGCCGGTGCTCCGGCGCCAGATCCTCGCCTCAGAGGCCATTGCCTTCATCCTCGTGGCGGTCGCGGTGGCCGCGTTCGCCTGGCTGCGCCTGCCCCACCCGTTCGTCTACGTGTCCCTGGCGCTCGTGCTCGGCGCCGTCTACGCCCGGTTCCTGGTGGTCAGCGCCATGGTCGCCATCGTCGCCGCCATGGCGGGTGTCCTCCTGGCCAGGGGCCTGCTGGCTTCCGGGGGCGTGCAGGACGTCGTCGACCAGGCGCTGGTGGACCTGGCGCTTTTCGCCGCCATCGTCCCGCCGCTTCTGTTGTCGGTGGCGATGGAGCGGGCCCGCAGCGCCCGCGAGGCGGTGTCCCTCGCGCTCGCCACCGGGCCCAACGCCCTGCGTCATACCCTCACTCTCGAGGGGCGCCTCCTGGAAGTCGACAGCGCCTGGCTGACTGCGCTCGGCTACGACGAACCGGACGTGCTCGGGCGTCCCCTGGCCGACTTCACCGCCGGGGATGCCGAGTCCCTGAATCCCGTCTGGCAGCAGCTCGAGCGGGAAGGGCACTGCTCGGATGTGCCCATGCAGTGGGTCACGCGCGACGGCACACCCAGGGACATGCTGTTCTCCGCCACGGTCGAGAACCGTCTGTTCGGCCGCCGGGTGGTGGCCGCGGCCGAGGACATCACCGAACGCAGGCGCCTGGAGCGCGACCTCGCCGCCGAGCACGAGCGCCTGCGGGTCACGCTCCATTCCATCGGAGACGGCGTCATCACCACGGACCGCGAGGGGAGGGTCCAGTACCTCAACCCGGTGGCGGAGGAATTCACGGGCTGGCTCTGCGACGAGGCGATCGGGCGTCCCTTCGACGACGTCTTCCGCATGGTCGACCGGCGTACGGGGGCCCCTGTGGAAAGTCCCCTCGCCCGCGTCCTCAGCGACGGCCTGCCGGAACACGGGCTGCTCGTCGGGCGCGGCGGGCGCCAGTCGGTCATCGAGGATTCGGCGTCCCCCATCCGCGACCGTGATGGTTCCGTGCTCGGAGTGGTGCTGGTGTTCCACGACGTCACCGCTACGCGGGCCATGGCGGACCGGATGTCCCACATGGCCCAGCACGACGCCCTCACCGACCTGCCCAACCGGGTGCTGCTGAACGACCGTCTCTCCCAGGCCGTGCTCGCGGCGCAGCGGGCGGGCGCGCGGTTCGCGGTGATGTTCATCGATCTCGATCACTTCAAGCAGATCAACGACACCCTTGGCCACGGGGCCGGAGACCAGTTGCTGCGCATCGTGGCCGGGCGACTCGGGGCCCTGCTGCGGGAGGTCGATACCGTGTCGCGACTGGGCGGGGATGAATTCGTGCTGCTGCTGTCTGGGATCGAGACCCCGGGGGACGCGGCGGAAGTCGCAGCCAAGATCCTGCGCACGGTCGCGCAGCCCTGCGAGGTTGCCGGGCAGACCCTGGCCGTGTCCTCGAGCGTGGGGATCGCCCTCTATCCCGAGGACGGCGACAGCGGGGATGCGCTCATCCGGGCCTCGGACGCGGCCATGTATCGGGCCAAGCAGGCGGGGCGGAACCAGTTCCGGTTCCACCGGGACATCCTGTCGCCGGCGGCAGGTCCTGCGGGCGCCGGGGCCTGCAATACCAGTCCGGGCTAGCGGAACAGGTAGCCGATGCCGGCGACGTAGTGGTTGTACGCGCCCTGGCCGCTCGCCGTGGAGCCCAGGTTGTTGAAGCGCGTGTATTCGAGGCGGGCAAAGAGGTTGCGATCGATGTCCATCTGCAGGCCCAGGCCCCAGTAGGCGCGGGTGGCGTTCGAGGTGTCCTTGAAGGGCTCGTTCGATTCGTATGCGGTGCGCGCATAGACCAGGCCGACCCGCCCGTAGACCGACATGTCGTCGTTGATGGGCAGGTGCCCCACCACGCCGCCCACCGCGCCGCGGATCTTCGCCGTGGACGTGAAGCTCCCGCCCGCGCCGGCGGCCTGGAGGCTGATGCGGCCGAGGTCCGCGAAGCCGCCTTCGATGCCGAAGAACTCGTTGAACCGGTATCCCACCAGGATGCTGCCGTTGTAGCGCTTCGCCTCCACCGTGCTGGAGGTGATCGCCCCGACGTCGGCCGTGGCCCGGGCGAGGCTTGCGCTGCTGTCGTTGCCCTGGGAGACCCCGAAGGTTCCGATCACGTAGAGTCCGCTGTGATCGGCAGGGGGCGGCCTGAATTGCGGTTGTTGTGGTTGTTTCTGTGGTTGTTGGGCGTGGGCCGGGGCGCAGGCCGCGGCGGCGAGCAGCACGGCGAGAAGCTTCATCCGCATGGTGGTTGACTCCGTGACGATTCCCGGGGGGGCGCAAGCAATAGCCGCGCCGCCCGGGCAGGGCGCGCGGAATTCCATGCCCGGAGCATAACAGAGCGCCCCGCGGGCGGGGCGCCCGCCCGGGGTCAGCCGCAGGTGCCCACGGCCCCGCAGGCCGTGCAGAAGTCGCAGCCGTCCTTGCGGATCACCGTCTGGTTGCCGCACTCGTTGCACAGCCCCCCCGCCTGGACGCGCGGCGAGCCGCTCTCGCGCGGGGCCTCGAGGATGCCCATCTCGCGCCGCGGGTAGCCGTGCTCGTCCAGCACCCCGAGCATGGCGTAGCGGTGCACCAGCAGCCGGGCAAGATAGGCGACCGTCGACGGGTAGGTCTGCTGTCGCCGCTCGCCCGGCACGAAGGCCATGAAATCCCCCAGCGGCTCCGACCAGTTCAGCAGCTTGCGCAGCTTCATGCCGATCCACGCGGGGTCGATCACCCGCATGTCCAGCGAGAGCAGTCGCGCCAGCCCGTCCAGGGCCCGCGGGTAGTGCCCGGACAGGAAGAGGGCATACGGACGGGTGACGCCATCGGGCAGGGTGATCTCCTTCACGCCCAGCACGAAATCCTCGCCCGAGGCCGGGTTGGCGATGTCGACGGTCCAGGACAGGGTGCCGTCGGTGCCGGTGCGCGGCTCCTCGACGGCGAACATGGCCTCCAGCACCGGGTGCGGCTTGCCGTCGGGCGAGAGCAGGTCCGGCTGCGGCGCGTCCAGCGCCCCCAAACGGTCGCAGCGCCAGCGGATCACGCTCGCCAGGCCCGCCACCACGCTGGGCACCAGGCGCCATTCGCCCTGCGGCGGCATCGGCATCTCGAAGGCGTGCTCACCCGGGGTCCGGGCCAGCACGTCGAGCTTCAGCTTGAGCCAGGCCCGGTCGTTCGCGCGCATGTCCATCGACAGGGTCTTGGCCACCGCGCCCAGTCCGCGCGGCTGGTCGGCGCCATTCACCCACACCTCGAAGGGGAAAGCCCGCCCGTCTTCCTCCACGTGGCCCACGAACAGCGCGAACTCGCCGCCCGGATGCGGGATCATGAAGGTCCAGGCCGGGTTGCCGCCCGGCAGTTCGGGTCGGCCCGGCCACACCAGGGACGACAGCACGGGCATGGGCAGCGACTGGATCGACAGGCGGCGGTTGGCCTCGTCCAGCCGCACGTCGTTCGGTGTGCTGCGGGGCTCGGTCTTCGCCTCCGGTGTCCCCACCGACAGCACCGACCCCAGCACCGCGTTGGGCCGGTAGGTGGCCAGCCCCTTCAGGCCTGCCTTCCAGGCCGCCAGGTACAGGTCCTCGAACTCCGCATAGGGGTAGTCGGCCGGCACGTTCACCGTCTTGGAGATGCTCGTGTCGATGTAGGGCGCCACGGCCGCCACCATGTCCTTGTGGGCGGTGGCCGAGATCTCCAGCGCGGTCACGAAACCGGCCGGGAGGTTCTTCATGTCGCCCCCCAGGTGCTGGTAGAGCCGCCAGGCGTAGTCCTCCACCTGATATTCCTTCCAGGTGCCGTCGGCCATGCGCTTGCGGCGCGTGTAGGTCCAGGAGAAGGGTGGCTCGATTCCGTTCGACGCGTTGTCGGCAAAGGCGAGGCTGATCGTGCCGGTCGGTGCGATCGACAGCAGGTGCGAGTTGCGCAGCCCGTGCTGCCGGATCTTCTGCTTGAGTTCCGCCGGCAGGCGGGAGGCGAAGTTGCCGCCCGACAGGTACAGGTCGGCGTTGAACAGCGGGAAGGCGCCGCGTTCCCGGGCGAGCCCCACCGAGGCGAGGTAGGCCTGATCCCGCATGGCCTCGGAGATGCGCGCCGCCATCGCCCGGGCCGCCGCAGTGTCGTAGCGCAGGCCCAGCATGATCAGCGCGTCGCCCAGCCCGGTGAAGCCCAGGCCCACCCGCCGCTTCGCCTCGGCCTCGGCCTTCTGCTGGGGCAGGGGCCAGTTGGTGACGTCCAGCACGTTGTCCAGCATGCGGACCGCCACCGCCACCACCTCGCGGAAGCCGTCGAAGTCGAAGTCCGCGTCCGCGGTGAAGGGCGCGCGCACGTGGTGGGTCAGGTTGATCGAGCCCAGGTCGCAGCAGCCGTAGGGGGGCAGGGGCTGCTCGGCGCAGGGGTTGGTGCTCTCGATGGTCTCGCAGTAATAGAGGTTGTTGTCTCGGTTGATGCGGTCCAGGAACAGCACCCCCGGTTCCGCATGATCGTAGGTCGACCGCATGATCTGGTCCCAGAGTTCCCGCGCCCGGACCTTGCGGTACACCCACAGGCCGTCCTCCCGGCGCCACGCCGCACCGTCGGCGCCGCCGGCCGCGGGCTCGGCCTTGTGCACCAGTTCCACCTGCAGGTCCGCCTCGACGGCGGCCATGAAGGCGTCGGTGATGCCCACGGATACATTGAAGTTGGTCAGGTCCCCGCGGTCCTTCGCGTGGATGAAATCCTCGATGTCCGGGTGGTCGCAGCGCAGCACCCCCATCTGGGCGCCGCGGCGCGATCCGGCGGATTCGACGGTCTCGCAGGACCGGTCGAAGACCCGCATGTACGACACCGGCCCGCTCGCCCGGGACATGGTCCCCCGCACCAGGGCACCCGTGGGGCGGATGGACGAGAAGTCGTAGCCCACGCCCCCGCCGCGCCGCATGGTTTCGGCCGCCTCGGCCAGCGCCGTGTAGATGCCCGGCCGGTCATCCGAGACCTCCGTGATGGAATCCCCCACCGGCTGGACGAAGCAGTTGATCAGCGTGGCGGCCAGCGACGTGCCCGCCGCCGAGTTGATGCGCCCTGCGGGGATGAATCCGCGCTCCAGCGCGTCGAAGAACTTCTGCTCCCACTGGGCCCGGTGCTCGGGCGTTTCCGCCTGGGCCAGCGCCCGGGCCACCCGGCGGTGGACCTCGGCAGCCGTGGTCTCGGCGGCCTTGGCGTATTTCTCGAGCAGCACCTCCCCCGTGATCTCCTGCGGGGCCAGGGTGGCGGCGGTGCGGTCGGCGTGCGGCGTGATGCTCATCGTGTGTGTTCCTCGTCGTGTCGGCCCCGCGCGATCCGGGTGTGCGTCGGCGGCCGTGTGGTCATGGCGGCAGGCGCCATCATCCTGTCATCCTGCGGTCCGATACTTGCGTTACCCCGGACAGGCGGCATTCCTGTAAACGCATCGAGACGGCAGCGGTCATGAAATTCTTCCTACGGTTCCCTTCGGGCCCCCAGGCCATCGGCGACCCAGCTCCCCACGAGTGGGCGGAGTTCAATCTCCCGACCGAGTTTCGAAACCAGGCCGTCATGGTCTCCGGGCAGGATACGCCCGCCGCAGAGGGCCGCGACCCTTCCCAGGCTGACGACCCGGGCCAGTGATGGCCGCGGGTTCTGCCGGGCCAGCGCCGGCAGGCGCGGCGCCGCATCTGGTCGTCGACATCTCCGCCCACGGCTTCGGGCACATCGCCGTCACCGCTCCGGTCCTCGATTGTCTCACCGAGCGACTCCCCGCGCTTGCCGTGACCATCCGTTCTGCGGCACCCATTGCCAAGTTGCGGGAGCACATCAGCCGTCCCTTCCGGCACGTCGACCAGGCTTTCGACCTGGGCATGGCCATGAACGACGCCCTCAGCGTCGACCGGGAGGCAAGCCTCGCCTACTACAGCCGGGCACACGCCGCCTGGCAGCGCACCGTGGATTCGGAAGCCGGCGCGCTCCGGGAGCTCCGGCCCACGGCCCTGCTGTCCAACAATCCCTATCTGTCCCTCGCGGCCGCGGCCCGGGCGGGGATCCCCGCCGCAGCCCTCAGCTGCCTCAACTGGGCGGACATCTTCCGCCACTACTGCGGTGACCAGCCCGGCGCAGACCGCATCCACGGGCAGATCTTCGACGCCTACGCCTCGGCCACCCCCTTCATCTGCCCCGTGCCGCGCATGCCCATGGCCAGCCTCGGGAATCTGCACGAGGTGCCTCCCATCGGGCGGCGCGGGCGTCCGGCCCCCTTCGCCCTGCGCGCGCTCGTGGGCGCGGGGCCGGAGACCCGGCTCGCCCTCCTGTCCCTCGGCGGGTTCGGCTTCGACCTCGACGTCAGCCGCTGGCCCCGGTTGCGGGGGTGGAAGGTGCTCTCCGGCATGGCGCTCAGGGGCGGGCATCCCGACGTGATCCCGGTGGACCACATCGGGATGTCCTTCATCGACATCTTCTCGTCGGTGGATGCCGTGATCAGCAAGCTCGGCTACGGCACCGTGGCCGAGGCCGGCATCAACGGCGTACCCGTGCTGTATGTGCCCCGGGACGGCTGGCCCGAGGAACCCCACCTCGCCGAATGGCTCGACCGCCACGGGCGGTGCCGCCTGACCACCACCGGCACCCTGATGGCCGGCGCGTTCGTCCCCGAACTGGACGACATCGTCCGTCTGCCGGCCCCCGCGCCCGTGCAGCCCGACGGTGCCCGGGCTGCCGCGGACATCCTGGCCGGCATCCTCCTCGGCCAGGGGCCGGGCCCGTCCCGCCTGCCCGGTCCCGGGCGACCCGGGGTTTCCGGGCCGGGTTTTCTGCCGGATTCCTGACCTTGCGCAAGCTGTCACGATTCCTGCTAAGCCAGACTTACCAACGGAAGTCCGTGCGAGACCGTCCAGCCATGTCCAGACCCCCGATTCTGACTGCCCTGCTCCGGCGCGCCGCGGCCGTCGCCGCCGTGCTGGGCCTGGCGGTGTCTCCGGCCGGCGCGGTCG
This sequence comes from Betaproteobacteria bacterium, assembly GCA_037141795.1. Classification (GTDB taxonomy): domain Bacteria; phylum Pseudomonadota; class Gammaproteobacteria; order Burkholderiales. The sequence goes on from JBAXBV010000042.1 coordinate 20,984, forward strand.
TCGACGGCGAGGTGGACCCGAACGCGCTGGATTCGCCCTGGGCGGGTGTCGGCAGTGTTTCCGTCGGCGCCGGCACCTTCAGCGGCACGCTGATCGCGCCCAACTATGTCCTGACCGCCGCCCACGTGGTGGGCAAGCGGGCTCCCGCCGAGATCACCTTCAACCTCAACTACGGCGGCGACCTCACCCACCGCATCCGGGTCGAGGCCGTGCACGTGCGCCCCGGCTACCGGGGGGTGGTGGGTTACCAACCCGGCGGCGAGAACGACCTCGCCGTGCTGCGCCTGTCCGAGCCCGTGCCTGCCGGCGTGCCCATCTACGGGTCGTATACCGACGATCTCCCCCAGGGATCCATCGTCACCTTCGTGGGCTATGGCAGCGGTGGCATGGGGGCGGTGGGCGCCACCGAAGGCGCGCGGCCCGAGGTCAAGCGGGTGGGCACCAACGTGGCGGACTGCTTCGCCTTCACCATGGGGCCCGAGAACTGCGCCATGCCCGACCTCGTGGGCAACGGCCCCAAGGCCATCTACCTGTTCGACTTCGATCCGCCCGTCACGCAGCCGGGCCAGCGGCCCAACGGCCGGCTGCCCGTGGGCGAGGCGACCCTGGCGGGGGGCGATTCCGGCAGCCCCACGTTCGTCTACGTGCAGGGCCAGTGGCGTGTCGCGGCCGTCAACACCTTTGTCACCCGAGACGGTCCCAACGGGCGCATGAGCGTGTTCGGCACCGCGGCCGGCGGGGTGCTGCTCACCGGCGCCAACGGTGCCTGGATTCACGAAATCATCGCGCCGTCCGATCAGGCCCTGCTGCCCGGGCCGTTTCCCATGCCCCATGTCCCCGAGCCAAGGACATGGTTCTTGCTTGGATTCGGGCTGCTCAACGTCGGCATCGCGATCTGGCGGCACTGGCGGCCACGCGCCCGGGCCTGACGCGGGCCGGAGGGCAGCCTCGGTCTCCGGCCGAGCGCTGCAATGCGCCCGCAACCAAGGCCGGATAAACTTCAAGGCTTTCCGGCGCCGGGTGCCCGGAGACACACCGAAAAACGTCATTTCTTAGGGGATCCCATGCACTTCGTCCGACCGACGCGCCTCGCCCTGGCAACTGCCCTTGCCCTTGCCCTGACCGCCTGTGGTGGTGGCAGCAGCGGTGACGAGAAGAAAGCCACCCAGGTGGCGGCCAAGGTGAACTCCGACGAGATCACCGTGCATCAGATCAACGCCGCGATGCCCCGGATGAACAAC
>JBAXBV010000043.1:0-21263 GCA_037141795.1 Betaproteobacteria bacterium
CGGTTCCTGCCGGCGGCGAACTACTCGGGGACCCCGGGCGGCCTGTCGGTCCGGCTGGCGGACGGGTCGGGTGGCGACGTGGCCTTCTCGACGTCCGCAGATATCTCCGCCGTCATCGGCGGCACCGGAAAGTGGTCCGCGGCGACGGTGCCCCTGGGCACGAGCATCACGACCGTGAACGACGCGCCGACACTCGACGCCTCGAAGAGCCCGGCATTGGCAGCCGTCAGCGAGGACGCGCCGGCACCGACGGGGCTGGGGGCCGTCGGCACTCTGGTGTCGACACTGGTGGGTAGCGATAACGTCACAGACCCGGACGCATCGGCCCTGACCGGCATCGCCATCACGGACGCCGACGCCACCAACGGCACGTGGTGGTACTCCACCAACGGCGGCTCGAGCTGGGACACCCTGGGGGCGGCGTCCAACACCGGCGCCCGCCTGCTCAACGCCGATGCCAGCACCCGGGTGTACTTCCAGCCCAACGCAAACTTCCACGGCACCCTGTCGAACGCCCTCACCTTCCGCGCCTGGGACCGCACCTCCGGCACGAATGGCGGAACCGCCGACACCAGCACCAATGGCGACAGTTCGGCCTTCTCGACTGCCACCGACACGGCCAGCCTGGTGGTCTACAAGGTGAATCACCCTCCGGAACAGGTGGGAACCCTCCAGGCAACGATGGACGAAGGCTCGTCCGCCGTTCTGACCAGCACCATGCTGCAGGCGCAGGACGATGAGGACGCGGGCGTCAACCTGACCTACACGCTGTCCGCCTCACCCGCCCACGGCACGATCCGCCGGAACGGGATAACCCTCGGGCAGAACGGGACGTTCACGCAACGGGATGTGGACGATGGGCTTGTTGTGTATGAGCACGATGGCTCCGAGATGACCACCGATGGCTTCACCCTGCAACTGCGCGACTCCGCGGGCGCGGGGACTGGCCCCCTGACCTTCACCCTGACCCTGACCCCGGTGGACGACCCCTTTCACCTGGAGGGGACCACCCTCGTCCTCGCCGAGCAGGGCAGTAGCGCCATCACCTCGGCCATGCTCTACACGACGGACGTCGACGACAGGGCACGCCCCGTGTCCTTCCAGGTGACCAACGTGACCGGCGGGTTCTTCGCGCGCACAGGCGACCCGGTGACCTCCATCGACACCTTCGGAGAAACGGAAGTCGCGGCGGGAACGATCCTCTTCGTGATGGCGGGGGACGGCTCCCAGCCAGGCTTCGACGTCCAGGCCACGGATGGGCTGGTGACGACGGCCTGGATGAAGGGCGAGGTCCGGATTTCCTCGAGCTTTCCAGACGATGTCATGGCCACGATCATCGGCATGGCGTCGGCGCCGGGCAACCCGCCTCCAGACGCGCCGCCCACGGCGCCCGCGCCGCCCGCGACCGCGCCCCAGCCGAGTACCAGGGACAGCGCAAGCCCGTCCCCGGGCACGGCAAGCGCCGGGGACCGGATGGTGATGACCATGTCGGTGCCGCGTACTCCGACCGCGAGCAAGACCACGAAAACCTCCAACACCCAGTCCAAGCCTGGCGAGGGCGATGCGGAGGGGGCTCCGATGGATCCGGCCGAGGCGAACAGGACCGTGGTGGTGAACAACGCCGCAGGGGCTGCCGCCGTCCTGGCCAGCGCGACCACGCCCGGGCCGGCTGGCGCGACCGCAGGCAGTTCCGACAGCACGAAACCCGCGCTGCTGACCCTGCCCACGACGGCGGGCACGGCGTCGGGCACAGCCGCGAGGATTGATCCCGCGGCCCCGCTGACCCTGGACGAGCGGGTCCTGACAGCCGTGCGGCAGACGCTGCGCAGCGGGGCCATGCTGGGAACGATGAAGAGCGTGGAAGAAAAGCTGGCCGAACAGGAGAAGTTCGATACGGTGGTGGTGGGCTCCAGCGCGGCCGTGGCCAGTTCGCTGTCGGTGGGCTATCTCACGTGGCTCATGCGCGGCGGCACCCTCGTGTCCAGCCTGCTCGTGTCCCTGCCCGCCTGGCGGGCGCTCGACCCCCTGCCGGTGCTCGGCCGCCCGAAGGACCGCGCGGACGACGAGGACGAGGACGACGACGACGACAATCCCAAGGATCCGCTGGAGCAATTGTTCCTCCGGGCGCGATCCGCCCTCAACCGCGGGCGTCGCGGAGCCGATAAGGACTCGGAGCCGGTGGAATGACGACGAGGTTCGCGCATGTCCGCCCGGCAGCGGGGCGCCGTGCCGCCCCCGGGGCCGACCGCCCCGGAATGGCGGGCGTCGACTGAAGGGACACCATGAAACGTCCGAGTACACGATTCTTCATCACCCTGGGCCTGTGTTCGATGCTGGCGAGCGCGCTGCTGCTCAGCACGTTCGTGGGAGTCATGCCCGACCGCGTCGCGACCGAGCGCAAGAGCCGCGCCGCGCTGACGGAGACCCTCGCCGCCAGCACCGCCATGTTCATCGAGCAGCGGGACCTGGCGCGGGTGCAGGCCGTCCTCGATTTCGTCGTGGAGCGCAACCCGGAGCTCCTGTCGGCCGGGCTGCGCACCGCGAACGGCAGGCTGGCGGTGAAGGCCGGAGACCACGATCGCCTGTGGGGGCACCCGTCCGGCACCGAATCGACGGACCTCCGCATGCAGATTCCCATCCACACCGGGAAGGTGAAATGGGGCGTGCTGGAACTTCGGTTCAAGTCGAACGTCCTGCCGCCGTGGCTGGCTCCCTACGTGTCCGAACCCCCCGAGGACATGCTGGGGATGATCCCGGATCCGCGGATGCTCACCACGGCAATGGTGGTGATCTGCTGTTTCGTGAGCTTCTACGTCTATCTCGGCCGCGTGCTGAAGCAGCTCGACCCGTCCCGGGCGGTCCCCAGCCGGGTGCGAAATGCCCTCGACACGATGGCCGAAGGTCTGCTGGTGATCGATCCGAAGGGAACGGTTGTTCTGGCCAACGAGTCGTTCGCCAGCATGAGCGGACGCACGGCGGAGGACATGGGTGGCACGCGCATCGAGGACTTTCCTTTCGAGCACCCCGATGACGACCCGCCGGAGGCGGACCACCAGCCCTGGATCACCGCGCTGGAGACCGGCGTCACCCAGCGCAACGTACGGTTCCGCATGCGGGATGGCCTGGGCCGGTTGCGCACGTGCCTCGTGAACTGCTCGCCGGTGCTGGGCCACGGCCGACAGCCGGGCGGGGTGCTGATGAGCTTCGACGACGTGACGGAACTCGAGGAAAAGGAAATCGAGCTGCGCATCGCCAAGAACGAGGCGGAGGCCGCCAACCGGGCGAAGAGCGAGTTCCTGGCCAACATGAGCCACGAGATCCGCACGCCGATGAACGCGGTGCTGGGCTTCACCGAACTGCTGCGCCGGGGCTATCACAAGGATGCCCGGGAGATGCGCCGCCACCTCGACACCATTCACGTGAGCGGCACGCACCTGCTGGAGCTGATCAACGACATCCTGGATCTTGCCAAGGTGGAATCCGGGCGGATGGACCTGGAACGCCTGCCCTGCGCGTCGCACGCGATCATCCAGGAGGTGGTGACGGTGCTGGGCGTGAAGGCGCGGGAGAAGAACATCGCGCTGCGGCTGACGTGCTCCACGCCGATCCCGGAGAAAATCCAGAGCGACCCGACCCGGCTGCGCCAGATCATCACCAATGTGGTGGGCAACGCGATCAAGTTCACGGCCAAGGGCGGCGTGATGATGGACATGTCGGCTCGGACACGGGGCGGCCAGACCCAGCTGGTGGTGAAGATCACCGACACCGGGCCCGGCATTCCCGAGGATCGCCTGGACGCGATCTTCGAGCCCTTCACGCAGGCAAGCGCGTCGACGACACGCCATCACGGCGGCACGGGTCTGGGCCTCACCATCAGCCGGCAGTTCGCCCGCGGGCTCGGCGGGGACCTCATCGCGCGCAGCAAGGTGGGACGGGGCAGCGTCTTCATCCTCACGATCGACGCCGGCGACCTGGACGGGGTGAAGTGGATTTCCCCGGACAAGGCGCTCACGGCAACCGGCTCCGGGCCGCTGGTGGAGGGGATGGCCTGGTCGTTCCCGCCAGGGCGAGTGCTGGTCGTGGACGACGGCGGCCCCAATCGCGAGCTGGTTCGCATGGTGCTGGAGCCGGCGGGCATCGAGGTGGTGGAAGCGGAAAACGGCCGGATCGGGGTGGACACGGCGATGGCCGGCAAGTTCGACCTCATCCTGATGGACATGCAGATGCCCGTCATGGATGGCTACGAAGCCACCGCCTACCTGCGCGAACGCAACTATCCTGCCCCCGTGTTCGCGATGACGGCCGACGCGATGAAGGGCTTCGAGGGCCGCCTGATCGAGGCGGGTTGCACGGGCTACATCACCAAGCCCATCAACGTCGACCTGATGCTGCAGACCATCGCGGTGCCGCTGCGCGGCAGGCAGGTGCCGGCAGAAACCCTGAAGAAATCCGCCGCAGACCCGTTATCGGACGTATTGGGAGATACCGCGCCGCCCACCGATGGTTCCGCGGCTGCGCCGGTGAAGTCGCGGCTGCACGACCATCCGAAGCTGCGGCTGGTGGCCCAGTCCTTCGCGAACCAGCTGCCGGACCGCAAGGCTGAGATCCGCAAGGCGTGGGAAGAACGAAACTTCGAATCGCTGGCGGCCCTCGGTCACTGGCTGAAGGGGACAGGCGGCACGGCGGGATTCGATGTCTTCACGGAACCGGCCATGACGATGGAGACTCACGCCAAGGCACAGGACGAGGCGGGGTTGGCAAAGGTGATCTTCGAGTTGCTGGACCTGGCGGACCGGGTGGTGGCACCGATGGACACCGAGACACGAGAGGTGGCATGAGATGCCGGATTCGGCCCTGAGCGTGGTACCTGTCCCGGCGGAACAGCCAGCGGAACAGGCTGCAGAAGGGCCAGGGGGTACGCCGCCCGCGGACCGGACGGGGGGAACAGCCTACAACTCGTTCGCCGTGATCCGCCGGTCGACGCTGCTCATGGTGGACGACGACGTCACCATGCTGACGGCCGTGGATGCGTTCCTGGACGAGGTGGGCTACGGAAAGTTCATCACGACCACGAATCCCCGCGAGACCCTCGAGCTGATCGAGAAGCACCGCCCGGACGTCCTGCTGCTGGACCTCGTCATGCCCGAGATGAGCGGCTACGAGGTCATGCTGATGATCCGCAGCCGCAGGGAATACCGGTACCTGCCCATCATCGTGCTGTCCGGCAAGACCGACTCGGCCTCGCGCCTGAAGGCGCTCGAGATGGGCGCCACCGACTTCCTCCAGAAGCCCGTCGATCCGAGCGAGTTGCAGTTGCGCGTCCGCAACACCCTCGCCTTCAAGGCCTACCAGGACCGCCTCGCAGACTTCGACCCGGTCAGCGGCCTGCGCAACCGGCGCCGCTTCGAGACAGACCTCGCGCAGGTGATCGCGGGCCAGACGGGCAAGCCGGGCGCCTGCGCCCTGCTGCACGTGGACATCGACCGGTTCAAGAACGTCAATGACAGCCTCGGGTACCGCACGGGCGACCTGCTGCTGAACGCCGTGGCGCGGCGGCTGGAGCGGCTCTCCCACGACGTGGAGGCGCGGCTGATCTCGGCGTTCAACGACACCGAAGCCCGGATCACGGTGGCGCACATCGCCGGCAACGGGTTCGCGCTGCTGCTTGCGGGCATGCGCGAAACGGGAAGCGCGGAACGGGTGGCCCGCGCGGTGCTGAAAGCCTTCTCCCTGCCCTTCAAGGTGGGGGAACACGAGGTATTCCTGACCGCGAGCATCGGCGTGTCGCTGTTCCCCGTTGACGCTCCCGACGCCACCAGCCTGCTGAAACACGCCGAGATGGCCATGTACCAGGCCAAGCAGCGCGGCCGCAACACGCACGAGTTCTTCTCGGCGGAATTCAATGCGCGCGCAGCGGAACGGGTCGCCCTGGAGGCAGACCTGCGGCGGGCGGTCGAGCGGGGAGAACTCGAGGTCTACTACCAGCCCAAGGTGGGCATCATCACCGGCCGCGTGGTGGGAGCCGAGGCCCTGCTGCGATGGATCCACCCGAAGCACGGCATGATCAGCCCGGTCCGGTTCATCCCGGTGGCCGAGGAGGCGGGCCTCATCACCGACATCGGCCGCTGGGTGCTCGAGACGACGATCCAGCAGATTCGCACCTGGCGGGACAACGGGTTGCCGCTCGTGCCGGTGTCGGTCAACGTTTCCGCGGCGCAGTTCAACCGGTCGGCCATTCTCAAGGACGTCCGCAACGTGCTGGCCAACACAGGCGTGGACACCAAACTGCTGGTGCTGGAGGTGACCGAGACCCTCCTGATGACGGACACGACAGAGGCCATCGCCCTGCTGCACGCCATCCGCTCGATGGGTGTCAGGCTGTCGGTGGACGATTTCGGTACGGGCTACTCGTCGCTGGGTTACCTGCGCCAGTTGCCGGTCGACGAACTCAAGATCGACCGCAGCTTCGTCAAGGGCCTGCCTGCGGAGAAGGACTCCCTCGCCATCGTGCGCGCCATCGTGGCCATGGCCCACGCCCTGAACCTGAAGGTGGTGGCCGAGGGCGTGGAAACGGAAGGCCAGCTCGAAGTGCTCCGGGCCGTGCGATGCGACGAGTTCCAGGGCTACCTGTGCAGCAAGCCCATCCCGCAGCCGCAGTTCACGCGACTCCTCGAGAAGGCGGCGGCCCGGCCGCGGCCGAATCCCTTCGCCGAAGCCAGCGGCACCGGCTGACCTCGCCACGGTCCGGCGGCCTTCGGGGCCGGGACCACCGCGCGCGGCCGGACGACCGCTACCCGCCGGGTGGCGTCGGCCAGTAAACTCCGGGCTTCCGGCAGCCAGACCGCCCTCCGCGGCAAGCCGGTCTTGACTGGAGATTCCACCTTGAGCTGGATCACCGGCGTCGGCCTGACGCCGTTCGGAAAACACCCCGGCCGCAGCACGCTCGATCTCATGACCGACGCCGCGGGCGCCGCCCTGGCGGATGCCGCCCTGGAGCGGCGCGACCTCGACGGCCTGCTGACGGGCTACTCCACCACCTTCCCCCACCTGATGCTCTCGACGGTGTTCGCCGAGCACTTCGGACTGCAACCGCGGTACGCCCACGCCATCCAGCTGGGCGGCGCCACGGGCTTTGCGATGGCGATGCTGGCGCACCACGTGGTGGACGCCGGGCTCGCGTCCAACGTGCTGGTGGTGGCGGGAGAGAACCGTCTCACCGGCCAGACCCGTGACAGCGCCGTGCAGACCCTGGCCCAGGTGGGACATCCGGTGTACGAGGTCCCGCTGGGCGCCACCATTCCGGCCTACTACGGGCTGGTGGCCTCGCGCTACATGCACGAGTTCGGCACGACGGAGGCGGACCTCGCGGCCCTGGCGGTCCTGATGCGTGCCCACGCCGCGCGCCACCCGGGCGCCCAGTTCCGGGCACCGGTCACCGAAGCGGACGTGCTGTCTTCGAAGCCCGTCGCCTCCCCCCTCAAGCTCCTGGATTGCTGTCCCGTCTCGGACGGCGGTGCAGCCTTCGTGGTCAGCCGGGACCGCACCGGCGAGCACGCGGTCCGGATCACCGGCACGGCGCAGGCGCACACGCACCAGCACGTGAGTGCGGCCCCCGGCCTGACCCGCTTCGGGGCGGGAACCTCGTCCCGCGCCGCGCTCGACGGGGCCGGCAGGACCCTCGCCGATGTGCGCTACGCGGCGATCTACGACAGCTTCACCATCACCCTCGCGATCCTGCTGGAGGAAATCGGCCTCGCGCCGCGGGGCGCCTCGGGGCGGCTCTCACGGGACGGACACTTCTCGCCAGCCGGCGCGATGCCGCTCAACACGCACGGGGGCCTGCTCTCGTACGGGCACTGCGGCGTGGGCGGCGCGATGGCGCACCTGGTGGAAGCCCACCTGCAGATGACGGGCAGGGCCGCGGACCGCGCCGCGGGCGAGCCGGCGGTGGCCCTGCTGCACGGCGACGGCGGCGTGCTTTCCTCCCACGTGAGCCTGGTTCTGGAGAGAACGCGATGAGCGACGCGACGCCCGACTGGACTCGCGGCGCCGAGGCGCTGGCCTATCAGCGCTGCGGCAGGTGCGGCCATGCGTGGACCTTCCACCGGGACTTCTGTCCCGCCTGCGGGGCCACGGATCCGGCAACCCTGCCCTGCGGCGGCCGCGGGACCGTGTACGCCCTCACGCGGGTCGCCCGCGCGCCGAGCGAGGCGCTGCGAGCCCTGGCACCCTACACCATTGCGCTGATCGACCTGAATGAAGGCGTACGCCTGATGGCCCACCTCGAGGACGGCGCCGTCATCGGCGACCGGGTCCAGGCCGGTTTCCGGCAATTCGGCGACGCGCTGGTACCCCTGTTCTCGCGCGCCGCCCCGGACGCCGGTTCCTGACCGTTCCGCCGGCCGCACGTTCACCCACTCACCCACCCACGCCCCCCGGATCATGGATCACCCGCTACGCGCTGCCCTCGACCCCCGTTCCGTCGTCGTGATCGGGGCTTCCGAAAACCCGGACAAGATCGGCGGCCGGCCGCTGTTCTACCTGGCCAGGCACGGCTTCCGCGGGACGGTCTACGGCATCAATCCGAAGCGGTCGGAGACCCAGGGGTTCGCCACGTTCCCGGACCTCGACGCGCTGCCCGAGGTGCCCGAGACAGCGATCGTGGCGGTGCCCGGCGAGGCGGCCGTGGACGCCGTGACGCGGTGCGCGGCAGCGGGCGTGAAGGTCTGTGTGGTGATGGCGTCCGGTTTCAGCGAGACGAACACGGAGGCGGGCCGTGATGGCGAGCGGCGGATGCGCGCAGCCGCCCGGGCCGCGGGCATGCGGGTGTTCGGCCCGAACGCACAGGGGCTGGCGAATTTCGGCACGGGGGCCGTCCTGTCCTTCTCGTCCATGTTCCTCGAGGTGCCGCCCCTGGACGGACCGGTGGGCATCGTGAGCCAGAGCGGCGCGATGAGCGTGGTGCCCTACTGCCTGCTGCGCCGCCAGGGCATCGGCGTGCGCTACGCCCACGCCACGGGCAATGACTGCGACGCGACCGTGGCCGAACTGGCGGCCGCGGTGGCCGGGGATCCGCACCTCCGGGTGCTGCTGCTGTATCTGGAGAGCGTGCCGGACCCGGCGCCGCTGGCGGAAGCCGCCCGGGTTGCCCGGGAACGCGGACTGCCGATCATCGCGCTCAAGTCCGGCCGCACGGCCGCGGGGCAGCAGGCGGCCCGGTCCCACACGGGCGCCCTGGCGAACGAGGATCGCGTGGTGGACGCCTTCCTCGAGCGGCACGGCATCTGGCGCGCCAACGACCTGCGGGAGCTGGTGCACGCCACCTCGCTCTACCTCAAGGGCTGGAAACCCTCGGGGCGCCGCCTGGTGGCGATCAGCAATTCGGGCGCGGTGTGCGTGATGGCGGCGGACGCCGCGACCCGCGCGCAGATGCCCATCGCACGGCTGGCGCCCGAAACCACGTCCGAGCTGGCCGGTATCCTGCCCTCCTTCGCCACCAGCACCAACCCCATCGACATCACCGCGGCCCTGCTCACCAACAGCGGGCTGTTCGGGGCGATCCTGCCCGTGGTGGCGCGGGATCCGGCGGCGGACGCCTTCCTGATCGGCATCCCGGTGGCAGGGGCCGCCTATGACGTGGCCGCCTTCGCGCGGGACACGGCGGCGTTCGCCGCGGCGACCGGCAAGCCGACCGTGGCGGCCATCACTCAGGAGGAGGTGGCAGCGCCGTTCAAGGCCCTGGGCGTGCCCGTCTTCGAAACCGAGGCCGAGGCGGTGGCCGCGCTGGCGCAGTTCGCGGGCCATCACGAGCGCATGCGCGACGCCCGGCCGACCCTGCCGGTGATCCCGGCGGCCACCGGGCCGACCCGCCAGAGGCACGAGGCCGACAGCCTCGCGTGCCTGGCGGGCGCCGGCGTGCCCGTGGTGGCCCACCGACTGTGCGCAAGCGCGGACGAGGCCGTCGCTGCGCTGGAGGCCCTCGGCGGGCCGGTGGCGGTGAAGGGATGCTCGCGGGATGTGGCGCACAAGTCCGAGCTGGGGCTCGTGGCCCTGGGCGTGGCAACCGCGGCGGAGGTACGGGCAGCCTTCGACCGGATGCGTGCGACGATGCAGGCGCAGTCCCTGACCTTCGACGGCGTCCTGGTGGCCGCCATGGCCCGGGGCCGCCGGGAACTGATGATCGGCGCGCATGTGGACCCGGTGTTCGGGCCGGTGGTGGTCGTGGGTGACGGTGGCAAGTACGTGGAGGCCCTGCCGGATTCGGCGCTGTTGCTGCCCCCCTTCGACCGGAGCGCGGTGGCACGGGCGTTGTCCCGGCTGCGGGTGGCCCCGCTGCTGCAGGGCGTTCGGGGTGAGGCGGCGCTGGACACCGATGCCTTCTGCGATGCCGTGGTGGCCGTGGGAGCGCTCATGACCGAACCGGGCTGCCGGATCGCGAGCCTGGATCTGAACCCGGTGCTGGTGGGCTCGACGGGCGAGGGTTGCCTCGCCCTGGATGCCGTGGTGTTCGAGCGGGACTGAGGGCCGGCCCCGGCGCCGCCGCCGGGTCAGCGCACCCGCAGGCGGAGCTCGTGGCGGGTCTGCACCACTTCGAACCGGCGCAGGAAGTTCTGGCCCAGCAGGCCCACGTCGCCCAGGCCGGGGTTGACGGCCACGTCGACCCCCTCCACGCCGAGGCAGGCGACGTCCACCCGCTGCCGGCGCACGACGCGGCCTGCCGTCGGGCCTGCTGCCGTCTCGAAATTTGCGGGCACGCCGCCGGCAAGCCGGGCAGCGTCCGCCACCCGCTCGTTGACCGTCACGTAGCTGGCGCCGGTATCCACGAGGAACCGGACGGGCGCGCCGTTGACGGCGCCATCGAGGTAGAAGTGTCCATCCCTCGCGGCGGGCGCGACGATCTCGGCTGGCGCACCGCCCCCGTCACACCCGCCGACGGGCTCTGCGTGGCCGGTGAGGCGGTCGAAGGCGACATAGCCAGCCGCGACGAGGCCCAGCCATACCGCTGCGGCGATCGCGTGACCTTTCATTCGTGTTTCCCCTTGAATTGCGACACGGGCGCCCCAAGTTCATGCGGGTTCGAAACTCAGGCAGCCAGGAAAATCCATGTCGGAACAGAACGATACCCCCCCAACCGCCCTGGAGGGCAGCGAATCCGCCGCCCCCGCCCCTTCCAGCGACGCCGGGACGAGCCCCCCCGAGGCGGAGATCATGCCGAGCCTGGAGGAACTTCTCCGCCGGGCCGAACTGCAGGCCGCGGAACACCACGATGCCTGGCTGCGCGCAAAGGCCGACGCCGAGAACATCCGCCGCCGGGGACAGGAGGACGTGACCAAGGCCCACAAGTTTGCCGTCGAGGGCTTCTCCTCCGAACTTCTCGCGGTACGGGACAGCCTCGAGGCCGCGCTGGGCACGCCGAATGCCACGCTGGAGAACCTCCGCAGCGGCGTCGAGATCACCCTGCGCCAGCTCACTTCGGTGTTTGAACGGCACTCCATCCGGGAAGTGAACCCGGTCGGCGAGAAATTCGACCCGCACCGGCACCAGGCGATGAGCCTGGTGGAATCGGACCAGACCCCGAACACGGTGGTGCAGGTCTTCCAGAAGGGCTACCTGCTCCACGACCGCGTGCTGCGCCCGGCCATGGTGGCCGTGGCAAAGGCGAAGCAGGCTTGAATCGCAGGCACCGGGCCTCATCTTCACAGCATCCGAACATCTCACTTCGCAACGGGGAAACGCAATGGGCAAAATCATCGGGATCGACCTCGGCACCACGAATTCGTGCGTGGCCATCATGGAAAATGGCCAGGCCAAGGTGATCGAGAACTCCGAGGGCGCGCGCACCACGCCCTCCATCGTGGCCTACGCCGAGGACGGAGAAATCCTGACGGGCGCGCCGGCCAAGCGCCAGGCCGTCACCAACCCCAGGAACACGCTTTACGCAGTCAAGCGCCTGATCGGGCGTCGCTTCAAGGAGGGCGAGGTCCAGAAGGCCCTCAAGCTGATGCCCTATGCCATCGTGGAAAACAAGAACGGTGACGCCTGGGTGAGCGTGCGCGACAAGCCGATCGCCCCGCCCGAGGTGTCCGCGCAGGTCCTGATGAAGATGAAGAAGACCGCCGAGGACTATCTGGGCGAGCCCGTGACCGAGGCGGTCATCACGGTACCCGCCTACTTCAACGACTCGCAGCGCCAGGCCACCAAGGATGCGGGCCGGATCGCCGGGCTGGAGGTGAAGCGGATCATCAACGAACCCACCGCCGCGGCGCTGGCCTTCGGGATGGACAAGACCGGCGGCAAGGATCGCAAGATCGCGGTGTACGACCTGGGCGGTGGCACGTTCGACGTGTCGATCATCGAGATCGCGGACGTGGACGGCGAGAAGCAGTTCGAGGTGCTTGCCACGAACGGTGACACGTTCCTGGGCGGCGAGGACTTCGACCACCGGCTGATCGAGTACATCATCGGGGAATTCCGCAAGGATCAGGGCGTGGATCTCTCCAAGGACGTCCTCGCCCTCCAGCGCCTCAAGGAGGCGGCGGAAAAGGCCAAGATCGAGCTGTCCTCGTCGCAGCAGACGGAAATCAACCTGCCCTACATCACGGCGGACGCGACGGGCCCCAAGCACCTGGCCCTGAAGGTGACCCGCGCCAAGTTCGAAAGCCTGGTGGAGGACCTGATCGAGAAATCCATCGAGCCCTGCCGCACGGCCATCCGGGACGCCGGCGTGAAGGTCGCCGACATCGACGACGTGATCCTGGTGGGCGGGATGACCCGCATGCCGAAGGTCCAGGAGAAGGTCAAGGAGTTCTTCGGGCGCGAACCGCGCAAGGACGTGAACCCGGACGAGGCGGTTGCCGTGGGGGCCGCGGTCCAGGGCGGTGTGCTGAAGGGTGACGTGAAGGACGTCCTGCTGCTCGACGTGACGCCTCTTTCGCTGGGGATCGAAACCCTTGGCGGGGTGATGACCAAGCTCATCCAGAAGAACACGACGATTCCCACGAAGGCGAACCAGGTGTTCTCGACGGCAGACGACAACCAGCCCGCGGTCACCATCAAGGTGCTCCAGGGCGAGCGCGAGATGGCGTCGGCGAACAAGATGCTGGGCGAGTTCAACCTCGAGGGCATCCCCGCGGCGGCCCGGGGCATGCCGCAGATCGAGGTGACCTTCGACATCGACGCGAACGGCATCCTCCACGTCTCGGCGCGGGACAAGGCCACGGGCAAGGAGAACAAGATCACCATCAAGGCGAGCTCCGGCCTGTCCGAGGCGGAGATCCAGCGCATGGTGCAGGACGCCGAGGCGAACGCGGAGGAGGATCGGAAGCTGCGCGAGGTCGTGGATGCCCGCAACCAGCTCGATGGCCTGATCCACCAGGTCCGCAAATCGCTGGCGGAACACGGCGACAAGATCGACGCGGACGAAAAGGCGAAGATCGAGACGGCCCTCAAGGACGCGGAGGAAACCCTCAAGGGTGGTGACAAGGACACCATGACGGCGAAGAGCGAGGCCCTGATGCAGGCTTCCCACAAGCTGGCGGAGAAGATGTACGCGGGCGCGCAGCAGGCGCCCGGCGAGGGCGGCCCCGGGCCCCAGGCCTCGGGCGGCAGCGCCGGCAAGGACGACGGCGACGTCGTGGATGCCGAGTTCGAGGAGGTGAAGGACCGCAAGTGAGTCCGGGCCGGGCCTTGACCGAGGCCCGGCATTGCTCAGGGATGGCGGGGGCACCGGAGCGGCTGCCCTCGCCTTTTGTTTTGGCGAATGCGGCCGGGCGTCTCCCCGGCCCCGCGTGACGGGATCCGAACAATGGCGAAACGAGACTACTACGAAGTGCTCGGCGTGAACCGGGACGCCTCAGACGAGGACATCAAGAAGGCGTACCGGAAGCTCGCGATGAAGTTCCATCCGGACCGTAACCCGGACAGCAAGGACGCCGAGGAGAAGTTCAAGGAGGTCAAGGAAGCCTACGAGATGCTGTCGGACCCGCAGAAGCGGGCCGCCTACGATTCCTACGGACACGCGGGGGTCGATCCCTCGGCTGCCGCCGCGGGCGGAGGCGGGCCGGGTTTCAGCGGCTTCGAGGGCGTCTTCGGGGATATCTTCGGCGAGATCTTCGGGGGCGGTGGCGGCGGTCGGCAGCGCAGCAACGTCTACCGGGGTGCCGACCTGCGCTACAACCTCGAGATTTCCCTGGAGGAGGCGGCACGCGGGACCGAGACCCGCATCCGCATTCCGACCATGGACGAGTGCGAAACCTGCCACGGGAGCGGCGCGAAACCGGGAACGCAGCCGAAGGCTTGCGCCACCTGCGGCGGGCACGGCCAGGTCCGCATGCAGCAGGGCTTCTTCTCGATCCAGCAGACCTGCCCCAAGTGCCACGGCAGCGGCAAGGTGGTGAGCGACCCCTGCGGAAGCTGCAGCGGTGTCGGCCGCATCAAGCGTCAGAAGACGCTGTCGGTGAAGATCCCCGCGGGCGTGGACGAGGGTGATCGCATCCGCCTGTCCGGCGAGGGCGAGGCCGGTGCCAATGGCGGTCCGGGAGGCGACCTGTACGTCGTGATCCAGATCCGGGAACACTCGGTCTTCACCCGCGACCACAACGACCTGCACTGCGAAATGCCGATCAGCTTCACGACCGCTGCCCTGGGGGGAGAAATCGAGATCCCGACGCTCGACGGCGCGGCAAAGATCCGGATCCCCTCGGAAACCCAGACGGGCAAGGTGTTCCGCCTGCGGGGCAAGGGCATCAAGGGCGTCCGGTCCGGGACCCACGGCGACCTGCTCTGCCACGTGGTCGTCGAGACACCCGTGGCCCTGACGCCGCGGCAGCGGGAACTGCTCGAGGAACTCGAGGCCATCAACAACCGGGACGGGTCGGCCCACAACCCGCGGGCCAAGTCCTGGATGGAGAAGGTGAAGGATTTCTTCGGCACGTGATCCGTTCCCCGGGAGGGTCGCGGGGCTGGCCCGCATGAGTCACCCGGTCGGCTCCGGGCATGCGCAAAGGACTCCGGGCATTCGACGGGCGGCCGATCGGTGTCCGGACCGCATGGGTCTGCCGGCCTCCACAGACGCTGAAGAGCGCCTTGCTGTCATGCGGTGCCGCGACCCCGCCTCACGCCGACAGCCCCCGTCACTGGCTTGTCGCGGGATGCGCCGCCTGCCTCGCAAGGCACCTCGCCATCATCCCGTGACCTGATGAAATGTCCGGGCTAGCGGCCGGCAACCCTTTCCGGTGGCACCGCGACCCGCAGCGCGCCCGGCAGAATCTCGAAGGCGGCGGGCAGCCAGCCGATCATCTCGCCATCTGCAGCGATGGGAACGGGGTCGTCGCTGGTGGCCTCGACCCGCAGGGCACGCATCCTCTCTCCCGGCCCCCAGGTGTCCCCCACGTTTCCGGGCGAAGCCACGTCGCCCCGGCGACAGACATCGAGATGGCCCGTTTCGATCCGGGAACCCGGGGTCAGCGCCTCGGCCTGGCCGGAGAACCACGCGGCACCCACGAGAAGCCGCGAGGTGGGCCGGCTACCGGCGTCGACGCCGTCCACGGCAAGCCGCAGGAACGGTGCCCGGTGGTCCCTCAGCGCGAGTACCCGCCCGAGACGATCGCCCAGCTTCCGGCCCAGCCAGCGCTGCGCCTGCTGGGAACGCCGCGCCGCATGACCTGCGAAGCCCGCCTCGGCCACGTGGGTGAAGACCACCTTGAGGGCGCGAAAGGCGTGGTCGCGACAGTGCACCCGCCCCAGGTCGATGGCAGCGACCGAGGGGCCGAGAGCGACCTCGAGTGCATCCTCCAGACCCTCCGGAAGGCCCAGCCCGCACGCGAACCGGTTGGCGCGGCCCACGGGCAGGACGCCGACTTCCACATCGGTGCCGGCAAACACGTTGGCAGCCGCCGCAACCGTGCCATCGCCGCCGGCGATGACGAAACGGCGGGCCCCGGCCGCCATCGCGGCGGTGGCGACCTTGCGGAATTCCGTGCGGGTCGTGGTGGTCACGCAGCGCGAAGGATCCAGCCGGTTTCCCGCAAGAGCCGCTATTTGCCTGGCGAGGGCGGGACTGACAGCCTTGTCGTTGACGACAAGCAGCACGGTCATCGATCAGACGCCTGCCCGCGGGCGCACCGTGCGGGCGGGAAGGAACCTGTTGAGCGACATGGGACGACGTCCTCTTCGGAGCCCCGCGCAACGCGGCAGGTCTGCCGATTGTCGGTCCCGGCGGCCTGCGCCGCAAGAACCGGGTGCCGGGAGACTTCCCGGAAGGTGGTCCATACCCAATACTCAAGGAACCTGGTTCATGCCAGACTGCACGCATCCCGGGAGGCGAGGCGGATTCCATGGCGGAAATCATCTGCGTGATCGGAAGCAAGGGCGGCACTGGAAAGACAACGGTTTCGCACATGCTCGGAGAAGGGCTCGGCCTGCTCGGCCAGCGCCCGGTCGTGGTGCTGACCGACAGCGACCGCACATTCCTGGGACGGGAACGCCGCCGATACCTGATGGCGGATGCCCGGTCCGACGCGGCCCTCGCCAGGGTGGCGGGCAAGCTTCAGGGTCTGGACGGATGGATCGGCATCATCGACGGGCGGGGCGGCCATGCGGAGCGGGACGCGGAACTGGGGCGCTGGGCGACCCTCATCGTGCTGCCCTTCCGGGATTCGCCGGAAGACATGCGGTCCGTCGCCCGGGATCTGGAACGTTTCCCCAACGCCATGGCGCTCCCGTCCCAGTGGCCCTCCAACCCCTGGCAACGCGAGGCCGCGGAGCGGCTGAAACGCGATCGGCTCGCGGGCTTCGAGGACAGGATCTTCGATCCCGTGCACGCGGTCAGCAGCTCCAAGCTGCTGCTGCTCGAGGAGCCGCCGAAGGACCTCCCCGCCCCGCTGCGCAAGGCCTGCCGGGGCCTGGCGGAACAGGCGCTCAACTGGCTCGAGGCGGCGCGGGTTCTCGGCAGAGTCCCCCTCGGCGGGGCGGGAGCACCCCCCGCGTGACCGTCTGCCCCGCCAGGACCGCCGACAGCGGTCACCGATGATCCGGCAGTCCCGGCAGGACCCGGGATCTGGCACCGGCGGGGCGCGATCCTTGCTGAACAGGCAGGCAGTGCCGTCACCCGGCAGGGTATCCGGATCCGATCACCCGCCTCAGGAGCCGTGAACGCATGAGTGTCCGAATCATCCAGGTGGAACCGTTCGATCTGGTGGTCTTTGGCGCGACGGGCGACCTGGCCCGGCGCAAGCTGCTGCCCGCCCTCTTCCACCGCGACCTCGCCGGCCAGATTCCGCCGGAGGCCCGCATCCTCGGGTCCTCGCGCACCGCGATGGATCAGGCGGGTTTCCGGGCCATGGCCCGGGAAGCGATCGCGGCGGGGGACCCCGCGGCCTCGGGTACCGCCGAGCTGGACCGCTTCATCGAACGACTCGACTACGCCGCGGCGGATGCGGCTGCGGCCTCGGCCCTGGCTCCCCTCGGGGAGAAACTTTCTGCCCGGCCAGACCGGATCCGCGTGTTCTACCTGGCCACTTCCCCGGAACTGTTCGGTCCGGTGTGCGGGCACCTGCGCGCGCACGGGCTCGTCACCCCGGGAGCGCGGGTGGTGCTGGAAAAACCCATCGGGAAGGATCTGGAGTCCTCACGGGCCGTCAACGATGCCGTCGGTGCCGTCTTTCCCGAGCAGGGCATCTACCGGATCGATCACTATCTGGGCAAGGAGACGGTGCAGAACCTCATGGCCCTGCGCTTTGCCAACGCCCTGTTCGAGCCTCTCTGGAATGCGGCGCACGTGGACCACGTGCAGATCACGGCGGGCGAGTCGCTCGGGGTGGAAGGCCGCGCCGGCTACTACGACACGGCGGGCGCCATGCGGGACATGGTGCAGAACCACCTGCTCCAGCTGCTCTGCCTGGTCGCCATGGAACCGCCGTCCTCGATCACCGCCAACGCGGTGCGGGACGAGAAGCTCAAGGTGCTGAAGGCGCTCGAGCCCATCACCCGCCAGAGCCTGCCCGCCAGCGTCGTGCGGGGTCAGTACCGGGCGGGCGTGGCCGGTGGCGCCTCGGTTCCGGGCTATGCCGAGGAACTGGGCGCGGCGAGCCGGACGGAAACCTTCGTGGCCATCAAGTCAACCATCGCGAACTGGCGCTGGGCCGGCGTGCCGTTCTACCTGCGCACGGGCAAGAGACTTCCCGAACGGGTATCGGAGATCGTGGTCTGCTTCCGGCCCATCCCGCACTCGGTCTTCGGCGACCGGGCGGGTGCGATCCACTCCAACCATCTGGTGATCCGCCTGCAGCCGGACGAAGGTGTGAAACTCTGGCTGATGATCAAGGACCCGGGCCCGGGTGGCATGCGCCTGAAGCAGGTTCCTCTGGACATGAGCTTCGCGGAGGCCTTCGGGGTCCGCAACCCCGATGCCTACGAGCGGCTGCTGATGGACGTCGTGCGGGGTGACCAGACACTCTTCATGCGCCGGGACGAGGTGGAGGCCGCCTGGACCTGGGTGGACCCGGTGCTGGATCTGTGGCGGGAGTCGGGCGAGCCGCCGAAGCCCTACGCCGCGGGCACCTGGGGACCGTCGGCTGCGGTTGCCCTGATCGAGCGCGACGGCCGCACCTGGCATGAGGACATGGGCTGGAATCAGGATGGCAGCTGAGCCCCGGGCACGTGCATGCTGGCACGACGCCCCGGATGGGGCGACCCTGGCGCTCGCGCTCGCCGGATTCGTGGCGGCGCGACTGGCAGATGCGCTGCGCGGCGGCGGTCAGGCCAGTCTTGCCGTCTCCGGGGGAAAGACGCCCGTGCGCTTCCTGGAGTGCCTCTCGGCCCGGGACCTGCCCTGGGAACGGGTGCACGTCACCCTGGTGGACGAGCGGTGGGTGGACGAAACATCCGACCGGTCGAACGGCCGCATGGTGCGGAACCATCTTCTGCGGGGATATGCCGCGCGCGCCGCGTTTCATCCCCTGCACACAACCGCCCCGACGCCCGAAGCAGCCCGCGAGGCGCTCGACCGGAGCGTACGCAGCCTGCCGCACCCGTTCGCCGCGGTGGTTCTCGGCATGGGAGAGGACGGCCACACGGCATCCTTCTTTCCGGGCGGAGACCATCTCGCGTCCTGCCTGGACCCCGCGGGCACGCGGCGCGTGGAATCGCTCCGGGCACCCGCTGCGGGCGAGCCGCGCATCACGCTCACCCTGGCGGCGATACTCGATGCGGAGGCGATCGCGATTCACGCGGAGGGCGCAGCGAAGCGCGCGGTGCTAGAGCAGGCGCTCGGCGATGGCCCGACCGACGCGCTGCCCGTCCGCGGTGTGCTCCGTCATGCCCGCACGCCGGTCTCTCTTTTCTGGTCTCCATGAGGAATGCCATGACCCTGCATCCACGCATCGCCGAGGTGACCCGGCGCATCATCGATCGCAGTCGCGATTCCCGGGAACGCTACCTGGAACTCATCGAGTCAGCCGCCCTGACGAGACCCGGACGGCAGACGCTTGGGTGCGCCAACCAGGCTCACGGGTTCGCGGCCTGCGGTCCGGCAGACAAGGCCGCCCTCCGCGACGGGGATGCCCCGAACGTGGGGATCGTGACCGCCTACAACGACATGCTGTCGGCCCACCAGCCGCTGGAGGAATATCCCGCCCTGATCCGGGCGGCAGCCCGGGAAGCCGGCGGGGTGGCGCAGGTCGCCGGCGGCGTGCCGGCGATGTGCGACGGCATCACGCAGGGCGAGGCCGGCATGGAGCTGTCTCTCTTCTCCCGGGACGTGATCGCGCTGTCGACAGCCGTCGCCCTCTCCCACCAGACCTTCGACGCCGCGCTCTATCTGGGTGTCTGCGACAAGATCGTGCCGGGGCTGCTGATCGGGGCCCTTCGCTTCGGCCACCTTCCGGCGCTGTTCGTACCGGCGGGCCCGATGACCTCGGGGCTGCCGAACGACGAGAAAGCCCGCATCCGCCAGCTGCACGCGGAGGGCAAGGTGGGACGGGACGCGCTGCTTGAGGCCGAGGCGGCGTCCTATCACGGACCGGGCACGTGCACCTTCTACGGAACGGCCAACACCAACCAGATGCTGATGGAGATCATGGGCCTGCACCTCCCGGGCAGCACGTTCGTGAACCCTGGCACCCGGCTTCGGGAGGCCCTGGTCCGGGAAACGGCGCGGCGCGCCGTGGCGATCAGCGCGACCGGTCCGTCGCCACTTCCCCTCGGGCGGATCGTGGATGAACGGGCGGTGGTCAACGGAATCGTGGGTCTGCACGCCACCGGCGGGTCGACAAATCATACGATCCACTTCATCACCATGGCCGCCGCCGCGGGCATCCGGATCACCTGGGACGACTTCGCGGACATCGCCGAGGTGGTCCCGCTGCTCACGCGCATCTATCCCAACGGCAAGGCGGACGTTAACCACTTCCACGCGGCCGGCGGCATGGCCCTGCTCATCGGCGAACTGCTGGACGGGGGGCTGCTGCGCGCAGACGTGGCAACCGTCGCCGGCACGGGCCTGGAAGGCTACCGGCGGGAACCGGTCCTGCTGCCGTCGGGGGCCCTGGAATGGCGCCCCGGGGCCGTCGCCAGCGGTGACCGCTCGGTTCTGAGGCCGCTGGCCGAGCCCTTTCAGCCCACGGGCGGACTGCGCGTGCTCGCGGGGTCGCTGGGGCGCGCGGTCATGAAGACGTCCGCCATCCCCGCGGACCGGCACGTGGTGGAGGCGCCTGCCCGGGTGTTCGACTCGCAGGAGGCCGTGCAGCGGGCGTTCCGCGCGGGCGAACTCGACGGGGACGTGGTGGCAGTCGTGCGGTTTCAGGGTCCGAAGGCCAACGGGATGCCGGAGCTGCACAAACTGATGCCACCCCTGGCTTCGCTGCAGGATCGCGGACACCGGGTGGCCCTGGTGACCGACGGGCGCCTCTCGGGGGCGTCCGGCAAGGTACCCTCCGCGATCCACGTGACGCCCGAGGCGCTGGAAGGGGGACCGATCGGCAGGATCCGCGATGGGGATCGCATCCGGATCGACGGGGTCGCGGGGCGCCTCGAGATTCTTGTGGACACCTCGACCCTGGAAGGGCGGCCCCTGGCCGTCCCGCCGGCGGCATCGCACGCGGGCGTGGGACGGGAGCTGTTCTCGGCTTTCCGCGCGACCGTCGGCCGTGCCGATGCGGGCGCTTCCATCTTCGACCTCTAGCCCGGACATTTCACCAGGCCGGCCCCGAAGATGAGCAGCCCATCGATGCCCATCGGGTTCGCAGCGAACCGGCTTGCGGTGCCAC
>JBAXBV010000044.1:0-19657 GCA_037141795.1 Betaproteobacteria bacterium
GCCTGGGCACCAACGCAGCCAGCCGCTGCATGAACTCCAGCGGCGACATCACTAGGTGGGTGGTGCCGTCGCGCCAAGTGGTCTTGAGCTTCAGCACGACTTGCCCGGCGGGAGGCTCTGCGCAATAACGTTCGGAGCCGGATCTTTCACGAGCAGGTGCACGTGATTGCTCGTGATGACGAAATCAAGAACGCAGAGACCCAAGCGCTTCTTCGCCTGAAACAACCAATACCGATAGCGATCCCGATCACGTGCGAACTTGAGAAGGAACTCCCTCTGGTGGCACCGGTGTGTCAGGTGCCAGACGTGACCAGGCAGGTGGTAGCGATTCGCTCAGGGCATCTCGTCGACCCTCCATGCTCGACGGCTCATTCTGGCATCGAAAACGGGGTTCTAAGGCGAGAAATGAGGGCTTCTGGAGAACGTTCCTATGGGAGATCAGGAGGTTGCGTGGGTCCGACCCGAAAGCCCCCAGTAAACGGCTGAGTTCAGGCAGGAGGCCATCCGGCTGGCGGGCTGCGCTACGACTGATCGCGCAGGATCGGGACGCGCGGAGCAGTCCCGGATAACAGCACAATGAAACGCGTAAAGATGCAGGGATACATGCTTGACCCTGATGCATACGATGATAGGAGTCGTGGGGGGCGCGGCTCAAGTGCCGCGCCGTCGAAGGTCGCCTCGAGCGAAGGATCAGGCATCAGTTCGCCGCGAGAGAGCCAGGTGAACCGCAAGTCCGACCATGACAAGACCGCTGAACCGGTAGAGCCAAGAGAGAGCCTTGGGCTGCGACTGAAACCAGCGCGAAAGCCGCCCTGCAAAGACAGCAACCGGGCCTTTGATTAGGAACGTCAGCGCTGCGAAGACGAAGCCGAGTGTGAAGACGGTGAGCGCGGGGTTGTCTGCAGAGGTGGCTACAAACTGCGGCAGGAATGCAAAGTAGAACATAGCAATCTTGGGGTTGCTGATGTTCGAAATGGCGCCCGCTGCGAAAAGACGAAGATGGGACCGTTTTGTCGGTACGTAAGTCGCAATCTCTTCGGTGCGAGTGCAGAGCATTTGGATACCAAGGTACAAGAGGTACGCGGCTCCGGCGAGTTTGATGCCTGTGAAGAGCCAATCGGACGTACGCAGCAAGGCGCCAAGCCCGAGTGTTGCGAGGACGGTATGACCCACGAGTCCAACGCTGACCCCCGCGGCGGTCGCGACGCCGGCTCGTGTGCCTTGGGTGACCGCCTTGGAAATGACAAGGACCATGTCTTGGCCAGGGGTGATGATGATGACCAGCGAAGCCAGAAGAAAGAGCGGCCACTGCGCGTCAACCATGGGTACTCCCGTGATGTCTGATTAGGCTGTGAAAAAAAGCGATCGTTCCGGGAGTGGTCGATCGATCCTGGGGCCGTCGAGCGCTTCGAAGCCGACCCGAAGACGTGTGTCGGCCGAGTGCTTCTCGACCGCTGTATGCGCCTCTGCGTGGGTCCGGCGCGGATCTCCGCCCGTTCTCGGCGATGGCTTCGACGTTATGAATCGGGCGGTATAACCGCGACTGTGTTTTCATCTTGCAGCATCTTGGGCGAGTCGGACCAATTGCCTTGGCCTAAAGTCAATGCATCGGTTAGCCCCGCGCCTGGTAGGCGGGCATGCCTGCGGAGCGCCGCATCCAAGCACCGAATAGTACGGCTGTGCCGGAGATGAGGGCCTGAACGACCATACCTGCGGCGATCAACCAGAAGAACTGCTCCGGAACGGCGGCTGGGATGTGGGACAGGACGACGCAGCCCAAGGCTATCACCACCACCCGTACCACGCTGGCGATCACCGGCCACGCTACTCGCCCGGCACCCTGGGAAGCAAAGTACAGGCAAAGCGCCAGACCGAAGAGGGCGTAGAAGGGCCCCACGATCTGCAAGTAGGTGCGGCAGGTGTTCCGAATTGCTTCCACGTCAGTGAACAGATTGGCCCACACATTTGGGAAAATGGCGATCACCCCGCCGAACAGGCCGCTCAGGGCAGCGCTGTAAAAAGCCGCTGTCCATCCTGCCTGGTGCGCTCGATGAATCTCGTTCGCGCCGAAATGCACGCCGACCAAAGCAGTAGCGGCGGCACCGAAGCCGAAGACCATCGGAATGATGAGGAACTCAAGACGCGAGCCGATGCCGAAGCCCGCTAACACATCGACACCCAGGCGCGCGATGAAGGCGGTGATCACGGTTACCGCAGCGATCGAGCAGAACGAATTGACCGATGCGAGAGCACCCACCTTCAGGAGTGCTGTCATTGGCGCCAGCCTTATCGGCATGCCCGAAAATCGCAGGCGTAGTTCGACACACCTGGTCGTCAGAAAGACCAGCAATAGGATGGCGGCCACTGCATAGCCGATCACGATACCCGCTGCCGCGCCCGCGATGCCCATCTTTGAAAAGGGGCCAAGGCCGAAAACCAGCATGCCTGCTGTCGAGATCTGAACCACCGAGCCCACGACCAGGCACTTGGCCGCGACCAGCATTTTCCCGGTGGCGCGAACAACGGCGGCCAGCGCATTGGCTACCCACATACTGACGCAGCCCAGGAATAACAAATCGGAATAGGCTAGTGCCTTCTCCAACACCGCGCCGGACCCACCAAGCAAGCCGTAGATCCTGCGCCCGCCAAGCAGAAAGACCAGCGCGCAGCCCCCGGCCAGCAGAACCACCAGCAGCACCGCGTGAAACGCCAGTGTTTCCGCTCCGGTCCTGTCGCCGGCCCCCAGGCACCGTGCCACTGCGCCTGTGATCGTGCCGCCGATCGACCCGCCGGACAGCGTCATCACCAACATCATCATCGGAAATGCGAGGGCAAGCCCCGCCAAGGACGCCGAGCCGAGTTGGCCGACGTACCAGGCCTCGGCCATGAGGGTGATCATGGTCACTACCATGGCGATCATGTTGGGCGCCGCCAGCCGGATGATCGTGGGGCCGATTGGTGCTGTCAGCAGCGGCGAGGCTACGCCCGCTACCACGGCTCGACCTTCGAACGAAGGTCGAGCTCGAACGTCCAGGCTCGAGGCGGCTGCTGATGCAGGAACCAATACGCGTCGGCGAGCCCGGCCAGGTCGATCAGACGCTCTTCACCCATCCTCTCGGCAATCTCAGGCCGCCCCTTACGCAGTTTGTCGCCGTCGATGCCACCATCGACAACGACGTGCCCGACGTGCAGGCCCTTTGGCCCAAGTTCCTTCGCCATCGCCTGCGCCAGGTTGCGCAGCGCGGCCTTTGCCGAGTTGAACGCGGCAAACCCCGCCCGCCCGCGCAGCGACGCGCTGGCACCGGTGAATAGCAAGGTGCCACCACGGGGCAGCATCCGGCGCGCCGCCTCGCGGCCAAAGAGAAAGCCACCGAAACAGCAGACCCGCCATGCGTCCTCGAAGTAACTGGCGTCCATCTCCATGACCTTCCCAGGGGTGTTGTTGCCCGCGTTGTAGACGGCCACATCCAGGTGGCCGCTCACGGCGCACACCTGGTCGAAGAGCGCCTGGACGTCAGCTTCTCGGGTGGCATCGGTCACGACCGCCGTTGCAGTGCCGCCCGTGGCCCGAATCTGGTGGACTACCTGCTTCAGGCTTTGTGCCGTGCGGCCGGCGACGAAGACGTGGAAACCCTCGTGTGCGAAACGTGCGCTTATGCTGGCACCAAGGCCCTTTTCAGGCCCAACGCCGATGATTAACGCCTTTTTCGAATCGGTCATGGCGGAATCGTAAGTTGGCGTCGTCATAGAATACTTGCGATGTTGCTATGACGATCCTTGAGGTGGGTTTGCGCCCATCGAGCCAGCGCCTCGAGGACCGGCCGCAGGGCCGCGCCGCTTTCCGTGAGTTGGAAGGCGTTATTGCGCGCAGTAGCCTGAGGGTTGGTTCGCTCTATCAGTTTCAGGCAGGTGAGCAGGTTCAGTCTCGACGCGAGAATATTGGTCGAGATTTGTTCCGGAGATGCGAGAAACTCCGAGTACGTGCGAGGCCCGTGAATCGAGAGGTCGCGAATGATCAACAAGGACCATTTGTCTCCGAGCACGTCGAGAGCGGAACTGATCGGGCACACGGAACGCCAATCCACCCCGTCCATATCATTCGCCATCACTTAGCTCCCGTGCATCTTCTTTTATGCCGAAAAGGCCGCTACTCATCTTCTTGATTCGGCTATTTACTTTCTGCGATTTATATCGAACGCAGTTCTAACGCGGGTACGTTATCCAATGCGCCATGAAGTCCGCGATGATTTGTCAGACACAGGCGAGTGTCGGCAACTGCCCCACCGCGAATACCGCGCTTCGCGGATACGGAATGCGCATCATATGAATCATCGCATGCAGCATGCGCGCGGTCAGCACAACAATGCCGGCAACCGGAGTCCTGCCATTGGTGGCGCTCATTCTTTGGGCTATTCCCATCACGGCCGTAGAGATCGCCAGGTTATTCGGAGGAGTGTAGTCGGCCCTAACCGCGCGGTGGCCGTGCGGGGGATGGCCGCAGGGCCAGTGTCGCGGTTGTGGAGGATGCACCTAAGGCCGCCTGGCAACGAAACGTGTGCCACGAGGGAAGGCAAGGTGCGGGGTTCCATCAGCAGGGCGTGGCTCAAAAATCCGGAGATCCATGGTCATGATTTGCTCGGTTGGTTGGTGTGCAGGAATGTGGACACATCAAGCGATGCTGCCGCTGGCTGATTGAGAAATGCTCGCCGCCATTTCCTTGAACGAAATCTCAAGCGGTGTTGGCTGCCACTGGAGCACATCGAAAGTCGCTTCGTTGTCGAACGCAGCGGCCTTTCCGATGAACGGAAGCATCCCTTTGACCTCGTCGTCGAACAGACCCATAAATTTAAGGAGGATGGTTGGCGCTCTGCGCGTGGGAATTTTTGTGTAGCCTGCCTCCTTAAGCACCCTCGCCACCGTCGCCATCTCGACGGGTTCGGCACTGGCGGCGATGAATCGTTTTCCCGCTGCGCCGTCAGCGGTCATGGCCTTGACGTGGAGCCTAGCGACATCGCGCACATCGACCATGCCCATGCTCATGTCGGGAATCAAAGGCATTTTCCCGCTTATCAGGGCAGTCATCATTTCAACGCTCTGCCCATCCAGCCTCGCACCGAGCGAAGGCCCGAAAACTGCGCCGGGGTTGACGACCGTGAGTTCCATGTCGCCGTTTTTCGCTGCCGCCCATGCGGCGCGCTCGGCCAAGGTCTTGCTCTTCGCATAGGCACCGATTCTGGCGCTGGTGTCGGACCAAGCATCGGTGCCGTATCGGCCGCTGACCCTGCCGGCGATGATCGCGAAGGTCGACGAGGTGAGCACGAGGCGCTTCACGCGGGCCTGCTGAGCGGCTGCGATGACACGCTTGGTCCCTTCGACCGCGGGGATGATCATGTCGTTTTCATCCTTCGGCTCCGCCAGCATGAACGGGGAAGCAACGTGCATGACGAAGGTGCAGCCTTTCATCGCCTTGGCCCATCCTCTGTCGGACAGGAGGTCGGCCTCGACGAAAGTCAGGCGATCGACCGGCGCAACCTTGGCGATGGCGGTTCGGGCGGCATCAGCCTTGGCGCGGTTGCGGATCGTGCCCACCACCTCATAGCCCTGCCTCAGCAGTTCGGCGGCGCAGTGCTGCCCGATGTATCCGGTGACACCCGTTAGCAATACACGATTCATCTTTACTCCTTCGGCGAGGGTCGGACGATAGACTTGCAGTTTGCAAGCCTATCGCTTTAACTTGTAATGTGCAAGTAAATGGCTTGGAATTTCGCCCCATAGTCAAAAGGTCGCACGGGCCATCGCGACGCAGGTGACCGAGTTCGTCGGACATCAGCCGATGACGAGGGTCGCGGGGGGGGCACATTGCAAGGCCTCCGCAGGATGATGACGGAGGTATTGGCCTTCGCCCGTGGGAATGTTGTCGTTCCGGCGGCGACACTTTTTGGTGCCGCTCGCCGGACCAGGGCGGGTCACTCCTGGCGTGCGCTACTTTTAGGGCAACACTTCGCCAGCGTCAGATCCGGTTGGTGCAGGCCGACCGAAGGGATCGGACGCGCGCACAAGGTCGTTATAGGCTTCGTTCTTCGACCGTGTCTTCACGTCTACGCCGTAGGTGCCGGACGGCTTCGCATCCCAGTTGCGAACCAGGTCGGCGTTGGCGTCCTCGAGGCTGCGCGTGTGCACATTCGTTCCGTAGGTTCCCGAGGGCTTGGCACCCCAGTCGCGCATCAGATCCGCCCGAATGTCTTCGAAACTGCGCGTATGGAGCGGGCCGGGGCTGGTTTCGTCAGCCCTGGTCGTCGCCGGAGCAATGGTGCTCAGCGCCCCGCACGTAAGCAGGATGGCACCGTGGACAGCAATTACGACTGATTTGATCGTCATTTCTGGTTTCCTTGGCTTAACTAGTGTTCAGTTAAAAGTCGAAAAATTCATTTGATACGTCGGGTCAGGTGATTCGCGCAGGACTCTCGAGGCTGACGTGGCGCCTTCGGAGTCGACTCTTCGGACCTTGTCATTGATATTCGGAGTGAGTGCTGTGGGTGGGAGTTACCTCGTCAATTCGAGTGGTATGGGAAACCCTCACGAATTGCATGGAAGTGAGGGGCTTGGTGCTCGTTGTCCGAGCGACATGGAGAAAAGCGAGGGCGAGGCGCTTCACACGGGCCCGCTGATGCGGGGAACCGACGTGCATGCCGAAGGTGCAGCCTTTCATCGGCTCGGCCCATCCTCGGTTGGTCGGAAGGTCTGCCTCGACGAAGTTCACGCAATCGACCGGCGCAACCTTGGCGATGGCGATTTCGGGCCGCGTTGGGGTTGATGCGGGTACGGACGGTCACGTCATAGCCCGGCCTCAGAACTTTGGAGGCGCGTTCCTGCCGGGTGTATTCGGTGACGGCAGTCATCAGTACGGGATCCATTGGGTTGATTCCTTGAGCGTTGGCCGAATCAATAACTTGCGAAATGCAAGTCTTGCATAATGCCTTGCATAATGCAAGTGACAATTGCAAAACGCGGCCAAGTTGTGCAAGGTGCAGTCGCGGTGGACGTACGTGTGTTCCGCAGGCCTGCGCACACGCTTGTCGCCGCTCATGCGACGACGACTCGGCGCTCCTGGGTGACTGACCGTCATCAGGTCAGTCGCCTCGACATCTCGAGGAACTTCGGACACGCTGCAGCCTCAGGCCAAAGTCTCCTCGGGTACCCTGTGGTTTCGGCCCCGACCATGGTCGAGCCTCCGAAGTGCCGGCGCAGATCCGAGTGCTTTGCTTCGTAGTCGTTGCTTTCCCAGCAGGTCCCCGAACAGGCGCTCCGACGCAACCTTTGCAGACTGCGTCAGCGCATCGGGCTTCTTGACTGCCTGGGTTAGCCGTCGCAGTCGCTGACCCCGCCCCGGTTTCACGTACATCAGATTGTTGTTAACTTTCTGGTGAACGGAGAACGAAATGGCGAAGAGTGAAGCGGTACCGAATCGTCAGTACACCGATGAATTCAAGCAGGAAACGGTGAGACTCGCGCAGTCGATCGGAGGCAATGCGGCCACCAAGCGGCTGGGGGTTCCACAGTCGACGGTGACGAACTGGGTGCGCAGGGTGAGCAAGGGCGTACCGGCGCAGTCGCAAGGCGACGGTGTGTCGGTGAAGCGTCCGGTGAGCGAGTGGGAGGCCGAGGTGAGCCTGTTGAGACGCGAACTGGCCAGCACGAAGCTCGATCTCGAAATCGTAAAGAAAGCAGCGGCGTATTTCGCGAAGGAATCGCGGTGAGGTACGCCTGGATCGAAGCACATCGCGACCACTTCAGCGTCAGCCGGATGTGTCGGCAACTCGAAGTCTCACGCACGGGCTTCTGCCAGTGGCGCAGGAGAGCACCGAGTCGACGCTCGATGGCAAACGAGAGGCTTGATGCGCAGGTGGCAGCCATTCATGGGGCAAGTCGGCGCTCCTATGGACGCGAGCGCATTCATCGGCAACTGCGCGAATCGGGGCCGCTCGTGGGGCGGGAGCGCATCCGCAAGAGTCTGCACCGTCAGGGACTGCGACCCGTCTACCGCAGGCCCTATCGCCTCACCACGGATTCGGATCACGACAAGCCGATTGCACCGAACCTTCTGGATCATCGCGTTGACGACTGGGCGGTGAACCAGGCATGGGTTGCCAATATCACCTGCGTGGATACCGATGAGGGCTGGCTGTACTTGGCCGTGGTCATGGATCTGGCGACGCGCAAGATCGTCGGCTGGTCGATGAACGAGCGGATCCAGGCGGCTGTGGTCTGCGACGCCTCGAAGTCCGCGTACTGGCGGTCCAAACCCGGCCCCGGCCTGATCATGCACACCGATCGCGGCAGTCAGTACGCGAGTCGATCCTCCCGCGAACTCATTCGGGCCTACGGGATGACGGCCTCGATGAGCCGGAAGGGCAACTGCTGGGACACTCAGTCTAGGATGGCCTTGAACGTTGGGTCCGGTCTGACTCATGCTGGGATTGGCTGAATGCCTTTGCGTTGACCTGTCGACCGGCTCCCGGCGTTCCCCGTGTGTTGCCGGGCCAGGCGTCAGTGACCTGATAGGAGCTTTGCGCTGCACCTTGAGTGTCCTGTCCTGCGGCTGGAATCGGCGCGACGGGCGAACCCCACTCAAGGAGGACGTCATGGCACAGCCGATGGAAGGACGGGAAGTCATTCTGGGGGTCGATACCCACCTCGACACCCATGTGGGCGTCGCGATCGATGGCGTCGGGCTGGGTTCAGCGTTTGTCGCCGCCTGCCTGGAACGCGTCGACAGGACAGGGGTACCAGCCTCCCGCGCACTCCTCTATACTCCGAAGCGCTCTGGATCGGTGGCTTATTTCAGGTTTGAACAGATGCCTCGCCGTCGCTCGGACGGAACCCGGGTCGCCACCAGAATTCGAGCATTGCCCTGCCGCCTGGCCTTTTCAACCTCGCCTGCGCGGCGTTCCGGAGTCAGATTTCGCAGTGTCACCGACCATCGGTTTCGAGCATGCCGGTTGAACTCAAGTCCCCCGAGGACATCCAGAAGATGCGTCTCGCCGGCCGCCTGGCGGCGGAGGTGCTCGACTATATCGGACCATTCGTGCAGGGCGGAGTGACGACCGACGAGATCGATCGCCTCTGTCACGGCTTCATGGTGGAACAGCAGGGAGCCATCCCCGCTCCCCTCAACTACGCGCCCCCGGGATACCCTCCCTTCCCCAAGAGCATCTGCACTTCGGTCAACCACGTCATCTGTCACGGCGTGCCGGGGGATCGCAAGCTGAAGGCCGGCGATATCGTGAACATCGACATCACCGTGATCAAGGACGGCTACCATGGGGACACGAGCCGGATGTTCTACGTGGGTGAGCCTTCGATCCAGGCGCGGCGCCTCTGCGAGACCACCTTCGAGAGCATGTGGCGCGGCATCCGCACGGTGCGTCCAGGCGCGTTCCTCGGCGACATCGGCCACGTCATCCAGACATTTGCCGAGTCCCAGGGCTACTCCGTGGTGCGGGAATTCTGCGGACACGGGATCGGCAAGCGATTTCATGAAGAACCGCAGGTGCTCCATTACGGGCGCCCCCGCACCGGCCTGAAGCTGCAGGCCGGCATGATCTTCACGATCGAACCGATGATCAATGCCGGCAAGGCCGCGATCCGGCAACTGGCGGACGGATGGACAGTCGTCACCAAGGACCACAGCCTGTCGGCCCAGTGGGAACACACCGTTCTCGTCACTGATGATGGCTTCGAGGTACTCACGCTTTCAGACGGGGCGCCACCTCCCCCCGCTGCCTGAGACACTTCATGACCCCGGGCCCGCTGGTTTCCATGTCGGGGGAATTCAGCACACAGGAATTCTCGGCGGTAGCGCGAACGCTGCTTCGGGAACATCGGCAGCGGCTGGCGACCCGGTTCAACGAGGGCGGGCCTGTTCACCAGGCGCTCGCCCGGCGCTCCGAAACGGTCGACCGGCTCCTGACGGAACTCTGGAGCAGCCTCCGGATGCCCGCGGACGCCGTCCTGGTGGCGGTGGGAGGCTACGGGCGCGGCCTGCTGTTTCCCTTTTCGGACATCGACCTGCTCATCCTCCTTCCGGCCGTTGCCGATGAAGCTGGCGAAAGACTGATCGAGCAGTTCGTGGGCTGCCTGTGGGATTGCGGGCTCGAGATCGGCGTGAGCACCCGCACGGTGGAGGATTGTCTCGAGCAGGGTTCGCGCGACATCACGATCCAGACCAATCTCCTGGAGGCCCGGCGAATCTGCGGTGATGCCGCCCTTTTCCTGAGTTTCTCGGACCGCTACCGCGCGGCCATGGACCCGCGCGCCTTCTGCGAGGCCAAGTTGCTGGAGCGGCAGCAGCGGCATGCGCGCTTCAACGACATCGCCTACAGCCTGGAGCCCAATCTCAAGGAAAACCCCGGCGGACTGCGGGACCTGCAGGTGATCATCTGGATCGCGCGCGCGAGCGGCATCGGTTCCTCGTGGCACGACCTCACCGCCTGCGGGATTCTCACCCCGCAGGAGGCCGCCAGATTCTCCCGGCACGAGGGCGTTCTCCAGTCCTTCAGGGCGCGTCTCCACTTTCTGGTGAACCGCCGGGAAGACCGGCTGCTGTTCGATCTCCAGACCCGTGTCGCGGGGGAACTGGGCCTCGAGGACTCCCCCGGAAGGCGAGCCAGCGAGAAGCTCATGCAGCGGTTCTACCGGACCACCAAGGCAGTCCTGCAGTTGAGCGAGATCGTGCTCGCCAATCTGCGGGAACGGCTGTTCCCGCTGCCGGATGTGACGCCGGTCCCGATCGACGACGATTTCCAGATCCGCAACGAGTTGCTCGAACTGCGCTCGGACACCCTATACGATCGGCGCCCGGGCGCGATCCTGGAGACCTTCCTGCACTGGCAGCGGCACCCGGAGGTGAAGGGACTCGCCGCGTCCACGCAGAGGGCTCTCTGGCACGCCCGCAAGCACATCAATGCGGCATTCCGGCACGACCCGCGCAACCGCGAGGCGTTCGTCGAAATCCTGCGAAGCCCCGCAGGAGTGACCCACACGCTGCGACGCCTGAACCGGCTCGGTCTGCTCGGCCAGTATCTGCCCGCCTTCGGGCGCATCGTCGGGCGGATGCAGCATGATCTCTTCCACGTCTACACGGTGGACGAGCACATCCTCACCGTGGTGCGGAACCTGCGCCGTTTCGCCGTTCCGGAGATGTCCCACGAGTATCCCCTCTGCTCCCGTCTGATGAGCGAGTTCGGGCGGCACGAGTTGCTGTACCTTGCAGGCCTGTTCCATGACATAGCCAAGGGCCGCGGCGGCGATCACTCCCAACTGGGCAAGACCGACGCCCACCGGTTCTGCAAGGCCCACGGAATGAGCACCGACGATCAGGATCTGGTGGCCTGGCTCGTGGAGCATCACCTCACCCTTTCCACCACGGCTCAGAAAAAGGACCTGTCCGATCCGGAGGTGATCCGGGCCTTCGCCGACCTGGTTCAGACGGACCGGCGACTGGTCGCCCTGTATCTGCTCACGGTGGCCGACATCCGCGGCACCAGCCCGAAAGTCTGGAACGCCTGGAAAGCGAAGCTGCTCGAGGATCTCTTCCGGGCCACGCGTGCGCTGCTCGGGGGGGCCCCCGAGCCACTCGCGGGATCGCTCCAGGCCCTCAAGGACCGGGTTCGCACCAAACTGCGGGCCTACGCCATGGCGCCCGGCATCGAGGAGCGGCTCTGGGCGCGCCTCGGCGATGGCTACTTCCTGCGCCATGACGCAGGGGAGATCACCTGGCACACCAGGCACCTCTGCACCCGCACCGACACCCGCGATCCTGTCGTACGCGCACGGCTGTCGCCCATCGGTGAAGGCCTCGAGGTCATGATCTACGTCCCCGACCAGCCCCTGCTCTTCGGGCGGATCTGCACCTTCTTCGAACGGCTCGGCTACAACATCGTAGAGGCCCGGATCTACACCACGCGGGATGGCTATGCACTCGACAACTTTCTGGTGATGGATCCAGGCGGCCCCGCCCGGTCCCACTATCGCGATGTCATCAGTTACGTCGAGCACGAGCTGGCTCAGGGACTCAGCGCCGGCACGCCACTCGATCCCCCCACCCGTGGCCGCCTGTCCCGGCAACTCAAGGCATTTCCCCTGACGCCCGAGGTCACGATCCGCCCGGATGAGCGGGGTACCTTCCACTACCTGTCGCTGATCGCCGGGGACCGGCCAGGCCTCCTGTCCTCGGTGGCACGAACGCTCGCCGCCCATAACATTGCCGTCCAGACGGCCAAGATCAATACGCTCGGCGGCCGGGCGGAAGACATGTTTCTCCTCAGGGGAGACGCGCTAAGGGATCAGAAGCTGGTGATCCGCCTGGAGGCGGAACTCATGCACCAGCTGGAAGCGTGACGGTCTCGCCCTGCTCGATCCGGTACACCCAGACGAGCAGCTCCGCGACGGCCACATAGAGTTCGGGCGGGATGCGCGAGTCCAGATCCACCTGCATGAGCATGGCCACGAGTTCCGGGGATTCGTGCACGAAGACCCCCGCCTCCTGAGCCCGCGTGATGATGGTCTGCGCGAGCTGGCCCCGCCCCTTCGCCACGACCCTCGGGGCCCCATCGGCCGCCTCGTAGGCCAGCGCGACCGCGACAGGCTGTCGCTCAGTGCTCATGCACGGAGACGTTGGCCGCCTGCAGTTCCAGGCCCCGCGCGAGCAGGGACGCGCGCAACCCAGGGAATGCCTGCCTGACCTCGGCCACCCGCTCGGCAGGAACCTGCAGCCGCACTTCTATCCCCGTCCCCCGCAGACTGAGCAGGGCATCCACCTCCCCCACTCTCGGCAGCGCCAGACGCAGCCGGGAGGTCCACCGCGACTCCCCTTCCTCGCCGGGACTCGCCGTGTCTCCGGACTGGTCTTCCTCGATGACCCAGTCCGCGTGCTGTCCCGGCCAGAGCTGGCCGGACCACTGGATCTGATGGGACGAGAGGGTCTGGAGTTGCCGATCGACGATGGTTGCCAGCGCAGGCGGCATGGGCTGTGACCCATCCGGAGCGGCCCGCAGGGAATCCGCCGAGGGACTCCCTGCCGCAGACACGCTGCTGCCCGCGGCAGTGACGGCGTCGGAACCCTCCAGGGCCTGGGCCGCGCCGGCAGTTCCCGCGTGGACAAGTGCCTGAGGCTCCGCACGAAGGCTGGACAGATCCCGCCTTCCCCCAACCCATTCCGCCTGGTGCGATTCGTAGAAGAGTCCGCTCGTCTCGAGCGCAGTGCGCAGAGGCCGCTCGAGATGGCCAGCATCCGCGGGCGCCCGGGTGAGCAGCGGTTCCGCCACCGCCGGGCGGGTGCTGCCCGCCTCGGCCGCCGCCGCATCGACGATTCCCCTCAGTCTCGCAGCCAGCCCGCTCAGGTCGATCCGGGACGACGCGGGCGGGGGCGCCGAAGGCTCCGTTCCGCCAAGGCCGAACGTCGGGCTCGGGCCTGCCTGGAGGACCGTCAGGGCCAGTCGTCCACCGGGCCCCGCCAGTGCGGCCGCCGGCAGGCGTGTCTGGTAGATCGCTCCCTCCACCTCGATGAGGGTCCTTCCGTCCGGCAGCGACTCGACGAGCCGGGCATCAACCCGGGCGCCCGCCTGAAGGGCTGGACCCGCATTGTCTCGTCCAGGAAGCGGTGCAACCGGCTCGGTCTGAAAGACACGCAGGAAACTCGCGAGCCGGGCCTGCTGGATCGGGTTCACCCCTCGCGCCCCGCTGGTGCGTGGCTCACCGCTTGCGGTACAGCGCGCTGATGAGTTCGGCCTCGCCCCGGGAGATGCCGCACGTGGAGGCTATCTCCAGCGGGGCACCACCGCTGCGCGCCATCTGGATGGCGCTGGCGTAGGGAGTGGGTGCTTCAGTCGCCGGCCGCGCGCGGAGGGAATCGATTTCCGCCCGCAACTCGCCGATCTGCCGCTTGAGATCGGCAATATCCTCAAGGAGAGGCGCAATCGCATAGGACGGCGGCGACACTTCGGCCGATCGGCGAAGAAAGCCGAATCCCCGCCGCCGGCCGCGACGCAGAAGAAGGAGGACCTCAGCGACGTAGACGCCCAGAATCACGATCGCGGCGATCAGCAGTTCGCGCCAAGACAGAACAATGGAATCCATGAGGCGGGACACCGGAGCGGTGGGCACATCGATACTTCAGAGTGTGCAACCGGCCCGCGGCATCGTCAATGCCGGGCCTTTCCCGCCTTCGCTCCGCTTCCGGGGTTCGCCCCGCCTTAATTCTGCGAATAGGTCTTGCTGAGACGCTGGGCATTGTCGGCGCTCTCCAGGATTTCCCTGAGTTCCCGCATCCAGTCCTGGGTGAGCACCTTCACTTCCTCATCCCGCGCCAGGATCTCCTCGATCAACGCCCGCTGCTGCCGGCGCAGTTCCGGCGTGTCGGTTCCACGCGGGTCGGCGCCACGGGCGTCCGCGATCAGCGAATCCCTCTGCTCCTCCAGTTTCACGAGGGCGTCCCAGTCGCTAGCCCTGGCGGCCTCGCACATGCGCTGGGTCAGTGCGAGGGCTTCGGTATAGATGTGGACGACATGATTCCGCTGCACGGCCACGAGACTCCTTTCGGATCAGGCTTTTCCATAGCTTGAAGCATCCGCGCGCTGCGCAGGCTGGTCCGGATTCGCCGCCGCGTTCTGGCGGGTCACCAGGGTATTCCACGCGTCGCGGAGCTCGCTCAGGAGACGACGCACTTCCTCCAGAGCGGAAAGATCGTTCCGTGCGCTCGCCGTCAGGAGTCGATTGCACATGTAGTCGTACAGATCCGCGAGGTTACGGGCGATTTCACCCCCCGCCTTGAGATCGAGGGACCCGTTCAACCCCTCCTCGATGATCCCGATCGCCTTGCTGATCTGTATGCCCTTCGTCGTGAGATCGTGACGTTGCATCGCCAGGTGCGCCGTGGAGATGGCCCGGATCGCGCCGTCATAGAGCATCACGATCAGCTTCTCCGGCGTGGCATCGTTGACGCCGGTCTCGACCTCTGTCCTGGCGTATGTGTTCATGGCGCTGGCATATACGGCATTCATGGCTGTGTATCCTGTGTTGCGGGGTTTGACCGGAGCGCCATTTCAGCGCCCTAGCAAAAAAACTCGTACGGCATCGTCCTGCTCACGAACTCTTGCTCAGGTTGGCCAGCTGCTGCGTCAGGTAGCTGCTGGTCTGGAGCATCTTCGACATCATCACGTCCAGCGATGTGAACTGGCCGCGGTAACGCCTTTCCACGTCATCCAGCCGGCGGGTCAGCACGTCACGCTGGGTACCGATGTCCTTCACGATCCGGTTGAGCCCATCCGTGCGGCCGGCCAGCAGGCCGCCCGTATCCAGATAACTGTCGATCAGCCGGTCGATCCGGGCTGCGAACCCGGAAGTGATGGTGATATCTCCGCGCGCCCCGGTAGTGCCGCCCGTGACCTCGACCTTCAGGCCGGCGGTGGTGCCGCCCGCAGCCGCAGTGAGGACCCGGCCCGCGCCCGTGGCCGTGACGCCGCCGATGGTCCCGGCGATATCCACGCCCGCGGTCGACGTCGCCGCCCCGCCGAGCAGGCTGGTCGCCCCGGCATCACCGATCGTCAGGGTGGATCCGCTGCCGTAGCGGTTCGAGGCAATGCTCAGAACCCCTCCCGTCTGGGTCACAGTCACCCCGAGGGACTGGCTGCTGAATGCGGAAGTGCCGTTGATGACCGACTGGACCATCGTGGCGAGCGAGGCCGCCGTGTAGGTGCCAGCGGTCAGCTTGACAGACGAGGACACACCATCGAGCACCACGCTCAGGGTGTCATTCACCCCCGAACTGATTGTGAGGCCAGCCGTCGTGCTGCCTGCCACCTTGCCCTGGGTGCCAAGGGTAGTCACGGACAGCGCGTAGGTGCCCGCCTTGGTCGCCCCGGTTTGTCCGGTCACCTTGACATAGCTGTCGGCGGCCTGACTGGTTGTGGCAAACAGGGCACGCACACCCGCCACGTTGGACTCGATGGCCTTGGCGAGCTTGGTGTTGTCCACGGCGAGGGACCCGTCCTTCTGGAACGTCACCCCCACATCGGACAGGCTGTCGAGGCCCAGGCTCCCGCCCAGCGCCTCACTCAGGGCGCTTCGCAACTGTGACTGAAGCCCGCGAACAGTGCCGTCCCCTGCCAGGTCACCCCGGGTTCCCTTCTTGGGATCCGACGCGCTGACCTTGTTCAGCAGACCATTCAGATCATTGAAGGACTTCACGAGATCCTGGATCGGTCGCTGGATGCCCGCCGTGTCCTGCGACACGACGAGGGTGCTGCTTCCCGCCTTCGACAGGGTGATCGACGCCCCCTCCACCGCCTCCGACAGGGTGTTCGTCGAACTGGTGATCGCGAGACCATTCATGGTCAGTTCCGCGTCCTGCGCCACCACGGTCTGGGACAGGTTCTGGGTGCCGGCCGGGTCATTCGACAGGAGACTGCCGATTGCGCTGTCGCCCGTGACCGTGATCTTCATGCTGGTGGCAACGCCCGTCGCCGTGGACTGGAGCATCAGTCGATAGGGCGTCGTGCCGCCGTTGCCCACGATGCTGGCACGCACACCGATGCCGGCCGCGTTGATGGCGTCCTTGATCCCGCCGAGGCTGTTGTTTGTGGAGCCGATGCTCACGGTTCCTGTCGCAGCCGTCGTGCTGGGAGTGAAGGTGGCTCCCGTGTAAGCCCCACCGGACAGGGTGCCGCCGGTGATGGTGCCGAACTCGAAGCGGATCTGCGTGGCCGTACCTGCGCCGATGGGATCCGTGGTGGTGGCCTGACCGGCCGCTGCCAGCGCCTGGGACTGGGCGAGCTTTGTCACCTCGAGATTGTAGGTGCCGGTCTGCGCACCCGCCGATGCCGTGATCCGCGCCACTGTGGATTCCGACGAACTCGCGGAGCGCGCGGTGAATTTCGACTCGCTCGCCAGGCCGATCACTGCCGTCTGGAAGCCGGACAACGCCGAGCGGATACTGCCAAAGGCGGACAGCTGAGCCTGGTAGCTGCCTTCCTTGGTTCCCAGGCGATCCAGAGGAGTTCGCTCCACGGACATCAGCTTCGTCACAATGGTGTTGACGTCGATGTTGGAGCCGATTCCGGGTGAGGAGATTGCCATGGCAGCCGGGCCTTCCGCTTGTCTTGAATGCCTTTACGGCGCAAGGGGTCAAAAACTTGAGAACTTCGGGCCTCCCAGGTCCACCCCGCCCGACGACGCCGGTCCGGGGTGGACCCGTCCCCGCCCGTCCCTTGCGGGACGGGCGGGGACCGTGGGGATCAACCGCGCAGCAGGGACAGCACGCTGTTGGGAAGCGCGTTGGCCTGGCTCAGGATCGCCGTGCCCGCCTGCTGCAGCACCTGGGCCCGGGTGAGCGAGGCGGTTTCCGACGCAAAGTCCGCATCCCGGATGCGCGAGCGCGAGGCCGAGGCGTTCTCCGAAGCCGTCTGCAGGTTCGAGGTGATGCTCTCGAACCTCGACTGCAGGGCGCCCAGCCGCGCGCGCTGCGTGTTCAGCAGGGCCAGAGCCGAGTCCGCGATCTTGATGACCTCGTTGGCGCCCGACACCGTCGACACGTCCATCAGAGACACCGAGCGCAACGTCGACGCCCCGGTCGTGGCCGCCGTGCTGGTCGCCGTCACCCCGTAGGCCTTCTGCGAGGACAATTCGAGGTAACCCATCGTTGCCACGGTCGCGCCGGCGGCGGCTGCCACACCGGCATTGTAGGTATCCGTCGAGGGCGCGTAGCTCCCCAGCGTGATGCCACCCCCGGAACCGGCCCCGTTGGCAATCGAGATGTTGTCGCCAGCGGTGTTCTCCAGCAGCACCGCCGTGCCCGTGTCGTTGAGCTTCGCCGTCACCCCGGTCTTGGCCGATGCGTCGTTGATCGCCGCCACCGCCGAGGACAGTCCCGAGGCCGTCGAATTGCTCCCGATGGCGAAGGTCACCGTCACCGCCGTGGAGTTGCTCGAGGTGATCGACAGGCTGTAGCCCTGGTTGGCCGTCGCGAACGCCAGGCTCCCCCGGGTGTTGGCCGCAGCCGCCACGCCCGTGGTGGAGGACACCGCATTGATGCTGGTGGCCAGGCTCTTGGCCGTGTCCGTCGTGGCCACCGTCACCGTCGAGGTCGCATCGCCCTGGATCACCACGTTGCCGGCGGTGAACGTCGGCGCCGCGGCGGCCGCGATCGACGCCGAATAGAAGCGGTTGTTACCGTAGCTGGCCGTGCGGAAGTCGCCGGTCTGTGCCGACACGGTCTGGTTGGCGTTGGCGCCCACCTGGTAGGTCGCCGACCCGAAAGAGCCATCGAGCAACTTCACGCCCGCGAACTCGGTATTGTTGGCCGTGAGATCCATTTCCGACACCAGCTGCGAGACCTCGGTCTGCAGCGCCTTGCGGTCGGAGGAGGAGTTGGTCGCATTGGCGGCCTGGACGGCGAGTTCACGGATGCGCTGCAGCGAATTGGTGCTGGAAGCCAGCGCCCCTTCCGCCGTCTGCGCCAGCGAGATCCCGTCGGCCGCGTTCCGCCGAGCCATGTCGAGGCCACGGATCTGCGCCGTGAAGCGATCGGCGATGGCCACCCCGGCGGCGTCGTCCTTGGCGGAATTGATCCGCATACCCGAGGACAGGCGCTGCAGGGCAGTGGACAGCGTCATCTGCGAGGCGCTCAGATTGCGCTGGGCGGTGAGGGAGGAGACGTTAGTACCAACAACTTGAGTCATGATGCAATCCTTTTGCGTGAAGAAGAAAACATTGAGAGTCTTGCTGCGTGACTGTGGTTACCCTCGCCTGCTACGGCCTTCAACCCGCGGTCCCTACTGATAACGGCTGGATCTGTCAAATCTTTAATTTGCGAGGTTCCATTTGCTCCTGCGAGGTCCGAATGAAACTCCCATTCTTCGCTCCACACCAGCCGATTTCCCGAAGCCTTTTCCGGCCAGTCGTCTCCATCGCGACAAGGGCAGGCAGACATGTGAAAGGCATATCCGGGACGCCCGCGTGCGCGGATCGTCAGGCATTTCCGTCCCGGCCTTCAGGGCGCATGCCGACGGAGGAAGATCGACGGCCCTGCTGCCCGGGCGTTCACCTCCCGGCTGACCCCGATTTGTATGACCTACCGCGAATCGCCCAGACCTGCGACGTTGCGGGAGTCGCTACTCAGTATGCCTTCGGCATGCTGAGGTCACGTTTTGCAGGCCATGCAAATGGCATCTCAGGCACTTCGGGTCGAGGACCTGTTGCACCGCGCACAACGCGCAGAACGCGACCACCGTTCCCGGTGGAGGGATGGCGACAGCTTCGTGCCGGGATACCGGGACTCGCCGCGCGGCCGCGGGCCTGCCCGGGCTGGCGCGAAAGGCGGGCTGGAACGAAAAACCCCCTCTGAAACGGCTCGTACCGTCCCATCGGGGGTCGGGAGAAGCGCGCCCGGAGACTGCTCGTCTTCGGGCGCGACGCTTCAGGGATCAGGAGCGCAGCAGGGACAGCACGCTGTTGGGAAGCGCATTGGCCTGGCTCAGGATCGCCGTGCCCGCCTGCTGCAGCACCTGGGCCCGGGTGAGCGAGGCGGTTTCCGACGCAAAGTCCGCATCCCGGATGCGCGAGCGCGAGGCCGAGGCGTTCTCCGAAGCCGTCTGCAGGTTCG
>JBAXBV010000045.1:0-18253 GCA_037141795.1 Betaproteobacteria bacterium
TGGTAGCGAAGCTTCTCTACATTGAGTTCCTTGCTGTCTTCGGCGGTTCCAATGACTTCTCGGCCTATATCAACAGCATCAACGGCAAGGCCACGCCGGGTGGTTATAACATCGGCCACCTGATCTCGGCCAACGACTTGATCGCCACGATACAGTTCAACGCCGTTCCCGAGCCGAGTACCTTCGCACTTTCGGCCATCGGTCTGGTCGCCGTCGCCGGGTATGCCTTTGCCGGGGTTCAGATGGTGGTGGC
Source organism: Betaproteobacteria bacterium (assembly GCA_037141795.1). Lineage (GTDB taxonomy): Bacteria > Pseudomonadota > Gammaproteobacteria > Burkholderiales. The sequence goes on from JBAXBV010000045.1 coordinate 254, forward strand.
ACCGGAATACGCCGGGTTCGTGTTCGGCACCGAACTGGTCATCTGGGTCGCGCTGGGGGGGCGAGGCACGCTCATCGGACCGGTGATCGGAACGCTCCTCATCGACGTGAGCACGGCCTACCTGAGCGGCAACCTCCCGTTCGTCTGGAAGCTGATCATTGGTCTCGCCTTCGTGGTGGTGATCGTGGCCATGCCCCAGGGGATCGCACCCCTCGTGACCCGGCTGTTCCGCCGTGGCCCGAAGGATGGCAGCGGTCTGGCTCCAGTGCTCAGACCTGCGGAGGAGGAACCCCTGGCGGGTCTCGCCTCCGGCGGGCGCCATGCCATCTCACTGGACGGCGTGCGCAAGCAGTTCGGCAGTCTTCGGGTGCTGGAGAACATCGGCTTCCGCGCGCAGCGCGGAGAACTGCTGAGCGTGGTCGGCCCCAACGGCGCGGGCAAGACCACGCTCATGCGCTGCATCAGCGATGGGGCCGAGCGCTCGGGCGGAACGGTGCTGCTCAACGATCACGACATCGAGCGCAAGCCGCCCCATCGGTGCGTGGCCTTCGGGGTCGGCCGCAAGTTCCAGAATGCCAACACGTTCGATGCGCTGACCGTCGCGGAATCCCTGCGCATCGCCCGCACCCGTCTCGTCAGGCCATCCCTGTGGACCAGCGCGGGTTCACTCGATCTTCCGGAGGCCGCCGTGCGGGTGCTCGAGGCCACGGGGCTCGACCAGCATCTGGGCATGGCCGTGCGTCATCTCTCCCATGGACAGAAGCAGGCGCTCGAACTGTCGATGGTGCTCGCGCTCGAGCCCAGCGTGGTGCTGCTGGACGAGCCCACGGCAGGGCTCACCAAGCCTGAGCGCACCCGGATCGGCCGCATTCTGGTGGATCTCACGTCGCGTCACGGACTGTGCGTGCTGCTCGTCGAGCACGATCTCGACTTCGTGCGCGAGATCAGTTCGCGGGTGATCGTCCTGCACCAGGGCAGCATCGTTCTGGACGGCACGGTCGCGGACGTGGTCGAGTCGGAACTCGTGCGCACCATCTACTCCGGAGGCGGCACCATGGATGGAGGGCACGGTTGATGGTCCCGGCACTTGAACTGAGCGGACTGAGCAGCGGTTACGGCGAGGCGGTGGTGGTACGCGACGTGGAACTCAGCCTGGCTCCCGGCGAGATCTTCGTCCTGCTGGGCAAGAATGGCATGGGCAAGAGCACCCTGCTCAAGACCGTGATGGGATTTCTGCCCGTGCGCTCGGGCTCGGTAAGGTTGCTCGGGCAGGACTTCAGCGCGCAACCGCCGCATCGTATCGCCCGGGCGTCCATCGCCTACACGCCCCAGGAGCAGGCGCTCTTCCAGGATCTCACCGTGGAGGACAATCTCCGGCTCGCGCTGAGGGATCCGGCCCAGTTTCAGCCCGGGCTGGACCGGATAGGCACCTACTTTCCGTTCATTCCACAGCGGCTGCGGCAGCGTGCCGGGACCCTGTCCGGCGGCGAACAGAAGATGCTCCTCGTGGCCCGGGCGCTCATGTGTCGCCCGCGGCTCATGCTGGTGGACGAGATCACCGAGGGGCTGCAGCCGTCGGTGATCGAGAAGCTCGCTGCGGTCTTCCGCGCGGAACGGGAACAATCCAACACGGCGATCCTTCTGATCGAGCAGCACGTGAAGTTCGCGCTCGCGGTGGCCGACCGCTATGCGGTGCTGAAACTCGGCGAGATCGTGGACCGCGGCGCAGTCGCGGACGAGGGTGCGGAGCGCCGCATCGCGGACCATCTCAGCGTATGACCTTTTCCATCGTTGCCCACTGTCCGCGCACCGGCCAGCTGGGGGTCGCCGTCAGCACGGCCGTTCCGGCGGTCGGGGCCATGTGTCCCTATATTCGCGCCGGGGTCGGCGCCGTCTCCACCCAGTCCTGGGTCAATCCTTACCTGGCCATCGAGGCGCTCCGGCGCATGGACGGAGGTCTGTCCGGCCCTGCGGCGCTCGACGCCGTCCTGTCCGGTGATGAGGCCCGCGACCTGCGGCAGATCGGCGTGGTCGATCACGCGGGCCGCGCGGCGTCCTGGTCGGGAGCCGGCTGCACGCCCTGGTTCGGACACATCGTAGGCGATGGCTTCGCGGTGCAGGGCAACATGCTGGTGGGCGAGGCGACGATCACCCGCATGGCCGAGGCCTTCAGGAACTCGGCAGGCAGCGATCTCGCCGAGCGCCTGGTCCTTGCGCTCGAATCGGGGCAGGCCGCCGGCGGTGACCGCCGGGGACGGCAATCCGCGGCCCTGCGTGTGCACGACGTGGAGGACTACGCGCTCCTGGACCTCCGGGTCGACGAGCACGCGGACCCGGTCGGCGAACTCCGGCGGGTCTTCGGTATCGCCCGGCTCCAGCTCCTGCCGTTCGTCGTCGGGATGCCAAGGAAGGGGGCACCGGCAGGTCCGATTCCCGAAGAGGTCACCCGCATGCTCCTGATGCCGCCGCCCGATCGCCCGGGCGGCGGTGGCAGTCGCCCCTAACCCGGACATTTGACCAGGTCGGCCCCGAAGATGAGCGGCGCACCGATGCTCATCGGGTTCCCAACGAATCGGCTTGCGGGTCGCCTCGGTCTGTTGGCCTCCACGGGCGCTGGCGGTCGCCTTGCGGTCATGCCGCGTCCCCGCTTCGCGCCGATAGGCCCGGCTATCGGCTTGGCGCGGGATGCGCCGCCTGCCTCGCAGGGCACCTCGCCATCATCCCGTGACCGGATGAAATGTCCGGTCTAGCGGGCGCCGCCCGGTCTCGCGCAGCGGCGCGCCGAGGGCAGAGGGGGCTGGCAGGCAGGGGCTGCGCCGGGGGACAATCGCGGTCCTGGTCATCTTCCGGAGCGTGTTCCCGTGCCAGCAACCCGGCCCCCCAGTGGCGGCCTTGTCTATTCGACCGACCGCGGGCGGATCTGCCCCGGCTGCCGCCGCGCGGCGGCTGAGTGTGTCTGCAAGACACCTGTCCGGCCCGCGGGGCGCCCCGCGGATGTCCGCGTCATGCGACAGACCCGCGGGCGAGGCGGCAAGACCGTCTGCGTCGTCACGGGCCTCCCCCTGTCTTCGGTCGAACTGGCGGGGCTTGCCTCGGATCTGCGTCGCGCCTGCGGCTGCGGCGGCACCGTGAAGGACGGCACCATCGAAATCCAGGGCGATCACGCCGACGCGCTGATCGCGGAGCTCGTCCGGCGCGGCTGGCCTGCCAAGCGGGCCGGGGGCTGACATGGAGACTCGCCGTCCCCCGGGTCGTTCGCCAGGCGGTTCCCGCCGCCGTCCTTCCCCCGTGGCGCGTCCGGCGCCGGCCGCGCGTCCATCTCCCGCCGCCCGTCCCACGCCGCCGCGTCCCGGCCAGTCGTCGGGAGAAGACGGGCTTGTCCGGGTATCCAAGCTCATGTCCGAACGGGGTATCTGCTCGCGGCGCGAGGCTGATGCGTACATCGAGCGGGGCTGGGTGTTCGTGGATGGCCAGCGTGTCACCGAACTGGGCACGCGGGTGCGCCCGGATCAGAAGATCACCCTCAACGAGGCGGCGCGCACCAGCCAGGCGTCCCTGGTGACGGTCCTCCTGAACAAGCCCGTGGGCTATGTGTCTGCACAGGCGGAGTCCGGGCACACGCCAGCCGTCACCCTGGTCACGCCCGCCACCCAGTTCAGCCGCGACCCGTCCGGCATCCGTTTTTCCCCGGCACACCTGAGGGGGCTGGCGCCTGCCGGGCGGCTCGACATCGATTCGACCGGCCTGCTCGTGCTTACCCAGGACGGTCGCATTGCGCGTCAGCTCATCGGCGACGACTCCGGCGTCGAGAAGGAATACCTCGTGCGGGTGGAGGGAAGACTGGGTGAGGCCGGGCTCGCGAGCCTGCGCCACGGACTCGAACTCGATGGACAGCCCCTGAGGCCTGCCAAGGTGCGCTGGCAGAACGAGGACCAGCTCAATTTCGTGCTGCGGGAAGGTCGGAAACGCCAGATCCGGAGGATGTGCGAGCTGGTGGGGCTCAAGGTGACCGGCCTGAAACGCATCCGCATCGGGCGGATTCGGCTCGAGGATCTGCCGCTGGGGCAGTGGCGCTACCTGCAGGCGGGCGAGAAGTTCTAGCCCCCGCCTGCGCGCCGGAGATCAGCGCCGGCAGGCCGCGGCGCGGAGCTTGTCCGCGGAAGATCCGGCTTCGACAGATTCCCAGTCCCGCGGAGAATCGTCCGCGTAGACCTCCTTGCCCTGGCCCATGTGGTCGGCCAGCAGCGCGACATCCAGCACCCGCATGCGCGCTTCGCGGCAGTCGAACTCCGCCCGGGTGCGCTGGGAGAAATAGCCCACTTCCACCATGCGCCTGAAGCTGCTGTAGTCCAGGAGCCACTGCATGCGCACCAGCGAACCGTCCCGGACGATGCCATCGGTGTCGGCGTAGAGGGTGCCGAGGGGGTCATCGCCGACATTCTTCCATCCGGCCCAGGCCGGGGTGGTCAGGAGCAGAAGGAAAAGCACGGCAGGTCTCATGATCGGTCTCGGCGGAGCGGGAGACGGAGGCTAGCACAGGCTGCTGCCCTGGCCGGTGGTGTCAGGGGCCCACCCCCATCGCTTCGCCCATGCGGATGCTCCGCCCCGGCGCCCACGCCGGATTGAACCGGATCGTCCCGGCCGGAAAGAGCATCACGACGGTGGAGCCCAGCAGGAACCGGCCCATCTCCGCCCCCCGTTCGAGCCTGACCTCGTCGTCCCCATAGGTCCAGGTGCGGACCCTGCCCGCGCGGGGGGGATTGACGACGCCGTGCCACACCGTTGCCATGCTGCCGACGATCGTGGCGCCCACCAGCACCAGGGCGAAGGGGCCGGCGTCGGTCTGGAACTCGCACACGACGCGTTCGTTCCGGGCGAACAGACCGGGCACCCCCCTGGCCGTCAGCGGATTCACGGAGAAGAGTTCGCCGGGCACGTGGATCATGCGCCGCAACCCGGCTTCGCAGGGCATGTGGATGCGGTGGTAGTCCCGCGGACTCAGGTACAGCGTCGCGAAGCTGCCCCCGGTGAACCGGGCGGCCATGGCGGCATCGCCGCCCATCAGGTCGCAGGCGGAATAAGTGTGCCCCTTCGCCTGGAGCAGGCGATCCCTGTCGAGGCTGCCGAACTGGCTGATGGCACCGTCCACCGGACAAAGCCAGGGAGCATCGGCGAGCGGGCGGGTGCCGGGGCGCAGGGCGCGGGTGAAGAACTCGTTGAAGGTCGCGTAGTGCGCGATGTCCGGGTCGGCGGCTTCCGTCATGTCTACCCCGTATCGCGCCACGAAGCGGGTCACGGTTGCCCGTGTGAGGGTGCCGCCGCGACGCTGTGCAAGCCAGCCCATCAGCCGCGTCAGCGCGAGCTTGGGAATCAGATACTGGGGGAGGACGGCGAGACGATCGGACACAGGGGACGCCACGGTTGGGGGGACCACCGGATTCTACCGAAGGCGGCACTGCCGCCAGCCTGTCCTCAGGCGGCTTCGCGCCCGGAGGACGCGAAGCCGTTCGGCCGGTCGAACCGCACCGAAAGGCGCGTGCCCCGGCCCCCGTCTCCGTCGTCGATCGACAGGCTCGCACCGTGCATGCGAACGATCTCCTGAACAATGGGAAGTCCCAGGCCCGTCCCCGGGACGCTGCTGTCCGCGCCGCGGTAGAAGCGCTCCAGCACCCGGTCGCGTTCGGTCAGCGGGATGCCCGGCCCGTTGTCCACCACCGACAGGCGCGCCCAGGATCCGTCGGCATCCACCGATACGGTGGCTTCACTTCCGGGCGGACAGTGCTTGAGGGCGTTGTCGATGAGGTTGCCGAGGAGTTCGCGCAGCATCACGGCATCGCCGCGGATGTTGCAGGTCGTCCGCTCCGAGGCGTAGCCGAGATCGATGCCGTGTTCGATCGCGCGGGCGACCCAGTCGGTCGTGACGCTTCGGGCCAGTGTTTCCAGGTCGAGGGGCATCAGGGACGGGCCGGAGACGGCTTCGGAACCGGCGCGCGCAAGGGAGAGCAGTTGCACCACCAGCGAGGCCATCCGGGTGGCGCCCGTCACGATGTTGCCGACGATCCTGCGCATGGATGCGATGTCGGAGGCGCGCAGCGCGGTTTCCGCCTGGGTCTTGATGCCCGCGATGGGCGTGCGCAACTGATGGGCCGCATCGGCGACGAAGCGCTGCTGGGACGAAAGCAGCGTCTCGACCCTCGCCAGCAGACCGTTCAGCGCCTGCACCAGCGGCTGCACCTCCCTGGGCGTGGCCGATTCCTCGAGGGGCCCCAGATCGTGCGCCGGGCGGTCGCGGAGCTGCTCCGCGAGCTGGGTGAGCGGATGCAGACCCTGCGCCACCCCGAGCCAGATGCCGCCCGTTCCGAGGATGCCCAGCAACACCAGAGGCAAGAGCATTCCCGCGATGATCTCGAAGGCGAGCACATCCCGCTTGGTGACGGTCTCGGCAACCTGCACCATCACCGGAAGCGTCGGGTGGCGGTACGACGCGACCCGGACGGATTCCCCGTTGAAGGTGGCGTCGGCACATTCCGGCGCGGCGCCTGGCGGTGGGGTGGAGAAGGGCGACGGCAATCCCCGGTGGCCTGCGATGAACGCGCCGTCCGCATGGACGAGCGCGTAGTACACGCGGTCGCGCTGATCCGAGGCCAGCATGTGGCGCGCCTGTGATGGCAGGTCCAGGGCCACGCCGTTCGCGGTCGGGATCGTGAGCTGCGAGAGGGCGACGGCCGTATCCTCGATGGTCCGGTCGTAGACCTGGTTCGCGAACCGGAACGCGGCATAGTAGGCCAGCGCCGCGCTGAAGGCGAACAGTGCCAGCATGGGGATGAGCAGACGCGTCAGAAGCCTGCCGCGCAGGGACGCCGGTTCAGTCATGCTGCCGCGAGTTATCCAGAAGGTATCCCAGGCCGCGGATGGTGCGGATGTTGATGCCGCCGGGCTCGAGTTTCTTGCGCAGGCGATGCACGTAGACCTCGATGGCGTTCGTCCCCACGTCCTCGTCCCAGCCGGTGAGCGATTCCAGGAGCTGTTCCTTGCTCACGGCGCGGCCAGCCCGGGTGGCCAGTACTTCCAGCACCCCGAATTCCCGCGCCGAGAGGTCGACCCTGAGGCCGTCGTGGAACACCGACCGCCCCGTGAGATCGATGAGGCAGTCTCCGAAGCGCAGGCGCCCCGACAGGGACGGCCGCTGGCGGCGCAGCAGCGCACGCACCCGGGCCTCGAGCTCGGGCAGGTCGAAGGGCTTCACCAGATAGTCGTCCGCTCCGGCATCGAGGCCCGTCACCCGGTCCTGCAGCGCGTCGCGCGCGGTCAGCACGAGCACGGGGACGGGGGACCCGCGAGCGCGCAGCCGCCGGAGGATGTCCAGCCCGTCGAGGCGCGGGAGGCCCAGGTCGAGGATGACGAGCTCGTAGGCGTACTGGCGCAAGGCATCGTCCGCCTCCTGTCCGCTCGTGGTGTGGTCCACCGCATAGCCATCGGCTCGCATGGCCCGGATGAGCGCATCGGCGATGAGCGGGTCGTCTTCGGCGATGAGCAGACGCAAGGCGGCTCTCCGTAGCGGCAGTAAGTTCGCCGTAAGGCTACCCTGTCAGCATCCAGCGCGTCGAGACAACCGGCAGAACCATGAATTTCCGTGTCCGCGGGGTGGTGGGTCCCCTTGCAGTTGCCCTTGCCTGCGTCGGGCTGCCCAGCCTCGTGGCCCCGCCCACCCGGGCGGCCGAGGGCGCGGACGACAGGGTGCTCTCCTTCGAGGAACTGCCGGGTTTCGTGGCGGCCCGCAACCGGGATCTGGGACTCGCGAAGCAGGGCGTCGAGGCGGCGGTGGCCGACAACATCGCGGCGGCCGCGCGCCCGAACCCGGTACTTTCGCTCTCGGCCAATGCGATCAATCCCCGTCACCCCGGGGCGGGGTCCCTGTGGGACAAGCCGATCGATGCCGTCGTCCAGCTGTCGCAACTGGTTGAACGCGGGAACAAACGCCAGTTGCGCGACGACCTGACCCGAACCGCCATCGAGGTGGCGCGTGCGGGTCTTGCGGACACCCTCCGCCAGCAGTCCCGTGCGGCGAGCCTTGCCTACTTCGACCTGCTTCAGGCTCAGGGCCGGGTGCGGGTCGCCAGCGAAACCCTCGTCCTGTTCGGCAGGACCGTGGCCGCTGCCCAGCTCCGCCTCAAGGCCGGTGACATCTCGCCGACCGACCTGGCGCGGATCAAGGTGGATCAGCTGAGGGCCGAGAACGAGCGTCGCGTGGCCCAGGCCGATCGCGAACGCGCGCAACAGGCCCTCGGCTACCTGATCGGGTTCGAGACCGAGGCCGCGGGGCTCGTGGCTGCCGAAAAGTGGCTGAACGAGGACATGGGCAGCATGGACCGGAATCCCGATGAAGTGATTGCCGGACGTCCCGATGTGCGCGCCGCGGTCCAGCGCCTCGCGGTCGCCGACCGGGCCCGGGAACTCGCCCGGGCGTTGCGCACCCGCGACGTGACCGTGGCGGTCCAGATGGAGCGCTATCCGTCGCAGCTCCAGAACAATACGGTCGGCGTTGGCGTGAGCGCGCCGCTGTTCCTCAATTACCAGTATGACGGCGAGATCCGGCGGGCGGAGGCGGACCGCCAGGCCGCGCAGATTGCGCTCGACCGGGTCAGGGCCGCTGCGCTCGCCGAGCTCCAGCGGGCGCGGTCCGACCTCATGGCCGCGAGAGATCGCGTGAAGCGATTCGACGAGGAACTCCTCAAGGAGGCGTCCCGCGCCGCCGACGCCGCCGAGTTTGCGTATCGCAACGGGGCGCTCGGGGTGCTCGACCTGCTCGATGCACGACGCATTCACACTGCCACGCGGGTCGACGCCCTGGCGGCCCGCGCCGACCTGGCCCGGGCCATCGTCGCGTGGCGCTCCGCAGTCTCCGCTCAGGAAGGTACGCCGTGAAGCGCAGGATCTACGTGATTGCCGCAGTGGCGGCGGCGGTCGTGGCTGCCGGGGTGTCCTTCTGGCTGCCGCGGATGGCCCACGAACGAACGGCCGCGCGGCCCGCGGCGGCGACCCCGGCGGAATCGAGCGCCGACTCGCTCTCCTTTCCCGCCGGTGCGCCGCAGCTCGCTTTCCTCACCAGCGAGGCGGCCGTCCTCGAGGCCGAACCGCTGCTCGAAGCGCTCCCCGGCCGGATCGCCTACGACGAGAATGTCACCGCCCGCGTGAGCGCGCCGCTGGCCGGACGGGTGGACCGGATCGTCGTCCCCCTCGGGCAGCGGGTCGCGCGCGGCGCGTTGCTGGCCACGATCGATGCGCCCGAGTATGCCCAGGCCCAGGCCGATGCGAAGCGCACCGAACTCGAGGTGAAGCAGAAGCGGCAGGTCTTCGACCGGGCCAAGCTGTTGTTCGACGGCGAGGTCATCCCGCGCCGGGACTTCGAGGCGGCGGAGACCGACCTTCGGGAGGCCGAGGTGGAGAGGGCCCGTGCGAAACGCCGTCTCGAATCGCTCGCCCAGGGCTTTGCGAACGATGGGGGCGTCCTGCCGCTGGTGGCTCCGGTGGGCGGGACCGTGACGGAACGTGCCATCAATCCCGGCACACAGGTCGGGCCCGACACTGCCGCTCCCCTGTTCGTGATCACCGATCCCGCCAGCCTTCGGGTCGTCGTCGACGTCCCCGAGCAGCACCTCGGTGTCCTGCGTCTGGGGCAGGGTGTCGCAGTGGAGGTGGATGCCTATCCGGGGAAGCGCTTCGAGGCGGTCGTCGTTCACGTGGGAGACGTGCTCGATGCGAATACCCGTCGTATTCAGATCCGCTGCAGGCTCGGCAATCCGGACGGGCTGCTGAAGCCCGAGATGTATGCCCGGGTGACGCCGCTTTCGGCGACGGACAAGCGCGTGCGCGTGCCGAGTTCCGCGCTCGTGACGGCCGGGGTGCGGCACCATGTCTTCGTGGAAACCCGGCCCGGCGTCTTCACTCGCCGCCTGGTGACGCCTGCGACCCAGGGGCGCGATTTCGCATATCTCAAGGACGGGGTCGCCCCTGGCGAGCGCGTGGTGACAAGCGGCGCCCTGCTCCTCGATGCCGAGATGCAGGGCCGCTGAGCCCCCCACGCGCCCGGGCCTGAAATGCTAGAAAAACTCGTCACCTTCGCGCTCCAGCAGCGCCTGTTCGTCGTGGTCGCGGCCGTGGTCATCGGCATTGGCGGCTGGCTCGCGTGGACGCGTCTGCCCATCGAGGCGTTTCCCGACGTGCAGGATGTGCAGGTCCTCATCGTCACCCAGTATCCCGGGCAGGCACCCGAGGAGGTGGAGCGGTCCATCTCGATGCCCATCGAGCGCGAGATGAACGGCGTGGCCAACCTGATCCAGGTACGCTCGGTCTCCATCTTCGGTCTGTCGGTGGTCACGGTGACCTTCGCCGATGGCACCGATGACTACTTCGCCCGGCAGCAGGTCATCGAGAAGCTGCAGGGCATCACGCTGCCTGCGAACGTCATTCCGACTCTCGCGCCCCTCACCAATGCCGTGGGCGAGATCTATCGCTACGTGATCCAGCCACCACCGGGCATGCCGCTGTCGGAGGTGCGCGCCACGCAGGACTGGGTGATCCGGCCCGCCCTGCGACGCCTCCGCGGCGTGGTCGAGGTGGTCAGCGTGGGTGGCGGCGTCAAGGAATATCAGGTCCGGGTGAATCCCCAGGCGCTGCGAAAGAACGGCGTGACCCTGGACCAGGTGCAACTCGCGCTCGCCCAGAACAGCGCGAATGCCGGCGGCGGGGTCATGCGAAGGGGCGACGAGTCGCTCGTGGTGCGCTCGCTCGGCCTGTTCCGGTCCATCGAGGATCTCGGTCGGGTGGTGGTGGCCGCGCGCAACGGCGTTCCGGTGCTGGTTTCGGATGTGGCCCGCGTGGAGACGGGCGAGCGACCCCGCTCCGGCATCGTGGCGTTCAACGACTCCGACGCAGTTGTCCAGGGCATCGTGCAGATGACCAAGGGACAGAACGCGAGCCAGGTCGTCGCGACGCTCAAGCAGGGGATCCGGGATCTCGAGCCCAAGCTGCCGCCGGGCATGAAGCTGGTGCCTTACTACGACCGCACGGAACTGGTGTCCCACACCGTGCACACGGTCACCGAGAACCTCGCCATGGGGGCCGCCCTCGTGGTGGGAATCCTGCTGATCTTCCTGCGCAACTGGCGGGCGGCCGCGATCGTGGCCTGCGTGATTCCCCTGTCGTTGCTGAGCGCGTTCATCCTGATGGATCTCAAGGGAGTCTCGGCCAACCTCATCTCCCTCGGGTCCGTCGACTTCGGCATCATCGTCGACAGCGCGGTGGTGCTGGTCGAGGCCCTCATGGTGCGGCTCGCGGCCGGCGCCGACGAGGAATACGCCCAGCTCCACAGTCTTGCCTGGCGCACCCACACGCTGCGCAACACGGCCTGGTCCATCGGGCCGCCGATCCTGTTCTCGAAGGCCATCATCATCCTGGCCTTCCTGCCCATCTTCACGTTCCAGCGCGTGGAGGGAAAGATCTTCTCGCCCATGGCCTACACGCTGTCCTTCGCCCTGGCCGCCGCAATCCTCCTCACTCTGGTTCTGGTCCCGGCACTGCTCTCCTATGCCGTGCGTTCCGCAGACATGTCGGAAAAGCACAGTGCCTGGATGGATCGCGCCCGGGAGGGCTATGCGGCGCTCCTGGACCGTGTACGCGCCCGGCGGGGCATCGTGCTCCTGGGTTCGGGCGCCATTCTGGCCGGCACGCTTGCCGTGGTGCCCCATCTCGGCAGCGAGTTCCTGCCCAAGCTCGACGAGGGCAACCTGTGGCTCACGATCACCCTGCCTCCCTCCACCGCCCTCGACAAGTCCAAGGAGGTCGAGCGCGCAGTCAGGGGAATCCTGCGCAGTTACCCGGAAGTGAACAACGTGGTGAGTCAGGTGGGCCGGCCCGACGATGGCACGGACCCGAAGGGCCCGAACAACATGGAGATCATGGCGGACCTCAAGCCCCGGGAGACCTGGCGCTTCCCGAGCAAGGAGGCGCTCATCGCCGACATGTCGCGGCGCATACGCGCCATGCCGGGCGTGCCCACCAACTTCTCGCAGGTGATCGAGGACAACGTGGAAGAGGCCCTCTCCGGCGTGAAGGGCGAAATCGCCGTGAAGATCTTCGGCCCCGATCTGGACGTCCTCGAGGACAAGGCGGAGCAGGTGGCGTCGATCCTGGCGAGCGTGCCCGGCAGCGCGGACGTGGCAGCCATCAAGGTGGGCGGCGCCACGGAACTCGCCGTCACCCTCGACCGGGAAAAGCTCAGCCGCTTCGGCATCAATGTCGCGAACGCCAATGCGGCGGTGGCGACCGCCATCGGCGGTACGGTCGTCAACAGTTTCTACGAGGCTGGCCGCACCTTCGACGTCACGGTCCGGTTCGATGCCCCCTATCGCCAGGCCGTGGACGATCTGGCCGAAGTCCCGGTCGCCCTTCCCGGCGGCAGCCAGAGCATTCCCCTGGGAGAGATCGCGCGCATCCAGATCCGCCAGGGCGCCGCCCGCATCTCACGCGAGGCGGGTGGACGCACCGTGGCCGTCAAGGCGAATCTTCTTGGACGCGACCAGGGGAGCTTCGTGGCGGAGGCCCAGGAAAAGGTGGCTGCCCGCGTGCACCTCCCGCCGGGCTACACCATGACCTGGGGCGGGCAGTTCGAGAATCAGCAGCGTGCCATCGCACGCCTGAAGGTGATCGTCCCGCTTTCGGTACTCGGCATTTTCGTGCTGCTGTTCTGGGCGTTCCGGTCCATGTCCCTCGCGCTGCTCGTGCTGGCGATGGTTCCCTTCACGATGGTCGGAGGCATCGGCGCCCTCGCCATTGCCGGCATGCACCTGTCCATTTCGGCAGCCGTCGGATTCATCGCGGTGGCGGGTATCTCCGTCCAGAACGGGGTGATCATGGTCGAGCGATTCCTGGAGGGCATCCGCCACGGAGCCGCCGTGGCGGATGCCGTTCGCGACGGCGCCGCGGAGCGGTTGCGGCCGATCCTCATGACGGCACTCATGGCGGGACTCGGGCTCCTGCCGGCGGCGCTCTCCCATGGCATCGGGTCGGAAACCCAGCGCCCGTTCGCCCTGGTCATCGTCGGCGGGATCGTGTCGGCGACGGTATTCACACTCCTGCTCTTGCCGGTGCTGTTCACGTCGATCGTCGGTCGCGCGCCCCCGAGTAGGGGCGGCGGTACCTGAGCAATGGACCGGCAACATGCTCTCGACGTTTGTCCGTGCGATGGAACCCGAAAACCGGCCATCCAGGCGCTGTCCGCCGCCTTCGACACGTGCAACGGACGCGCGGAGTCCCAGCTGGGACCGTTACCGGCCTATCGCCTCCGCACCAGCAACCGCATCTCCGAAGGGCCTGCAGACCTCCATTCGGGGGACATCACCTACGGCCAGTTCGCGAAGATGATGCTTTACGCCGGCGAGCGCGACCGCATCGAACGGCAGCAGCCTGACGAGGAAATCCGCAGCCGCGAACGCTGGCGGATCCTTCACGACCACGACGGGAACTGACGGCCCGCGGGGGCGGGAAGGCGCCGGTGCGGATCCTGCTTCCGGGAGCGGAATCGCGCCCGCCCCGGCTGTGCCAGAATGGGGATGACGCCACGACTCTCCAGGCCCATGACCCAGCACGGTTCGAGCACCCCCACTGGCGGTCCGGTAACACTCCCCGAGCGGCACAAGGCCGGCGCTCTCGTGGCATCCGTCGCGACCCTGGTGACGCCACCCGGGGTCTACTTCAAGGTGCGCGAACTCGTGGACGACCCTGCGTCGTCGACCATGCATGTGGCCAATGCCATCGCCATGGATCCCGCGCTCACGGCCCGTCTGCTCAAACTCGTCAACAGCGCCTTTCTGGGGACGCGCGGTCGCATCGAGTCGGCGGCGCGCGCCGTGTCCCTGCTCGGGATGCTGCAGGTGCACGATCTCGTGCTTGCCACCACTGTTGCCACCACCTTCAAGAACGTCAGGCCGGAACTCATGGATGTGGACCGCTTCTGGCGCGGCAGCGTCGCGCGTTCCCTCGCTGCATCGGCGCTGGCCCGGCAGGCGGGTCTCATGGACGTGGGGCGCGTGTTCACGGAGGGCCTGCTGAGCGACCTGGGGCACATCGTCCTCTACCAGACCGTGCCCGCTCTCGCCGCGCAGGCGCGGCAGGAAACAAGGGGCGAGCTATGGCGCATCGCTGACGTGGAACGCACGGTGATCGGCTGCCACTACGGCGCGGTGGGCGGCGCACTCGCGGATGCCTGGCGACTGCCCGAGTGCTTCGGCAACGCAATTCGCCACCAGACCGACCCGCGCGCTGGCGGGGACACCGCCCTCGAGGCCTCTCTGCTGCACGTGGCGGGTGCCATCGCGGACGGCATGGAGGACGCGGACAATCTATCCACCCACGTGGCGGCGACCCTGCCGGATGCATGGAGCACGATCGGCGTGACCCCGGATTGCCTGCCGACCGTTGTGGCGGACATTCAGGCTCATCTGGCTTCAACCCTGCGGATGTTCGATCTGCTGCCACACTGAACGCGCAGCCGCCTTCGTCCTGCGTCACGACCTGCCTCCCAGTGACAGGGAAGCAGAGAACTAGGCGGCCTGCACGATGTCGGGTGTGGCGGTAGTGACCCGGTTGCGTCCGGATTTCTTGGCAGCGTAGAGCGCCTTGTCCGCGTGGTCGATCATCTCGGCTGGGTCCGCCAGATCGTGGGTGAATACCGACACTCCGAAGCTCGAGGTCACCCGAAGGTTCTGGGTCGAGCGCACCGAGGCGCCGGCCTCCGCCTCGATGCTGGCCCGCAGCCGCTCGGCGATCACGCAGGCCTGTTCGACACTCACTCCCGGCAGAATCAGACAGAACTCCTCGCCGCCGTAACGGCCCAGCAGATCCTGATCCCGCAGGCCGTTGGCGAACACGCGGGACACCGCCTTCAGGACCTCGTCGCCCACCGCATGGCCGTAGCGGTCGTTGAAGGACTTGAAGTGATCGATGTCGGTCATGATGCAGCAGAGGGAAAGCCCCTGGTCGCGGGCGTTTGCGAACAGGACATCCAGCTTTTCGAACAGGGCGCGGCGGTTCAGGCAGCCGGTGAGGGGATCGCGTGTGGCCAGTTTCAGGAGCTCCGCGTTCTTCTCCTCGATGGCCCTCTTGGACTGCTCCAGTTCCTTCATCGTGCCAAGGAGCCTGGTGTTGAGGGCGTGGATATGGGTCACGTTGTTGAACGCGATGAGGCATCCCCGCACCTTCCCACCGCCGTCCGTGATGGGCGTGCTGTCCACCAGGAGGCGTACGACTGAATCCTCCCCGGCCTTGAGTTCGAGATGCTCATCCAACGTCGGCTTGCCGGTGCGCATGGCTCGCACCCAGGGGTGCAGGTCCCGGTCCGCCGGGAGCGCCGGCCCGAGGGTCGCGAGGCTTTCCAGAGGTTTGCCGGTCAACTGGGCATCCCGCGTCTTTCCGATCCAGGGGCGCAGGGTGGAATTCATCAGCATGATCCGGCCCGCCGTGTCGAGGATGACCACGCCGCAGGGGAGGGCGTCATAGGCGCGGCGTACCCGTTCGGGAATGATGGTGGACGGGTCGAGGTAGCTCAGGACGCGTTTCAGGTAGACGGCAAACCCGCCGAAGCAGATCAGGCCGAGGATTCCGGCCAGCACGAGCGACGGCACGGGCAGCCACTGGCCGAGCCCCTCGGGCGTGGCGGGGGTGAAGGCGATCTGGACTTCCCCCCACCGCTCGCCGTCCATGCTCAGGACCAGGCGGGTGTTGTCGAGATTCGAGGCCTCGCCGGGAGCCAGCCGCCACCAGTTCCCATGATCCCCGGTCTGCGCGATGATCCCGCCGTCGGCGCGACGCACCGCGATCGACCGGACACTCGCCTCCCGCGCCCGCAGGTCGGCAAAGACCTGTGCAAGGCGTTCCTCGTGCTCGAACTCGATCAGGTGCGCGACGTTCGTGGCGAGAGCCTCGCCGATGTAGGTGCGCTGGCTGCGAAGGGTTGCCTGGGGATCGGGCATGACCTTGAAGACCATGTCTGCCGCGAGAAGCAGTGCCATCACCATGCAGCTCAGTCCGAAGCCGATGCGCAGCGCCGGACGCAGGGCGAAGGCTCGCTGCAGTCGCAGGCGAAAATCGGTCATCGGGTCTGTTCCTCCACGTCCAGCCGAGAGTGGGCGCTCCAGATCGCGTTCAGGGCGTCCTCCTCGTTATCGGCTGCGGACCCGGAATCCTCAATCGAGCCATCGCCGTCTTCAGGAGACAGGATCGGCAAGGGGTCCAGTGTCCGCCAGGGCGGCACGGAACCCAGGAAGGCCACCATGAGACCTCCTCCCCTGAGCGCCCAGGAGACGAAACCGGCCGACACCATGACGCTCGTCACCCGGGTCAGGGTTTCCGTCGTCAGGACGCTCTGACGACTTTCCGACTGCTCGTTCTCGGCGGGCGGTGGGGGCAACGCAGCCTGAAGGGGTACGCTTCCGGCCGCGGCGGTGCTGGTCCCCTGCCCGTCGGCAGGTGCCAGGAAGCGTGCGCGGAGAATCCTGAACACGTCGGCGACCGTCGTGGCGCCGGTGGTTTCCTCGGTTCGGTCCAGAACGATGCTCAGGGAGGCAGGCACCGGCAGGTCGCTCGCGGCGGCGCTGGTCGTTCCCGAGATGGCCAGCGCCGGGATATCCGAATTGAATGGTGACATTGCCGTGCCCGCCTGGGCCGAACCATCCGGGGCGACTTCCGCGACCGGCGTCGAACCCCTCTGTGCCAGGGGGCGTGAGAGGGTGGCCGGCTTCTCGGGTGGGCGCGCCGGCGGAGCCGGCGGTGGCAGGATGGGGTCATCCGGAGGTTCGTCCACCGCAGGAGGAGGCGGCGGCGGAAGGATCGTCGGGATGGTTCCGACCGGAAGGCTGCCGACCGATGCTACCGCCTCCGGTGTGCCGTGGCCGTCGGTATAGCTCACCTGCAGGGAGATCACGTGCCCCACGTCCGCGGCGGCCAGCGTGTACGCGGCGCCCGTGGCGCCCGCGATGGCCTGGCCGTCGCGCAGCCACTGCAGGGCGAACGGACCCAGGCCGTCGGCGTCGGCGACGAAGGCTGCCGCGCCACTCAGTGTTTCTCCCTGCAGCGCGGACCCAGCGACCAGCGGCATCCCTACCGGGGCGTCATTGACGTTGAGGACCGGCGCAGTGTCGGCGCTGGCGAGGGTCTCCGCGAATCCCTGTCCATCCGTATAGGCCACTCGCAGAGAGATCACCCGCCCCACGTCGGCGTCCCCCAGCACGTAGGTTCCGCCAGTTGCTCCGGTGACCGCCACCCCGTCCCGCAGCCATTCCAGAGTGAATGGGCCCAGTCCGTCGGCATCGGCGATTCCGGAGAGATCTGCCGACAGCGTCGCGTCCTCGATCGCCGAGCCCTGAATCACGGGCATCCCGGTCGGCGCGTCGTTGACCGCAGTGACGTCGAAGCTCAGGGTGTCCGGGCTCGGGTCCAGATCCGATCCCCCGCTGGCGGTGCCCCCTTCATCCTGGACCTGGAAGGTGAAGCTCGCGTAGCCGGTGCCGTTGGCGTTGGCGGCCGGGGTGAACTTCAGGTTGCCGGCGTTGATATCGGCCGCGCTCACGGCCTGGCCAGCGGTCACTGCCACACCCGACAGGGTCAGGTTGCCCGCGCCGGGCAGGGTGGTGATCTCGACGGCCGACAGGGTATTGGCGGGACTGTCGTTCGGATCGGTGAAGCCGAAGTTCGCGGCGGTGAAAGTGTGGACCGTGTCCTCGTTGAGGGTGATGGGTGTGTCTGAGCCCGACGGCGCATCGTTGACCGCAGCTACGCTCACCGTGAAGGTGGTGTTCGTGGTGGTGGTGCTGTCGTTGACGGTGAGGGTGATGGTGACCGGTCCGCCGTTGCCGTTGGCCACGGGGGTGACGGTGACGGTGCGGCTGGCGCCGCTGCCGCCGAAGACGATGTTGCCCACGGGGATGAGGGCGGTGTCGCTGCTGG
>JBAXBV010000046.1:0-17761 GCA_037141795.1 Betaproteobacteria bacterium
ACACCAGCTCCGGCACCGCCACGCTGATGGCGTTGGCCCCGGAGCCCACGGTGGCGGTGTACGCCGCCCGCGTGGCCGGCCCCAGGTTGCGGTACAGCGTCGCGATGCCGCTCGCGCTCAGCAGCGTGCCGCTGCCGGTGGGGTTGGTCACGCTCAACTGGGCGTTGCCCTGGGCGTACAGCTCGTACTGCCTCGGGTTCGTCCCGGGCAGCCGCAATGCGAACTGCGCGGCACCCACGCCGAAGCGGGTGACGCCCGCATCGATGAGGGCGCTGCCGTTGCGTCCCACGAGCAGCACTTCGCCACTGCTGCGGTCCTGCGACAGACCGATGTCGCCACCCAGGGTGAGGCTGTCCCCCACTTTCACCGTGAGCCCGGTCCCGGTCAGGGCGTTGATCCCCACCGCCAGGTCCGGCGTCACGACGCTCACGAGGTGGGCGCCGGCCCCCAGCTCGAGGGTCTCGCCCACGACGCTGAGACCGGTGGTGTTCTGGAAGAGGCTCGCGGTGCCGCTGGCGCTCAACACCAGGCCGCTGCCGGTGGGGTTGTCCACGGCGAGTTGCGCGTCGCCGGTGGCGAACAGCGCGTACTTGCTCGGGTCGGCGCGGTTGAACTGCAGTGACATCCGGGCGTTGTTCACGCCCACCCGGGTGGTCCCGGCGTTCAGGCTGGCCGCACCATTGCTCCCCAGCACCAGCACGCTGCCGCTGTCCCGATCCTCCCCCAGGGCCAGGTTGCCGCTCAGAGTGAGGTAGTTGTCCACCTTCACCTGCAGGTTCGTCCCGGTGAGCACGTCCACCCGCGACACCAGCTCCGGCACCGCCACGCTGATGGCGTTGGCCCCGGAGCCCACGGTGGCCGTGCGCGCCGCCGCCGTTGCGCCGCCAAGGTTCTGATACAGCGCGGCCGTGCCGCTGGCACTCAGCAGCGTGCCGCTGCCGGTGGGGTTGGTCACGCTCAACTGGGCGTTGCCCGTGGCATACAACTCGTAGTCCCGCGGGTTCGTGCCGGGCAGGCGCACCGCGAACTGCGCTCCGCTGACCCCAAACTGCGTGGTGCCCGCCTTCACCTCCGCGTGGCCGTTGGTCCCCACGATCTGCACTTCGCCGTCGCTGCGCCGCTGCGAGATCCCGACGTTGCCCCCCACGGTCACGCGGTCTCCCAGGTGCACCGTGAGGTTCGTGCCCGTGAGCGCATCGATCCCCGACTCCAGAGTCGGCGTGACCACCCTCACCGGGTTCGTCCCATCCCCCAGTTCGAGGGTGTCGCCCGCAACCGCCGCTCCGGTGGTGTTCTGGAAGAGGCTCGCGGTGCCGCTGGCGCGACCAAAGGACCCGCTGCCGGTGGGACCGTCGATCTCGACCCGCGCGTTGCCGGTGGCGAACAGCGCGTACCGACTGGCATCCGTTGCCGACAGTCGCAGGGCGAGGCTTGCATCGACGACACCGATCCGTGTCGTGTCGGTGACCAGCGTGGCCGCGCCGTTGTGCCCGAGGACCAGCACCTGGCCGGTGGTCCGATCCTGTGACAGGGCGATGTCGCCCGTGACGGCGACAGCGTCTCCCACCGTGACCGTCACGGACCGCCCGACGATGACGTCCTGGTGCGCCTCCAGCGTCGGGAAATTCACCGACACCGTGGTGGTGCCGCTCGTGACAGACAGCGTCGCCGCCTGTACAGCCACCGCGCCCTTGTTCTGCTGGAGCGCGAAGCGCCCGCTCGCCGACACGGGCGCGGCACCGCTGGTCGCACCGGCCTGCTCGAGCACCGCGAGGCCCTCGGCGTACAGCGCGTAATCCTGCCCGGAAGCGGGGAGCAGGAGCGCCAGTTCCGCATCACGCACCCCCACTTGCGCGGCGGTGGAGGGACCGGCCTGGGCGTTGCGCGCGAACGCGTCGTCGGACAGCACCGTGATCCCGCCACCGGGCGCATCCGCCACGAGGAAGCTCCCGCTCAGGGTGTAGTCGGACAGGACGAGATCGCCCGCGAAGGTAGCTGCGGGCGCGGAGAAATAACTGCCGAGCACCCGACCCACGGCGTCGTCGTCGGCGTCCGTGGCGCCGAGAAAGCGGACATCCCCCCCAAGGGGCACGGCCCTGGCCACCAGGCGGATCCGGTCCGCCATGGGGACGATGTCCAGAAAGACCGATCCGTCACCGAAACCAAACAGACCTGTTGCCGTGTCGAAGGCGCCGGTGAACCCCGCGGAGGTACCGGAAGGCGGCGCGACGACGAGGAAGTCGAAGCTGTCACCGACGGTCGGCAGGAATCCGCCGATGAGATCGACGTCCAGTTCGCCGCCCAGCGTCACCGAGCCGGTGACGCGGACCTGGTCGTAGCCGTCGTTGACGTTGCCCGCCGTACCCGGCCCCACCGTGAGGCCGCCCAGTTCCACCCGGATGCGACCAGCCCGCGCCGGCGACACACCCGGCGCGAATCCGTCGGTGATCACCGAAGGCGACGAGGTCGCGAACTCGAGATTGCCGTTGATCTGGATGACGCCCGGGGAGTTGCCGGGGCTGAGCGTTCCCTGGACCTGCAGATCGCCGAGGACGGCACCGCTGCCGGACAGGGTCGCCGCTTCGGGAACGACACCACCGGCGAACAGAACGCGCACTTCCGACTTGTCTGCCGGCGCCTCCGGCGCTGCCCAGGACGTCGGCCCGGCAAGAAGGAGGGACGTGCCGGACGCATCGAGGACCGCTGCGCCCGCGGGGATCTCGGGGACTGCCGCCCGCTGCACCTCGATGGTACCCGCTGGCTGCGGGTTCTGCTGTGCACTTGCCGGCGCCGGAGAAGCGGGCACCCCGGCATCGGCAGGCCACGCTGTGTCGCTGACGCCGCCGAGAGAGGCAAGCGCGCCCCCGAGAGGCGCGATCGGTTCGGTCGAGAGGAGGACGCGAGGCTCTAGCGCCTCGAATATCGCCCGGCGGCGGAAAGGAGGTGAGGAGCGCGCCCGGAAGACACGCCTGAAGGCCCGTGCAAGCGAACCACCATCCGGCATTTCAGTCTCCCGCCGTCAGAGCGGCGTACGGACCCTCTCGACTGTTGGGATCGCGCGCCTCGGCTGCGCGACGGCCCGATGTCAGGGTACATTTTTCGCATGCCCACGGGCGGCAACCCTCACCGCCTGTCGAGCTTCTACGCCCCACGCCATTGTGCGCATGGCGCCAGACGCGGACACGGATCGTCCGCCTGTCGTTGTCCTCACCGCTCAACTCAACAATCGGGGACAGTGCCCCAACAGGCGGCAAACCCCGACTCGCAACACCATGTGCGCCCCGGATATCGGGACGACGTCAGAACTTCCGCCGCGTCCCCACCGACCAGAGCAGCAAGCCACCGACGGCCGCCATCACGAATGTGGAAGGTTCCGGAACAGGAGCGAGCGTGAGCTGGGCTGTCGCGACAGGACTCTCCCAGAAGCAATCCTCGCAACTGCCCTCCACCGCGAGGCGCGCATGGACCGTCCACGAACCCGGAAGCGCGCCGGCGCTTGATTCGAAGGCAAGCTGACCGATCTTGCCGCTCGCGGGCAGCGCAATGAACGTGGCCGATTGCGTCACCAGGTTGCTGAACTGGACGTTGGCGGTCACGGCTCCGGGAAAAAAGCGCTCGAGGGGATCGAGACCCGCGTCGGTGGTCGCCGCCGGGGCATCCATGCCCGGCACGAAGTAGCTGCCTGGCACCCCCGCCCCGGAGAGCAGCCACGGATTCGCCGCCAGATGGAATGAACTCGCGTCCGGAATCGAGACGAGCGCGTAGACGCCGATGAAGTCACCCGGGTCGGACGGCACCGTGTCGATGCCGGCGATCGAGACGTCGAAGATCGCCTGCCGGGCCTCGCTGTTCACAGCACTGTAGCTGGAGGGCGAGAGCGTTATCGAGAGGGAAGGAAGCGTCGCGTAGGAATTCGTGGAAACATCGGGGTCGCCGCCGGCAGGCCCCCAACGCACGGCGAGCGCCTCTGCCCCGTACGCCGCGACGAACGCGCCCAGCAGAAGGGTATAGAACCTTCTTTTCATTTGTGATGGTCTCCTGAGACTGCGGCTGCTTCTTCCGGCATGCACTTTGATTTTTACGCCCGTGCAGTAACCGGTCAGATCCGGACAGTTCGACCGAGAAGCTCTCACAGATCGAGAGGTCTTGTCAACGCTCATGGAGAGCCCCGCGCCGCTGCGGGACCCGGGCGACAGCAGGCAGGGAAGAGCGAGAGCAGAGCCCGCCCAGCGCTTGCGGTTCCGCCTGGTTCTCAGAAGGGCCTCAGAGCAGCACGCCCAATCCCGGGGGCCTCGTGCGGGCGCCGGTGGTCGTAACCCTGTACCCCTTGCATTGGTGTTGGCCCGGATGCTTCACCAGCCGCCCGCACACGCGGCTGATGCTGTTCGGGCGCATCGACTCGAGGGTTCGTGGCGGGATGGGGGGATGGAAGCCTGTTTTCCAACGTGCAGGCGCCCCCCTCACCCCCGTTGTTCATCGCGTGCCGGGGACAGCACCTCGTCGGTCCTGCGGGTCGGCGTTGGCGAGGCTGCTGGCAGCTTCGGCGAACAACTCTCGCAGGGGGTGGTGCGAGGCGTACATCATGCGGGTACTGAGGCCGATGCGGCTTCGCCTCAGGGCGCACGTCGGCATCGCCTCGCCGCAGAACACTTGCGGCCGCAGGTAATGGTGCCGATCGTGGTCGCCATGGAACTCGCGCCGCCCCGGCTGCCGGTGCAGCGGCACGTCGAAGGCGTCGACAATCAGCACTTCGTGCAACGCCCACGCCTGTGCCCACATGGCGCGCGTCTCCAGCCGACCCGGCGCGGGCGCACTCGCCCGCACCTCATCACCACCCACGGCGCCTGCATCACCAGATCGTCACGCAGTCGGGCGTGATCGTTCAGATCCTCGTGGCCACCGCACAGCCCGCACGCGCGCCGTGCCAACACCGCGCAACGAATGGCGGATGCGCCCCGAGTCCTGCGGATCGCTCGAGTTCGCGGCCGCCGAGCGCGTCAGCCCGGCGCGCGCATCGAGCCGCCGCAGCAGCATCACCCCCCCCGTTCGCTCGACAGATCCCCGCTCGAGGAATCCGCCTCGATCACGCGACGCCCAGGCTTGCCGAAATCGATCCGACTGCCGGTACACTCCGTCATGGCAAAGCCTCCTCCCGAACATCCGCAAATGCCTGAAAAGCCTCGGGCTTTGGAGGTTTAGCCTTCCACCTCATGAACGATCCGGGTCAGCGCCCCGCCAGATACTGCCGCACTCCCTCCAGCGTATCGAGCCGGGCATAATCCCTTTCCGGCACATCGATGCCCGTGCGCGTCTGGAAAGCTTCCAGGACCCGCAGAAAATCGAAGGAATCGATGTCGAGCTGGCGCCGCAGCGGCCCGTCGGGCCGCAGCGCGGCAAGGTCTGCCTCGGGCGCGACCTCCAGCAGGCTTTCCCGGAAGGCCTCGAACGCTGGGTTCGTCGGGCCCGTCACGCGAGCGTCTCCGGCTTGCGCAGGCGACAGTCCAGAGCCGACAGGAACGCCGCCCCGCGCATCCCGTCGCTCACCCGATGGTCGGCTGCCAGCGTCGCGTGGACAGTCCGCGCTGCCACGACCGCCCCCGCCTCGACCCATGGACGCGCAGCCACCGTGCCCAGCCCCACCAGCGCGACCTGGGGGGGATGGATCACGCCATGCACGGCATCCACGCCCAGATCCCCCAGGCTGGTGACGGTTGCGGTGGGCATTGCGAGTTCGGAAGCACGCAGGGCGCCACGGCGGGCGCGTGCGATCAGGTCCTTGAGCCGTGCCATCAGCACATCGAGGCCGAGCGTATCCGTGTCGGGAATGGCGGGTGCGACGAGACCGTCAGGCTTGAGGGCGATGGCGACGCCCAGGTGGATTCCCGTTCCGGGCCGGAAGACGCCATCGACGAAATGGCCGTTCAGCACCCGCACTTCCCGGAGCGCAAGCGCCACTGCCTTGAGCATGAGCGCGGCGAGCAGCACGCGATCTGCCGGGGCGCGACCTTCGTTGTGGAGAGCAAGCCACGTCAGCGCGGCATCCACGCGGATCTCATGACTCAGGTAGTAGTGGGGAATTTCCCGCTTCGACCGCGCCATTGCGGCCGCAATGGCTGTGCGCATGCCGCCCGGACCCGCCTCGGGCACGGTACGCTCCGCGCCCAGCGCCGCGCGCTCCACGTCCGCCAGGGTGATGGCACCGTCGGGACCGGTGGGTTCGATGGCGGCAAGGGACAAGCCGAGTTCGAGCGCCCGGCGTCGAGCGGAAGGGGACACCCGCTGGTGCTCGGGGCGCGAAGGGCGGGCGTGCACGGATGCCGGCGATCCCTCGGCAGGGACCGTCCCGCCCCCCCCCGGCCGCGTGGCGACAGGCGCCGCCGCCGCGGGCTGGTCCTCGGCCACCCGGGCCAGCAAGCCGCCGACGGGCACCACCTCGCCAGGCTTCGCCACCAGCTCGGCCACCGTGCCGGAGTCCCAGATCTCCACATCCACGGCCCCCTTCTGCGTCTCCACCACGCAGGCAAGATCGCCCCGGCCCACGTGATCGCCCGGCTTGACGTGCCAGGCCACGAAAGTGCCCGACTCCATGTCGGCACCCAGGGAAGGCATCGTGAAATCCCGCATGGCTCAACCCGCCATCGACCGCGCCGCGGCCACGATTGCGGCGACGCTCGGCAGAGCAGCGTCCTCCAGATGCTTCGCGTAGGGGACCGGCACCTCGGCACTGCACACCCGTGCGGGTCGCGCGTCCAGGTCGTAGAAGGCCTGCTCGGTGATGCGGGCCAGGATCTCCGCGGCCAGGCTGCCGCTGCGCCAGCCCTCATCCACCACGACCACGCGCCGGGTCTTCCGCACCGAGGACAGGATGGTGACCTCGTCGAGCGGACGCAGCGTGCGCAGATCGATCACCTCCGCCTCCACCCCCTGGCCGGCCAGGATGGCGGCGGCCGCCATGACCTTCGGTAACGACCCCCCGTAGGTGATGAGGGAAACCTCCCAGCCGGCGCGACGCACGGCTGCGCGGTCGAGATCCACGGCCGGCGGTTCCGCAGGCAGTTCGCCCGCCTCGGAAAAGAGCATCGCGTGCTCGAAGATCAGCACGGGATCCGGTTCCCGGAGTGCGGCGAGCAACATGCCGTATGCGTCCGGAACGGTGGCCGGTGCGAGTATCCGCAGGCCGGGAATGTGGGCGTACCATCCCTCGAGGCTGTGGGAGTGCTGCGCGGCCAGCTGACGCCCGCCTCCCGTCGTCATGCGGATCACGACGGGCACCGTGACCTGCCCTCCCGACATGTGCCGCAGGGTGGCGGCGTTGTTCATGATCTGGTCGAGGGCCAGCAGGCTGAAGTTCACGGTCATGATCTCCACGATGGGACGCAGGCCGTTGATGGCGGCGCCGATGCCGGCGCCGACGAACCCGGATTCCGACAGCGGCGTGTCGCGCACGCGCGCCTCGCCGAATTCCTCCAGCAGGCCCTGGCTCACCGCGTAGGTTCCGCCGTAACGGCCCACGTCCTCGCCCATCAGGAAGACGCGGGAATCGCTCCGCAGCGCGGCCCGCAACCCCGCGCGCAGTGCCTCGCGGTAATTCATGCCGTCACCGTGACCGGCCCGCGGGCACCCACGTCCCGCAGCAGGTCCGTCACGGGTTCCGGAGTGCCGGCCTCGGCGAACGCCACGGCCGCCTCGATTCCGGCCGAGATCTCCGCCTCCAGGGCTGCCAGGTCCTCGTCGGCCAGCAGACCCAGCGCCGATGCCTTCGCTCGCAACCCGGCGATGGGGCAACGCTGCCGCCACTGCGCCACCTCGTCGCGGCTGCGGTAGCGCTCCGGGTCGAACATGGAATGGGCCCGGAAACGGTACGTCTTCATCTCGAGAAACGCCGGTCCGCGTCCACTGCGCACCGCCGCGACGGCTTCCCGCGCGGCGGCCGCGACCGCGAGCACATCCATGCCGTCCACCGCGCAGGCCTCGAGGCGGTACGAGCGGGCCTTCTCGCACAGATCCGTGTCCGACTCGGACCGGTCGAGCGCCGTGCCCATCGCGTAGAGATTGTTCTCGCAGACGAAGAGCACCGGCAGCCCCCACAGCGCCGCCAGGTTGGCGGATTCGTGAAACTCCCCCTCGGCCACGGCCCCCTCGCCGAAGAAGCAGGCCGTCACTCGATCCAAGCCGCGCAGGCGATCGGCAAGCGCGAAACCCACCGCGAGGGGCAACGCGCCTCCGACGATGGCGTTGCCCCCGTAGAAGCGGCGGCTGGCGTCGAACAGGTGCATGGAACCGCCGCGCCCCCTTGAGCAGCCCTCCTGCCGGCCGTACATCTCCGCCATGATTGCCGTCGCCGGCACCCCGCGAACCAGTGCGTGGCCGTGCTCGCGATAGGTGGCGAGCACGGCGTCGTCCGCGCGCAACTCGGGCAGCACGCCCGCGGCCACCGCCTCCTCCCCAATGTAGAGATGCAGGAAGCCGCGGATTCGGCCCGCCCCGTAGAGTTCCGCGCATTTCTCCTCGAAACGCCGGATCCGGAGCATGGCGCCCAGGTGACGCAGGACCGTTTCCCGATCCAGGGCCGGTGCGGCCCCGCTCACGAGCCGGTCTCCAAGGTGGAGGTGTCGCCCTCGGGCAGGCCCAGTTCCCGCGCCCGGAGCAGTCTCCGCAGGATCTTCCCGCTGCGCGTCCGGGGCAGGCCCGACACGAAGGCGATCTCCTTCGGCGCCACCGCGCTGCCCAGTTGCCGCCGCGCCAGAGCCAGCAGTTCCCGCCGCAGGGCCTCGGTCTCGGCGACGCAGGGCTTCAGCGCCACGAAGGCCTTCACGATCTCGCCCGCCACCGGGTCGGGCTTGCCGATCACCGCCGCCTCCGCGACGGCAGCATGGGCAAGGAGCGCCGACTCCACCTCGAAAGGCCCGATCAGGTGTCCGGACGACTTGATGACATCGTCGGCCCGCCCCACGAACCAGTAGTAGCCGTCCGAGTCCTGCCGCGCGAGATCCCCGGTGAGATACCAGTCGCCCGCGAAACACTGGCGATAGCGGGCATCGTCATTGAGATAGCCGCGGAACATGGAAGGCCAGCCACGCTTCAGCGCGAGTTCGCCCTCGATCCCCGCAGCCGGGACGGGCTGCACCGACCCGTCCGGACCCCGCTGCACGATCGCCGCCTCGATCCCCGGCAGCGGCTTGCCCATCGACCCGGGGCGGATGTCCATCGACGCCACGTTTGCGATCATGATGCCGCCGGTCTCGGTCTGCCACCAGTTGTCATGGATGGGCAACCCGAAGGCGTCCACCCCCCAATGCACTGCCTGCGGGTTCAGCGGCTCCCCAACGCTCGCGATGAACCGCAGCGCCGGGAACGCCCGGCGCCGCGCCGACTCCACGCCGCCCTTCATCATCATCCGCACGGCCGTGGGTGCCGTGTACCAGACGTTGATCCCTTCCCTCGACAGGGTGTCGAACCAACGTTCCGCGTCGAAGTCGTCCTCATCCACCAACAGGGTCAGTCCGTGGGACAGGGGCGCGAGGATCCCGTAGGACATGCCGGTCACCCAGCCCGGATCCGCCGTGCACCAGAAGACGTCCCCGGGCCGGAAGTCCAGCGCGAGCGCGCCGGTCGCGTGGTGGCAGACGATGGCCTCGTGGGCATGCAGCGCACCCTTGGGTCGCCCGGTGGTGCCGCTCGTGAAGTGCAGCAGCGCGAGGTCGGCAGGCGCGGTCGGGCCAATCCGGTAGTCGCTGTCTGCCGCTGCGAGCAGGGCTTCCAGGTCGAGGGTGCCGGGCTCGATGACGTCGGCGGGGCTGTCCCGAACCACCAGGACGTGTCGCAACGCCGGCAGTCGCTGCCGCAGTTGCGCCACCTTCTGGTGATACAGGGCGGTGGTGGTGATCAATACGCTGCCCTGCCCAAGTTCGAGTCGCGTCGCGACCGGGTCCGGGCCGAACGCCGCGAACAACGGGCACACCACGCAGCGGTGCTTGAGCGCGCCCAGCACGGCGAAATACAGCGCGGGTACACGCCCCGCCAGCACGAACACCCGCTCACCCGCCACGACTCCGAGGCCGTCGAGCACGTTGGCAAAGCGGTTGCTCCAGGCGCGCAGGTCCGCATAGGTGAATTCCTGCCGCTGCCCCCCACGTCCGAGCCAGCGCAGCGCGCAACGGTTGGCGTCGGGCCCAAAGGCGTGGCGATCCACCGCCTCGTGGGCCATGTTGAGGCCCCGCCCGTCCGGGAGCCCGTCCAGCGCCGCCCGGGCCGTCTCCCAGGAAAACACCGCGGCCGCCCCGCCGTCCGCGCCCCGCACGTCCGGGGGCTTGCGAATCACATCATCCACACCGTGCCCGCCTGTGCCATGCTCAAGCCCGTGGGAGGACTCCCCTGGCCGCGGACACAAGAGTGCGCGGCGTTCCCCCTCCCGTCGTTGACGCCGATCAAGGAAGGTCACCGTGCCGCGAAAACGCCCGCCCCCGATCGAGATCACTTCAGCCGTTGTGCCGGAGCGGCTCTACCGCCCTGCCCGGATCGACGGCCTCGCCTTCGAGACCACCGACACCCTCGAGGACCTGCCCGTGGTCATCGGGCAGCAACGGGCCCGCGATGCGCTGGCCGATGCCATGGACATCCGGCACCGCGGCTACAACGTCTTCATGCTGGGGCCACCCGGCGTGGGCAAGCGCAGCGTGGTCGAGGAAGTCCTGCGTGCCCGCGCGCGCGGCGATGGCACGCCCGACGACTGGTGCTACGTGAACAACTTCGATGCCCCGCATCGTCCGCGGGTGCTCCGGCTCGCCCCCGGGGAAGGTTCCCGCCTGCGGGCGGGCATGCGGGGCTTCATCGAGGACCTTCGCGCCGCCATTCCCACCCTGCTGGAAAGCGAGGAGTTCCGCTCGCGCGCCGAACAGATCGAGGCGCGCATCAGCGCCGCCCAGGAGCAGCTCTTCATCGCACTGGGGGAGGAGGCCACCGCCGAGGGACTGGCCCTGCTGCACACGCCGGCCGGGTTCTCCCTTGCCCCGATGCGCGAGGGCGAGGTGTTGACCCCGGCACAGTACGAGGAACTCCCGGAAGCCGAGCGCGAGCGCCTGCAGCAGAAGCTGGAGGCCCTTCAGGAGAAGCTGCAGAAGGCGGTCAGGCGGGCCCAGGCCATGCAGAAGGACAAGCGGGACGGCATCCGCGAACTCACCCGCGAGATGACCCTTTCCGTGGTGGGCGCCCAGACCGAGGAGCTGAAGAACCGGTTCGCGGACGTTCCCCAGGTGGGCGCCTATCTCGACGCCGTGCAGGCCGACATTCTGGGCAACATCGACAGCTTCCGGCGACCTCCCGAGGGCGAGGTCAACCCCTTCGCCTTCGCGCTTGCCGCGGACAACGCGTTCCGGCGCTACGAGGTGAACGTGCTCGTGGGCAGCGACGACCGCGCCGCCGGCGCACCGATCGTCTTCGAGGACTACCCCACCTTCCCCAACCTCCTCGGGCGCATCGAGAACGTGGCCCGGCTGGGCACGCTGGTGACGGATTTCTCCCTCATTCAGGCGGGCTCGTTGCACCGCGCCAACGGCGGCTACCTGGTGATCGACGCCCACAAGCTCCTGTCCCAGCCCTTCTCGTGGGAGGGCCTGAAGCGCGCCCTGGCCACCGGGCAGCTCCGCCCCGAAACCATGGGCCACAGCCTGGGCCTGGTGACCACGGCGGCGCTGGAGCCCGAACCCATTCCCATCGACGTCAAGGTGGTGCTGGTGGGCAGCCGCCACATCTATTACCTGCTGCTTGCCCTGGACCCGGAGTTCGAGGAACTGTTCAAGGTGTCGGCGGACTTCGAGGACGAACTCGTACGCTCCGATGAGCACGAGGCCCTTTACGCCCGCCTGGTGGCCACCCTCGCACGCGAGGCCCGGCTCCTGCCCCTCGAGCGCGCCGCCGTGGCACGGGTGATCGAACACGCCTCCCGCGAGGCCGAGGACAGCGAGCGCCTGTCCACGCAACTGGAACAGCTGACGGACCTGCTGCACGAGTCGGACCTCCTCGCCCGGCGCGAGGGCGTCTCCTGCACGGGCGTGCGACATGTGGACGGAGCGCTCCAGGCGCGGCGCGAGCGCGTCGGGCGCATCGAGGGCAAACTGCTCGAGGCCACCCTTCGCGGCCAGCTCCTGGTGGAGACCAGCGGCGCTGCCGTGGGCCGGATCAACGCCCTGTCCGTGAGCGCCGTGGGCCAGTCGCGCTTCGGCCACCCGACCCGGATCACCGCCACCACGCGGCTGGGCGACGGTGAGATCATCGACATCCAGCGCGAGATCGACCTCGGTGGTCCCATCCACTCCAAGGGCGTCCTGACCCTCGCGTCCTTCCTCGGCGCCCGTTTCTCCACCGACCGCCCCCACTGCCTGTCGGCCACGCTCTCCTTCGAGCAGACCTACGGCGAAGTGGAAGGCGACAGCGCCTCGCTCGCGGAACTCGTGGCGCTGCTGTCCTCGCTGGCCGAAATCCCCGTGCTCCAGTCCATGGCCGTCACCGGTTCGGTGAACCAGCATGGGCAGGTGCAGCCCATCGGCGGGGTCAACGAGAAGATCGAGGGCTTCTTCGACGTCTGTGCCGCCCGCGGCCTCACCGGCGACCAGGGTGTGGTCATCCCGGCCTCCAATCTCCCGCACCTCATGCTGCGGCAGGACGTGGTGGCTGCCGTCGCCGCCGGGCGCTTCCGGGTGCACGCCGTCACCCACGTGGACGATGCGGTCGCCCTTCTCACCGGCCTGCCCTCGGGGACGCTCGGACGCAATGGCGAGTACCGCCCGGGCACCGTGTACTTCGCGGTGACCTCGCGGCTGCTGGAACTGTCGGTGATGCGGCAGGCCTTCGCCAACCTGTCGGCGCGGATCAGGCGAGTCGTCGAATCCGGCACCCGCAAGAAGACGCTACCCGAGCCCGCTCCGCCGAAACCCGGGAAGCCGCCGGGGACGCCGGCACGATGAGCGCCGCTCCCGCGTTTCCCGCCGGCCTGCCGCGACAACGCCTGCGCCTCGTGGTGTCGTCCGGCCTCGAGGGCAGCGCCGTGCTGATGGCCCTGCGCGCCCTTGCCGGGCACCAGCCTACCGAGGTGGAGGTGCTGTTCGTGGAGGATGTCGACCTGCTCGGCCTCGCCGTCCTGCCGTTTTCCCGGGAGGTGGGCGTGGCGTCGGGGCTGGCCCGCTCCCTCGCCCGGCCGGAACTGGAGCAGGCCCTGCGCGCTGCGGCCCGGCGGGCCGAGCGCGCCGTGCGACGGATGGCCGATGAACACCGGTTCGCCTGCGTCTTCGAGATCCGGCGCGGCCGCCCGGGTGACGAGGCCTTGCGGGAAGCCGAGACCGATGATGTCGTCCTGCTGCAACCCCGCCGGCCGGTGGCGACCCGGACGGGTGGCGGACCCGCGCCGACCCGGCGGATCCTGATGTCCGCCTCGGCGGACTCCGCGCAGGCGCAGCGTGTGCTTCAGGCCGCCCGGGTGCTGGCCGGACGGGCACCCGCGCGGCCCGCCCCGGTGACGTTGGTCGATGCTCCCGGTGCAGGCGAAGGGGCCTGGATCGCCGCCGACCTTGCGTCCAGGTCCACGCACCTCGTCCCCCTCGCACCCGCGGAACCCCGGGAGGGCCCTGCCCTGCTCCGCCTGGCCCCGGGGCCGGGAGACGCGCTGGTGTTGCCCATGGGGCTGGCCCTGACCCCGGGGCCGGGAGACCTGCTGGTGCTGCCCATGGGGCTGGCCCTGACCCCGCCCGGAACCCTCCGGCAATGGCTCGACACGCTGCGATGCCCCGTGGCGCTGGTGCGCTGACCCGCGCGACGTTCGTCCTCGGACTGGCCGTCCTGGCCCTGGCAAGCGTCTCCGCCGGAGCCGTGGAGTCCCTGATCGCCCTGCGAACGGCCTACGCGCGGGAGGTGGACCGGCGACTGAGCATCCCCGACGCGGAAGCGGACCGTTACGCCGCCCTGCTCGCGAATGCCTTCGCCGCGAGAGGCCTCGGAGCCATCCCGCCGCAGCACGCGTTGCTGGTGGACCGCAACCCGAAAGTCCAGGCGGCCCTTGTCTTCTGGAAGAGCCCGGCGGGCACCTGGCGCCTGGTCGGTGCCTCGCCGTGCTCCACCGGCCGCGAGGGGGCCTACGAACACTTCCTCACCCCCCTGGGCGTCTTTGACCACGGCTACCGTCACGGGGATTTCCGCGCGGAGGGCACCCGCAATGACAAGGGTGTGCTGGGCTATGGCGAGAAGGGCATGCGCGTGTTCGACTTCGGCTGGATCGACGCCCCCCGGGGTTGGGGGGATCGCCGCCCCGGCGTGCTGCGCCTGCAGGTGCACGCCACCGACCACGAGCTTCTCGAACCCCGCCTCGGGCAGGCGTGCTCCAAGGGCTGCGTGCGCATTCCCGCCACGCTGAATGTCTTCCTCGACCGCCACGGTATTCTGGACGAGGACTACGAGCGCACCCTCGCCGCGGGCACGCCCGTCTGGCAACTGCGTGCCGACCGCATCCCGACGCCTTGGCCGGGCCGCTACCTCGTCGTCGTCGAAACCGGCCGGACCGCACGCCCGATGTGGGCGCGGCCGGGACCGGTGTCAGTCCGTCTCCGACCGCGCTGACGCCAGCGCCATGCGCAGGGCCTCCGCCGCCTTCCCGTTGTCCTCCGGGCCCGCCACCAGTGCCGTCTCGCGCTCCTTCGGGCGCAGCGGTTCCTGCCAGTGCAGTTGCTGCGTCAGGACTGCCGTCGTGGCGTCGGACGGGTCCGTGCCCGCCCGGATGCGGGCGTCGATCCGGGCCCGCAACGCCGTCTCCGGTGCCTCGCAACTCACCAGCCGGAAGGGGCAGGCCAGATCCCGGGCGAGCTCCGCGAAGCGGTCGCGCTCCACCCCTCGCAGGGACGCGGCATCCACGACGGCTGTCCATCCCGCTCGCGCCAGCGCCAGGGCGATCTCTTCCATGCGGGCGTAGACGTCCGCCGTAAACGCCAACGAATACAGAGTGTCCGGGCCGATCCCGCGACGTGCCGCCAGCCGCTTGCGTTCAACGTCCGACCGCACGCGCACCGCGCCAAGGACCTCCACAATCTGCAGCGCCACCGTGCTCTTGCCGGACCCTGACAGCCCGTGCATCGCCACGATGGCGGGTTGCCACGCGCGGCTCACCTCCACGGGCACGGAGAGATCCGGGTCTCCACCCGCCACCCCGGAGTCCTGCGAGGCGCGGATGGCTGCCACCTTGGCCCGCACCAGCGCCCGATACACCACGAAGAACCGCAGCAGGGCCACGCCGTCGTAATCACCCGTGACCTCGAGATAGCCATCCAGAAACCGCCACGCCAGCCGCGGCAGACCGTGGGCCAGCAGATCCATCACGACGAAGGCCACTTCCGCCATCACGTCCGACCAGCGCAGCGCCGCGCTGAACTCCAGCGCGTCGAAGGGCACCGGAGCCCCGTCGATCCAGGCGATGTTTCCCAGATGCAGGTCCCCGTGCCCCTCCCGGACGAAGCCCGTGTCCCGCCGTTTCCCGAGCGCCGGCGCGAGCCGGGCATGTTCGTCGATGGTCCAGCGTCGCAAGGCCGCGAGGGTATCCCGGGTGCGATCACCGACCGGTCCGCGCGCCAGCGCGTCGATGTTTTCCAGCGCCCGGGCCAGCACCTCCTCGGGCCTGCCGTACGCAGCGTCCCCGGCGGCTACGGCTGCAGCCTGGTGCAGGCCTGCGACTCGCCGGGCAAGACTGTCCACATGCGCCGTCCCGAGCTCGCCCCGCCGGGCCATGACGTCGAACAGGCAGGACTGCGGGAACCGCCGCATGCGCACCGCGTACTCGAGCGCGACGCCTTCGCCGCCCATCGCGGGCCGCCGCGCCGAACCCGTCACCGGCACCACGGCAACATAGAGTCCAGGGGCGAATCGCCGGTTCAGGCGCAATTCCTCGTCGCAGAAGTGGCGTCGGCGCTCCAGCGTGCTGAAGTCCGCGAAACCCAGGTCCACCGGCTTCTTCAGCTTGTAGGCGAACTCTCCGGCCAGCAACACCCAGGAGATGTGGGTCTCGATCACCTCCACCCGATCGACGGGGTGGGGGTAGCACGCGGGGTCGCGCAGGGCGGCCACGAAAGGCGGAAGATGCCCGGGGCTCACGGACTGACACCGCCCCGCGCCCCGGCGATCACCGCCCGGATCGCCTGACCCACCTGCACCAGCCCGTCCGCATCGAGATTCGCGAGTGCGACCCGCACCGTGGAGACCGGCGCGCCGAACCCGGCGCCGGGCAGCACCACCACACCATGGGCGGCAGCCAGCCGGCACACCGCGTCCATCGCGCCGCCCCGGCGCAGGCGCGCCACGGCCACGGGTTCGACACCCCAGTGGGCGGCCAGCGTGGCCAGGTCGAGAAGTTCGTAGTAGCCCGTGTGCCCGGGCACCGGTGGCGCAGGCAGGGCGAGACCGCTCCACAGCGCGGCCCGGCGCGCCGCGAGGCGTCCGCGCAGGTCCGCACCCCAGCGGTCCCCGGCATCGAGAAGCGAGCCCAGCGCGAACAGCGCCATCTGCACCTGCTGGGGCGTGGACAGGCCGGACGTGTGGTGGAAGGCCGGGTCGCGGGTCTCCGCGGTGAGGCGCCGGAAGAAATCCAGACTGCCCGGATCGGCTGCAAGGGGCCGGTATCGCCGCGCGAGCGCCGCCCGCCGTGCAGCCGGCAGGGTCGCCAGGGCGCGGTCGGCCACGTGTCCCGCCGCCAGGCTGATCAGGCCGAGCCGCCACCCGGTCGCGCCGAAGAACTTGGAAAACGAAAACACCCCGATCGTCTGAGCGGGCAGCCGACCCGAGAGAGAGGCGTAGCCCGGAGCGAGCGGCCCGTAGACATCGTCGCTCACGATCAGCAGGTCCTTCCGGACCGTCTCCACGATGCTCGCAATGTGTTCCACGGTGTCCGAGTCCAGGGACGTCGCCACGGGGTTGCCCGGGTTCACCACCACCAGCGCCCGGATCGCCGCGTCTGCCAGCCGGTCCACCTCCCGTGGAGGCAACTGGCCTGCCCGGCCCGGATCCAGCTGCAGGGGCACGATCCGGAAACCGTACCGCGGCGACCGCAGGATCTCGAGATAGGGCGTGAAGACCGGCGCCACCACCGCCACGTGGTCGCCCCGGCGCAGCAACCCGTTCACGAAGAGGGCCGGAAACAGGCACGAGACTCCCGCGCTTGCGCCTTCCGTGGCGAGCAGGCGCACGTCCCGCGCCACGTCCTCCGGCCACCCGTAGAGCGCGGCGAGATACGCCCGGCACACCGCCCCCACACCCGGAAGAATCGCAGGCGGGTCCGGGTACGCCGCGCCCAGCACGCCACGCACCAGTTCCACCAGGAAGCGTTCGCCCACAGGGCCCGCCTGCGCCCAGGCCAGACCGTCCCGCAGCAACCGGCCGCCGGGCCCGTGCGCCCTGCCGGCGAGAAAGGTCGCGAGGTCCTCGCCACCCGGGTCGGGCGACAGGACGGTCCCGAGTTCCGCCCGCAGGCAGGCAAACTCGCCCAGCAGGAAGAACGCCTCCCGCGCGGCCGGGGCGAGCCAGTCCGGGTTTCCGCGCCCCGCATCCAGAACCGGAGTTCCGTCCCGCCTGGCCACGAGGCGAGCCTGCGCCAGGAGCCAGTCCTTCAGTTCGAAAGGGCTCAGGCCTGCCAGAGCCCGCCGTGTCACCGTCGCCGTGTCGCCCATCTGTCCCCCGCCCGAACGCGCACCACGGTCAAGCCTACTCCGGGCGAGGCGCGCGCGACTTCACCAAG
>JBAXBV010000047.1:0-17572 GCA_037141795.1 Betaproteobacteria bacterium
CCGCGCTCACGATCTGGCCGGCGGTCACCGCCACACCAGAGAGGGTCAGGCTGCCGGCCGCGGGCGCGGTGGTGATCTTCACCCCCAGCAGGGCATTGGCGGGCGTGTCGTTCAGGTCGCTGAAGCCGAAGTCCGCGGTGCTGAAGGTGTAGGCCGTGTCCTCACTGAACGTTCGGGTGGCGTTCGCCCCGGAGGGTGCCTCGTTCAGCGGCGTGGCGCTGGGGGCGACGTCGGTGAAACTCTGTCCGATACGCAGTTCATCGATGGCGGAGGCGTTGGTGACGCCGGTGCCGGAACGTCCCGTGGACAGCGTGATGGCGCCGATGGCGCCGAGGTCCACGTCGCCGCGGGTGACAATCCTGGCTGCCGTCGAATCCGGGTTGAGCTTGCCCGGCGTCGGGTTCACATACAGCCGTGCGGTGTCGTTTCCCGCGACCGAGTTGATCTCCAGCGCCAGGAAGTAGGTCTGCCCGGCCGTGGGGGTGATCCCGCTCGCGAAGACGCGCCCGGCGCCGCCCGGTTCCTCCAGCACGAACTTTCCGTCGTTGTAGCCCGCGAACAGCGAGGTGGTCGCTCCCACCACCACGCCCATGCAGTTGGACCCGCTCGCAATCTGATCGGGTCGCAACAGGAAGCTCACCCAGGTGCTGGTTCCGTTGACCCCCAGCGGCGTGGTCAGCGTCCTGGTTGCCTCGGCATCCAGCAGGGATGCGCCGAGATTCCCCACCACGACCGCACCGCTGGTGGGTAACTGGTTGGCGGGGTCGGCGAGGGTCGGTGTGCCGTTCACCTGAAAGCCGCCCGCGGGCGCCGACCAGGCGCCGGTCCAGCCGGTGCCCGTGCCGCTGCCCGCCAGAGGTACCGTAACGCTGCCTGTGAAGGATTCCTGGGCGGCGAGCGTCAGCACGTGGTCGTAGACCGGCGCACCCGCAGCGTCCCCGAAGGCGACGGCGGTCTGCACGTGGCCGAATTGCCGCTCGAGGGTCCAGTCGCCACCGCGACTCGCGGCGCCAGTGGGGTCGTCGCTGGCGGCCACGTCCGCCCCAGCCAGGGCGCCCAGGGTTGTCATGAACCGGACACCGTCCAGGTTTCCGGCGAGGTCGCAGCCGTAGAGCAGGATGTCCGCACCCGCGGTGAAGGCCCGGTGCCACTGGGTGAGGGCGGCAGCCCGTGAGGACAGGCTGTCGGTATCCAGCAGGGTGGTGCCCAGCTGGAGGATTCCCTGCGCTCCGTGGGACACGATGTGCAGCGCGCTGACATCCGACCGGCTCGCGAGGAGTTCCGTGATCTGCTCGACGCCGTCGCGCCCGGCGTCGAGCATCACCACCTCGAAGCGCCGGGAGGCGTCCAGGTTCAGGCCCGCCACCAGTTGCTCGGCGTCGTCGACCGCGCCGTCGATCACGACCAGTTCCAGCGGCCGCGTGTCCGGCGGCGCGACCGGCACAGCCGGCGGGGCCAGAGTCTCCGAGAACCCGGAGACGGGCGTGCCCGGCCACAGCATCTCCGACACGGTCCCGACCCCGGCGCCGAAGGCGTTGCGCCACTCGGTGAGCGCGGCACCGCGCACGTCCGCATCCGCAGCGCTCGTGGTCACCGGGTCGGGCCGAATTACGGCGGAGTCGCCCCGGGGAACGAAGTGCAGGGCCCGGCGTTCGATCCTGGCGGGGTCCATGGTGGTGAGTTGCCCGGTCGCCTCCGCGTCGGGGCCGGGGTCGAGCCACACGGTGAGCGTCGAGCCCTCCGTTCCCGCCGGTCTCCGGGGGGCCGGGAATTCTGCGCCCGCGGCGAAGGCAAAGTCGGCCACCGGGGTCGGGAAACCCGTTGGCAGCAAATCGTCGGGTATCGGCGAGGCGGCAGGCGTCAGGAACTGCGGGACCGGGCCGAGGGTTTCCTGCCCCCTGACGTGGCTGCCCAGCAGGCCTCGCCGGTCCTGCAGCAGGTGTCCCTGGATGTAGAAGCCGTCGTGCAGGCGCGTGAGGGCGGCACCCCGGGTCTCGATCAGGGCGGACTCGTCATCATCCCCGCTCGCGCCATAGGCAGGGTCTGCGGGATTCCCCTCGGCCTGGAAGGCCCGGTGCCACTGGGACAGGGCGGCCGCGCGCATCTCGGGGTGGTCGGGGTCGAGGGTGGAGGTTCCGAGGTGCAGGGCGCCTTCCCGGGCGCTCGAGATGATGTGCAGCGCGGCGATGTCGTTGCGGCGCGACAGGAGGTCGGCCACCTGGGCGAAACCGTCCGAATCCGGCGCGATGACCACCACCTCCACCTGTCGCGTCGCGTCCCCGGTGAGTTCGGAGATCAGTTGCTGGAGGTCCGGCACACCGCCGTCGATCACCACCAGTTCCACCGCGGCCGGCGCAGCCTGGCCGAGGGCGGCCCCCGGGGCCAGATCGACGGACATGAGGCACCGCGGTTCCAGGGCCTCGAATGCCGGCGCGCGCCGCTCCGGAAGGGAGCGGCGCACGGGCACGGCACGGGCGTGGCGGGGTGGACTCATACTGATCGGGGATTTCCGGGCTGATCGCCCGATCGTTTACGGCCCGGGAGCGCCGGGCTTTACCCGGTTGTGGAAGGGGGAATCGTCAGCTTTCCAGCCAGAGGGTGACGGGCCCGTCGTTTACCAGTGAAACCTTCATGTCGGCACCGAAGACGCCGGATGCGACCTGCGGATGACTCGCGCGGGCGTGGGCCAGGGCGTGGTCGAAGAGGCGTCGCCCTTGCTCCGGAGGGGCGGCGCGCGAGAAGCCCGGGCGCGTGCCGGAGCGGGTGTCGGCGGCGAGCGTGAACTGGGGTACCAGGAGCAGTCCGCCCCGTACCTGGGCGAGGCTGAGGTTCATCCGGCCGGTGTCGTCGGCGAACACGCGCAGCCTGAGCAGACGTTCGACGAGCCGCTCGGCGCTGGCCGGGGTGTCGTCGGGCAGCGCGCAGACCAGCACCAGCAACCCGGCCGCGATCTCCCCCGTGGTCTGGCCATCCACCGTGACGCGCGCTTCGGTGACGCGTTGCAGCAACCCGATCACGGGGGCGACGCCGGTTGCGCGCGAATGCTGTGCACATCCAGCGCGAAGGGGCCCGCCTGGCGGTCGGCGATGAGAAAGCCGAAGCTGACGATCCGGCCCGGGTCGAGCGCAGGGGCATCGGGGACGAGCCGCCCCCGCCAGCGGGGCTCGAAGGCGGAAAGCGGCAGGGTGATGTCCTGCCATTCGCCGGCGCGGGTGTCGAAGGGGGCCTGATACTGCACGCCGTCGAAGGTCATGTCCGTGCGGAGGTTGAATTTGTAGCGCTTGCCGTCGCCGCGCACGCGCACGACGATGGCGGACGCGCCGACGAGATCGTGGCGGGCGGGTGTGCTGCGGATGGAGGAGAAGCCCCCGTTGTTGGCCAGGGAAACGACACCGGAAAAGCGCAGGTGGCCCTCTGGCATGGTGTGGGCGGAGCCCGCGGACGCGCCGCCCATCACGACATCGTCGACGGTGTCCCAAGGTATGCTGGCGGCGATCAGGCTGAAGGCGATGAGCATCGGCGTCATGGGGCCAGCCCCTCCGTAGTGCATCTTTTCATGGGAGTCTCGCGGTCATGTCGGAACCTGTTGTGACACCTGCGGCGATCGAAGTCGCGACGCTGGCAGGCGGATGTTTCTGGTGTCTCGAAGCGGTGTATCTGGATCTGAAGGGGGTGCGTGCCGTGCAGTCCGGTTACACCGGCGGCCACACGCCGCGGCCCACGTACCACGAGGTCTGCGAGGGTCACACCGGCCATGCAGAGGCGGTGCGCGTCGAATTCGACACCGGCGTGGTGAGCTTTCGCGACCTGCTCGAGGTGTTCTTCGTGATCCACGATCCGACCACCCGTGACCGCCAGGGCAACGATGTGGGCACCCAGTACCGCTCCGCGATCTTCTGCCACGACGGCACCCAGGAGGCCACGGCCCGCGCCCTGATCGACGAGCTCCAGCGCGACCGCGTGTTTCCCGGGCCGATCGTGACCGAGGTGGTGCCGGCGCCGGCGTTCTTCCCGGCCGAGCATCACCATGACGACTACTTTGCTCGGAATCCCCATCAGCCCTATTGCCAGTATGTGGTGGCGCCCAAGCTGGCGAAGTTCCGCGCGAAGTTCGCGGACCGGTCGACGGGACGCGCCTGAGGCCGCCTCAAGGGGCCTGCGTCTGGATTTCCCACAGGCGGGGCTGGGCCTGGCAGGCCGTGCCCCTGCCCGCCTTGCCTGCGCCATCGATGACGAACTGCCGGCAGGGCAGTCCGTCCAGCACCAGATCGGACCCCGCACGGAACGTGAGGGTCTTGCCTGTCTCGGAGGTCCAGCGTACCGGGCGCCGCGCGTTGGCCAGGTCGAGCGCATGCGCGACGCACGCGCGGTCCGAGTCCCTCAGGTCGAGCCCGGCCAGGACCGCGACCCGGGCCGACTCTTCCGCGCTCGCCGCGGCAGGCTCGGCCAGCGCGGTCGCCACGGCCTTTCGATCGCACCGGCCCCGGGCGATTCCGAAATCGTCCTGCCAGTGGGTGCCCGTGTACCCCACGAAGTCCCGTGCTGGCGCCGGGGCACGTCGGGCCTTGCCCGCCGCGTGCGCTTCGGGGGTGGACGCTGACAGGATCAACAGTGCGATGGACAGCCAGACGGCGGGCGCGGATTTCATCGGGTGGACTCCGGAAAGAGGGGGGGCATCACCGGCAAGCGTAGCACCGCAGCGCACCATTCGGAGGCCGGGCGCGGCCACGGTGGTGCAGGGGCGGGAAAAGCCCCTCCGCATTGGGAAAAAGTGGCGGGAAGCACTTGTCATGGAGAATCGAATTGTGCATCCTCGGTTCGCGCTAGTGCTCCAGACGCAGAGCCGCCTAGACAACGTGACCATCGCATAAATATTTCGAGAGTGGAGGCAATACAAAATGGCCGTGAGCAAGAAACCTGCTGCGACGAAACCCGCTGCCAAGCCTGCTGCCAAGAAAGCGGCAGCGCCCGCGAAAAAGGCTGCGGCTCCCGCCAAGAAAGCCGCGGCCCCCGCTGCAGCCGCCAAGAAGCCAGAGGTCAAGCGCACCCCGAGTGCTGCCTTCATGAAGCCGATGACCCCCAGCGCATCCCTTGCAGCCGTGGTGGGCGACAAGGCCATCCCCCGCACCGAAATCACCAAG
Source organism: Betaproteobacteria bacterium (assembly GCA_037141795.1). Lineage (GTDB taxonomy): Bacteria > Pseudomonadota > Gammaproteobacteria > Burkholderiales. The sequence goes on from JBAXBV010000047.1 coordinate 5,142, forward strand.
AAGATCTGGGAATACATCAAGAAGCATGGACTTCAGGACGCCAAGAATCGCCGGATGATCAACGCCGACGACAAGCTCAAGACCGTGTTCGGGGGCAAGAAGCAGGTCTCCATGTTCGAGATTCCGAAGCTCGTCAGCACGCACCTCAGCTGACTGGGCATCGCTCCGTCGGCCCGTGGGCTGGCGGGGTGTAATCACCGGGAGCCGGACGCCATGCGTCCGGCTTTCTGTTTTCCGGGGCTGGTCCGCATGTCTCGCCCGGTCGGCCCCTGGCATGAGCGAAAGGGCTTCTACCATCGGCTGCGCGGCCAATTGGCGGTTGGCGCCGATTGGTCTGCCGGCCTCCGCAGGCGCTGGCCTGTGCCTTGCGGCCATTGCACGCCCCGGCTGCGCGCCAACAGGCCCAGCGGCTGGCCTGACGCTGGAGGTGCGGCCTGCTTCGCAAGGCTCCTCGCCATTCCCCGCAGCCTGCTGAAAAGGCGGGCTGATGGCATCAGGCTTCGTGGTATCGGGTGACCTGTTCCACCTCGTTTCTCGACCCCATGAACACGGCGACCCGTTCGTGCAGGGCGTCTGGCTGGATGTCCAGGATTCTCCGGGTGCCGTTCGTTGCCGCGCCACCGGCCTGTTCCACGATGTACGACATGGGATTGGCCTCGTAGAGGAGCCGGAGCCTGCCGGGCTTGCCCGGTTCGCGAGCGTCCCTCGGGTACATGAAGATTCCGCCGCGGGTGAGGATACGGTGGACGTCGGCCACCATCGATGCGACCCAGCGCATGTTGAAGTCCTTGCCCCGTGGCCCTGTCCGGCCCGCGAGGAGTTCCTCCACGTAGCGTTTCACGGGTGGATCCCAGTGGCGCAGATTCGACATGTTGATGGCGAACTCCCGGGTGTCCTCGGGGATGCGCAGGTCGCGCTGGGTCAGCACGAAACTGCCGAGCTCACGGTCGAGGGTGAAACAGTTCACGCCGTCGCCGAGGGTCAGCACCAGCAGGGTGGTGGGCCCGTAGACGGCATAGCCTGCGCACACCTGGCGCGAGCCCGGTTGCAGGAAGTCCTGTTCCGACGGTGTGACGACGCCGTCGGGGCAGCGCAGGACCGAGAAGATGGTGCCGACGGAGACGTTCACGTCGATGTTCGACGATCCGTCCAGCGGGTCGAACAGCAGCAGGTACTCGCCCCTGGGATAGCGGTTGGGGATCGCGTAGGGGTGATCCATTTCCTCCGAGGCCATGGCCGCGAGGTGCCCGCCCCACTCGTTGGCCTCGAGCAGGTATTCGTTGGAGATCACGTCGAGTTTCTTCTGGACCTCGCCCTGCACGTTTTCCGTCTCGGTGCTGCCCAGAACGCCGGCCAGCCCCCCCTTGCCGATCGCGATGCTGATGGCCTTGCAGGCACGCGCCACCACCTCGATGAGCAGCCGCAGGTCCGCGGGAATGAGCTGGCGTTCCCGTTGCCGTTCGATCAGGAACTGTGTCAGGGTGATTCGTCGCATCGTGAGTCTCCACGCAGCCTGTTCAGAAGTGTTGTCCGGGCGCCCGGGCCGCGAGGGAGCGGTACCGGAGCGAGCCGGCGCGAAGCATAGCGGTTCGCCGCGGTCCTGCCGCAGTGCCCTGCACTACGGGCTGCAAATCGCCGCTGTGCCCGCCCGGAATCGTCGCTTGATGTCGTCAAGTTCGCCGCGCAGTCGCTCGATTTCCTCGGCGGGCAGTTCATGCACCCATACGGTGTGCGGGCGGGTCGATTCAACCGCCACGTAGAGGAATCGGGGGTACCCACCCGCCAGGCGCCTGACCGCATCCACGTAGTGCGCCGCCTGGAGATCGTAGCCGAAGCGCTGGCGCGACTTGGCGAACCGGGATGCCCTCGCGTCGGCCGTGGTCTTGAGCTCCAGGATGACGTCCTCGCAGAAGCAGTCGGGACGGCCTTTCCAGCGACCGCCGCCGTCGTCGGTCCAGTAGATCGAGAGTTCCTTCTCGCCGCTGTCGAACCAGCGCCCGAGGGGCAGGAGGGGGTGGCGCAGGACGGCATCGCGCATGCCTCGGAGCGCCTTGCACGTGGCATCGGACAACCATGTCCGGTTCATCACTTCGTCCTCCGGCAGGCAGGATGCCCGGGGGGCGCTCCCGTCGGCCGACAGGAATTCGTCCTCGAACCGCTCCGGTTCCAGCAACAGGGCGTGCAGGGCGTCGCCCAGGGTGGCCTCCTTCGGAACGGGCGGGACCGGGGAAGGCGCCGCGGGCGCTACGCCGGTCCGCGCGAATCGCCGCAGGACCGACGAGGACACGTAGTCGAGCTGTTCGAGGTACGCCGCGAGCGGTTCGCGTCGCGAGAAGCAGGCGGGACCGGAAGACGGATCGGGATGCATGGCTCCAGCCTAGCACGGCGCGGGTGCGGAGGCTTCGGGCGGCCTCGCTTCGGGAACTTGCAATGGAAGGGCGATCCCTGTCATCTTTCCCTCCGGACACAACAACCGATCCAGCGGAGGAAATCGACATGGGCAGGAAGATAAACCGGGAAGCCACTCGAACCATCGACATCGGCATTCCCGAGAAGGACCGGGTGGCCATCAGCGAGGGCCTCGGCAGGTTGCTCGCCGACACCTACACCCTCTATCTCACCACCCACAACTTCCACTGGAACGTGACGGGACCGCAGTTCAACACCCTGCACACGATGTTCATGGGGCAGTACACGGAACTGTGGAACGCCGTCGATCCCATCGCGGAGCGCATCCGCGCCCTGGGGTTCGTGGCGCCGGGTTCGTACGCCGCCTTCGGCAAGCTCAGCACTCTTCCCGACGCGCCGGCGTCGCCGCCGAAGTCGGCCAGAATGGTCGAGATCCTCGCGAAGGGTCACGAGACCGTGGCGCGCACGGCGCGGACGGTGTTCGAGATCGCCGACCGGGCGAGCGACCAGCCCACCGCCGACCTTCTCACGCAGCGGATGGATGTCCACGAGAAGACGGCCTGGATGCTGCGCGCCCTGCTCGAGGATTGACGGCGTCCCGGCGGGCTTTGCGCTAAGCTCCGGGGGGGTGGCCGCCGGGCAGGCGCGCAGGTCCATCGAACGAACGGGTGCAGGGTTCCCCATGACAAGATTCCTTCTGGTGTTCGCGGCGGTGCTGAGCGTGGCGCAGATTCCTGTGGCCGGCGCCGAGTTGCTGGCGGGCACACTTCCCCGGCTCCTTTCGCCGGACGAATTCCAGCGGCGCGAGGTGGAGGCGTACACCGAGGCCGTCATGGGAAAGATCACCGACGGGCAGTCCTACCCGCCCGAGGCGCTGGACCAGGCCATCGAGGGCACGGCCGCCGTGCGGATGACCATTGGCACCGACGGGCGCGTGAAGGCCGTCAGTCTGCTGCGGTCCAGCGGCCATGCGGTGCTCGACGACGCGGCGGTCACCGCGGTGCGCGGCCTGGACGGTTTGCCGACCCCCCCGGCCCTGCTTCGGGGGCGGGAGTTCCACCTGGCGGTGCCTGTCACCTTCCGGCTGGAATGACGCAGCCGGGCCCGGGGCGGTTCCTCAGGTGCCGAAGAGCAACTGCGCAGTATCGTCGGGCCCGGAGTCCGCAGCCATTGCCAGGATCATCTCGGGGACGACGGGGCGGCTGATGAGGTAGCCCTGGACGGACGTGCAACCGCGGTCCTGCAGCCAGTCGAACTGCGCGCGGGTCTCCACGCCCTCCGCCACGACCTGCAGTCCGAGCCGATGGCCCATGTCCAGCACCGCCTGGGCGATGGCGCGATCATTCGGGTTTCCCGGCAGGCCGCGCACGAAGGACTGATCCAGCTTCAGCTTGTCGATGGGGAGGCGGTTGAGGTAGCTGAGACACGAGAAGCCGGTTCCGAAGTCGTCGATCGACAGGACGAAGCCGCGGTCCTTCAGGCCGGACAGGATATTGATGGTCCGGTCGAGTTCCTGCATGGCGATGCTCTCGGTGATCTCCAGGTCGATGCACTCCGGCGGGACATCGGTTTCCTCCAGCAGGGCGTGTACGTTGGCGAGGAACTCGGGGTGCCCGAACTGGCGGGCCGATACGTTGATGGCGACGCGGAAGCCTTTCAGGCCCTCCATCTGCCACCGCCGCAGCTGATTCGTCGCTTCCTGCATGACCCACCGGCCGATGGGGAGAATGAGTGCCGTCTGCTCCGCGATCGGGATGAACTGCCCCGGCGAGACCAGGCCCCGGGTCGGGTGGCGCCACCGGACCAGCGCCTCGGCGCCCACGAGTCGTCGGGTCGCGAGATCCAGTTGCGGCTGATAGAGCAGGAACAGTTCCCCCCGGGTTTCCGCGTCCCGCAGGTCAGTCTGCAGGGCCAGCTTCTCGGCGGCGGCCCGGTCGAGAGCGCTGTCGTACAGGCGGATCGTGCCGTGCCCTGCTGTCTTGGCCTCGGCGAGAGCCACGGAGGCCTTGCGCAGCAGGCCGGTCACACCCTCGCCCGGGTCCCCGCATGCCAGCCCCGAACTCATGGTGAGGAAGATGCGGTGCCCGTCGAGGTTGACCAGCGTATCGAGTGCCCGGGCGATCTCGCGTGCCAGATTGTCATCGAGTCCTCGCTGCGCCGACCGGTCTCCGGCAATCAGTGCGAAGGTGGCGCCGTCGAGCCGGTAGGGGCCCCTGATCACGTCATGCCGGCTGACGACGGATGCGATGCGTCGCGCGACTTCGATCATGGCCTGGTCCGCTGCCCGGGCCCCGAGCGACTGGGTGACCGATCGGAGGTTGTCCAGGTTCGTGAGCATCAGGCTCAGGCCCTGTTCTCCGGGCGGGGTCTTCACGGCTTCGGCGATGTCCTGCTCGAACCGGGTGCGGTTCGGCATGCCGGTCAGCGGGTCGTGGTAGGCGAGATACTCCACGCGGTCCTGCGCCAGACGCTGAACCGTGATGTCGCTCATGTAAACGTGGAAGATGTCGAACTCTGCCACGTGGTGAATGCTGATCTCCAGGATCATGAGTCCCACCCGGTGCTCGATCCGGATGGTGGCCTCCTCCCCGGTACGGGCTGCGCCGAGATGCGATGCCATGTCGGTCGGCAGCAGGGCTCGCGGTCCCGGCGGGCCCAGTTCCAGGGCCTCGGCGAGGCGCTGGGCGCTCGGGTTGGCCGATTCGACGTCTCCGCTGCCGTTGAGCCGCAGGACCGGGTTCGGATTGCGCTCCACGAACAGGGCCAGCCGGCGCTGGCTGGCGGTCTGGAGCATGAACCGGTGGACCCCGATGCCCAGAAACGCCGCCGCGACGAGAATGGCGACGCTGACCCCGAGGACCACCATCATGGTGAGGCGCGTCTTCTGTTCGGTAACGGATCCGGAGGCCCGGACATTCGCGTGCGCGTCACGCACCAGCCTGTCGAGGTCGGCCTGCAACGCCTTGTTGCGGGTGCTCAGCTCGTGCAGGATCTCCCGGGCCCGGTCCCAGTCCACGGGCTGCTTCGAGTAGACCTTGAGCACCTCGTCGATCGCCTCGGTGGAGGCGTCCAGAGCGTCCACTGTCCTGGCGATGCTGCCGAGCCGGGGCTCGCCGGGCAGAAGGGCCGCCACGGATGACAGGGCGCGGCGACGATCCGCCTCGTTGCGGGCGACGCGCCGCATGAACTCCGGCCGGTCGGTGCTCGCGTAGTACTGGTAGACGATGGGTTCGAGGTCCGTGGCGGCCGCGCGCAGGGCGGCGACGCTCTCGAGGAGGGGCAGATCCCGACCCACCAGGGGCGCGACGGAGTCCAGGACTGAGCGCCCGTTCAGGAGCAGAAGCGCCGACAGCGCGATTCCGGCAACGAGCGTCGCCAGGTACGCAGTCGCGATCTTGAGCTTGAGGTGCAAGGGTAGAACCCACGCCGATGGACAACGAGGCTTATCGGCGGGAACCCGAAGAACTGCAGCCCGAATATGACCTGCAGGGACAAAAAAATGAAAACCCCGGGACGTCGCCGCCGCGGGGTCCGGAACCGGATGGTGTCCACCGGTTATTTGATGCCGTGCTCCTTCCAGCGCTCGGCGGTGACGCGTTCCTGCTCGGACGAGAAGGACAGCACCCAGTACAGGCACCCGAGGACGACAGCCAGAGGGGCGGCGAGGAGAATGAAGGCGGTCATTTGCGGTAACTCCCGGTCAGTGTTTGCGAGCGGCAGCGCCCTGGCCGCCGATCCGTGAAAAATTCGTGGCGGGAGGTTAGCACAAGGTTTCCGATCTCATCAGCCGACAGGAAGGGTCCGGTTCAGGCATGGTGTCGGAACTCTTGTCACCGGCCCGTTGACATTCCCGTGGTTCCGGTAAAACATTTACGGCGATCAAGGTGTTGGGTTCTCTGGTGTGTCGTGTGCTTGGAGCGCTTTCCAGGCGCCGCGCTGGTGCCCGCCACCCCCCCGAGCGAGGAAACTCCGAGATGAAGAAGTGGTTGTGCGTTCTTGCCTGTGTCGCCCTGTCCGCCACGGTGGCATCCGGAGTGGGCGCCGTGGAAGTGGTGCTCGACGATTTCTCCGTCGATCAGGGGCCTGTGCAGGATCTCGTCGTGGATGGTTCGGGGGTGTCGGGTCTCCTCGGCAACCGAACCCTGACATCCAATCTTCTGGCCCAGTTGGGCGTCGCCTTCAACGCCGTCCAGGTGGGCAGCGGGGTGCTGGAGATCGATAACGGCGTGGGAGAGAGAAGCGAGGTGACGGTCAGCTTCGCCCTTGCCTCGAGCCTCGTCCCAGTGGGCGCCATCAATCCTTCGTTCTTCTTTACCGTGGCGCAGTCGGATCCGTCAGGCGTATTGGTGAAGTTCCTGCTCAATGGCAGTCAGATCGCGGCGTCGCTCATTCCCGGCAACCGGTCGGCTCTCGAGATCAGCTTCGATCCCCCGGCGGGACCGATCGGCGCTGGCGATACGTTCGCATTCGTCATGACCGGTCAGGCCGGATGGGACATCGCCATCGACAGCGTGGGGGTCCGGTACACGGCCCCGCCGATCCCCGAGCCCTCCACGCTTACCCTGGCGGGGCTGGGTGCGCTGGGCCTCGGATTTTCCCTCCGACGCCGCCGGGCTGAGTGAGAACCGCGATTCCTGCCTGGCAGCGCCCGGTTTGTCCGGGCGTTTCTGTTTTTCGGGGGGCCGCACGTGGGTCAGGGCGGGCAGGTGTGGGTCTCGAAACTGGCCGGCATCACGATCTCGATGAGTTCCAGGTCATCCGAATGACCCAGCTCGGTGTGGCGAATTCCGGGCGCCTGATGCACGCACGAACCGGCGGTCAGCGTGACCTCCCCGACGCCCTCGTAGTCGAACCGGAGCCACCCCCTGAGGACATAGACCATCTGGAACTCGACCTCGTGCCAGTGCCGCTCGGGATGCGCCTGCATGCCCGGTTTCGCGCGGATCACGTGAGCCAGAACGCGGCCGTCCGTCGAATCCCGGAGCCCAAGGTCCCGGTACTGGAAGAACGGGCGCAGGCCGTCGTCGCGGAATTCGCTGGTCCGGGCGTGGCTGACCGAGAAGTGCATGGCTGGCTCCTTGCAGGCAGGGACGGTTCCCGTGGACATGATAATCGTGCCCGCCTGCCGGGCAGCCGTGGAGCCGGGTTGGCCGGGTAAGGGGGGGTGATGGCTGTCTTGCTGTTCTGTGTCGCGGGATACCTGGCGGGGTCCGTATCCTTCGCGGTGGTGGTGAGCCGCCTGATGGGATTGCCGGACCCCCACGACTACGGTTCCGGCAACCCTGGCGCGACCAATGTCCTGCGCAGCGGCAGCAAACTGGCCGCAGGCCTCACGCTGGTTGGCGATTCCCTCAAGGGTTTCGTGGTGATGATGGCCGGACGGTGGGTCGGCCCGCCGTTTGGTTTCGAGGCCCCCGACCTGGCGCTGGCCGGGTTCTGTGCGTTCCTCGGCCACCTGTACCCGGTTTTTTTCCGCTTCCGCGGCGGCAAGGGGGTATCGACTGCTGCGGGGGTTCTGTTCGGGTTGTCCGGGTGGCTGGGGCTGTCGGTGCTCGGGGTCTGGGGTCTGGCCGTGGGCGCGACCCGCATCTCGTCCCTGGGGGCCCTCTCGGCTGCCGTGTCCGCGCCCGTGCTGGCTCTCGTGTTCACAGAGGGGTGGAAGATCTTCGCGATCGTGTTTGCCATGGCGGCGCTGCTGATCTGGCGTCACCGGGCGAACATCCGCCGGTTGCTGGACGGGACGGAGCGTCCGCCCTCCCGGTGACGCGGGTCAGGGCCAGGCCACACTTCCGAGCCGACGGCCCCATGGCACCCTGGCGCGGTCAGTCCCGTACTGTGACCAGGCCCTGGTCCGGCGCGGCAAGCGAATCGAGATCCCACCGCGCGCGGACCCCGAAGGCACCTGGAAGGGCGCCGGCCTGGAGGCGCATGGCCCCGGCGAAAGCGATCATGGCGCCGTTGTCCGTGCAGAACTCCAGGGCCGGATAGAACACGTCCAGGCTCGCTTCCCGCGCGGCCTCGCCCAGGCGCGCCCGAAGACGGGCGTTGGCGCCCACGCCTCCCGCGACCACGAGGCGCTCGGCCCTCTCGCGACGGGCGGCCGCCACGGCCTTGGCAACGAGCACGTCCACGACCGCTTCCTGAAACTCCGCCGCGAGGTCGGCGCGCCCGGCGTCGTCGAGCGGACCCTGGCGCGCAGCCATCAGCACGGCGGTCTTCAGGCCGCTGAAGCTGAAGTCCAGGTCGTCCGAATGGAGTTTCGGGCGGGGCAGCCGGAAACGGCCGGCCTGGCCCCGTTCCGCCAGGCGTGCCAGAGCGGGTCCCCCGGGATAGTCGAGCCCCAGGAGCTTGGCCGACTTGTCGAAGGCTTCCCCGGCTGCGTCATCCACGGTTTCGCCCAGCAGGGTATAGCGGCCGACTCCGGCCACGTGCATGAGCTGGGTGTGGCCCCCGGAAACGAGCAGAGCGACGAACGGGAACCCGGGCGCCGGGTTGGCGAGAAGCGGGGACAGCAGGTGTCCTTCCAGGTGATGCACGCCCACCACGGGAATCCCGAGGGAGCAGGCCAGGCCGTGCGCGAGGCCGGCGCCCACCAGCAGGGCCCCCGCGAGCCCCGGGCCCTCGGTGTAGGCAATCGCGCCAAGGTCGCCCACGCTGGCGCCCGCCCGGGCCAGGACTTCCCGGGTGAGGGGCAGGATGCGGCGTATGTGGTCTCGCGACGCCAGTTCCGGCACCACGCCACCATAGGCTGCGTGCATGTCGACCTGCGAATGCAGGGCGTGGGCAAGCAGGCCGCGCTCGAGGCAGTACAGCGCCACGCCGGTTTCGTCGCAGGACGATTCGATTCCCAGAACAGGGCCCTGCCCCGGAAGGCGGCCCCCGGTCATCGGGAAGTCGGTCCGGGCGGAGTCATGGGCGGGCACATGGTGGACGCTGGCATCATCCGCGGATTCTCGCCTTTTGGGGCGCATCGCGCATCCTCTGCCCGCTTGGATGGAAAAATGCGCACCCTGTCACGCTGGAAAGCAGACTTTTCTGCTATCCTCCCGCGCCTTGTTTTGCTTTCCGTGTTCCCTCCACTCCTGAACCAGAGGACCCAGATCCACATGCCGACCGTACGCGTCAAAGAGAACGAGCCTTTCGAAGTGGCGCTGCGCCGCTTCAAGCGCACCGTGGAAAAAACCGGCCTGCTCACCGAACTTCGCGCCCGCGAGTTCTACGAGAAGCCCACCGCGGAGCGCAAGCGCAAGCTGGCAGCCGCCATCAAGCGCCACCACAAGCGCCTGCGCAGCCAGGTGCTGCCGCCCAAGCTTTACTAGGCCCGCTCGTCTCAGCCGTACGGGAGCCCCGCGCGCACCAATGCGGCGGGGTTTTTGTTTTCCGGAGACCACCTGCATGTCCGAACTCAAGAACCGAATCACCGAAGACATGAAGAGCGCCATGCGCGCCAAGGACGCTCCCAGGCTGTCCGCCATACGCCTGCTGCTGGCGGCCATCAAGCAGCGGGAGGTGGACGGCCGTGTGGAACTCACCGACACCGACGTCGTGACGGTCATCGACAAGATGATGAAGCAGCGGCGCGACTCCATCAGCCAGTACGATGCCGCTGGCCGGCAGGACCTGGCCGACGCCGAGCGGCTCGAACTCGCCCTCCTTCAGGGCTACATGCCCCAGGGGCTGTCGGACGCCGAAGTGGCCGACGCCGTGGCGGGAGCGGTCGCGGAATCGGGTGCGAAAGGGCCCCAGGACATGGGCAAGGTCATGGCCCTGCTGAAGCCACGACTCGCCGGTCGCGCAGACATGACAGCAGTTTCACAGCAAGTGAAGGCTCGCCTCTCGGCGGGCTGAGGTCCCGGCGGGTCGCCGGCGTCGTTCGCGGTCCGGTCGCCCGGCCGTATACTCGTCAGCCAGGCAAACATCCCGGGGCATCCCGTTTCGTGGCGTCCCCGGAGCAGGGAGGCGGCAGTCCAAGATGATTCCGCAGTCCTTCATCCAGGATCTGCTGGCCCGTGTCGACATCGTCGATGTCGTCGGGTCGGCGGTGCCGCTCAAGCGTGCCGGCGCCAACCTTGCGGCCTGCTGCCCGTTCCACACCGAGAAGTCCCCGTCCTTCACCGTCAGCCCGTCCAAGCAGTTCTACCACTGCTTCGGGTGCGGCGCCCATGGAACGGCCATCAGCTTCCTGATGGAATACCACGGTCTCGGGTTCATCGACGCGTTGAAGGACCTCGCTGGCCAGGTGGGCATGACCCTCCCCGAGTTGCCGCGCGGTACGCCCTCCAGCGAGCAGAAGGACACCGGTCCTGCCCTCACCGAGGTGATGGCGCGCGCCGCGCGCTTCTACAAGGACCAGCTCAAGGGCTCGGACAAGGCCGTGGACTATCTCAAGGGGCGGGGGCTCACGGGCGAGATCGCGGCCCGCTTCGGCATCGGCTATGCGCCGGAAGGCTGGCAGAACCTGGCGGCCGTGTTTGGCGACTACGACAGCCCCGAACTGCAGGAAGCCGGGCTGGTGATCCGCAACGAAGAGGGTCGCCGCTACGATCGCTTCCGCGACCGGATCATGTTCCCGATCGTCAATCCGCGGGGTGACATCATCGGTTTCGGCGGACGCGTGCTGGGCGTCGGCGAGCCGAAGTATCTCAATTCCCCCGAAACCCCCATCTTCGAGAAGGGGCGCGAACTCTACGGACTCTTCCAGGCGCGCCTGCCGATCCGCAAGCACAACCGGGTCATCGTGGTGGAGGGTTACATGGACGTGGTGGCGCTGGCGCAGAACGGCGTCGGCAATGCGGTGGCCACCCTGGGGACCGCCACGACACCGGTGCACGTGCAGAAGCTGCTGCGCCAGGCGGACCGGATCACCTTCTGCTTCGACGGGGATGCCGCCGGTCGCCGCGCGGCGTGGCGCGCCCTGGAGGTCACCCTCCAGGTGGTGGCTGACGGCAAGCAGGTGAGCTTCCTCTTCCTGCCCGACCGCGAGGATCCGGATTCCTACGTCCGCCGTGCTGGCAGCGACGCCTTCGAGGCGCTCGTGGACAACGCCGAGCCCCTCTCCCGCTACCTCATCCGTGAACTGCAGTCCCGCGTCGACATGGAAACGGCGGAAGGAAAGGCCGCTTTCCTCAAGGACGCGGATCTCCTCGTGCGTCAGATCGCTGCGCCCAACCTTGCGGTGACGATGCGGGCCGCGGTCGCCAGCGCCGCCGGCATGCCGCCTCCCGAGCCCGCGCCGCGGTCCCGCGGTTTCCGCGATGATCGCCCCGCCCCCCCATCCAGGCCCAGGCGCCCTGCGAGCATCGGGCTCGAGGAGAGCGTCCTTCTGGCGGTGGTGGGGCGCCCGGATCTGAATCCCCTGGTCCTTCAGGCGACTGCGCTTGCGCCGGCCACCGGCCTGTGGGAAGTCATCCGGGACATTTCCTCGAGAATCGAGGCCGGCGAACTCGGCACCCGTACGGCGTCGATCCTCCAGCACCTGGAGGACTCCGATCGCGGCGAGGTGGCTGCCCGCGTGCAGGTCTGGTTGCTCGAACTCGGGGACGACCACGATTTCGAGGCCGAACTCCGGGGGGTTGTCGCCCGCCTCGCCCAGCTTCGCAGGCGGGCGCAGTGGGAGGACATCGCCCGCGGCGTGCGCACCGTCGGCGAATTGTCGCCCGAGGCGCGGGAACTCCTTCCCGGAGCCGGGCGTCCATGATTCTTCCCGGAAAAAGGTGGCGCAATGCCCGCCGGGGCAGTACACTTCACGGTTTTTTTCCCGAAGCACTAGCGGACACGGGCCATGGCAAAAGACAGCAGCAAGGCGGAACAACGTAGGGCGGCAGCCGCGGCCCTGGCGGCAACGGTCGAGGCGCAGTTGCAGGGCAATGACGCAGAGGCGCGACGCACGCGCCTGAAGAACCTGATCGTTCTGGGCAAGGAGCGGGGCTTCCTGACCTACGCCGAGGTGAACGATCACCTGCCGGACGACATGCTGGACGCGGAGCAGATCGAAGGCGTCATCAGCATGATCAACGACATGG
>JBAXBV010000048.1:0-16607 GCA_037141795.1 Betaproteobacteria bacterium
CGGCGACGGCGGCGATGACGGCGGTGACCACCATGAGCAGGATCTTCACCCGGGACACGTTGATGCCCAGATACTCGCAACGGGACTCGTTCTCGCGGATGGCCACGAGGACCCGGCCGGCATCGCTGCGGACGAACAGCCATCCGAGCGCGGTCACCACGACAAGAAAGGCTCCCGTGATCCAGAACCAGGTGTTGATCTCCACGTCGAAACTCTCGAACCCCGAGAGTCCGCTGCTGGAGCCGGTGAAGTTCCCGCCCGAGTAGAGGATCTGCACGACGATGATGGGCAACACCAGGGTGACCACCGACGCATACAGGGGGGATGCGCCCTGGTAGAACGCCAGCCAGCCCACCAGGGCGGCAACGGCCACGCTCACCAGGATGCTGGCGCCAAGCGCGAGCGCCGCGTGTTCGGGGCTGAACTCCATGTGGGTGAAGATGAGCCCGACGGAGTACGCCCCGATCCCGAAGAAGGCCGACTGGCCGAAGGTCAGGATGCCGGTGTAGCCCCAGAGGATGTCCACGGTGAGGGCGACCACGGCGTAGAGGAACGCCCGGATCAGGTTGTTCACCATGAAGTCCGGGAGCACGGACGGTCCGATCGCGACGAGCACGAGCGCCGCCACGGAGAAACCGATCACTGCTCGGAGGTCGGACCGGCGATGCCCCGGATTCGGCAAGGGCGCGACGGCGGAAACGGGTGAAGCATTCATCGGGCGTGTCGCTCAGTCAGTCCCGCGCGAAGCCCTGGGGCCGGAAGCGCAGCAGAAGCGCGGACAGCACGACGATCGTGAGTCCGCCAAGGATCGGGTTGCCGTAGGTGCTGACCAGCACCTGTGCTCCGCCCAGGACGACACAGGCTACGGCGAGGCTCACCAGGGACATGCCGGACACGAGCACGAGCATGAACGCATTCACCAGCCACGGCACCCCCATGTTGGGATCGACGCTGGACAGCGGCGTGATCAGCGCGCCCGCGAGGCTCGCAAGCCCGGCCCCCAGCGAGAAGGTGACGAAACGCACCAGGCCGCTGTTGATGCCGAGCGCGCGGGCGAGGTTTTCGTTCATGATGACCGCCCGGGTCTGCAACCCCAGCCGCGTGCCGTTGAGCACGCCCGCCAGGGCCAGGCCGAGCGCGATGGCCGCCAGCACGAGTATCAGCCGGTACTCGGAATAGGACGCGCCGATGAAGTCGATGGCGCCCTTCACGGGGCTTTCGACGAACTGCACCTCGCGTCCGAAGTAGAGGGTGATCAACTGCCCGAGGATGATGCCGAGGCCCCAGGTCGCGAGGATGGCGTCGAGCGGTCGGGCATACAGCGGCCGCACGACCACACGCTCCACCACCATGCCCAGCGCGCAGCCGATCACGAAGGCGAAGGGCAGCGACATCCAGGGGTTGAGGGACAGCTTGGTGACGATGAGGGCCGCATAGGCACCCACGGTGAGAAATCCCCCGTGGGCGAAATTGATGATCTTCATCACGCCGAAGACGATCAGCAGGCCCGCCGCGACAGCGTAGAGAATCGCGGCAGTGGTGACGATGTCGAGAAACTGGGCCATCGGAATCCGGGTGTGGCGTGTTGCAGGAATGACGGCGGCGGGGCGAGACAATGGTGCCCCCCTGTGAGAGGGGGCACCATCGTCGCGACAACCCTGCCAGGCCCTTCAGGGCCGCCGGATCACTTCAGTTTCGGGCACTGATCGCCCGGATCCACGTCCTTGAACGTTTCCAGGATCTTCACGCTGCCGTCCTTCTGCACCTGGGCCAGGTAGATGGTCAGCGGCGCGTGGCGCTGCTTGTTCATCTGGATCTTGCCGCGGGGGCCTTCAACGACGACCTCGCCCAGGGCCTTGATGACCTTGTCGGTGTCGGTGCTGCCGGCCTTCTCCACCGCCATCTTGTAGGCGTAGACACCCTCGTACTCGGGAACCGAGAGATCGTTGGGCGTCTTCAGGTCGGCGCCGAACTTCTTCTGCATGGCCGCCAGGAACTCCTTGTTCTTGGGCGACTCGAGGTTGGTGAAGTAGGAACCGGAGATGTAGATGCCGTCGGCATCGGTGCCCATGCCCTTGGCCGTGCCCTCGTCGACGGCGAGGTTGCCGTAGGGGATGTTGACACCGGCCGCCCGCAGTTGCTTGGTCAGCGTGACGTTGGGCGCGCCGCCTGCCGTGGAGGTGACCACGGCGTCGGGCTTGGCAGCCTTGAGCTTGGAGATGATGGCGGTCCAGTCGGAGCCGTCCATCGGCAGGTATTCCTCGCCCAGGACCTTGCCGCCGGTCTTCTGGATGTACTTGCGGGTGAACTCCAGCATGCCGCGGCCATAGGCGTAGTCGCTTCCGATCAGGAAGTAGGTCTTGGCGCTGTACTTCTTGTTGAAGTAGTCCACGACCGGGGCGACCTGCTGGTCGGGAACCCATGCGTTGACGTACAGGTACTTGTTGCAGGACCGTCCCTCGTAGTAGGAAGTGTAGAGGAAGGGCTTCTTGGCGCGGGTCACGATGGGCAGGCCGGCGTTGCGTGCGGCGCTGGTTTCCATGGTGATCAGCACGTCGACCTTCTTCTGGAACAGCAGGGCGTCGAACGCCTTCTGCGCGCCGGCGGCGCCGCTGCCGTCATCGGCCACTTCGAGTTCGACCTGGCGTCCGAGGATCCCGCCCTTGGCATTGATTTCCTCGACGGCCAGCTGGGCCGACTGCACCACGGACGGCGCAACCACGCTGTTGGCGCCACTCAGGCCTACGGGGATGCCGATGCGGATCGGATCGGCCGCCAGCACGCCCTGCGCGAAGATCAGGCCGAGCGACGCCGCGAGCGCGGTGCGAAGCACTTTGGTGGTATTGCGATGCATGTATCTCTCCAGAGTATTTTGTTGACGCTGCGGCGACCGGCTGGTCCGCTCGGGGCGGATCGGTCCGGGCGTCCGTGGACCGGAGGCGAAGCGTCCGGACGCGGGTCCCTGCGCAACAAGCGGGCCATCCTGCTCCCCCGTTCAGCACCCGCGTTGGTGCCCCTGCCTCGGCAGTGGAGATTACTGCAATCCGGCCCCTGGGGCACGGCATGCAGGATGCATTCTGGTGCGCGACGCACGATTATGGCGCACTCTCGGGCGGCTGCCTGCTCTCGCTCTTGGCGAATCCGGGACCATGGCGGCGCGACTGGTCCCTGAACGGGAGCACAATGGACCCCCTCCGAAGGGGTTCCCGATTTCATGAAGCAGCCTGACTACCTGTGCAGGATTCTGACCGCCCCGGTCTACGATGTCGCGGTGGAGACGCCGCTCGAGAAGGCGCCAAACCTGTCCGCCCGCCTCAACAACACGCTGCTGCTGAAGCGCGAGGACATGCAGAGCGTCTTCTCGTTCAAGCTGCGTGGCGCCTACAACCGGATGGTGCGCCTGAGCGCAGACGAGCTGGCGCGGGGCGTGATCTGCGCCTCGGCCGGCAACCACGCCCAGGGCGTGGCCCTGGCCGCGAGGCGCCTGGGGACACGGGCGGTGATCGTGATGCCGGTGACCACACCCGCCGTGAAGGTGCATGCGGTCCGTGCGCGGGGCGGCGAGGTGGTCCTGTCCGGCGATTCCTTCGATGAGGCGAATGCCCACGCCCGCGAACTGGAGGGCCGCGACGGGCTGACGTTCGTGCATCCCTTCGACGATCCGGATGTCATCGCGGGGCAAGGCACCATCGGCATGGAGATCCTGCGCCAGCATCAGGGCCCCCTGCACGCGATCTTCGTGGCGATCGGCGGCGGCGGTCTCATCGCGGGCATCGCGGCTTACGTCAAACGCCTGCGGCCGGAAATCCGCATCATCGGCGTCGAACCGGTCGACTCGGACGCCATGTCCCGATCCCTTGCCGCAGGGCAGCGTGTCCGCCTCGATACGGTCGGGCTTTTCGCCGACGGGGTCGCCGTCAAGCTCGTGGGCGAGGAACCGTTCCGCATCTGCCGCGAACTCGTCGATGACATCATCCTCGTCGGGACGGACGACACCTGCGCCGCCATCAAGGACGTCTTCGAGGACACCCGCTCCATCCTCGAACCCGCCGGGGCGCTGGCCATCGCGGGTGCCAAGGCCTACGTGGAGCGCGAGAAGCTCCGGGGCCAGACCCTGGTGGCCGTGGCCTGCGGTGCCAACATGAACTTCGACCGCCTGCGGTTCGTGGCCGAACGCGCCGAGATCGGGGAACGCCGCGAGGCCGTCCTCGCCGTCACCATCCCCGAGACGAGCGGCTCGTTCCGGCGTTTCTGCGAACTGATCGGGCAGCGGAGCGTGACGGAATTCAACTACCGGATCGCCGCGACGGACCGCGCACACGTCTTTGCGGGCGTGTCGGTCCAGGACCGCGCGGATGCGGGCCGGCTGATCAGGAACCTGAAACGGCACGACTTCGACGTTCTCGACCTGACCGACGACGAACTCGCCAAGTCCCACGTGCGCCACATGGTGGGCGGCCATTCGGTGCTCGCGCAGGACGAACTCCTGTACCGGTTCGAGTTCCCGGAACGCCCGGGCGCCCTCATGCGGTTCCTGTCCAGCATGCGCCCGGACTGGAACATCAGCCTGTTCCACTACCGCAATCACGGCGCCGACGTGGGCAGAGTCCTGGTGGGCATCCAGGTGCCCCCCGCGGAGATGTCAGCCTTCGGCACCTTCCTCGCCACCATCGGCTACCGGCACTGGGACGAGACGGCCAATCCAGCCTACCGCCTGTTCCTCGCCTGACGCCTTCGTCGCCGGCCGCCCGGGCTCCCGTCACGACGTTGTCGGCGCCGGAAGGCTCGACACCGGCCAGCTCGGTCCAGCCGCTTCGCGAACGCCATGCGCACCGGGTGCAGCGTCACGACACCTCCCCGTTTTCTCTTCAAGCCCGGACGACCCCGATAGATCCCGTCCCATTGATCTTCGTCATGTCGTCCGCATGCGCATCGGCCTAGATTGACTGCCACGCGCGCGGCCCGTCCGGCGTTCCGCTCTGCGGGGTACTCGCGTCCATTCCGGGGAGTCACTTCATGTTTCGTCGTACCGTTCTGGCCGGGCTGATGCTGGCGGCGTTCGCCGCACAGTCATCGGACGCTGCCGCACTCGGCGCCACCAACGCGTGCACCTGGAACGGCAACTTCATCGCCGCAGGCACCATGGCAGGTGCACGCGCCGGCCACGTCGCCACGCCGCTCGCCAATGGCGACGTGCTGGTGACCGGCGGCAGCAGCCCCACCACCACCGTCCGCACGGCAGAGCGCTTCGCCGTCGGCACCGGTACCTTCACCGCGCTGCCCGACATGACGACCGAGCGCTACTTCCACACCGCGACCCGTCTGCCATCCGGCAAGGTGCTGATCGCGGCTGGCAGCAGCGGTGCACTCACGCTGGGCGTCACGAACAGCGCCGAGATCTACGATCCGAACGCGAACACGTTCACAGCCACTGGCGCCCTGGCGAAGGCCCGCCTGTTCCACACGGCGACCATGCTGTCCGACGGGTCGGTGCTGATCATCGGCGGCACGGGCGCGAACGGTGTCGCCATCGGCGAGGTCGAGCGCTACGACCCGGGCACCGGACAGTTCCAGGTCGTTGCCACCCTCGGCACGCCCCGGGCCAATCACGCGGTTGCACGCCTCGACGGCACGACGACGGACGAGGTCCTGGTCATTGGTGGTCGCGGCCCGAACGGAACGACCGGTGCGGTGGAGATCGTCAGCTACGACGCCTCGACGCATGTCGCCACCGTCCGCTCCGCAGCGTCGCTCGCCGAAGCGCGGCAGGATCACACCGCCACCGTTCTGCACGACGGCTCGGTGCTGGTCATCGGCGGCGGCGACGCCAGCAACCAGCCAGTCGCGGGCGTCGAGCGCTGGGTGGTGAACGGCTTCACGTCTGTCGGGCCGCTGCACCATCCGCGCCGAGACCATCATGCGACCTTGCTGCCGACGGGGCAGGTGCTCGTGGCCGGCGGCCTCGACCTGCACGCGGTGCCGGCCACCGAGCTGTACACGCCGGGCAGCGGCTTCCGCGACATCGGCAATCTGACGACGCCGCGCTTCTATGCGGCGGCTGCGGCGTTGCCGACGGGCCAGGTGCTCTACGTCGGCGGGTTCGACGTCACGGAGGTGACGACGCTGGCCGGCGCCGAACTGTACGATCCCTTCTGGGCCGGAATCGGCCCCATGAACCAGCGACGGGAGGATCACAGCGCCACGCTGCTGCCCGATGGTCGCGTGTTGCTGGCGGGCGGTGGTGACGGCGCCGGTGGAGCGCGCGACACGGCCGAACTGTTCGATCCCGTTGCGGGTACGTTCGCCCTTGTCGGCATGAACGGCGCTCGGTCCAGGCACACGGCAACGGCGTTTGCCGACGGCACCGTGCTGCTCGCCGGCGGCCAGAACGTCGGCATGTCGTTCCTCGGGTCGGCGGACATCTTCCGTGCGACCACTGGGACGTTCACTTCCACGCCGGCGATGGCCAGCCCGAGACTGTCGCACGCGGCAACGCTGCTCGCCGATGGTCGTGCCCTCGTCACCGGCGGTTTTGGCCCCACGAACTGGTCCTCCACCGAGGCGTTCACGTTGACCGCCGGCACTGCCCAGGGCAGCTTCGCCGCCGGCCCCACCCTGACCCGCGACCGCATGGGTCACGCCCTGGTGCGGCTCGACAACGATCATGTGCTCGCGATCGGCGGCCTGAGCAATGTCGCGGGCGGCATCTCGTACTCGGTCGAGGAATTCGATCCGGCGACCGGCGCGTTCGCCTTGTGGCCGAATGCCTCATGGCTCGTCACCAATCGTCGCGAACACGTCGCGGTCGCCGTGCCCGGGCAGTCGCGAGCGCTGGTCGCCGGCGGCCTGACGTCCGGCTATGCGCCGACCAATTCATTCGAACTGATTCCGCAGGGTGGTCAGGGGCGGATGTTGTGGCCGCGCTTCCTGCACGCGCTCTCACCGACACTTGCCTCGGACACGACCTTCTGGGCGATCGGGGGTCACGCGGCGTACTCCGGTTCGCCGCTCGCGGCCGTCGACCGCCTGGACGCTTCCGATCTGTCGACCGTCGTGGCAATGCCGGAACTCGGCACGGGGCGGGCACGCCATACGGCGACGCTGCTGACCGACGGACGCGTGCTGGTGGCCGGTGGCCGTCGCGACATGGACAGCGTGACGACGACCGCAGAGATCTCCAAATCGACGCTGTGCGCACTCCCGCCGCCGCACCGCATCCGGCCTGGCCGGAAGGTGACGTTCGAGAAGGTGTACTTGCGCATCCGGCCGCAGAACTTCGCGATCCGGGCGCTGATCGGCAACGGCAGCCGCCGCAACAATCCCGCCTTCGCCCTGCGCTACGACCTCGTGCGCCGGGACGGCGGCGAGCGACGAATCGTGATCGGCACCCTGCGCATCCCGAAACTGGGCCCTGGCGAGCGTTCGCGCCTCAGCGCCAGCCTGCCGCTGCCGGCAGGCATGCCGGACGGCGCCTACGACATCCAGGCCTGCGTCGTGCCACAGGCGGGCCTCGCCGGCAAGTGCTTCGAGATACCCGGGGGTGTCGTGCGTGAAGCGAAGGTGCGCTCCGATCACTTCCCGCATCTCCCGGCGCCTTCGAAGTAGGCCTGCGCGACGGCGCGCGCCGGTTTTCACCGGGGGAACACCGGACCCGACGCGGCGATGGACACTTCTGCCCCGACGCCCGAGCGCGCAGGTATCGCAGCCATCCCGCCTGCCTCGGCGCAACCGCGACGCGTGGCGGCGCCGTAGCTCGCCGTCAACCCGTGGCCTGGAGAAATCTCCGGGCTAGAACGCCTCCACGAGAATGCGGCGCGCACCGCGCTGTTCCAGCAGCCGTCGGCAGTCGGCCACCATGGCCGCCGAGCCGCACACGTAGAAATCCGTGTCCCCGGGATCGAAGTCGAGGGCCGCGAGAGCGTCCGTCACCCTGCCCTGCCGCCCCCCGGCGGGAGCGTCGTCCTGCGACAGGCAGACGATCGTGTCCGGGGGCAGCGGCCCGACCTTCCTGGTCAGGTCGTCGTCCCGTGTCCGGGCGCCGAAGATGAGCCGGGCGCGCTCCAGTGCCCCCGCGCGCCCGAGGGCTGCGAACATGGGCAGGAAGGGGGCGATGCCGGTCCCTGTGGCCACGAAGACGGATCGGTGTCCGGTTTCCGCCAGCGTGTAGGATCCGATGGGGGCTTCGATCTCCGTACGGGTGCCGAGGGCGGCCTGGCCGGCGAAGCGGGAACCGTGTCCGCCGGTGCGGACACTGACCAGAAAACTCAGCTGACGGCCTTCCGATCCTGCGATGGAATAGTCGCGCCACTCGTCATCGCCCACGTGAAGGCGGGCGAACTGGCCGGGCACGAATCCGTCGATCCCGTGCTCGAGTTCGAACCCGAGCCGGAAGACCGTAGGCGTCAGACCCACCTTCTCCCGCAGGATGGCGTACTGCTTGTGCCCCGGAAGGTCTGCCCTCCCGCCGCCCGGGGCAGGTCCGCGCCTGACGGCCCTCTGGATCATCGGATACCCTCGAGCACCCAGTGCGGCACACGCGGCGGAAACACCGCCCATCAGGGCCCCGACGATTCCCAGACATCCGGCGTCCGAACCCGACAGAAACAGGCCCGGAAGGGGCGTACGAGCCCCGGGCGGCACGCCACGGTACCGTTCCGGCGTAGCCGGCAACCCGTAGAACCCGCCCTGCGAGTGGGACGTGTAGTGCGTCATCGTGAGGGGTGTCGACACCTCCGCGTAGGTCACGAGATCGGAGAGCCCGGGAATCGCGGTCTCGGCGAGCCGAAGCATCCCGTCCGCCATACGCTGCTTGAGGGCGGAGTAGTCCGCGCCCCGGTTTCCCTTGGGGCAGTCCCGCCACTCGGCAAAGCGTGCCTCGTCCACGAACGCGATGATCTCCGCGGTATGGAACGGCCCGTCGCCTCCCTTCACGGACGGGAACGACACGTAGATGCGGTGCGGCTGGCCGGCGAGCAGTCCCTCCACGTGCGTGTCGATGGCATCGTGGTCGTAATCCGTGCTGATCCAGTAGTTCTCGCCCTGGACGCCGATGGTCGTCACCGGCGCCTTGAGGCGGAGATAGGCAGTGACCGCGGACAGGCCGGGACCGAGCCGGTCGATCAGGGTACGCAACGGTTTGAAGGCTGCGCCGACCACCCCGTCCGTGGGCAGCAGGGTCCTGCAGGTCGCCACGGCGCCCGCGTTCGAGATGACCACCGGAGCGCGGAACGTGACCTCCCGAGGGACTGCTCCCCGGCGATCGATCGCCACCACGCCAACGGCCCGGCCCGATTCCACCAGGATGCGTTGCACGTCCATGCCCACCAGGATGGCGCCCCCGGCACGCTCGATACCCTTCTCGAAGGTACGTGCGATCCGTGCCGCCCCGCCCTCCGGAAACCAGGCTCCGTCCAGATAGTGCGCAACGATCTGCGCATGGATGGCGAACGCGCTCCGGGAGGGCGGGAGGCCGTAGTCGCCCCACTGGCTGGCGAGCAGTGCCCGCAGTTGCGGGGACCGGAAACGCCGCCCGAGGTATTCGCCTGTCGTCTCGAGGGCTGCGCCCCGCATCAGCCGGGCCGCGAGGCCCACGAGCGGCGCCATCGGTGACGGGACCATGGCGCGGGTGAAGACGAGGCGCATCCAGCGCTGGGCGGCCCTCACGTCCCGGAAGTAGCGGCGGATCGCGCCCGCCTCCTGGGGAAATCGCTCGACGAGGCGCCGTTGGTACTCGGCGGGATCGGCAGGCTCCGCGAGCGTCAGGTCGGGATAGACGAACCGGTCGAAGTCCGCCGGCAGCGGCCGCCAGCGCAGTTCGCCACCCGAGAGGTAGTCGAACAAAGCGCGGACAGGAGACCCCTGCGCGACCTCACCGACGTAATGCAGGCCCACATCCCACGACGCGCCATCGCGCCGGAACACATGGGTAAGCCCGCCCGGCTCGGTGTGCTTTTCCAGAACCAGTACCCTTCGGCCCGCCACACCCGACAGGAGACCGGCCGCCGCCAGGCCGCCGATGCCCGAGCCGATCACAATCGCGTCATGCATGGGTTTCCGCTTCTGCAATTTCAGTTCAGTCCCGTCGCGCGCCACCGTTCTGACGCAACGGGTGCTCACGGCAAGCAAGTCTGGCCGAGCGGGAATCGCCCGCGTTGATCTGCATCAAGCGCTCGATCAGCGAGGCACCGGAATGCAGAATCGGGCCGTTGTACGCCACCGCCCTACCGTCCGAGCTCCTTCGCGGTCCTGCCGCCGATCCCGAAATCGGTCTTGGGGATGTCCGTGAACCAGATGCGGATCGTCTCCGGCGGCGCGCCCAGGGCGTCGTGCAGGGCAGCCGTGACCTTCTGGATCGCGGCACGTTTCTGTTCGTCGGTTCGCCCTTCGAGCAGGTGAATGTGGACAAGTGGCATGGCAGTGACCTCCCTGGCCCGCATAGTTCACCAGATCGGCCCCGAAGACCAGCGAGCTGGCTTCGAGCAGTGGATGCGGGGCCGCGTGGAGGAAGCCGCGGCGATAGCCAGGCCGGCAGCGGCGAGGTCGCGAAGGAAGAACACCAGGAATGGCGAGACCCTGCGTCGGGCCGAACACGGAGCGAACGGTACGGGCGGGGATCGGCCTGCGCCATGGGGATGCGACGGACGGGGATACGCTGCGACGAGCGGCAGCAAGAGCGGACGAACTGCAGGACCCCGCCGCATCGGGTCGGCCTGGAATCGGCAGCGGTCAGGGTCCTGGCCCGAATCTTTATTCGGGCCGCGGAATGATGGCGAGGCGCGTTGCGAGGCAGGCCGTGCATCCCGCGCCAAACCTATGGCCGCGACTATTGGCGCGAAGCGGGGGCGCAGAATGACCGCAAGGCGCCCGTCAGTGCCCGAGGAGGCCGGCAGACCGGTTCGTACGGACAGCCGATTCGGGCAAACGCTGCGGGCATCGATGCGCCGCTCGTTCGCGGGGCCGACCTGATGAAAGGTCCGGGCTAGCGCAGGCGAATGTCGAGGGGTGGAGAAAGGCGTTCGCGCCTGCTCTCCCGGCCACGCAATGGCGCTTCCGGAGGGGCGCCGGAAAGCCCCGTGCACCTCTCGCGCCACCACCAGGCGACGAGACCCGCGACGGCGCCGGCCGCGTGGCTGAAGGGAACCGTGACGAAACCGGCATGGCGCTGCCAGTCCGTGACGCGCCACCCTAGCAGGCACTCCGCAGCGAGCTTCACCACCACGATGCCGAGCAGGACCGCACAGACCGATCGCCAGCGACCGCCCCAGGACAGTCCGCGGAGCCCCAGGAGCGTCAGCAGGCCGATCGCCAGTGAAGACCCCCCCGCGTACCGCTCGATGCCCGGGTCGCCGATCCAGAGCTCGGCGCCGACGGCCAGCACGGTCGCCGCCAGCAGAGCCGGAAGTCCCCGCCGATCACGTGCCTCCAGTACCCACAGGCCTGGCAACAGGACCGCGAGATTGCTGAGGAAATGCGATCCGGAGTAATGGACCAGGTGCGCCGTGAACAGGCGCCACAGTTCTCCCCGGGCGAGTCCGGCGCGGTCATACTCCAGCGCCGCCTCGGCGCCCGGAAGGGCGAACACCACCGTCGCGCCCGCCACATACGCGACGGTCAACCACGGAACCGTGGTCAGTTTCTGCGTCGCGCCCACGCAGCGCCCCCTGCCAGCAACACCGCCAGGATGGAACCCGTCACCAGATCCAGGGCGCCACCGCCTCGGGAGCCGTCGCTGCGAACCACCTCGTACTCCCCCGGGGAAGCCTTGACCTTCTCCTGGAAGGCCATCAGCTGCACATCGAGATTCGCGATCATTCTGTCGACGGCCTCGTCCAGGCCGCGATCACTGTCCGCCCGTAACTCGGCGGCCTGATCCACGGGGGTGGAGCGGCCCTTGATCTGACTCGTGCCCGGAGCGCGGAAAAGCATCCGTCGGCTGGGAACATGCATCACGACGGCGTCAACCATCGTGGATGTGGCATTCTTCTGGGCCGGTACGACGTAGAGACCGACAATGGTCCAGTACGCGAGAGATGCCTTGGTCTCGTCCGAGAACTGCGCCTGGTCATAGGAGACCAGCGCAACCGTCTCCACCCCGTACATGGTGCGTACCTGATCGAGGTTCGTGAAGCCGCCCCGCGGGACGAGATACTCGGAAGGGATGATTTCGATGGACTTGATGTAATCCCGCTTTCGGAAGTTCTCTGCCACCCGTTCCAGCAACTGCATCTTCCGGGGAGCCGTCAGGGCGGCAACGCCCTGACCATTGCGCTCCGGCACGAAGGCAAGGCCGACCCGCATCGGCAGATTCAGCACCGGAACGCCCTGCTGGACGATCGGATCCGATTGTCCGGGGTACAGGTAGTCCACCACGCTTGTTGCCGTGTGCTGCTGTCTCATCCATGCACCACAAGCCGCGAGCAGGGAGAGGCACAGCCCGAGGATGGCGATCCTTAAGGCAACTGGTGTTCGTGTGTGTGGGCGCATTGCGGACCCTCCTCCGAGGTTTGTTTCCTCTGAGCTTACCCGGGAAGCAACTCCCGCTCGACCGCAATTGCGGGGAGGCGGACAGCAGGTCGGGACGTTGGGGGGCTCTGGAGAGCCAGGAATGCCGCCCGCCTAAAAGGGTCATTACGGGCAATATTCCCGGTTTTGTATGTGCGTTTCACACTTACTTGGCCGGGAGAATTGCTCCCTTGCGCCGTCGTGTCTAAGGTGAACCCCTGGACATCGGAACTTCGACACGTCTGACATGGATCAGGTTGAACAGCGAATCCGCTGGACCAGGAGCGCCCGACGGAACGATGCCGGCCAGCATCCGGAACGCCGGTCGACGCGCTCTTCGACCGGGCGAGAGTGCAACGATGGCCAGCCACGGCTACCGGAACCCGGCTCCCGACCCGTATTGATGGAATCTCCCGCACAACCTGAGGATCACTGATGAAAAAGACCCTTGCCTGCCTCGTTGCCGCCGCCCTCGCCCCTCTCGCCTCGGCCGCGGATGTCCACACCGGCCGTATGGAAGCCTGCATGAAAGCGGTGCTGGCCAAGTTCCCCGGCGAAGTCACCACGCTTGAGGCCGAGATCGAGAAAGGGCGTCCAATCTACGAGTTTGACATCATCAGCAAGGACGGACGGCAGTTCGAAGTCGAGTGCGACGCCAGGACCGGCCGGATCACCGAGACCGAGGAAGAGGTGGCGAGCGCCGACGTGGCAGCCTTCCGTGACAAGGCCAAGGTCAACCTCGACGAAGCAAGGAAGATTGCACTCGCCAAGCGCCCCGGGGAAATCATCGAAACCGAATTCTCCCTGGAAAAAGATGGCAGCCCCTCCTACGAGTTCGACATTCGCGATGCCGCCGGCAAGGAATGGGAGATCGAGGTCGATGCCGTCACGGGCAAGATCCTCGAGGAGGAACAGGAACTCTTTCAGGTCGGCGCCGAAAGCTGAAGGGACATCGATCGCTCAGTCTGACCTGACGCGCTGAAACGTCGCAACGACGGATCTGGTGTCGTCAGGCCGCCTGCCGGCCCTGCTGGCCACCGCGGGCGCCCGCGTTGAAGCGCCGCACTCCGATGAGTTGGTTTCGGAGTGCAGCGTAGTCATTGTTGCCCGGGATGAACCCTCTATCCCGGTGGTGCGTTAGAACTGCTCCGGATTGGACGCGGACCGATCAGGAACGACGGTCGGGGCGCTCGGGGCTCTCTGCGCGCTCGGGACGTTGCGGGCGCTCCGGACGCTCCACCCGTTCCCCTCGCTCAACCCGCTCGGGGCGGTCCACCCGCTCCGGACGCTCTACCCGCTCGGCACGGTCTCCGCGTTCGGGACGTTCTGCCTGCCTGGGGTTTCGAGGAGAAGGCGTTCCACTTCCGCCGGAACCTGCACGACCACCTGGCGGCCGCAGCCTCCGACGTGATGGGCGCCGCACCGTCGTTCCTGGAGCGCAGCGTCCATTACGACGGGCTTCGGCCAGAGTCGGTCGCGGCCATCGCAGCGGCCTCGGAGGAGGCGGCATCGGGGGCACGCGCGCACCGGCGACCGATCTCTTTAGCGATGCCCCCGCGAACCGGATCCCGAGCGGGGCGGACTCCGGCGGTGGCAACGACGCCACGGCGAGGACGGCGAGCGGCGGCACCGGCGGGACGGGCAAGACCGGCAGCGGAGGCATGGGGGGCACGGCCAAGACAGCCAGTGGTGGCATCGTGGGCGTCATCACCGGATTTGCCTCGATCTGCGTCGCCCGCCTGGAGGTCCACTACGGCGCGGATACGCCGGTCAGGGTGGATGGCACAGCCGGACTGGCCCGGCACCTGGCCATCGGTCAGGTGGTTGTCGTCGAGGCAGAGGGAGTCGGCAACAGTCTTCAGGCCCGGAGCGTCGAGGTTGTCCACGCGCTTTCGGGACCGGTCGAGCAGATGGCCGCCTCGGGGGCCGTGGTCGCGGGACGCCGGGTCACGATGAGTCTGCAGGATCCGGCAGTCGCCGCAAGCGCCAATGCCGGGGGTACGTCAGTTCATGTGAGCGCCCTGCCCGGGACCGATGGCACGCTGCTGGCGACCCGCATCGACCTGGCGTCAGCCAGCGAACCCGGGCGCCTGGTGGGCACGGTCACGCGTCTCGCTGCCGACCGCGCCGAAATCGACAGCCAGCGGGTGAGCATCCACAGATCCCTCGCAAGGCTCGTCAGGGTCGACCAGGAAGTCCGGCTCTCGGGAAGATGGCGGAGCGGGCAACTCCATGTGGAAGCGGTCGCCGAAGCGCCGGCGCGGACTGTCCAGAGTCGGGCCACTCGGGTCGTGCTGGAAGGGTACGTCACCCGCAACTCCGGCGACCGCGTTACCGTTGCAGGCAGGGAATTCGTGGTATCGCCCGGTTCAGAACTGAAACGAGGCTCTGCGGCGGAACTCCGGGGAGGGGAACGGGTGGTGGTCACCGCAGAGCAGGACCGTGACCGCTGGAGGGCTGTACGGGTCGAATTCGTGCGCCGCGGCGACGCGCCGGATCGGGACTCCGACCGGCCTCGCCGGGGAGATGGCGCAGCCCCCGGCGCCAAAGGTGGCCACGGCCCCTCGGAGCCTGTGCCCGCGAGCGCAGCGCGAGCGGGACAGGGAAAGAAGATGGGGCGCAGCCCTCCAGGCGGGACCGGCAAGGGTGGCCCGGGCCAGGCAGGAACTCAGACCCCGGCATCGGCGGAGGGTCAGCGGGACCTCCGCGCAGGGGGAGGCGAATCCGATCGACGGGACCGTCCGGAAAAACCGGGACATGCCGATAAGGCTGACAAACCCGACACGGCCGATAAACCCGACAAGCCCGCCAAGCCCGAAAAGCCGGAGAAACCGGAGAAACCGGAGAAACCGGAGAAACCCGACAGGCCGGACAGGCATGAACGGCCGGAACTCCCCGAACGTCCCCCTCGCCCGGACCGGTTACAGGCCGGGCACGATCGGGGACCTGACTGATCGATGGATTGTTTTTTGGAGCTCACCAGAATGAAGATGGCCCCCATTGCCAGGGCTGTCCTGCTCGGTTCTGCCGCGATTGCCCATGCCCAGGACACGGAGGGCCGCTTCAGGGCCTCCGTCGGGGCAGACTACAGCTCGGGAAAGTACGGCGGCACCTCCTCCACGAACGTCACCTACGTGCCGTTCATCCTGCGCCACGAGAAGGAGGACCTGTTGCTCAGGCTGACCTTGCCCTACGTCAGCATTTCCGGTCCCGGCACCGTGGTGGGCGGTGACCGGCCAATCGTGGTGGACAACCAAGGGCCACGCACAGCGTCGCCGGGTATCGGGTATCGGCGACGTGGTGGCCTCGGCCGGCTACACGGTGTTTTCCTCGAGCGCCTTCACGCTGGACCTGACAACCAAGGTGAAATTCGGCACGGCGTCCACCTCGGACGGGCTGGGTACCGGAAAGAACGACTACTCCCTGCGGGGCGACGTGTTCCGCTCCTTCGGCAGCCTGACCGCCTTTGCGGGCGTCGGGTATCGCTGGTACGGGGATCCCACCGGGCTGGATCTGCGCAATGTCTTCTTCGGCAGCGCGGGCGCGAGCTATCGGGCGACGGACAAGCTGTCCTTCGGTGCTGCGGCGGACTACCGTCAACCGATCATTTCGGGCAAGGAGCCGATCACCGAAGTGGCGCCATTCGTCTCGTACAAGGCCACCCCAGACACCAAGCTCCAGATCTATGGGGTGAAGGCCTTCTCGGACTCGAGCCCGGACTGGGGAGGCGGCATTCTCCTGACCCATACCTTGTGAGACGTGCGCCATGGCCCCCTTGCATCGGAACCATAGTGCCCGGAGCGTCGCACAGGCGCCGCGGTCCGAGGCGCTCGATGATCGATCGCTGGTTCAGCGTCGGAGCCCTGCCATGCCGAGTTCCCTGACGCCGGGTCCCGTGAATTGCCCGAGGTGTGTCGAGACAGCCCTGTCCACCGTGCAGTCACGGACTGGAACGTACCATGCGGAGGCATGCCCCAGGTGCCGCGGCCTGTGGCTAGACGCCAGTGCGCTGAGCCGCGTCCTCAAGACCAGTCCCGACCTGGCGACCGTGCCCGCCCACGCCTTCAAGTCGCTGGAGTCCGAATGCCCTCGCTGCAGGGTGGGGC
>JBAXBV010000049.1:0-16059 GCA_037141795.1 Betaproteobacteria bacterium
CATCAACGAAGAGGAACTCATCGGAAAGCCGCTTCGGGAACCGGGGCTTGACCCGAAAATCGTACGGCCGGTTGCCCAGGGTGAACACGCCATGACGCTTGTGGTTATAGACCCAGGTGGCGTTGTAGAGCTGGGTGGTGCCCACGCCGGCCGCGTTGTAGGCAGACGGGGAGAAGATGAGGAAGTCCCGATCCTTCAGGAACGCCGCAACCAGATCTTCATCGGCTGGCGGCACCACGCCGAACGCCGATTCGCGAGGCGCGTAGTAGAGGCCGCGGGCGAGCTTGGTCAGACGACCAGCCGAAACCAGTTCCTGCAAGTGCCGGTCGACGGCAGCACTGAACGGCGCCAGATCCTCACGGCGATACACGCGGCCGGGTCGCACGGCCCTTGCGACCCGTGCTGAAGCGGAGGAGAGACCAACAGCGGCGACGGAAGACACGGCAGATCGAATGCTTTCTTATTGACGTTTCATGCATCATACGCTGACCGACCTCGATTCTCAACAAAGCCAGAGAGGCGCTGCCGCATCGCTCGGCGCCGATCGCCGCGCGACACACGGTTCAAGCTGAGTGGTAGGCTGAATACTCTGCGTGCTTAAGATCGATTTCCACGGGGAGACCTTGTATGAACCGTCGACGAATCGTGGTGAGCACATTGCTCCTGAGCGTCTTGGCCGATGGGCAGCGGGCTCACTCGATGCAGAGCGGGCTGGCTGCTGACCTGCCCGCACCATTTCGAAAGATGGTCTTCACGGGCACGGTCGACCAGCGTGGGCAGTTCACCATGTTCCTGGACGCTGACCCGCGACGTGTCCATGGTGCCTGCCGCTTTTCTGATGGATCGAGGCATCTGCAGTTGCGAGGGGCAGTCTCCTCGGACGGGAGCGTTACGCTGGATGTGTACGAACAGCGTTACGGCAGTGACGGATCTCTGAGCAAAACCGGACGCATTACAGGAGCGCTGGCTGGTGACCGCTTGACCGGCAACTGGCAAAGCTTCGGTCCTGAGAGACTCCTCCCGTTCAACGCGATCGAGACAAAACCACGGCCACTTTCGTCGGCAGCCACCAAGCGAGAGGCGCTTTCACAGGCGGTCGGTAGATTCCGCCTGGTTGCCATTTCGGGGCACTGTTGCGGCAGCAACGACTACTCAGCGCAGCGCTCGGACCGGGGCTGGCAGTATGGAGGCTCCTCAATCGTCGGGGGCGAGCGGACAGGCTACATAACCCGGCTCGGGCGCGACGATGTCGCGCGCCTGAATTCCATCGAGGTCATCGTGGCGCCTGACCTGACCGTGCAGCTATTCGCTGGCAAGCGCCGGCTGCTCGAAGTCCCTTTCACCGAGAGCGGCATGCTCCTTGATGCCGTCCAGCCGGAGGGCGGACCCTACACACCCTCGACCACGTTTCTCGAAGAGTACGAGGGCGCACCGGTCTTGGTGCTCGGCTTGGTGAGCGGCCAGGACTGGTCAACGCACGTGGCTCTCCGCCAATTCCCCATTACGACCCAAGGTAAGGCGAGGCTTGTCTTGCCCCAGCGCAGCGGCTTCTTTTACGGCGATGAATTCGAATTGACGATCGACAGTGAAGATGCAGGCCCTGTGGATCGAACCACCCTGACGTTCGGCAAGCATTGACCCAGCAAGGCAGTCCGCGCCTGTTCGGTGCAGCCGCGGCTACGGTTGCCCCCACTTCAGCCTCCCTCCCGCTGCGGTGAGTATTCTCGATTGATTTCGATCCTCATCCCGGTCGCCATTTGCCGCAGGAGTCAGCGCCACAGGCCCGCTATACGATTCCCGATAGACCTCGAGACCTACTCCCACTCGATCGTCGCCGGCGGCTTGCTGCTGATGTCGTAGACGACCCGGTTGATCCCCCGGACCTCATTGATCACGCGGTTGGACACGATGCCGAGAAGGTCATGCGCCAGAGGAGCCCATCGCGCAGTCATGAAATCCTGCGTCTGCACGGCACGCAACGCCACCCCGGCACCGTAACCTCCTTTGGCGAGGACCCGAGAGCTGCCAAGGGGTCGGCCGCCATCCCCTTGGCGCTTGACCGATCTGACAGCAAAGACGCTCTGAACAGTTCGGCACGACAAGCACTCAGGGCGTTTGATACGCCTTCAGTTCGGGGGCGCTACGGGTGTCGCGTTGAGGCGCGGTGAAGCGTTCACGCGCGTTCCAGGAGTCGATAGTCCTCGATAGATCTGTGTAGGTGAGTTTTCGCGGAACCGGCCGGAAACCTTCGCCGATGCTGGTGCCGGACAGGTTGGCGGCAAGTGCGACGGTCGGAATCGAGAGACAGCGTCCAGTGGTTTGAGAATCCACAGCCTGGAAGGCTTGTTGATGATCGAGTGAGGAATGCTTCGGCGTCTTTCGAGGACGATCGAGGACGTTCGAGGATTGGCCCTATGATGTTCTCTCGTAGAGGAAAGATACGTTGCAGACCGTACTCATGCCCCTTTGGCTGCTGCTCGTCGCTGCGGTTGCGGCGACAATCGTCTACGCGTGGCGTTTCCTGCGGGAACGAATGCGCGACCCACAAGCAGGCACCATTTTCCGCAATGGGGATGCCGCTCCAGTCGGCGTCGGCGCCAGTGGGCGCATCGTTGAGGTCCCGATCGATATCGACCAGACGAGGCGCTCTGACCAGGTGAACTACGCGTACCTGGCTCTCCTCTGCGGGCTGATCGTCGCCCTGCCGTTGCTCGGGGTCTGGACGTTCGTCTCCGCGGGCAACTCCGTTCCGACATGGCTGGCCCTCGCGACCGTTATCGCTGTGATGCTTGCGGCGATCCTGGCGCTTAACGACCTGCGGTATCTCGCGACCTGCCGTCGGCTGGCCAAGGCGGCGGGTCAGGTCGGGCTTCGGTGCTCCGACGACGGCCTGCACTGCTCCATTGCCGCAGTCGGACCGGCCGAGCGCGCGGCACTTGTGCGCGAGGGGCGTTCGACCCGCTTCCTGCCCTGGGCGGACGTCACCGGGATCGCCACGCAGGAGGTCCTGGAAAACGGCGTCGCGACCCGGTTCCTCACCGTTTCGCTCCGCACACCACCCACCCCCTGCATGATCCGGATCACCTCGCTGGCAATTCCACAAGACCGCCTCCTGGAGATTGTGCGCGAGGCGTCGGCAGCACGAAGGTCGCCAGGAGCTGAGGCGTAGCGGCCGGCATTCCCTGGGTAGGCGCCCTGCCTGGGGTCGAATCGACCCTTCAGGCATTTCTGCATATCAATCCGGACAGCTACGCTGGGCAGTCTCGATGCTGGCGGGGGGCTCGGCGTTGGCCTGCGCGATCTGGCTCGCATCGGGCACCTGCTGCTCGACAAAGGACGGATCAACAGGCGACGCTTGTTCCTTGCGAGAGCGACCGCGAGCATCCACGCCGGGGGCGACAAGCCGGACTTTTCGGAGGCCAGCCATTCGACTCCACCTGGGACCAGCTGTCGCGGCATGTGGTGGCGGGTGTTCCAAAACTTCCGCCCGCGCGGCGCGCAACGTGCACGACCAGACGATCCATGTCGCCAGAAGCGGTTTCGCTAAATCGCCTGAGATCCCGCGTGCTCTGCTGTTGCGTGTAGCGGTGGGTCCGAGGTGATTTGGGTCGATGGTGGGCTCAAAGAGTCATCGCGAACGGGGCATTCTCACCAAACATCGCGCGACAGACCGATTGGGGGGGGGCGATGAATTCACCAGTGGAACAAAATGTGGTTTCGATTTCCCGTCGTCGGCGGGCACCATTTGATTCCGATCAGATGGGCAGCAATGTGAATTCTCTCGAGAAACAGGACGGCTTCGACTACCTTCATGCGGGGACGGCGGTTGGATTGAGCTCGAAGCCAAGGGCGCTTGCCCGCCGTGGGGGTTGCGAAAGCCGTGAGGCGGACTCTATGCTTCGACGGTTTCAACTCGATTGCCTCTCTGATCAAGAGGCAGTGCCCGACCCGTGAAAGACGCTGTGCTCCCCAAGTCTTCCCGCCGCCGTCGCGGCCCCGTCCATCCGCCCTACGACCCTGCGGCCGTCGATCTGGTGCTCGCACGCTGGTCCGGCACCGAGGGAAACCTGCTGCCGATCCTGCATGACATCCAGGCCGCCCTTGGACACGTGCCGCTGGGCGCCGTCGCGCAGATCGCCCGTGCCCTGAACCGTTCTCGTGCCGAGGTGCACGGCGTCATCAGCTTCTATCACGACTTCCGTCGGGCGCCCGCCGGGCGCCACTTGCTCAAGGTCTGCCAGGCGGAGAGCTGTCAGGCGGTGGGCGGCCGTACCCTGACGGCAGCCATCGAGCGCGTGCTCGGCTGCCGTCTTGGCGAGACCACTGCCGACGGCGCGATCACGCTGGAGGCGGTGTACTGCCTGGGCAACTGCGCCTGTTCGCCCGCACTCATGCTCGATGGCCGGCTGCACGGCCGCGTCACGGAATCCCGCGCCGAGCGGCTGATTGCTGTCACCAGGAAGGCGCCATGACAGTCACCGTCTGCGTACCACGCGACGCCACTGCGCTAAGCCTCGGGGCTGACGAGGTGGCCACCGCCATCGCCGCCGAGGCAGCGCGCCGCGGCCTGCCACTGGAACTCAAACGCACCAGCAGCCGCGGTCTTTTCTGGCTCGAACCGCTGGTGGAGGTCCAGACCGCGGCGGGCCGCATCGGGTATGGGCCAGTGGACGAGGCAGATGTGGTTGCGTTGTTCGAAGCCGGTTTCCTCGAGGGCGGGGCCCACCCGTGTGCGTTGGGTCTGGTGGAATCGATCCCGTTTCTCGCGCGCCAGGACCGGCTCACCTTCGCGCGGGCCGGCGTCACCGATCCCCTTTCGCTCGCCGACTACGAAGCCCACGGCGGGATGCGCGGACTCGCCCGTGCGTTGTCCATGTCGCCGGACGCGGTGGTGGACGAAGTGTTCGCCTCCGGGCTCCGCGGTCGAGGCGGCGCCGCGTTTCCCACGGGCATCAAGTGGCGCACGGTGGCAGGTGCCCGGGCACCGCGCAAGTACGTGGCCGTGAACGCCGACGAGGGCGATTCGGGCACTTTCAGCGACCGCATGATCCTCGAGGGCGATCCCTTCATGCTTCTGGAGGGGATGGCCATTGCCGGCTGGGCCACGGGAGCGACCTACGGCTATGTGTATGTGCGGTCCGAGTATCCCCACGCCATCGCCACGATGAACGCCGCACTGAAGGCGCTGCGCGAGGCAGGCTGGTACGGCAGCGATATCCGCGGCTCTGGCTGCTCCTTCGACGCGGAGGTGCGGGTGGGCGCAGGAGCCTACATCTGCGGAGAGGAAACCGCGATGCTCGAGTCGATAGAGGGCAAGCGCGGCATGATCCGCTTCAAGCCTCCATTGCCCGCGGTCACGGGACTCTTTGGCATGCCCACGCTCGTGAACAACGTGGTTTCGCTCGCCTCGGTACCGGTGATCCTCGACAAAGGCGCGAAGCATTACGCCGACTACGGCATGGGCCGCTCGCGCGGTACGCTGCCCATTCAGCTCGCCGGCAACGTGAAGCACGCCGGTCTGGTGGAGAAGGCCTTCGGGGTGACACTGCGCGAACTCATCCACGACTACGGCGGCGGCACCCGCAGCGGCAGGCCAGTGCGCGCCGTTCAGGTGGGCGGTCCCCTGGGCGCCTATTTCAACGATAGCCTGCTCGACCTGCCGCTGGACTACGAGGCGCTGGCGCAGCGTCGCGGCATGGTGGGGCACGGCGGCATCGT
The DNA here is from genome assembly GCA_037141795.1 of Betaproteobacteria bacterium. GTDB lineage: Bacteria > Pseudomonadota > Gammaproteobacteria > Burkholderiales. Next base: position 5,719 of record JBAXBV010000049.1, read on the forward strand.
GGTGTTCGACGACACCGTGGACATGGCCGAGCAGGCCCGCTATGCCATGGAGTTCTGCGCCATCGAGTCCTGTGGAAAGTGCACGCCGTGCCGCATCGGTTCGACCCGCGGGCGCGAACTGATCGAGCGCATCGTGCGCGGCGAGCGGCCGCGCGCGAACCACGCCCAGCTCCTGAGGCTTTGCGACGTGATGGAGAACGCCTCGCTGTGTGCGCTGGGCGGGATGGCGCCGTATCCCGTTCTCTCGGCGCTCGAGTTCTTCCCCGGAGACTTCGGTCTCGAATCCGAAAAGGAGCCCGCCCGTGTGGTCTGAGTTGCGCGCGCTGCGCGAAGACATGGACTACGGCACGCCGCCGCGAGACGGCGAGCTGGTGACTCTCATGATCGACGGCAACTCAGTCACCGTACCGTCCGGCAGCAGTGTGATGCTGGCCGCAGCCACCGCGGGGCGCGCGGTGCCGAAGCTGTGCGCCACCGACATGCTGGAGGCCTTCGGCAGCTGTCGCGTGTGTCTGGTGGAGATCGAGGGCCGACGCGGTTTTCCCGCCTCGTGCACCACGCCCGTTGAGGCGGGTATGGTGGTGCGCACGGCCTCGCCGCGGCTCACCGAATTGCGCGCTGGCGTCGTGGAGCTCTACCTGAGCGACTTCCCGTCCGAGGACATCCCCGGCGGCTGGAGCGAGTTGCACGAGGTCATCGCGGCGACTGGCGTGTCGACCCATCCTTATTCCGTCGGCGAGAACCACCTGTCCGCGCCCGTGGACGAGTCCAACCCGTATTTCCTGTTCGATCCGGCCAAGTGCATCGTGTGCTCGCGCTGCGTGCGCGCCTGCGAGGAGGTACAGGGCACCTTCGCCCTGACCATCCAGGGTCGCGGCTTCGATTCGAAGGTGGTCGCGAGCCAGGGCGAGCCGTTTCTGGATAGCGAGTGCGTGAGCTGCGGGGCCTGCGTACAGGCCTGCCCGACGCAGTCGCTTGTTGAGAAGAGCCTGTTCGACGGAGGGTACCGCCGTGCCGATTCCCCGCAAACCTGAAGGTTCCGTGGTCACCACCTGCGCATACTGTGGGGTGGGCTGCGGTTTCCGGGCCGAGACCCTAGAGGGGCGCGTGGTGCGCATGATTCCGTGGAAGGAGGGCAAGGCCAACCACGGCCACAGCTGCATCAAGGGTCGCTTCGCGTTCGACTACTACCGCCATCCCGACAGGGTGCGATCGCCCATGATCCGGGCCACCATCGACCAGCCCTGGCGCGAGGTTTCATGGGACGAGGCCTTCGCGCACGCGGCCACCGAGCTGAAGCGGATCCAGGCCAAATACGGTGCCGGTTCGGTCGGCGCCGTGTCCTCCTCACGTTGCACGAACGAGGAGATCTTCCTGATGCAGAAGTTCGCGCGGGTGGCACTGCGCAACAACAACATCGACAACTGTTCGCGTATCTGCCACTCGCCGACTCAGTTCGGGTTGTCGGCCACACTTGGCGCCGGTGCAGCCAGTCAGCACTTCGACTCCGTTCTCCAGGCCGACGTGATCATGGTGGTGGGCGCGAATCCCACCGAAGGGCACCCGGTGTTCGGCTCCATGATGAAGCGGCGCATTCGCGAGGGGGCACGCCTTGTCGTCATCGATCCGCGCCGCACCGAGACCGTCGAATCACCCCATTGCCGCGCCGATGTGCACCTGGCATTGCGACCCGGCACCAACGTGGTGGTGCTCGACAGCATCGCCCACGTGGTGGTGCGCGAGAAGCTCTTCGACGAGGCGTTCGTCCGTGCGCGCTGTCACTGGAACGAGTTCGAGCAATGGATGGCACTGGTGGGCGACCCCCGCTACAGCCCCGAGGTGGTGGGGCCGGAGGCCGGGCTCGACCCGGAGGACATCCGCCGCGCCGCTCGCCTCTACGCCGCCGGACCACGCAGTACCATCTATTACGGGCTGGGTGTCACCGAACATAGTCAGGGCTCCACGGGGGTCATGTGCCTGGGTAACCTGGCCCTCGCCTGCGGCATGCTCGGCCGCGAGGGCGTCGGTGTGAACCCACTGCGTGGCCAGGGCAACGTGCAGGGGGGCTCCTGCCTGGGGAGCTGGCCGCACATGTTCTCGGGCTACCGCTTCGTGAGTGACCAGGCGGTGCGAGAGAGTTTCGAGAAGGACTGGGGCGTCAGCCTCGACCCCGAGCCGGGCCTGCGCCTGCCCAACATGTTCGACGCCGCCCTGGCCGGCAGCTTCAAGGCCATGTACATCCAGGGTGAAGATCCGGTGCAGAGCGATCCCAACCAGAACCACATCATGGCGGCCATGCGCAGCATGGAGTGCGTGATCCTCCAGGACCTGTACCTCACCGAGACGGCGAAGTTCGCGCACGTGTTCCTGCCGGGTTCCAGTTCGCTCGAGAAGGACGGCACCTTCACGAACGCCGAGCGCCGCGTGAGCATGGTGCGCAAGGTGGTCGAACCGCTTGCGGGCCTCGGAGACTGGCAGATCACCGTGGGCATGATCAACGCCATGGGCTACCCGCTGCACTACGACCATCCTTCCCGGATCCTTGACGAGATCGCGCGCCTTTCGCCCGCCTACGCGGGCATGAGCTTCCCGCTCATCGAGCGGCTGGGCTCGGTCCAGTGGCCCTGCAATCACGACGCGCCCGAGGGCACCGAGGTGCTGCACGTCACGGCCTTTCCCCGGGGGCGCGCCAACTTCATGCTTACCGGCTACGTGCCGACTTCCGAGCGCACGGATGATCGCTATCCGCTGCTGCTCACCACCGGGCGCATCCTGAGCCAGTACAACGTCGGCACCCAGACGCGTCGGACTGGCAATGTGGCCTGGAATGGTGAGGACATGCTGGAGATCCACCAGGCCGACGCCGACGCCCGCGGTATCGGCGAGGGCGACTGGGTGTCCATCAACAGTCGCTACGGTGTCACGCGGCTGCGCGCCCGGATCAGCGAGCGCGTGAGCCCGGGGGTGATCTACACCACCTTCCACTTCGCCCAGACCAGGGCCAACGCCATCACCAGCGACTTGTCTGACTGGGCCACGAACTGTCCCGAGTACAAGGTCACGGCCGTGGAGGTGGCCCGGGTGCAGGCGCCCGCGTTCGACGAGGCCACCAGCCGGGTTCCGGAGGAGGCACGCGCGTGAATACCCCGGTGATCGAGGTGGAGAGGCTGATTGCGATGGCCAACCAGATCGGCGACTTCTTCGCGCCCTACCCCCCCGCCCAGCGCGAGGAGGGCGTGCGCAACCACCTTCGCAACTACTGGGATCCGCGCATGCGCGCCGCGCTGCTGGCGCACCTGGACGCCACTGGCGGTGAGGGGATTCACGCCCATGTCCTGGCGGGGGCGCGACTGCTCCGCGACGCGGCGCGCGAGTGCACAGCCTACGCCGGGCCACCGAAGGCCGACACTCCGGGCTTGTCCTCCCAGGGCGAACCGCCGCCCGGGTCGAGGTAGGGGCCGTTGGCCGCGAGGACAACAACCAGCGCGTCGCCCGGGGCCGACTCCGGCAGCAGCCGGTGTGAGGTCAGCCCGCTGATGTTCAGAGCCGACCGGAACGCGGACACCATTGGAGAAACCGCGTTTCCGAACGCGCAGTGTCCAGGAATTCGAACGAAGCCCGACGCAGTCGAGCGTGAGCAGTCGTTCGACAACCCGCATTCATCGGCGGTACTTCACCGGCCTTTTGTCGAATCGATTCGATTCCCATGCGTCGTCGCTTCCTTTCTTGCGCATGAAGGCATGCTTTGCCGACGATCCTGATGTTCTTGTCCTGCCTGCCGCTCCCGCCACCAGCGGAAAGGTGACCACGATGAACGCGCCGAACGCCAGCGCGTTGGCCACCGCGGCCACGGCTGGGTGGCCGGTGGCGCGACCCACCCAGCGGCTGAACAGCCCGTAGACGACGAACAACAGCAGGATCGCCGGCACGATGATGGCCAGAAAGAACAGCCGCTGGGGGTTCAGCGCAATGGCCCCGACAAGCGAGAGCAGGAAGCACAGCTTGGTCACCACATAGGCTCCAGGCGCCGCCCCGGCACCTCGGGTGAACCACTCGTCAGCGAGGAAATAGGGCAGCGCGCCGGCGAACATGACTGCGATCAGCGGCAGGCGCACGGGCTCGGGTTGCACATTGAACACGTAGCGGTCGACCGGCACCCCGATGGACAGCAGCGTCCAGGCGCTGGCAAGCACGATCGCCCCGGCGAGCGCGACGGCGCTGGTGCGCGGCAGGCGGCGGCCTGCCAGTGCCAGCCCGGCCAGCGTCAGCGCGCCGTACAGCACGAAGTGCAGCGCCAGGTAGTCACCCAGCAGCAGAGGCAGGAAGTCGGTCGGCAGCTTCCACAGCAGCAGCGGCGTGAGCACCGCTGGCGCGAGGGCCAGCACGAACTGGCGCCGCCAGGCACGCCATCCCGGCCGTGGCAGCGCGCCAGGCAAAGAGGAGTCCCGGCCTGCCGCGTGCGGCAGCAGGTGCGAGAGCGGCCAGGCCAGCGCCACGACACCCAGGAGCAGCAAGCCCAGCCACGGCCCACATGCATCGATGAAGGGGAGCTGGGCAGGCGGCCGCCCCAAGGCCTGGTCCAGCCAGGCCAGCGACTGGCCCAGCGTGTGGCCGCTGTACAGCACGCCGATGTGCTCGACCCCTGGCGACAGCGTCGCCCGCCGCGCCGTGCCGTCGGCAAAGCGGCCGTAGGTCACGTCACGAGCCGCCGCCGCTCCGGCCACACCGCCGACCACGCGCAGCGCCTCGTCGGACATCAGCTGGGGCTCGAGGCCGCCGTCGATGACCAGCAGGTTGCGCGGGCTGTCCGCCGGGGTGTTGGCCGTGATGCTCGGCGCGAACAGCGAGACCCCCACGCTGGCCTGCACCGCCGGGTGTGCCTGAGCGTGGCGTACGATGATGTCCGACGCCATCGAGTGGCCGACCACCGCATACGGACCCGGCACATCACCGGTGCCGGCCAGGCGGCTTGCGTAGGCGCCCATCTCGTCCATCGCCTTCAGCAGCACGCGCAGGCTCTCGTCCTGGTCGGCCAGGCCGCCGGTCATCGGCGCGGCATTGCGCCCGTGGCCGGGGAAGTCGAAGGTGATGGCCACGTAGCCATTGCGCGCCAGGGTCAGCGCAAAAGGCTGCATCAACTGCTGCGACCCGGCGAAACCGTGGGCAATCAGCACCACCGGCGCAGGGCCGGATGCCTGCACTGGCCGGAACACGGTGACGGGTGTCGTTCCCAGGCGCTGAGACACGATGCTCACGCCCTGGCGTGCGCGTTCGAGCTGCCAGACACCCACAGTGATGGCCAGCAGCGCCATGCATGCCACCGCCCAGGCCGCCACGCGCCGGAGCCCGCCAGCGCGCTTCATGCGAGGCCGACCAGCCTTTCGCTCAAGCTCCAGAGCCGACTGGCTCGCGCAGCGTCGCTGGCCTTGACCGACAGCGGCTGCGCGAACGCCTGGCGACCTTCCTGCTGTCGGTTACCCCAGCTATAGTGCACGCCACTGCGCGCAAAGGCCTCGTCGGCCGCCACCTGCGCCACGCGTTGACCGGCCAGTGCCTGCGTGAAACAGCCCTCGGTGATGTTCTTCTGGAACCAGGGGAAGATCGTCTCGAAGGCCCTGGGTGTGACGCATGACAGCGCCGTATCGGCGACGCAACCCGGGTACAGCGTGCTGAAGACGATGCCGCTCTCTTCGTGAGAGCGGCGGTGCAACTCGCGGCTGATGATCATGTTGCAGAGCTTGCCGTCCTCGTAGGCCTTGCCGGGCTTGAAGGGCTTGCCGTCGATCATGGCCACCGGCGCCTGGAAGCCGGCTTTCAGGCCTTGGAGTTCGCCCGGATTGGCTGGCACAGGGGCCGGCACCTTGCCACCAAACTCCTCGAAGCTGGCGGTGACCGTGCCCAACGTGATCAGCCGCGCCTTCGATCCTGTCGCGGGGGCGCGTTTCAAGTCGTCGAGCAGCAGCCGCTTGAGCAGGAAGTGGCCGAGGCGGATGGTGGCGACGCTGCCCTCGCAGCCTTCGGGCGAGCGCCGGGGCACCTTCAGGCGCGGCAGGTATACTGCGGCGACGTTGAACAGCACGCGACGCGGCCAGCCCAGGGCATGGAAACGGGCGACGAAGGCGCGCACGCTGTCCTGCGACGCGAGATCGATCTCCAGAATGGCTCGGCGCTCGGCCTGGATGCCGCCCTGTCGTCTGGCGGTTGCCGCTCTGTCAGGTCGCGAGAGGCCATCACGACGAACCAGCCGCGGTCGCTCGGTGACTTGGCGGCATGCAGGCCGACGCCAGAGGAGGTGCCGGTGACGATGACGGTGGGAAGATCGGTGTTCTGCATGGGACGGACGACAATAACAGGATCGCGGCATTTTGGCGTGAACTGAAGCGTGGCCAGGATCGTGCCGCCATCAACCCTGAGAACTACCCCCATGACCCAAGCCCGCGCCATCGTATTCGACGCTCCGAAAGAACTGTCGGTGCAGACCTTGGAACTCAAGCCGTTCGAGGCCGCAGACGTGGAAGTCGAGGTCACCTCCAGCGGCATCAGTACGGGTACCGAGCGGCTTCTGTGGGACGGTACGATGCCGCCGTTTCCCGGCCTGGGCTACCCGCTGGTACCGGGCTATGAGACGGTGGGCACGGTGGCGCGAGTCGGTGCATCCACCGACATCCGGGTCGGCGAGACGGTCTTCATCCCTGGTTCTTACAGCTTCCAGGGTGTGCGCAACATCTTCGGCGGCGCCGGCTCGCGCCTGATCGTCGCGCACGACCGCGTCGTGCGCGTCGCGCCCGAACTGGGGCCCAAGGCCGTGCTGCTGGCGCTAGCCGCGACCTGCCATCACGCTGTGGCTTTCGGCGGTCTTCGCCAACCGATGGTGCCGCCGGAACTGATCGTTGGCCATGGCGTGATGGGCCGTCTGCTGGCGCGCATCTGCCGGGCCAAGGGCTGGCCGGCGCCGACCGTCTGGGAGACGCAACCGGCGCGGCGCGGCGGCGCCACCGGCTACGCCTGCGTCCACCCTGACGAGGACACGCGCAGGAACTACACGTCGATCGTCGACGTCAGCGGCGACGGCAGCATCCTCAACAGCCTGATCGCGCGCCTGGCGCCCGGCGGCGAGGTGGTGCTGGCCGGGTTCTACAAGCAGGACCTGGGCTTCGCCTTCGCGCCGGCCTTCATGCGCGAGGCCACGCTGCGCATCGCCGCCCAGTGGAAGAAGCACGACCTGCTGGCAGTGACGGCGTTAGTCGAGCGAGGCGCGCTGTCCCTCGAAGGCCTGATCACCCACACCTTCGGCCCCGGTCGAGCGCGAGAGGCCTACGAGGTGGCGTTCGGCGACCCGCAGTGCCTGAAGATGATGATCGACTGGCAAGCCTGATGCAGTGCCGCGTGTTCGTCATCGGGGCCACCGGCACCATCGGCCAGGCCACCGTGCGGGCGCTGGTGCGCCGAGGTCACGAAGTCGTGTGCTTCGTGCGTCCGCGCGCCGGCGTCGGCGGCCGGCTGTCATCCGAGGACAGCGAGAGGCTCTTTCGCGGCGCCACGGTGCGCGTGGGTGACGTGTGCGACGCCGCTTCGCTGACGAGGGACGGTTTCCGCGGCGAGCGCTTCGACGTGCTCTTGTCGTGCCTGGCCTCCCGCACCGGCGCGCCCAGGGACGCCTGGGCCATCGACCACGGTGCGCATCTGCTGGCGCTGGAGGCAGCGAAAGCGGCTGGCGTGACCCGGTTCGTGCTGCTGTCGGCGATCTGCGTGCAGAAGCCCCTGCTGGCCTTCCAGCACGCCAAACTGGCCTTCGAGAAGACGCTGATCGAATCGGGGCTGAGTTATTCGATCGTGCGCGCAACGGCCTTCTTCAAGTCCCTGTCCGGGCAGATTGAACGCGTCCGGGCAGGCAAGGCCTTTCTCGTCTTCGGTGACGGCACGCTCACGGCCTGCAAGCCGATCAGCGACAACGACCTGGGCGACTACCTCGCGGCTTGCGTGGACGACCCCGCACGCCGCGACCGCGTATTGCCGATCGGCGGCCCCGGCCCGGCGATCACGCCGCGCGAGCAAGGTGAGCGACTCTTTGCGCTGTTGGGGCGGCCAGCGCGCTTCAGGCAGGTGCCTGTGGCACTGCTGGACGCCAGCATCGCCGTGCTCGGGCTGCTCGGCCGGGTGCTGCCGCCGCTGGCCGACAAGGCCGAACTGGCGCGCATCGGCCGCTACTACGCCACCGAATCGATGCTGGTGTGGGACACAGCCGCAGGCCGCTACGACGCCGCGGCCACGCCCTCGGCCGGCCACGAGACGCTATTCGACTACTACGGCCGCCTGTTACGCGGCGAGGCCTCGGCAGAGCGCGGAGACCACGCGGTGTTCTGATGGGTAACCGGTGGCAAGAACCGAGCGTTTAACTCGTGACACGCCATCCTTCCATTGCGGAAGCTGCGTTCGGAGGACTTATCCTCCAGACTGTCTCAACCTGACAGAGCAAACCGAATGATGTCTGCACACCCGGCGCCGGTCGCAATCCCCCTCAGAGCGTCGTCCATGGCGGAGTTGACCCCATGACCACTGCAACACCACCGGCCAGAAGGCGTTACTACCCGGCGCCGCGGGCCGTACTGGAACTGCTGAAGCCGATCACCTGGTTCCCGCCGATGTGGGCATTCGCCTGCGGCGTTGTCTCGTCCGGCGTGCCGATCGTCGACAACTGGATGACGGCGTTGCTGGGCGTCATCCTGGCCGGCCCGCTCGTCTGCGCCATGAGCCAGGCCATCAACGACTGGTACGACCGCCATGTCGATGCCATCAACGAGCCTCACCGCCCCATACCCTCCGGCCGCGTGCCGGGCCTGTGGGGTCTGTACATCGCTGGCATCTGGTCGCTGCTGTCCCTCACCGTTGCGGCCATGCTCGGCGCCTGGGTGCTGGTCGCTACCGTCGTCGGGCTTGTGCTCGCCTGGGCCTACAGCGCGCCGCCTTTCCGGCTCAAGCGCAACGGCTGGTGGGGCAACGCGGCCTGCGGTTTCTCTTACGAGGGGCTGGCCTGGGTGACCGGCGCGGCCGCCATGCTAGGCGGCAACCTGCCATCGAGCAGGATCCTGATGCTGGCCATTCTCTACAGCATCGGGGCACACGGGATCATGACATTGAACGACTTCAAGGCGATCAAGGGCGACAGCGAAATGGGAATCCGCTCTCTGCCGGTCTCGCTGGGTCCGCAGCGCGCCGCGCAGTTTGCCTGCGCGATCATGCTGGTGCCGCAGCTCGTGGTGATCGCACTGCTGCTGTCCTGGAGCCAGGCTGTGCCGGCCGCCATCGTCGTGGCGCTGGTGGTCGGGCAGACGCTCATGATGCAGCGTTTTCTTCGCGAGCCTATCGCATTAGCCATCTGGTACAGCGGCTTCGGCGTGCCGCTTTATGTGGCTGGAATGATGGCCAGTGCCTTTGCCTTGCGGGGCCTGGGATGATTGGCTGGCTCCGACCGGCCATCATCCTGGCTATGGTCATGCTGCTGATCAGGGCCAACGTGATCGAGTTTCGAGCCAAGCGACACGCCGACGCCATGGCTGCACTCGAGGGCGACCAGCCCCATGAGCGCCAGCCCGTCAAGCCGTACCGCCAGACGCAGAACATCCAGCAGTTGCTGCCCGTGATCGCGACCGTGCTGTTTGCGATCCTCATGGCCCTGCTGTGGGTATGATCATGGCGGCAACTTCAACATGAAGATCATCGTGTTCTGGGCGACGGGCGGCACCGGGCGGGCCGTGACGCAGGTTCTGCTCGCGCAAGGCCACACCGTAACGGCCTTTGCGCGGCGACCTTCGGCGCTGTCCGATGCGCCGGGACAACGCATCGTCGCAGGCGATGCGGTGAACGCCAAGCAGGTTGCCGGTGCCGTTGTACGCATGTTGCATAATGCTCTGTAGAAATCTGTTGCGACGTCCTTATCCTCCAGATAACCGAGGATAGTGCTATCTTGTTCCATTTCCTCATCTAAGAAAAATTTACAGTTCCTATAACTCATGTCCAGAGGCTCCTACGCACTTTTACCAATCTGGCAAGCATGGAATCGTCCTCGGCGTGCCAATCTTCCTCTTGCTTATTTGCATCTTCCATAGATTTTCTGTGTGCAATATAGTCCGGTGCAGTCCTATCAAAATCATCATCCAGGCTACCAAGATCACCAAGTCCCTGCTTGTTGTAGGGCAAATATTCTATTTCCTTTCGAGCTGGGCGATCAATGACCCACCACTTGTAAAGAACCAATACTTCTCTTGCTGCCTCGGCCTGTGATTCACAGCGTTCATATGGAGGCAAGGCTGGATCATCCAGTGTTGCAGCCCATTCGAAATG
>JBAXBV010000050.1:0-16038 GCA_037141795.1 Betaproteobacteria bacterium
CCGGAATCTCCGAGAAGTGGCCGAACGCGACGGCCGACGGCCGATCGTAGGCGCCACGACCCACCCGATACGTCGGGATGGAGCCCGCGGGCATCACGGGACGCCACGGCACGGACACCGACACACCCTCCGGCAGCATGAACGCGATCTCGATGTCCTCCTCCGGGCCGAGCTGCGGCGGCCTCCAGAACCACAAGCCCACCTCCGTGAAGATGTCGCGGCCGATACGCTTGGTGCTGTTGCCGGAGAAATCGTGCCGCGTCTGGCTACCGGTCAGGTTGACGCGGTATTCGATGCACCCGTCCGCCGGGACGTCCCGAAGCTTGAGTTCCATGCCATTGGGTGCAAGAGGTTTTCTTGGAGCGGAGGCGATCTTCCCCTCAACGAAAGCACCCGCTGCGTCGAGCGATTCCACGACGAGGGTTTCCGGAGGGCGTCCGGCAAAGCAGGCTTCGGCTCGCAGGGCCCTGAGGTCCGAATCCAACGTGACCGTATAACGGTGCAACCGCTCGGCACCATGGGCTTGCCCCAGGAGACCCACTGGCAGCAGCGCCGCAAGAACGAATCGAATCACCCGAGCCTCCTCGACAGAAGATCGCCGGAAGCGACCTCCAGGATCACTCGCGACGTTTCGTAGATGGCGAGACTGGTCAAAGGTTCCCTCCTGGAGAACACCATGCCCTGACAACTGGCGTCACGGGCACACCCCGCAGATTCACGCGTGCAACCCAGTCGGGTTGCGAGCACAGGTCAGGCCGGGTCGTAAGCGAGCACTGGCGCGAGCCAGCGCTCCGCGTCGGACAGGTTCAGCCCCTTGCGCCGCGCATAGTCGGCCACCTGGTCACGATCGATGCGGCCGGTCGCGAAATACTGCGCCTCCGGATGGGAGAAATAGAAGCCGCTGACTGCTGCCGAGGGCAGCATGGCGAAGGACTCGGTGAGTTCGATGCCGGTGCACCGTGTGACGTCGAGGAGATCGAACAGAGTGCGCTTCTCGCTGTGATCCGGGCAAGCCGGGTAGCCAGGAGCCGGCCGGATTCCGCGATACCTCTCGGCCACCAGATCCTCGACGGAAAGCGTTTCCTCGGAAGCATAGCCCCAGTATTCGCGGCGAACCCGCTGGTGCAGGTGTTCGGCGAAGGCCTCTGCCAGCCGGTCCGCAAGGGCCTTCAGCATGATGGCGTTGTAGTCGTCGTGGCTTGCCTCATAGCGGGCGACTCGCTCCTCGATCCCGACGCCCGCCGTCACCGCGAAGGCGCCGATCCAGTCCGGAATCCCGCTCTCTCTCGGCGCGACCAGGTCAGCAAGCGAGAGGTTGGCCCGGTCCTCTGGCTTCACCATCTGCTGGCGAAGAAAATGCAATCTGGCGGCCACGGAGGTTCGGGAATCGTCGGTGTAGATCTCGACGTCGTCCCCGTCCACCCGGTTGGCGGGGAACAATCCAACCACCGCATTTGCCGTAAGCCACTTCTCCGCAATGATCCGGGCCAGCATCGCCTGCGCATCGCCGAACAGGTTTCGGGCGGCTTCGCCGACCACCTCGTCGTCCAGAATGGACGGATACCGGCCCGCGAGTTCCCAGGTCTGAAAGAACGGCGTCCAGTCGATGACGGTCGCCAGTTCCTCGAGGGGATAATCGTTGAGAACCTGAACGCCCGGTACCCGAGGGGCTGGCGGGACGTACCCGCCCCAGTTGGTGAACAGCCCGTGCCTGCGCGCCTCGTCAATGCTGTACCGCGGTCCCTGCCCCTTCTTTCCCTTGTGCTGGAGTCTCGTCTTTTCCGCCTCTGCCTTGATGCGGGCCACGTATCCATCCCGCTGGTCCTCGGAGAGCAGGGAGGTACATACCCCGACGCTGCGGGACGCGTCCGGAACCCAGATGGTCACCCCGTGGTAGTTCGGCTCGATCTTGACTGCCGTATGCACGCGAGAGGTTGTCGCTCCCCCGATCAGCAGAGGGATGTCGAATCCCTGTCGCTCCATTTCCCTGGCGATATTCGCCATTTCCTCGAGAGACGGCGTGATCAGACCGGACAGACCGATGATGTCCGCCCCCACCTCGCGCGCGGTATCGAGAATCTTCTGGGCGGGGACCATTACCCCCAGATTCACCACCTCATAGTTGTTGCATTGAAGCACCACGGCAACGATATTCTTGCCGATGTCGTGGACATCGCCCTTGACGGTCGCGAGCACGATCTTTCCCTTGGCGCTTGGAGCCTGGCCGGATCGCGCCTTCTCGGCCTCGATGAACGGCACCAGATGGGCCACCGCCTCCTTCATCACGCGGGCGGACTTCACGACCTGCGGCAGGAACATCTTGCCCGCCCCGAAAAGGTCCCCCACGACATTCATGCCATTCATGAGCGGGCCTTCGATCACCTGGATTGGTCGCTCGTACTGCTGGCGAGCCTCCTCGGTGTCCTCCACGACATAGCGGTTGATGCCGCGGACAAGCGCGTGTTTCAACCGCTCTTCGACGGGCGCCTCCCGCCAGGCGAGATCCTCCACCTGGGCCTTTCCCGCTGCCTTGTAGTTCTCCGCGAACGCGACGAGCCGTTCCGTCGAGTCCGGTCGTCGATCGAACAGGACATCCTCCACGCGCTCGAGAAGATCCGCCGGGATCTCGGCGTACACCCCCAGTTGACCGGCGTTGACGATGCCCATCGTCATGCCCGCCTTCACCGCGTGGTACAGGAACGCGGTGTGGATGGCTTCCCGGACGCCGTCATTTCCACGAAAGGAAAACGACACGTTCGAGACGCCGCCGCTCACTTTTGCGTGTGGCAAGGATTTCCGGATCACCCGAGCGGCTTCGATGAAATCGACCCCGTAGCGCGCATGCTCCTCGATGCCAGTGGCGACGGCAAAGATGTTGGGATCGAAGATGATGTCTTCCGCCGGAAATCCGACTTCCTTCACCAGGAGGTGGTAAGCGCGGGTACAGATCTCGACACGCCTTGCCAGGGTGTCCGCCTGACCCTGTTCGTCGAACGCCATGACAATGGCGGCCGCCCCGTAGCGGCGGACGAGCCTTGCCTGGCGCAGGAACTCCGCCTCCCCTTCCTTCAGGCTGATCGAGTTGACGATTCCCTTGCCCTGAACACATTTCAGGCCCGCCTCGATCACCTCCCACTTGGACGAGTCGAGCATCAGGGGAACCCTGGCGATGTCAGGCTCCCCCGCCACAAGATTGAGGAAGGTCACCATCGCCTTCTTCGAATCGAGCATCGCCTCGTCCATGTTGACGTCGACGATCTGGGCGCCGTTGTCCACCTGCTGACGACCCACGGCCAGCGCCTCGGGAAACTGCCCGTTCAGGATCATCCGGGCGAATGCCCGCGATCCGGTCACGTTCGTGCGCTCGCCAACATTCACGAACAGAGAGTCATCCCCGATATTGAGGGGTTCGAGACCCGAGAGGCGGAGCTGCCTTTCCGGGACGGGGGCAACGCGTGGTTTCAGCCCTCCGACGGCACCAGCGATGGCCTGGATGTGGGCGGGCGTCGTGCCACAGCACCCCCCGGCAATATTGATGAGGCCCGCCTCGGCGAATTCCCGGAGAATGCCCGCAGTGTAGTCGGGCGACTCGTCATACTCGCCGAATGCGTTGGGAAGGCCGGCGTTCGGATGAATGCTGACGAAGGCGTCGGACAGACGCGATAGCTCGGCGATGTAGGCGCGCAGGTCCTTCGCCCCAAGCGCGCAGTTGAGACCGACTGCAAAAAGGTGCCCGTGCCGGATGGCGTTCCAGAAGGCCTCCGTGGTCTGGCCCGACAGGGTGCGGCCGGACTGGTCGGTAATGGTGCCGGAAACCCAGACCGGGAGGCGACAGCCCGAGCGCTCGAAAAACTCGTCGATCGCAAACAACGCCGCCTTGCAATTGAGCGTATCGAACACCGTTTCCACCAGCAGCAGATCGGCCCCGCCTTCCGTCAACCCCTCGATGGCCTCGGTGTAGGCAAACACCAGTTCGTCGAAACTCACGTTGCGCGCGCCAGGATCGGCGACATCAGGCGAAATGGAAGCGGTACGATTGGTGGGGCCGAGAACACCCGCCACGAAACGCGGCTTGTCTGGTGTCCGCGCCGAGAACTCGTCCGCGAGATCCCGCGCAAGCCGGGCGCCCGCCGCATTCAGTTCGCGGACGTGCTGCTCCAGGCCGTAGTCGGCCATGGCGATGCGGGTCGAGTTGAAGGTGTTGGTCTCGACGATATCCGCGCCCGCCTCGAGGTAGGAGGCATGGATGCCCGCGATGATCCGGGGCTGGGTGAGCGTCAGCAGGTCATTGTTACCAGTCTGCTCGCAGTGATGATCGTGAAACCGATCGCCATGAAAATGGTTCCTGTCGAGGCGATGGCCCTGGATCATGGTGCCCATCGCCCCATCGAGCACGAGGATGCGGCGGGAGAGGATTTCCCGGAGAAGTCTGGTTCGGTCTGGCTGCAAGAGAGGTTGCCCGTATCTGGTATGTGACCTGACCGCCTCACGCGGCCCCGTCGGGCAGGCGCTTTAGCGGTATTTTTAACGCGCCCGCAAGCTGCTGCTCAAATCGGCGCCACGCACGGAACGTACCGACGCCATCCGGCATTGTCAATCCCGGAAGATTCCATCGCCGGAAAGGGATTCATTCCAGGCCGTAGCGGCGATACTGGACCGCTTCGGCAATGTGCGGGGCCAACACGGCAGGCTCTCCGGCCAGGTCTGCGGCGGTACGCGCCACCCTGCGAATTCTCTGGTAGGCGCGCGCAGACAACCCGAGGCGCTCCATCGACCGCCGCAACAACCCCTCCCCGGCATCGTCAGACCGGCAGTGCAGGTCGGTTTCTGCCACGGAAAGGCCGGCATTGGGACACCCCTGCCGCGCAAGAGCCCGATCCCGCGCGGCCGACACCCTGGCGCGAATCTCCTCGGTCCCCGCCGCGGGAGCCCTCGAAGCAAGCTCGCCCTGCGGCACCGAGGGGACCTCGATCTGCAGGTCAACACGATCCAGGAGTGGTCCGGAGACCCGGCTTCGGTATCGCTGCACCTGATCGGGAGTGCAATGACAACGTCCATTATGGTGACCCAGGTACCCGCACGGGCACGGATTCATGGCGGCCACCAGCTGGAACTGCGCCGGAAACTCGGCCTGCCGGGTTGCGCGGGAAATGGTGATGCGTCCGGATTCGAGGGGTTCACGAAGGACCTCGAGCACACGGCGGTCAAATTCCGGCAGCTCATCCAGAAAGAGGATTCCGTGCATCGCCAGAGAGACCTCCCCGGGGCGCGGCGTTCCGCCTCCTCCCACAAGGGCAATGGCCGACGCCGTGTGATGCGGGGCCCGGAAGGGCCGCCGCTTCCACGTGGACAGGTCGAACCCGCCTCCGGAAACGGAGTGCACGGAAGCCGTCTCGAGAGCCTCCGTCGTAGTCATTTCGGGCAGAAGCCCCGGCAGCCGCTCAGCCAGCATGGTCTTGCCGGTGCCTGGCGGCCCGACCATCAGGATGCTGTGGCCTCCCGCCGCAGCAACCTCGAGGGCCCGCTTGGCGGAAGCCTGTCCCTTGACCTCCGCCATGTCCGGGTAGACCGCATTCACGGTCTGGGGGGTGCCGGTCCATGGATCGAGCGGTTTGTCGCCCCGAAGGTGCGCGCAGACCTCCAGAAGCGAGGTGACCCCGTAGACCTCGGCCCCTGGCACCAGGACGGCCTCCGGCGCGCTGATGGCAGGCAGGACAAACGCCCGGCCGGCTGCATGAACCCGGTAGGTCATGGCCAAGGCGCCCCGGATGGGGCGCACGGCGCCATTGAGCGCCAGCTCGCCGGCGAATTCATGCCGGTCGAGTTCAGGCGCCACGAGTTGCCGTGATGCCAGAAGGATACCCAGCGCAATGGGCAGATCGAAGCGCCCACTGTCCTTGGGTAGGTCGGCCGGGGCCAGATTGACGGTGATCCGGCGGGAGGGAAACTCGAAACGCGACACCTGGATCGCGGCCCGAACACGGTCCTTGGCCTCCTTGACCTCGGCCTCCGGGAGTCCGACGATCGTAAAGGACGGAAGACCGTTGGCCAGATGCACTTCCACCGTCACTTCCGGAGCGTTCATCCCCGACAGGGAGCGAGTGCGAAGGGTGGCAAGGCCCACGGCGAAGGACGGATCAGCGACCCGACTCGTGCAGCAGTATTTCCAGAGTCTCGATTCGGCGCTCGAGCACCTCGAGTTTTTCCCGGGTGCGGGCGAGCACTGCCGTCTGAGCGTCAAACTCCTCCCGCGTGACCAGGTCCAGCTTTCCCAGAACACCCGACAGAAGCGCCCTCGCGTTCTTCTCGAAGTCAGGCAGCGGCGAGGAAGATGAGAGATGCCGAAGGCGATTGGCAAGCTCTTGGATCGGGTCAGGAATCGCCATGGATCGGGAGCAGGTTCGTTGGAACAGGCAGAGAATCGCCGCGGCCGGGGCTCGACATCGCAACCCTTTCAGTAGGCCTAAGTGTAGCAAATCATGGTCCTGAAATTTCGATGATCAGGACCCGCGCCCTGCCAGCGCCGGCCCGTTCAACCCGGCGCACCACAACCATGCGAGGCAATAGAAGATCGCCTCATAACGGTGCAATCACCGGTTTTGTGCGTCGCAACAAATCATTAAATTGCTGTTTTTTATTAAAGTTTTTTCTTGGCATGCCGTTTGCGCTCCGGCGTGTGAGCGCCAGGGGCGCTGCGCGATTCTTGTTTTCCCTTAATCAGTCAGAAGGAATTCGCATGAAAAACTTCCGGAAATCTACTGCGAGCATAGGGCTTGCGTTGGCCGCTTCTTCGATCGCGACGGGTGTGATGGCAGAGGAAGAGAAATCGCCGCACTCCCTAACGGGCAACGTGACGTTCGCCAGCAACTACGTCGTCCGTGGTCTTTCGCAAACGAACTTCAAGCCGGCCGTGCAGGGCACGATTGACTACGGGCACGAGAGCGGACTCTATGCCGGGTTCTTCGCCTCGAACGTCAGCTGGTACGGAGACGCCTGGGAGGAAGCTGCCCCGGGACAGAATTCCGCGATCTTCGGCGGTGTCACCGGCCAAAGTGTCGCCATCAGCAACAGCATGGAGACAGATTTCTACGCCGGCTTCCGCGGCAAGATAGCCGAAAGCATCACCTACGATGTGGGCGGTATTTATTACTATTATCCAGGCAAGTACAGCATCGCGGCGAATCAGGCACCCGCGGCCGCAGGCGGTTTTGGGGCCAAGAAGCCGCACACCGGTGAAGTCTATCTTGGGCTCGGATGGAACTGGATCAGCGGCAAGATTTCGTATGCTGTCACCGATGGCCTCTTCGGGGTTGCCGATGCCCGGGGAAGCTACTACGCGGAACTGAATGCCGCCTACCCGATTGGCGAGACGGGCTTTACCGCTATCGGGCACGTCGGTCACTGGAAGATCGACGGTTCGATGGACGTTTGGAAGGCAAACGGACGCAGCAACAGCGTCTACGATTTCAGTGACTACAAGATCGGGGTCACCAAGGACTTCCTGGGCTTCACCTTCGGCGCCTATTACACGGGCACCACGGCCGACAAGACGACGAAGGTCGCCAACGGGACGGAGCTGGCCGTCTGGGGCAATCGCTATGGCAAGAATGTGGGCGACAACTCGTTCTTCATCACTGCAACGAAAGCCTTCTGATTCCCCGAAAACGCACGCGAGCCCTGCGGGTCTCGCGTGCGCCCCGCCTGGAACTGCAACTGGAAAACACCATGAAACTCGTCACTGCCATCATCAAGCCATTCAAGCTGGACGAGGTGAGGGAAGCCCTGTCGGCCATCGGCGTGCAGGGAATCACCGTCACCGAGGTCAAGGGCTTCGGCCGCCAGAAAGGTCACACTGAACTCTACCGGGGCGCAGAATATGTCGTGGACTTTCTGCCCAAGGTAAAGATCGAGGCTGCGATCAGGGCAGAGGCCCTGGACCAGGTGATCGAAGCTATCGAGAAGTCGGCGAATACGGGAAAGATCGGTGACGGGAAGATCTTTGTCTTCGATCTCGAACAGGTTGTCCGCATCCGCACCGGTGAAACCGGTGCAGAAGCACTTTGACTCAGCTCACGGGGAGACACTGAAATGAGAATGTTCCTGACCGTGCTCGCCGCTCTATCCGCCTTCGGGTGGTCCGGGGTGGGCACTGCAGATGACAAGCCGGCAGAACCTGCCGCCGCAGCCACCGCACCCGCTTCAGCGGAGACGGCCAAACCCGCAGCGCCTGCTGCCGCCGAGGCACCCGCTGCTGCGGCAGAGGCAGCGCCTGCGACGGCAGCGGCGCCTGCGGCCGCCGCACCCGCGGGCCCCACCATCAACAAGGGCGACACCACGTTCATGTATGTGGCCACGGTGCTGGTGATTCTGATGACCATTCCCGGACTGGCGCTTTTCTACGGCGGTCTGGTCCGAACGAAGAACATGCTTTCGATCCTGATGCAGGTTCTCGTCGTGTTCTCCCTGCTCTCCATTCTCTGGACAATCTACGGCTACAGCGTTGCGTTCACGGGCGGCAATGCGTTCTTCGGAGGCTTCGCGAAAGCGTTCCTAAGTGGGGTCACACCGGATTCGATGGCAGCAACCTTCTCGAAGGGCGTCGCCATTCCGGAGATCATGTTCGTGGTGTTCCAGATGACATTCGCCGCGATCACGCCGTGTCTGATCATCGGTGCGTTCGCAGAGCGCATGAAATTCAGCGCCGTCCTGGTCTTCATGGGACTCTGGTTTACCTTCTCCTACCTCCCGATCGCGCACATGGTCTGGTACTGGGATGGCCCCGACGCGATCACGGATGCGGCCTCCCTGGCGCAGGTGACGGCGAATGCCGGATGGCTCTGGGCGAAAGGCGCTCTCGACTTCGCCGGCGGTACTGTCGTGCACATCAATGCAGGGGTCGCCGGCCTGGTGGGCGCCTATCTGGTGGGCAAGCGAATCGGTTACGGGAAGGAGGCGATGACGCCCCACAGCCTGACCATGACGATGGTGGGCGCCTCGCTGCTGTGGGTGGGTTGGTTCGGTTTCAACGTCGGCTCGAACCTCGAGGCGAGCGGTGTCGCCGCACTGGCCTTCCTCAACACCTTCGTGGCGACCGCTGCCGCGACCCTTTCGTGGATGTTCTTCGAGTGGGCGCTAAAGGGCAAACCCTCCATGTTGGGTGCCGCATCCGGGGCAGTGGCGGGCCTGGTGGCCATCACACCGGCCTGCGGATTCGTCGGACCGATGGGAGCGATCGTCCTCGGCGCGGTCGCGGGTGCTGCGTGCCTCTGGGGCGTGACCGGTCTGAAACGTCTGCTGGGTGCGGACGACGCCCTTGACGTCTTCGGGGTTCACGGCTTGGGCGGGATCATTGGCGCGCTCGGGACCGGGATATTTGCATCGCCCAGTCTCGGCGGCACTGGCGTGTGGGACTACGTGGCCAACGCCGTGAGTCCGGATTACTCGATCGGGGGACAACTCGCCACGCAGGCCACCGCTGTGCTGACGACCGTGATCTGGTCGGGCATCGTGTCGTTCATTGCCTTCAAGCTGGTGGATATGCTTGTGGGTCTCCGGGTTTCCGAAGAGCGGGAACGGGAGGGTCTGGATATCACGGAGCATGGCGAGACCGCCTACCACTACTGATATCTCGGTTCATCCGATGGGCCGCTCCCGGCCCATCGGGAGCGAAAAGGGCGCCATGGGCGCCCTTTTCGCATCTGGTGCCTCGTCCGGGTGGATAGCCACCATGGCGGGTCGGAACCTGTCAGGGCCTCCGCGCCGGATTCCCCGCCACTTGCCCGGACATTTCACCAGGTCAACCCCGAAGATGAGCCGCACACCGATGCCCACTGGGTTCGCAAGAATTGGCGTGCGGGTCAACTTGGTATGTCGGCCTCCACGGGCACTGGCGGGCGCCTTGCGGTCATGCCGTGCCCCGCTTCGCGCCAAATGGCTACAGCTATCGGCTCGGCGCGGGACGCGCCGCCTGCCTCGCCATGCACCTCCCCATGATCCCGTAACCTGATGAAATGTCCGGGCTAGTTGTGATCCGTCAACAGCTTGTTTTTAGGCATGGGTAGTCTGGACATGGGGGTCGCTCCATGGATGCCTGCGTGGGGGCGGTGCCAGTTGTAGTGGTGTTGCCAACTGGACAGTGCCTCGGTGCGCTGGGCTGAGGTCTGGTAGCTCCAGCCGTAGGCCCATTCGCGCAGGGCCGACTGGATGAAGCGTTCGGCCTTGCCGTTGGTCTGGGGACGATAGGCGCGGGTGAATTTGTGGCGAATCCCCAGCGCTTGGCACGCTTGGGCAAAGGCATGGGAGCGGAAGCTCGAGCCGTTGTCGGTGAGCAGGCGCTTGATCGTGACGCCCAGGGCGGCGTAGTACGCCACCGCATCGCGCAGGAACTGCACGGCAACACTCCGCGGATGGCTTCGCCGCTCGCCGCCAATCGTCCCGCTCTGCGTTTCGTGCTGGGGTTCGCGGCGGCCTTCGCCCTGCTCCACCTCGCACGGACCGCGGCACGGCGTAGCCACGCGCTGGAGACGGAAGCGGTCCGCCGACTTCGTGCGGGGGCCTGAAGCGGTCTGAAGCGGCACGCCACTGGCGCCCCGGCGCCCAGATGCCGACGGGACCTGACCGTCGTCCCGGTCTTCAGCGCGCCTGCAGCCGCGAGAGGGGGAGCACGCTGCTCAGTGCCACGAAAGGCGAAGCTGGCCCATCTCGGCCCCTTCGGCGGCTCAGGGTCGACGCCGATTGCCTGCGAGAAGACGCGGTAGCGCGCGGCTGATCGAACTCGAGCCGAAGTACGTGGACGTAATCGTGCAGCGTTGGCAGGATTGGGCGTGCAAAGCCGCGGTCAACGCGGTCCCGGGGACGGCTCTTCCTCGGAAGTTGGAGATTCCAGGAGCGAGCGGCGTCGTGCGCGTACGCCCATAAGCGCCATGCCAGCCAGGAGCATTGCGGCAGCCCCTGGTTCAGGCACTGCACTCACACGGCTGTCGTACCCGTTGGGGCCCGTGAAGAAGAACCCGTCGCCAGCGTTCAGCGAGAAGACGGCGGTCACCTCCGAGCTGGCCGTCATGGTGGCCGAAAAGGTCGAGGTACTGGTACTGACCTGGTAACCCAAGTTGAACGACTCGCCGGGGAGCACAGCGAAGCTGCGGCCAAGGAGGCCGGCGAAGGACACGCTCCCAGCGGCGCATCTCCCGGGCGCGCAGGAGAAGCCGTCCATCACGTCCGGCACGACGCGCTCGTTAAAAGGGCTGGACACGTCACCGAAGTTCCAGAGGCCGATTTTCCACGTGGCGCCGCTGAAGGTGATGGTATGGCTGCGGCTCAGCACACCCTCGACCGCCAGTCGGGCGGTCACCGTAACCGGCGCACTGCCCTCGCCGTGCAAGGTGAACAGCCCGCCGGCAGCGCCCCAGACGAAACCGCCGCCACCGCCGCCGTCAGTACCGACGTTGCTCAGTGTGATGCGGTCGGCCAGCAATTGCCCGCTGGCCCGCAGGCTGGCCGTCCGCTTCTCCGAATACTCCCTGTCCGGCAGGACGCGTTCGGTTCCGAAGCAATCTTGACCATCAGCCACCGAGCCGCAACTGCTGCTGCCGACTCCGATCCAGCTGGTGCCGCCTGTGAGATATTCCCCCTCGCAGTGACTATGCGAACGCAGCGTCGGCCCGAATCGGCCTTCACCCGCCGCGCTTTGACGCCCTCACGCGACGGCAGGCTGAACACCCCCGTCGGTTCTGCCGCAGAACCGTCGTTTTGCTCTCGGATCAGGCTGCGAAGCTGAGCGAAAGCTCGCGCGTCGGTGCCCGCGGCGGCGCCCGCGCGGCCAAGCCCAGGTGCGTGAGGATCCGCACGATCACCACCGGCTCTTCGATCGCGGCGATGATCTTCAGTCGACCGCCACACGCGCAGCGCTCGACGTCGATGTCGAACACGCGCTTGAGCAGCCGTGCCCAGCTCATCCGCGCCGCCTGGCCGTTCGCGTGCTCGTGCGCTGGTGCGCTGTCCTTCTGCGCGGATTGCGGGATGACCGCCGCACGCAGCTTCGCGTTCGGGGCGAGCACCCCGTGGAAGCGGATCAGGTGCAGCCGCGGGCGCGGCACCGGCGCGGCGAGGCGTTGCATGAACTCCTGCGGCTGCATCACGATGTGGGTCGTGCCGTCGCGATAGCCCGTTCGATGCATCGGGGCACGCCATCGTGATCACCGCGCCATCGGCCACCACACGGGCCGGTGGCACGGAGCGATCCCAGTGCGGATGCAGGCTGGTGCAGTGCACGCAGCGCATGCCGTTCGCCTGGGTGGGCTTCATCGGCTGCGGCCCGGGTGCGCCAGAGCCGACAGCGGAAGGAATGAAATGGACAGTTGCATGAGCCGCACTCTAGGAAGAGAACGGCCTGCGTTCTTGGAAGAAACGCGGTTTTTGGAAAAGTTGGCGCTGTTTCGATGGCGGCGTGCATCCGCGCAGGGTCGAAGCACGTGCCATCGGCCGCTCTCGGCCAGTTCCAGACATCTGATCGGCAAAAAGATCGCCACGCCAGCGACCGGTTTGAAAGCAGAGCCGCCATAGGCCAGCGGTGACTGGAAGGTGTTCATCCACAACGCGGTCGATTGAGAGCCAGCGGCGCTTGTCGACACTGGATGCCGGTCCGTCCCAACAGTTGACGGCCGGCCGGATGGGGCCCTCTACAAGCCACGCTGGCCCAGCCCCAAACACCTCTAACTACGGCAGCCGAAGGAGCGTCGTCGCCTGTTCCAGCAGTGCAATCAGCCAATCGTCGGCGGTTTTATCGCCGGAGTTCAACAGATCCTACAAAACCAACTGCTCAACCTAGGTGAGTAGAGCCGAGGTGGTTTTAGCCAGCCGGCGCTTCGACCGCCAAACAAGCACTCCCAACCCGCCGACCATCAGCGCCCAACCGTCAGGCTCAGGCACGGCCGACACGCCCAGCGCGAATGGAGACAGGCTGTCGGTGTCCACCGTAACCGTGCCCCCGGCCAGATCGAAGTTCCCGCCCAAGTCTTCCCAGGCGCCGTTGTGCCAGTGGTAGATGTGCAATCTGTTTATGTCGACCCCGGCCAGCAACGACGGGTCGTAACCGAAGGTCAGCCGCAGGCCCCCAGAAAAGCTACCGTCGTACTCGATATTCCAGAGTGGCACCGTGCTGCCCGGCGCTCCAAAGGTCAGCGGGCCGAGGCCCATCGCTGCCAGTTGGGCCGGGTCTTCTTGCTCGAAGCTAAGGTAGAAAAGGCCTTGCGTATGGTCGCCCAGGAATTCGGCGTCGACGCCGCCGGGTTGGGAGGAACCACCAGCGATTGGCACGAGCTCGCCACTGCCGCCGGCGGGCGCTTGGTAACCAGAGATCCTCCGCCAGCCCGCCACGTTTCGATGACATGGGCGCAACGGCTGAAGCGGGTGTTCAAGATTGACATCGAAACCTGCACGCACTGCGGCGGCGCGGTCAAGGTGATTGCGAGCATCGAAGATCCAGACGACTGCGCGGTTTGTGCTTGATTCGCTCGTAGGCGGGAATGACTGAGGCTTGTAAGGCCGTCACCGTCTTCCCCGCGCAGGCGGGGACTCAGGCGCGCAGTATTCGGCGCCTACCTGTTTGTGCTTTCGCCGACACATCTTGTAATCCCTCCTTGGCTAACCCCACGCCTTTGGCTAGAGTTCCCGCCGTGCGCTGCTTAGCGCACGATGCTCCAGCCACGACAAGGACGTGCCATGGATTCCATCTATCCACCCAACCCGCTACAAGTCCCGGCGAATCTTAGCCAACCCAGCGCCAGTTACCGTCGCCAAGCCCTGCTGGCCATGAGCGGATTGGGCGTGTTTATCCTTCTGTATTTCTCCATGGCCGCTTGCTTTGCCTGGAGCAGCTACCGTTCGATCAATATGGCCCTGGTCGATCCCCAGCACGCCGTGCCGTGCTGGATCGTTGGCCTGAGCGCCGGTTTTCTCGCGCTGTTTATGATCAAGGCGCTGTTCTTCTCCAAGAAGGGCGGTGATGTGCAGGAGCTGGAAATCACCGCCGCGCAAGAGCCGCAGCTATTTGATTTTCTCCACCAATTAGCCGACCAAGCGCGTGCGCCACGGCCGCATCGGGTGTTCCTGAGCGCCGATGTCAACGCGGCAGTGTTCTACGACTTGTCGCTGCTGAACCTACTGTTTCCCTCGAAGAAAAATCTGATTATTGGCCTGGGCTTGGTCAACGTGCTGACCTTGAGCGAGCTCAAGGCGGTGCTGGCCCACGAGTTCGGCCACTTTGCGCAGAAGACCATGGCGGTCGGCCGTTGGGTGTATGTGGCGCAGCAGATTGCCGCGCATATCGTGGCCAAACGCGACGCCTTGGATAAGTTTCTGCGCATGCTGTCGCGGAGTGACCTGCGCATCGCCTGGTTGGGCTGGCTGCTGACGTTGATCGTCTGGTCAATCCGGTCGCTGCTGGAAACCGCTTTTAACCTGGTGCTGATGGCCCAGCGCGCGCTGTCCCGCGAGATGGAATTTCAGGCCGACTTGGTCGCCGTTTCCCTGACTGGCAGCGATGCTCTGGTGCATGCCCTGCAAAAGCTGCAGGCCGCTGATGACGCCTGGGACCGCGCGATTAACTTCGGCTACGGCGAGTTGCACGGCGGGCGTGTGGTGTGCGATTTGTTCGCGGTGCAAAGCCGCGTGCTGGAGCATTTGCGCCAGGTGTTGAATGACCCCGGCTACGGCGAAGTGCCGGCGCTGCCGGAGCAGGCGCGTGAGAGCCATCGGATTTTCCAGAGTGAATTTGCCCAGCCGCCGCGTATGTGGGCTACCCATCCGCTCAACCATGAACGTGAAGCCAACGCCAAACGCCTGTACGTGCCGGCGACCCTGGACTCGCGCAGCGCCTGGAGCGTATTTGCCCAGCCACAAGCGCTGCGTGAAGCCGTGACCCAGCGCGTGCTGCGCCTGGAGGAAGCGCGTGAGGCGGTGGCGCTTGATGAGTCGCTGCAAGCCCTCGACCAGCAGTACGCCCAGGAAATCTTTAAAGGTCGCTATCGCGGCGTCTATTTGGGCCGCTCGGTGGTTCGCCATGCGGCCACGGTGGATGACTTGTATGTTGCTGGTCGCGGCATTGGGCCGTCGTATCTGTCCCAGCTGTACCCGGAAAGCCTGCACGATCAACTAGAGAACCTTCGCGGGCTGGAGCGCGAAAAGTCGCTGCTTGAAGCCCTACGCGACGGCACCTACAAAGCGCCGGGCGGGGTGATTCGGCATCGCGATCGCACCCTGCAACCCCGTGAGCTGCCCGCTGCCATTGCCGCCATGCGTGAAGAATGCGAAGCCGCGCAAGTGCAGATCATCGAACATGACCGCCTGTGCCGCAGCGCTCATTTGTCTGCCGCCGCCACTGTACAGAACGGCTGGGAGGCGCATCTGGCATCGACCTTGGCCCTGCTGCATTACGCCGACCACAGCCAGGCCAGCATCCGCGATGCCCAGGGCTTTCTCGCCAACGTAGTGGCTGTGGTGACGGCCGACGGCAAGGTCAGCAGCCGCGAACTCAAGCGGGTGATCAGTGCCGGCAACGAACTGCACCGCGTGCTGGGTGGGATCTATCGTCAGGCACCAAAGGTGCAACTGAGCAGCGATTTGCTCAGCGAAATGGGTATCGAGAGTTGGCAGGAGGCCGTCGGCGAGTTCACCCTACCGCCGCCGGACAAAAACAATATCAACGACTGGATGAACGTAATCGACGGCTGGGGCAATGCGCTGGCCAGCGCCCTTGGTCATCTGCGCCAAGTGACCCTGACGCGCTTGCTGGTCGGGGAAGCGAAAGTCGCCGACTGGCTACACAACGACCAACCCGCTGAGCCGGCCCCGGAGCCTTCCAGTGTGCCTCAGCCATTTGAAACCTTGCTGCCAGACAGCGAGCGGCAACTGCAAAAGCGCTTGGGCTTGTGGGACCGCTTCCAAGTGGCCGATGGCTTTTTCCCAGCATTGTCGCGCTTGCTTGTGGCGGGCTGCATCGTCGGCGCCGCCTTGCTCTTGAGCGCCACGCTGGACCTCTAG
>JBAXBV010000051.1:0-15214 GCA_037141795.1 Betaproteobacteria bacterium
CGTGCTTGTGCGGGCGTCACCCCTTGCCTTGCCGTGCCTCTAAGGGTGCGCGTGACCGCCTCGTCGCCTCACCAAACCCGCCAGGACCAACGTACCCACCGCCACCATCCCAAGAGCAGAGGGCTCGGGTACAAGTGCTACCGTGACGTCGAAACTCCCACCGTTGTCCCCGAACACATCATCGTTGATCCCGAGCTGGAGCCGGGTCGCTCCCTCGGGCACCACAACATCGCGAGAACTCCCAACCTCGAAGGGAGTGGCGACGATGACCCCGGCGTTATCTGCAAACGTGCCCATGAGTGCCATCAGATTCGTGCCCCAATCCGCCGGCGTGTAACGGCTGGGAAAAACAGTCCCACTATCGCCGGTCGCGTCGTTGATCACCCCGGCATACACGGTGGGCTGACTTGGATTCAGCGGAACACCGTCCGGATCTACAAGGGAAAAACCCTGGCCCGCACTGACACTGCCCGTAGCCGTGATCCTTAGGAGGCCCCCAGCAACAACACCGAGGCTCGACGTTTCGAATACCGTCGGTGAGGGCACGGGTCCAATGACGATCCCGAAGGAATAGGTCGGGTTGAGTACCCCGGACGACTCCCACGGGCGGGTATTCGCACCCACTTGCGCTCCGGCACCATGAGCAGTGGTCGAAGCGGCACCGACAACGGCAACGAGAGTTGCCACAACGTGGCGAAGTGAACGCATTGACAGGACTCCTCTTGCAATGGTCTCTCGACTGAGAGGGGATAAGGGCGCCGCACCGAACCGGAACTGGCGCATCAAGGATCTTCCCTATGCCCAGTACCACCTAGCCGTTTTCGTTCATCGAAAAATCGCCACCCAGCGGTTTCTGCACGCGCCAGTCCGCGCTTTCGTATGCTCGCTTCGCGGCGCACGAGCCTGCCCTTCTGACACCGAAGTTTTCCACAATGACCGGGAATCTGGTGTGACATAAGTCAATTCCAATCCAGGTATGAGTCTGAAGGCTGTTGCCGAGCGGTAAGTCAGGCGGCGGACCTGGGTCGACGCGGGATGGATTGAAGCAGGCGGTCTCCGGCTTGGCAGAGTTGCTCGGCGGCCTGGTCGTCGCTGGTGGCGGCGACAGAGGCATCCAGCGCCTGGAAGCACCTGCCCGGCTTGAGGAAGCGCTCGGCCGCGGGCAGTGATTTGAGCTTCTCGTGGCTGGCATCATGTCCGGGAAGCGGTGGCGTTTGAACATCAGGGTCTGGCCTCCAACACGGCATGATGGCCCGGTCAATTGTGCAAGTATCCCGGCCAGACCTGAACGTTCGCCGTACGTTCCCAGACCAGACCCGCGCATTCCCGGGTGCGGCCGTGCTCGAGATGCGCCAGCGCTTCTCGTCGTTGCCGAGGTCGTCTCATGCAGCGCCGTCGGACGAATCGCGTGAAGTCGAGATCCGCGATCTTGTTGTCTACGAGCAGGCAGTCGCGAGCGGGCGCTCGCGTGACGAGGTGGCGTCTTGAATCGGCCACCGACCATGGCCGGCAACGCTGCCGCCGCGATGACCGCGCCGGGGCTCTCGGAGCCATGCGGACCCTTCGGCCGCCGCGATTCCGCACGGCGGCCAGGGCATGTTCACACTACGCGGCCGCTCGCGCCGGGGTGCCCGGAGGGTTGGCGCCCCTCATTCGTGGTTGCAAAGGCTTGATGTGGGGCCCGCCACGCCCGCGGCTTCGCGCCTCGCTGGAGCCGACCTGGGGCGCCGCCGCAAACAGCTCCGAGGTGTGTCAGGCCTGGGTCGCCGGAGCCGCCCCGCCACCTGCGGAAGCCGTCGGGAAGGCCGGGCCGGCGAGGCCCTCAGCGCGGTCCCGGCAGTATCCATCCGAGGCTGGCGATCACGGCCGAGAAGTCATCGTCGGGCGGAGCCGTGATGCGCAGGGGGCGGCCGGTATTCGGGTGCTCGAAGGCGAGGCTCGTGCAGGCCAGCAGCAGTCGGCGGCTGCCGAACAGTGACTCGAACAGCCGGTTGTGGCCGCTCTTGCCATAGGTGGTGTCGCCGACGATGGGGTGGGCGGCGTGCTTCAGGTGCCGGCGCAACTGGTGGCGCCGGCCCGTGACGGGCGCCAGGCTCACCAGCGCATAGCGGCTTGTGGGGTAGCGATCCACGTGGTGAGGCAACTCGGCGCGCGCGAGGGTGCAGCCCCTCGTGAGCGCGGGCTGGGTGCTGCCGCACGCGGTCGCGTCATCGTCGAGGCGCACGAGCGGGTGATCGATCTCGAAGGCGTCGGCCGGGTGCCCCCGGACGATCGCGAGGTACTGCTTGTCGACCTGGCCTGCCTCGAAGGCGGCGCTCATCCGGCGACACCCATCGCGATCGAGGGCAAAGAGCAGGACGCCGGAGGTCGGCCGGTCCAGCCTGTGGACGGGGTGCACCTCGCGACCGAGCCGGTCCCGCACCAGTTGCAGGGCGAATCGGGTCTCGTGCCGGTCGACGTTCGACCGGTGGACCAGGAGGCCGGCGGGCTTGTGGACCGCGACGAGCTGGTCGTCGAGATGCAGGATGGTCAGCACGGGAGCGGGAGTGTCGCGGGGAGGGGATGGTCCCACGATCCCGCCGGGGAGGGAACCGTCCCGCGGGTGCGGGAATCGTCCCGGATACGGGCTACACTCCCGGCCCCGGAGCGGGCACCGGCCCGCGGTTCCCCGGATGACCAGACCAGGAGGATTCCATGCTGCTCGACGTGCGCACCTACACCTGCCGCCCCGGCACCATCAAGAAACACCTTGCCCTGTACGAGAAACTCGGAAAGGGTCCGCAGACGCGGCACCTGGGCGAGCCCTTCGCCTATCTCACCACCGAGACCGGCAACGTGAATCAGTACATCCACATCTGGGCCTACGAGAATGCGGCCGATCGCGAACGCCGCCGCGCGGGCATGTGGGCCGACCCCGAGTGGATTGCCTACACCGAGGAAAGCGCGCGCCTCGGGGCGCTGGAGGCGCAGGAGAACCGGCTCATGACGCCGGTGTCGTTCTTCCCCATCAAGCGCTGACGGGGTGCACGGTGGCGGGGGGCTATTCCCCCGCCCGGCCGAAGGCCCGCATTCTTGCGAGCCAGCGGCCTGCACCCGCCTCGCCGAGCGTTCCCACCAGTCCGATCAGCGTCTCGTCGATGGGGGCGAAGCCCATCATGCCGAGGATGTTGCGTTCCAGTGACCGGACGCTGTGGGCGCGGAAGTAGAAACGGTATACCAGCGCCGGCATTCCCATGGTGACCACGACCCGCGCGGAGCGCCCGGCGAGCGCCTTGGGTGCCCTCGGGTTGTAGCCACCCCGGTTCACCGCAAAGCCCGGTCGCGCGACCTGCTCGATGAAGCCCTTGAGCAGCGCCGGCATGTCGCCCATCCAGAGGGGAAACACGAGCACGGCGTGCTCGCACCAGCCGATGGTGGCCTGGGCGGGCGCCAGTGCCGGCGGGACGATGCCGTCCTCCCAGTCGCGACCGGAGCGCAGGAGGGGAAAGTCGATCGTGCCCACATCGATCCGCTGCACGGCGTGGCCGGCGCTCTCCGCACCGTCGGCGTAGGCATCGGCCAGCGCATGGCAGAGGTGGCGTTCCCCGGCGTCGGGGTGTCCCTGGATGATGGCGATCCGTCTTGGCATGGGTGCGGCCTCCTTCGATTCCCCGGCGGGATCATGGGGCCGTCAGGCACTGCCGGCCATGACGCGGATCAAGTCGCCGCCGGCACTTCCTCGGCGGCGGGACCGAAGAGGCGGTGGGCGACCGCGTCGGGATCGTTGATCGTGCGCACCGCCGCGTAGGCCTCCTGGGCCTCGGGGTGGCGGCGGCGCAGGAAGTTCAGCCACTGCTTGAGGCGTCCCGCGCGGTGGGGCGTTGCCACGCGGGGGCCGAGCAGTTCCCAGAAATCCTGCACCAGGGGCAGGAGCGTTGTCCAGCCCACCGCCGGAGGGTCTCCCGGCCGGGCGTCCCGGCTCCGGATCGCGAGCGCGAGGCCCGGGTCGGCCACCATTCCGCGCCCCAGCATCAGTGCGCTGCATCCGGAGATCTCCCGGCAGCGCAGGGCGTCCTCCGCCGTCCAGATCTCGCCGTTGGCGACGACCGGGATGCCGACGGCCTCGCGGATGGCCTGGATGCGTTCCCAGTAGGCCGGAGGCCGGTAGCCGTCCACCTTCGTGCGGGCGTGCACCACGAGTTCCTCGGCCCCGCCGCTTTCGAGGGCAAGAGCCGCCTCCACCGCCCGGGAACCGTCCTGATTGCCCAGGCGCATCTTGGCCGATACCGGCATCGGGCGGGGGACGGCCCGGCGGACGGCACTGACGATGGCCGCGAGGAGCTCGGGCTCGTCGAGGAGGACGGCTCCGCCCCGGTGAAGGTTCACGATCCGCGCCGGGCAGCCGAAGTTGAGGTCGATGCCGGCCGGCCCCAGCGCCGCGAGGCGGGCGGCGTTCTCCGCGAGGCACACGGGATCCGAGCCGAGCAGCTGCGCCCGCACGGGCACGCCCGCCCGGGTTCGGCCACCGTGGTCCAGTTCGGGCACGATGCGGCGGAACACCCGCTCGGGCAGGAGCGTGTCCGTCACCCGGATGAATTCCGCCACGCAGCGGTCGATCCCGCCGACGCGTGTCAGGATATCCCGCAGCACGTAGTCCAGCAGACCCTCCATCGGGGCAAGAAGAAGGGTCACGGGACTCGGCCGGCGGGGTTCAGATGGCGGCTGCGACGGCCCTGCCCATGTCTTCGGTGCCGGCAGTGCCACCCACGTCCGGCGTGCGCGGACCGTCCAGCAGCACGGCCTCGACGGCGCGCACGATCGCCGCGGCGGCCTCGGGATGGCCGAGGTGATCCAGCAGCATCGCGCCGGACCAGATCTGCCCCACGGGATTGGCGATGCCGCGGCCGTAGATGTCCGGCGCGGAGCCGTGCACCGGCTCGAAGAGGGACGGGTATTGCCGCTCCGGGTTGATGTTGGCCGAGGGGGCGATGCCGATGGTGCCGGCCGTGGCCGGACCCAGGTCGGAGATGATGTCGCCGAAGAGGTTGGAGGCCACGATCACGTCGAAGCGCTGGGGGTTCAGGACCAGCTGGATGGTGAGCCCGTCGATGTGGTACTGACTGGTGCCGATGTCCGGGTAGAGCTTCGCCATCTCGGCGAAGCGCTCGTCCCAGTAGGGCATGGTGATCGAGATGCCGTTGGACTTGGTGGCCGAGGTGACCAGCCGGCGCGGGCGCTTCATCGCGAGTTCGAAAGCATAGCGGAGGATCCGGTCAACGCCCTTGCGGGTGAAGATCGACTGCTGCATCGCCATTTCCCGGTCGGTGCCGGGAAACATGCGACCGCCCACGGAGGAGTACTCGCCCTCCGTGTTCTCCCGCACCACGAAGTAATCGATATCGCCCACCTTGCGCCCGGCGAGCGGACAGGTGATGCCGGGCATGAGTCGGACCGGCCGCAGATTCACGTACTGGTCGAAGCCACGCCGGAAGAGGATCAGCGAATCCCAGAGGGAAACGTGGTCGGGCACCCGCGCCGGCCAGCCCGTGGCCCCGAAGTAGATGCAGTCGTGCCCGCCGATCCGGTCGCGCCAGTCCGGCGGCATCCACCAGCCGTGCCGGTCGTAGTTGTCGCAACTCCAGTCGAAGTGATCGAACGTGAGCCCGATGCCGAAGCGGCGGGCGGCCGCGTCCAGGACGCGCACGCCCTCGGGCATGACTTCCTTGCCGATGCCGTCGCCGGCGATGACTGCGATTCTGTGGCTGGACATCCGGGATTCCTCGGGGCCGGGGTTGCGGGAAGGCCGGGATTGTACCCGTCAGCCCGTGGGGACAGCGTTGTCCGCGGTCGGGCTCGACCGGGTTGCGGCGTGGTGCCAGGCCGCCAGCGTCCCGGCATCGACATTGCCGCGCGAGGGCCGGCCAAGGGCCAGGCCTGCGGCGTGCCGGTCGCCCTTGCCAAGGCCGTCCAGCACGGCCATGGCGCCCTCGAAACCGCCCGCCGGGGTGTGATGCCCCCGGGTGACGAGCGAGGGGATTCCGGCGGCCTGCGCAGCGGCGAAGCCGGGTTCCGAATCCTCGATGGCCACGCAGTCCGAAGGCTCGAGGGACATCTGCGCCAGCACGTGCCGGTAGATGCCAGGGGCCGGCTTCTTGCGCGGCGCGATGTCTCCGGCGCCGATGCACTCGAACCAGAACAGGGCCGACGGGCCTGGCGTGTGGTGAAGAAGGCTCTCGACGTTCGCGGGCGTGGTGGTGGTGGCGATCGCCAGCCGCACACCGGCTGACCGCGCGTCCCGCAACAGTCGCTCCACCCCGGTGACGCAGGCCGATCTGACCGGCTTCCACCAGCGACGCGCAGAGGCTGGTCTTGCGCTGGTGCAGGTCCTGGACGCGCTGGGGCGCGTCGGGCGCGGGCGCCCCGGGGCCGGGTCCCGCCACGCCCACCCGTGCGCCATGCGTTCCTCGCCGCCGATGACGGCCGGAAGGCGGCCGTATTCGGTTTCGTCCCGGTGCCAGTCGAGTCCCGCGTCGGAGAAGGCGCGCTTGAAGGCCACCCTGTGGCCGTCGCGCTCGGTCTCGGCCAGGGTGCCGTCCACCTCGAAGATGAGTGCCGCGAGTGCCGCCACGGCGGGATCAGTGCACCGTGGCGCGCAGTTCGCCTTGCTCGTACCGGCTCGCCATCTTGTCCATCGGGATCGTGGCGATGCGCGCGGCCTGGCCGCTGCAGCCGAAGGCGTCGAAGCGGGCCTTGCAGATGTCCCGCGCCGCCGCCGTGGCCGCCTTGAGAAAGGCGCGCGGGTCGAACTCGTCGGGACGGTCTGCCATCGTCTTGCGAATGGCCCCGGTCATCGCGAGCCGGATGTCGGTGTCGATGTTGATCTTGCGCACGCCGTGGCGGATGCCTTCCTGGATTTCCTCCACCGGCACCCCGTACGTTTCCTTGATCGCGCCCCCGTGGGCCCGGATGATGGCGAGCCACTCCTGGGGGACCGACGACGAGCCGTGCATGACCAGGTGGGTGTTGGGCAGGCGCGCGTGGATCTCCCGGATGCGCCCGATGGCGAGGATGTCTCCCGTGGGCTTGCGCGAGAACTTGTAGGCGCCGTGGCTCGTTCCAATGGCGATGGCGAGGGCGTCGACGCCGGTGGCGGCGACGAACTCCGCCGCCTGGTCCGGATCCGTCAGCAGCTGGGCGTGGTCCAGCGTCCCCTCCGCACCCACGCCGTCCTCCTCGCCGGCCGTTCCGGTCTCGAGGGACCCCAGGCAGCCCAGTTCCCCTTCCACGGACACGCCGACGGCGTGTGCCATTTCCACCACGCGGCGGGTGACGTCCACGTTGTAGTCGTAGCTCGCCGGCGTCTTCTGGTCCTCGCGCAGCGACCCGTCCATCATGACGCTCGTGAAGCCGCTCCGGATCGACTGCTGGCAGGCGGCCGGCGAGGCGCCGTGATCCTGGTGCATGCAGATGGGAATGCGCGGGTACATCTCCACGGCGGCCTCGATCAGCTTGCGCAGGAAAGGCTCGCCGGCGTACTTGCGGGCGCCGGCCGAGGCCTGCAGGATCACCGGGCTGTCGCATGCCTCGGCCGCCTGCATGATCGCGTGGATCTGTTCCATGTTGTTCACGTTGAAGGCCGGCAGGCCGTAGTCGTGCTCAGCGGCGTGGTCGAGGAGTTGGCGCAGGGAGATCAGGGGCATGGCGGGCTCCGGGCAGGGACGTGGAAAGGGCGAATGATACGGCGGGGCGTTCAGCCCGCGCGGCGCCACAGGTGCGTCAGGCGCGGGATCGTGTCCACCACGGCTTCCTGCGAGTGGCCGCGCATGTTCTCGTCGCGGTGCAGCTTCCGGATCCACCCGAGGTTGACGGTGGGTACCACCCCCACGCGCCGGTCCCCGCAGCGGGACATGTCGATGGCCGCGCCGGAGCAGCCGCCGGCGTCGTCGGCAAGGGGGCGAAAAGGGAACGGCACCCGTGTCTCGGCCCCGTCCATCGGACCGGTACGGCGCGCGGTCGTGGAGCAGCGGCGAGGCGCACGGGCGGTCAGTGCCGCGCTCCTGCTCCTGGTGGTGGCGCCCGAGGCGCTCGACCTCGTTGCGGGACCCGAGGATCGCCGGGATGCGCCGGTCGAGCTCGGTGGGCGGTCTGGTCGCTGCGCCCCGTCCGCCTCAGCCCTGCGCCGCCAGCTGGTCCCGCAACGCGGTCTTGAGCACCTTGCCGTAGTGATTCTTGGGCAGGGCGTCGACGAAGAAATAGGCCCGGGGGCGCTTGAACCGGGCGATCGCATCGAGGCACAGGCGGTCGAGCTGGTCCTCCGTCACGGTCGCGGCCGGGTCGCGCACGACGAACGCCACCACTTCCTCGCCCCAATCCGCGTGGGCGCGACCGATCACGGATACCTCGTGAACGCCCGGGTGGCGGAGAAGAACTTCCTCAACCTCGCGCGGGTAGATGTTGGATCCGCCGCTGATGATCATGTCCTTCGACCGGTCCAGCAGCGTGAGGAAGCCGTGCTCGTCCAGCGCGCCCACGTCGCCGGTGAAGAGCCAGCCATCCTCCAGGGCGCGGCGGGTGGCGGCCGGGTCGCGCCAGTAGCCCAGCATGACCGTGTCGCCGCGCACCAGCACCTCTCCCGGCGTGCCGTCCGGCAGGGGCTGCCCGTCGATGTCGGCGACGCGCACCTCCACGCAACTGTGCGCGATGCCGGTGGAGGCGATGCGGGCCTCGTGGCGGGGGTGGGTGGTATCGCCGAGGTGTGCGCGCGACAGCACCGTGATGGTCATGGGACTCTCGCCCTGGCCATAGATCTGGACGAACCGCGGGCCGAGCACGCGCATGGCGCGGCGGATGTCGGCCGCGTACATGGGGCCTCCGCCGTAGACGATGGTCTTGATGCCTCCGGGGTCCGCGTCGTCTGCCTCCGCGAAATCCACGAGCCGCTTCACCATGGTGGGCGCGGCGAACATGACGATGCTCCGGTGATGGCTTGCCAGGTCGAAGATCTCCGCCGGCTCGAACCCGCCGGACGCGGGCACCACGTGGCGCGCCCCGGCAAGCACGTGCGCGAAGGCGTACATGCCGGCGCCGTGGGACATGGGCGCGGCGTAGAGGATCGCGTCGTCGCGGGTGGTGGCGTCCACATCGCTGAAGTAGCAGAGGGTCATGGCCAGCAGATTGCGATGGGTGAGCATCACCCCCTTGGGCCGGCCCGTCGTGCCGGAGGTGTAGAAGAGCCACGCGAGATCGTCCGGGGCGCGATCGACGGGCGGCATGCCGTCGTCCGCGGACAACGCCTCCCAGGGGGCGCCGGAGATGTCGTACACGTGGTTGGCGCAGGGCAGGTCGGCCAGCAGAGGTGCCAGCGCGGGGCCGACGTCGGGGCTGGTGAAGAGCGCGCCAGACTCGCTGTGCTCCACGATGAAGGCCGCTTCCCTGGGGTGCAGCTTGCAGTTGATGGGAACGACCGCCACCCCCGCGTACCAGGCGCCGAAGACGAGTTCGAGAAATGCCGGGCAGTTGGTCATGAACAGGGCGATGCGGTCGCCCGGGCGGAGCCCGAGTTGATGCAGGCTCCGCGCAATCGCGCTGGCGCGCCGGGCGAACTCGCCATAGCGCGTGTGCAGGGTCGTGCCCAGAAACAGCGCGGGCGCATCGGGGTGGACCCGGGCCGTCCTCGCGAGCAGCTGGGCGAGATTCATGGCCGCCCCGCCCGCGCGCTGCCGGGAATCCGCGCCGCGGAACCGCCGTCGACCGCGGAGTCCAGGGCGAGCCCCACCCGCCTCAGCGCCAGGTAGTCGTAGGCGGTGCGCGCGGTGGCGACGTCCGCCATCTGCAGGGTGACGGACAGTACGGTTTCCTCCGTCCCGGCTTCGGCGAGCACGCGCCCGTCCGGCCCGGCCACGAGGCTGCCGCCCGCAAAGTTCATGCGCCGGCCGGGACCGGTGCGATTGGCCATGGCCACGAACATCTGGTTCTCCAGCGCCCGCGCGGCCGTGGCGAGCCGGTGCACGGGGGCGTAGGGCTCCATGTTGCCATTGCAGGCGAGGGCCAGTTCAGCGCCCAGACCGGCCACTGCCCGCGCCGTCTCGGGGAACTCGAGGTCGAAACAGATGAGCGGTGCCACGCGGGTGCCGCGCCAGGGCAGCGCGACGAAGCGATCGCCGGGCAGGAACATCCCGCGGTCGTCCAGCCAGAGATGGGTCTTGCGGTATGCGCCGCGCAGCCCGTCGCCGTCCACCAGCACCGCGGTGTTGTAGAGACCCTCCGGCGCCCGCTCCGCGATCCCCGCCACGACCAGCAGGTCGTGGCGACGGGCGGCGGACTGCAGGGCCTGGACGGTCGGCCCGTCGAGCGGTTCGGCCAGGCGCGCGACATCCTCGGGCGACGCGAATCCGCTGGTGCAGGTCTCCGGCAGCAGCACGATGTCGTGGGTAGGGCCGTGGGCCGAGAGGACCTCCAGGATGCGGCCCAGATTGGCGTCCCGGTCGCCGTCGACGAGCCGAAGCTGGGCAACGGCGAGGCGCAGGGACGGAGGGTGGGGCGTCATCGGATGGCGGACATGGTGGACAGACCCGGAAGACTACCCCGCCGCGCGCCGGCCGGGAAGGCTCAGCGCGCGACCCAGCCGCCGCAGACGGGAAACACCTGGCCCACGAAGCCGCTCGCGGCGTCACTGCACAGGAAGGCCGCGAACAACGCGTCCTCGTCGGCACTCACCAGGCGACCGAGGGGGACCTCCCGCGCGAGGCGTTCCTGGAACTTCGGGTTGGCCTGCACCTCGGGCGGGAAATAGGTGGGGTTGTCCACGAAATTCTGGGCGATGGCGTTGACCTGCACGCCGTGGGGTGCCACCTCGACCCCGACGGCCTGGACGTAGGCCAGCTGGGCGCCGCGGGCGGCGCTGTAGGTGGACGCCCGTTTCATGCCGCGCAGCGCCGACGCGCTCCCCATCACGAGGATGCGCCCCGCGCGCCGGGCGATCATGTCCGGCAGCACTGCGCGGCACAGCCGGGGGAGCGGGTCGACGAGGTGCTCGAACACGGTGCGCCACTCGGTGTCGTCCACGGCAGTGGCCGCCGTGGACGGGGCCGGAATGGCCAGGTTGGCCACCAGGACGTCGACCGGTCCGGCGGCGGCGACGATGGCCCGGGGGCTTGCGGCATCGACCAGGGAGTCCGTGTTCGCGATCACCTGCGCGCCCAGATCGGTGAACACCCGGCACAGGGTGGGACCCATGAAGGCGTCGGCCTGGGTGACGAGAATGCGTTTTCCGGCGAGGTTGCATGGGCGCATGGGAGACTCCCTTGAAGGTCAGGCGGCTTCGATCGCCTCGGCGGGGGCCGGGGCCGCGGAGCGGACGGTCTGCCGGACGAGCAGCAGCAGCGGCAGACCCGCCAGGGCGGCCGCGGCGAGCACGCGGAAATCGCCGATGTAGGCGATCATTGCGGCCTGCAGGTCCACCTCGTGTTCGAGCGCGGCCAGGCCCCCCACGGTGTCGAGGCTCCAGCGGGCGCCCTCCATGCCTCCGCGCAGGGTGTCGCGGAAGGGTGACACGTGCTCGGTGAGGATGGCGCGCTGCGTGCCAGACTGACGGACGAGCAGGGCAAGCGCCGTGGACACCCCGATGCTCGCGCCGATGCTGCGCACGAGGTTGTAGACGGCCGTGGCCTCGGTGCGCTGTTCGACCCGCACGCCTGGAAACGCGATCATCTGGATCGGCACGAGGATGATCCCGCCCCCGACGCCCTGGAGGAAATTGGTCCAGGCGAGGGGCCAGGGACCCACGTCTGCGGTCCACGTGGACATTTCCGCCGCGGGGATCGCGATGGTGACGAGCCCGAGCGCGATCAGCAGGCGGGCATCGATGCGCCCCGTGACCCGTCCCCCCACCATCATGGCGAGCAGCATCCCGACCCCGCGCGGCGCCTGCAGCAGCCCGATCGATTCGATGGAATACCCGCGGATGTCCTGCAGGAACGGTGGCATCAGCACGATGGAGGGCACCGTGAGCAGGCCGTACATGAACACGAAGGCGAGCCCGAGCGCGAAGTTCCGCTGCGCGATCAGCCGCAGGTCCAGGAACGGCCTGGGCGTCGTCAGGCTGTGGGCGAGGAAGAGGTAGAAGCCGAGGCCTGCCAGGCAGGCCTCAACCACGATCTCGTTGGACTCGAACCAGTCCAGGCTGCCGCCCCGGTCGAGCATGAGCTGCAGCGAGCCGATTCCCAGAGCCAGGGTGAGGAAACCGATCCAGTCCAGCCGGTGGGACGGATCGCGACGGGTTTCGGGTACGAACAGCAGTACGCCCGCGAGCGCCAGCAGACCGAAGGGTATGTTGATGTAGAAGATGAAGTGCCAGCTGAGGTGCTCGGTGAGGAACCCGCCGAGGGTGGGCCCGATGAACGAGCCCGTGACGGAACCCATCCCCCATAGCGCCATGGCGCGGCCGTGCTCCTCCGGAGGGTAGGTGTCCAGGATGATCGCGTGGGACAGGGGAATGATGAACGCCCCGCTCATGCCCTGCACGACGCGGGACCCCACCTCCAGCGCCAGGGAATCGGCCGCGCCGCAGAACACCGACGCCACGGTGAATCCGCCGACGGCCCAGGCGAAGACGCGCTTGCGGCCGAAGCGCGAACTGAGCCAGCCCGCGGCGGGGAGTGTGATGGCCGAGGCCACGATGTAGGACGTGATGACCCAGGCGATCTGGTCCTGCGTGGCGGAGAAGCCGCCCTGCATGTGCGGGAGCGCCACGGCGGCGATGGTCCAGTCGATGGAGTAGAGCAGGGACGCCAGCATCACCGATGCGGTGACGAGCGCCGGGTGCCTGGGCGCGCTGGCTACCCCCTGGGTCATGGCCGGACCGGTCAGTCCCGCGCGAGGGCCGCGCCCGGTTGCAGGAACCGGGGCAGGTAGCCCTCGTCGATCAGCCGCCTGACCGTGCGCGGCAGGCCATTGGGATGCCCGGTGTCCACGCGGACGGTGACCGTCATCCCGGCCCGCAGCGGCGGCGCGCCGGGCGGTTGCAGCACGTCGAGGCTGACCGGAATGCGCTGGACCACCTTGACCCAGTTCCCCGTGGCATTCTGCGGCGGCAGCACGGCGAATTCCGCGCCCGTGGCGGGTGCGATGGAGGCCACCACCGCCGACCACTCGGCATCGGGATAGGCATCCGCGGTGATCGTGGCCCGCTGTCCGACGCGCATGTGCGTGAGCTGTGTTTCCTTGAAGTTGGCCTCCACCCAGGGCGCGCGACCACCGATCAGGCTGAATGCCGGCGTGCCCTGGGCGATGTGCTCTCCCACCTGGAGCTTCATGTTGGTGACGACACCGGCCGAGGGCGCGCGCACGCTGGCGCGGGCCAGTTGCGCCAGCGCCGCATCCAGCGCCGCGCGGGCCTCCATGTGCCTGGGGAAGCGCTCGACGGGCAGGTTGGGGTCGCCTGCGAGGCTCGCCACCGATCGGCTGGTGCGTTCGCGCACGCTCACGAGGCGACGCCGCGCGAGTTCCAGGTTGTGCCGCGCCTCGTCGTAGGCGTCGGCGCGGCTCATGCCCGTCTCGCGCAGCTTTTCCTGGCGCTCGAACTGGCGGGTCAGGAAGGCGATCTGCTCTTCGGTCTCCTCGGCTTCGCGCAGGGTGGCGCGGTACTCGGCACGCAGCGACTGGACATCGGTGCGCACGACTTCCATCTGGGCTCGCGCGCGGGCGACGGCAATCTCGAAGGGGGCCGGGTCGATGCGGAACAGGAGGTCTCCGGCGGTCACCGGCTGGTTGTCGCGCACGCCCACCTCCACGACCCGGCCCGAGACCTCGGCGGCGATGGCGATCATCTCCGACTTGACGTAGGCGTTTTCGGTCTCGGCCATCCGCCCGGCACGGGCGTAGGCGCCCAGGCCGGCGACGATTGCCGCGGCGGGCACGACCACCAGCAGGAACAGGCGCAACAGGCGGCGTCCCGTGAAGACCCGGCGCAGCAGACCCACGGTCACTTCCCCGCGGCCGCGCGGCGGCCGTTGCGCGCGGCGCCGTTGTCGGAGCGGGACAGGTTGGACTTGATGGCGAGCAGGGTGTCCACGAAGGCTTCCCGCTGGTCGGCCGGCAGCCCTGCGAGGGCGTCCCGCCGCAGTTCGGCCGCGGCGGCGCGCATGGTCTTCATGGCGGGCTCGACTTCCTCGGTCAGGTGAACGCGCTTTGCCCGCCGGTCGGCGGCGTCTGCCTCGCGCCGGATCCAGCCCTTCTGTTCCAGACGGTCCAGCAGGCGGCCGAGGGTGGCCTTCTCGATCTCCAGCACGTCCGCCAGCTCGGACTGGGTGGCGCCGTCGTGGCGGAACAGGTGGTTGAGCACCCACCACTGGGAGCGGGTGAGGCCGAGCGCCCGCACGCGACGGTCGAACGTGGTGCGCATGAGGCGCGCCACGTCGTTGAGAATGAAGCCGAAGTTGCGCGACAGGTCTTCCCGGAACATGGCCGCAATAATAGTTGCCTAGCTTATGATTGGCAAGCTTATGGAATGCCGGCTTACGGTATCTCCAGGGACTGCGCCCGGTTCGTGCCCGGCGGCGTCCGGGTCGCGCGGATCTCCTCGAGCGTGCGCCGCGCGGTGGCCTCGTGCGGGCCGCGAAGCCCTGTCGCCGCGGTGGCGAGCGCCTCCGCCTCGTCGGGGCGGCCGGTGTCGGCGAGGAGATGGGCGAGGTTGTTGAGTGCCGCGTCCGAGCGCGGGTGTCGCCGGACCGCCTCCCGGAGCGCCTGTTCGGCCGCCGCCCGGTCGCCGGCAGCCATGGCGACATTGGCAAGGCCGATGCGCAGGGGCAGCTCGTCCGGCCAGTGGCCCGCTCCGGCCGCGTAGGCGACGCGGGCGGCGGCGATCTGGCCGGTCCGTTCCAGGGCGAGTGCCGCCTCGGTGTAGGCGCCTGCGGCCGCGCCCGGCGGGATGTCGCCAGGCGGCGTGGCGATCATCGCCCAGCGGCCCGAACGCGCCCAGGTGCGGTCGAAGGTGGCGAGAGGCAGCACCTGCCGCGCCTCCCGGCCCGAACGCAGCGTGATCCTCTGCCCGGA
This sequence comes from Betaproteobacteria bacterium, assembly GCA_037141795.1. Lineage (GTDB taxonomy): Bacteria > Pseudomonadota > Gammaproteobacteria > Burkholderiales. The sequence goes on from JBAXBV010000051.1 coordinate 15,031, forward strand.
CCGGTCGTAGCCGACGACCAGCGCGTAGTGCCACATGGGATACCACGACAGTGACAGGTTCTGCAGGACCACCACCGGATAGCCGGCAGCCAGCAACTCCAGGAGCGCCTCGAGGGAAGGCTCGATCCGCAGCGCGAGGGCGCCAGCCCGGCGCGCGCCACCGAGCATGTCGAGCGGCAGGCTC
>JBAXBV010000052.1:0-14674 GCA_037141795.1 Betaproteobacteria bacterium
CCCACCACCCCCACCCTATCCATCGCCATGCCTGTATCCCCCCTCTCCTTCACAGCTGTTTCCACCGCGACCGCGGCTTCTCGAGAATCGCCTCCGCCGGCGCGGACCCGGCCAGGGCGAACCGCTCCAGATGATGGTCAGCATCGCCGAAGGTCGTGTCGATGGCCGTGAGACGCTTGACGTAGTGACCGACGATCAGCTCGTCGGTCATGCCCATCCCGCCGTGCAGCTGGATGGCCTCCTGAGCGACGGCGCGGGAAGCGCGCCCCACGAGCTCCTTGGCCGCCGAAACGGCCCGCCGGCGCTCCACCGGGTTCGGGTCGTCCACCTTGACCGCTGCAAGCAGCGCCATGGACCGGGCCTGCTCGCAGTGCATGAGCATGTCCACCATGCGGTGCTGCAGGGCCTGGAAGCGGCCGATCGGCACGCCGAACTGCTGGCGGGTCTTCAGGTAGTCGAGCGTGGCGGCATGGAGGGCCTCCATGATGCCGACGGCTTCGGCACAGAGCGCCGCGATGGCCCGGTCGACCGTGAGCTCGACGACCGGCAGTCCGTTGCCGGCCACGCCGATGAGGGAATCGCCACTGACCCGGACGTCCTCGAACCCGATGTCGGCCGCCCGCATGCCGTCGTAGGTGGGATACTCCCGCCCCGACACGCCGTCCTCCGCGGGGTTCACGAAGAACAGGCTGACGCCCTCCCGATCCGTCGGACCGCCCGCAGTGCGCGCCGACACGATGAGCAGGTCGGCGACCGCCCCGTGCATGACCACGGACTTGCTTCCGTTCAGGACCCAGAAACCGCCGTCCTCCCGCGCCGTGGTTTCCACGTGGTTGAGGTCGTAGCGGGAACCCGGCTCGCCGAAGCCACAGGCGAGGCGCATGGAGCCGTCCATCACGAGCGGCAGCAGGTAGTCCTTCTGCTCCACCGTTCCCACGGTGGCAACACAGCTGGCGGCCATCACCACGGTCCCCAGGTAGGGCTCCACGCTCAGGTGCCGCCCCAGGGCCTCCATGACGATCATGGTCTCCACGCCGCCGCCCCCGAATCCGCCGCGGTCGGCGGGCACGGGCACGCCCAGCATGCCGAGGCTCGCCAGGCCTTCCCAGGCCACGGGACTGTAGCCCACCCGGGAGGCCACGATCTCCCGCCTGGTCTCGAAGGAATAGTTCTTCTCGAGAAACCGGACGACGGAGTCCTGCAGCAGGCGCTGCTCTTCGGTGAAGTCGAAATCCATGGAGGGCTCACACGGTGGGTGGGGGGCGGCGCGTCAGAGGCCGAGCACGGCCTGCGCGATGATGTTGCGCTGGATCTCGTTCGATCCGCCGTAGATGCTGACCTTGCGGTAGTTGAAGTAACGGGCGGCCAGGGGTGCGGCGTAATCGGGGCCGACGCGCTCGCCCAGCCAGTGGTCGCTCCACTGCGCGGGCAGGTGCGGCAGGGCCCAGGGGCCCACGGCCTCCATCATCAGTTCCGTGAGGGCCTGCTGGATCTCGGTACCCTTGATCTTCAGGATGGAGGCTTCGGGTCCCAGGGGTTTCCCCTGCCGGTCGGCGGACAGCACGCGCAGCACGGTGATCTCCAGGGCCATGAGGTCGATCTCCACGCGGGCGATGCGGTCCCGGAAACTGGGCCGCTCGATGAGCGGCCGCCCGCCGGCGATCTCCTGTGCCGCGATGGCCTTGAGATAGGCGAGTTCCCGCTTGGAGCGGGACACGCCCGCAATGCCGGTCCGCTCGTTGGAAAGCAGGAACTTCGCGCAGGTCCAGCCCCGACCCTCCTCCCCCACGAGATTCCGCACCGGCACCCGCACGTCCTGCAGCCACACCTCGTTCACCTCGTGTTCACCATCGAGCGTGATGATGGGCCGCACCTCCACGCCGGGTGATCGCATGTCGATCAGCAGGAACGAGATGCCTTCCTGCTTCTTGCCCGTGGCGCTGGTGCGCACGAGGCAGAACATCATGTCGGCGTACTGGGCGAGCGTGGTCCAGGTCTTCTGACCGTTCACCACGTAGTGGTCGCCGTCGCGCACGGCCGTGGTCCGCAGGGAAGCGAGGTCGGACCCGGAACCGGGCTCCGAATAGCCCTGGCACCACCAGTCCTCCGACGAGAGGATGCGGGGCAGGTAGTGATCCTTCTGCCAGTCCGAGCCGAACGCCGCGATGACCGGGCCCACCATGTAGACGCCGAAGGCGATCACGGGCGGCGCGCCCGCTGAGGCGCACTCCTCCTCGAAGATGTGCCGCTGCACGGCGTTCCAGCCGCAGCCGCCCAGTTCGACGGACCAGTTGGGCGCGATCCACCCGCGCTCGTGGAGGATCCTCTGCCAGAGCAAGTAATCTTCCTTGGACAGCCGCTTGTGCTCGATCACCTTGCGGGCGAGTTCGTGCGGCAGCCGGGCCGCGAGGAATCCGCGCACCTCTTCCCTGAAGGCGAGTTCGTCGGGGGTGTAGTTCAGATCCATCGGATTGTTCTCCAGACAGTCGACGGCGGCTCAGTGGCCAGCCGTGAGCCGGAACCCGGCCCTCGGGAAATGCACGTTCACCTCGCCCACCAGCGGGTCGGCACGCCGGAGCACCAGCCGCTGCGCGTTGGCGTCCACCAGGGTCCCCCGCACCGGATCCCGCCCGTAGTCGTCCGCCGCCACCGTCACCGCGCTGCCCGGTTCGAAACCGGCCGGGAACTCCGGGTGGCCGAGTTCCGGCAGCGCCGGCGAAGCCGCCCGCGCGACCTCGAGGGCATCCCGGGGCTCGAGGACCGAAGGGGTTCCATGCCCGATGGCCTCCATCCTTGCGACCCACGACCGCAGGAAGGGCATGTCCGAGAGCAACGCCAGGTCGGGCACCCGGTTGTGGAGCATCCACAGGGGGCCCCAGACGCAGAAGTCGGCGTAGCACGGCTGCGCACCGAAGAGATGGGCCCGGCCGTCATCCATGGCGTGCTCGAGCCAGAACAGGTGGGCGCGCAACTGGGCCCGGAGATGCGGCTGGTCCGCCGTGTACCGGTCGAGATCGATCACGCCATCGGAGAACTTGAGCCGGTCTTCCCGAAGTTCGCGGGGCACCGCCGGTCCGAGGGTTCCGAACACGACGCCCACCACGTCGAAGAAGAGCGTCCGGTCCGCCCAGGCGCCGAGGACCGCGGCGGCACCCCGGATGCTGTCGGGGAAGAGTGCGGGCCCAGGAAACCGGCGCTCCACCTCCCGGGCGATGCACGCCGTGTCGCAGAAGACGTCCGCCCCGACCTGCGCCACCGGGGTCCGCCGGTACCCCCCGGTGAGCGGCATGAGGTCCGGCTTCGGCATCCAGCGGGGTACCGTGACCGACCGCCACGAAGCGCCCTTGAAACCGAGCATGAGCCGCGCCTTCTCGGCGAACGGGGAACCGGGATAGTGATGCAGGATGAAGTCGGGCATGGATGGGGGACTGGACCGGTTGCAACAGGGGTGTCTCCGGGACCGCCGGCCAGCCCTGCGCCGCCGGCCAACATCCGTCGCTGCAGGGACGACCTGACGATCGACTCCGGATGATAGCCCGAGGGGGGGCGCGGGGCTATACTTCTCGGTGCCCAGCCCCGGCGCATCGGTCAGCGTCGTGGGCACATAACTCTGTGGAGCGCCGTCCATGAACATCCGCGATCTGATTCCCGAGTCCCTGAAGGATCTGAACATGGATCCGCTCTGGCTGCCGTTCACGGCCAACCGCCAGTTCAAGCAGCAACCGCGGCTGCTGGTGTCGGCGAAGGACATGCACTACACGGCCATCGACGGGCGCCAGATCCTCGACGGCATCGCCGGCCTCTGGGCGGTCAATGGCGGCCACTGCCGGCGCCCGATCATCGACGCCATCCGGCAGCAGGCCGAGAACGTGGATTACGTGACCGGCTTCCAGATGCACCACCCGGCCGCCTTCGTGGCGGCCGAACGCCTCGTTCGCATCGCGCCGCAGGGAATGGGTCATGCGTTCTTCGTCAACTCCGGCTCCGAGGCGGTGGACACGGCCCTCAAGATGGCGCTCGCCTACCACCGGGCACGGGGCGAAGGCACCCGCACCCGCTTCATCGGCCGGGAGCGCGGCTATCACGGGGTGGGGTTTGGCGGCATCTCCGTGGGCGGCATGGTCGCCAACCGCAAGGTCTTCGGAGGCAGCCTGCTGCCCAACGTGGACCACCTCCCGCACACCCACAATCTCTCGGCCAATGCCTACTCCCGCGGCCAGCCCGAATGGGGCGCCCACCTGGCGGAGTCCCTCGAACAACTGGTCGCCCTGCACGACGCCTCGAACATCGCCGCCGTGATCGTCGAGCCCGTGGCAGGCTCCACCGGCGTGCTGGTGCCGCCGAAGGGCTATCTGGAGAAATTGCGCGAGATCTGCACGAAGCACGGCATCCTGCTGATCTTCGACGAGGTCATCACCGGCTTCGGGCGCACGGGGCACCCCTTCGCCGCCCAGACCTTCGGCGTGACACCCGACCTGATCACCTGCGCCAAGGCCCTCACGAACGCGGCCGTGCCGATGGGCGCGGTCATCGTGCGCAACGAGATCTACGAGACCTTCATGAGCGGCCCGGCGAGCGCCATCGAGTTCTATCACGGGTACACCTACTCCGGTCACCCGCTGGCCGCCGCCGCGGCGATCGCCACGCTCGACCTCTTCGCGGAGGAGAAGCTCTTCGAACGGGCCCGGGAACTGTCGGGCTACTGGGAAGACGCGGTCCACTCCCTCAGGGGCCTCCCACACGTCGTGGACATCCGCAACATCGGTCTCGTGGCAGGCATCGAACTCGAACCGATTCCCGGCAAGCCCACGGTGCGGGCCTTCGAAGCCTTCCTGCGTGCCTACGAGAAGGGCGTCCTGATCCGGACCACGGGCGACACCATCGCACTGTCTCCACCGCTCATCATTGAAAAATCCCAGATCGATCGCATCTTCGAGACCGTCAGCGACGTCCTGAAGACGCTGCCGTGACCATCCGCTGCGGGAGCGACCACTCCCGCAGCCCTCCGGCCCCTCTCCTGCGCCCCACCGGTCCATGAAATTCGTCATCGCCCAGCTGCAGCACGAAACCAACACCTTCTCGCCGGTGGCCACCCCCTGGGAGTCCTTCGGCGGTCACGGTGGGCCGGCCCTGGGTCGGGATGCCTACGAGTCCATGCGCCACACCCGCCTGCCCATGGCGGCCTTCATCCACCTGGCGGAAGCCGCAGGGGCGGAAATCGTCACCCCCTTCGCGGCATGGGCCAATCCGAGCGGGCCAGTGGACGGACGTGCCTACGACCGCGTCTGCGACATCCTCTGCGACGCCGTGGCCGGGGGCTGCGACGCCATCCTGCTCGACCTCCACGGCGCGATGGTGGTGGCCGACCGCACGGACGACGGCGAAGGCACGCTCCTCGAGAAAGTGCGCCGGGCCGCGCCCCGCACCCCGATCGGCGTCTCGCTGGACCTGCATGCGAACGTGACCGCCGCCATGGTGGCCAATGCCACGGTGATTGCCGGGTACAAGACCTATCCGCACGTGGACCAGTACGAGGCCGGGCAGCTCGCCGGCAGCATCCTGCTGCGGGCCCTGCGCGGCGAGGTCAATCCCGTGATGGCCTGGGGTAACCGCCCCTTGCTGGCCCACACCCTCAGGCAGAACACGAACGAGGGTCCCAATCAGGCCTTCACCGAAGCCGCCCGTGAAGCGGAGCGCCGGGGACTGCTCGCCGCGAGTGCGTTCGGCGGCTTCCAGCAGGCCGACATGGCGGAAGCCGGCATCAGTGTCGTCACCGTGGCCGACGGCGACGCCGACCTGGCCCGCGCGGAGTGCAACCGGATCCTGGACGTGGCCTGGGCCCGGCGTGAGGAATTCATCTACCGCGGTCAGCCCCTCGACCAGGCCCTTGCCGAGGCACGACGGCTCGCGGATGAGACCGGCGGCCCCATTCTGCTGCTGGACCACGCGGACAACTGCGCCTCCGGAGCCAACCAGGACACCATGTACGTCCTGCGCGATGCCCTCCGGGCCGGACTCACCGGCATTGCGGTCGGGCCTGTCCGGGACCCGGACGCCGTGGCGGCCATGATCGCGGCCGGCGTCGGTGCCACCGTCACGCTGGACATCGGGGGCAAGATGGACATGCCCGCCATTGGCCGGAAGGGCGAGCCGTTGCGGCTCACGGGCGTCGTGCGGGCGATCACCGATGGCGAATACACCGTCACCGGGCCGCAGTTCACCGGCATGCGGTGCTACATGGGCCGCGCGGCGGTGCTCGATACGGGAGACGCCGAAATCGTCGTGATCGAGCGCAACCAGGAGCCCTGGGACCGGGCGGTCTTCACCAGCGTGGGCATCGACCCCGCGCGCAAGCGCTTCCTGCTCCTGAAATCCCGCATGTACTTCCGCCCGGTGTTTCTGCCGATCGCGAAGGGCATGGTCTTCTGCGACGCTCCCGGTGTGGGCACATCCGACTGGACCGCCTTCGAATACCGCAAGCTGCGCCGCCCCATCTATCCGCTCGACGACTTCCCGGCGGACCACCGCTGACCCCGGTGACCGCCACCACGGAACAGGTCCCTCTTCCCATTTCAGGCCCCGCGAACATGAACAGACCCATCGAAGCCTCCCTGGAAATCAAGGACATCCCCCACTGGCTGAATGGCCGCGAGATCCCGGGAACGAGCGGCCGCACCGCGGACGTCTTCAATCCCGCCCGAGGCCAGGTCAGCGGGCGGGTGGCACTCGCGTCGGCGGCCGAGGTGGACGCCGCCGTGCAGGCCGCGCGGGCGGCGGCCCCGGCCTGGGCGGCCACGCCGCCCCTCAAGCGGGCCCGGGTGATGTTCCGGTTCAAGGATCTCATCGAGGAACACGCCGACGAACTCGCGGCGATCCTCACCGCGGAGCACGGAAAGGTCTTCTCGGATGCGAAGGGCGAGGTCGTCCGCGGCCTCGAGGTGGTGGAATTCGCCTGCGGCATTCCCCACCTGCTGAAGGGCGAGTTCACGGAGCAGATCGGCACCGGGATCGACTCCTGGTCGTTGCGCCAGCCGCTCGGCGTGTGCGCGGGGATCACGCCCTTCAACTTCCCGGCCATGGTTCCGCTGTGGATGTTTCCCGTTGCGATCGCCTGCGGCAACACCTTCGTGCTCAAGCCCTCGGAGCGTGACCCGTCCGCCAGCCTGCTGCTCGCCAGCCTGCTCCGCGAGGCCGGCCTCCCCGACGGTGTCTTCAACGTGATCCAGGGCGACAAGGTGGCCGTGGACGCGCTCCTGACCCATCCGGACGTGGCCTCGGTCAGCTTCGTCGGCTCCACCCCGATCGCGCGGTACATCTACGAGACCGGCGCCCGCCACGGGAAGCGCGTCCAGGCCCTCGGCGGAGCGAAGAACCACCTGGTGGTGATGCCCGACGCCGATCTCGACCAGGCCGTCGACGCGCTCATGGGCGCGGCCTACGGTGCCGCAGGAGAGCGCTGCATGGCCATTTCCGTGGCCGTCGCGGTCGGAAGCGTTGCCGACGCACTCGTCGGGAAACTGGCACAGCGCGCGAGGGACCTCAAGATCAGCGAGGGCATGGACCCGGCTGCCGAAATGGGTCCGCTGGTCACCTCCCAGCACCTCTCCAAGGTCACGGGTTACGTGGACCGGGGAGTCGCCGAAGGCGCCCGTCTGGTGGTCGATGGCCGCGGATTCAAGCCGGCCGGTTGCGAGACGGGATTCTTCCTGGGCGGTTGCCTGTTCGACGACGTGACCCCGGACATGACGATCTACCGCGAGGAAATCTTCGGCCCCGTCCTGTCCGTCGTGCGGGTGCCGGACTTCGAGGCGGCGGTCAAGCTCGTCAACGACCACGAATACGGCAACGGTGTGTCCATCTTCACCCGGGACGGCGACGCGGCGCGGGAGTTCGCCACCCGCGTGCAGATCGGCATGGTCGGCATCAACGTCCCCATTCCCGTCCCGATGGCCTTCCACAGTTTCGGGGGCTGGAAGAATTCGCTCTTCGGCGACCACAATGTCTACGGGCCGGAGGGCGTCCGGTTCTTCACCCGTGTCAAGACCATCACCAGCCGCTGGCCGGCCGGCATCCGCTCGGGCGCCGAGTTCGTCATGCCGACGATGAAGTAGCCGGTGTCTCGGCCGTGGCCGTCATCGATTCGGCGGAGAGGCTCGCCACGCTGATCGGCCAGCCCTCGCCGGTGGTGGTCCGGAAGTTTCACGACCACCTGACCGCGCAGGCGCAGGATTTCCTGACCCGCAGCACCCTGGCATTCCTCGCCACGGTCGATGCCGGCGGCAACCCCATGGTTTCCCCGCGAGGTGACCGCCCTGGCTTCCTGCAGGTCCGGAGCCGCCGGGAACTGCTCGTTCCGGAACGCAGCGGCAACCGCCTCGCGAGCGCCCTGCACAACATCGTGGACAACGGGCGCGTCGCCCTCACGGCACTGGTGCCCGGCACGGGCGAGATGCTGCGGGTCGAGGGAACGGCCTGTCTGGATGACGATCGGGAACTCTGCGCGGAACTGGCCTCCCGGGGAAAGCCCGCACGGCTGGCCATCCGGGTAACCCCGACCCGCTGCTACTTCCACTGCGCCAAGGCCCTGCTGCGCAGCGAGGTCTGGCAACCCGGCACCTGGCCCACGCCGCTGGCTGTTTCCTTCGGCCAGGAAATCGCTGAGAACGGCGGGCTCGCCGAACACGAAATCCACGCCTTCGACGAAGGCGTTCAGGGACGCTACCGGACCGACCTCTGAAGTCAGGGGAAGGCGGCCGCGCGCTGCGCCCCCCCCCCCGGCCGGCGGTCAACCCATCGGCACCGGCACGAAGAACCGCGCGGCCTTGCGCTGGACCAGCAGGGCAACCCGGTCCCTGGACCGCTCCAGAATGTCGCGGAGCGCCTCCGCGGACTCGACGGGCTCGCTGTTGAGGGCGATGATGACGTCGCCCGGGCGGATTCCGGCCTTCGCCGCCGGTCCCGCCGCACGCTCCACCACCACACCACTGCGGGTCTGGAGCCGTTGCCGCTCCGCGGGGTCGAGCGGACGAACCACGAGACCAAGTTGCGCGGGCCGCACCGTCGCCCCGGCATCGGCGAGTTGCTCCGCCGGCGTTTCGCCGAGTTTCACCTCCATCGCGCGCGCCTTGCCGTCCCGCCAGACCTCGAGCCGGAACGAACTGCCGGGCCGCCCTTCGCCGATCATGCGCGGAAGATCGATCGACTGGTCCACGGCCTTGCCATTGACGGACAGGATGACATCCCCCACACGGAGACCTGCGGCGTCGGCCGGGCCGCCCCGCTCCACGCCCGCGACCAGCGCACCACGGGGCCGATCGAGGCCGAAAGTCCCGGCAAGGTCCTTGTTCACCTGCTGGATGGTGACGCCGATCCGCCCGCGCTGCACCTTGCCGTACTTCAGGAAATCATCCTTGACCTTCATGGCCACGTCGATCGGGATGGCAAAGGACAGGCCCATGTATCCACCGGTCCGGCTGTAGATCTGCGAGTTGATTCCGATGACCTCACCCGCAAGGTTGAAGAGCGGCCCGCCCGAGTTGCCGGGGTTGACGGCGACGTCGGTCTGGATGAAGGGCACGTACGCATCGCTGGGAAGGCTGCGGGACTTCGCGGACACGATGCCGGCCGTCACAGTGCTCTCGAGTCCGAAGGGCGACCCGATGGCTGCCACCCAGTTGCCGACCTTGACCACATCCGGATTGCCGATGCGCACGGTGGGCAGCCCCGTGGCGTCGATCTTGAGAAGCGCCACGTCCGTGCGGGAATCGACGCCGACGACACGGCCCGGGAAATCCCGGCGATCGGTGAGCCTCACGGTCACCTCGTCCGCCCCCTTCACGACGTGGGCATTCGTGAGCACGTAACCGTCGGGGCTGATGATGAAGCCGGAGCCCACGCCCTGGGGCGCGGGCTGCTCGTCCTCCTGTTCCTGGGGCATCTGGTGGAAGCGGCGGAAGAACTCCTGGAGGGGATCGGCGGGATTGCCAGACCCTCCGTCACCATTGCGGACGACCCGGGCAACGCTGATGTTGACCACGGCCGGCCCCTGACTCTCCACGAGGGCGCTGAAATCGGGAAGGGCCGCGGCCGGGGCGGAGGTTTCCGCCGCCGGCTTGTTGACCGCATGCGTCTCGCCGACGACTGCGCGCTCGAGGCCGAACTGCGCGGCAAAGAGGCCCGCGGCAAAGGCCACGGCGACTGCGGAGGCAACGATCGATCTGTTCATCTTCTGGACACTCCTGGCAGGAAAGTTACAAACGACAGGGCTTTGAACCGCGGGCACGCCTCCGGGTTCCCGGTCGGGCATCCGGCGGGCGGTCCGGCCTGGAAAAGACGGGCCGTCCGGGCGTCGCACCTCCCGCCCCGGACGTCGGCGCCCGGCGCCCAGTCTGCTACCCTCCGGTCATGCGTCGAAGGATATTCACGAACGCGCGGGTGGTCACGCCCCGCGAGGTCTTTCTCGGAACGGTCGAGATCCATGTCGACCGGATTGCCCGCGTCGAACTCGGCGCCACGAGCCTTCCGGGGGCGGAAGACCTCGGGGGCGATTTCCTGCTGCCGGGCCTCGTCGACCTGTTCTCGGCCACCCTCCAGATGACCCGTCACCGCCGGCCCGACCTGCTCACCGCGCTCTGCATTCACGACCTCGCCGCCAGCAGCAGCGGGGTCACGACCGTGCTCCACGGCCTGCCCCTCGCCGGACCCGGCACCCCCCTCGACGAGGCCGATGTCGGCGCGTGCATCGACCAGGCCACTGCCCAGGGCCTGCTCCGCGCCGACCACCACGGACACCTGGAACTCGGCACCCCCCCGGCGGAGGATGCGGTCGCGGTGTGGTCGTGGCCGCGCGTCCGGCTGGTGTCGTCGGGTGGAAACTGGCGCCTGGGCACACCACCGGACGGCTCGCGCATCAGGGAGGCACGGCTTCACTGCCGCCAGCCCGAGGACATCGCCCGCGCCGCGGAGGCCAGGCTCGCGGCCGTCGCCTTCCCGGAAACGGTCACCGCCATGATTTCGGCCCAGCAGCGCGGCCTCAGCGTCATCCTGCTGTCCCGGGACATCGTCGAGACGCAGGATGCCTGGGAAAGGCGGGCGGACGGCGAGGTGGTTGCCGGCCTGACTGCGTTCGCGTCCTGGAATGAGCCGCACCGGCTGCTGCAGACGCCGTTCGCACTGCGCGACCGGGCGGGCTGGTCCCTCCAGGACGCCGTCCGGACGGTGTCCACCACGCCGGCGCGCCTGGCGGGCCTGGAGGACCGCGGCTGCATCGCCACCGGGCGCAGGGCGGACTTCGTGAGGGTCCGGCTGTGCGACGGCATCGCCTTCCCCATGGGCACGTGGCGCGGCGGCCGCCAGGTGGCCTGACCCTGGCAGGCGTTGATCGCTACAATCGCTGCTTCTGCTTCCCCTGGCCCGAGCCAGACGATGCCAAGCCCGAATCCGCACCGCTTCTGCGTGGCGCCCATGATGGATCTGACGGACCGGCACGCGCGATTCTTCCTGCGCCTGCTGAGCCGTCGCGCCCGCCTGTACACGGAGATGATCACGACCGGGGCGCTCCTGCACGGCGATGCTCCCCGGTTCCTGCGCTTCGATCCGGCGGAACATCCGATCGCCATCCAGCTGGGAGGCTCCAACCCCGCCGAACTGGCCCGCTGCGCGCGCATGGCCGCACTCCATGGCTATGACGAGGTCAACCTCAACGTGGGCTGCCCGAGCGACCGGGTCCGCAGCGGCCGCTTCGGCGCCTGCCTCATGGCCGAGCCCGATCTGGTGGCGGCCTGCGTCGAGGCCATGGGGGCGGCGTCCCCGATCCCGGTGACCGTCAAGACGCGCATCGGCATCGACCGCGACGAATCCACCGACCGACTCTGTACACTCGTGCGCGCCGTGCGGGAAAGCGGGTGCCGCACGGTCATCGTGCACGCCCGCAATGCCTGGCTCGACGGCCTTTCTCCGAAGGAAAACCGGGAGATCCCGCCGCTGCGCTATGGCGTGGTGCAGGATCTGCGACGCGACTTTCCCGACATGTCCGTCGTCCTGAACGGCGGGCTGCGGACCCTGCCGGCCGCCGAGGAACAACTCGCCCGGGTGGATGGCGTGATGCTCGGCCGGGAGGCGTACTACAACCCCTGGATGCTGGCCGGCGTGGACCCCGTCCTGTTCGGCGAACCGGCGACACATGGCAGCCGCCACGAGACCGTGGAGGCCTTCATGCCCTACCTCGAGCGGGAATTCGCTGCCGGCACGCCGCTGTCCGCCATGACCCGCCACCTCCTGCCCCTCTTCCAGGGACAGCCGGGCGCGCGTGCCTGGCGGCGCACCCTCAGCGAGGACGCTCACCGGCCCGGCGCCGGGCCCGGACTCGTCGCGGCAGCGCTGTCCGCCGTGCAGGCAGCCGCCGTGACTGCGGAACCCTCCCGGTAACCACCCTATCTCGGAGCACCGCCCCCCATGAAGCTCCAGCAGTTTCGCACCATCGTCGAGGTGTCGAGGCAGGACCTGAACCTGTCCAAGGCCGCCCAGAGCCTGTTCACGTCGCAGCCGGCCCTCAGCAAGCAGATCCTGCAGCTCGAGGAAGAACTCGGCGTGACCATCTTCGTGCGCGCCGGCAAGCGCTTCGTCGGCATCACGCCCCCCGGCCAGGAAGTCCTCGCGATCGCCGAGCGCATCCTGCTGGAGGCCCGCAGCCTCAAGGACGTGAGTGCGGAGTTCCACCACGAGACCACCGGATCGTTCACCATCGCCACGACGCACACCCAGGCCCGATACGCCCTGCCGCCGGTGGTGCGACGCTTCGTCAAGCGCTACCCGCAGGTCCGCCTGTCCCTGCGCCAGGGCAGCCCCACGCAGATCGCCGAACAGGTCACCCACGGGCAGGCGGACATCGCCATCGCCACCGAGGCCCTCGACATGTACGACCGGCTGGCGATGCTGCCCTGCTACGAGTGGAACCGCTGCGTGGTGGTGCCGCCCGGTCACCCGCTGCTCGCCATGAAGCGACTGTCTCTGGAGGCCCTGGCGAAACACCCCATCATCACCTACGACTTCGCCTTCACGGGGCGGTCCACCATGCAGCGCGCCTTCGAGGACCGCGGCCTCTCGGCCGACATCGTGCTCACCGCGATCGATGCGGACGTGATCAAGACCTACGTGGAACTGGGTCTCGGCGTGGGCATCATCGCGCAGATGGCTTTCGACCCGAAGCGGGACCGCCAGTTGCGCGCGATCGACGCGAGCCACCTGTTCGAACCCAACACCACGCGCATCGGCATCCGCCGCGGCACGTACCTGCGCGGCTTCGCCTACGATTTCATCGAGATGTTCGCGCCGCACCTCACGCGGGACGTGGTGGACGCAGCCCTGTCCTCCCGTCCCGGGGACCCCTGACGGCGGTTCTCCGGCCTGCACGGGTGATACACGGTTCGCCATTGAAGCCTCTCCCTGCCCTCTGCACCCGTATGCGGGGTCGGGTTCTGGCAACGGTGGCGGCCGTCGTGGCGGCGGCCACGGGGATCGGCGCGGCTTCGCCGGGGCCGTCCAGCTTCGGCTACACGGCCGAAATCATCGTGCCTCCCGGCGCGGCCCGCCACGCCGTGCGCCTGCCTGCCACCGTTCAACGCCACGTCGCCTACCCGGATCTGCGCGACGTCCAGGTGTTCAACGGCGCGGGCGAGGCACTGCCCCATTCGGTGCGCTGGCCACCGACGCCGCCGGTGCCGGAGCGGCGCCTGCGTCCGACCATCCATGCGGTGCCGGAAGCGCCAGGCCGACCGGGCGATCCCGAGCCCGTCGCGTTCGAGGTGGATGCCGGTGGCGCAATCCTCGCCATCCGGCTGCGCTCCGGGGTGCCGCGTGCGCTGACCGCCCGGACGGCTGCGTGGATCCTGGACACGGGTGCGGCCCACCCCCCGCTCGCCGGGCTCGATCTGGTGCTGGCCCCGGGGCCCGATGCCGTCTTCATGCCGGTCAGCTTGGAGACCAGCCCGGACCTCCTGTCCTGGACGCCCGTCGCCCGGGACGAACCCGTCTTCCGCCTCCCGACAGGCGGCGAGCCCCTGGTGCGGAGGCTGATCCGGTTCCCGGCCACCGACGGCCGCTACCTGCGCCTGCGCCCGGGGAAGGAGGGCAGACTGCCGCTCGTGGCCGTGGATGCGCTCATCGCCGATGGCGCCGCGGTCCCCATGGTCTCCGCCACCTTCGATGGCGAGGAATCCGAGACCCCGGGGCGGGCCTGGGAATACGACACCGGGGCGCGGCTGGCGGCAGAGGAAGCGAGTCTCGTGCTCCCCGGCGAGGACGCCATCCTGCAAATGGAGATCCAGACCCGGCAGGATCCACGCGTCCCCTGGCAGCCCGCCGGCCGGGGGACCGCCTTCCGGCTGGAGCGGCCCGGTGCCACCCTGGTCGGCGAGCCGTTCCCAGTGGCCGCGCCCCCGGCCCGGTTCTACCGGGCGCAACTCACCACGGCGCCCGGCAGGATTCCGTCGCGCGCGCCCCGGCTGCTCCTGCGGTGGCGCCCGCCCGAGATCGTCTTCGCGGCGCGGGGACCGGGTCCCTACCTGCTGGCCTACGGCAAGTTCTCCTCCGGAATCGCAGCGGCTGTGCCGGACGACGGCGCACCGTCCGCGAGGGCCACGCTCGGACCCGAGACCGTCGCCGCGGGCGAGGCGGC
>JBAXBV010000053.1:0-14578 GCA_037141795.1 Betaproteobacteria bacterium
GGTGCCGGCCTCGAAGCTGGAGGACAGCACGCAGTCGAAATGGGCCGCCGCCTGAACCAGCAGGGGCGACCCCGTGGCGCCGGTCGTCCACTCGGCGCGTCCGAAGTCGAAGGGCTCGCCTTCGGCCGGCCGGCCGGCGAAGACATCGGCGAGGGTCGCCTGGCTGTCCGGCAGTAGATTCAGCGCGAAACCGCCGGCCTCCAGAACGGCGTCCCGGACCGCATTCCTGCGATTCACGCAGGCCAGCACCATCGGCGGTTCGGCCGACACCGACGCCACCGAACTCACCGTAAGGCCAGCGCGGCCCTGAGCACCGAAGGTCGTGAGAATCCACACCCCGGGAGCAGCCCGCCCCATCGCAGCCACGAAGCTCTCGCGGGACACTGGCACGGCCTCGGGCACCGGCGGCGGCGGGTCGTCAGGACGCGCGACAAGTTAAAGCATGTCTTCTCCCAGGGCCAGCGAGATCGGGGGCACCCGGGGCGGCCGCGCCCTGACGGTCGCCACGGATCCTGCACGACCTCGAGTGTCCTGCCGCAGCCCTGCCGGGTAAATTCGTTTCTTCGAGATGACGGCTTCAGAAAAACCGATGCATGGGCGTGGACGTGCGACCCTGTTCGGGGCCCGCCACCGCGGCCCCGGGGTGCCTCGGCCGTCGGCGGTTGTCGGACGGGCGCGGCCACGCCAGAGCCCTCGGACCCTGCACACCCGGGGCTGACGGCCCCCGATCCGGGCCCGCAGAAAACTCGGCGCGCAGCCGAGACGCCGGGAGAACACGCGGCTGAAGTGTGCTGGATCGTTGCAGCCGCCGCTGAACGCGATATCGCTGACGGATCGCTCCCACCGATCCGGGTCCGAAATGGCCAGCTGGGATTGCGGCAGGCACTGCTCGCGCAGCCACGACCCGAAGGTGCTGCCCGCGCGGAACAGCGGCTGCAGATGACGACATGATCACGCCGGGCACCATCGCTTACGACCTGCGGAAATTCCCCGCCGACCAGAAGGACCGCTTCGCGCTGTGGGTCCTCGACGGCCGGGGGGCCAGGCCGGCCTGGGGCGGCCTGCTCACCGGTGCGGACCTCGACGCCCTCTGGGCCTATGTCCTGACGCGGGGCCGCTGAGGGCAGGCCGGGCGGGGGTGGACGCCCGACCGCGTCAGACCCGCCCTCGCCCGACTCAGCCCGCCTCGAGACCCGCCCGCTGGCGGGCCTTGACCGCAAAATCCTCTTCCGGCGAATAGACCAGGCTGCGGCGGCCCACCAGCGCGAAGTAGAGAATGCCCACGCCGTACCAGATGGCCACGCCGATCACGCCGCCGCGGTAGGCGGCGTCCTGGAACTGCATCACGAGCGTGACCAGCGCGATGGCGATGACCACCCACGCCCCTGCCGAGCCGAAGGGGCTGCGGTACGGGCGCTCGATGTGGGGCAGATTCCGGCGCAGCAGGATGAAGGAGAAGGCCTGCAACGCGTAGGAAATCATCGCCCCGAACACCGCCATGTTGAGCAGCTGCGCGCCGATGAATCCGGCCGCCTCCTCGCCCTTGATGAGCGTCACCGCCATCATGACGGTGAACCCGAGCACCGCACCGGCGATGAGCGCCACGTGGGGAACCTTGCGGGTTCCGTGCGTGACGGACAGCGCCGTGGGAAAGTACCCCGCCCGCGACAGGGAGTAGATCTGCCGACCGAACGCGAAGATGATCGTGTGGAAACTCGCGATCAACCCGATCACCGCACAGAGCGCCAGCACCTTCGCCGCCCCGCTGCCGTAGAGCGCCCGGAAACCGTCCAGAAGCGGCTCGCCGCTCTGCCCCAGGAAGAAGGCCCCCGTCGCGCCTGTTTCCGGATTGCGGACCGGGATGCTCGAGTTCAGGAACAGCACCATGAAGGCCGAGAACAACAAGGTGGCAATGCCGAAGAGCAGGCCCTTCGGCATGTCGGTGCGCGGGTCATGGGATTCCTCCGCCGCCAGCGGCAACTGCTCGATGGCCAGGAACATCCATACCGCGAAGGGCATCGCCGCCAGAACGCCTGCCGCCCCGAGGGGCAGGAACTCGCCGCCCCCGTTCGGCAGTTCGACCGCCTTGCCATCCCCGCCCACGCCGATGTTCAGTGCCCAGCGCGGGAAATCGATCTGCCCGGAGAAGATCGCGCTCAGCCAGAAGACGGCCAGAACCGCGAGCGCCAGCAGCGTGACCACCAGCGACACACGGAAGGACAGCTCCACGCCCACGAGGTTGAGGCCCACGAACAGCACGTACATGCCGATCCACCAGAGCGGCTGCACGGATGCGGGGGTCTCGAAGATGCTGCCCAGATACGACCCGATGAAGAACACGATCACGGCAGGGGTCAGCACGTACTCGATGTTCTCCGCGAGCCCGGTGACGAATCCGCCCCAGGGCCCCATGGCGCTGCGTGCGAAGGAATAGGCCCCGCCCGTGTGCGGAAGGGCCGGCGACATCTCCGCCAGGCAGAAGCAGAGGATCACGTACATCAGGCCGATGATGAGCGACGCGAAGAACAGGCCGCCGAACCCTCCGGCTGCCAGCCCGAAGTTCCAGCCCGAGAAATGCCCCGAGATGACCGCGCCCACCCCGAGCGCCCAGAGGGACCAGACCCGGGCATGCTTGCGCAGCTGGCGTTGTTCGAAGTAGGCGCTGCTGGCCTCGTGGTACTGGACATTGCCGACCTTCTTGCTTTCCATGGATGACGTCCTCGTGTGCGAGTGCTGGACTCCCGGCAGGGTGACGACTCCGCGGGCCCGCGCGCGATTTCTTGATGAACCGCTGACGCCCGGCTGCTCGCGCATCCGGTACGGGCCGCGGCGAGTATCGCGCACGACCCGCGGCGCGGCAACAGTGCTGCGCCGCAGCGCCCTCCCAGACGGGTCCGGCAACGCCGCGCCGCAGCATCGGTCCGTCTCGCGCGGCCCGCTCTGCAGTGGCACACTCCACGCTCGTCACAGGGCTTACCGGCCCGCTCGCGCGCAGGCAGACCATGAATCCGACCGATCTCCCCGATCCACCCGATTACGGACCCGAACAGGCTGCCATGGCAGCCTACCTCGAGGCGGGCGCCCGGCGCGCCGCCACCCTCGGCAACCGTGGCCCCGTGCGCCACGGCCCCGACGGCCGCATCCACCCCGACATCCTCGACGCCTACTCGCGCTTCGGCTTCTATGTCCTCGAAGGTGTCTTCGACGCGGACGAACTCGCCGACCTCGAGGCCGATTTCCACGACATCCTCGACCGCCTGCCCACCGGCCCCGATTCCCCGGTCGACGCCCACGGCCGCCCCGCCCTCGGCGCCGACAGCCAGGTGCCCACCCTCTTCTGGTCCCGTCCGCTCGGCGACCCCCTGGGCGGGACAAAGCTCGCCAACGGGCGCCATCCGGTCCGGATGTACGAACCCGCCGCGGCCGCCAGCGCCCCCGAGAAGATCGTCTACCTGATCCTCGGGTCCCTGCGCTTCTCCGATGCCGCCCTGCGCGGCTACGGCCACCCCGACCTGCTGGCCATGGCAGCCGCGGTCAACGGTGACGACTTCGCGCCCTTCAACGAGTGCATCTTCATCAAGGCGCCGGGGCTCGGGGCGTCCGTCGCCTGGCACCGGGACGGCGTCACCCACTGGGACCACCCCGAATGGGACGAAGGCACTCACGGCTTCAATTTCATGGTCCAGCTGTACGGGAGCACGCCCGCCAATGGCGTCTGGGTCCTGCCGGGATCCCACCGGATCCGGCGGATCGACATCCCGCGCCTGGTGGCCGAAGCCGGCAGCGAACGCCTACCCGACGCCGTGCCCATCGTCTGCAAGCCAGGCGACGTGGCCATCACCAACCGGCAGGCCGTGCACGGATCCTTCGCCAACACCAGCACCGACTGGCGCGTGACCCTCAACTACGGCTTCCACCGCCGCCAGTCCGTGCTGGGGGTCACGGGCGGCGGCCTCCACAATGCGCCGGCCGTCTACGATGCCGAGCGCATTCGCCAGCGCGCGCGGGTCATCGGCTACGGTATCGACGCCCGGCGTGCGCGCTTCCCCCACGAAACTCCCTTCGTCTATCGGCCGCACCAGGACACCGGCGAAGTCTGTCGCTGGGACGACGCGGCGCGCGCAGACCTCCGGGACTACAACGCGCTCGATCTCAGCATTTGACGCCGGGAATCGTCCGGTTCCACGGGCTGTGATAGTGTCCGCCCGGCATTCCGGGGGGTGACGCGCCCTGCCCGGATGGCAAGGACGCCGGTGGGGCACTCCCACCGCGCCGGCCGGCCAACGCTCCCGCACCTCCCCGCCCCGAGCGGAGAGGTGGTTTCTCAAAGCCCTGACGGAACCCTTCCATGGACCTGATCGAAAGACTCCAGTGGCGCTACGCCACCAAGAAAATGAACCCCGCCCGTGCCGTGCCCGAGGACAAGGTGGCGCGCATCCTCGAGGCCGTCCGGCTGGCTCCCACCTCGAGCGGCCTGCAGCCCTTCGAGGTGATCGTGGTCACCAACGCGGCGGTGCGCGAGAAGATCAAGGCCGTGTCCTGGAATCAGGGCCAGGTCACCGACTGTTCCCACCTGCTCGTGTTCGCCGCCTGGGACGACTACACCGCCGAGCGCATCAACATGATGTTCGACCTCACCAACGACGAGCGGGGCTTCCGCAACGAAGGCTGGGAGAACTACCGCAACAGCCTGCTCGACAGCTACCCGAACCGCGGCGCCGAAGTGAACTTCCAGCACGCGGCCCGCCAGGCCTACATCGGCCTCGGCATCGCCATGGCCGCGGCCGCGATCGAGGAAGTGGACAGTACCCCCATGGAAGGCTTCGACCCCAAGGCCCTGGACGACATCCTCGGCCTGCCCGCCCGCGGACTGCGCAGCGCGGTGATGATGACCCTCGGCTACCGTGACGCCGACAACGACTGGCTGGTCAACCTGAAGAAGGTGCGCCGGCCCCTGGGCCGGTTCGTGACCCGCGTGGACTGACCGCGCGGCTCGCCCCGAGCGGCGGCCCTCAGCCGCCGCGCAGGACGCTGAAGTCCTGGAACAGGCGCACCGGAAGGGGAACAGCCAGCTGCCAGTGGATCGTCATCGGCTTTTCCCCCTCGGCGTGCACCAGCGACACGGGCCCGCAGGCGCGGTAGGGATCGTCCCGGGACACCCGCACGAACAGCTGGAATGTCCACCCGTTTTGCGGGCTCTCCAGGTAGCGCCGCCCCACCATCGTCAGCGGCCCCGCGGCGTTCTGGGATTGCCAGTGGAACAACTCGGGGCTCAGGGCGTAATCCCGGTAGGCGATGCGCTCGTGGTAACCATCGCTCTTGTCGAGCGTCACGAACAGCAGTTCGGTCTGTCGGTCCTGCAACGCCAGCACCCCCGCCTGGAAGGGCGACCGCCTCGACGGCGTGAGCCAACCCACCGCGGTGAGGATCTCGCGGATTTCATACGCCGCATGCAGGCACAGGGGCAGATCCTCCAGCCCCGGCACGGCCTGCGCGCGCAACACGGTCCGGCCCTGCAGCACATCGGCCAGTTCGGCGAGTTCCTCCCGCTGTGCGGCGTGGGCTGCGATCCGCGCGGCGAAGGCTTCCCCGGTGCCGAGGCGTGCGGCAGCTCCGTCGACCTGATAGGCCAGCATCTGCAGCAGCATGCTGTCCTGTTCATCGGCCGCCGAGTACGGCCCCACCGCCGAACCGATCCGCCGCAACAGATCGATCCGTGCCGGGTCGTCGAGGTGCAGCAGACTGTGGAACCGCTGGCCGAAGTAGTCCTCTTCGGGACCTTCCGGCGGCAACGGCAGGCCCACGTCCCGCTTCAGGCAGGTCCAGCCGGACCGGCCACTGTTGCGGTAGAGATCCGTCAGCTCCACGCCCTGTTCACCCAGGAAGGCCGCCAGCGAGAGCTGCTCGCGTCCCCGCAGCGCCAGGTGCACCCCGAGTTCGGTGCGCAGGTGCTGCCAGTTCTGCTGCACCAGACGGCGCAGGCTGCCCAGCACCTGGTCCCGGGTCTGCCGCTGCAGGTGGATGTGGCACCCCGGGGGCAGCATCCCGAAGCCGCGATCCACGGCGTCGAGCAACCTTCCGCGGGAGATGCCGGTCAGCGCCGACAGCAGCCGGTCGAACCGGAAGTCCGCCCGGTGACGCCCGACGAAATCGAGCACCAGGCAGGCATCCTTGTCCTTCGCGAGCCGCAGGCCCCGGCCGATCTGCTGCTGGAACAGGACGGGGCTCTGGGTCGGGCGCAGCAGCAGGAGGGTATCCACCAACGGCAGATCCACCCCTTCGTTGTAGAGATCGCAGGTGACCAGGGCCGCCAGTTCACCCCGGGCGAGCCGCTCCGGCGCCCGCTGCCGTTCCTCGGCGGGCGTGCTGCCCACCACGCAGGCTGCGGGTATGCCGGCGCGCTGGAGCATGTCGGTCATGAACTCGGCGTGGGCCACCGAGACGCAGAACACCAGCGCCCGCCCCCGGGCCGGATTGCCGGCAAGGCGTCGCCACTCGTTGATGACCAGCCGGGCGCGGACGTGATTGCCCGTCACGAGCGAATCGATGGCCGCGACCTCGCCGGGCTGGTGCCAGGGCACACCGGTGAAGTCCGTGTCGTCATCGCAGGCGTAGTACTCGAAGGGGCACAGCAGCTGCAGGTCCAGCGCCTGCCACAGCCGCAACTCCACCGCGGGCGCCCCGTCCGGCCGGGCATCGAAATAGCCGAGGATCGGCTTGCCGTCGCTGCGTTCGGGCGTGGCGGTCAGGCCCAGCAGCACCCGGGGCGCCACCGCCACGGCGAAACGGTCGAACCGGTCCGCGGCCAGCCGATGGCATTCGTCGATCACCACCACGTGCCAGAACCCGGGCCCGAGTTCGGCCACGAGACTGCGCGAGGTCACGCTGTCGATGGTGGCGAACAGGTGCTCGAAGCTGCGGGGTTCGGCACCACCGCCCAGGAGGTCGCCGAAGCTGTGGTCCCGCAGCACCTCGCGGTAGGTCCGCAGCGCCTGCCGGAGGATTTCCTGGCGGTGGGCCACGAACAACAGGCGCGGCCGGCCACCCACCTGGCCGCAGATCCGCCGGTAGTCGAAGGCCGCCAAGACGGTCTTCCCCGTGCCGGTGGCCGACACCACCAGGCTGCGCCAGCGCCCGTGGTCCCGCTCCGCCTGCAGCTGATCGAGCATGCCCTGCTGGTAGGCCTTGGGGGTCAGGTCGAAGAAGGTGGGCCGCACGGGCAGGTCCTGACCGGCCTCCCGCGCCAGTGCGTCTCGCAGGGCGTCCCGGTGGGCGGGGTTGTCCGGGTCGTAGGCCTGGAACTCGGAGTCTTCCCACAGCGTGTCGAAGTGCGCCACCGCGCGGTCGAAGAGCGCGGGTTGGCCGCGCTGCGTGAACTTGACGGTCCACTCGAGGCCCCCCATCAGCGCTGCGCCCGACAGGTTGGCGCTGCCCACGTAGGCGGAGCCGAAGCCCGTGCGCCGCCGGAAGAGCCACGCCTTGGCGTGCAGGCGGGTGCGACGGCCGTCCAGCGACACGCGGACCTCGGCCCCCGGCAGACGCGCCAGCTCGTCGAGCGCCTCGACCTCGGTGACGCCGGTGTAGGTCGTGGTGAGCACCCGGAGGCGCGTCCGCGCCTGACCGGAGGCGCCCACGGCGGTCGCGGTCTGCAGGATGTCCACCAGCTTGCGCACCCCCGACCGGGTGATGAAGCTCACCAGCACATCCACCCGGTCGCAGGCCGCCAGCTCGCGCCGCAGTTCCGTCAGCAGCGCAGGCGACCCCTTGCCGGCTGTGAACAGCCACGGGGTGGCGAGCCCGGTGTCTGGCAGCACGGGCCGGGCGCCGTGCCGATGCACCGCGTGGAGGACCTGCAGGGATTCCGGCAACGGGTCCACCGGGCTCCCGGCCTTGCCGAGCCGGTCGCGTGCATCCGCGAGGATGGCGTTGACCAGCGCGAGCTGCCGCCGCAGCCTGTCGTCGCCGTCGCCGTCGATGTCGTCGAGCAATTGCGACAACTGCCGCACGAGAACTTCCGCCAGACGCTCCGGGGCGTCTGCCCCCGCCAGCGGGATGACCGTGCGCCCCTGCTCGGTGGTGTCCCGGGCCAGCGCGTCCCGCAGCGCCTGCGTCAGAACCTGGTCGTAGATGCCGTCGTGGAATTCCATGGGGAGTCCGCCGGTGGGACGGGGCACCGAAGGCCGGGCCCGCAGCAGCCAGGTTACCGCAACCGCCGCCCCGTGGGACTGCGACGGCTACGCCCCGGGTTCGCGCCGGCCCGGGCCGGCGTCGCCAGCGCCGCAGTCTTCCACCACCGGACGCAGCGTGTGCCGGTCGGTGATGCAGTCGCTCGACCAGCCCCGCACCAGCAGGTCGCCCCGCGAGAACTGATGAAAGCGCTGGCCGGTGACGGTGCGGACGCGATAGGCATCGCCCCGCACGCCCCGGGGGCCGAGACGGTCGAGCACGGTGACCAGCAGACCGATGTTCTCGGGGCAGCCGGCGACGATCATGCAGAGGGTGCCGCGTTTGAGCGGGGACACGCGCGAACTCCCGTCGGACGAAAGGCCGGCCAGTCTGCGCCGGCCAGTGGCTCACGGGATGAGCCACTCACCGGAAAACCGCCCACGGCCACGGGCCGGGTAGACTCCCGGTCCGCTCCTGCCCTGCCCTCCCCCGAATGCACGCCTTCCTGCTGTCCACCGTCATCGTCGCCCTGGCCGAGATCGGCGACAAGACGCAACTGCTGTCGCTCGTGCTTGCGGCGCGCTTCCGCCAGCCCGTGCCCATCATCGCCGGCATCTTCGTTGCCACCGTGCTGAACCACGCCGGGGCCGCGGCCATCGGGGCGTGGCTCACGGCGCTGGTGGGGCCCGGGGCGCTGCGCTGGATACTCGGGGTGTCCTTTCTTGCGATGGCCGCCTGGATGCTGATCCCCGACCGCATCGACGACGATGCCCTGCCCGTGCGCCACAGCGGCGTGTTCGCCACCACCACGGCGGCCTTCTTCCTGGCCGAGATGGGCGACAAGACCCAGTTCGCCACCATCGCGCTGGCGGCGCGCTTCGACGCCTTCATCCCTGTGGTGATCGGCACCACGCTCGGGATGATGCTCGCCAACGTGCCCGCCGTGCTTCTGGGCGACCGCCTCGCCGGCCGCCTGCCCGTGCGAACCGTGCATGTCATCGCCGCCCTGGCGTTTGCCGCCATCGGCCTGCTCGCCCTGCTGGACGGCGCGAAGGTGCCGGGCTGAGGGACGCCCCCCCGCTCCCCGGTCAACGGCGATACCTTATCGGCAGGAAACGGGAGGGCGGAATTGGCGCGAGGCACCCGGCAGCCTCCCGCGGCCGGGTGAACCCTTCGGGCTATCGCCCCGGCCGCTGCATCCCGGCACCCGGCCAGGATTCCGGCCGCACGCGGTCGTACGGCGGGGGATAGTCCATGGGCGCCCCCAGGTGCTGCGCCGCGTGCCAGACCCAGCGCGGGTTGTCGAGAAACGCCCGTGCCAGCGCCACCTGATCCGCCTGGCCCGACGCGATGATCTCCTCCGCCTGCGCGGCCTGGGCGATCAGCCCCACCGCACGGGTCGTGATGCCGCTGCCCGCCTTCACGCGGGCCGCCATCGGCACCTGGTAACCAGGCGCCACGGGGATCGCGATGCCCGGGGCGATGCCTCCCGTGGTCACGCACGCGTAGTGCAGTCCGGCCGCCTTCAGCGCCTGCGCGAACACCACGGCCTCTTCCACCGGGATGCCGTCCTCGGCCCAGTCGGTGCCGGTAATTCGCGCCCCGACCGCCACGTGGGCCGGCACGGCGGCCAACACGGCAGCGGCAATCTCGAGCGGCAGGCGCAACCGGTTGTCCAGGCTGCATCCGTAACGGTCCGTGCGCCGGTTGGCCAGGGGCGAGGTGAACTGGTGCAGCAGATAGCCGTGCGCGGCGTGGAGTTCGATCAGGTCGAGCCCCAGCGCCACCGCCCGCCGCGCCGCGTCTGCGAACGCCCGTGTCACGCGCGCGATGCCCTCGTCATCCAGCGCCTGCGGCGTGGCCCACCGGTCGCCGAAAGGCACGGCCGATGCCGACACGGTCTGCCAGGGGTCCTCCCCCGCCACGAGGGACCGCCCGCCTTCCCAGGGCCGCTGGGCCGAACCCTTGCGGCCCGCGTGGCCCAGCTGGATGCCGAACCGGGTGCCGGGCAACGCCACCCGCCGGGCGGCCGCCAGCGCCCGCGCCAGCGCCGCCTGCGTGTCATCGGACCACAGGCCCTGGCAGCCGTGACTGATGCGCCCGAGCCGCTCGACCGCGGTCGCCTCGATCATCACCAGACCGGCGCCGGACATGGCGAGGTTCATGAGGTGCTGCGTGTGCCAGTCCGGGTCCGCGCAGCCGTCGTGCGCGCTGTACTGGCACATGGGCGCCACCGCGATGCGGTTGGGCACGGTCACCGGGCCGATGGCCAGGGGGGAGAACAGACAGGAGTTCATGGGTTCGTCTCGTGCAGGGGCATCAGTCGGGGACACGCAGGCGCTCGGCGTCCATGCGCGCCAGGGTCTCTTCGCGGCCCAGCAGTTCCAGCACCGCGTCGATGGCCGGTGTCTGCACCTCGCCCGTCACCATGGCCCGCAGCGGCATCGCGACGCGAGGCATCTTCCAGCCGCGCTCGGTGGCCGTGATCTTGATCGCCTCGCCGATCGCCGGGCGCACCCAGTCGATGCCGCGCAGGCGCTCGCGCAGGGCATCCATCGCCACGCCCGTGCCGACGAGGTAATGCTGGTCCCGCACCGCGTCCAAGGCCTGCAGGCGACGAAAGAAATACACCGCCGCGTCCGCCATTTCCCGGATCGTGCCCACCCGTTCCTTCAGCAGGCCGGCCACCCCGGCCAGGTCCGGGCCGCGGTCCGGGTCGCACCCGCCGCGGATCAGGAACGGCCGCAGCAGCTCCGCCAGCCGCGCGTTGTCGGCCTGCTTCAGGTAGTGGGCGTTCAGCCACGCGAGCTTCTCCGGGTTGAACTTGGCCGGGCTGCGGCTGATGTGGGTCAGATCGAACCATTCCACGAGCTTGTCGAGGCCAAACACCTCCTCGTCGCCATGCGACCACCCCAGGCGCGCCAGATAGTTGTTGAGGGCCTCGGGCAGGTAACCGTCGTCGAAATACTGCATCACGCTCACCGCCCCGTGGCGCTTGGACAGCCGCTCGCCGTCTTCTCCCAGGATCATCGGCACGTGCCCGAAATGCGGCACCGGGGCACCGAGCGCCTTGTAGATGTTGATCTGCCGGGGCGTGTTGTTGACGTGATCGTCACCGCGGATCACGTGCGTGATGTTCATGTCCCAGTCGTCGATCACCACCCCGAAGTTGTACGTCGGCACGCCGTCGGCCCGCATGATCACGAGGTCGTCCAGTTCCTCATTGGCGAAGCTGATGGGGCCCTTGACCAGGTCGTCCCACATCACCCCGCCCGAGTCCGGATTGCGGAAGCGGATCACCGGCTCCACCCCCGCCGGCGGCGTCATGTTCCACGCGTTCTCCGGGCGCCAGCGGCCGTCGTAGCGGGGCTTCTCCCCGGCCGCCCGCTGCTGCTCCCGCATCTCGTCCAGTTCCGCCTTCGAGGCGTAGCACCGATAGGCCTTGCCCTCGGCCAGCAGCTGGTCCACCGCCGCCTTGTACCGATCCAGCCGCTGCATCTGGTAGAACGGGCCCTCGTCGTAGGCCAGGCCCAGCCAGTCCATCGCGTCCAGGATGGCCTGAGTCGACGCCGCCGTGGAGCGTTCCACATCGGTGTCCTCGATACGCAGGACGAACTGCCCCCCGTGACGCCGCGCGAAAGCCCAGGAGAAGAGCGCCGTGCGGGCGCCGCCGATGTGCAGATAGCCCGTGGGGCTGGGAGCGAAGCGGGTTCGGATCATGGTGGTGGGCACGGCCTGCGGGAAAGCGGCCGATTCTACGTGAGACGGGTGCGCGCGCCCTCGCCCGCCGCATCGGGGCACGGCTGCTCGGAACCGTGCCGGCGCCGCTCACCGCACAGGGGGGGGGGCGACCGGGGGACAGGCCCGGCCCCTGCCCGCCCGCCTGCCCCCCGACCGGTCAGAGGGTCTTCCAGTCCTGCGCCTGCTCGAAGGCGAAGGCCGCGCGGTAGATTGTGGATTCCTCGTACTGCCGCCCCACCAGCATCATGCCGATCGGCAGGCCGTCGCTCAGCCCGCAGGGAACGGTCATCGCCGGGTGCGGGGTGATGTCGAACGCCGCCGTATTGGGGAACATCTCGTGCGCCCGCTGCACCACCAGCTTGCGCGGCGCGTCGGCCGGCGGAATCGGCGTCGCCTTGAGCGGCAGGGTCGGCATCAGCAGCAGATCGACGTTCTCCAGCGCGGCGTCGTAGGCGGCCGTGAGCTTGCGCGACAGGTTCATCGCCTTGCCGTACATGCGTCCCTGGTAGGCGTTGATCATGTGCTGCCCCAGCAGGATCACGTACTTGAGGGATTCCGACATCTCGTGCGCGCGGTGCCGCCACTGCGAATGGGCGTTCGCCAGGCTGTTGATGTACAGGCCGCGCCACCCCGTGCCGAAGCCGTTGCCGTGCATCATGTACTGCGAGGTCCCCTCCACCCCGATCGGCGTCCAGATCTGCACGCTCAGCTTGTGCAGGGGGATCGACACCTCCACCACCTCGGCACCCAGCTTGCGCAGCAGCTCCGCGCCCTGGCGCACCTTGGCGTCCACGTCCGGCTCCGAGTTCGGGTGCCCGAACCCTTCCTTCAGCACGCCGATCCGCATGCCCTTCACCTCGCCGGTGAGCGCCTTCGTGTATTCCGCCACCCGCGGCGCGTTCTGGCGCGGATCCAGCCCGTCCGCTCCCGCGATCACCTCCAGCAGCAGCGCGTTGTCGGCCACCGTCTGCGTCATGGGCCCCGCGTGGTCGATGGCCGCCTCGATGGCCATGATCCCCGTGTAGGGAACCAGGCCGTAGCTCGGCTTCATGCCGCAGATACCCGAGTAGGACGCCGGGATGCGGATCGACCCCGCCTGGTCGCACCCGATCGACATCGGCACCTCGCCCGCCGCCACGACCGCGGCCGAGCCGGACGAAGAACCCCCGGTGCTGTAGCCGGGCTTCCACGGGTTCTGCACCGGCCTGCCGGTGGCGACCGTGTGGCTGCCCCCGGAGAAACAGTAGTACTCGCAGTGCACCTTCCCGGCGATCTCGCCCCCGGCATCCAGGATGCGGGACACGATCGTGGCATCCACGTCCGGCACGTAGCCCTCGAGGATCGACGCACCGTTCATCATCGGGATGCCCGCCACGCAGACGTTGTCCTTGATCGCCACCTTCTTGCCGGCCAGCTTGCCGCTGGCCGCGCCCTTGATCGACGCCTTGTAGTACCAGGCATTGTGCTTGTTGTCGTCACCCTCGGGAAAGTACCCCGGCCCCCGCGGGTACGTGACCGGCGGCAGGTTGTCCGGCATCGAATCCACCACCCGGTAGCCTTCCAGCAGCGGCGCCATGCACTCCAGGTATTCGAGCGCGTCCTTCTCCGTGAGATCGAGGCCGAGATCGGTGCCAGCCTTGATCAGCTGCTTCACGGTAGGGGTACCAATGGTCATTGCGGGTCTCCTCATCAGGGCAGCGACGGGCTCGGGCCCGAACGTGCCGGTACGGTTGCCAGGGGTCAGGGGCGCCGGCCAGGCGGCACTGCCCAGGGCGCTGCGGCCCGCGGCCGCAATAACCGCACCACACCCCGAGCGCCCCGGCCATAGGCGTCCCGCGCAAGAATGCGCCGGTCGGCGCAGCGACACAATGCCTTCGCCGCACGGGATCGGGGCGGCAATGCCGTAGACTGGTGCATCGCCGCCGTCCCCCTACCGGGCGCGCACACCGCCGACAACGCCCATCGGAGGACACACCGGTTTGACCACCCGAGACCCCCTGTGGTGTAATTCGCGCCCTCGCAAGGGCGGGCGGTTAGCTCAGCGGTAGAGCACTGCCTTCACACGGCAGGGGTCACTGGTTCGATCCCAGTACCGCCCACCACTTCCTCACCAGTCGGATTCGCGCCAACGCGCGTGCAGACCCACAGTCGGCGCCCGAGGGAACTTCCACCCCGTACGCCCGACAAACGCACTCCCTCCTTCTGGAGTGCCTTCATGGCCCTGCTCCTGTCCGCCGTTTCCGTCCTGTCGCTGGCTGCCCTCTTCGGCGGCATGCTCGCGTTCAGCGCCATGTTCGCCCCGCTGGTGTTCATCAAGCTGCCGGCGGAGACCGCCGGACGCTTCGTGCGTGCGATCTTTCCCTGGTACTACCTCTACGTCCTGCTGCTGGGGGCCGTGGCGGCCGCGGCACTGGCCGTGGCCACCGATCGCGGCGGCGCGGCCCTTCTAGCGGCGCTGATCGCCGCGGGCGCCGCCTATGCCCGCTGGGGCCTCATGCCCGCCATCAACGCCCTGCGCGACCGCCAACTCCAGGGCGACCGCAGCGCGGCCCGCGGCTTCGAACTGCGCCATCGCCTGAGCGTCGTGATCAACGCGGTTCAGCTTCTCGCCGCGGGTTACCTGCTCGTGGCCGTGGTGGCCTGACCCCGGCCGCGGCTCCTGGTGCTGGAC
>JBAXBV010000054.1:0-14542 GCA_037141795.1 Betaproteobacteria bacterium
GCGCTTGCATGGCATGCAAGAGGTCAGCGGTTCGATCCCGCTTACCTCCACCACTTAGAAAATAGTCTCGGGTCCCCATCGTCTAGAGGCCTAGGACATCGCCCTTTCACGGCGGTAACCGGGGTTCGAATCCCCGTGGGGACGCCAACGAATCAAGCCACCGAAAGGTGGCTTTTTCGTATCCAGCCTTTCACTTCCGCGCGGCGAGATCGTGCAACGCCTGGCCGGTCACCCGGAAGGTGGTCCACTCCTCCATGGGCGCGGCCCCGAACGCCCGGTAGAAGTCCCAGGCGGGCGTGTTCCAGTCCAGCGCCATCCACTCGAAGCGTCCGCAGCCCCGCTCGACAGCCAGGCGGGCCAGGTGTACCAGCAGGGCCCGGCCGATGCCACGGCGTCGGTACGCCGGGCGCACGAACAGGTCCTCCAGCCAGAGGCCCCGCCGCCCGAGGAAAGTCGAGAAGTTGTGACAGAAGACGGCGAAACCCGCGAGCGCCCCATCCTCGTGAGCCAGCAGCACCTCGGCACCCGGATGCGGGCCGAACAGCGCATCCGCCAGCCCCGCTTCGTCCGTGCTCATCAACGTGGTGAGACGCTCGTACTCCGCCAGTTCCCGGATGAGGATCAGGATGTCGGGAACATCCTCCCGTTCCGCCCGCCGGATCACCCGCCCTCGCGTATCGCCCCCCTGCCGGCGCATCTCTTCGCCAGCGTTCATTCGGGCCACCGCACGACACCCGTCACGATCGTGGCGAAGTCCCGGATGGCCGGGTCGTGGCCGACCCACTGGTCCAAGGACACCTCGTGCGACCCGGGCGGCACGTTGCGCCGTCCGAATGGCCACATCTCTCCGATGGCAACCACCTCCCCCGAGGCATCGAGGGCCCGCAACCGGACCCGCACGCCAACGGGATGGTCGCACCGGACCTGCACCTCCCCTGTGGCCCGCAAGACCGGGCACGGTTTGTCGGCACAGTGGTCGACCCACTCGGCCCGGACGAGCCGCACGCTCACGTCATCCTCGCTGCAGGGGGATTGGGCCCGCGCGGCGCCCGCCACGAAAACACCCAGCATCAGTCCGGCGACGACCTGCCCGGTCCCGTGACGGGGACAGCGCAGATCCGGCCTCTCGTGTGCATCCATTCCATCTCCTCGTTTGGTCGCGCGGCACGGCTCCCGAGGCTGCGCGCGGCGTCAGCCCCGGACTTTATCCGAGCTGGGCGTCGCGCGCGCCAGTGGGTGGGGCCGTGGCGACACGATCTGTCGCGGCGAGCCCTGACCCGAATATTTCACCAGGTCGACCGGGAAAATGAGCAGCGCCCCGATGCCCATCGGGTTCGCAACGAATCGGGTTGCGGGACCGCTTGGTCCGTCGGCCTACGCGGGGTCTGGCGCTCGCCTTGCGGTCATGCCACCCCCCCGCTTCGCGCCGCCAGGCCCGGCTATCGGCTTCGCGCGGGATGCACGACCGGCCTCGCAAGACACCTCGCCATCATCCCGTGACCGGTTGAAATGTCCGCGTTAAGTCGCCGTTAAGACTGCCCGCCGACAATGGCTTCGACAGTGTCGATGAAGACCGTCGCGCTGTTTTCGATCCACCATGACAAGGAGTCTCATCATGAACGTTCGCACATCAACCCTCTCGATCCTCGTCCTCGCCATCACCACGGTCGGCGCCGTCGCACACGCGGCCGATGCGCGACCGCCGGCGAGCGGCCCTGCTGCCAGCCACCCGCAACTCGCCGGGGACCACGACGGGCAGGCAGCGCATGGCAAGAGGCTGAAACACCGGAAGGCGGGCGGCGGCGCGGCGGACGCCGGCGGACACAAGTAAGCCGCAAGCCTCGGACCGGGTCCCACCAGGCCGGCAGCCTTGCGGGACCCGATCCGCCCCCCCGGATAGCGGCTCTCCGGGGTATCGTTGTGCCTTCACAGTCCCTGGGCCGATGCGCCCTACCCTACGTCGGCTTGCCGGATGCGCCTGCTCCTCGTGGAAGATGACCGGATGGTGGCCCAGGCCGTGCGCGACGGCCTGACGCGTGCCGGTTTTGCCATCGACCACGTCGGCGACGGCGCCGCCGCGGAGAGGGCTGTCCGGGCCGAAACCTACGCCCTGGTCCTTCTCGATCTGGGGTTGCCGCGTCGGGACGGATTGTCGGTGCTTCGGGCCTGGAGGGATCAGCGCATCGGGGTTCCGGTGCTGATCCTGACCGCCCGGGATGCAATACAGGACCGGGTCGCCGGCCTGGATGCCGGCGCGGACGACTATCTGGTCAAGCCCTTCAGCGTGGACGAGCTGCTAGCCCGGGTTCGGGCCATCCTGCGTCGCGACGGCGGCCGGCGGGACAACGTGATCACCCACGGCAGGCTCACCCTGAGCCCGGTCAGCAGGCAGGCCTGCCTCGACGGGCAGGAGGTGCCGCTATCCGCCAAGGAGTTCGCGCTCCTCGAACTTCTGCTCGCCAGTCCGGGATCGGTGCTCTCGAGAGCGCAACTCGAAGAGGGTCTCTACGGGTGGGGTGAGGAAATCTGCAGCAACGCCGTCGAGGTACACATTCATCACCTGCGCCGCAAGCTCGGCCCCGAGATCATCCGGAATCTCCGGGGCATCGGATACGTGATCGGTCCGGCTCCATGAGCGCCATCCGACAACGCCTGCTGCTCTGGCTGCTCTCCATCGTACTGCTCGGCATGTCCCTCGCGGCCGTCGCCGTTTACCGCGGCGCCCAGGTGGAACTCAACGCAATGTTCGACCGGCACCTGAGCCAGGTCGCGGTCTCCCTGATCGACCAGCAATTCCCGGACGCCTTCATCCTGGGATCGCTCGACCGCGAAGCCCAGTACGACCTGGTCATACAGGTCTGGTCCGAGGACGGCGTGCGGCGCTACGCGTCGCACACCCACGTGGATGTCCCAAGACCTACGCGCTCGGGCCACGAGACCATCCACAGCAGGGAAGGCGACTGGCGAGTCTTCAGTGTGTCGGGCGGGGGGCTCACCGTCGAGGTCAGCCAGCCGATTCGTATCCGGCAGGCCCTCGCTGCCGCTGCCGCCTGGCGAACCATCCTCCCGATGGTGCTGATACTGCCATTGCTAGGCGTTGCCGTGTGGCTGGTCGTCGGGCACGGACTGAAGCCTCTCGATACCGTGGCCGCCGCCGTTCGCCGGCGGACTCCGGGCTCGCTGACCCCGCTGGCCACGGGAGACCTTCCCGAAGAGCTTCGCCCCATGGTGATCGCCCTCAACGACATGCTGGCGCGGCTCGGGCGCGCTCTCGACGCCCAGCGCACCTTCACGGCGGACGCCGCGCACGAGCTTCGAACCCCACTCACGGCACTGCAACTGCAGCTCGGCCTGCTCCAGACCGCCGCGACGGACGCGGAGCGCGCCACGGCACTGCACCACCTCGAGGACGCCATCGAGCGATCCGTTCATCTGGTCCAGCAACTCCTGACCATGGCGCGCCAGGATCCGGACGCAGTGGAGGCGAAGTTTTCGGTCTTCGAACTGAACCCGGTCGTGAAGGACGTCCTCGCCCGGCAGGAGCCCATCGCCCGCAGCCGCGGCATCGATCTCGGAATGACCCGCGACGACAGCGTGCGCTTGAACGGCGACAGCGAGGCCCTTGCGATCCTCGTCAACAACCTCGTGGACAACGCGATCCGCTACACGCCTTCCGGCGGCAAGGTGGATGTCGCCCTGCGAAGGCAGGGCAACGAGGCCCTGCTCGAGGTCTCCGACACCGGCCCCGGCATCCCGCTGGAAGACCGGGAACGAGTCTTCGACCGGTTTCACCGTCGCGACCACGGCAGCACCTCCGGCAGCGGCCTCGGACTGGCCATCGTCCGGCGCGTGGCGCTGCGCCACCAGGCCACAGTCGCGCTCCTGGATAATCCCGACGGCCAGGGCCTGTGCGCACGGGTCACACTGATCCCTGCCGACTGAACGGAACCCGTCATGCGAGCGCCCTTCGATCCACCCTCGCCACCGTCCCCCGCTCAACCCGGTGGCCCGTCCCCGGATGCGTCGCCTGGAACCCGCTTCGTCCCCGTCGGTCTGCTCTGCTTGCTGGCGGTCGCCTGCTGCGGTTTGCAGGCCTGCTCCTCCGCCCCGGCCCGCGGCATGGCCTCCGTCGCATCGCCCGCGACGAGCGCCATCGACCCGGTGGAGCGATATCGATGGCTGAACAGACTCACCTGGGGAGCCAACCCCGCCATCGCGGACTTCGCAAGATCAGTCGACCGCGACACCTTCGTCGAGCGGCAACTGCAGGCCACCGGTTCCCACCTTCCGGCACCTGTGCAGGCCCGGATCGCTGCCCTCACGATTTCCCGCGTGCCAATCGAGTCCTTGCTGCGGGACCTTGACGAACGCCGCAAGGCCGCGGATGCCGTCCCGGGCGACGAAGAGCGCAAGGCGGCCCAGCAGGCCCATCAGCAGGACGTCAACCGCATCGCGCGGGAACCCGCCACCCGCCACGTGCTCCGCGCCCTTTATTCGACTGACCAGATCCTGGAGCGGATGACATGGTTCTGGCTCAACCATTTCAGCGTCAACCAGAACAAGGCCAATCTGCGGCTGATCATGGGTGACTATGAGGAATCCGCCTTGCGGCCCCACGCGCTCGGCCGGTTCCGTGACCTCCTCGGCGCCGTGGCCTCCCATCCCGCCATGCTGCGCTACCTCGACAACGAACAGAATGCCGCCGGGCACATCAATGAGAACTTCGCCCGCGAACTGCTCGAACTGCATACGCTGGGCGTCGACGGGGGCTACAGCCAGCAGGATGTTCAGGAACTCGCCCGCATCCTGACCGGGGTGGGAGCCAACTTCGCCCGGACCACTCCGAATGTCCGGAAGGATCTGCAGTCCCGCTATGTGCGCCGCGGGCTGTTCGATTTCAATCCGGCCCGCCACGATTTCGGCGACAAGCGTTTCCTGGGCGAACCGATTCGCGGCAAAGGCCTGGAGGAACTCGACGAAGCGCTCGACCGGATGGCTTCGCATCCGGCGACGGGACGCCTCATCAGCCTCAGGCTGGCCACGTACTGGCTCTCCGACACCCCGCCGCCACGCCTGGTGGACGACATGGCACTCACCTTCCGAAAGACGGACGGCGACATCCGCGCGACGTTGCGGACCCTGTTCCTGTCCCCCGAGTTCCGTTCGGGCATCCCGCCGAAGTTCAAGGACCCCATGAACTACGTAATCTCCGCAGTGAGGCTCGCGTACGATACGCGGCCCATCGTCAACGTCGGGCCCGTCCTGGCCTGGCTCAACCGGATGGGGGAGCCGCTTTACGGTCGGGCAACACCCGACGGTTACCCGCTCCAGGGTTCCGCCTGGATGAGCCCCGGCCAGATGACCACCCGCTTCGAAGTCGCCAAGGCCATCGGCTCCAGCAGTGCAGGACTGTTCCGGACGGAAGATCCCGCACCCGTCGACCAACCCGCCTTTCCGCAACTGGCCAACGCCCTCTATCACGAGGCAATCGCCAGGACCCTCAGCGACAGCACTCGCACCGCTCTCGATCAGGCCGGCTCACAGCAGGAGTGGAATACCCTCCTGCTCTCGTCTCCCGAATTCATGCATCGCTGAACCTCATGCCCATCACCCGCCGCAACGTCCTCCTGTCCCTCTGCACAGGCGCCCTGCTCTTCAACACCGGACGCACGCTTGCCTCGCCTGCGGCGCGCCCTCGCCTGCTCGTCATATTCCTGCGGGGAGGGTACGATTCCGCAAGCGTCCTCGTGCCCGTCGCGAGCCCCTTCTACTACGAGGCGCGCCCCGACATTGCCATCGCGAAGCCATCCCCGGCACCCGAGTCGGCGGTCGCGATCGACGACCAGTGGGGCCTGCATCCCGCCCTGCGCAACACGGTGTATCCCCTGTTCCTCCGCGGCGAGGCCGCCTTCATTCCCTTCGCAGGCACGAACGACACCTCGCGCAGCCACTTCGAGACCCAGGAAGCCATCGAACTCGGCCTGGCCGATGACCGCGTCAGGAACGCCCGCTCCGGCTTCCTCAACCGCCTGGCCGCCACGCTGACCGGCACGGAACCCATGGCCTTCACCGACAATCTGCCCATCATCCTGCAGGGACCCGTGCAGGTGGCCAACGCATCCCTCAGGAATCCTGCGAAACCTTCCGTGGACGGCCGCCAGAGCCATCTGATCGAGTCCATGTACAGGGGGACCGGTCTCGAGGATAAGGTCGTCGAAGGCTTCGCGCTGCGGGAACAGATCGCGCGTGAGATGGCCGCCGAAATGCAGGCCGCCAGCGGCAGCGCCATCACCGCGAAGGGCTTCGAACTCGAGGCGCGTCGCATGGCACGCCTCATGGGGGAAAGCCACGACATCGGCTTCGTCGACGTGGGCGGCTGGGACACGCACGTGAACCAGGGTGCGGGCACGGGCTACCTCGCCAGCCGCCTCGAAGAACTCGGGCGCGGACTCGCCGCCTATGCCCACGAGATGGACAGCGCGTGGCGCAGCACGCTCGTGGTGGTCCTCAGCGAGTTCGGTCGCACGTTCCGGCAGAACGGCAATCGCGGCACGGACCACGGACACGGCACCACATTCTGGGTCCTGGGGGGCAGTCTGCGCGGTGGCCGGGTGGCGGGCGATCAGGTTCGCGTATCCGCCAGCACCCTCTTCCAGAACCGCGACCTGCCCGTGCTGAACGAATACCGCCAGTTGCTGGCCGGCCTCTTCGCGCGCCAGTTCGGCCTCGACCGGGACAGACTGGCCCAGGTCTTTCCGGGTGTCTCCCCCTTGGATCTGAACCTGCTCTGACCCCCAACCATGACAGGCAGGCCGATCGAGGACGGCTCGTCGCGCCGCCCGACCGGGCGGCAACGCCCGCTGGCGCCATGAACGGCCTGCCCCGGATCGAGGGTTGGCTCTCACGTCACCTGCGCCGCGCCGCCGACAGTCGCGGCTTCCTTGCGGCCTGCGCGGCGCTCGCCTGGCTGGGGACGGTCACCGGCACCTTCCCCGCCACGGCAGTCGTGGTTCCCGCAGCCCTGCTCCTGCCCCGACGCTGGTCCGCCATTACTCTTTCGGCCGCGCTCGGCAGTGCCGCCGGCGCAACCATGCTCGTCGTTGCCTTCCATTTTCTGGGGTGGAAGATCCTGCACGGAAACTACCCCGATATGGCCACGCACGAAGGCTGGCGGCAGGTGATCCACTGGGTCGAGACGTTCGGCGTGATCGGCCTGTTCGTCGTGGCCATCTCCCCGTTGCCGCAGACCCCGGCACTGGCCTTCTTCGGGATCGCCCGCCACGACTACGCGCTCGTGTTCGTGGCCATTCTCGCCGGCAAGGCACTCAAGTACGGCCTCTTCGCCTGGGCGGCCACCCGGTTTCCGGACCACTTTCTCGGGGACCGCCTGATGCAGGGCACCTCCGCCCACGGCGCCCGACCCGGGCCGCCCCCCGGATCACCGCCAGACGACCCGCGATGACCGGCGTCGGGGGAGCAACCGCCCCGCACCCCCACACGCCGCCGCGCACGGGTTTGGTCTGCTCGCGTGGCCCAGCGCACGTCGGCGGTGCACATCGCGGCGCAATCGAAGCCATGGCAAGCGGTTTTCGATGGCACGGAACTCGCGAAACGCTGGCCTTCTTCCCTCGAGCGAGACCCCCCTCCGTGATCACCCGGCTTCTCTCCCACGCCCTCGTTTCAGCCATCCTCTGCCTGGCTGGCAGCGCGCATGCACAAACTCTCCGGACGCTCCGCGTCGCACACGACTTCTGGGTCGGCTATGCCGGCTACTACGTCGCCGTCGAGAAGGGCTTCTTCAAGGAAGCGGGCCTCAAACTGGTGGACAAGGCCTTTCCATCCCCGGCCGACGGCATCGTGCCCCTGATTCAGGGCGACGTGGATGTGCACCTGTCCACGCTCGACACCTTCGTCACTGCGGAAGACCACTCCCCCGGCAGCATCCGGATCATCAGCCTCATCGATTCCTCCCACGGTGCCGATGCCGTCATCGCGAAGGCGTCGGTCGCCGACATCCCCGCACTCAAGGGCAGGACCGTGGGGGTGGCCATCGGCCAGACCAGCCATTTTCTGTTGCTCAAGGCTCTGGCGTCCCAGGGGGTACCGGCCACGGCGGTCAAGCTGGTGAACCTGAATGGCGACGATGCCGGCAACGCGTTTGCAGGCGGAAAGCTGGATGCGGCCGTGACCTGGGAGCCCTTCATCACCCAGGGCCTGTCCCAGGGTGGCCACGTGCTCTACAGCACCGCGGACGCGCCGGACCTGATCATCAATGCCATTGGCGTGAAGCCGGCGAGCCTGAAGAAGAAGCGGGCCGAACTGACGGCCTTCCTCAAGGCCTTCGATCGCGGCGCCGAATGGGCCCTGCAGAACCGTGCCGAAGCCGCTGCGATCGTCGCGAAGGCCCTCGAGCAGAAGCCAGACGACGTTGTGACCATGATGAAGAAGGACAGGCTCTACACGCGCGCCGACTCGGTCTCTCTGATCGGCACCAGCGAGAACCCGGGCACCGCGATCAGGACGACGAGCGAGATCGCCGCATTCCTCAGGAACCACGGGATCATCAAAAGGGTGCCGACCGTGACGAAGCTGTTCGACGCATCCCTCCTGGCCATCGGGCCATAGACGTGAAGCGCGCAGTCCTGCCCGATCTTGCCATCGTCGATGGCGAGATCCTGAGTTTCGAGCAGCCGCTGCTGGAGCCCGTCCGCGGGTCGCTGCTGGTCCATGACGGACGCATCGTCCGGATCACCCGGGAGCGCAGGCCGGCGGCCCGGGAAACCCTCTCGGCCGCGGGCAAGCTGGTGATGCCGGGCCTGGTGGATGCCCACTGCCACGCCATTCATCTGTTGATGCGCGGACTGTCGGACGGCCTCCACTACCACGAGTGGCTGGAAAGGCTGATGTACCGTGCTCTGCCCCATTACCATGCCGCCGATGCACGGGTGGCAGCCGAACTGTTCTGCGCCGAAGCCATTCGCAGCGGCATCACCACGGTGGGCGACAGCACCGATTTCGGCAACCGCGCCGACCTGGTCGACGCCACCCTTTCGGCCTTCCGCAAGGCCGGCATGCGAAGCGTCTATTTCAGGAATTTCTCTGATGCGCCGCCGGCCGCGCTCAGGGCCAATCGCGAGACCGCGACAGCGGCGCTCGGCGACATGGCCGCGCTGATGGACCGCCACGCGGGCGATCCCCTCCTCACCATCGGCCCCGGCATCAATGAACCGCATTTCGCTACGGTCACCGGATTCCGCAAGGCAGTGCGACTGGCCGAACAGCGGCGCGTCCCGATCATGGCGCACGTGGCCGAAGTCCCCGCGGATGCGACGATCGATGGCCAGGACATCATCGACTGGATGATCGGCCACCGGCTGTTGTCGCCCCGACTGGTCCTCGCGCACTGTGTCTGGCTCAAGGCGCCCGCCTTCCGCCACATCGCGGCGGCGGGGGCGGCAGTCACGTGGCAACCTTCCACCAATGCCTACCTGGCCGATGGCGTCATGCCGGTCCGCATGGCGCTTGCCGCCGGCGTGACCGTCGGCCTCGGCACCGACGACACCAACGCCAGCGACCAGGTGGACATGTTCAACGAAATGCGAACGGCCGCACTGCTCACCAAGATCGCCCGGCGCGACTCCACGGCCATCCGGCCGGCGGAACTCCTGAGCATCGCCACGCGTGGCGGAGCCCGCGCCCTCGGCCTGGACAGCCACATCGGATCCCTCGCGGTGGGCAAGGCCGCAGACGTCATCCTGCTCGACCTGAAGACGCTGCGGCCCTTCGCGAATCTCGCATCGGCCCTGGTCTACCAGGGAGGGCGCGACGCGGTGGATTCCGTCGTCATCGGCGGCCAGGTCGTCATGCGGGAAAGACAGCTGCTGACCGTGGACGAAGCGGCGCTGCGTCAGAAGGCCCGGAAGGCGGCGGAGGGCGTGATTCGCCGCAGCGGCCTCAACCTTCCGGCGCTCGAGGCGACCCGGGCGCCCGCAACGTGCGAGCACCTGTTCGCCCCGACGGTGCGCTGACGGGGTGCCCCCCCCTGACCGCCGTCACGCAGCGCAGGCGATTCCACCTTCGCCCACGCCTCCGTGGTGGACGAAACGCCGAAGCATCCGGTCCGGCCGCACCATGATCAGCCGCCGCGTACGGAAGCCGCACCCGCATCGTGCACCTTCCCGCCTGTGGCGCCGATCCCGTGTCGCGGTTCACCACGGATTCACGCGATGTTCCGGGCGCTGGCCACCCCCTTTCTCCCAGCGCCAGGATTCCTGACGACCTGCCTCGTGAAATCCTAAGCGCATTCCGGCCACCCGTACACGGACCTTGCTAAGGAAACACGGCGCACCGTCGCGCCTTCCCGATTCGTGAGGACCCGAGATGAAACACTTGAGAACCTGGACCCGCGCCATCGCGGGACTTGCCATCGGCATCGCCTGTGCCGGCGCTGCCCATGCCGGCAAGATGAGCATCGGCCACACCACGTGGGTCGGCTACGGGCCGCTGTACCTGGCCCGCGACCTCGGCTACTTCAAGGCCGATGGCCTCGACGTGGACCTGCGGGTGATCGAGGAAGGCTCCCTCATCATGACCGCCGTGGCGGGCGGCAACCTCGACGGCGACGCCTCCACCCTCGACGAAATCATGAAGTACCGCGCGAAGGATTTCTGCTTCAAGGCTGTGCTGGCCCTGGACGAGAGCCACGGCGGAGACGGCGTCCTGGTGGCCGGCAACGAGAAATCGGTAAAGGATCTCAAGGGCAAGACGGTTGCCATGAACGAGGGCAGCACCTCCCAGTTCTGGTTCAGCATCCTCCTCGCAAAGGAAGGCATGACGCCAGCCGACGTGAAGGTCGCCAACATGACCGCCGACGATGCGGCCGCGGCCTTCCTCGCGAAGCGCGCGCCCGTCGCGGTCACGTGGGAGCCGCACCTGTCGCTCGCGAAGAAGAAAAAACAGGGCCGCGTGCTCATCGACAGCTCCGCCACGCCAGGGACCATCGTTGACGTCGTGGCACTGCGCTGCGACTACATCGAGAAGCACCCGGCCGACGTCGCCGCGCTGGTGAAGGGCTACTACAAGGCCATCGACTACATGAAGAAGAACCAGGCCAAGGCCTACGCAATCATGGCGAAGGGCGTCGGCGGCTTCCTGAAGGACCCCAAGGACTTCGCCGATGCGGCCAGGGGCGTCCGGTTCTTCGACAAGCCGATGAATGTCGCCTTCCTCGGCACGGCGGAAAAGCCTGGCGCCTCGGCTGAACTCATCAAGCTCGGCGGCCAGGTGTGGAGTCAACTCGGAAAGCTCAAGATGGAGCTGGATCACGGGGCGCTGATCGATCCCGCCTTCGCCACGAAGTAGCAGCTGTCGCGGCCTGGTCCCGGGCCCATCCCGGGGCGCTCCGATGGCGCCACGGAACGGGTCCGGGACCCGTCCTCAGCCGGGACCGCCCGCGCTGTCCTGGAGGTGTTCGCCCAGCCGGGACAGGAACCGCAGGCAGCGGCGCAGTTCCGCGCGCGTGACGAACTCGTCCGGCTTGTGACCCTGATCCATGCTGCCGGGTCCGCAGATCACCGCCGGGATGCCGGCCTCCACGAACAGCCCCCCCTCCGAGCCGAAACTGATGACGCCGGTCTGCGGCTCGCCCGAGGCCTCGAGCGCGAGCGCCACGACCGTCTCGTCGTCCGCAGACCGCAACGCGGGATAGCGCGTCAACTGCTCGAAGCGCACCTCGGCCTCGGCCGCCTGCGTACGCATCGCCGGGAGGACGTCCCGCTCAGCCTTCATCCGCACCGCTTCAAGAAAACCGTCGAGCTCCGCCTCGTCGGTGGACCGTGCCTCGAAACTGAAGCTCGCCCGGGCGGGCACCACATTCACGCTGCTGCCGCCCGAGAAGACGCCGGTCTGCGCGGTTGCAAACGGCGGATCGAACCGCGCGTCCCGCGGCCCCCGCGCCGCGAACGCCTGCGCGAGGTCCTCGATCGCGACGATCAGCCGGGCCGCCTTCTCGACCGCGTTCACGCCTTCCGGCGCGTGCGCCGAATGGCACGCCCGCCCGACGACGTCGCATCGCACGGCGACCTTGCCCTTGTGGGCCGTCACCGGTCGCCCGCCCGTGGGCTCGCCGATCACGCAACCCAGCGGCAGGGGCCGGCGCCTGGCGATCTCCGCCAGCATCGGCCGCACCCCGAGGCAGCCGATCTCCTCATCGTAGGAGAACGCAAGGTGGATCGGAACGGGTCCCCCGCGCGCCACGAACACCGGCACCATCGCCAGCACGCAGGCCAGGAAGCCCTTCATGTCGGCGGTGCCGCGCCCGTAGAGGCGATCCCCCTCGTCCGTGAGGACGAAGGGCGACCGCGTCCACGCCTGTCCGGCAGCCGGCACCACGTCCGTGTGACCCGAGAGCACGAGCCCGGGTCGCGCTGCCGGACCCACCGTCGCCCACAGGCTGGCCTTGGTCCCCGCGTCGTTCGCAAACAGTTCCGAATCCACGCCATGCCCCGCCAGAAGAGCCCGCACGTACTCGATGAGCGGCACGTTCGGATCGGCGCTCACCGTCGGGAACGCCACGAGCCGGGCGAGAATGCTCACCGCTTCCGCGAGCAGGGCGTCCTCCCTCTCCGGCGACATCGCCGCAGTCATGGCAGCGATCCGGCCCTCGGCCCGGCGGGGTGCGTCGTCCCGGGCAGCGCGGGAGCGAGCTCGGTGATCTCGCGCAGGAAGGGCACCGTGTCGCCGTCCGGTTCCGGCTGGTCGAATTCCTCCGCGTAGCGCCGGCCCGCGTACACCGCTGCGGCGAGGGTGCCCGGCGCCCAGGCGTCCCCGATGGCGTCGACGCGCACGATGCCCGCCGACGACCATTCGGCACTCCGGGCATGGAGCGCGTGATACAGGGCGTCGTCCGGCAGTCGCGCGGTGACCAGCACCAGCGCATCGCAGCCCGCCGTCTCCGCGCGGCCCGTGAACCTGCAGAACGTCTCGGGCATGCCATCCGGACCGGCGCGCAGGCCACGCCCGGTCTGCACCTCGATGCCGAGCTCCAGCAGCCGCGCCTGGATGCGGTGCTGCTCCATCGTGTGGTAAGTCCAGTCCGCCACCCGCGAGGCCATGGTCACGTACCGCACGCGGAAACCCTCCGCAGCCAGCAGTTCGGCAAGCACCGAGGCCATGTAGTAGTGGTCGTCGTCGAACACCACGATATCCCTGCCCGCTGGGCGGACGCCCGCCAT
Organism: Betaproteobacteria bacterium; assembly: GCA_037141795.1. Taxonomy (GTDB): domain Bacteria; phylum Pseudomonadota; class Gammaproteobacteria; order Burkholderiales. The sequence goes on from JBAXBV010000054.1 coordinate 13,233, forward strand.
CAGGTCATCGGGCGTCAACACGGGCAGCACCGGGTCGAAGGGCACGGGTCGGGTGTGCAACCGCCCGACGCCGTCCCGCCGCCAGGCCGACCCGGTGGCGACCGCCACGTGGCTGCAGCCGGCGGCCAGCACATCGTCAGCCGAGAGCGGGCTCGCCAGGTAGGTCGCGACGCGGGCCATCTGCGCGATCTGGTAGACCCGGTAATCGCGCACCCGCCCCCAGGCGGAAAGGCCGGGCAGCTTCGCTTCCCGGCTCACCCGCCCGCCGAGATCCTGTCCGCCCTCGGCGAGCACCACCTCATACCCCCGGCGCCCGAGCATCATTGCGGCCTCCAGTCCGGCCGGCCCACCCCCGACGACCAGCGCCCGGGCCCCGGACTCCCGGGGGCGGATGCGCTCCGGGTGCCACCCCCGCCGCCACTCCTCGCCCATCGACGGGTTCTGGGTGCAGCGGATGGGCGACATGGTGAAGTCCCCCGAAACGCAGATGTTGCAGCCGATGCACTCCCGGATGTCCTCCACCCGCCCCTCCTCCACCTTGCGGGGAAGAAAGGGGTCGGCGATGGATGGTCGCGCGCAGCCGATCAGATCGAGTATCCCGGCGCGCACCTGCCGCACCATGGTGTCGGGCGACGTGAACCGCCCCACGCCGACCACGGGCTTCGTGGTGAGGCGCTTGAAACCGGTGACGAAGGGCTCCTGGAAGGCCTCGTCCGCAAAGCGCGAGGTGCGGCTGTCGTCCTCCCAGCTGCCGAGCACGAGATCCCACAGGTCAGGCAGTTCTCCCAGCAATCCGAAGGCGTCCTCCATCTCCGCCTTCGACAATCCCTCGTCGCCCAGAAGTTCGTCCACGGTGACGCGGACCGCCACCGCCGAGCGGTCGCCCACCGCATCCCGGGTGTCCTCGATCACCTCGCGCAGCAGCCGGACGCGGTTCTCCAGGCTGCCGCCGTACTCGTCCGTGCGGTCGTTGTACCGGCGGGACAAACCAGCGCGGCCGACCCCTCCACCTCCACGGTCGTCGTCACATCGCCCACCTGCAGTTGCGCCGCAATCGAGCGCTGCTCCTGCACGGCGACGCTGAAGCCGCCGCTCTGAAATTTCTTAAAGCCCGGCGCTTCCACCACGAGCGAATAATTACCCGGGGGCAGCGCGGTCACGACAAACCGGCCGGAGCCGTCCGCGACCGTCCGGAACGTGGTGCCGCGGTCCCGGTCCGTGACGACCACCTTGGCCGCCCCGACCACCGCTCCCGTCTCGTCGGTCACAATCCCGTTCACGCTTCCCGTGAACGACTGTCCAAATAGGCT
>JBAXBV010000055.1:0-14219 GCA_037141795.1 Betaproteobacteria bacterium
TCGCAGCGCGCCTGCACGATCGCATGACCGAGACCGTGCTGGATTCCGTGGATGAGGCCGGGCGGCTATTTCACGATGTGGCGCCGCCGGCGCTGGAGACCGTGGACGTCCTGACGCGCGGACGGGCAGCGCTGGCGCAGGCCAACCGGGACCTCGGGCTTGCCCTCTCGGATGACGAAATCACCTATCTGTGGGAGGCGTTTCGTGCCGAAGGGCGCAACCCGACCGACGTGGAACTGATGATGTTCGCGCAGGCAAACTCCGAGCATTGCCGGCACAAGATCTTCAATGCCTCCTGGACGATCGACGGCCAGCCCCAGCGCGAGTCGCTGTTCGGGATGATCCGTCACACCCACGCCCGGCAGCCCGCCCACACCGTCGTCGCCTACGCCGACAATGCGGCGGTGATGGAGGGGGCGGCCGCGCCGCGGTTTCGCCCCGACGGAGCCGGGGTGTATCGCCGGTACGACGAGCCCACCCACATCGTCATGAAGGTGGAGACCCACAACCATCCCACCGCCATTTCGCCGCACGCGGGCGCCGCGACGGGCGCGGGGGGCGAGATCCGCGACGAGGGTGCGACCGGGCGGGGCGCCCGGCCGAAGGCGGGGCTCACCGGATTCTCCACTTCGCACCTGCGGCTGCCGGATGCGCCTCGTCCCTGGGAGTCATCCCACTACGGGCGTCCGGGGCGCATCGCGTCGCCACTGGACATCATGATCGACGGCCCGCTTGGCGGCGCCGCCTTCAACAACGAGTTCGGCCGCCCGAACCTTGCCGGATACTTTCGCACCTTCGAGCTGGAGGTGGCGGGCCGCGTTCGGGGTTATCACAAGCCCATCATGATCGCCGGCGGGCTTGGCAGCATCCGAGCCGACCAGGTGGAGAAGCAACCCGTTCCGGCGGGCGCGGCCCTGGTGCAGCTTGGGGGGCCGGGATTGCTGATCGGCCTGGGAGGTGGCGCCGCGTCCAGCATGGCAACCGGTGCCAACACGGAGTCGCTCGATTTCGATTCCGTGCAGCGCGGGAACGCCGAGATCGAGCGTCGCTGCCAGGAGGTCATCGACCGCTGCGTGGCCCTGGGCGCCGGGAATCCGATACTGTCGATCCATGACGTGGGTGCGGGTGGTCTGTCGAACGCTCTCCCGGAGCTCGTGCATGGCGCGGACCGCGGCGGGCGCATCGATCTGCGAAAGGTACCGTCCGAGGAACCGGGCATGTCACCCATGCAGATCTGGTCCAACGAGGCTCAGGAGCGGTATGTGCTCGCCGTGGAGGCCGCCCTCTTGCCGGATTTCGAGGCGATCTGCGCCCGGGAGCGGTGCCCGTTCGCCGTGATCGGATCGGCCACCGGGGAACCGCGGCTGGTGGTGGACGACCCCCTCTTCGGCAACACTCCGGTTGATATGGATCTCGCGGTTCTGCTGGGGAAGCCGCCCCGCATGCACCGCGATGTCAGGCGGCGGAGAACGCGTGCCGCCGCTTTCCGGACGACCGGGCTGGGCGGTCTCGAGGCACTCCTGCGGGTGCTGCGGTTTCCCGCCGTGGCGAGCAAGGCCTTCCTGATCACCATCGGGGACCGTTCGGTGGGCGGTCTCACCGCACGGGACCAGATGGTGGGCCCCTGGCAGGTGCCGGTCGCCGATGTGGCGGTGACCGCCATGGGTTTCGATACCTGCCGCGGGGAGGCGATGGCCATGGGGGAGCGGTCTCCCCTGGCCGTGACGGACGCGGCGGCCTCTGCCCGGATCGCAGTCGGCGAGGCGATCACGAACATCGCGGCCGCGCGCATCGGCGACATCGCAAGGGTCAAGCTTTCGGCGAACTGGATGGCGGCTGCCGGCCAGCCCGGCGAGGATGCCGCCCTGTTCGACGCGGTTCGAGCCGTCGGGCTGGAACTGTGTCCAGCCCTCGGCGTGAGCATTCCCGTGGGGAAGGACAGTCTTTCCATGCGCACGACCTGGCGCGATGGCGGTGTGGACAAGGAAGTCACGGCACCGGTCTCCCTGATCGTGACAGCCTTCGCCCGGGTCGAGGACATCCGGGCGACGGTCACGCCGGAGTTGCGGCTGGACGCCGGGCCGACCCGCCTCGTGCTGGTGGATCTTGGTCGCGGGCAGCATCGGCTTGGAGGGTCCTGCCTGGCGCAGGCTTATGGTGCGCTGGGTGGCGCGGTACCCGATGTGGACGATGCCGGGCGCTTGCGCGGCTTCTTCGAGGGGGTGCAGGCGTTGCTCGCCACCGGGCGATTGCTCGCCTACCACGATCGTTCGGACGGAGGCCTGGCCGCGACGCTGGCGGAAATGATGTTTGCCACGCACGTGGGTGTCACGGTGGATCTGTCGCCCCTGGCGCGGCCGGCCGAGGTGGTCGCGGCGCTGTTCTCCGAGGAACTCGGTGCCGTGCTGCAGGTTCGGTCGGAAGACTTCGTCTCGGTGCTGCAGGAGTTTTCGGCACGGGGGCTGGGCGACTGCGTTCATGACCTCGGCGCGTTGAATACGGACGGTCACCTCAGGATCCTCCACAGGGGGCGCCCGGTGCTGGAGGCCTCGGGTGTGGCCCTGCTGCAGGCGTGGTCCGAGACAGGTTTTCACATCCAGCGTCTGCGGGATGCTCCCGAGTGCGCCAGGCAGGAGTTCGACGCCATCGCCGATGCCGCCGACCCGGGGCTCGGAGCCAATCTGACCTTCGACCTGGCTGCCGTGAGGGTGCCGGTTCGCGCCGGGGCACGACCCCGCATTGCGATCCTGCGGGAGCAGGGCGTGAACGGGCAGGTGGAAATGGCGGCGGCGTTCGACCGGGCCGGGTTCGAGGCCGTGGACGTGCACATGAGCGACATTCTGTGCGGTCGGACGACACTTGCCAGCTTCGGCGGCCTTGCGGCCTGTGGCGGCTTCTCCTACGGGGACGTGCTCGGAGCGGGGGAGGGCTGGGCAAAGTCCATCCTGTTCAATGCGAGGGCGCGCGACGAGTTCGCGGCCTTCTTTGCCCGCCGCGACACCTTCGCGCTCGGGGTCTGCAACGGTTGCCAGATGATGAGCAACCTGCGCGAGATCATTCCCGGAAGCGAGAGTTGGCCGCGCTTCGTGCGCAACGACTCGGAGCAATTCGAAGCGCGTCTGGTGATGGTCGAGATCCCCCCGAACCCGTCGCTCTTCTTCAGTGGCATGGCAGGTTCGCGCCTGCCCGTGGTGGTGTCCCACGGCGAGGGGCGGGCGGAATTTCCTTCCCTGCGGATGCAGCGGTCCGCAGGCCCGCTCGTGGCGATGCGGTTCGTGGACAACCGCGGGAATCCCGCAGCGACCTACCCCGCAAACCCCAACGGGTCACCCCTCGGGATCACGGGGCTCACTACCCCGGACGGTCGCTTCACCGTGCTGATGCCTCACCCGGAACGCGTCTTCCGGACGGCCCAGTTCTCCTGGCACCCACGCCACTGGGGAGAGGATTCGCCCTGGATGCAGATGTTCCGCAATGCCCGGGAGTGGGTGCAACAGGGTTGAGGCCGGTGGCAGTGGCCAACGAAAAAAAAGCAGCCTGAGCTGCTTTTTCTCGTGATGTCCCCGGTCTGTCGTTACTCGACCTTCGCTTCCTTGCGGAGGTTCTCGACGAGTTCGTCGCGCTGACGGGCGAGCACCTGTTTCGATACCTGCTCCTTGACCTCCTCGAACGGGGGAAAGGTCTGGTCGCGCACGTCATCCATGCGGATGATGTGGAAGCCGTACTGCGTCTGGACGGGTTTCTCGGTCATCTCGCCCTTCTTGAGGCCGCGCATGGCTTCGGCGAAGGGCTTGACCATGTTGGCGCCATCGGTCCAGTCGAGTTCTCCACCCTTGCCCTTCGAGCCTGTGTCCTCGGATTTCTTCTTCGCCAGATCCTCGAACTTCGCTCCCTTCTTCAGTTGAGCGAGGATCGCCTTGGCGTCGGCTTCCTTCTTCACGAGAATGTGACGGGCCTTGTATTCCTTGGCCTTCGGATCGAACTGGGTGGCCTTCACCTTCTCGTACTCGGCGCGAAGGTCGGCCTCGGTTGGCTCGTTCTTCTTGAGGTAGTCCTCGAGGAAGGCGTTCACGAGCACCTGCTGCCTGGCCAGATCGATCTGGGTCTGGTACTCCTCGGATTGGTCCAGACCCTGTTTCATGGCCGCCTGGCTGATGATCTCCCGGGTAATCAGAACGTCCCGCAACTGCTTGCGCATGTCGGGGGTTTCCTTCTGCCCCTGCTGTGCCTGCATCTTGACCACGAAGTCGAGCCTCGCCGAGGGGACAGGGACGCCGTTGACCACGGCGAGGTTCTTGCCGGACTCCTCGGCGCGGCTGCCGGGAACCAGTGCCAGGCTGAACAAACCAGCGGCGATGAGCACGGTTGACTTGATGAATCGCATGGAAAATCCTTCCGGTTGACAGGTCGATGAATGGAAACTGAAGTCGGGTTGCAGGGCGCCGTTCGGGGCCGGCACCAGCTGTCAGGCGCTGGTGCCTGGCGCGCCGGTCGCCTCCGCGGGAGTCTGGGCAACGATCGCAAGCGCATGAATTCTATGCGGCATAAGATCGCGGACGGCATCATACACCAGGCGGTGCCGGGCGACCCTCGAACATCCCACGAACCGTTCGGACACGACAAACACCTGAAAGTGCCCGCCGCCACTGTCTTTCGCGCCCGCGTGACCGGCATGTTCGGCGCTGTCGTCGAAGACTTCGACGCTTTCCGGAGAAAGCACGGCCAGGCGCGCCCGGATGTCGTCCGCGAGTGTCACGCGGGGAAGACCTGCCGGAATGGCTTGACGGTCACCGAGGCGAAGACACCCTCGGTCACGTAGGGATCTGCGTGCATCCAGGCATTCGCTTCCTCGATGGATTCGAACTCGGCAACGATGAGGCTGCCCGTCATGCCCGCAGACCCCGGATCAGCCGCGTCGATGGCGGGAAAGGGCCCCGCCAGGATGAGACGTCCGGCGGCAATCAGTTCCTGAAGGCGCACGAGGTGGGCGGGGCGGGCGGCCGCCCGCCTTTCATTGCTCGCGGGAACGTCTTCTCCGATCATGGCGTACAGCATGGAAGGTCAGGCCTCCTTGTCGGCCTCGCGGGAGGGATCGATGTGGCGCGCGAGGAACAGGCCCTGGGCAAGGGCAAACACGAGCATCAGTCCCATGCCGCCAAACAGCTTGAACCTCACCCAGGCACTTTCCGAGAAATTGAACGCGACATAGAGATTGAGGACCCCCATCAGGGCGAAGAATCCGACCCAGCTCCAGTTCAGGCGGCGCCAGACCGGGTCTGGCAGCACGATCTGGCCTTCGGTCATGGAGCGGATGAGGTTGCGCCCGAAGACGGTATCGGAGACGAGAAGGACCGTGGCAAAGGCCCAGTAGAGTACCGTCGGCTTCCACTTGATGAAGGTGGGGTCGCGCAGGATGAGGGTGGCCCCGCCCATCACCACGATGATGGCGAGACTGATCCAGAGCATCTTGTCCACTTTCCTGCCGCGGGCCATGATCCACCCCACTTGGCCGAGTGTGGCGACGATTGCCAGCGAGGTGGCCAGCAGGATGGGTACCTGATTTGCCGGGAAGTCCTGCCCCAGCCCGATGGCTCCGAGGAGGATGCCGGTGAAGGCGGTGGCCGGGCCGGGCAGCCGCTCGGCACCCGAGTAGGCGACGAAGAAAACAATGACCGGGATGAGATCGAACAGAAGTTTCATTGGGGGACGCCCGACGATCGAGCCCGGATTATGGGGGGCGGCCGACAGGCCTGTCCACGACCCGACGGCGCGCGTTCTTGGATTGTGGCGCGCCCGTCATCCGGAGGTGACATGGCACTGACCAGGCTGGTGGAGTACGCGGACGCGGGTCCGGAGGTGAAGGCGGTGTTCGACGACATCATGGCGACCCGCAAGGTTGACTGGATCAACAACATCTGGAAAGCGCTGGCGGTGCATCCGCCCACGCTGGTCCGGGTGTGGGCGCAGGTCAAGGAGGTGATGGGCCCGGGCGGGCGGCTCGACCCACTCACGAAGGAACTGATCTACCTCGCCGTGAGCATGACCAACAATTGCGAGTACTGCATTCGGTCCCACACCGCGGGCGCACGCGCCAAGGGCATGGACGATGGCATCCTCGGCGAGTTGATCGGCATCGTGGCCCTCGCGAACCAGACGAACCGTCTGGCCATTGGCTACCAGGTCGAAGTCGACGAGAGATTCCTGAAACCCTGACCCCGACGGGCGCTGTGCGCCTCGCGCCGGGATCCGCAACACGAGGTGTCCCATGCAACATCCGAATGCTCCCGCCAGCGAGGCGGTCGGGCTGGAGGCTCTTCTGGCCGGGCGTTACAGTTGCCGTGCCTATCGCGACGCAGTCGTTCCGAGAGAAACCATCGAGGCCGCGATGGCGCTCGCGCAACGGACGCCGTCCTGGTGCAACACGCAGCCCTGGCAGGTCCACCTGGCGTCGGGCCGGTCGCGGGAGAAAGTTTCCGCTGCTCTCCTTGCTGCCGCTGTCCACCCGGGGCAACCGGATTTTCCCTTCCCGGAGGCCTACAGGGGTGTCTATCGCGACAGGCGCAAGGTTTGTGGCGTCCAGTTGTACGAATCCCTGGGGATCGGCCGCGACGACCGTGAGCGGGCCCACGCCCAGTCGCTGGAAAACTATCGCGGGTTCGGCGCGCCCCACATGGCTTTCATCACCACCGACCAGGCGCTTGGCGTTTATGGAGCAGTGGATTGCGGCCTGTATCTGATGAACCTCATGCTTGCCCTGCGGGCCTGCGGGGTGGATAGCATCGCCCAGGCGGCACTGGCGTCGCACCCACAGGTCGTCCGGAATCATTTCCAGCTCCCGGCGTCCCGGCTCGTCGTCTTCGGCCTGTCCTTCGGTTACGGCGAGCCTTCCTCGCCCATCAACGGTTACCGGACGCAGCGGGAGGAGGTGGTCTCCGTGCTCCAGTGGACCGAGTAGGTTCTGTTGTTGCTGGGGGGCCGCGTGAGTGCGATGGACCGGCCCAATCCGGGTTCGAACCCGTTGGCATGAAGGGCCCTGCGACAAGGTTTCGCAATAACGAGTGAGCCAGCTTGAGGGGCCCATCCCTTGTATCGGGGTCCCCTGGGGTGGACCGCGGGGTTGTGCCCGGCGCGGCCTCGAGGCTGTCCCGCGCCACGCTTGTATCGGGGTGCCCTGGTGTGGGCCGCGGAGTTGCCGCCCTCGCAAGGAGCCTGAACATTCTGTGTGACGACCGGCGCCCTGCGCTGCATTTCCTGGGTATCCTGGCGCGGTCGTTTCCTTCGTGTGCCCCCGCCCTGGACGCGGCGGCGCGATTCCAGAGCGGGGGATGCGCGTCGCACCATTGACTGGGGGCGCGCTGGCAGAGGCGACCCCGGGTCTCCCGTCGGATCGCCCCCGATCCCTCGCGGCTCCCCGTGCGTCGGTCAGGGTCTCGTGATCGGCTTCGTGAAGGTGATGCCGCCATCGCGGAACTCGCCGGCCCAGACGAGCTTGGCGGGCACGAGTGCGCCGAGCGGATCGCCGGCAGGCGCCTTGACATCGGCACGTACCGGTTGCGCCCCGCACCACTGGCCGTGGAAGGGGATCTGGTGCACGACGGGTTTCGTCCCTGTGCCGCTCACGTAATGATTCACGCCAGCCACCGGATTGCAGGGCAGGGCATCCAGAGTCACCTCCACATCCACGACCTCGCGGCCGCCAAGCCTGGCGACGCCGCGCCGGCCCCGCGCGGTCTCCGACAGGGCGACTTCCCCCGCGCGCACGGCATAGCCGTAGGTGGCCCGGATCGCCGCCGCGATGTTCTCTCCGGGCCCGTAGAGACCCTGGAGAATCCATCGCCCCTTGCCCCCCTGAACGGTGTCGAAACCCTCCACGTTCACGAAGCCATAGACGGAATCGTAGGGCGAGATGCCGAAGCCCCCGTCCGACTTGTAGATGGCGATTCCACCGCTCATGTCCGCCGTCGGCCTGATGCCCGGCGGGAGGGCGGCGCGGATTGCGGCTTCGTTCCAGACGACGCCGACGATCAGGTAGTCGCTCACATGGATCGGCCAGGGCGGTGACGGGATCTTCGTGTCTTGCGCCTGGGTGGCCGCACTGCCTGCGAGCGTGGCCAGGGCGAGGGCGGCCGCGACCGCCGGCCGGATGTTCCGGATGCTTGGCATGGATGCTTCTCCTCTGGGTTGTCGAACGGGTTGCCGCGATGCCGCAGGGCTGGTGCCCACCAGGGTGAGCCGTGCATTTTTGCCCGAAGCAGTTTCGCAGGCGCATGCTGCGGTGGCCGGGGATACGGATGAAGGACGGATGTTCTGGGGGGTGATGATGCATTTCCCGACTGCGTCCAGCCGGGAAGTCACCCCCCTTTGAGCCCCGATCCGGTTCCCGGGCTTGGATTTTTCCCAGTCACGAGTGATGATCTGTTCCCGGTTTGTTCCCGCGTCTGTGTCGCCATTGGCTGTCACCAGAGGATCGAATCCGCATGCCCGCCCGATCGTCGCTACCTGCCAAGTTGAGTCGTCCCCGGATGCATGCGCCCCTCCTGAGGGAGAGGGTCTTCCAGCGGCTGGACGAGGGGCGCAGCCGTGCCACCGTCATCTGGGTCGACGGCCCGCCCGGCAGCGGCAAGACCACGGCCGTGGCCACGTGGCTGGAGGACCGTGGCCTGCCGTTCCAGTGGTATCAGGTGGACCGGTCCGACGAGGATCCGGCCACCGTGTTCCATTTTCTCGCCGAACTGGCGGCGCGACAGCCAGGCGAGGGCGCCGGGCGCCTGCCGGCACTGACGCCCGCCCACCTTCCCGACCTTGCCGGATTCACGCACCGTTTCTTCCGCGATTTTCTCGCGCGCTTCCCCGTGGAGTCGGCGCTTGTGCTGGACAACGTCCAGGAGGTCGAGAGCGGCGGCCTCCTGGAGATCCTTCGGGAGGCGGCCGGCGAGTTCCCGGCGGGCATGACCCTGGTGTGCATCAGCCGCCAGCCTCTTCCCCCCACACTCTCCCGGCTTGCCGCCAGCGAAGAGGTGCTCCGGGTCGGGTGGGATGTCCTCAGGTTCGAGCCGGAGGAGAGTCGCGCAGTCGTGGCGCGGCGGACGGAGGGCGCCGGAGACCCCGGTGCCCTGCACGAGCGAAGCGGCGGCTGGGCAGCCGGGCTCGTGCTCCTGGCGGCCCAGGCCCGCAGTGATCCGGGCGCCAGGGGAACGGTGTCGCTCCCGAGTCCGACCGTGTTCGACTACTTTGCCGGCGAGATCCTCGAGCGAACGTCACCGCTGCAGCGGGAAGTCATGCTGCGCACCGCGCTGCTGCCCGAGATCACCCGGGACGCGGCCATTGCGCTCACCGGATGCCCCGATGCGCCCGAGGTGCTGGAGGATCTGCATCGCCGCCAGTACTTCACGGACCGTCGCGCCGGCACGCCACCCAGTTGGCGCTATCACGATCTGTTCAGGGAATTTCTTCTGTCGCGGCTCGGCCAGGAGGTCGACTCGGACCGGCTTGCCGGAATCCGCCGTCAGGCGGCTGCCGTTCTCGAGGACATGGGGGCACCGGTTCCTGCCGTGCAGCTCTATCGGCAGGTGGGGGGCTGGGCAGCGGTCGCCCGAGTCATCCTCAGCTGCGCCGAGGCTTTCCAGGCCGCGGGCCGGTGGCAGACCCTCATGTCCTGGTTCGAGGGAATGCCAGAGGCAACCATCCGGAGCGATCCCTGGGTGCTCTTCTGGTGGGCTTCGTGCCGGACGATGGTGGACCCTCAACAGGCCCAGGCGCTGCTGACCGACGCATTCGAGGCCTTCGAGGCTGCCGGCGACCTGGGCGGCCAGGTGTTTGCCGCCCTCGCGCAGGCGGAGGTGGTATTCGTTCTCGGGGAAACCTTCAGGCCCCTCGACCGCTGGATCGACATCCTCGCGCCGCTGCTGCAGGAGGGGCGCAGGTTCGATTCGGTGGCGACGGGCATGCGGGCGTGGAGCGGATTCATTCACGCCTGCCTTTACCGGCGCATCGAGCATCCGCTGCTGACCACCGGTGTGGCCTATCTCACGCAGCACATCCACTCGGCGGAGATCGACAATACGCAGCGGGCGGCCGCAGTCACGATCCTGCTGGGTGCGGCGCATTTTTCGGCCGACGAAGCCCTCCTGAAGGAGGCCCTGTCCCTGGCGGTCCGGCTGGTGGACGAGGATGCCATTGCTCCCGTGACGCGGGTTTGGACGGGAGTCTGGATCATGGTCGTCCGGTTCTTCCAGGCCGATTTTGCAGGCAGCCTCGAGGCCGCGACGCACACCCGCGCGAATGCCGAGCGGTTCGACCTGGCGATCATGGTGTTTGTCGCCGACATCTACCGCAGCTATTGCCTGCACGCGCTCGGCCAGATGGCCGAGGCCCAGCGGCTGAACGATGCCCTCGTGGTGATGGCGGCCGAACACAAGGCCTATCTCCGGGCCTACGCGCTGGCTGCCGCGGGCCTGCATCATCTCTACAACGGTCACCCGGAGCGGGCGGGCGAATGCCTTCGGAGTGCCGTGGCCTACGCGGGTCTGTCGGGGTTTCTTGCCATCGATGCCGCGTGGAGGGGTCAGCTGGCCATGGTGATGGCGGAACTCGGGCGTGCCGCCGAAGGCCTCGCGCTCGTCGGTGAGGCGCGCGCACTGGCCGGAGGGCCAAGCTTCCAGTTTCTGGATAGCTGGTACGCCGCAACGGAGGCGCTATGTCACCTCGCGCTCGACGACCGGGACAGGGCTGTCGAGTGCCTGCGGGTCGCGTTGGACAGCAGTCAGTCGGGCAAGAAGCTCGCAAAACTCGTGTGTTACTGCCGGCACCGCCTGCCGCAGTTGTTCGCGCTCGCGCTGGAGGAGGGAATCGAGACGGACCTGGTCCGGCGCCTCATCCGCGACTGGCGCATTCCGCCCGCTTGGCGCCTCGACGGGAATTGGCCCTGGCCGGTGCGCATCACCGCGCTCGGGCAGTTCCGCGTGGACGTGCACGGTGCGCCCCTGCCCAAGGCCCGCAAGGCACCGAAGCGACTGCTCGAACTCCTGAAGGCGCTGGTTGCCCTGGGAGGCCGCGACATTCCCCTCCATCGGCTGGCAGATGCGATGTTTCCCGACCAGGACGCGGATATTGCCCAGGACTCGCTCCGAGTGTCGCTGCAGCGGTTGCGGAAACTGCTGGGTTCCGACGAGTATGTGACCCTTCGTGACGGACGGGTCTCGCTGTCGGAGCGCTCGGTCTGGGTCGACGTCGTCGCCTTCCAGCAGGTTCTCGCGGGAGACGGCCCGGAGGAAGCCGCGGTCCGGGCGCTCGCCCTCTACGACGGTCCGCTGCTCAACGGGGACGAAGATCCCTGGATCATCGTTCCGCGGGAGCAACTCCGGAGCCTGTTCCTGCGGAACGCACTACGCCTCGCGGAGCGCCGGGTGGGCGAGCGGCGCTGGACGGAGTCCCTCTTCTGGTACGAGCGCTGTGCCGACGCCGACCCGCTCAACGAGTCTTTTGTGCAGGGTGTGCTGCGCTGCTGTGCCGCGCTCGGGCGCACGGCGGAGGGCGAGACCGCGTACCGCCAGCTTGAGGCGGCCCTCGCACGGACCCCCGGTCGGGAGCCGGCCGAACGTACGCGGCGTGAACTGCAGGTCCTTCTCGGAACGGGTGGCGTGAATCCCTGAGGGTCCGGTAGTCCGGGCCGCGGGGTGGGCCTGGTGCGTCGCAACACCGGACCTTTTTTGCTTTTTCATCAGGGCAGCGGCGCGAACAAGGGCATTTTGTTCGATGCAACAGTCTGTTATGATCGGCAATTATTTCAACGATCGGGAAATGGGCTGCGGCCCATTTTTGCTTTCTGGGACCGTGGACGCAGAAACAATCGCAAGACAGTCGGTGGAATCGCTCGGTTACGAGTTCGTCGATCTGCAGATATCCGGCGGAAGGGCCCGCCTGGTGCGGGTGTTCATCGACCATCCGGCGGGCATATCGGTCGACGACTGCGCGAAGGTCAGCAATCAGCTATCCCGGGTGTTCGAGGTCGAGGGGGTTGACTACGAGCGTCTCGAGATCTCTTCGCCCGGCTGGGACCGTCCCCTGAGGCGTCTGGCGGATTTTGTCCGCTTTTCCGGGGAACGGGCCCACGTGACGTTGAAGCTGCCCCTGAACGGGCGCAAGCGGTTCACGGGCCACATCGCTTCCGTGGACGAAGCGCTTGAAACACTGAAACTGCGCTGTGAGGGTGTGGAATTCACCTTCCGGCTATCCGAAATCGACAAGGCCCGTCTGGCGCCGGAAATGTGAATGGGGAGGTGTCCGTGAGTCGCGAAATCCTGATGCTGGTCGACGCCCTGGCACGCGAGAAGAACGTCGACAAGGAAACCGTTTTCGGTGCCCTCGAACTCGCGCTCGCCTCGGCCACGAAGCGGCGATTCAAGGAAGAGGCAGACGTGAGGGTCGCCATCGACCGAAACACGGGCGAGTACGCCGCGTTTCGTCGCTGGCAGATCGTTCCGGAGGAAGAGTTCGTCGACTCCGGCATCCACATGCTCCTGGAGGAGTCCCTGGTGGACGATCCCACCGTCAAGATGGGCGACTTCGTCGAGGAACCCCTGGAAGCTGTGGAATTTGGCCGGATCGGGGCGCAGACGGCCAAGCAGGTCATCCTGCAGAAGATCCGTGATGCCGAGCGCGAGCAGATCCTCAGCGATTTCCTGGAGCGGAAGGAACATCTCGTCACGGGGACCATCAAGCGCATGGAAAGGGGGAACGCGATTGTCGAGTCCGGCCGGCTCGAAGCGGTGTTGCCCAGAGACCACATGATTCCAAAAGAGAATCTCCGGATCGGTGATCGCGTGCGCGCGTTCGTGCTGAAGATCGACCGTTCCAGCCGGGGGCCGCAACTCATCCTGTCCCGAATTGCTCCGGAGTTCCTCGTGCGTCTTTTCGAACTCGAGGTCCCGGAGATCGAGGAGGGGCTGCTGGAGATCAAGGCCGCTGCCCGCGACCCGGGATCCCGGGCCAAGATCGCCGTCAAGTCCAATGATCAGCGACTGGACCCGATCGGGACGTGCGTCGGCATGCGCGGATCGCGTGTTCAGGCGGTCACCCAGGAACTTGCCGGAGAGCGGGTGGACATCGTGCTCTGGTCTCCCGAGTCGGCCCAGTTCGTCATCAACGCGCTGATGCCGGCCGAGGTCGTCAGCATCGTCGTCGACGAGGACAAGCACAGCATGGACGTGGTTGTGGACGAGGAAAATCTCGCTCAGGCGATTGGCCGCACGGGGCAGAATGTTCGCCTTGCGAGCGAACTGACGGGGTGGGAAATCAATCTGATGTCGGAAACGGAATCCCAGTCCCGGCAGCACGAGGAAACCCATCGTGTGCGCTCGCTGTTCATGGAGAGCCTCGATGTGGACGAAGAGGTGGCGGACATCCTTGTTCAGGAGGGGTTCAACGCGCTCGAGGAAGTCGCGTACGTACCATTGTCCGAGATGCTCGAGATCGAGGCCTTCGACGAGGAAACGGTCAACGAGTTGCGCAGCCGTGCCCGGAATGCGCTTCTCACCCAGGCCATTGCCAGCGAGGAAAGGGTGGAGAAGATGGCGCAGGATCTTCTCGGTCTCGAGGGCATGGACGACCAGACTGCCAGGCTCCTGGCGGCGAAGGGAGTTCATACGCAGGAGGACCTTGCAGACCTCGCGGTGGACGACCTGGTCGAACTCACCGATATGGATGCCGAGCGTGCAAAACAGCTCATCATGACGGCACGTGCCCCTTGGTTCGCGTGATCGTCGCAGGAATCACCCCATGGCCCAGATGACCGTTGAACAATTCGCCACCGAACTCAAGGTGGAACCCGTCCGGCTGCTCGAGCAGCTGAAGTCCGCAGGCGTCCACAAGACCGCGCTCGGCGACATCCTCAGCGAGCAGGACAAGTCCCAGCTCCTTGAGTACCTCCATCGGGTGCATGGTGGGGTCGAGCCCCGGCAGAAGATCACCCTGACCCGTCGCCAGACGACGGAAATCAGACAGGCGGACGGTACGGGACGCTCCCGGACCATCCAGGTGGAGGTTCGCAAGAAGCGGGTCTTCGTCAAGCGGGACGCCACGGGCCTTCCCGAGGGAGAAGCGGCCGACTCGGCCCCCGAGGTTCCGGCCGAGGTGGTGCCGGTCGCGGAGGCGGCTGTGACAGTCCCGGTTTCCGTGCCGGAGCCGGAGCCCGTGCTGCTTCCCGAACCCGAACCCGAACC
>JBAXBV010000056.1:0-13621 GCA_037141795.1 Betaproteobacteria bacterium
GCGATTCCCACTATCAAAAGCACAACGCGAATACCGAGAGTCATGATGGCTAACGTGAAAGCTGTGCGGCTGGACGCCGCAGGCGGCCAGTCCGAACGAGCGCCGGGTTGGGCGTCATCGCAAGGCTTCCTGAACAAGACCGCTCGGGTCGGTAGCTGACGCCGACCAGTCAGCGATGCTCGGATGAGTGGCCACGACGACTTTCGGCCCAGTCGCACCCACGAATGTTTGGCTCCTCCACCGACGATTGTTCTGCTCGACAAACTGGCCTACAAGACGAGAGGCAGAGAACCTCTTTCGCACGTAGTTTCCAGCTGTAACCCCCAAACACAATATCGCTCGTGGCCGAAGTGTCGTGATGACGCCTTCGTGAAATGGCCAGCAAAGGTTCGCAAGAGCCGCTTGTCGCTCCTTGATGTGCTCCTCGCGTCGGGAACGAACAAAGATGAGGTTGCTAGCGGGTACTTGGTCGGGTTGCATCGTGAGTTGACCAAACAGGTGAAGGAGCCGGGGTGCCATGCCGTACGTGCCTGGCGCGGCACCCTCCCACACTTCATCTCGATACGCAGACCAGTTGTCCGGCAGCTCTTCCAGAACTTTTCGGGTGTGGTTTCCGACAGTCTCGGTCGGATAGTTCTCAGGGGCTCCGCCGGGATTCGCGCCCAAGATATAGAGCGGGTACGGACGCGAAAACGCTGACCGTCCGGAATAGAAAACCTTACCCGACTCTGCCACAAGCTCCGAGGGAATCAGCGCGGCGAAACTCTCGATTGTCTCAGCAACGGTGCTCATGACGCCCAACGTCCGCGATCAGCGGCTCGCGACCCTGGGATTATCCACACCGACCGATTTTATCGCGAGTCCGCTGCATTGCCTTGTTCGGCATCAGCGATCGATGTCGTAGTAGAAGCCGTCCGCGGCTGAGCGGTCCTTACCCTTCACCAGGGAGCTTACCAGCTGAGGGTTGCGGAAGAGGTACCAGTCACCGAATTGGTCGAACTTCCGGCAGGATGTGGTGATGCCATCCCTCCAGAGAGTCCCGTACCGAAGACCACGTTCCTTCCCATAGCGCTTGAGCCGAATGCCGAAGTCGAGATCTTCGCCACTGAGCAGGGATTCATCAAAACCTCCCAGAGCATCGAACGTAGTTCGCTCGAACCAGAACATCCCGGCGGAAACACCCGCCCGAAGCACATGCGGCACGACAAGGGCGAGACTACAGACAATGCCGATCGAGATTCGCTCGGGTGTAATGGCACTGCCCCCGCCGATGAACCTTCCACTGTCAAGGTGTCGAATAATTGATGAGATTGCACCTTGTTTGACGCAACTGTCGGCGTCGATCGTGACGACGTATGGCGCGGTGGAAGCCCGGACCGCAGCGTTCCTTACTGCGGCAATGCACTTTCTGTCTTCAACCACACACCTAGCGCCAAGCTGCTGAGCAATCTCTTGGGTACGGTCACTACAACGATTGAGTGCGACAGCGATCTCGATAGGAACGGCTGCGCAGCGGGCGGAGTCGAGTAGGCTGCGGATGCATGCGCCGATAAACGCTTCTTCGTTGTGGGCCGGAATGGCGACAGCAATGGCGGGGTTCATGATGCCGAACTATAAGTGAACGGGTAATTGACGTCTAACATGCGCCACCACTCTCTCATGACGTGATTAAACACGTCAATTGACGGATAAGATGCAGCAGGTGTACTGTATTTGCGTACAGTCCTTGGAGCCTCCCCATGCCGCAGGCTTTCCGGCCCTTCGACGTTGCCGTTCCGCAACCGCGCCTGCCCGACCGGGTGCGCCACACGATACGCCTGAAGCATTACAGCATCCGCACCGAGAAAGGCTGCGTCGACTGGGTGCGCCGCTATGTGCACTTCCACGGCCTGCGTCATCCGGACGGGCTGGGGGCGCAGGAAGTCGATGTTTTCTCAACACATCTGGCAGTCGAAGGCAATGTGGCCGCGTCCACGCAGGGAAATATGGGTTCAGGCCTGTTGTGCTGAAACGCTTTGCGATCCATCCTGTTCGACTGCATACATGCTCGTTCAGTGATGCATTCACGCAAGCCCGCGCTTCATTGGCACGTTTGACCGCTCCAGGCACGGTCAGTAGAGTGCCCGCTCACGACAAGAGTCGTCTGCAATTCCTCTTCACGGCCTGGTCCTGTCGGCAATCCGGTTGACCCGTCCGGGATCACGGCTCGAGGAAACCGTCGCTCCTTCCTGACCAGGAGTCTTCTCGTGGCGCCAAGATCCAAATTCGTTCTGACAGGTATCGCGGTCGTTTCGGCGGGTCTCCTCGCGATCGTGGCCTCCCCATCGAAGCGTGACTCGCCCGCGAGTCTGCAGCAGGCGATCGCCCTGGCGCCGGTCGTGCAGCAACTGCGCATCGCGATGACCCAGCACTACCAGGAGCGGCGATCGTTTCCCGCCGCGGTGGAAGAACTGGAGTTGTCGCCCGTACCCTCGGTCCCGGGCCTCGAGTCCTGGTCTGTCAGTGCGGCCGGCGTGATTGAACTGCGGTTGGCTCCGGGGCAGGCAGACGCCGGCGGCCGCCTCTACCACGTGGCCCAGGTCGGGCCCGCGGGCATTACGTGGAAGTGCATCGCCGAGACCGCGTCACTTGCCGCGCGGGCACCTGGCTGCACTCACGTTGCCGGCTTCGTTCCGCCGACGGTGGTGGCAGCCGACCCGCCGAGCCTGGGACCCGTCGCGGCGCCGCCCCGCCTGGATCTTCGCAAGACCGACGGTACCGTGGCGAAGGGCTTCGCCACCGATTACGCTTCGCGCGAGGCGTTTGAACAACTCGATTCCGCCAGCCGTCGCGACGTGATCGCGGCGCTGGTACGTAGCCGCGGCGACTGGCTGCGGCTCGACAATCCGGCCTCCGTTCAAAGCGTTGCCACGGGGCTGGCCTCGCTCGGCAAGGCGGCACAGCCTGCCCTGGACGACGCACTCGCCAACGCCGAGGGCGTCGCGGCCGTGACGTTGCTCGTAGCGGCCTGCAGGGTCGAGAGGGCCCGCGCGAAACCCTTTGCGCTGGCATGGAAATCGGGCGACGAAGAATCGTTGTCCATGGCACTCGCCGACGCGGGTCTCGCGACCCTGGAGGCCTGCCTGGACGCCCGTGCCGTGAACGGTCGGGCGGCGGCCGAACTCGTGCTCGGCGAGGTGATGGCCGCGTTGAAGGTGCCGGAGCGCGAGGAGCGCGAAGGCTACTTCACGGCATTGGACAGCGGCTATCGGAGGCCGGCGGAGACGTCGATGGGCGCCCTGGAGACGTTGAGCGCCCTTGCGACGCGCGCCCGCACCCGGACCGAAGCACTGATCCCACTGCTCCATGCCTACCCCACCGACGCGCACGAACGGGCCGCGGCACTCGTGGGGCGGGTGCTGCTGCGCCTGGGCCTCGTCGATGCGGCCGCGCCCGACGCCGCAGCCCTGGCCGAGGAAGGCCTCGCCCGCATGTTTGCCGCCGCCTTACAACCACGGACCAAGGCGGGGCCGCAGCGCGGAGAACTTCTCGCACCGAGCGCGGCGGCGCTCGCCACGCGGGTCGCCTGGACGCCGACTCTCGCGGCGCGGTTCGCCGCCGTCGCGCGGCGGGCGGGCAACGCCTGCGAGCGGATCGACCGCACCGGAGTCCGCAGCCTCGGGCCGCACGCGGTCCGGGCGGTCCTGGAGCTTGCCGAGTCCAGCAGCGGTTGCGAGGAGCTTCCCCCGAGTGACCTGCTCGCGGAAATGCTGAAGACTTACCCGGACACCCTTGCGCAGGTCCCCCCGCTCGCCCGCCAAGGCGCGAGCCGCGAGGTGGCGATCAGCGCTCTCCTTGAGCTGCGCGACTCATCCGCTGATCCGGAGCCGGCGGTGGTCAGGACGCTTCAGACGCTCGGATGGGTGGAGGTTCGCACCGGCAAGCAAGGGCCGGTGTTTCCCGCGTCGGTACGCTGGCCCGGAACCCGTGTGCTCAAGAGCCGGCGCCTTGATGCAAGCCAGATCGCTGCGTTACCGATACCGCTCAGGACGGCGCTGGAGCAAGTACTGGCTGGCGCGCACTGTCCGGGAACCTCGAGTCTGGACTCGGTGACGGATTTCACCCTTTGGGCGCATCCGGCCGTGCCGGTACAACTGGCGAGCATGCAATGCAAGTCCACCGACGGAAGTGTGATAGCGTGGGTCGCCGCAAGCCTGGCGCCCGGCAACAAGGTCGAGCGCCTGATGTTGCCGGCGCGCCTGAACGGCATGTATGAAAACGCCTGGGTGGGCGATCCCATCACCGACGTCGATGACGATGGGCGTCCGGAAATCGTCACCCAGCGCACCGTCTCCGAGTGCGACGGAGGAGAAGAGTGCCCGGTCGAGAGCATTTTCGCGTATGACTTCAGCGAACTGGACGGCAATCGCTTCACGTGGTTCCGCAATCGTTGACGATGGAGACGCCGGAGTCAGCGGGGTCGGAGACGACGGGGTCGAAGAGTTCACCCTGTCAGGCCTGCATGGCTGCATGAATGAATCAGAGATCCACGGGGCAGGCCTGTGGCCCTGCATCTCTCCACACGCGTATATGCAGTGATCCAGGTCTGCCCTGTCATCCGTTCCGGCGGGACCCGCTATTCAGGCGCGCAACCAGCCCGAGTGCGCCGAGACCGGCCAGCAGCATCGCCCAGGATGCGGGCTCGGGGACGGGGGGGGTTCCCCCTACGGTGATGGTGGCTGGATCGAGAGCTCCACCGACAATCGATGATGTGGTGAACGCTCCAGCGTTCAGGGGTACGAAACCGTTCGCGTGGAGGGAGCCGATGTATCCGGTGAACGCGAAGTCACCGGTGTTGCCGGGGTTTCCGCTGGGCTGGAGGCTCGGATCGAAGTTGCCCGCTTCGAACACGCGGGCACTCCCCAGGGCGGGATTGCCGAGCAGATAGAAGAAGTCGGCCTCGTCGTACGCATTGAACGGGGCAGAATCCGCAACGCTTGTGCTTACCAGTCGCATCGTGCCGGAGAATGTTATTCCGTCGAGGTTGGGTTCGGCGGAATGAGTGGTGAGGCTGAACGCGATGTCGGCCCGGGGCATCCATTGCCCGTTCGTGTAACGGAACGTCCCCAGCGTGAAGGTCTGACCGGGCACCACGTCCGAAGGGGCGGAGTTCGGGATGAATTCGAAGGCATTCATGGGCCACACCCCAGGAGTGCCGGGGGGGCTCCTCGTGAAGTCCAGTCGCGTGGTCGGGTTCGCAAAGACGACTGGATTGCTCGTGAAGTTTGCGCCGTTGGACCCCGGATTCCCGCTCGATGTGAGAGCGATGCCATTGACGACCGCTGCACCGGCATTCATGTCCGACACGAACGACGTGAACGTCCCCGTCACGGTGACCGGTGCGGCGTGAGCCGCGCCGGTCACGAGCATGCAGGCGCTCAGCGCGCGAGCCCCCACTCCCAGCAAACTTGAAGGCCTGTTCATCTCATCCCCTTTCCTGCGGACCGACCCGCCTGGCCACGCCGACGATAGCACTCGGGCAAAGAGCTTCAGATGAAGCCCTGACCCCTGCGCACATCATGAGGTTTCGCGACAGCCACCATTTGATTTTGCGCAACGTAATTGCGGGCGTTCTTGGCCGCCCTCATGAACGCTCGGTCCCCGTGAGGCCGGCGTATCGCGCCGCGTCGACATGAACCACGGACAGCCAGAGGGCGCGACGCGGGATCCGTCGACCGATATGCAATCGGTGCCAAGTCCGCGCCCAGCGTGCCAATCGGTAAGCCATTCGTCACTGGTCCGCTCGCATTCTCGATGCGGGCGTCGCGATCCCGGTGATTAACGTCTGGGGTCAGGCCTGCGCTACTGCATACAACGTCTGAGGCAGGCCTGGTTTCATACATACACTGCGTTTGATTATGCAGGCGCCCCGCCCCCCCGGTTCCGGGACTGGCTGATCCGTCTCGAGCGCACCGCTGCGACGCTCGAGACACCAACACAAATGGACGGATCCGCCGTGCAGCGAGGCGCCGGCGCGCGGTCGTGTGGAACGCAACCCTACGACGGGACTTGAACGGGGGCTGAGCACTTGCGCCCCACACCGGGCTTTCAGTGGCCCGGCACGTAGAGACACCCCTGTTTCGTCTGTTCGTTCAGCAACAGAAATGCCCCGCCGTTCTTGCGGTACGCCGTCGTGTAGACAAAATGAGCCCCCGCCACTTTCCTTTCCACGTCCGGTGTCGAAACGCGAGTCCAACCATCCAGGAACGGGAGTGTCTCGCCTGAATAGGAGAAAGCAGTCCTGACATATCCGGACGGGAAGCCCGAATACCCGCCTCGAAGATCAACGACCGATCGAGGCACCGGATCCATGACGAACTGACGAAAACGCCACGCCCCACTGATTCGATCGAGACCCGGCCAGTTTTCCCAGTATCCACCGAGGCCAATGAACGCCACCGCACTCAAAACACCCACGGTGCAGGTGATGACGACTGCCATGAGAACTGGACGGTCCAAGTGACTCCTCTGAGGCATCGATAACTTTCAAAAAAAATGGGCAGGCCCCGAACACTGCATGACTGCCTGATCTTATATGCAGGCTCGCAGGCCTGACCCCGCATGCTCCGTATGCAGGAGCGCAGGCCTGCCCCTGGGCGCTCCGACTGGTGGATTGTTTATGCATGTACACAGGCCTGACCCGGTACGCTTGTGCAGGCCTGACCGGCGGCGCTTGTGACCCGTGTCCCTCATGCGACCCGTTACGCTCATGACCGGTCACCCTGCATGTGCTGCAGGACAGAACTGTTCGGCGCGACCATCGGGACAGCTTTTATCGTCAGAAGATATCGGCCCGCTTCTTGGGCTTAACGGCCTGGAAGAATGTGTATCCGAGCCCGATGTCTGTGACAAGCCTCGCCACGACGGCAGGCAGGGCAATCATTGCGTGAACCAGAACCGCCAGTAGCGAATAGCTCACGAACTCCGTCACCCGCAAGGCAATGGGAAGATCACCGTCCCTCACCTCCAGAAACGCATCGCGAAGCGCGGGGAGTGTCTTCCAATTTTCGGCATCCACCTGCTTGCGTACCGCCGCTCGATACAGATTGCGGCTCTTGCACCCTCGACGAAACGCTGCCCACATCCGCTTGGGTTCGAGGAACAGACCGGTGGACAAAGCGATGAGATTCATGGCGCCCAGGGTCGGCGAGATGAATGCGGAACCAGACCCCAGCTCCCAGGCGCTCACCTCTCCTTCGCCGATGCGTCCCACGCTGTAGCCCGTGAGAAGGTGATGGAGATCGTGATACTTCAGGAAGCGCCGGCGGGTTTCGATGTTCGGCAAGGGGACGAGCATGCAGCCCGTATAGACCGGCACGGTGCGCGGCCTTGCTCCGATTTCCGGACCAAACCCACTGCGTTCATAGAAGGCAAGGAGCTCGCGTTGCAGAGTCATGGCAGCCGGATGTGAAAGCTCACGAAGCTCTAGAAAAAGCCGTCTACACGGCCAGACCACCATGATGATACGTCGCGCGCGTTCCCGGCCATTTCCGGCGGCGGTCCTCCAGTCTTTGCTCTGGTATCCGAACATCCGGGTCAAGGCTGGCTGACGGCATGCTTGCCCGTACAATCATTTGTGCGTGCGGATCTGCCCCGTGTCCCGCTGGCCGGTCACGCGGGCGGCCTCGGACACGCGCGACTGATGACCTCGCACCCCACGAGCACACACTTCGCCCCGATCACTGCCGTGTCCGTCATTCAAGTCAAGGTCCGCCCGAACGCTCGGGAAAGCACGCTCGAGCAGCTTCCCGACGGAACCTACGTGGCCCGGCTCAAGGCGCCCCCTGTCGACGGCAAGGCCAATGCCGAGCTGATCGCCCTGGTGGCCAGAAAGTTCGGCGTCACAAGGTCAGCCGTGGTCATCAAGGCAGGTGCCGGAGGTCGGTCCAAGCTGGTCGCCATCGTCGACGACTGAGCGCCACCTGACAGGGCGACCGCCTGCCCCGGAGACCGCCCGGCATCGCGCCCAGTCCTCCGTCACGCCCCCGGCGCCTTTCGACAGCCCGGGCCGCCAGGACCTGTCCGGGCCGATGACGCCGGACGCCTGCGTTTCGCACGCGCAGTCGCGGGATGGCCATCCCTGTCGCAGCCCGCCACGGCGGGATTCCCTCGCCCCGTCGCCATGACCAGTCGTGGGCGCGGGGCACACGTGCGTTTTGATCGGTAAGTCATCTGTAACCCGCCCTCCGCTACCTTCCGCCAAGGGGTGTAAGCCCCGCATCCTGCATGGGTCAGCCGGCAAGGTGCCGTGGCCTGCAGGGCGTGCCGCATCCCACCGAAGCATCCTTGGCCAGCACCAATCAACCGTTACGCACTGGAGACCTCGATCATGATCCGCAAGCTTCTGGCAGTGGTTTCGCTGCTCCTCCTTTCGGGGGGCATCGCCTTCGGGCAGGGCATTCCCAAGAAAGGCACGGTAAAGGGCACCTTCGCGTGGTACGCCGTCGGCAAGATCCACGAAGTGGAACCCGCCCACATCGTGTTCACCGGCGAATTCGGCGGCGTGTTCCTGAGCGAGCCCGCAGGCGGCGTGCTGGACCGCGCTGCGGTCACCTGCCCGGGCCTGAACGACGTGTATCTGGACGGCCGCGAATCCCAAGCGGTGGGGGTGTGCGTCATCACCGACAAGGACGGCGACAAGATCTTCGTGTCCTGGAACAACCGCGGCGCCCCTCTCGTGCGCCCGAACGGGGACTCGCGCTGGACCGGCGGCACCGGCAAGTACGCCGGCATCAAGGCCACCGGCCGCTTCGACACGACCGTGCTCGCCCCGACGAACTCCGGGTTCTCGATCTGGAACATGCCCTACGAGCTGCCCTGATCCGCCGCATTACCCGCCCGGTCACCGCAGCCGCGCACCGGGCGGGCGCCCCACACCAGTCACCCAGGTCGCCGGCGCCCGGAGATCCCGAGGGCGCGACGCGTGATTACCCCGCCTCGCCTTCACGTCCATCGGGGTCGTCGTGACCCGTCCGATGAACCTAGTCTTAAAACAAGGGCTCGGCGCCAATCCGGCAGGACACGGCCAAGCCCAAGCAGGCGACTGATGCAGAGCCAGGCAACTTCAGGCTCGGGGTTGCGGAAACACATGCGAACAGACGGGGTACGAACACGCAGGTCAGGCCTGGTTCACCGCATCCTGCCCCGACAAACCCAGAAGGTGCAGAGGGCTGCCCCCTGCCGCCGTTCACTAATGCAGGGATGCATGCCTGCCCCCCGCGCGTTCCCGGTAGCCGCGATCTCCGAGAAGGGCCTAGAACCTTTCGGCTGCCAGGTGCGCGAGGTTTGCTCTGCTGTCGTCGCCCACATCGGCCACGATCACGCTGTCGGGCCTCAGGACGGGCTTCAGGTCTATCGGAACATTAGGAACATTTGAGGGCCGGCCTGTATCACCGCATATTGTCCCGTTCAGGCATGCGGTTATGCAGGCCCGACCGGACCGCTTCGCTGGCCGTCTTTCGCCTCGCGGCAGTCCGCGTTGTGTCGGCAACCGCGATGCCGCTGCGTGACTACGACAGTGCGCCCTTGTCCTCCAGTTGATTCCGGCCCTGTCGTTAGAATGGAGGTGGCCACACAGGTCAGAGATCGCGTCAATGGCGTGACAGAGCCGAGAACCGCGTCAGGGCATCATGCCCCACTTGATCACTCGCCCTCTCGATATCAGCCACAAGAACGCCGTGCCCGATCAGCACCCCCTCCCTTCAACCCAAAACAAGCCATGTTTATCCTCCACAAGGAAGGCGTAGAAGAAGCCGTGTTGGCCTTCCTCAGGGCAGCGCGCGAGAACCACGCGGAGGTCTACATCGTCTCCTACACGCTATCGCCGACGGAGAAGGTGCTGGACGCCCTGACCGCAGTTAGGAATGCGGGCGGGTCCGCAAGAATCGTCTGCAAACATCCGCGACACGAGGATGACGATGTCGGCGCGCGGTTGACCCGACGGGTCTACGAATCGCTGGCCAAAGCCCTTGGTTCCCCACAGTGTGTGCGAGGCCTCGTCGGCGAGGCCAGCGAGGCAGATGGGGAAGACGGGCCGTACGGGCGTCTGCACGCCAAGTTGTTCGTGGCCCGAACAAGTGCGGGTGATGTCCAGGCACTGGTGGGTTCCGCAAACCTGAGCGGGCCCTCCCTGACCAGCTATACCGAGAGTCTGTACCGCATTCCCGCCGGCCCGGACGCCGAGAACGCAGCGGAGGCCGCCGTCAAGTTGTGGGAGGCCGCCTGTCAGATCGACCTCGAGGATTGTGCAGTCGGCGAATCGGCAGCCCCCGACTCGCCCCTCGCCACGCCTCAGAGCACCGGGCGCCTCGAGGTCGCGGTCAGATACGAAGGCACCCCGAGTCTGGTCGGCAGCACGAGGAAGTGGCGTAGCGAGGACCAGAACCCACAAGAGTTCGAGCCGCCACCGGGCACGTCCCGCAGCCTCCGGCAACTGATTGCAGCGGTCGATGCCCTCCTGGGCAACTGGCCGACCCCGGGGCAGGACGAACAACTCCGCATCTTCAGGTCATTAGCCCGGGAACGGCACCGCCTGAACATCCTGTACCTGCCAGTTGGCGTCGGGAAGACCCTCATCGCATATCGATGGTTGCTGCGCCACGTATCCATCGCCCGGACGCAGGGCTTGCCCACGGCGACCTCCCTCATGTGTTTGCCCAACGAGTGGGTCGAAAAAAGTGTCCGCCATGATCTGGAAAGCCGAAGCATTCTCGACGAATCGGTCGTGCGAATCTCAAGGGTAAGTCATGTGTTCGAGCATGACTTTTCCGATTTTGTGGCTGTCGTTCTGGACGAGTGCCACAACTGGTCGCCCATCGGCGCACCAGAAACCTCCGCGTACGCGCGCGCCTATGAGGAAATCCGACGACGGAAGAAGGTAAAGCTTCTAGGGCTCTCTGCGACACCCTGCCGCATGGATCAAGGCGCATTCAACGTCAGGACTTTCGCGTCGGCATTCATGCAGATCCAACGCGAGCAATTCCAACCGCGAATGCTGCTTCGCGAGGCCGTGGAGGCCGGGTTCATCGTGCGCCCGAGGTTCATTCCCCTGCCACTGGGGCAGACCAAGCTGGACGAGATTCAGGCGATACTCGGTCGCGGCCGCATCGTGTGGGGCGATTACGCAGGCACCGTCCTGCGTAACGTTTGGAACGTACTCAACAGCGACCCGCTGCTCCTGGCAAAGACGATTTTCAAGCTGGCCGGGAAGCACAAACGCCGCCGGATCGTGGTTTTCGTACCACCAGTCGGCACCGGAAGCGATCTCTTTCTCGAGGCGATGGTGTCAGTCTTCGGCGAGGGAAATGTGCACAACTTCCTTTCACGGGAGACCACACAAGCGCAGGCCCGCCTGGTCTTCGATGAGTTTCGCCACACCGCGGCGACACCCGGGAAACCCCTCGCGCTTGTAACCGTGGAACGATTCGCCGAGGGCATCAGCGTTCCGGATATCGATGCCATCGTGATGCTTCGGGCAACGCTCAGCCCCCGTGTCTTCATACAGGCCATCGGCCGTGGCCTGCGCCTCTGCCCGGACGCCGGCAAGACGGACTGCCTCATCATCGATCCGCTAGGCATTGAGGAAAAGTTCAACGACTTCGAGGCATCCCTGACCGGTTCGGAAACCGCGGCACCGGGACAGGAGACAGTCTCAGAGGAAGCCTTGGACGCAAGGTCCCTCCTTCGTTGGTTCAGGAAGGCTTTCCACACCTGGGCTCTCGGCCGCCATCAAGATCGGATCCTCAGGAAAGAAGACCTCAGCTCGTCGGGAAAGAAAGACGAAAGGTATCGGCGAATCTTGAAGCACTGGGACCGGTCAGCAGACCACGCACAACAACTGCTCGGCCACTTGACCATCGATGACCTGAAGGAGGTCGCCGGAAGAAGGGATCCGTCGTTCGTTGCGTCACAACACGGAACGAAAATGCAACTCCTCAAGTTCATCATGTCCGACGCCACTGCGGAGCGTGAACCCGCAATACCTAACGCGCCAGTCAACGTGCCATTGCGGAATAGGCGCAAAGCCGGCAGCGCCATGTCTGGCGCCATCGCAGCCCCTGGGCCCGAAGAAACCCCAACCTTCGCCCCCTGGCCCTTCCCTATCAAAACAGAACCACAAGGGTAAAAAGTTCGGTCGTAGCCCAATAGTTTTGCGACACCCCTGCTGGTCGCTGTTGTTTGTTTCCCAGCGGCCGACCTCCTGGCCGGCCGCAGCCTGCCATCAGTCGAGCATGCCCTCGTCGAACTCCTTCAGCCCGGCCCGGTAGGCCCCGGCGAATCGCCGTCCCATCCGCACGATCAGACGCGGATCGATCCCGTAGGAATAGGGCAGGTAGTACATCCCGCAGAAGCGCCGGCTTTCGCCGACTTCGATCGCGAAGAACTGCGGCAGCACGACGGCGGCGCTCGCCCGGTTGGCCCGCTCCGCGGCCGTGGCGAGGTCCACATCCGGCGCGAGGAGCCGGTAGGTGCTGAAGCAGACCATGTCCCGGTCTGGGAGCAATTTGACCCAGAAGGGAAAGTCCGCTCCCTCCGTGACGTACACGTCACCGTCTTCGTCCACCGTGGCCGACATCGCCGCATTGTCGAAGGCCTGCATGATTGCATCCGTGCTTGCACTCTGTTCGTCGAATCTATTCAACCGTGAGATCCTTGAAGTGAAGTGGTGCACCGGCGAACCGCCTCGTAACAGGCGAGGCCGTAGCCGGTGTCGCGCCGGGCGTCGAAAACACAACGCGAGATCAGGAGGATACGGGGGGTAGTGGCGCACCACGTGAGGCGGTGGGGATGAAATGTGTGGTGACGCGCCGATGGCAGTGCGCGATAGACGATGCGATGGATTCTGTGAACTGACCAGCGGCATGTTGGCAACTGGTCGGTTCCATCGAACTTGGTTTATCACATGCTGGAAGGCGTCACCTAATTCCCCGTCGCCTCACTGCCACGATCAGCGCCACGAGACCCAACAGCACCATTCCGGCGCTCGTTCCCTCCGGTACTGCAGCGACATCGCCAGGTCGAACGGCGACTGCATAGAGGCGTTCGCGCACCCCCCAGTTTGACGATTGGTAACCGCCCAGATAATCGAACCACACCGCCTGCTGCCCCTGGCCAAAAATATCCATCGAGCCGTAGAGCGGATCCAGCAGTGTCCCAGACCAATATCGGTCGAACTGCATGTTCCTGAAAGGCCCAGTGTTTTTCAGGCCTCCACCGCCTTGCAGGTTTCCCATCGCATCCGCCAGCGAAAGATTTCCCAGTGTGTCGTAAAACATGTGCGCCAGTGGCGTGGCGCGTCGCGCATTTTCGCTGCCGTAAACGTTCCAACCTGCGTCGCTCCCGGAGTAGGCCCATCCCTCAGCGAACCCGGGTGCACCGGTATCCAGCGCCGCGGGTAACACCCACCCGCCGTTGAAGTCCCTAATCGCCCCCGCCCAGTCTTTTGCGCTGTACCAATTCATCGGCCCGGCGTTATTCCAGTCCGCCAACCACGTCAGATTCAGTTGGGTGTCGAATACGTACTTCATGGCCGGGTTGGACGAAGCCGCTACGCGGAGGAAACGGCGCCTCTGATCTGATTTCA
>JBAXBV010000057.1:0-12242 GCA_037141795.1 Betaproteobacteria bacterium
TTGATCCGCGCTTCGTTGCACCAACGGATGTTGGCGTCCGGGGCCGCTACGAACTCGTTGATGGTCGTCGATAGCCAATCGCGCTGGACGAACATCTCGATCTTCAGACGACCGAAGAAGCCTTCGCACGCGGCGTTGTCTGGGGAGCACCCCTTTCTCGACATCGAACGTACCAGCTTCGCCTCAGCGATCCGGCTCAGCCAGCCTGGCCGTCGATAGTGGCCGCCACGATCAGAATGCACCAGAGGTCGATCACCGCTGGCGGCAACCTTGCCGATGGCGGCGTCCAGCATCGTGTTGACCAGTTCGGCGACCGGTCGCGTGCCGATGGACCAGCTGACGACCATGCCATCGAAGCAATCGATCATTGGCGACACATACACCTTGCCCGCCGGGATCTGGAACTCGGTGATGTCGGTGAGCCACTTCTCGTTCGGTGCACCGGCGCTGAAGTCGCGGGTCAGCAGGTTCTCGGGTGCCGGACTGATCTCGCCCATGGTTGAGCCATATCGACGACGCTTGCTTGTCGAGGTAACCAGACACTCCTGCTTCATCAGGCGCCGCACGACCTTCTCCGAGATGTTCGCGGACTGATCGCTCAAGGAGGCCTGGATACGCCGGTATCCTCAGCAGCGTTAGTTGCGCTCGAAGATGTCCGTCATGGACTGACGTAACTCGACGTACTTGTCGGCCACCGCGAGACGGGCTCGATGATAGAAGCAGGAGCTGCGCGGCAAGTCCACTTTGCAGAGCCGCTCCGTCAGCGGCGTAGGCCTGTCTCAGGGCTTCAATCAGCTGCGTCTGCTCCCGATTGGTCCGGTGCTGCCGGTCGATGCCCAGGTCTCCTTTTGAGAGTTCGTTCGCCTTCTTCAGCACATCCTTCTCGAGCTGCAGGCGCCTGATGTCTTGCTGGAGCGTCTCAAGCTGCTGTTCCAGTTCGCCTGGATCGAAGTTTACCGGGGCGTCTTGCTGGTGTTTCATGGGTGCGGATGCCTCGTGGCCGAGCAATTGATTCTTCCACTTGTACAGCGATCCCCGAGACACGCCGAGATCATCAGCCGCGGCCTGTGCGCTTGCTGGTCGCATACACCAAGGCGATGACAGCAGACTGCTTTGCTGCAGGCGTCAGCTCCCGGCATCGACCAACGGCGCGCGCCTCTGCGGATCCAGCGCTTGGAGCCATGCGGACAGCAACGACCTCGAGGGATAGCCCAGCGCCCTGATCGTGGCGACGATGCAGCGGCCGTGCTCCAGGTAGTGCCCGACGGCCCGCGCATTGTGCGCCTGCGAGTACCTCGGCGGGCGAACGTAACCGGCGGGCAAGTCGAGGCGCTGCTCGTATTCGCGATACCAGCTCTCGAGCGCATTCTTCGTCGGGTAGCCGAGCAGAAGAATGGTCAAGCCGACCCGATTGCCCAGCTTGATGTAGAGCAGTACAGCCCGAACCCGGCCCTCGTATGAATACATGAACTACCCTCCAAGGTAGTCCAAGAATTCGTCCGCACCCCCGTGTAACTGGACGGCATGGCTACCCCTTTTTGGAAGGACTTGCTGCCGTCAGCGTCCGCGTCGTCCGGTTTGCGTTTACCACTGTCCCGTCCAAAAGGTCCGGTGCATTGCACCACAGAGCCGAACCCCGGCTGCGACGGCAGAGGACAGCCTTCGTCACGGTCTTCTGCGCAAGGGGACACGGCGTCGCCTGGAGGAGACCCAACAGGCAGCGTCTGGGCAAATATCCCAAACGACGACTCCCTGAATCCGGATCATCCCGCGAGGCTGAACTGCCGATGCGACTCGATCTTCTCCGAGAACGCGGCTTTCTGCGCCTCGTTCAGGTGGGGTGGATAACGCGAATCGCTGCGCCGCCAGCGCGCCAGCCACGCCGGGCCGAGCCACGGCACCGCGCAGAACGTCGCGCCGCGGTCGCGCAACGCCGCGGGAGCGCAGGTGAAAGCCATGGTGGTGCTCGCCTTGGGACCGGTGCCCACGCCCTCGGCAACCCAGAAACCTGCCCAGAGGAGCGCGGCCCGCACGGCAGTCGAGGCCGAGTACGTGAAGAGTTCCATCGGCTTGGCTCCGCCGTGCGAGGCCAGGCGGGCGAATACGTCGGCGCTCCAGAGCGGCGTATCCGTCTTCGCGGAGAAGGGGTCGTAGAACACCAGATCCGGCGCGGGGGCGGACAGGAACGTCTCGAGGAAATCACCCGCCACCAACTCCCACTTGAGTAACCCCGAGGCATCCGCCCAGTTTCCCTGCCTCGCGAGCGCGCCGGGTGCGGCGTGCTGCACATGCGGGAAGTGGGACGATTTCTTCGTCACCAGCAGCAGCGGATCGAGATCACGTTCGAAGCTGATGAGTCGTGCCGGTCGCACGGCCGCCGCACCCTGCTGCGCGAAGACCTGTTCGAAGCAGGCGATCGCAGCCATCGCATTGGTGGCTGCGCCGAGGCCCACGTCCCAGATCACGAGCGCATCGGCCCCGGAAGACCGATCATCCTCTGCGCGCAGCAGGCGCGCCGCGAGCCGCGACTGCGCGATGTACAGCGCCTGGGCCTCCGTGCGGGGGTCGTTCACCGAATGCATCACCTCGCCGGAGCTGATCTGGCGCACGCAGTTGGCACCGCTTGGCCCCACGATGACTTCGTAGTCGCCGCGGCGCGGCGGCGGCGCAGGCTTGTTCCGGCGCGGATGCACGCACGGGTTCTCGTCGTCGGGGCGTGCGAGCTCGTGACGTTTCCGTTCGTAGAACGCCCCGAACTCGTCGCGCAGGATGGCCCCGCGCATCTCGCGCATCAGGCGGTGATAGAACGTCAGGTTGTGGACCGACAGCAATTGCGCCGCGAGGGCTTCCCCCGCCCGCACCAGATGGCACAGGTAGGCGCGCGAGTATTCGCGACAGGTCTGGCAATCGCACGCGGCATCGAGCGGCGCCTCGGAAAGGCGGTAGACCGAGCGGCGGCAGTGGATGCGCCCGTGCGACGTGAAGGCTGTGCCACGCTTGGCCAGTTGCGAGGGGATGATGCAGTCGAACATGTCCACACCGCGGTGCACCGCTTCGAGGATGTCGATCGGCGTGCCCACGCCCATGAGGTAGCGCGGCAGGTGCGTCGGCAGGTAGTCGGTCGTGAGCCCGGTGAACTCGTAGCGCTCGGCGTGCGTTTCACCGACCGCGAGGCCGCCGATCGCCAGGCCATCGAACGGCAACTCCGACAGGAAGGTGGCGCTGCGCTCGCGCAGTTCCGGATGGCAAGCCCCCTGCACGATGCCGAAGAGCGCTTGCGGCGAATCCCCCCGCGCCGCCAGCGACCGCACGGCCCAGCGGTGCGTGAGTTCCATCGCGGCCCTGGCCTCCTCGAACGCTGCGGTCGAGGGAATGCACTGGTCCAGCGCCATCATGATGTCGGACGCAATGGCCTTCTGCATGGCGATGCTCGTCTCCGGCGAGAGCAGATGCACGTCACCATCGACGTAGCTGCGGAATCGGGCGCCCTCCTCGTCCACCACCCGGGCATTTGGCAGGGAGAAGATCTGGAATCCGCCCGAGTCGGTGAGCACGGGGCCCGACCAGTTCATGAGGCGATGAATGCCGCCAAACGCGCGGAACACGTCCGGCCCCGGCCGGAGCAGCAGATGGTAGGTGTTGGCCAGCAGCACGCGAGAGCCGACCGCGTGGAGCCCATCGACCGTCATGCTCTTGACCGTCGCCTGCGTGCCCACCGGCATGAAGATTGGCGTCGGCACTTCGCCGTGCAGGGTGCGGAATCGCGCCGCTCGCGCCTTCGAGGCGCTCGCCAGCCGATCGATGGTGAAGCCAAGACGTGACATGAGGACTGCTCGGAAACGAAGTGGCCGGACCCAGGCGCCGGACCCCTCTCCAGCGTCCGAAGTGGCGAAGGATAGCTGACGTCGGGCACCGCTGTCTTGGCGGATTGGGGGCACGCCCGAGCATCGGGCCCCGCTCAGACACACCCCGACCCGACACTCCCGAGCTCGCCTGACCACATCCCCCAAAGTCTCGGAGGATCACTGACTACGCTTACGCGCCCCGCGTCCTGATCCTGCCCCGGTTTCACGTACATCAAATTATTGATGACTTTCTGGTGAACGGAGAACGAGATGGCGAAGAACGAAGCGGTACCGAATCGTCAATACACCGATGAGCTCAAGATCGAAATGGTCAGGCTGGCGCAGTCGATCGGAGGCAATGCATCGGCCAAAATCTTGGCGGAGAGGGTGTCCGCTATTTTGTCGTTCCGGGACGTTCGTTAAGGCCCGCAGAGATATACAAAAAAGGCACGTATTCATGAGTTTAGTAAAATAATTCATTCGCTTTCATTCGGGGCCGTGCGCTACAATTCGGTCTCAAAGTGGTGGGTAGGGTGGTGGGTAGAAAGTGCTCCGCCATACTGATGGAGGGTGAATGATGAAGCTCACGGCAAGAGAAATCGCTACGGCAAGGTACGGCGTTCACGCCGACGGTGATGGGCTGTATCTGCAGGTGTCGAAGACTGGCGCGAAGTCCTGGATCTACCGCTACCAGATCGACGGCAGGCGGCGGGAGATGGGCCTGGGCTCTGCCCTGACCGTCACCGGGCCCATGGCCCGTGCCCTGGCCGCCGAGAAGAGGGCCCTGGTGCGCGGCAAGCAGAAGGTCGACCCCATCGAGGTGAAGCGCCAGGAGGCCGCAGAGCGGGCCAGGGCGGCCGCTGAGGCCCGCGCCAAGGCGACCAGTTTTCGGGACGTGGCGCTCGACTACATCGCGTCTCACAAGGCCGGCTGGAAAAACGCCAAACACGGTGATCAGTGGGTGAACACCCTGACCACCTACGCCTTCCCGAAGCTCGGGGATCAGTCAGTCACCGACATCACCCGGGAGATGGTGCTCAAGGTTCTGTCGCCCATCTGGACGACAAAGACCGAGACCGCCACGCGGGTCCGCTCCCGGATCGAGCTTGTGCTCGGCTACGCGAAAGCCAGGGGGCTGCGGGAGGGGGAGAACCCCGCCGTCTGGCGCGGCAATCTGGACAAGCTCCTGCCCAAGCCGCGCAAGGTCGCGCCGGTCGAGCACCGCGCGGCGTTACCCTACGACCGAATGTCCGAGTTTATGGAAGCCCTGCGGACTATGGACGGCATCGGTGCCCGCGCTCTGGAGTTCACTATCTTGTGTGCCGCGCGCTCCGGCGAAGTTCGCCTCGCCAAGTGGCAGGAGTTCGACCTCGAGGCCAAGGTTTGGACCATCCCTGGCGCGCGCATGAAAGCCGGCCGTGAGCACCGGGTGCCTCTGTCTGACGCTGCCGTCGCGCTGCTCAAGGGGCTCCCACATATTGAAGGTGATGAGCGGGTGTTCCTTGGTACCCGTCGTGGGCAGTTCCTGTCCGACATGACACTTCTGAATGTGATCCGTCGCATGAACAAGAGTGACAGGCGGTTCATTGACCCGCGGACAGGTGGGGATATCGTGCCGCACGGCTTCCGCAGCTCGTTCCGGGATTGGCATGCGGAGGTGACTCACTACCCCCACGAACTCGCCGAGATGGCTCTTGCGCACGTCGTCGGCAGTAAGGTCGAGGCTGCGTACCGGCGGGGCGACATGTTCGACAAGCGGCGGCAGATGATGAACGACTGGGCAGCCTGGTGTGCGCCGAGGTCCGAGCCTGAGCATGTGGCTCCGGTCCGAGAGAAGGTGGCCGCATGAATATCAACGCCTACATCCAGCAGGTGTCGGATGAATCGGACTGGATGGACAAGGATCTCTGTGCGCTCTTGGACGGGAAAATCGATACAACACTCGCGGCTGAAATGTGGGCCAGCATCGCCAGTGGTGAGGCCGATGTGCTGACCACTCTCTTATGGGTTCAGCACGTTGCTAATCAGATCCAAAAGACGGTAGTTAAAGGAGACGCGCGCGATGCCGCTCCCGCAGCGCTCAAAGCGATAGGGTTCTTCGGCGGAATTGAGCGCTACAGGGCTGCGCGCGAGTACATGGCGCTGGTGAGGGAGTTCTGCGTGATCTCGGAAGACAGTGAAGCCATTCCATTAAAGCAGTTGACCTGCACGGAATGGGTGCGGACCCTTCGCGCTCATGGCCACTTGATCGGCGTGAATGACAAGACTGCAGCGAACAGAGTTAGCGAGTGGCTCAAGGAGTTCGACGAAGAGGAGCTTGAGGGGTCCAGATAGCGAGGTATCAGGTCGGTAATGGATGTTTAGAGTTCTTGAAGGGCCGCAGCGGGCGGCCCTAATCTTTTTGACGTCCAGACCGGTTCCCGAAAAGTCCCGACCAGTCGGGATATCTGTTCATTTAGATTTCGCTTCGTGCTGAGAGATTCAGCGAGATACGGAGCGAGCTATGACCAATCCAATTCCTGCGACGGGATATCTGCGCCTGCGCCAGATCATCGGTGACAAAAAAGCTGGGGTCACGCCCATCTTCCCAGTCGGTGCCACCACGTGGTGGAACGGCGTGAAGGTAGGACGCTACCCCAAGGCATACAAGATCGGTCCTCGTGCAACGGCGTGGAGGGCCGAGGATATCCGTGCACTGATCAGCGGCAAGGTGGCCTGATGGATGCCGCTCAAGAGCCCCAGCCGGACGTGGCGGCCGAGGTGGTACTGAATAGGGCCAGCCAGGATAGCGAATCTGCTCAGAGTGTAACGCCCGCGTATGGCGCGATGCCGGAGGACTGGGTACGTCTCGATCTGTGTGCAGGGCTTACGGAGGATCTGCTGCCGGTCGTGAGTAACCCGCATGCAACGATTGCTCGGAACTCAACCCTTAAGGCGGTAGGCAAGGTTCCGTCGCTGTTAGATGCGCAGCGTAACGTTGTGGGCGTGCGCGTGTGGACTCGGCGCCGCACGTGTGGCACCGATATCGATCGCTGGTCCAAGGATCGTGATCTAGGCATCTGCATACAGACGCGGCGTGTTCGTGCCTTGGACGTCGATGTCGACGATCCCCAAATAGCGGCGCAGATAGAACAGGTCATCAACCAGTTCGCGGTGCTGCCGAAGCGGTACCGGTCGAACTCTGGCAAGTTCCTTGTCGCCTTCGAGATGCCAGGCGAGTTCCGCAAGCGCCGCCTCAAGGTCGAGGGTGGTTACATTGAGCTCCTGGCCGAGGGCCAACAGTTCATCGCGGTTGGTACTCATCCGAGCGGCGTCAGATACCAATGGAAAGGGGGGCTGCCAAGCCTCTTTCCGAAGGTGGGTGCCGATGAATTCGATGCCCTGTGGCAAGAACTCGAGAAGGCCTTTGGCATAGGGCGCGTAGCACCAACTCCGTCGGCCCAGAGCCGTATAGAAACATCTGTAGCGCCGCAGGTCAGTCGAGACGAGCTGGTGGAAATGCTCGGTTTCATAGACCCGGACGATTTGGACTATGACGTATGGCTCAAGGTCCTCATGGCGGTTCATGCCGGGTCCGGAGGCGAGACGTGGGGGCTTGAGGCCGCCGATGCTTGGTCTTCCCGTGGAATGCGCTACGACGCGGGGGAGGTTTCGTCAAGGTGGCGCGGTTTCATCGTGAAGCTTGGCGGCGTAACGGTGCGGACTTTGATGAAGCTCGCAAGGGAGAGGGGATGGGACGGGCCAGAGCCGTGTTCGGAGGAGTTCCAGGAACTCAATTCGCCGGCAGAGGAACCGCCACCGCTTTTTCGGCGTGACAGGGCAGGGCGAATATACGCTGACCTGCAAAATGTCATCACGGCGCTTCGACGCCCCGACTTCATCGGCATGGACATCAGGTTTGACGAGTTCCGCGGGAAGCTTATGTTGGCGGAGCGGGGTGGGGAGTGGCAGGCATTTCAGGACGAGGACTATGTCCGACTACGTATTCTGCTCGAGGAGCGTGGATTCAAGCCAGTCGCGCACGATCGCATCCGCGACGTGGTTCATGTCCTGGCCTGCGATAACCGCTTCGACTCCGCCAGGGAGTGGCTCTATCGCTTTCAATGGGACCAGGTTCCACGTGTTCACCACTTCTTAGCTCACTACTTTGGCGCCGAGGATAACGATTACAGCCGTGCGGTCAGTGCCTACCTTTGGACGGCGCTCGCTGGTCGTGTGGTTACCCCAGGCGTCAAGACAGACATGGTTCCGATCTTGATCGGAGACCAGGGGGTCGGTAAGTCCACGGGGGTCGCCGCAATGTGCCCGGATCCCGAGTGCTTAGTGGAGATCTCCTTTCAAGAGAAAGATGACGATCTAGCCAGGCGTATGCGGGGTTGCCTGATCGGCGAGATCGGTGAACTGAGCGGTCTTCACACGAAGGAATTAGAGTGGATCAAAGCCTTCGTCACCAGAACTTCTGAAAAATGGGTTCCGAAGTACCAGGAATTCGCGAGGAGCTATCAGCGGAGAATTGTCTTCGTGGGAACCACAAACCAGGAGCTCATCCTCGCCGACGAAACCGGGAACCGCCGTTGGTTGCCGGTCAAGGTGGCGCGAGTTAACCTCGAAGCTATCCGCCGCGACCGTTTGCAGCTTTGGGCAGAAGGGCGGGTCCTTTATGAGCAGAAGGGCGTTGCCTACCAGGATGCGGAAAGACTCGCTGCCCTCGTGCATCGTGACCATACCATCCGCGATTCTTGGGAAGATGCGGTCCGAAGGTGGCTTGACGACTGCACAAACATTGAGCGCACCGCACCCAAGGAGAGGGATTACTTGCGGATGAGTGATGTGCTCTCCGGTGCCCTGTCGATGGAGCCTCGCAGCGTTTCCAGGTTACACGAGAATCGCATGGGGAAAGTATTACGGAATCTGGGGTACCAGAGGTGCAAGGTCCGCGATGGCGAAGAAACTTTCAATGCTTGGTTCCCGCCTGTTCCGACGTGATCCCCTGTTCACTCCGCCGTGGGAACGTCGCCCACCCCTGCTAATGCTGGGAAGTTCCTCTGTTCTTTCTGTTCTCACTTCAAGTGGAAGAGCAGAGTGAGTGAGAGAGTGTGGAGTTTTCGTGCGCACCTGCTCTGGACACGTGGGGTATTTTATGAAAAAAAGAAGGCACAGATGGAACAAGAGCACACGTGAGAAACAGCTTCGACATCCGGCGGCCCTGGCGTTGGGGGTCGTCGATCGCCGCTCATTAGGTTGTGTGCGTAAAGTTCTGCAAATTGGCTATCGCTTCCAGCGATAGAAATGCTATCCAGTGCGGAGCAGGGGGATCAACACGCCGCCAGTCCGAACTTCTTCGCTACCCGCGCGAGCGAATCGCCGACCCGCCAGTCATGCTCAGCGACCAGACGTTCAAAGGTTCGCCAGCGCATCCACTTGGGCTTGCATCCGGATCCCGTGAGAATCCCTGGATGCCATCCCAGCCGCTCGCGGATCCTCTCGGCCCTGCGTGCGGCCCGGTCATGCGCACCCTCGCGCTGGCTCGGATACGCCAGCCGGTGACAGTGCCTGCAGGCGAATACGGCACCCCCGTAGAGGATGGCCACACGCCGCCCGCAGCCTCGGGAGGGACACAGAAACCATGCCCGTCGTCCGCCATAGTGGCACGCAGTCCACTCCAGTTGAATGGGGTATTGCTCGACCTTCCAGTCTTCGCCGTCGGCGCGCTGGCCATAGCTGACGAAGACGGCATCTGGACCGACCCTCACGTTGATCGAAGCGACCTTCACGCCGTCGTGGTTCCACTGCCACCTGAACACCCTACCAGCGCTCAGAAGTCCCTCGCGCTGCCAGCGCCTGACATCGAGCCTCCAGTAGTCTTCAGTGGTCTCAGCCGCGTGGAGGCGCAAGTAATTCCCGCTGCCCATTCCGCCCATGGTGATCTCCGGATTTCGTCGAAATCATCAGTCGAACGGCTCCTCGCGCGTCCCCAGCTTCAGGCGGTAGATCTGGGCGGGACGATTCGCCCCAGTCCGCAGAGCCCCTTCCACAGGTTCGACGACGTCGCGGTCCGCAAGCTTGCGCCGGAACGACGACTTGTCCAGGCGGCGGCCAAGGAGTTGCTCACAGGTCGACTGCAGTTCGCCGAGCGTGAATTGCTCCGCGAGCAAACCGGCCGGTAGATCAAACCGCTCGACTTCGGCGCGCGTGCTCTGGACCGCCTGGGCCACCAGTCGCGCGTGATCGAAGGCCAGGCTCTTGTCCTCGATTGCCTCGACGACTGGACGCCAGGCGAGCGCATCGACGCGCTTGCCCCCTGCCGGCCTGACGGTCGCAGCCTGCACCAGGGCCCGGTACACGATGCTCAACGCCCATGGCGCTCGTGGATCACGACTCGGACCGCCGACGGCACACAACTGTCTCAGGTAGGGTAGTTCCAGGCCAAGCCGTTCCTGCATGACGCGGCGAGCGCCGGCGTCCAGAGAGGCATCCAGGTCGATGCGCACCACACCGCCCGGAAGCGCCCACTCGCCGGCGTGGGGCGCCTCGGCGCGACGGGCGAGCAGCACCTGCAGTTCACCGTCCACAAGACCGAACACGGCGATCTCCAGCCGCGTGAACGGCATGGGATGAGTCTTCAGTTCACGCGTAGGGGGCTCGGTCTTCAAGGAAGAACTGTTAGTTGCATTACACAACGAACAGCAGGACAATGAGTTATTCGCATTGTGCCATTAAGTCATGACGGGAGGTAATCTTGGGCTACGACATCATCGGCGACATCCACGGCCATGCCGCCAAGCTGGAGGCGCTGCTGCGCAAACTCGGCTACGTTCGCGCGGGATCGGGCTGGGTTCCGCCGCAGGGCCGCACGGCGGTGTTCCTGGGCGACCTGATCGACCGGGGGCCGGAGCAGATCAAGGTGGTCAGCACCGTGCGGTCGATGATCGACGCCGGCCACGCCCGCTCGGTGATGGGCAACCACGAATTCAACGCAATCGCCTACGCGACGCCGCATCGCGACGTCCCCCACCACTTCCTGCGAGCGCACAGCCCGAAGAACACAGCCCAGCACGCCGAGTTCCTGCGCCAGGTGGGTGAAGGCTCTCCCCTGCACCGCGAACTGCTCGGCTGGTTCAGGACGCTCCCGCCAGCGCTGGATCTCGGCAGCATCCGCGTCGTCCACGCCTGGTGGCATCAGCCCCACGTCGATCTGGTCGCCGGCCGCCTCCCGCGTGGAGGATCCATGACCGAGGACTTCCTGCATGCCGCCTGCACCAGGCACTCATCGGAGTGGACCGCTATGGAAGGCCTCACCAAGGGCCTGGAGATCCGACTGCCCGACGGCCACGCCTTTGTGGACCACGCCGGCGTCGAGCGGTATGAGGTCAGGA
The DNA here is from genome assembly GCA_037141795.1 of Betaproteobacteria bacterium. Taxonomy (GTDB): domain Bacteria; phylum Pseudomonadota; class Gammaproteobacteria; order Burkholderiales. The sequence continues at coordinate 11,222 of JBAXBV010000057.1, forward strand.
CCCGTTGGTGGCATCAAAACCCGCGCAGCTACCGCGACGTCGCCATCGTCGGCGACGGGCAGGAGCACCGCGTGCCTGATCACCCCTTGCCCGAAGACTATGCGGGTATGCCAGTGGAGGGATCGCCGGTTTTCGTCGGCCACTACTGGATGACTGGACACCCGGGACTGCAGTCGCCGAAGGTGGCCTGCGTGGACTACTCGGCGGCGAAGAGCGGTCCGCTGGTGGCGTACCGGTGGGACGGGGAGCAGGAACTGGATGCGCGGCACTTCGTCGCGGCGGGGTGATGCATCACGCGCAGCATGCGGACAAGCGCCTCTGCGCAACCGAACCGCATGAGACGGGGAGCCACCTGGATGTCAAGGGCATCCAAGATTTCCCCACCTCCGGTGGGGATTATTGAAATGCCACTGAGAGGGGCGCGCGACCCTGCAGAATGGGCCGCCCTGGTCCTGACCGGCAGAAAGTTTCAATCAACGCACGCCCCGTGGGGGGCGCGCGACCTAGTTGTGATCCGTCAACAGGTTGTTTTTGGGCATGGGTAGTCTGGACATGGGGGTCGCTCCATGGATGCCTGCGTGGGGGCGGTGCCAGTTGTAGTGGTGTTGCCAACTGGACAGTGCCTCGGTGCGCTGGGCTGAGGTCTGGTAGCTCCAGCCGTAGGCCCATTCGCGCAGGGCCGACTGGATGAAGCGTTCGGCCTTGCCGTTGGTCTGGGGACGATAGGCGCGGGTGAATTTGTGGCGAATCCCCAGCGCTTGGCACGCTTGGGCAAAGGCATGGGAGCGGAAGCTCGAGCCGTTGTCGGTGAGCAGGCGCTTGATCGTGACGCCCAGGGCGGCGTAGTACGCCAGCGCATCGCGCAGGAACTGCACGGCACTGGGGATCTTGTCGTCCGGATGCATCGCGGTGAAAGCCACCCGGGCGTGATCGTCGATGGCGACGAACAACACCTCCCAGCCAGCGCCTTCGACCGAATCGCGCCGATTGCCCGTGACGCGGTGTCCGGGGCGAACGATGT
>JBAXBV010000058.1:0-11882 GCA_037141795.1 Betaproteobacteria bacterium
TCTGGCGGCCGACGGGGTACGTCAATACGGATGTGCATTATTACCATTCGATCGCCTCGCCCAGCCGCGAAAGGACCTGTTGCGCCGATGGGCCATCAGGGATGCGATCCGGCATTGCCGGCGGCGACCGTTCGCCTGAGAGGGGCACCGCGGACGGTGCCGCCACGACTGGTACCCCACGGCCGCTGCCTGCACGCCGCGCGGTCCCTGCGCGGGGGCGCGCCCGGCCCTACCCCAGCGGCTGAAACAGCGCCGCGATGTCTTCCTGCGTGAGGGGTCGGGAGGACTTGCCGGGTTCGCCCAGGATGGCGGCGGCGAGGGCGGCCTTTTCGGCCTGCATCTGGGAGATCTTTTCCTCGACGCTGCCGGCGACGATGAGCTTGTAGACGAACACGGGCTTGTCCTGGCCGATGCGGTGGGCGCGGTCGGTGGCCTGGCGTTCCACGGCGGGATTCCACCAGGGGTCGTAGTGGATGACGGTGTCGGCGGCGGTCAGGTTGAGGCCGGTGCCGCCGGCGCGCAGGCTGATGAGAAACAGGGGCACCTTGCCTTCCTGGAATTCCTGCACGGGCCGGGCGCGATCCTGGGTTTCGCCGGTGAGCTTGACGTGGCGCACGCCGCGGGCGTTGAGCTCGGCCTCGATGAGCGCGAGCATTTCGGTGAACTGCGAGAAGAGCAGCACGCGCCGCCCCTCGGCCAGCAGCTCGTCGAGCATGTCCATGAGCACGGCGAGCTTGGCGGAATCGGTGATGCGCCGCGCGGCCGCGAGCTTGACGAGCCGCGGATCGCAGCACACCTGCCGCAGCTTGAGCAGGGCGTCGAGCAGCACGATCTGGCTCTGGGCGAGACCGCGGCTGGCGATCTCGCGGCGCACGCGTTCGTCCATGGCGGCGCGCACGGTCTCGTAGAGCTCGCGCTGGCCGCCGCCGAGTTCCACCTCGCGGATGATCTCGGTCTTGGGCGGCAGGTCGGCGGCCACCTGTTCCTTGGTGCGGCGGAGCAGGAAGGGGCGCAGGCGCCGCTCGAGGCCGTGGCGGCGGGCTTCGTCTTCGTGCTTTTCGATGGGGGTGCGGTAGTTGCGCCGGAAGGCGGTGGCGTCGCCCAGGAAACCCGGCATGAGGAAGTTGAAGAGCGACCAGAGTTCGCCCAGGTGGTTTTCGAGCGGCGTGCCGGTCAGGCACAGGCGGTGCCGCGACCGCAGCGAGCGCACGACCGCCGCGGCCTGGGTCTGGGCGTTCTTGATCTGCTGGGCCTCGTCGAGGATGACGAGGTGGAACTCCTGCTCGAGCAGCACGGCCTTGTCGCGCCCGAGCAGCGGATAGGTGGTGATGACGAGATCGTACTGGGCGAGCCGGTCGAGGACTTCCTTGCGCTTGAGGCCGTGGGACACGTGCACGCGCAGGTCCGGCGCGAAGCGGGCGGCCTCGGAGCGCCAGTTGGGCACGACGCTGGTGGGGGCCACGATGAGCGCGGGGCGGTCGAGGCGGCCGGCTTCCTTCTCGGCAAGCACGTGGGCGAGGGCCTGGAGGGTCTTGCCCAGACCCATGTCGTCGGCCAGCACGCCGGCAAGGCCGAACTCGCGCAGGAACTGCAGCCAGGCGAGACCGTCCGCCTGGTAGGGCCGCAGTTCGGCCCGGAGGCCGCCCGGGGGCGGCACCGGGGCGATGCCATCGAACCGGTTGAGCTTCTCGCCGAAGGCGCGGAGGACTTCGCCGCCACGCCAGCGCAGGGAGGCGGACTGCTCCAGCGTGGCGAGTCGGGCGGCGTCCACGCGTTGCAGGCGCACCTTGCCCGCCGGGGCGGCGTCGAGGAGCTCGTCCAGGATGGCGACGATGGGCCGGATGCGGGCCACGGGCACCGGCAGCAGGCGGCCGTCCTGAAGGCGCACGGCCAGGTGGTCGGGCTCGCCCGCGACGGGTTCGCGGCTGAGGAGGTCCGGGCGGGACCGCAGGAGGGACACCACGATGGGCAGCAGGTCCATGCGTCGGCCGTCGACGTCCACGCCCAGGCTGAGGTCGAACCAGTCGCGCCCGGAGTCGGCGACTTCGGCATGCCAGTGGTCGATGGCCACAGGCTGGTAGTCGAAGGTTTCGTCGTAGTCCACGATCCAGCCGTGCGCGCGCAGGGTCGGCACGTCGTCGCACACGAAGCCGAGCCAGTCGTCCTGGTCGATGAAGACGTAGTCGCCTTCGAATTCCTCGGGCAGCAGGTGGCCGGAATCGGCTGCGGACACGAAGCCCAGATCGCGCATCTCGGCGCGCAGGCGCTTCTCGGCGTCTGCGTCGCGGCGGATGCGCCGCAGCACGCCGCCCCGGAAATGCCGCACGATGCCGGGGTCGTGGCTGCCCACCCGCAGCCCTTCGTAGTCGAAGCGCAGGCTGGCGATGCTCAGGTAGTCGTTCGCGGGCCGGTAGGCTCGGCCGAAGGCCTGCAGGGTGTGCAGGCGCAGGTAGGGGACAGGCTCGATCCCGGTGGCGTCTTCTTCCTGCACCAGGATGGGCATGGGCGCCCCGAGGCCGGGGAAGCGCGCTTCGAGCGCGGCGTGGACGGCGCCCACCTGGTCGGCCGGCACGGGGGGCATGGTGGCGAGCATCCACGCGATCTCGGGCGCCCAGCCGGTCTCCAGGGGGCCGCAGACGCGGGCGTCGAGATCCACGTACCAGGGCGGGGCGAGGGGCAGCAGCACGCCGAAGGCCGGCTCGCAGCGCCACTGGAGGGTCTGGCTGCCGTCCTCGCCATGGGTCCACTCGGCCCGCGCGCGCCGCGGCGCCCCGAGGGCGAACGCCGGCGTGGTGGTGTCGGCGAAGTGACAGCGCCCCGTGTCCAGCAGGCCGGGAAGGATGTCCTCGGCCGCGGTGCCCCGCAGCACGAACTCGGAATCGAAGGCGGCGTTGCCCTCCACCATGAGCTGCTTGAGCAGGCGCACGTCCTCCGGGCCGACGAAGCTGGGCGGGGCGGTGAGGCTGTTGCGGGCGTTGTGCCAGGGCGAAGGGTTGCCCAGGGTGCCGTCCTTGCGCATGCGCGCGGTCATCAGGCGCACGCGCAGGCCGGCGCGCTGGTAGCTGGCGGTGGGGTCGATCATGTACAGCAGCCGCTGGGGCGCGAGGGTCTGCGGGCGGGCCTGGGCAGGGTCGGGCGCGAGCACCTGCGCGGCGCTGGTGAGCCAGGCCACCCAGTCGGCCGGCAGGGCATCCTGTCCGCCCGCGTCCCGGGGGCGGGGCGGCAGGTCGACCGGGCGCAGGGGCGCCGGCTGGGCGCCGCGGGATTCGACGGGGTCGGTGGCGATGCGTGGCGGAGGCCGGTCGACGATGGACAGCAGCGCGGCGGCCACGTGCTTGCAGTTGACACCCACGGGGCAGTTGCACCGGCCCTGGATGCGCATGCCGCCGTTGCCGGGAAAGACCTGGACCTCGACCTTGTAGGGCGCGGCTTCGGACCCCTGGACGGACGCCTCGTAGCGGCCGGGGCCGGCGCCGGCGCGCAGACCCTCGACCCGCCCCTCGCGCAGATAGGCCTCGCCCCTCGTCACGAACTGCTCGGGAAGGTTTTTTTCGATATCGCGGCGGGTGAGGGTCGTGGACTTCATCGGGGCGACCGGAATGTAAGCAACCCGGCAGTGTAGCCGTCCCCGACCGTTTTGTGGCCGAAAAGCGAACTCTGCACGGCAGGCACCCCGCGCCTGCGAGTTCCTGTTACCCTCCTTCGGTCCTTGCATGTGCCACAACCCACATCAATCCGGGAACAAAGGACACGACATCCGCGCTGCGGGGCAACCGTCGCTCTCGTGGATTGCGTTCAGGCACCTTCCCGGAAACAAACGGAGAGAGTGAAGATGATCCATTCCGTCGTTCGCAAGACCCTGCCGGCGCTCACCGCGCTGGGCACCGCCCTGCTGTTCGCCACCGGCGCCGTCGCCCACGAGGCCGGCAAGGACTGCAAACCCTCACGCTGGGGCAAGGATGACCAGATCGGCAATGCCAACTACATCACGCCGGAGAAGACCCTGGCGGCCTCGAAGCTGATCACCCGCGGCAAGGCCTACCGCCTGGGCATCGAGACCAACCGCGCCACCCCTGCCTACCCCCCGCGCAACTACGCGGTCACCGTGCTGCAGCCCGGCCAGGTCAACGGCGTGAGCATCGGGCCGAACAAGCTCAGCTACAACGACGACATCGTCATGGGCTGGAACGGCGTGGGCTCGCAGATCGACGGCTTCGGCCACATCGGGACCGAGGGCGTTTACTACAACTGCGTGCACGGGGAAGACTTCGCCGCCGTCACGGGCCTGAAGAAGTTCGGCATCGAGACCGTTCCGGCCATCGCCACCAAGGTGATCGTGCTCGACATGGTGGCGCTCCACGGCAAGGACGGCATGGTGGCCGAGGGCACGGCGTTCAACACGGCCGACATCGAGACCGCGATGAAGCGCCAGGGCGTGAAGGCCATCGAGAAGGGCGACATCGTGCTGTTCCATACGGGCTGGGTGAAGCTGCTGGGCAAGGACGACGCCCGCTACAACCGGGCCGAGCCGGGACTGGGCAAGGAAGGCGCGCTCTATCTGGTGGACAAGGGCGTGGCCGCCGTGGGGGCCGACACCTGGGGACTGGAAGTGCTGCCCTTCGAGAAGGGGGTCGGCGTCTTCGAGGTGCACCAGATCCTGCTCAACCACAACGGCATCTACATCCTCGAGACGATGGACACCACCGAGATGGTGAAGGACGGCGTGTCGGAAGCCTTCTTCACGCTCGGCGCGTCGCGTCTGACGGGTGCGGTGCAGGCGATCATCAACCCGGTCGCGATCAAGTAAGACCTGCCGGGCAGGCAGGCGCCGCAGGGCGTCCGCCTGCCCCGCCGGGTTTCACGGAAAAGCCGGGCACTGCCCGGCTTTCTTGTTGCGCTCAGGTGCGCTTGAGGTCGGGCGCGCCGAGGAAGATGCGGTTCCAGGTGGGGCTGATGAGGATCTCGTTCACGCACACGTGGGGCGGCTGCTCGGCGACCCACAGGATGGTGCGGCCGAGGTCCTCGGGCTGGAGCATGCGGGCCATGTCCTCCTGGGAAGGCTTCACAGGACGCTTCTCCATGATGGGCGTGGCCACCTCCGCCGGGCACACGGCGCAGGCGCGGATGCCGTTGATGCATTCCTCCTGGTTGAGGTGCGCGGTCATGGCCACCACCGCGTGCTTGGCGGCGTTGTAGGCGGGCCCGGTGAGGTAGGTGTCGAAGCGGCCGGACCAGGACGAGATGTTGATGACCAGGCCGTCGCGGCGCGCGCGCATGGCGGGCAGGACGGCGGCGGTGCAGTAGTAACTGCCGTCGAGATTGACGCGGATGACTTCGTTCCAGCCAGCGTGGGTCTGGTTCTTCCAGAACCGCGTGGGCACGTTGAGGCCGGCGCTGTTGACCAGGATGTCCACGTGCCCGTGGCGCCCGAGGATGGCACCGGCGACGCGGTCGACATCGTCGCTGCGGCTCACGTCGAGCGCCTCGACCTCCACGGCCGCACCCGCGGCGGCGAGGCGGTCGGCCTCGGCCTTCAGGACATCGGCGCGACGGCCGGACAGGATCACCCGCGCGCCGGCGCGGGCGAGGGCCTCGGCCCCCGCAAGGCCGATGCCGGTGCCGGCCCCGGTGACCCAGGCAGTCTTTCCCTTCAGTGTGCTCATTGGTGTTTCTCCCTGTCGATCAGCGGCGGGCGAACGCGCTGGCGAGCGCCGCACCGGACATCCGGATGGCCTCGGACGCGGCATCCACCGCGCCGAGCATGAGATAGAAGCCGTGCACCATGCCCGGCATGTTGACCAGGGTGCAGGCATTGCCGGCCTCGATGAGGCGCGTGGCGTACTGGACGCCCTCGTCCCGCAGCGGATCGTGTCCGGCCACCAGGACGAGGGCCGGCGGCAGGTTCGACAGATCGTCGGCCACCAGCGGAGCGAAGCGGAAGTCGGAGCTCTCGCGCGGCGAGCGCAGGTACTGCCGGTAGAACCAGGTGATGGAATTGCGCGTGAGCAGATGGCCTTCGGCGAAGCGGCGGTGCGAGGGGGTCTCGGGCTCGGGCGCGACGCAGGGATAGACGAGCAGCTGGAAGGCGAGCTTCGGGGTGCCCTCGTTGCGGGCCAGCAGGGCGCACACGGTGGCGAGGTTGCCGCCGGCGCTGTCGCCGCCGACCGCGAGACGTGTGACGTCGGCATCGAGCTCCGGCCCGTTGGCGGCCACCCAGCGCAGCGCGGCCATGCAGTCGTCGACCGCCGCGGGAAACTTCGCTTCGGGCGCGAGGCGGTAGTCCACCGCCACCACCACCGCGTCGGCGTCCTTGGCGAGACGACGGCACGCGGAATCGTGGGTATCGAGGTTGCCGATGACGAAGCCGCCGCCGTGGAACCACAGGACCACGGGCAGCCGCTCGGTCGCGGCCGTCTCGCGGGGCCGGTAGATGCGCACGGGGATGGGCCGCTCCGGGCCGGGGATCAGGCGGTCGGTCACCCGGTGGATGGGCTCGTCCCGGACGTCGAGCCGCCGGATGCGGGTCTGGTACTGCTCCCGCGCCTGCTCGGGGGTGACCTGCCAGGGTTCGGGCAGGCCCGCGGCGCGGACGGCGGCAAGGATGGTTTCGATCTGGGGGTCGAGGCGCACGGGGGTCTCCGGAAAGTGCGGGCTGGTCAGGCGGCCGACGCGTGGCGCAGCTTGAAGGTGCCGGTGGCCTTGGCGAGCACCTCGCCGGCGGAATCGCGGACCTCGCCTTCGGCGAAGACGAGCGAGCGCCCCGCGCGGCGCGCGTGGCCTTCGGCGACGAGTTCGCCGGACGCGGCGGACAGGAAGTTCACCTTGAGCTCGACGGTGGCGGCACCGATGGCATCGGGGTCGAGGGACTTGGCGCTCATGCCGAGCGTCATGTCGAGCAGCGACATGAGGGCCCCGCCGTGGGCGACGCCCCAGCTGTTGGTGAGCTCGGGGCGCACGACGAGCGACGTGATGACGCGGCCGGGGGTCTCGGCGATGCACTGGACGCCGAGCAGTCCCGCATAGGGGATCCGCATCTCGAAGATGCTGGGCATCGGGGGCCTCGGGTCAGACGGCGCTGTAGCCACCGTCGACGGGGATGATGACGCCGGTCATGTAGTCGGACGCGGCGGACGCGAGCAGCACCGTCACACCCTTGAGGTCCTCGTCGGAGCCGAGCCGCTTCATGGGGGTGTGCTCGAGGATGTAGGTCTCGGCCCGGTCGATCATGCCCTGGGACATCTTGCTGGGGAACACGCCCGGCGCGATGGCATTGACCTGGATGCCGTACCGGGCCCACTCGGCCGCGAGCGACCGGGTGAAGTTGACCACCGCACCCTTGCTGGTGTTGTAGGCGATGGTGGGCATGAAGTGCGGGTCGGTGCCGGCGAGCCCGGCGATGGACGCGATGTTGATGATCTTGCCGGCGCGGCGGGGGATCATCGTGGCGTTGGCCACGGCCTGCGACAGGACGAACAGCGCGGTCACGTTGAGGTTCATGACCTTGTGCCAGGCGTCGAGGGGATGCTGCTCGGCCGGCGCGCCCCAGCTCGCCCCGGCGTTGTTCACCAGGATGTCGATCTGCCCCCAGCGGGCCAGCACGGCGTCCGTGAGGGGTTGCGCCGCCGCGGGGTCCGACAGGTCGGCCGGGTGGGTGAGCACCTCGATCCCCATGCCCTGCAGGTGGGCTGCAGCGGCCTCGAGCTCGTGGGCCTTGCGGGCGGTGATGGCGACCCGGGCGCCCAGCTCACCCAGGGCCTCGGCCATCTGCAGCCCGAGGCCGCGGGATCCGCCGGTGACCAGGGCGACCTTGCCGGTGAGATCGAACAGCTGTTTCACGCTCATGCCAGTGTCCTTTGATGGATGGGGTTCAGAACCAGCTGTCCTGCATCTCGAGGCAGGTGGGGTCCATGTCGTTCAGCAGCTGGTACCAGTGCGCGGTGCGGGGCAACTCCCAGCGGAAGAAGTAGGCGCAGGCCTGCAGCTTGCCCTGGTAGAAATCGCGGTCGGATTCGGATGCGGACGCCATGCCCTTGAGCGCCACCAGGGCCTGGCGCAGCCAGACCCAGGCCACCACCACGTGCCCGGTGAGCTCGAGGAAGAGGTGGGCGTTGGCGAGCGCCAGTTCGGCGTGGCCCTTGCCGGTGGCGCACAGGACATTGCGCACCACTTCCATCACGTTGGCGAGGGCGTCGGTGAGTTGCTGGCCGTGGCGGCGCAGCTCGGCCGAATCGCAGTTGCGGGCCTCGCGGGCGGTGCGGTCGATCTCCATGGCGAGCTTCTGGATCGCCATGCCGTCCTCCATGCCGACCTTGCGCCCGAGGAGATCGAGGGCCTGGATGCCGTTGGTGCCCTCGTGGATGGGATTGAGGCGGTTGTCCCGGTAGAGCTGCTCGACGGGATACTCGCGGGTGTAGCCGTAGCCGCCGTGCACCTGGATGGCGAGGTCGTTGGCGGCGAGGCACCACTGGGACGGCCAGGCCTTGACGATGGGGGTGAGGATCTCGAGCAGCAGCCGGGCGTCGCGCCGGGCCTTGTCGGATTCGGCGGTGCGCGCCTCGTCCACGAGGCGGGCGGCCACCAGGCACAGGGCGAAGCCGCCTTCGACATAGGCCTTCTGCGCCAGCAGCATCCGGCGCACGTCGGGGTGTTCCACGAGCCGGACCGGCGGGCGGGACGGATCGCGGGCGAGCATGGGCCGACCCTGCGCGCGCTCCCGCGCGTAGGCCACGGAGTGCAGGTAGCCCGCGTACCCCAGCATGACCGCGCCGAGGCCCACGCCGATGCGGGCCTCGTTCATCATGTGGAACATGCAGGCGAGACCCTGGTGGGGCTCGCCCACGAGGGTGCCGACGGCCCCGTCCTTCTCGCCGAAGTTGAGCACGCAGTTGGTGGTGCCGCGGTAGCCCATCTTGTGGTTGAGGCCCGCGAGCGCGACGTCGTTGCGCGCCCCGACCGAACCGTCGTCGTGGACGTGATGGCGGGGCACGAGGAAGAGCGAGATGCCCTTGACCCCGGGAGGCGCGCCCCGGATGCGGGCGAGCACCAGGTGGACGATGTTCTCGGCGAGGTCGTGCTCCCCGGCGGAGATCCACATCTTCTGGCCGAAGAGCCGGAAGGTGCCATCGGCCTGGGGTTCGGCGCGGGTGACGATGTCGGACAGCGACGAGCCGGCCTGGGGCTCGGACAGGCACATGGTGCCGAAGAAGCGCCCGGACAGCAGGTGGGGCAGGAAGGTGGCCCTCTGCCAGTCCGTGCCGAACTCGGCCAGGAGATTGGCGTTGGCGATGGTGAGGAACGGATAGGCCGCGGTGGACACGTTGGCGCCGTTGAACAGCGCGAAGGCGGCCTGCGCCACCGACACCGGCAGCTGCATGCCGCCCACGTCGGCGTCGAAGCTCGCCGAGATGAAGCCGGCGTCGATGAACGCGCGCAGGGCCTCGGCCACCTCGGGAATCATCACGACCCGCCCGTTCTCGAACCGGGGTTCGTTCTCGTCGGACTTGCGGTTGTGGGGCGCGAACTTGTCGGTGGCGATCTGCAGGGCAGTGTCGAGCACGGCGTCGAGGGTCTCGCGGGAGTGCTCCCGGTAGCGCTCGCGCCAGCAGAGGTTCTCGACGTCAAGGAACTCGTAGAGGATGAAGTCGAGATCGCGGCGATTGATGATTCGGGTGTCCATGCGTTCCAGCGTCGGCAGCAGTGCGGCGTTGCCCCGCGACTGGCGGGGCCCGGAAGTGGCCGGGCGGGGGCGTTGCCGCCCCGCGGGCCCCGGCCGGATGCCGGTCAGGCGACTTCGAAGAGTCCGGCAGCCCCCATGCCGCCGCCGATGCACATGGTGACGACCACGTAGCGAACGCCGCGGCGCTTGCCCTCGATGAGCGCGTGCCCGACGAGGCGCGCACCGGTCACGCCGTAGGGGTGGCCCACGGCGATGGACCCGCCGTTGACGTTGAGCCGATCATCGGGGATGCCGAGGCGGTCGCGGCAGTAGATCACCTGGACGGCGAAGGCCTCGTTCAGTTCCCACAGGCCGATGTCCTCGAGCTTCACGCCGGTGCGGGCGAGCAGCTTGGGCACCGCGAAGACGGGGCCGATGCCCATCTCGTCCGGCTCGCAGCCGGCCACCGCGAAGCCGCGGAAGATCCCCAGCGGCTGGAGCCCGCGGCGCTGCGCCACCGTGGCGTTCATCACCACGCACGCCGAGGCGCCATCGGAGAACTGGCTCGCGTTGCCCGCCGCGATCACGCCGCCCTCGACGGCGGGCTTGATCTGCGACACGCCTTCGTAGGTGGTGTCCGCACGGATGCCCTCGTCGCGGTCGGCGACGACGTCCCGGGTGGATTCCTGGCCGGTGGCCTTGTCCACCACCTTCATGGTCACGGAGATGGGCACGATCTCGTCGCGGGTCCGACCCGCCGCCGCGGCGGCCGCGGCCCTGACCTGGCTGGCGGCGCCGTAACGGTCCTGCACTTCGCGGCCGATGCCGTAGCGGCTCGAGACCTGCTCGGCAGTCTGGAGCATGTTCCAGTAGATCTCGGGCTTGTGCTCCTTGAGCCAGCCGTCGTGCACCATGTGGCGGTTCATCTCGTTCTGCACGCAGGAGATGGATTCCACGCCCCCGGCCACGAAGATGTCGGCCTCGCCGGCGATGACACGCTGGGCGGCCATGGCGATGGTCTGCAGGCCGGACGAGCAGAAGCGGTTCACCGTCACCCCGGACACCGAGACGGGCATTCCGGCCCGCAGCGCGATCTGCCGGGCGATGTTGTGACCGGTGGCACCCTCGGGGTTGGCGCAGCCCATGAGCACGTCCTCGACCTCTGCCGGGTCGAGCCCGGCCCGCGAAACGGCGTGCTGGACGGCGTGCCCGCCGAGCGTGGCCCCGTGCGTCATGTTGAAGGCGCCGCGCCAGGACTTGCACAGGGGCGTGCGGGCGGTGGAGACGATGACGGCGTCGGTCATGGGTGATCCTCCTCAGAGATGGGGGTTCCGGAGCGACGGGCGCCCGGATGCAGAGGCCGGAGTGTACCGCTTCGAGGGCCGTGCTACCCTGCGCTCCCTTGCGCCCGGACACCGCCGGGCGTGGCGCCGCACCCTGGGGACCAGCCATGAAACACCGGATTCTCATCACCAACGACGACGGCATCCTGGCCCCGGGCCTGGCGGTCATGGAGCGCATCGCGCGGACGATCACGGACGACGTCTGGATCGTGGCGCCGGACTTCGAACGCTCCGGCGCCGGGCGGTCGGTGTCCCTCGCCGAGCCGATCCGCGTCCGGCAGTTCGACGAGCGCCGTTTCTCCCTGCTGCGTGGCACGCCGGCCGACTGCGCGGTGATCGGCCTGCGCGACATCCTGCGGGATCAGCCGCCCACCCTGGTGCTGTCGGGCGTGAACCGGGGGGCGAACGTGGCCGAGGAGCTCACCTACTCCGGCACCGTGGCGGGCGCCATGGAGGCCACCGCGTGCGGCGTGCGGGCGATCGCCATGAACCAGCTCTTTGCCGGAGGCTCGGAGGTGAAGTGGCAAACCGCCGAGCGCTTCGGCGCGGCCATCGTGACCCGCCTGGCCGCCCTCGACGTGCCGCCCGGGGTGTTCCACAACGTGAACTTCCCGGACGTGGAACCGGACGCCGTGCGGGGAATCCGCGCGGTGCGCCAGGGCAACTGGGGAAGCATCGACCTGCACGTGGAAAAGCGCATCGATACCCGGAACTTTCCCTACGCGTGGCTCAGCTTCCGCCACGAGGCGGGAACGCCGGGCGACGACACCGACGTCGGCGCCGTGCACGAGGGCTGGATCACCGTGACGCCGCTGCACACCGATATCACCCACTACGGAAGCCTGGCCGAACTGGGCACCGTCCTGTCCGACCTGAAGCTCTAG
>JBAXBV010000059.1:0-11572 GCA_037141795.1 Betaproteobacteria bacterium
CCCGGACTGTCGCTTCTGATCGGCCTTGCTGAGGCCGTTTGAAGTTCCTATGCTCGCCTCCTCGGCACCATCGCCCCGTGAGCCCGCCCCGGTGCATTCGACCACGCAGCACGGGTGGCATCGGGATCGCAAGCTCCAGTGGTGTCGCGCCCTCGCAACCCATGCTTTCTGACTGAAGGATGAGGCCATGTCCGCGTCACTGCCGAAGCTCATTTTGCTGTTCAGCCTCGTCGCCCTCGTGTCTGGATGCTCCAGTACCTCGGGCCCGAAGGGTGGCACCCCCACCAAGACCGTGATCCGGGACGTCACACAGAAGAAGCTGTGCTTCGATGAGCACCCCGAATGGGGTTGCCTGCAACTGGACGAGGCCACCGGCACCATGGTCATCGGCGCAGAGAGCGACAACCGGAAATGGTTCAACCGGCTGCGTCGGGATGACGGATCCCTCATCGAGAGCATGGAACCCGGCGGTGAACTCCTGGTGATCTCGCCCACGATCTATGCGCGACGCAGGGCGGGCCACACCGCCTGGCAGCTCGTTGGCACGACGGGCGACGCAAAGCCGGTCCAGACCCGTTTCGCGCAGATCTATGCGCCCTTCGCGGAGTCCGATCCGGGGACCTACCTGCGCCTGAACGCCTCCGCACTCGGAAGCGGGACCCCCGATGGATTCTCCACCCATCTCTCCGATTACACGGGATGGTCCGTCACCGTCCATGGGCCGATCTCGGTCATCGGACCGGACGCCGGGTTCCGATGGTCGGCGAGCGACGTTGCCTTCGCCCATCCAGGACCGGAAGGCTGGGCCCTGACCCACGGCGATGCCGCACGTCCCGAGGCACCACAGACGCACACCATACTTGACAGGGATGGCAACCCAGTCGGGCCGGAGCGATCCACCAGCTACGCCGCCTTCGTTGCCGTCGCCCCCGCCTTGCGCGACGAGGGCGTCAGCGCGCCACACGTCCGGATGTTCCGGCTCGGGCACCGTCTGTTGCTGGCGGAAAAGCTGCCGGCCTCGGGTTACCGGCTGGTGTTTCCCCGTGCCGGGCCGCGCTTCGCAGATGGCAAGCGCGGCGCCTATCCGCTGCTGCGTACCTACAACAACTGGTCGGTGGCGGCCACCAACGGGCACCCCTCCGACACGCTCGAGCACCCCGACAAACCGGCCCCCTGCCAGGACCACAAACCCACGGCGTGCACCGCCGGGCTGGTGGGCTGGGAGGTACCCGACGAAAGCGGTAACGGTTATCGTCTCGCCGACCCGCAGTTCCGCTGGCAGACGCCGGTGAGTTATGCGCGGATCCGGTGGGTGCGCTCGGACGGGGCGCTGCCGGCGGAGGCCGCTGTGGCCATCACCGAGTCACGCTCCGCGGAACTCCTGCGGGCAAGTTTCTCCTACGAAGGCGTGGTGCGTTTCACGGCGGCTGCACCACCCTATCCGAATGAATCGGCGGCGATACAGACGATCAACGCCTTGGTCACGGACCTCTACGGCCGCCGTTACCAGCGACAGATGGATCGATACAATCGGCAGGTGGCCGAGTACCAGGCCTGGGAGAACCAGCAGAGATTCAAGGCACAGGCGGAGGGGATGAGCACGGCAGCCGTGTGTGGTGCGGTCGAAGCGAAGCGTGTCAGCGGCGAAGACCAGCGCAAGGCCTGGACCGAGGTATGCAACTCGCGGCTCGTCAGCGAAGCCGCGGCCAGGCAGAAGGCGATACAGGACGCGCAGATCCTGGATCTCCAGCGCCGCATGGAGGCCGCCGCGGCCAGGCAGGGCCAGGGCAACGGCGCGGCGATCCAGGGTTCGTCCGCAACTCCCGGCTACGACCCCACCCAGTCCCAGCGGAATCTGCAGCAGATCGACAGAAACCTGAACGCGATAAAGGATCCCAATCGCAACGGTGCAGCCGGCGCGGCACAGCGCTACTGACACGTACTGCGCCTGACTCGCCTGCCGGGTCAGGTCGGGCTCGAGGCTGACGAGGCCCACCGCAACGCCGTCACACTGAGCCAGCGGAATGCGACCCCAAGCGGTTCAGGCCGGGACACTGGGGCAACTGAGCGCGGCTGCTCGAGCGGGTCTTCGACCTCGACCTGCAGCACTGCCCGCACTGCGCGCCGCGTCCGTGGCGGATGCCTCGCATCAGGGTCCACCCTCGGATCCAGCCCAAAGGCTGTGACTCACGAATGCCCGGAATCCTGCCAACTCCACGGCCATGCCCGTCCAGAAGCCCAGCTCTTCGTGACTTCAGCCGTCAGCACGCTCTGGCGGGGGGCCCCTGCCGGGCGTTGCCGAGGGCGTTGAAATTCCTGTTCTCTGCCCGAACCTGCACCGCCTCCAGTTCAGGGAGACCGACGCGCCGGTGTGGGCGCGACCGCCGTGCCGGTCAGCACGCCTTGCGCAGGAAGGCCAGCATGTCGTGCCCCTGACCAAGGACGCGCGCCGGCGGGTTCAGTGCCTGGGCGGCGAGTTTCAGGAGTCGATAGCCGGCGCCACCGCGGGTACAGGCATCCTGCAGGTTGACGTTGCGTGTCTCGATCTTCGCGACGGTCAGGCCGGCGCGCTGCGCCGCCGTCATCATGGATCCGGGGTTGAAGAAGCTGATGTGCCCGCCATGACCGTCGATGCTGAAGTAGTCCCATCGCCGGCCGATCGCCCGCACGGTCCAACTCGCGGCATTGCCGGTACCGACCAGGAGGATGCCGCCTGGGCGCAACACGCGCCGGATCTGTTGCAGCAGGTCGATCGGCGCAGCGAGATGCTAGATCACCTCGAACAGGGTCACGGCGTCGAAGCTGCCGTCGGGCAGATACGCCTGCTGCAGGGTACCGTGGAAGACCTCCAGGCATTGCGCGCGTGCGCTTGCCGCAGCGCGGGCCGCCGGCTCCACCCCCCGGACCGTGCATCCGAGCTTGCGGGCGCTGACGAGAAACGCGCCGCTGGAGCAACCCACGTCGAGCAAGCGCAGGCCCGCGACGTCCTGCGGCAAGAGGGCGGCGAGCGCGCGGATGCGTCGATGGGCCAGCGCCTCGCGCCGGGCCGCGGCCGCCGGATCGGGCGCGGTGCCTCGTGGATCGTCGAACTCGAGCATCGACATCTCGTAGCGCGTCGCGTCCGCCTGGCTGAGCAGTTGATGGCAGGCAGTGCAGCGACGCAGAAAGCCTTCGGGCATCTCGATACCCGCGGGCACGAGGTCGGCGCGGCAGCCAAGAGGGCAGGCGGACAGCAGAGGCATCATGGCAGACGGCATGGGCAGGTCGGGTATCGGGTCGGATATCAGCCTCGATTTCGACGCGCTTCTCGAGATGCTGGCCGCCAAGTACATGGTGGACGGTATCACGACATTTCCCGACCAACCTGCTCGACGGGATCGGGACGGCGTCATGCATCTTCATGGTCGATTGCCCGTGTCCCCTGGACCGATCGACCCGTACGCCCTGGCGCTTTCGCATGCGGACTTCGGCCGGGCAGACCTCACCGAAGCCTGGGCCGCCAGGTTCGTTGCGTCGCTGATGCGGGAGTTCACGATCCGTTTCGCGGGATACCGAATCGAGGACACCATCGTCCGATACATGACCACCGCTCAGATCCGGTCCGACGATCGCCCGGATCTGTATGTCTTTTGTCCGCTCTTCGGTGACCCCGGCACCACGTCGGCGCAGTGGGAAGCCAAGCACGTGCGTCCGATCCTGCGCGCGCCTCAGGCAGGGTCAGCGGACACAGCGCGATGACTCGCGACGCTCGACCAGACTGAAGCGCGACACGTCGCCCTCACTGGTCAAGAGTTCGAACAGATCCTCGTTGATCGGGACCACGCGCCGCACGTCCGGAACCGCCTGCCCGGGGTACGGGTAGCGCCGGACGAAGTGCCCACCCTGCACCATCCAGAATCCGTCCGTCTGCCTGCCAGCGCCGGGCTGGTGATCGTCGATGCGCAGGCGACCATCCTCCCTCAACGTGACGTTGTAGGTCCCCAACGAGTCTCGGGTCGACCAGACGCCGACGAAACGGCAGGGTATCTGCGGCGAGGACCCGGGGTCGCTACGCCCCTCTAGTTCCGGCACGCTCGCGATCAGCCCGGTGCGGGCATCCACGCACGCGCGTGGATCGACCTCGCAGCGTTCATGGTCCATGCGAACCTCGTTGAACTCCCGAACCAGCAGCAACTGCCCGACCCATGCGAGCAGCAGACCCGCGAGCGGAATGTAGATGAGCAGCCTCACGCCCCAAGCAACCGGCCAGGGCAGGCGGGTCGAAAGAATCCCGGTGGTCACGGGGGACTGGCGCTGGTGCACAGCCGCCTTCACCCGCGGAATCACGACGCGGCTCAGCAGCAGGTAGGCCAGAAGAGGCAGCAGCACGGCCGCAGCCACCCATAGCGGCTCGTCGGGCCACCACCGGGACAGGAACTCCCGGAGCCTGGACGACGAGGCAGGCGCCGCCACGGCAGGAGCGGCGGCAGCGGCGGGAGCGGTTGCAATGCGGAATCTCGGGTCGTCGACCGCGCGCGCCTGCACCACAAGCGCCTCGTCCGGATCAGCGGCGAACCCGGCGCAGCCCACCCGGGTCTGGTAGAGCCCCGGACCCACGCCGCCGGCCGGCATCCCGACCGCCACGATCTCGCCATCGGGCAGCACCAGCACGCGCCCGCTCCCCCGCTCCAGCCCGATCCCCGGATCGGGCAGCCAGCGCACCTTCGCGGTCGTAGGGTCGAACACCGAAGGCGGATCGATCGAGATCGCGCAGCCGTCGGGCAGCAACGCGGCCTGACCACCCATCCGCTCGCGCGGGAGGATGTAGGTCCAGAGGTTCTTCGCCGGATCCCAGAGCATTCGCGGGCCGGCATCGCGCCAGGCCGAGCGGTCCTCGGTCGTGGTGCCGTCGTCGGCGACGCGCCAACTCCACAGCACCCCGCTATCGCCGTCCCAGAACCGCGCGGCCACGGGGCTCACATCGACAGGCGCGCCACCACCGGGCAAGCTCAGCCGGGCCAGAGGTTTCGCGGGCCTGACCGGCGCCCGGTAACCCAGCTCATCGGTCTGCCAGACCAGTTCTCCCACGATGAAGGCCTGCCGCTCCTCGTCGTAGATCGCGCCGGTCCCGTGGGCGGCAACGACGGCGAGTCGTCCATCGGGCAGCGTGCCGACCGACATCGAAAGTCCGGGCCGAGCCGGCAGCGCGGCCTCTCCGCACGCACGCCAATCGGTCTGCGGCGGCTGCAGACAGTGGGCCAGCAGCCGGTGGCCGCTCACGCCGTCCGTCCGCGCCCCCACGTGCACGATCCGGCCGGAGCGCAGTTGCGCCAGTCCATGCCCCTCGCCCACACGAAAACCAGGCGGTGCGGCAGCGCTCCAGCGCTTCGCCTGCGGGTCCCACTCGAGGACATGCGTCTCGTCGTCTCCGGAGGCCCGCGCGCTCGACCCCACCACCAGCACCCGCCCGTTGGCGAGCAGCGCAGCCGCGGGCGCGCGCGACCACGCCGGCGGCACGATCTCGGGCGCCGGGGGGCGCGGCGACCAGAGCAGCACTCGAGTGCCCGCGAAGATGCGCACGCGACCATCGGCCAGCGGTTGCAGGTCGGGCGTGACCTGCCATTCCTCGTCGTAGCGCGAGACCGTGGCATTGCCGGCGGGCAGCCAGCGCTGCTGGCCGGCGTCGAGTACCCACGCCCAGGGCTCGCTGTAGGGGCTGGGGCTGAATTGCCGCCCGCCCACCAGCAGCACTGCACCATTACCCAGCAGCACTGTCGCGTGCTCGCGCAGCGCACGTGGGAGCCGCGGCGCAGGGCTCCAGTGCCGGGTGATGGGATCGAAGATCTCGCTGCTGGGGAGCAGTCGGTCCGGCGATGGTCCGCCGCCGCTCTCGCCGCCGACGACAAGCACGCGGCCATCGGACAGTCGCGTCGCGCTGTGGGCATGACGCGCGGCCACCATCGGCGGCAGGAGCAGCCAACGTCCTGTGCCCGCATCCCATAGTTCGGCCGAGTTCAGGGCCTCGCCGTTCGCGCCGCGTCCGCCGGCCACCAGCACTGAACCGTCCTGCAGGAGCGTAGCGGTGTGCCCGGCACGCGCGATCGAGAGCGGCGGCATCGCCTGCATCCGTCCCGCATGGAACCGCTCGACGCTCGCCAGCACGGGGAGCGATTCGCCACGATCGTCCGCGGAGGTGCCCGCGCCAGGCCCCACAGCCGCCGGAGCCGGATTCCCCGCCGTCCCCGACAGCGCC
The DNA here is from genome assembly GCA_037141795.1 of Betaproteobacteria bacterium. Classification (GTDB taxonomy): domain Bacteria; phylum Pseudomonadota; class Gammaproteobacteria; order Burkholderiales. The sequence goes on from JBAXBV010000059.1 coordinate 6,233, forward strand.
GGATCGCTGTGACCGCCCACCAGCAGCACACTGCCATCGGGCAGCAGCGTGGCGCTGTGCCGAACGCGCGTCTGGGTCAGATCCGGTCCGGACTCCCACGCCTGATTCGCGGCACTCCAGATGGACGTCGCCACGTGCGGCCTTCGTGGCGAGGTGTCGTCGGCCATGCGCGGCAGGTCGCACAACCCGCCCGCCATCAGCACCCGCCCGTCGCTCATCAGCGTGGCAGTGGGCATGAAGCTGTTGCCCTTGCATCCGGGCGGCCGCGGCAGACGCTGCCAGCCTTTTCCATCGCCCCGCCACAGCAGCGGCGCGGCATGCGGGGCAACCCTTGCCTCGGACCCATGATCGAACCGGTTGCGCAGGGTGATGACCGGCTGACCGTCGCTGCGGCGCTGGGCGTCATCGAGCACGCTGTCGCCGAACAGCAGCACGCTGCCTTCGGGCAATACGGTGCTGGTCCACGCCTTCCTGCCCAGCAGGTACTCGCCCAGGACACGCAGCCGACCGGCCGTCACGGCCTCGTCTGCCGGGAGCCGGACCTCGGCGCGCTCGTTCGCTCGATCGGAAACGGACTGGGACAGGGCAGGAGCGGCCGCGAGCAGCAGCAAGAGCATCGTGCTGCCTCGCAACAGCGGGATTCTCGATCTTGCCCAAGCCGCCATATCGAACCTCGCAGCACGTGCCCGGGGCGCCAAGTGTCCCCAACGCGCCAAGGCTAGCAAATTCGCGGTTCCGAAGGTGCCGGGCGGATCGCCGAAGGGTTGTGCTCAGCCGACGGCGTGGGCACCGCCATGCCGCGGCAGGTCTGCATGAGGTCGACGCGGAGATCCCGGATCTGGCGGGCGCCGGGCAGCGGGACGAGCTTCGGGAACAGCTCGCGCCATTCCGGCTCGACGGGATGGATGACCCCGGCCGTGCCGTACCGGCGCAGGATCATCGGCGGGCCGTCGAACGCGCAGAACATGACGGTCATGCGCGGATGCCGCTGCACGTTCGCGGAGGTCTCGTTGCCGCTGCCCGTCACGTTCCGCCAGGCGATCCGATTCGGGTCCAGCACACGCAGGGCATCCATGCCCTTCGGCGACACGTTCACGCGGCTGTCCGCCGTGGCCGTGCCGACGAAGAACATCTTCTGCGCCGTGATGAATTCGACGTGGCGATCGGACATTGCCTCGAACTGCTTTCCCATGACGGCTTCCTCGGGTGACCGACCGGCGACCCAGGCGGTGGCGCGCGCTGCCGATCAGGCATCCCTCCCGGTCGCCGGCGCGATGCCGTAGACGGTGCCGTTGTTCCAGCTGTCGACGTACGCCTCGATCGACAGCGTCCAGGGATTGCGCATGTGCTCGTCGAAGTACTCGAAGAGCATCCCCCCGTGGGCGATCATCGACAGCAGCACGGTCGCGCCATCGTCACCGCCCCATTCGTCGTGCGGATGGGCATCCGCGGGCGACAGCGCATAGGCTCCTTTCCGTCGATGCACCGTCCGTGTCGTCCCGTCGGGCAGCATCTCCTTCAGGAACTGCTCGCCCTCGAGAACCATCGTGACGGTGGAGGCGATGTGGCGATGCCGACGGCAGTGCCCGCCCTTCCCGTACCGAAGGAGCATGTCCAGTCGGCCGGTCGAAAGGTCGTAGCCCAGCAGGCTGTAGTCGAAGTCGACGCGGAACGCCGTGCAGGACGGATCGGTCACGCGTCGCCACTCGACGGTCTGGAGATCGAAGCTGCTGGCGATGGCGGGCATGGTGGGGATCTCGGCGGAAACGGTGACCGGAGTGTGCCGCACACCGCGCCGATGGTGAACCGGGAGGAGGCATCGACATGGCGCAGGTGGCGTTGGTGGCGAGCGCCGGGCTTCAGCCCGACGCGCATGTTCCGGCATCGACCCGGATATCCCACCGCCACCTCGCTGATGGGCAGCACGGGCGACAGGTCCGTGTAGTTCGGGACGTCCGCCATGAGTTCGCTGGCGGGCGGACCGAAACCCGCCTGGAAGTCCTCCACCGAATCGCAGTACCGATGACCCATGACGATGTCGGTGGGCCGCGAACCCGGCACCCCGGCCGCCAGACCCTTGTCCACGATGGAGTCCCTGCACTGGTCGCCCATGTGCGCCTTGACGAGCGGCACGTGCTTGTCGAGGTAATGCTCGTGGTCGAACCGCGCGCCCGGGGTGGTGGGGTACATCACGGCCCCCCTGATCATCGCTTCCGTCTCCTGTGGTTGATCGGGAGTCACTGGCGCCACGCCGCGGCGGCAGCGCGAGGATCGCCATCGGCGACGTGCGAGCGCAATACGATCCGTTCGCCGCCATCCGTGAGAGACTGGCGCGGGGCCTGCCGCACGCAGCGCACCGGGCGGCGTTGCGTCGCCGCCGGTGCAGCCGACAACCCCCATGATCGGAATCCATGTCCGCCAGAGGAGGAAGTGATGCGTCGAGTCGTCGCCGGTATGGCGTTGCTGCTGTTGTGGTCTGTCACCGCCCTGGCCGGACCGCGCGAGGATGCCCTCGCGCAGTACGAGAAGTTCTTCGAGTACTTCCGCACGGACAACCACGACCAGATCGTCACCGTGTTCTCGCCGGATGCGATGTTCATGGGCACGATCTCGCCGGAACCGACCACCGACCCGGCCGTCGTGCGGGAGTACTTCGTCCGGGCCCTGTCGAGCACCCGGGGCGAGGTGAAGGCCAACCTGTTCGGGACCACCGCCACGCAGATCGCCGAGGACGTCGTGCTCGTCACGGCCGCCTGGCAGTCGGAACGCACACTGAACGGGACGATGGCGACCAACGGGCCCTCCCGCAACACGTCTGTGATGCAGAAGCGCGGCGACCGCTGGTACATCGTGCAGTTCCACAACTCCTGGAAGCCGAAGTAGCCGGCCGCCTGCGGCCGCATCACAACATGGGTGGTGCCGTCGCGTTACGGGCTCTTCAGTTTCAGCACCACCCCACCCCTGGCGTTGCGGCTCAGGCGCTCGTCGGCGAGCGCAGGGCGCGGACCCAAGGCAATCCGATCGGTTCAAGACACCGCCTGCAGCGTGGCCAGAGGATTGGCCGCATCCGCATTCGCCACCAGCTCATGCCCTGCTCTTCCACCGGATGGCCTGTGCGCGTGAGCCGCCTCATCAGCCACGCGATGCTCTGCTCGAGCAGGCAGGCAGGAAGGCTGCAGGCCAGGCCGCCACTGCTGCCAAAAAGGTGCCTCGGCTCAGACTTGACAGCGACTCATCATGCCTATGGCAGCGAAGTTCAAAAGACGCGGCCTTGCGTGGTGATTTCTTCCGACGACATGAACGCGCACTTGCGCACCGTCATCGTGGCGCCGATGACTACAGGATCGCGGCCGGCGCGCTTCCGGATCGCGCGCACCTTCCAGGGCAAGCGCGGTCTGATCCTGCTGGATCAGGTTCGAACCCTCGACCGTGCGCGTCTGGTCAAGCGGATGGGTGCCCTGCGACCAGTTACGCTGGCTGCGACCCTGCAAACCCTGCAGGCCATGTTCGCGCCATGACCCGTCAAGCGGACGCGTTGCGTAATCTTGGCTGTGGCGGCCATCTCGGCAAATAGATATTTCACAGGACTTTTCCTGCAAGCCGGGTCTGTATTCCCCGTGCCTCGAACAGCCAATCGCGCGCCGCCGGGCTGTGGCGAGAACATGGCGTGTCCGCACAAAGCCGAAGCGCTATGTTCGATGCTCTGATCGCGGACTGAGGAGCTGCTCGGCATGTGGCGCAGCCGCGGGCCGGGGCCAGGACTGCACGACTGGGCATCGACGGGCGTCGGCCTGCTGTTTTGCGTCGCTGCGGTGTTCGTGCTGTACACGAACCCGTCTGACGGCATTGCCTGGGCCGCGTTGGCGTTCTTCGCGCTCTGTGCGCTGGTGGGCGCAACGAGCTTGCTGCACAAGCTGCGGCGGGGCCGTTCCAGGCCACGCGCGTCGACGTGGTCGAGGGTGTGCCCATTCGCGCCGCCGGGGCCTACATGCTGGTGCTCGGCATTGGGTTGACGGTGGCCGCCGTCGCCTTCCTCGCCGCACCTTTGCCCTGGCTGGCTCAGGCCTGGGCGGCCGGCCTCTGGCTGCTCGGCATGGTCGCCGCCGGAAAGCTGCGCCAGCGCTTCCTGCAATTCGATCCCGCGGACCTGTGTGGCCGAGCCGCGGTAGCTGCCTGCACGAACCCGCCGGCTCGACGCGACGGCTCCGTCTTCAACGCGCAGCAATCAGGCCCGGCACCCGCGGCGCGTCATCCCGCCCACCAGACCAAGCCCGGCCAGCAACATCGCCCAGCTCTGCACCTCGGGGACCGGCGCGGCAAAGCCATAGCTGCCATCGGCGTTCTGCACCAAACCGCCGATGTCGCCGAGGAGCAGACCGGGGCTGAGCGAGATACGCATGCCCTGGCCCGCCGTCGCGTTCGTCATCGGGCTGGCCATGACGTCGAACCCCAGGCCTTGACTCGTGTCACTGGCCAGTTCGTTTGTCGTTGCAGCCATCGATGCGAAAGCGCTGCCAGCCACCTCGCCGATCGAACCAACGCTGCCGCCACCGCCCGCAGACCCATGTGCGTTCAACGAGTAGGTGAAGTTGAACTGGTCGCCGGCCTTGACGTCGACTTCAAGACGCCACGGGATGTCTCCGGTGACCGAGACGCCGCCACCCACTGAACGGCCGAACTGCAGCGCGGAGTTGCATGCCACGATCGCGCAGCCTGTCGAACCTTGGGCATAGGCCTGCAATCGCATCCCCAGGCCGTAGCCGGCGGTACCGGTGATCGGGCCCCCGGCCATGCTGATCGGCGTTTGGCCCGTGATGACCAGACGGCCACTGGCGCCTGTCGACCCGCTGACGCTGTTCTTGAAGATCATGGTGGCAAACGCGAAAGCTTCCCCGGTCGCTCGGTTGAGGGGGTCTGAGCTTGTGCCCTGGAACTCGCTGCTTACCTGCGCCAGCAAACCACCGCCGTACCCGGCAGCACTGGACAGGGCGCCGGCGGCCAAGGGACCGTCGCGCGCATCGGCCGTGGTGCCGGCCCGCACGCTCAGCGGGTCCCAAAGCATCTCGGACTCGGCAGTGGCATCGCCGAAGCGGTTGGTCTGAACCGTGCCGTTTCCACCGTCGTAACGTGCCCTGGCCTGGGCCGTTCCCTTGACGCCATAGACCGCGCCAGCCTGAGCCGGCGGAGTCAGCCCGCTGGCCAGAAGGGCCAGGGTCATGGCAAAACCGCAATATCCGGCGCTTGTGCGTGCAATCATGTTCGGTCTCTGGTGTGCAGATTGTGATTCAGCCGTCAGCACACCCGGCCTGGAGCCCCTGCCGGGCCTTGCCGAGGACGTTT
>JBAXBV010000060.1:0-11275 GCA_037141795.1 Betaproteobacteria bacterium
CGTAGCCCCGTATCCGCCGTCGCTTGCGCTCGTCGCGACGCTCGGCCTGGTTGCCGAAATCGGGTCTCGCTCCCATCCAGATGAACCCGAGATCCCCGAGCTGGCGCACCAGACGGATGACCTCCTCCTGGGAGGGCGTCTGGTCGCCGTCCTCGTGAAGCAGGGTGTCCCAGATCTCCTGCAGGGAGCGATGACCGTCCAGGCGGCCGACCAGGCGGTAGGAGCGGCGATCGATGCGGCACTGGCGACCCGTGACCGCATTGACCAGCACGTACCAGACCTCGCCCCGGGATTCCTGCCGCTGGATGAGGACATCGGCACCAATGCCCGGTGTGCGTTCCGCGACGCGGTACCAGAGGGGACTGAACATGGACCCGGTCATGGGGCGTCCTCGCGGAGCAGGCGGCTAGCCACCGATGGACCACCAGGCCAGCTGCATCCAGTCGAGCAGCCGGTGACCCCAGATCCACGCCACGGGCTGATCGGGCGCCTCGATCTTGGCCACGCCCAGAAGTCCGGGTCGCAGGGCAGGGGGTGTCTGGAGAAAGCGCCCCTCCACCTCGAAGAAATTGCGTCCGTCCCGGTTGGTGGCGACGGGACGGATGCGGATGACCTCGAAATCGAGGACGTCCACGGGCGCGGCCGCGAGGGCCAGGGCGCCGCGACGCCCGGTGGTGACGTAGGCGATCTCGCGCTCATCCACCTCGACGATGAGCCGGAAGGCCCCGGTCGGTGCCATGGTGAGCATGACGTCGCCCCGTTTGAGGGGAGCGCCAAGCGTCTGGGTGAGATCGCCCTGTATGACGAGACCGGCAAAAGGCGCGACCACCTGGCTGCGCTCGAGCTGCTGCTCCGCGAGGTGCAGCCGGGAGAGCGCCTCCTGGGCCTTCGCCTGGAACACCACGTATTGCGTGCGGTCCCCCTTGGCGAGTGCCGTGCGAGCGCTGTTGTCGTGTTGCGCCTGCTCGGCGGCCCAGCGGTCCCGCTCGAGTGCGAGTTCCTGGCCCGCCAGTTCGGCCAGGACCTGCCCTTCTTCCACGGTGTCGCCGGGTCGCACGTGGGCCGCATGCAGGAAGCCATCGGCCGGCGAGACGATGGCCCGCTGGACGGCACCCTCGACCCTCGCCGGGGCGCTGACACGATAGGACACCGGAATCCACGCCGTGCCGACGACCACGGCAACGGCCAACAGACCGACGACGAGCGGGAGATGGCTACGGAACCAGCCCTGCAGAGGGGATTGCGTCTGCGTGCGCCGCGTCAGCCGCTCCCACCAGGGTGCCTCGGCCTGGTGCTTCAGTGCCAGAACCGGGGCCAGCAGGCAGAGCAGTCTTTCCCGGGACTCGACCTGCTCAGGGGGCGGCAACCCGTCGCCGCCGTGCTCGAACGTGATCGCGCCCACGACCCGCCGGTCGTGGACGAGGGGCACGGTGAGGGCGCCGGCCAGTCGCTGGTCGATGAGCCGCGCATGCGCCTGCGTGATGCGGGGAAAGCTGCCTGCGGGCGCCGGGTAGAGGATGGTTGCCGCCTGATCGACAGCCTCCTCCATGGCCGCGGCGATCGATGCCAGACGCCGGGACGCAAGCCGCAGATCGGTGTGGTCGGAAGTCGCCACCAGGGCGGTTCGGCGACCCTTGAGAAGTCCGATGGATACCCTCTCCGCATCGAACTCCTCCGCCAGTGCGGACGCGAGCGCGGTGGCCGCCACGTCGAGCGGCCCGTGCCCGTGCAGCATGGCCTCGAACCGGAGAACGGATTCGGCGTCGACGACCGGCGCGGTCGGGGAGACCTGGGCAGTTCCCGGTCCGAGCGGAATGACTTCGGCGAGCGCCGGCGCCGGTTTTGGCGCCGAGCTCCCGACGCCCGCGCCGGTGTTTTCCGTCCTGGGTTGCGGCAGGGGCTGGTCGATCATCCTGTGGGGTGCGTTGGGGGCCCAACAGGACTTATCGGCCGAATGTCATCCGGATTTAAGAAAGTTGAGGCGCGCGCTGCCCTGGCTGGCCGCCAGGAGGCCGTCGGCTCGAGCCAACCTGGCCCTCCCGTCAGGGTGGCGGCTGGGTTGCCCCGGAGGATGGGGCCGCGCCGGAGGCGGCGGGCGGTGTTCCGGTGGCCGCCCGGGCCGGGGGGTCCGAGGCCCGCGCGGACTTCTTCCTTGCGGGGGCGGGTGGCGGCGGAACGGTGACGGCAGGCAGCCGCAGGGTGCAACGGGTGCCCGCCAGCAGGGTCCGGCGGGGATTGGGCACCTCGAGCCGGACACCGAAGGTGCCACTGCCCGGATCCATGACCGGATCGATGACGGTGATTGCGGAGCGTTCCGGGCGGGCATCGGACACGGCGGGGATGACCTCTGCGGCCATGCCGAGACTGACCTGGCGATACACCTCGGCCGGAAGCAGGGCGTCCACGTGCAGCACGTCGACCTCGGCCACCTTGAGAATGGGCTTGCGACCCACGCCCGCTTCCGCCAGTTCGCCCGGGTTGAGCACGACCTCGGTCACGACGCCGTTGACGGGGCTACGGATGGTCTTGAGGTCGATGATGGTCATCTGCCGGCGATATTCGATTTCCGCGAGGTTGCGGTTGTCCACCGCCTCGCGGAGTTCCGCCTCGGCGATCTGCTTCTCGTTGCGGGCGTCGTCCTCGGCCTGGATGGCCAGGAAATCCGACTTGACGAGTTCACGGACGCGCCCGAGCTTCCGGTTGGTCATGGTGACCTTGGACTGCGCCGCGCGGGTGGCGCCCAGCATCTCGGCCCGGTATTTCGCGGCTTCGGCATTGAGCCTTTCGACGGAGGAGTCGACGAAGGCGAGTTCCTGCCCCTTGCGGACATACTGTCCCCGGACCACCACGACACGGTCGACCAGGCCCTCGATCGGGCTGCGGATCTCCAGCATCTGCCGTGGCTGCATGACGCAGTCGAAATCCGCCGCCAGGGACGTGATGGGCAGGGAAAGCAGGACCGAAAGAAACGAAGAGGCGACGGCAGGGAAGCAGTCACACCACCGCCGGCCAGAATCGTCCTTCATGGGTTTCGGGTTTGTCCTGAGTAGGATAAGGGATTATCTTCATCGGTCCGGTCCTTGTCCATCGACAAGTCGATCGACCGGCAGGCAGTTGCCCGTCCCGGGGCAGATCGTGGGCCCGGGGCGCATCCCCCGGGGCCGCCGGGCGGGTACACTCGCGCCTTCACGACACCTACGGGGCGATTGCTCGCCCGCAACGCCCCCCGCCCATGACTGGATCGCTCTCCTTGTATGTGGCTTCAGGCGATCCGCTCGAAGCGGACGAGCACTGGATGCGCCGCGCGCTGGAACTGGCGGCTGCCGCGGGCGAATGTGGCGAGGTGCCGGTGGGGGCGGTCATCGTGATGGACGGCGCGGTGGTCGGCGAGGGCTTCAACGCCCCGATCGCCCTCAATGACCCCAGCGCCCACGCCGAAGTGCGCGCCCTGCGGGATGCGGGGACCCGCCGGGCGAACTACCGCCTTCCGGGAGCGACCCTTTATGTGACGCTCGAGCCCTGCATCATGTGCGCTGGCGCGATCATGCATGCCCGCATCGGCCGGGTGGTTTACGGAACGCCGGATCCCAAGACCGGAGCCTGCGGGAGCGTGGTGGATCTCTTCGCGGAAGAGCGTCTCAACCACCACGCCTCGGTCGTGGGTGGGGTGCTTGCCGACGAGTGTTCCGAACGGATCCGCGAGTTCTTCCGGCACCGGCGCCGGGGCGGGGAGACGCCGTGAAATCGGTGATCGTTAGTCTCGCGGATCAGCGACTCGACCTTTTCGAGGACGGGCACCTCGAGGCGACTTATCCCGTGTCGACATCCCGCCATGGGGCCGGTGAGAACCGGGGAAGCTATCGGACGCCGCGCGGCCGCCACGTCATCAGGGCGAAGATCGGAACGGGGGCGGCTCCGGGCACGGTATTCGTGGGCAGGCGACCGACCGGAGAGATCTATTCGCCGGCACTGGCGGAGGCGTTTCCCGGGCGGGACTGGATCCTGACCCGGATCCTCTGGCTGTCCGGGTGTGAACCCGGGTTCAACCGCCTGGGGGATGTCGACACCATGCGGCGTTTCGTCTACATACACGGAACGCCCGACACGACGGAAATGCGCACCCCCGGTTCCATCGGTTGCATCCGGATGTGCAACGCAGATCTTATCGAGCTGTTCGACCGGGTCCCTGCCGGGACCCCCGTCACCATCATCGAGGCGGCCGAAGCGCCGTCGTGAAGGATTGCCAACGAGAAAGAGGAAAACGCAGCATGCGTCTGAAGGGAAAGGTATCGATCATTACCGGCGCGGGTCGTGGCATCGGCCGGGCGACCGCGCTCAAGTTCGCCCGGGAGGGAGCCCCCGTGGTGGTTTGCGACGTGTCGCAGGAGACGGTCGACGAGACTGTGGACGCCATTCGCGGGGAAGGCGGGGAGGCGGAGGGATTCGTCGTGGACGTGACGAAGCGGGCCCAGATCGATGCCATGGTCGAGGCGGTGATGGCCCGGTTCGGGAGAATCGACACCCTGGTGAACAATGCGGGGATCGTGATGGACGCGCAGCTGCGCAAGATGTCCGACGCGGCCTTCGACCGGGTGATCGACGTCAATCTCAAGGGCACCTACAACTGCGCGCGAGCGGTGGTGGAAATCATGATCTCGCAGGGGAGCGGGGTGATCCTGAACGCCTCGTCGATCGTCGGCCTCTATGGCAATTTCGGCCAGACGAACTATGCCGCGAGCAAGTTCGGGGTGATCGGATTCGTCAAGACCTGGTCACGGGAACTGGGACGCAAGGGCATCCGGACCAACGCGGTGTGTCCCGGGTTCATCGAGACACCGATCCTCGCGAGCATCCCCGACAAGGTGCTGGAATCGATGCGGGAACGGGTCCCCCTCGGGCGGCTGGGCAAGCCCGAGGACATTGCCAATACCTACGCCTTCCTGGCTTCGGACGAGGCGAGCTACATCAACGGGGCCGTAATCGAGGTAAGCGGCGGCGCGACGCTCTGAGGCGCCCGACGGGGAGGGGCCCGGGGCGTTCAGCGAGGGATGCGTCCAAGCACCGCGGCCATGGTGTCGGGTTCCGCGGGACGACCACCCAGGAAACCCTGGTGACCGCCGCAGTTTTCCGCCCTGAGGAATTCCAGCTGAGCCGGGTTTCCACGCCTTCGGCGACCACATCGAGGCGCAGGCTGCGCGCGAGGTGAATGATGGCGCGGACGATTGCGGCCGAGTCCTGGTCGGCGGGGAGATCCAGCACGAAGGATCGGTCGATCTTGAGTGTGTCGATGGGGAAGCGCCGCAGGTAGCCGAGGCTGGAGTATCCGGTGCCGAAGTCGTCGATGGCGATCCGGATGCGCAGTGCGCGCAGGTTCCTGAGGGTTGCGGCGGCGGCGTCGACGTCATGCATCACGGTGGTTTCGGTCAGCTCGATCTCGAGGAGATGGGGCTCGACCCGGCTCGCGGCGAGGGCCCTGCTCACGCTGTCGACGAGGTGACCGCTGCGAAATTGCGCGGAAGAGACATTGACCGCCAGCGGTACCGTCGCGAACCCGGCACGCAGGCCCCGGGTCGCAGGGCATCGCGCAGGTCAGCCAGCACACGCCGGCGCAGCCGGGGCTGAAGCCCGGCCAGCACGTTGCGGCACACGATAAGGTCCACATTCCTCAGCGGAGGGTCGCGGGTGACGTCGTGGGACCGGAAGCGGATCATGTTCCGGAGCCAGCAGGCCACCCGTGCACTCCGTCCCTCAAGGCGAGGGCCGGTGGCTCGAAGGTCAGCCGGAGTTCCCGCGAGGGTGTCCGGCGCGTAGAACACGCCCCTGCGGGCGATCCTGAGGGAAGCCTCGTCCGGATCACTGGCGATGATGCGGGCGCTGCGCGGGTTGCACGAGTGCCTTGTCATCGCTGCCGCGAGGAGCATTGCCAGAAGGTAGGTCTCCTCGCCGGTCGTGCAGGCAGGAATCGAGATGCGGAGATTGGCGTGGCTCGATCGGCGACTGGCCACCACGGGCTCCAATGCAAGAGCAAGTTGCGCGAGGCAGCCGTCGTTCGGGACGGCGGAGATGGCCGACTTGCGAACGGCCCGCGCAAGGCGGCCGATTTCCCGTGGCTGTTCCCGCAACAGGGAGACATAGGTTTCGAGAGAGTCCGTCCGGGTCGAGGCGATCCTGCCTTCCAGGCGCTGGCCGACAAGTGTCTGCCGATACATGCGGAGGTCCAGATCCGCGTGATGACGCACGAGGTCCACGAGGTGTCCCATGGCGTGCCCGTTGGCGGCGGCGGGAAGGGCCAGGGTGCCGGATGTGTCCATGCGTCTGTACGCACCGAAGCGGAGCGCGCCTCGGTCTTGGCGCATGCGGAGTTTTCGTTCCCGTGCGCTTGTGATCATAGGGGGTACAGCCTCCACCGATCATGAGCAAGATCAGGAGTAAGAATGAGATATACAAAACTCATTTTTTATATAAGCTTGAGGCGTTTTTCTTATCTTGTTTCGCGAATAATGCCCCCGGTCTCGCGGAAGATCAATGCACCAAAAACAAACATCAAGATTTCAATCGACGTCTTATTGCACCACGGCGAGGCATTCCGTTGTCTGCGCGACACACCGAAAGCTCGCGGTGTGGACATCCCTGAAGGAAGCCGGATGGGAATGCGCGCTCTCGCGCAGGGCATTACCTTGCCGCGGCGAAGAGGCGGAGGATCTTGTCCGGGTCAGGCTCCGGCACGACGCCGCGGTCGGTGATGATCGCGGTGATTAACCCCGCTGGGGTCACGTCGAAGGCGGGATTGAATACGGAAACCGTATCGGGAGCCCAGCGCTCGCTGCCGTAGCCCCGGACCTCGCTGGAATCCCGCTCTTCGATGGGGATGGTCGCACCCGTGGCGATCTCTCGGTCGAAGGAAGACAGCGGGCACGCGACATAGAACGGGATGCCGTGGCGACGGGCGAGCACTGCGAGGTTGTACGTGCCGATCTTGTTCGCGACATCCCCGTTGGCGGCCACCCGATCCGCCCCGACAACCACGAGATCGATCCGGACACGCGTCATGAGATGGCCGGATGCACCATCCGGGAGGATGGTCACCGGGATCCCGTCCCTTGCCAGTTCCCAGGCCGTGAGGCGCGCACCCTGGAGCACCGGGCGGGTTTCGTCGGCGTAGACGTGCACGCGCCTGCCCTGTGCGACGGCGGACCGGATGACGCCGAGGGCGGTTCCGTGGCCCGCCGTCGCGAGGGCCCCGGCGTTGCAATGGGTCAGCACGTTCGCGTCTTCAGGTACCAGCACTGCCCCGAAGGCCCCCATCCTGAGATTGGCCTCGAGGTCCTCCCGGAAGATCGACCTGGCCTCGCCCTCGAGTGCGGCGGCGATTGCTTCGGGGGCGGCATCCCGGCGGGAACGCCATACGCCGGTGAGGCGGTCCAGAGCCCAGAACAGATTCACCGCCGTGGGACGGCTTGCCGCGAGCAGGCTGGTGGCGTCCGCAAGGGCCCGGGAAAAGTCCGGCCGGGGCAGGTTGGCAAGGCGGGCGGCTTCGACAGCCAGGCCGAACGCGGCCGCGCAACCGATCGCAGGCGCGCCGCGCACGGCGAGGGACCGGATCGCGTCGGCCGCTTCGGCGGCGGTCCGCAGACACAGATATCTTTCGGCGTTTGGCAGAGCGCGCTGGTCGAGGATTTCGAAGCTGCCCGCATCGAGCCAGCGCAGCGTGTGAAACCGGGCGATGGCGGTCACGCGGGAGCGCCCGGAACGGACGCCCAGACCAGGGCTGCGGTTTCGACGATGTCTTCCACGTCGGCCTCCGGAGACGGGGACAACACGAGTCCGCCGCCCGGCGAGTACTCGAGGAGCAGTTCCACCTGGGACCCCGGCGACACCCCCGGATGCGGGCAGAGAAAGATGTCGATACCCCCGTGCCGGTAAACGCCGGCGGTCGCGTCCTGCTCGGGCCCGAGGGCAAAGACGTCAGCACCCGCCGCACGGAGAGCCCGGGCGAGGGGCGACCACGACAGGGTCTGACCTCCACCGATCGCCACGATGCATCCCAGCAGGGGTAGATCGGCGGCCCGGCGGGCGAGCCTCGCACGCTCGAAGCCACCGTAGTGGACCTCGGCCGCAAGGACGGCTTCCGGCGGCAGCGATACGTAGTCATTGTGGGCCGAGGCCCTGCTGATGATGTCGATGTCGTGACGGTAGACCGTCGAGGTCATGTTCGCGTGGCGACCATCGATGCTGGCCGCGATGGCACCGTAGGCCGGGTCGAGAAGCACCCGCGGGGCCGGGTCCGGGCGGAGGTCAGCGGGATACGCTGCCCCGAATTGCTGTCGATAGACCACGTAGTCGCGGGCATAGGCGTCCACGTCGAGCCCGAGAGCGGGCAGGCGCTTCGTGAAGACGGCGTGTTGCGGGGTCGGGGGCCCCTGGAGCGCGATCCGTGCGAGATCCGTTCGGGCCACGAAACCCATGGTCTCGGCGCAATCATCGACGTGCAGGACCATCGGGAAGCCAGCCGTCCTGCTGAGGGCGAGACGCAATCCGGCAAGGGCGACCGCCCGTTCCCACGTTCGCCTAGGGGTTGGGCCCGTGGCGAGGGTCCAAGCCCCGCGGTCGCGAAGATGGCGCTCGGCGATTGCCCTGAGTTCGTAAAGGTTCCGATGGGACTCGCGGGCATCGTTTCCGAAGGCAACCACGCCGTGAAAAGCCAGAAGCAGGCCTATGGTGTCGCCGGAGTGTTCGCGATCGTAGACCTCGGCGCAGGCAGCCGCGAGATCAAAACCCGAGTGCCGGAACGGAACCAGGGGCGCCTTCGTGCCGAACAGGCGGCGCGCCGTGTCGGGGCCGGACGCCGTATTGATCACGGCCAGGATGGCGTCGGCATGGGTGTGCTCGACGAACTTGTGGGGCAGGGCGGCGTGGAGCAGCGTCTCGATCGAAGGTCTTGGGGCATCCCTGTCCAGCTTGATCGGATCGAGGGCCTGCATGAGCGCCACGTTATCGAGCGCGGGACCCCGGAGCAGCGCGGCGGCGGCACGGAGCCGGATGGGGGTGAAGTCGGCTTCCGTGACCTCCGCGAGGTCTGCGCCGGTGCCCTTCACGTAAAGACAAGGCTCCGACGGATCGCCCCGGGCCGGCCAGGGCCCCTTGACTGACGTGTTCCCTCCGCCGAACACGGCCATGGCGGCGTCGCTGCCGATCCAGCGGGAGGTCAGCGCGCGAAGGGAAAGCTCGCTGCTGCAGGCCGCCGCCGCGGCGTCATCCCACACGCCGGCGGCACCCGGTGCGGCCTCGCTGGCCAGACCGCTAGAATCCGTGTCCATGAATCCTGCTCCGTTTTGCGTGCATCTCGTGTCCTGGCCTGTGGAGGCGCAGCGCCTGTCCACCGTGAGGCGCCGGGTTTTCATCGACGAGCAGGGCGTACCCGAGGCCCTCGAATGGGACGAACACGACCGGTCCAGCGTTCACGCCCTGGCGTTGAACTCGCTGGGCACGGCCATTGGGACCGGAAGGGTATTGCCCGACGGCCATATCGGGCGAATGGCGGTCCTGCCAGCGTGGCGGGGCCTCGGCGTGGGCGCCACAATCCTGCAGAGGCTTCTCGACGTGGCCGCGAGCGCCGGCCACCCGCGGGCGTTCGCGAACGCGCAGGTGAGCGCCATCGGCTTCTACGAACGCGCGGGGTTCGTGGCGGCGGGGCCGGTTTTCGATGATGCGGGCATCCCGCACAGGGTCATGCACCGTGATCTCCCCGATTCGGGTGGAGCGGCGCCTGCAGCGAAAGGTCGATGACCCGGGTCTCCAGGGCGGAACCAGCGGCACCGAAGGACCGTTCGACCAGTTTGAGGCGAGCCTGCCGGTCGACGGTGACGACCGTCGAACAGCGGGTCCCGTATTCTGGCGAGACGATGAACGGCGCGGCAAGAAGACGCTCGAGTTCGAGGGATACCCCGGTGGAGGGTAACTGATCATCCGGTGCCCCTTCGCGATCGCCCAGTATGTCGAGGATGCCCTCGACCATGTCCGTGCCGTTGCGCGACAGGGCGGCGCCGACCGCCGCCTTGACGCGCAGCACTTTCGGCCACGGAGTGTCCAGCAGGTGGTTGCTGAGCCCGTAGAGGCCCTCGGACAGCGGGCGGATGGTTCCCCTGTTTGATCCGTACCAGGCGCCCGACGCATCCACCGCGATCAGGTTGAAGCCGTCGTAGCCTTCGGCGGGCATGACGCTCCCTCGCAAGAACGTTTCGGCCGGAATCGGGGGCCCCGCCACGAAATCCTTGACGAGTTGCCCGCGGGAAGGACCGCCAGAGACCCGGTTGGCTGGATCGCGGTAGTTCGTAACAACAGCGAGCGCACCCCGGCGCGAGGCCGCGAGCCAGGCGCCGCCCTGTTGAAGATCCCGTCCGCCGGCCACGTCGGGAGCATCGGGCCAGAGGCAGGCCGAGGCGGTGGGCCGCTGGTGAAACTCGTCCCGGTTCGCGCCAAGGATGACGGGATAGTCGGCATGCAGTCCCAGGGCGAGCACCACGAGACACACGGATCAGTCCTCGAAACACTCGATGTGGCGCCGCGCACCGGAGACGAGGTGGTTCTCCAGACCGACGCGCGCCACGACCTCGGCCAGGCTCGCCTCGAACCCGGCGCGGTCGGACACCTCCTCATAGACCTCCATCCAGAGGTGCGGTTGGTCAGCGCGCGTCAGGCGACGACCGCGAATTCCATGGGCCGAGAAGATCTCGGCCTGGGCCTGGGAGACGTCGGACGCCGCCCGGTGGACAACCGCAGGATCGACCTGATAGTAGATGTAATAGTGAAACGCCACCTCAGCCACCGGGGTAGACGCGGTCGACATTCGACGCGAGGGTCCCGGCGCTTGCCAGACGCAGGGGACCGGCGGCGGCAGCGGATGAGTCGACGACCGCGAGGCAGCGGGTTTCACCGCCCGGCCCCGCGGAGCCCAGCAGAACGGTTCCGGCTACCTCTCCATCTTCCGGCGCCAGAAGGCTGGTACCCGGCTCGGGTGGCTCCGTTGCCTCGAAGCGAAGACGGTACAGATGGCGCCTGACGCCCCCGAGATGCTCCGACCTCGCGACGATTTCCTGTCCCGGGTAGCAGCCCTTGGTGAAGCTCACCCCACCGAGCCGGACGAGGTCGACCATGTGGGGGGTGAAGGCGTCCTGGGTTGACGGGAGAATCCAGGGCAGGCCGCAGTCGATCTCGAGCGACCAGTCCGGCGATTCCTCGCCGGGTGTAGTCTGCCCCCCGGTCGGGGCCTCCAGCG
>JBAXBV010000061.1:0-9878 GCA_037141795.1 Betaproteobacteria bacterium
CGATCGACGCCGAATAGAAGCGGTTGTTACCGTAGCTGGCCGTGCGGAAGTCGCCCATGGTTGCCGCAACGGTCTGGTTCGCATTGGCGCCCACCTGAAATGAGGCCGAACCGAACGATCCGTCCAGGAGTTTTACCCCTGCGAACTCGGTATTGTTTGCCGCGAGTTCCAGCTCCGATACCAGTTGCGACACTTCCGTCTGCAACGCCTTGCGGTCAGAGGCGGAGTTGGTGGCATTGGCTGCCTGGACAGAGAGTTCGCGGATGCGTTGCAGCAAGGACGTGCTCGAGGCCAGCGCGCCCTCGGCCGTCTGGGCCAGCGAGATACCGTCGGCCGAATTGCGCCGGGCCTGGTCCAGCCCGCGAATCTGCGCGCTGAAACGATCGGAGATGGCCACCCCTGCCGCGTCATCCTTGGCAGAGTTGATTCGCATCCCTGACGACAGCCGCTCGAGGGCGGTGGCGAGGGTTCCCTGCGAGGTGCTGAGATTGCGCTGGGCCGTGAGGGAGGAAACGTTGGTGCCGACGATCTGAGCCATGGTGATATCCCCTTCTGATTTGCATTGAGAACTGGTGCAATCGACTGAGAGTTCCCCATTCAGTGAGGGGCAGTTCCCGCCGTCCAGACCATTTACGGCCGCCCGACAAGACCCTTTAGCCTTGTCGAACACGGGGCTTCATCCGGTCCGGCCACCATCCCGCCGAAATCGCGGCGAGCCCGCCGTCAGAATGCATTACGGCCGGAAGGAAAGACCCTTTAGCCCTGTCTGATGAAGGTTCTTGAAGAATTGGCCGATCTCGACGGGGAATCACGGGGAATACGGCGGATCGAAGGCTCCCCCGGGGAACGCCTGAGCATCCTCGCTGAAGGCCTCCGGTCTCGACGCGCACTCGAGGGTCAGCCGCCAGAACGCCGAGCCGGTGCCGCCGTAGCGCAGGGGCAACCGTCCGAGCGCCTGATGGAATCGACCGAGCGCATCTTCGTCTGTCGGTCCCAGCAGCCCCCTCGCGCGGGCATCCACGAGGGCGTGGCAATTGGCCAGGATCTCGTCGCGGGTCCGTTGTCGCAGGTGTGAACACTCGTGCAGGAAGACAAAGTCGGCGGCAGCGGGCAACCGGCGCCGGAAATCCTCGAGCACGAAGCGGTCGAAGACGATGCGTGGGCGCCCATCAACACCCCTGCGAACCACGGCCGCGCTGCCGCCCAGTTCCGGGTGTCGTTCCCCCACGGCGCCGTTGCCGATGTATTCCTCGTCCACCAGAAACGACCGGCCGTCCAGAAGGATGTCGCAGCGTACCTCGGCTCCCGACGAGAGGACAAAAGCAAACGCCTGCCCAGGAAGCACCACCAGCAGGAAAATCCGCCACGCGAAAGATCGGAAGAACATCAGGCCCCCCTGCCTGTCCGGCTGGACAGGTCGACGTCGGCATTGAAACGCTGCGGTCCCGGGCGATGCAAGCTGGACAGCCACGGGTGTCCCGGTTTCAGCCAGGAATCGATGGGAAGAAGAACTGCAGGATCACCTCCGGCCGGAGGTTCGCAACAGGCCGGAAGATCGGATCGCCCGGCAGGGCGACATCGGCAACAAAGACCGGATTCGAAGAAAACGCAGCGAGGCTCCTCACCAGACGCCGACCCGTGGGTCACCCGTGCTGGCGCCTCCTGCGTTCGCTCAGGCCTTCTGCCCGAGCAGCATCCCCTTCATTCGGTCGAGGTTCCGGGAAACGACCAACCATTCCTCGGACGGAATCTGACGGATCAGCTGTTGCGTGGAACCATCCATGACACGGACAACGGTCTTCCCGCTATCCCGATCCACGGAAAACTCCAGGTTCGCTCCGGCAGATTGCGCGACTTCCTGAGCCCGCTTGATGCTGCCGCTCAGGTCGGCCTCTGTGTCCCTCTCTGACTCAGCCTTCGCAGCGGACGGTGCCGGCCTGACGACCGGTTCCGCTGATGAAGTCTCCGTCAGCCGGGGGACTACCGTTGAAGCTGTGATCGCACGAATGTCCATGACGTCACCATTCATTCAGGAACACGCGATAACCCAAGAACAGACTCACTGTTGCAAGCCCAATCCTCATTACCTCAGCAAGGATAGCACGCTGTTGGGCGCCGCATTGGCCTGCGCCAGAATCGCCGTGCCCGCCTGCTGCAGCACCTGCGCCCGGGTGAGCGCTGCGGTTTCCGCCGCGAAGTCCGCGTCCCGGATGCGCGAGCGCGAGGCCGAGGCGTTCTCCGAAGCCGTCTGCAGGTTCGAGGTGATGCTCTCGAACCTCGACTGCAACGCGCCCAGTCGAGCACGCTGGGTGTTCAGCAGGGCGAGCGCCGAGTCCGCGATCCTGATGGCCTCGTTGGCGCCGGACACCGACGACACGTCCAGAATGGACACCGCGCGCAGGCTCGACGCCCCAGTCGTGGCCGCGTTGGTCGTGGTCGCCGTCACCCCGTAGGCCTTCTGCGAGGACAGTTCCAGGTAACCCATCGCCGCCACGGTCGCGCCGGCAGCGGCTGCCACACCGGCATTGTAGGTATCCGACGAGGGCGCGTAGTTCCCCAGCGTGATGCCACCCCCGGAACCGGCCCCGTTGGCAATCGAGATGTTGTCGCCAGCGGTGTTCTCCAGCAGCACCGCCGTGCCCGTGTCGTTGAGCTTCGCCGTCACCCCGGTCTTGGCCGATGCGTCGTTGATCGCCGCCACCGCCGAGGACAGTCCCGAGGCCGTCGAATTGCTCCCGATGGCGAAGGTCACCGTCACCGCCGTGGAGTTGCTCGAGGTGATCGACAGGCTGTAGCCCTGGTTGGCCGTCGCGAACGCCAGGCTCCCCCGGGTGTTGGCCGCAGCCGCCACGCCCGTGGTGGAGGACACCGCATTGATGCTGGTGGCCAGGCTCTTGGCCGTGTCCGTCGTGGCCACCGTCACCGTCGAGGTCGCATCGCCCTGGATCACCACGTTGCCGGCGGTGAACGTCGGCGCCGCGGCGGCCGCGATCGACGCCGAATAGAAGCGGTTGTTACCGTAGCTGGCCGTGCGGAAGTCGCCGGTCTGTGCCGACACGGTCTGGTTGGCGTTGGCGCCCACCTGGTAGGTCGCCGACCCGAAAGAGCCATCGAGCAACTTCACGCCCGCGAACTCGGTATTGTTGGCCGTGAGATCCATTTCCGACACCAGCTGCGAGACCTCGGTCTGCAGCGCCTTGCGGTCGGAGGAGGAGTTGGTCGCATTGGCGGCCTGGACGGCGAGTTCACGGATGCGCTGCAGCGAATTGGTGCTGGAAGCCAGCGCCCCTTCCGCCGTCTGCGCCAGCGAGATCCCGTCGGCCGCGTTCCGCCGAGCCATGTCGAGACCGCGGATCCGCGCGGTGAAGCGGTCGGCGATGGCGATGCCGGCGGCATCATCCTGCGCCGAGTTGATGCGCAACCCAGACGACAATCTTTCGATTGACGTACTGAGTACTCCCTGATTCGTGCTCATGTTGCGCTGAGCCGTCAGGGATAGCACATTTGTGGCTATCGAGAGTGACATGTCAGTTCCTTTAAGAGAAAAAATACAACGTCATCAACACTATGACCAGATTCGAGGTATTTGGAATACCTTGAGAACGCTGTCGACAGCACTAACGGCGCAATCTCCAAAATCTTTAGTTTCGTTAGATTTTGCCGACTCGTCCGTCCAAGAAAATCTTCACGTCTTTGTTAGATTCTTGTCGGGTCGGAAGCAGGGAGCCGTGTCGAACCCGGAGGGAAAGGTGCACCACGCCTCGACCCCGTCGGGGCGCGACAGGACCACAGGCAGCCATCACCGTTTGTCGTGACGCGGCCTTGCGTGTACCTTCAGGAAAACATGGCGAGGCGGCATCCCGCCTGGAGGAAACTCGTGCAGAAAGTCCAGCTTGGGCGGTCGGGCATGCGTGTATCCACGCTGGCGCTCGGCGGTAACGTGTTCGGGTGGACCATCGATGAACGCCGCTCCTTCGAGGTGCTCGACGCCTTCGTCGCCGCGGGAGGCAATTTCATCGACACGGCGGATATCTATTCCCGCTGGCACCCGGGCAACGCCGGGGGCGAATCGGAAACCATCATCGGCCGCTGGATGAAGTCGCGCGGGAACCGCAACGACATTGTCATTGCCACGAAGGTGGGTATGGAGATGGGACCCGGGGCACGGGGCCTCTCGCCGACGTACGTCGCGCGCGCGGTGGAGGATTCCCTGCGACGCCTTCAGACGGATCGCATCGACCTGTACCAGTCCCACGAGGACGATCCCGACACGCCCTTCGAGGCGACGCTCGGAACCTATGCCAAGCTCATCCACGACGGCAAGGTCCGTGCAATCGGGGCGTCCAACTTCACCGCGCCCCGGCTCGCCGCCGCGATGGGTGCAAGTGCCGCCCTCGGCACCGTCGCCTACTGCAGTCTCCAGCCCCACTACAGCCTCATGGAGAGGCAAGGCTTCGAGTCCGCCCTGGCGGGCGTCTGCCGCGAGTACCAGCTCGCGGTGCTGCCTTACTTTCCACTGGCGAGCGGCTTCCTCACCGGGAAATACCGATCCGAGGCGGATCTCGCCCGGAGCGCGCGCGGGCCAGCGGTGGCCAGGTATCTGGGGCCCCGTGGCCAGGGCATCCTCGCGGCCCTGGATGCGATCGCCGCCGAGCGCCAGGTGCCTGTGGCCGCCATTGCTCTGGCATGGCTGAGGGCCAAGCCAGACGTGGTCGCTCCGATCGCCAGCGCCACGTCGCCCACGCAACTGGAAGCGCTGGTAGCCTCCGCCAGCCTGACTCTGGACGATGCCGCAGTCCGCGTTCTGGACAACGCGTCGGTCCGTTGAGCCGTAACGGCAGGAGTTCCGATGACTTTAGCCCTCAGCGACGACGAGCTCGAACACTACCGGGAACACGGTTACGTGATCCCTCGCCTGCGCCTGCCCGCCGAGACCCTGCACCGCCTTCAGGACGGCCTCGAGAAGCTGCTGGCAAGCTATACCGACGTGGCACAGGAAGATCTCGCCAACCCCCACATGCTGCCTCCGACAGACGGCGCAGGAATGAATCCCTTCATGGCCGCTGCCCGCGACCCGGGTGTCCTCGACGCGGTGAGCCGCATCACCGGCCCGGACGTGATCCTCTGGATCACGCGCATCCTCTGCAAGCCCGCGGTGCGGGGACGGGAGGTGCCGTGGCATCAGGACGGCGAATACTGGCCGATGCGACCGCTCGCCACCTGCTCCGTCTGGATCGCCATCGACCCGGTGTCCACGGCCAACGGCTGCATGCGGTTCATTCCCGGCTCGCACCGGCGGGAAGAGCTCTACCGTCACCACACCAGCGAACGCAGGGATCTGGTGCTCAACCTGGAGCTCGACCGCGACCAGTTCGACGAGAGCCGGGCGGTCAACGTCGAACTGGAGCCGGGACAGATGTCCTTCCACGACGTGCGGCTCATCCACGGGTCCCTGGCCAACTCGTCCGGTCAGCGGCGCGCCGCCCTGATCCTGCGCTACATGCCGGCGACGTCCCACTACGACCGGTCTCTCGTGCGCCAGCGCCGCGACGACAGTCCCTTCAACATCTTCGACCAGCCCCTCTGGCTCGTGCGAGGCACGGACCGCTCGGGCCGCAACGACTTCGTGCGCGGGCACGAGCTCTGGAACAGACGGTATGCCGCCGGCCTGGCGATGACCCCGGGCAGCGAGGGCTAGTTCAGTTCGCCTCGTTGCGTCCCGCCGACAGGCCGAGCAGGCCGGCGGCACGGGACGACACGACCAGCACGAGTTTCATCGTGGCTCGCGTGGCGCCCACGAAAAGCTTCCGTGCCGCGCGCTCGTCCAGCGATTCGAAGTCGATCTCCGTGAACACGACACAGGGTGCGGAACGCCCCTTGAAGCGATACACCGAGTCCATCAGCACCTCGCCCTCGGTGTACTCCGGATTGCCCAGGAGATCGTAGCGCCCGGTCGGCACCCGGATCTGGTGAGGCCCCAGTTGCGTGTGGGACGCGAGGCGCGAATGCTCGCGCCCCCGGAAGGTCACCACGCCGATCATCGGGCGGCGGAAACCCTGCCCGACCGCCAGTGTGATCGCGCGCTTGGTCTGGTCCACGAGCCCCGTCGCATCCTGATAGACGAGCACCTCGACCCCTGAGTCGGTCACCGGGCTGCCGCCCAGCACCCCCTCCGTGAGCGCCAGGTGCTCGCGAATCCATCCGAGCACGTCCCCGGGGCTGCGGTAGTTTGTCCCGGCGCGCAGGCAGACCCAGCCGACCCGGGCAACGGGTTCGCGGTCGTACAGGTTCTGCATCGGATCCTCCAGCCACCACGCCCGTCCGCCCGGCGTGAGCCAGGCCAGCAGCGCGTCGCCCCAGGCAGCCCGAAAGTCCTGCCCCTCATCAACGATCAATTCATCGAAGGCCTCGCCCGGCCCGGGCGCCAAGGTGCCGAACCGGGCCTCCATGGCCTCGAAGACGCCCGCGCGCGAGAAGTCCAGCACCCCTCCTCGGCGCCGGATCACGCGTTCGCAGACCTGATGATAGGTGGCCACCTCACCGCCCGGGGGCACGAGGAGCGCCATGTGGTCCGCGAGGGGCCGGTTGTAGCAGACATACAGCGGGCGTCGCCCCGCCGCCACTGCGTCCCGGTAGACGGCCAGCGCAAGCTGCGTCTTCCCGGAACCCGCGGTTCCTTCCACGCGCAGGCGGAAGGGCTCGAAGGTGATCTGCCGTGCCCAGTCGGTGAGCCCCCCGGACAGCCGCGTGTAGAGAGATTCCGCCTGATCGGCGATCGCACCGATCTCGGGGGTCAGTTCCAGCAGATCGCGGAAGAACCGGTGAGCCTTGGCTGCCAGTGGCGAGGCGGGCTCGGACAGCGGCAGGGCCGCTTCGATGAGTCGCGGAAACTGCGCCCGGCGCGCCGCATCCACGATCCGCGCCGGGTCGACCCCCGCCGCCGCCGGCTGCCGCACGATGTAATCGGGGCAATAGAGCATGGTCTCCAGCGGCAGACTCTCGCCCTGATGCGCCGCGCTGAAGCGTCCCTGGACCCCATCGGCGTTGCGTGCCAGCCGGGCCGCCACGTTCTGGCTGCCGGAACCGTAGGCTTTCACGAGGCCTTCGGGCGTCTCGGTGAGGAATCCCGATTTCTGTTCGATCAGGAGGGTGCGCCCGGAAGGCGCAACGATTGCAAAGTCGATCTCGCCGTAGAACGAGACACCGTGCTGCAGGCGGGTCCAGTGGACGCCGTGGTAGACCGTGTAGTCTGCCGGCAACGTCTCGGCAAGGCGTGTCAGCGTCTCGACTTCGCGCTGAGCGGCCCCTGCCAGGGGCAGGTTCTGCCAGCCATGGGGAATGATGCGGGCCATCTGGGCTCCGTGGGCAGGAAAAGGTTCGGCGACAGAATAGCCAGCGAGTGGCCGGAGCGAATCCTGCCGTTCCGGGTGGCAGCCTGTGCGCCCGCCGGTGGCAGCCAGGCAGCCACGCCGGCGCCGCGGGCCGAGACCAGACCCACCAGTAGCGGATCGTGATCCGAAGACCGGAATGGCGAGGGCGTTCCGTGATCGCCCCGGACCGAACGGTAATCGAGCGCTGGCGCCTCGTCCGCATTGATGTGCCAATGGGCGACACCGGTCAGACGCCGTGCGAGGCTCGCCGTGGCGAGCGCGTGGTCCAGTACGCCGGCCTCCCCGTCGAAGACATGCGAATAGGCGGGTTGCCGTCCGGCGAACCGTGCCACCTGATCTGCCAGTCCACCGCGGGCCAGCCTCCGCAGCGGTTCCTCGCGGGCATGTGCATTGAGGTCGCCCAGCACCACCACGTCCGGGCTGGCCGAGAGTTCCTGCGCACGGACCACGAAATCGAGCAACGCGGCGGCCTGGCGCGTGCGCCGCGCATGATGACAGCCCTGGCCGTCGCCAGGGTCCGCCTCGGCGCCGATGGCTCCATCGCAGTTCCTCGACTTGAAGTGGACGCCGACCACCGTGAATGTCTCGCCCGTCGCAGTCCGGAACGTCTGTGCCACCGGCGCGCGGTGATGCACGGCATCGCGGTCGGAAAACGCCGGCCCGAGCGTGGCGATCCGCGCGGGTTTGTGAATCAGAGCAACCTGAATCGCGTCCCCCCCCACGCCTTCGGCGGGATCGGCCACGGCGGCGTACAGCGGAACGCCCAGATGCGCGTTCAGAGCGGCCACCAGCCGGCGCGTTGCCTCACCCCCGTTGCGCTCGATTTCCATCAGGGCCACCACGTCGGCATCCAGCAACGCCAGGGCCCGGACCAGGCGGGCCGTCTGCCTTTCGAATTCCGCCGCGCCCCTGGCACCCCGGCAATCCGCGGCTGTCCCGGACGGCGCGCACCCGCCGCCCGCCCCGCGCCGGCCGAAGGTGGTGAAGTAGTTGAGCACGTTGAACGCCGCGAGCCGGTACTCGCCGCCCACCTCCGGGGGCCGCTCGGGGCGGGTGTTGAGCCGACGGAACACGGGAGGCTGCACCGGATGCAGCCGATAACCAGTGGGGCCGGGACGCCCCGGGCGCACGCGACCTGCGTCGAGCACCCCCACCAGCGACTCCACCGCATCCCCCAGCCGCAGACCGGCCTCCTCGAAGGAGACGCGCGGCGCCCCCGGCCCGAGGGCGCGACCATCGGTCAGGACGAGTCGCCGGCGCCGGTTGTCCCGGCCGAGCGCAAGGGCCGCGGGCCCCGGGTCCGCCACCTGGGTCGGCGATGCGAGGCGCCCCCCGGCAGCGATCACCACTTCGCCCTGTCGACCGGCGAAGTGGTGATCCACCAGGGTCATCGGTGTTTCGATGCGCACCAGCATCCCCTCGAAACTCTCCAGGTCTTCCTCGCCAGCGGGCAGGGCCATCGGGACGGGCTGGACCGTTCCCCTGCCGAGCCTCGCCGGCGCGCTGACGTCCGCGAGTTCCGTGAGGCTGGGCTCGCCGGGCGGTCCGCCGTACTCCCGCACGACGCCGCTGACCCCCACCCGCTCGCCGGGAACCACGTCCACGGGCGCCGCCCCGACGTACACGAAGAGGCCGTCCGATGTGCGGGGATCGCCGTCCCCGGAGTCGTCCTGCAGCATGTAGCCGCGCAACCCGGGCAGCACCGCCGTCACCACCCCGCGGGTCGACACGCGTCTGCCCTCCAGCGGACTGCGCGTGCCCGTGCCCTGGATCGCCGGAATCGGGGTCATGGTCAGCAGCGCGGACACATCGTCCTGCGCGTCGGCGACTGGAATCACCAGCAGCCCGCACGCGGCGAGAGATCGGAACATGGAAAGGGCGGGCGCTGCCTGCGGGTGACTCGGGACGGGGCGAGTGTGGCGCACGCAGGGGTTTTGCGCCATATTCGGCGCCCCGGGAGTCGCGCGAATCCACGCGCCAGCCCGGTTGCGCCAGGAGAAGCGATGACGGCACGAACAACCCTTTCCGGGCGGGTGATCACCACCGGCCTGCAGTTTCCCGAGGGCCCGGTGGCCATGGCTGACGGCTCGGTGATCCTGGTCGAGATCGCGCGCGGCACCCTCACGCGAGTCCATCCGGACGGGCGCACGAGCATCGTCGCCCATACGGGCGGCGGGCCCAACGGCGCGGCCATCGGCCCGGACGGCAAGTTCTACCTCTGCAACAACGGTGGGTTCAACTGGTTCCGGGAACCCAACGGGCTCGTGCGCCCCCACGGCCGGGCCACCGACTATATCGGCGGTCGCATCCAGCGCGTCGATCCCGACACCGGGCACGTGGAGGATCTCTACACCGAGTGCGACGGCATTCCCCTCAAGGGCCCGAACGACATCGTCATGGACGGCCAGGGTGGCTTCTGGTTCACCGACCTCGGAAAGGTATACGACCGTCTGATGGACCGAGGGGCCGTGTACTACGCGCGCATGG
>JBAXBV010000062.1:0-9789 GCA_037141795.1 Betaproteobacteria bacterium
CACCCTCGAAATGACCCGCCAAGGTCTGGAATCCGGGGTTTTCCCCCATGAAAAAGTTGCAGGATCAACGGGTTGCCATGGTCCGACCCCGTTTGAGGAGGTCCGACCCCGTTTGAGTTTGGGACCTCGTTTGACCCCGCTGGGCGAACCCGCTAGTCGTCGTCATACCGCTGCTGCCGGAACGGATCGCCGCGCATGTGGTAGCCGCGCGTCTCCCAGAAGCCCGGTTCGTCCCGCGTGGTGAACTGCAGCGCGTTCACCCATTTCGCGGATTTCCAGAAATACAGGTGCGGGACCAGCAGGCGTGCCGGGCCGCCGTGCTCGTGGGCCAGGGGCTGACCGCCGAAGTGTGTTGCGACCATCGCGCGCCCGCCGGCGAGGTCCGCCAGGGGGACGTTGGTGCTGTAGCCGTCGAGGCCGTGGGCCAGCACGAACGATGTCGGGGGCGCGAGGCCCGCGTCGGCGAGCAGGTCATCGACGGTGACCCCCTGCCAGTGCGTGTCGAACTTCGACCACGTGGTGACACAGTGGATGTCGGTGGTCACCTGCGTCTGCGGAAGCGCGTTGAACCCGGCCCAGGTCCACGTCTTCACCGGGCGGGGCCCGACCTTGAGCGTGAACCGCCACTCGTTCAGGTCGACGAAGGGCGTCGGGCCGAAGCTGAGGACAGGGAAGTCTTCGGTGAGGAACTGACCGGGCGGCAGGCGAGGTGGGGTGGGCATGGAATTCCGGGGCGGGTGCGGGCCAGGTTGCGGATGACGCCATGATGGACCGGAACCGCACGAGCTTCCACCCGGTGCCGCTCGCCGGATCGCAAACCCCGGACCCCAGGCGGTCCCTTCGTTCCTTGTGGCGCGGGGGCGGCGCCGCCTCGGCCGGTTCCGGGAGCCGCCCTTCGCCCTTGCCGAAACCTGCACGGACGCGATCGCGCGAACCATTCCCCGCCGGAAGTGCCACACTCTGTGTCGTTTCCCATCCGAGGATGCCCCAACGTGAGCAATGCCCTGATCCGTCGTCTTGCCGTCTGTGCCTTTTCGGCGTTCGCGCTGACCGCCCTGGTCGTTGTCGATGCCGATGCGCGCCGCCTGGGTGGCGGCCGTTCCATCGGACGCCAGTCGGACAACGTCACCCACCGCCAGGCCACCCCGCCCCCGCAGAACGCCCCGAGCCAGAACCAGGCGTCCCGCAACGATCCCGCACCCCAGCAGGGGACCCCTGCGCAGCCGCCCCGCAACCGCTGGCTCGGGCCGATCGCCGGCCTGGCCGCGGGCCTCGGCATCGCGGCCTTGCTGTCCCACTTCGGGATGGGCGGCGCCTTCGGCGAAATGCTGGGGTCCGTGCTGATCGTCGGGTTGCTGGTGATGGCCGGCCTGTTCGTGTGGCGGATGCTGCGGGGCGGGGCCCGTCCTGCGGGACCGCGCCCGGCCTATGCGGGCCCTGCCGCCAGCGGCCGCGCATCGCCCGGGGTGTTCGAGCGCGAGCGTTTTCCCGCCGAACCGGTCCGCCCGTCTGCGACACCGATCCCGATCCGCGAAGTACCCCCCGGCGCACCCGTCAGCGTCACCGGTGAGCCCCTGGCCCCGCTGGGCGGCTCGCCCGCTGCCGAGGCGCCGACGTGGTCCATCCCGGCGGATTTCGACGTCGCCGGTTTCGTCCGGAGCGCGAAGGTGCACTTCATCCGGCTCCAGGCCGCCTGGGACGCCGGTGATCTCGACGACATCCGGGATTTCACGACACCCGAGATGTTCGCCGAGATCCGGATGGACTTCTCCGAGCGCGGCCAGGAACCCAACCGGACGGAAGTCCCGTCCGTCGAGGCCGAACTCCTCGGCATCGCGGAGCAGGACGGGCACGCGGTCGCGAGCGTCCGGTTCTCCGGTGAGATCAAGGAGCACGCCGACCGCCCCGCCGAGCCCTTCGTCGAGGTGTGGAACCTTGTGCGGCCGCGCTCCGGGCGCGACGGCTGGCTGCTGTCGGGGATTCAGCAGGTCAGCGCGGACTGACGGGGTCCGGCCGCGGGCGGGGCAGCGGGCGACGGGATCTCCGGTCGCCCGGCCCGCCGGCGCCGGCTTCGACCCACGGCGATCGGCAGCGTGGCACCCCCGACGACCAGCAACGCGAGCTCGGTCGGCTCCGGCACCGGAGCGATCCCCCGGCTGAAGACGACCCTGAAGTCCCCGGCGCGTTCGAAGGTGGGCGAGATCACGATGCCCGGATCCACCCAGCCCGACATGGACAGGACCGCCCGGTCCACCGACACATAACCGGACCCCAGCGTCTCGAGCTCGACGACATAGGCGGTGCCGGGGAAGGCGTGCCCCGAGAAGGCGTGATCGAACGCGATCGGCCCGTACGTGCAGACGCCCCGCACGCAGGCCCGGGCGGAGTGCGCGGCGGGCGGGGCGCCCGGCAGGTCGATCTGCGCCTGGGCCCACAGGTTGTAGATGGACGCCCCGTAGGTCACCGAACTGTCGACGGCGCCGCGCGTGTGGACATCGATGGGAACCGGGCCGGTCCAGGGGTCCCCCCCGACCTGCTCGAGCTGCCATTCGTAGTAGGCCCGCGCGGAGAAGTTGCCCGCCATGCTCCGGGTCGGATTGCCGATGGCCCGCATCGTGATCGCGCCTTCGGCCCGTGGGAAGGCGCCGCCGGTCGTGCTCGCATTGCCCGATGCGGATTCATCCGCAGCCGTTGCCGACTCGACGAACGACTCCGGCAACGTGTCATCGACGCCCAGCCCGTGAAACAGCCCGCCCGCGTAGACGTATTCCTGGAACACGGCCTGCTCCAGCGTCGCGGCGTCAGCCATCGACGGCAGAAAGATGCCGAGGGCGAGGAGGGGGCCGCAGGCGGCCGGGGCTGGCGTTGCCGGCTTCATCGCGAGGGTTCCGGACGGTCGGTACGCCGCCCACTCTGCGGCGGCCGCACGGCGCGCACATTGACCAGACGCAAGTTTTCCGGGCTGGTGACCCGGTCCTGGCGACCGAGGGCCGCGCAGTGTCCGGCGTGATGGGCGGCACGGCCTGCAGGCAGGGGGCGGTCGCGGCAACGTGTCGGCTGTCGACGCTGTCCCGCCTGCCAGATCCGCCCGGGACGCGGAGGGGGCTGATGCGGGACCGCCTGGATCGGGATGGTGTCGGAGTCGGCTACTCCCGGGAACAGGCTGGAATCAACGATCGATGTTTCTGCCTTCGCCCAGGAGTTCCCAGGTTCAGGATGTACACGATGCTGCGCAGATCGTGCGATAGCCGAGGCGAACATGGGAATTTCCGCAAGCGACGTCATCCCGCTCTCCGACGCCTGCGCCAACTTCTCCGAGTTGGCCGAGGAGGTGAAGGCCGGTGCCGAGAAGATCATCACCAGGCACGGCGAGCGCTGCGTCGCGCTGATCGATGCGAAGCGTCTGATCTGCTTCGCTACGCGCAGATCGGCGATGCGGTCCATCAGCTCGCTATCCGATGCCAACGACCGCTCTCCTCTGATTTCGAGGGGCATCGGACTTGATTCGCAGGCTTGACCCGGACATTTCGCCAGGCCGGCTCCGGGAACAAGCGGTGCACCGATGCCCATCGGGTTCGCAACGAATTGGCTTGCGGGTCAACCTGGTGTGTCGGCCTCCACGGGCGCGGGTGGTCGCCTTGCGGTCATGCCGCGCCCCCGTTTCGCACCGACAGACGCGGCTATCGGCGCGAAACGGGATGCGCCGCCTGCCTCGAAATGCGCCTCGCCATCATCCCGTGACCTGGTGAATTGTCCGGGTTGACCAGGCCCGTCCCGAAGATGCGCAGGATGGCTTCGAGCATTCGACCAGTTGCCTTGTGGTCGCTGTGTCGGTCGCGCCGAGCGCGGCGATGGTGTTGCCGGGCCTGGCAGGGCGATGTTCCGCGAGATGACCCGAAAAAAGAATGCCAGAGTGTCATAAAAGAAGTACAGTTGCATGTGTCGGCTGGGGCTGACACATGGGCCGGAGGCCCGAAGGAGCGAATGATGGAACCGGAAATGGTTGTCTTTCTGATGTTCGGCGCGCTGTTCGGTCTGATCACCTATTCGAACCGCCATCTGTTCAGTGAGGGCACGACCACACGCAGCGAGGGCGCACGCGACCCGGCCGACACCCGCTTGATGTGGGTGGCGATGACCTGTTTCCTGTGGCCGATCTTCATCGTCTCTGGCGTCTATACGGCCTGGTATCGCTCGCGGCGCCGGGCGCGACTGTCGGGCTGACGGCCCGACGGCCTGCTGCGGCGACGCGGCTGGCAGGCCGTCGCACGACCAGGGTTGAAGACTGGGGTACCCGCTGAACATTCGCCCCTGGGATGAGTAAGTAGCATCTTCGTCCCGGCGCCGACTCCGGAGCGGTGCGGGTCTCTCCATGGAGCCTGCGGGTTCCGGTCTCCCTCTTGTTCGGGTCTTTCCAGTCCCTGCGCTCCCGATCACGTTGCGCGGCTCCCGTGTGCCGACAACGAGATGGCTCCGATGTGCCGGAAGATGGCAGTCGCGACTGGCACCAGTCGACCTGCAGCACTCGCGCACCCACCCCAGCCGCGCCCGTCACTGCGTGGTGGGCCAGGATGGCGATTCGCGAGGCCCGGGATCTCCAGGCCTGCCGCCGCGCTGCGACCGAATGGTGCGCGGATGCGCTGGCAGGCGAGATCGCCGCCATGGCCGATAAGCCGATCCCGCTTGGACTGCACGGTGCCGGAGCATGGGAGTTTCAAACGCCCTCAGCGAGGCCCGGCAGAGGCTCCAGGCCGGGTTTGCTGACGGCTGAGGTCGCGAAGAGTTGGGCGTCTGAACGGGCATGGCTGTCGTGTTGGCAGGTCTGCGAGCGTTCGCAAGTCGCGGCCTTGGCCTGGATCTCAGTGTGGCCCCCGATATGAGGCATGTCCCACGGACACGGCGCGCAGTGCCAGCCCGGATGCGGTTTGGCGTTGCCGGCGGTGGCGATGGGTTTCCGACGGCGGGCGCGAGTCAGGCAGCCAGGTGCATCGCCGCGCGCTCCCGGCCCCTGGGCGGGGGCTGCGCATCCAGCCCCAGGTGAGTGAGGATCCTCTCGATGACCGGCCGCTCGAGGATCGTCGCGATGATCCCGAGTCCCCCCCCGTCGCAGTGCGGGCAGTGCTGCAGGTCGAGGTCGAAGACGCGCTCGAGCAGCCACGCCCGACTGATGCGGTGCGGCCTCGCCTGGACAGGCTCGACTTCGCACGACACGACGGACGCAGCGGCGTCGGGGGCCGGCGCCTCTTGCGCGTTTGGCACCTTCGACACCCCCAGCGAGTGCAGCCTGGCGTTCGGTGCCGGCACGCAACTGCAGGCTGACGTCCAGCAATGGCTGACGGCTCCGGCAGGCAACCAGGGCTGGCTGCTCGACATGCCGGTCGGCGGCAGCGCAGAGGGCTTCGCCACCTGCGAAAACGCCAATGCCTCGATCCGGGCGCGCCCGACCATCACCTGCGAACCGCCCGCGCCGGCCGAGGGCGGCGACGTTCCCTTGCCCGCCCGGACGCTGGGTCTGCCGGGCCTGGGGTGCGCACGTCTGTCACGGCGGCACAGGAATGCATGGTCCGAAAGAATCATTCCCGCCGGACTGGCGGAGGTGACGGATGTCAAATCCGTTTCATACCCTCGACCCCAAACAAAAAGAAGCCTGACCACGCCAATCACCCGAAGACAACCGCCCGCGTACGTCTCGCGGCCCGTAACTTTCCTTGAAGAGCCCTCATATGAAACTGTCCTCCCTCGCAGCATTCGTCGCATCCGCACTGGCCCCGATGTCGGCCATGGCTGTCAATTCGGTCGACCTGTCGACCTATCAGCTCGTGGGCCGCTATGCGCTGCCCTCGCCGCCCGCCGGAACCACACCCGCCAACCTGCTCGCCCAGGAAGCGTCGGGCGTCACGTGGAATCGGGATACCAACACCTTGTTTGTGGTCGGTGATGGCGGCCGTGCGGTGACCCAGGTCAGCCTCACCGGAAGCCTTATCGACACCATGACTCTCGCATCGGGGAGCAGCCCCCAGGGGACCGCGTTTTACGACCCGGAAGGCATCACCTATGTGGGCAACAACACCTTCGTGATGGTCGAAGAGCGTTACCGTGTCGCCAACCGGTTCACCTACACCCCGAACACGACGCTGTCCTACAGCGGCGCACAGCAGGTGAAACTCGGCACGACAATCGGAAACGTCGGTCTCGAAGGCCTCTCCTACGACCCGAAGACCGGCGGTTTCATCTTCGCCAAGGAAATCAGCCCGATGGGTGTTTTCCAGACCACAATCAATTTCAGTGCCGGCACCGCCTCCAACGGATCTGCCACCACGGCCAATTCGGTCAACCTGTTCAACCCCTCCCTGATCGCAGGCTCTGTAGCCGACCTCGCCGACGTGTTCGCGCTCTCGAACGTGACGGCCAGCGGTTCCACCGACTACGACAACATCCTGCTGCTGAGCCAGGAGTCCGGAAAGGTGATCAAGGTCGATCGCAGTGGCTCGATCCTGGGTACGCTCAACATCCCCTTCCTGCCTTCGAGCGGTACCCCGTTGACCGGCGCTGGCGGCCCCTTGAGCCTGGCTGACCAGCAGCACGAGGGCATGACCATGGATGATCTGGGCAACCTGTACGTCGTGAGCGAAAACGGCGGCGGCAACATCGACAATCCGCAACTCTGGGTGTTCGCGCCGGTACCTGAACCCGAGACCTATGCGCTGATGCTTGCAGGTCTGGCCCTGATCGGCCTGCGTCGCCGCGCCAAGCGCTCGCCCGAGGACCTGAGATGACATCCAGCATTCGCGCGCACTGCGGCTGGAAGCGAACCCTGGCCGTGGCTGCCCTCGCGGCGGCGGCCGGGGTGGCGGCACCTGCGCACGCCGCCACCCAGGTGCTTTCCGGCAGCCACTTCGATGTGGTGTTCGATGACAGCGCTCTCGGGCTGTTCGGGTCCCCATCGCTGTCGGGCGACACGATCTTCTTTTCCCCCAGCGCGTTCATCGCACAGTCCGCCATTGGTTCGGGGCGGATCACGCTCAATCAGAGTGTCTCGCTGCAACTGGTGCTGCACGGCGGACGGTCCATCGACTCAATCAGCCTGACCGAGGGCGGGACCTTCCGCCTGTCCGGGAGCCAGAGCGACGTTTACGCAGACGGTGAATTGCGCGGATTCGGTCTCGCCGCTCCCGGCAATACGCTGGTGGCGGCCATCACGCCCGACACCGGGTTCGGCCCCAACGCCACCGGGTCGCCGCAGGCGTGGAACGGCGCAGCCACGCTGGGCTTCGCCGGCTCGGGCATCGACCAATCCGCCGGGGTCGGCGTGACCTTGCAGAACGTGCTTACCGCCCGCACCACCACCACGGACCCGAATCCCCTGCAAGTGGCCATGGTGCAGATCTCGCCGGCCGGCAATGCCATCGCTCTCAACGTGACGATGGTTCCGGAACCCGAAAGCTGGGCGATGTTGCTGGCGGGTCTGGGCGTCCTGACGGCCGCGCGGCGCCGAAGGAATCGCGTGACCGCCTGACCCTGCACAACCGGAATCACCCTTCCCGACTCATCAGCCATTCGATCATTCTTCAGGAGAAGCATCATGAAATTGTTCAAGTCCCTCGCCGTCGTGGCTGCGCTCGCCGCCTTTGCCGGTTCGGCTCAAGCGCAGGTTCGCATCACTGAAGTTTCCCCCTGGTCCAGTTCCGCGGGCAACTCCCCTTACGCGGCGGACTGGTTTGAATTGACCAACACCGGCAGCACCATGGTCAATCTGGCTGGCTGGTCAATGGACGACGATTCGGCGGTCGCAGGCATTGCCCCGCTTTCTGGCGTGGCCAGCCTCGGCGCCGGTCAATCGGCTGTGTTCATCGATACAGCCGTAGCCGGCGACGCCGCCAAGATCGCCAGCTTCAAGGCAACATGGTTCGGCACAAACGTCCCCACCAACTTTCTGATCGGAACCTACACTGGTACCGGCGTAGGTCTGAGCACCGGCGGTGACCAGGTCAACGTTTTCGACAATTCCAACACGTTGCAGGCCAAAGTGATTTTTGGGGCTGTCACCAACGCCAAGGGACCAACGCTCGACAACGCGGCCGGCCTCAATGGCGTGACCATTTCCACCTTGAGTATCGTTGGCACGAATGGCGCATTCTCCGCCGTCAATGACCCATTGGAGATTGGTTCCCCCGGTTCCATCGCGGCCGTACCCGAACCCGAAACCTACGCCATGCTGCTTGCCGGCCTGGCCCTGATCGGTGGCATCGCGCGCCGTCGCAAGGCCGCGTAAGTCCCCGCAGACACGCCTCTGACCTGACGCCGGCCGGCCATGCGCTCGCCGGCGTTTCTTTCGGCTTTTTCGCAAGCGGGCGGCCCGGTCTTCGAATCCGGGTTGCACAGAGGTAGTCGTCCGAGGAGACCGCGATTCAGGCGCAGCTTCATCGCGGATCAGCCTTCAGCCGCCGCGAATTGACGCCGTCACGCGATCGCGGGCCGAGCACGCCCGTCGGGTCGACGGCGGAACCGTCGTCGTGCTTCCACTTGAACTTGCCTGCCTTTCGTTGCACATTCAAGGCTCACGCACGGTGAGGTTCGGCGCGCGCCGGACAAGAATCGCCGGCGCTCAATGGAGACCAAAATGAGATCAAGGCTCGCCCTCGTCGGCGCGATCCTCTGTGCCTTCGGCGCGACGGGAGCGCAGGCGGACATCGCCCTCACTCCCTATGTGCAGAAGGTGGAGGCGCGCATCGCCAGCCCGTCTGGCTCGCCCACGCCGTCGTTCAGCTGGGACATCAGCTACGAAGCCTCTTTCGACGGCTTCAGCCTCGTGAAGCATGTGGAAATCGACTTCCTGTTCCGGGACGTCCTCGGGTACACCCCGGCGCAGAAGGCTGCGTGGAAGGTCGACACCGAGGCCGCCATCGAGTCGATCTGGAACAACAAGTTCCAGATCGTCGACACTGCCAACGGCGGGAGCTACGCGCTCGCGGTCGATGTGACCCAGGAAGGCTATCCGCGGGCCGGTCTGCCCAACGTGTTCGACCAGGCCGTGACTGTGCTGCCGCAGCCCAGTGGCTGTGCCTCCCGCCCGAACGACCTCGACTGCCGCGACAACATGTTGAACTGGTTCGTGAACACCACCGATACGGTGAAGGCGCACGAATTCGGCCACATGCTCGGCCTCTACGACGAGTACGTCGGCGGGGCGGTCGACAAGACGAACAACCCCACCCTTTCCGGCGACGGCCTGATGGGCCTGGGTGCGCTGTCCGATACACCGGCCTTCTACGGGCGGTACTTCCAGTCCTACCTCGATTTCCTGAACGGCGTGCCGCTGGCCGACTACCAGCGTCTGGCCGGTGCCAACCTCAAGGCCGGTCAGTTCGTGCTGGTGGCGGTGCCCGAGCCGTCCACATGGGCCATGCTCGTGGCGGGCTCGATGCTCCTCGGCTTCGGTGTCCCGCGCGCCCGCCGCACCTGATGTGGCGGCGGTTCCGATGTCGAGGCGGCGACGGGGCTCCTGCCTCGTCGCTGTTTTTTCTGGGGGCGGGCGGCGCCATGGCTTCCGGGATCGAGACCGGGGCGTTGACCGAGCCCGCCGTCGCGAGCGTGTCTCGAGCGTCAACTCGACCTGGCCTGGCGCGTTGCGCTGCACGCGTTCGTCAGAATTGAGCCCTGCCTGCCCCAGCAGGTGACGGGTGATCACGCGGTGCACCACCTGCAGTTAGGGGCGTGACCACTTCGGGTTGCGTGGCGAGCAGCACGCGCAGCGGGATCGGTCGCGACAGCACCCATTGCCGCACCGGC
>JBAXBV010000063.1:0-9710 GCA_037141795.1 Betaproteobacteria bacterium
ACCACGAATCCCCGACCCACTCCCCCATCCCCCCGCAGCAGGTCCCTTCCCCTTCAGGGGGAAGGACAGGATGGGGGTGGGTGAAATGATCGATCGACCACGAATCCCCAACCCACTCCCCCGTCCCCCCGCAGCAGGTCCCTTCCCCTTCAGGGGGAAGGACAGGACGGGGGTGGGCGAAATGACCGATCAATCACGAATCCCCAACCCATCCCCCGTCCCCCCGCAGCAGGTCCCTTCCCCTTCAGGGGGAAGGACAGGATGGGGGTGGGTCGGCAGGCCAGGCTGCGCCCCGTCACCCCGTCCGCACAGGTTGATGTCGGTCAGTCCCCGGCATCCGACCGGGATCTTGCCTGCCCCGCCTGCGCGAGGAGTGCCCGTCGGTAATCACTCGCGCGGCACAGGCCATTTGTCAGCCCCGGGTGGTCTGACGAACCCGGCCGGCGCCGCGCTCAGCGGGGAGCGATGCTGCCGGCGTCGATCAGGGTTCCGTCCTGGCCTTCGTTCACGTACAGCACCCATTCCGGAAAGCGCAGGTCCGTCAGGAAATAGCGCACCCCGTGCGTCGACCAGCCATAGTCGCCGCAGGGCGGATCGGGAATCTGGTCTGCAGGGGTGGCTTCGAGTCGCGCCAGCCTGGCCCCAACAGGCCGGATGTCGTGATAGGCACGGGTGCGGGGGGCGGCGGGGCCGGTGGCGGGACGGAACACGCACTCCGCGTCATTGGGGATGTAGCCCCGGGATCGCAACGCCGGCAGGATCGCGTCCACCGGGGCGTCGGGCAGCCTTGGGAACCACTGGATCACCGTGGCCACCCGCTCGTTGTCCCGCCACAGCGCGAATCCGGGCAGGTCGGGTTCGGCCTGCACCCGCCAGTGTCCCGTTGCGTAGCGGCAGGAGCGCGCCCGCAGCTGAACCGGGCCGGACGCCAGTTGCTGCCAGGTGCACCCGTCGCCGGCGGTCGTGTCGCCGCGAGGTGCGGGGGACGTGCTGCATCCCTCGAGGCCACACCCCGTGGCTGCGAGGAAGGCGGCGATGCCGGCGACTCGGGCGAACTCGGCGGGGGCTGGCATGGGGCGGGTTTCCGTTGGGGGGCGGCAGGTGTCCGGAAGTGTAGCGGCACCACCGTTCGTCCTGGGCTGGTCGCGGGTGGCGCGCGTCAGTTGCGGGAACCCTGCGACGGCTGCAGCCTGTCCTGCAGGACCCGTCCGGCCCGTTCGCTGGTCACGAGCACCGCCTGCAGCCGGGCGCGCGTCAGGGCCACGAAGAGCTTTCTTTTCTCGCGCGGCCCCAGTTCCGCGAAGTCCACCTCGGTGATCACCACGGCATCGGCGGCCTGGCCCTTGAAGCGGTAGACCGTGTCCACGAGCAGCTGGCCGTCCGACCAGAGCGTGTTGCCCTCGCTGTCGTAGCCGGTCTGCCGGCGAACGCGCAGTCCGCCCAGGCGTTGCGGCCCTCCGCTGCCCGCAATCCGGCTCGCGGCCATGCCGCGAAGGCTCAGCACTGCGATGTTCTCGGCGGCGTAACCGTCCTGCAGCAGGCCGGACAGCGCGTCCTCCGTGGCGCGCAGCGGCGAGTCGCCATCGCCGTACAGGTGCCACGCCGGGTCGAACCCCAGCACCGCGCCGCCTGCCTCGACCGGCTCATCCGTCAGCCCCAGCCAGTTGATGAATTCCACCAGCAACTGCGACGACCGGTAGTTCACCGGGCTCGCCAGGCTGACCCACCCCGGCAGGTCGACGGGCGGTCGCTCGTACAGCGCCTGTTCCGGGTCCTCGAGCCAGAGCATCTGCGCGTCGCTGCGCGCCATGGCGATGAGGCTCCGCGCCCAGGCCTGTTCGAAGTCCTGACCTTCGTCCACGATCAGCGTGTCGAAGGTGCCCCCAAGCCGGGGGCTGAGTTCGATGAAGTCGCGGGCCAGCCGGTCGAAAGCGTCCGGCTGGCCGAAGTCCACCGGGTCTCCGCCCACCTGCGCCAGCGCGACGCGCGCCAGCTCGTGGAACGTGACCACGGTCGCCGGGTCCGGGGCCAGGCGCTTCATGGCATCGGCAAGGGGACGGTTGAAGCAGACGTAAAGGGCTGCCTTCCCGGCGGCATGGGCCTCCCGCAGGGCCTGCAGGGCAAGCTGCGTCTTGCCCGACCCGGCCGTCCCCTGCACGCGCAATCGCCAGGGCTGCATGGACAGGCGGGACGCCCACGTGGACAACCCGCCGGACAGCCGGGTCGTGAAGTCCCGGGCGGAGCGCCCCAGCAACCCGATATGCGGCACCGCCCCGACGCGCTGGGACAGGAACTGCTCGATGCGCGGCAGATCCTCGAGCCGGTCGTCCGACCAGTCCCGGGGGGCGTCCTCCAGCAGGGATTCGATGGTCGCGATCAGCTCCGGATCGCGGTCCCCATCCACCACCCGCGCCGGATCCACGGAGGACGGCACCGTCCCCCGCAGCCTTGCGGTGGGCAGGTAGAGCAGGTGGTCGATCCGCAGCGCCCGGCCCGGGAACCGTTGGGAAAACTGCGACCGCAGGGCGTTCAGGTTGCGGGTGACCTGGGTCGTGATGCTCTTGTCGAAGGCGTCCCGGCCAGCACCGCGTTGGGCGCGCCCGTTGCCGTACCGGGCCAGCAGATCCCCGTTGGCGACCACGATCTGGGTGTCCTTCTGCTCGATTGCCAGCAGCTGCCCGAACGGATTGGCGACGATGAAGTCGATCTCGCCGTAGGCCGATCCGGCGCGCTCCGCCCGCGCCCAGTGCACGCCGTGATAGACGGTGTAGCGATCGCTGAGGCCGTCGCGCAGGCGGGCAAGGGTTCGCAACTCGGAAGCGTGAAAGCCGTCGCCGCCTTGAGCCGGCTCGAAGTCGGAGGGAATCAGACGGGCCATGAGCGAGGGTGTCCCGGGTGAGTTGTGCCCGGTGGGGGCAGGCAACCTCCGGGCCAGGGGGGCGGCGCACGCCTGAGTAAGTTGGGAGGCACGGTTGAGCCGTGACCGCCTTGCAAAGCTAGGGTTGCCGCTGCATTGCGTCGGGCGCAGTCCAGTCGGGGTCGCGCAGGCGCTCGACACGCCATTCGAGGGACTCGCGCTTCGGGTACATGCGGGGTTCCCCTGGCAGGAGGAGTTCGCGGCCGTCGAGGTCGCACAAGTGGCGGAAGTCCGGAATTCGCCGGTCGAGCAGTTTGCTGACACGCCAGCGGAAGTCCGGCCCCGGCGCGATCAGATTGCGGTCCATCGCCCAGTGCATGTCGGGCGAAAGTGCCAACCCGTTGCGCGGGTCGTCGTCCCCGGTTTCGGAGAAAGGGTGAATGTGCGCGGCTTCGACCATTGCCTCACCGTTTGGAAGCAGGACACGCACGCCCGTCGCTGCGCACCGGTAGTCGTAGACCTCGGTCACGACGCGCCGGAAGGCAGAACTGCGCACGACGGCAGGCGGGGCAACCTCGACATCAGTGCCGGCGGGCGCGCCCGAGCGTAGCGCCCGCTCGTATCTGCTCACCGTGGCGCTGCGGTCGACGACAACCGCGAGGTCTTCCAGGCCGCGGTTGAACCAGTGCTTGCCGATGTCGGCGATCAGTCGATCGACCACCTGGGGGTTCTGGATGGCGGCGTGCAATTCCGGGTCGAGCGTGGCAAAGGCCACGTTGGAGTCGATGTCAACGGGACTGCGCGCGGAACTCATCGAAGAAAGAACGACCTCGCGGCCTTCTTTTGGGACGAGATGCCAGAAACTGTCGCGCCGGCCCCGAAGTTTCCCCCTGAGATGAAAGAACGGGTAGCTCGGGTTTGCGTGATCTCCGGGCGCCTTCACGGCGTCAAAGAAACGGCGGTAGCGCTCGAGAAGGGCGGGACCGTAGTGGATCCTGTTTTCCTGGAGGCCACCCGCCCTCGCAAGGTCGAGCATCGCCAGTAGCATGCAGATCTTGTGGGGACTGGCACGCCCCTGGCTGGTATTGACGACCAACTTCGAGAACCTGGCAGCGTAGGTTTCGTAGGTCATGGCTGGTGGCGCATCGTCTGTCAAACGCAATCCGTATTGGACACAGGTTTCCCTAGGAGTGGAAGCCCGAATACGTTGCTGGAGTACGCGTTACGCCTGGTGTGACGGTGATGCCCGCGGGCGTGGTCGGCCGTTTCAACCGATGCGCCTGGTCGTGGGCAGAAAGCCTGTGGGGCTCCTCTGGGGGATGTGCCGGACTGGTCGAGGAACCCGCCGGAGCCGGAATGAGTGCCGCCATGTAGGCGTTGCCGGTGCCGCGCCAGGGCCCTCCTGGGCAGTTCAGGTGTCGTTCGACATCATCCGTCGCGCGTTCGCCAACCGAATTGTCGCGATCATTCGGAAAGGATTCTCGGATGGGTCCCTTGATCGGCAGCCTTGTCAGGTCGATTCACGGTCCCGGGCGAGCAGGTGGCGCGGCGAGAGCCTGGTCCCGCTCATCGACGATGCGCCGGATGCGCGCTACGACCTCGCGCAGATACGCTTCCGCTTCCGCATCCGGAAAGCTTCCGAAGTGGTGCCAGCGTCGTATCTCGAAGAAGAGACAGGTACGAAGATTTTCGAGGGAACCGTGATCCCGCGCGTTGGCAATGTCTGCGCACCGCTCGAAGGACCCGCACTCCGCATAGCCGTTGTAGGTCATGGCGAAGGATTCGAGAGCGTCGATCGAGGCGGTGTCCGCAGGAATGTTCTGGATGCGGAGGTTCTTGTTGGGGATCGTGGTCGTGGCTGATCTCATCTCGACTCCGGTGTGTGGTGGCAAGGCCCGGCGAAACGGGAGGGTGCAGATGCGGTTCGGGACATTCAGGCCACAGCGTTGCGATCGAGGCGGTCCCAGATGTACGTGGGGCCATAACGGTCGCCGAGGTGGCCGGCGAACGTGTAGGAGGACAGGTACGCGCCGTCGTCGGTGCTCACGCGGTCGCCGACGATCTGCCCGTCCGGCCGGAGGCGCCGCTCCAGTTCGCGGAGGAGGTCGTAGTCGACCAGCCAGGGGATGGCACTGCCGCCTTCGCCCTTGCTGTCGCCGCGGTGCATGAAGACATCGAAGCTCTGGAGCTGGTCGAGCATGAAGTGGACGCCGTGATCGCGCCGCAGATGGATGGTTACGCGTCTGCCGGTGCGGACCTTTTCCCATGTCTCGGTCAGCGTGCACGCAGCGGGACGTTCGGGGAACTTGCCGAGCGCGTCGCTCCTGATGTGGGTGTCCGCCCTGTATTCGCGATGCCATGGGTCCGGCAGGTCGGCGAACAGGTCGTCGGTGCTCGGGACAGGGCCCCCGGAGGCCCGCCCGTCGATGCGGCGGTCGATTCGCCGATAGCCGAGCAGTCTCGGCACGAGCGGGGCAACGGCGGCCGGGTCGGTGTCGAGGCCTGTGCCCCGAACATCCTGATGGTTGTGGCAGAAGTACGCGCGATCGACAAACCAGAATTCGTCGATGTCATCGATGAAATGGTCAAGGGGTTCGAGGAGATCCGCACCGCTGCAGGGGTAGAAGAACACCTTGGGTTCTTCCTCGCCTGGCGGGCTGGTTTGTCCGAGGACCCGGGGGACGGTTCGGTGCGACCGCCGGGTGCTCCTCGGCGGGGGGATCTCCGGCACGGGTACGACGAGGCCGAGGCGGTCCATCAGCGCCATCTGGGGCGCGGTGGTCATGTCCTGCAGGGTCAGGGCCGGTTCGGTGCCGGGTTCGGGAAGGGGCGAGATGTCCTCCCCGTCGAGGCCGTATTCGCATACCCATCGGGCCACGGTCAGGTCAGCGAGGGTCAACTGTACGGTCTGGGTCACCAGGGGGTATTCCAGGTGTTCTCCGCAGGCCGATTTCAGCCACTTGACGGAGGTGCGAACGACGGTGTTCCAGTCCCAGCCGCGGTTTCTGGCGAGAGCCAGCTTTTCGTTGACGGTATCCCCGATGCAGCCTTCCTGCAGCACGGTGATGAGGAGGGCCTGGAAAAAGTCGCGCACTTCCTGGTCTGGCTTTGGCATCGGGGCTCCTGGGGTTGGGACCGCTGTCTTCAGCCAGATGATGATAGGGGGGTGACAGGCTCACCACATGAGCCACTGAAGAATTTCGTGCTGCGGTTCGCGCACGGCGTGACGCGGCGGGGATCGGGGACGTCGCCGGTGCCTGGGCCCTCACGGCCGATCGGCGCATCGTGGTCGCGAAGGAATTCACCGGTAGCGACCAGGCGATCGCCCGGCTGCGGAGCCTGCACGGGACGCCGGTACGCAGCCCGTTGCCCGGCCAACCGGCGGTCAGTGCCGAGTTCCTTGCGCCGGCACCGGGAGGCCGTCCTCGGCGGGGTGTTCCGCGCGACGCAAGTGCTGCTCGGAGCGGCGTTCTCCACCTCGCATCGACAGCGTGTTCTCCGTCATCGGTGCGGTTCGGTGACGCGGGCAAAGCGGCCGCGGCCCATGCTGATGGCCCCGCGGCGATGGAACCGCGAGACCTGGGCGCATTGCGCCGGCATGGCGGCGCCGCGTATCGAAAGGGCGCCGATGGGTGCCGGCAGTGGTCTGCGCGGTCCGCGGCAGGCGGCGCGATTTCGTTGCAGCCGACCGGCGCCGATGGTCGCAGCCGGTCGGGCTCGGGCACAGGGATGAAACGGTGGCAACACGGCGCCCGGTTCAGAATGGGTGGCGCAGCAGGGATGATGCGCCGGTGTTCGCGCCGGGTATCCGCCGGGCCGGGGGGCAACGAACGCGCGTGTTCATGGGATGGTCTCCTCCTCCAGTGGCGTGCCGGTCGCCTCGGATCGTCGGGGGGGCGATCAGCGGGCGGCCGGTCATCGGGGGTGGGCCCATGCTAGAAGCCGGACGCTTACCGATCCGTTACAAATTCGCCGAAGGGCTTGCCGCGCCTCGACCAGCACCGTGCAGCCCGTTGCCGGGGCGATGGACGGAGGTGCGACGGTCCGTCATGATCGTCGCGTCATCAGGCCTCCGGCTCGCGCCGGCAGGCGCCGTGTGCTTCATCCTGGAGGGATCGTGCATGGAACCGCGCAATGTTGCGAGGGGTGCCCTGTTCGGCGCGTTGATCGGCGATGCGGCGGGGGCCACCCTGGAATTCCTGGGCCGCCCGCCCACGCCGGGCGAATGTGCCGGGGCGATGCGGATGACCGGCGGCGGCATTCTCGGGACGGCCCCGGGCCAGATCACCGACGACGGCGAACTGGCCCTGTGCCTGGCCTACGGTCTGACGGGGCGGGACACCTACGATGCCGACCGGGTGGCGCAGAAGTATCTGGACTGGTACGGGTCGCGCCCGTTCGATGTGGGGAACGCGACAGCCAACGCCTTCTCGGTGCGGGTGCCGGGCGGGCAGGGCGTCGCGTCGGCGGTGCGGGCGGCGGCGCAGCGCAACAGCGCGAGCAAGGCCAACGGCGCGTTGATGCGGGCGGCACCCCTGGGCGTCTGGGGCGCGCGACTGACGCCCGAGGCGCTGCGGGTGGCGGCGTGCGACGACACCAGTCTGTCCCACCCGCACGTCACCTGCCAGTTCGCCACGGCGGCCTACGTCATCGCGATCCGGCACCTGATGGTGAGCCCCGGTGATGCCCGCGGGGCCCTGGACGCGGCGGGCGCGGTTTTGGCGGTGCCCGAGGCGCGGGAGGTGGCCGGGTGGTTCTCGGATGCGCTGGCGGGGAAGGACACAGGCTATTACCCGCAGGCAGGATTCGTGCGCCATGGATTCGTGCACGCCTTCCGGCATCTGGCCCTGGGGACCTCCTACGAGGGCGCGCTGGCGGAAACCCTGCTCGGCGGCGGCGACACCGACACCAACGCCTGCATCGTCGGCGGGCTGGTGGGCGCGCTGCACGGCGACCTCGGCATCCCCGTCCCCATGCAGCGCGCCCTGCTGGACTGCAATACTGCGGCGGGGCGGCCCCGGCCGGTCTGGCTGGCGACCACCCGGCTGGACGACGTGGTGGCGGGGTTGCTGGAGCCGGGAAGTCCCTGACCCCGTCCGGGTCCGGGCCGGTGGGCGCTTGCGGGGGGATGTTCCGGCACCGACGCCTGGCCCCCGTGCGTTTCGCCCGTCGACGGTCTGTCCCCGACGGCATCTTCGAACACTCTTGATGGAGGGAACATGGAGCACGACCTGAACTCGGACCT
The DNA here is from genome assembly GCA_037141795.1 of Betaproteobacteria bacterium. GTDB lineage: Bacteria > Pseudomonadota > Gammaproteobacteria > Burkholderiales. The sequence goes on from JBAXBV010000063.1 coordinate 8,103, forward strand.
GTGGCCGGATCCGGCCGAGCACTTCTTCCGCGACGCCACCTTCAAGCCCATGCGGCAGATCGGCCCCCGGTGCGTGGCAACGGTGCTTGCCATGCTGTCCGGCACGACGCCCCAGACGTTCGCAGGGCGGATCAACACGCAGGATCCTGCGTCGTGGTCGCGGGCGCTGCAGCCTTTCGGGATGAAGCTGGCCTACTGCCCGACCGATGTCCGCAAGGCGAAGTTCTATGTCCCCGAGCTGCTGCAGCTGGATGATCTCTTCACCGTCAGCTACTACACGGCGCCGGACCCGCCATCGATTCTGGCGGACCCGGATGCGGAGGGATGGGCCGGCGGATCGCACATCGTGATCCTGCACCGCGATCAGGTGCTCGACCCCGCCACGGGGACGCGCCACCCCGCGACGGACTGGAGTGGCGCCGGGAAGCACACGAAGCGTATCTTCCGTGTCGTCCCGGCTGACCATGCCCGCGGGCTCTAGCCCGCCGGCTGGGGTCCGGCCGGCCCGCCGGCGGCCACGGCTTCAGCCTGCACGCCGCGGTGCCGCTGGCGAGCCACCAGCGCAAGGAACTCGGACGGCTGTGCCGCACCATCACGCCCCCCGCACTCGCCAACGATGGCCCGAGCCACAACGCCAGGGGCGAGGTCGTGCTGAAGCTCAAGAGCCCGACTCGCGACGGCACGACCCACATCGTCATGGGTTCTGAAGATCGTCGGCAAGTCGCTCGCCTGAGTACGCGTGTTCGACGTCGTGTGGGCGTGGTGACCGGTCCCCGGGCAGATTCCCGGGCGACCGACCACTGGGCGCTGCTCCGCCATACCGGACGATTCGGCTCACGCCGGTCGGTCGAGCACCACATCGAAGCGAATCAGTTCGGCCTGTGCAACGACTGTATCGCCGACGGCCTCGGCGAGCCTGCGCATTGGGTCCGATTGCATCAGATCGGCATGATCCGCGCAGGCAGTCGCGGGCCGCTGCGCGACCGTCTTGTCGACGTCGCACTGGGTGACCAGCAGGTCGCGCTTGCCCGTACGTACTGCGAGGTGGATGTGAGGCACGAAGGTCCAGGGCAGGAACCCGAACAGCGTCCGCTTGTAGCCACTCGGGCGGATCGTCCGGTACGCGTACCAGCCGTCAGCATCGATGTCGCTTTCGCCGTGGCCACGGAAGGCCGGGTCCGGGCGGCCATGGCCGGGCGTCTCGGCCGGATGGTAGTCGTAGCGGCCGGTGGAATTGGCCTGCCAGACCTGTCACCGCAATCCGGAGTGGGGTCGCCCGGCGGTGTCGAGCAGCCGGCCGGCAAACACCATCGGCTTGCCCGGCGAAACTGCATCGCGAGACGTCATCAGGTCGATACCTCCCCAGTTCGTACCCTCGCCAGGTCGGTACGGACCCTCGAAGTCGGTGGGAGTCGGACGAAGCCGCTGCTGCGCGCTCGCGGGCCTTGGCCCGAGAAGTCCGCCAAGGCTCGATGCAGCAAGCGCTGCGAGAAGCCCGACGGAATTGAAACGGCGACGCGGCCAAGGCCGCGGGGAATGCGGGTCAAGAGAGTTCATCTTTAGCTCCACGAGGTTGCGCTGGGATCGAATGCAGACACGGATCTAGCC
>JBAXBV010000064.1:0-8437 GCA_037141795.1 Betaproteobacteria bacterium
CGGCCCTGGAACTTCTCAGGCCACCACGCCTGATACAGCTCTTTCTTCTGGATCACGTGGATCGCATTCGGAAAGAGTTCGATGTTGCCGATGTGGTCCAGGTGAGAGTGGGAAGTCACGACGACCTTGACCTTGTCGGCCGAGTATCCCAGCTTCTTCAGCTGCATGTCGATGACGTCTTCCCGCTTCTGGCTCGGCTTCAGGAAATCGCAGTTGCCCGGAGCCCAGTAGGCCTTGCAATTCTCGCTGACGGCAACGTTGTTACCCGTATCGAAGACCACCAGCCCCTTGGGGTGATCGATGACCCACATGCTCACGGGGATCGTGATCTGGCGCGACTTCTCGGCTGGCAACGCCGGGATGAGGCCGCGAATGTCAAAGGGACCGAACATGCCGCTCGTGGTCCAGTAGACTTTCGTCTGGGCCATCGAGGCCGAAGACGCCGCCAGGCAAAGCGCACCTACCACGGCCTTCAGAATCGCCGATTTCTTCATTGCTCTCTCCAGTTGTGGCCCGCGCATTGCACACGGACGGTTTTATGGTGGACGCGACGTCTGGCGTGGCCGGCGTCGCGGGATTCCCCGCAACCCTGCCGGATGGATGCATATCCGGACACAGGCAGGCTTTGAGGATAGAAGACCGCCGCAGGCTTGTAAAGGGAAATAAGCGCGCTGGATCAATCAGGTATCTTACGTTTCACCAGAACGTGTGAAGTACCCTCCGCGAGCCACGCAGTCGACGCCGTCAGGCTTCCGTCGGCACCGTGAATTCGCTAGTCTCCTCGCATTTACACCGGAGTCCACCCATGAAGCTCAAGATGACGCTCCGCGCGCTCGCGACCCTGGCCCTCGGCGCCGTCTCGGGCGTCCAGGGGGATCCTGCCCCGATGACGAATGTGTTCGCGTCCGAACTGCGCTGGGCCAACGTCCCCTCCATCCCGAAAGCCATCGAACTGGCGACGGTGTATGGGGACCCCTCGAAACCCGGCCCGTACATCTTTCGGGCGCGGATGCCCGCGGGAACCCGCCTTTTCGCGCACCGGCATCCCGACGAGCGCTGGGTCACGGTGCTGCAGGGCACCTACCGCTCTTCCGTGGGCGAGGTCTACGACGTCGCGGCCGCCACCGAATATCCCGAGGGCAGCTTCTATGTCACGGAAGCGAACGCACCTCACTACAGTTATGCCGTCACGGACGTCATCGTGCAGGAACAGGGGATCGGGCCCACCGGGATGTCCTACGTCCACCGGGACGATGACCCGCGAACGCGCCAGTGATTGGCAGACGTGTCGTTTCTCGCGAGATTGAACTTTCCCGGTCGGCAGCACTCTCCTTGCGTGGACGCGACAGGCGTGCCCTGACTTCCTCGAGGGGGGCGCGGGAACCTGTTGTGCCATACTTCATTTTCCGGAGCCGGGCGTCGGGCGTGCGTGAATCCCACACCGGCCCCGTCCGCCTTCACCGTTCGCACGAAAGGAGTAGAACACGATGCGCCCGACCCGAATGCTGGCTGCCCTCGGGCTGGCCCTGATGGCTTCCCTTCACCTCGCGGCAGCCGCCGAGGATTCACCGGAACTCAAGTGGCAGTTCGTTGCCGGAGTGCCCCGCCCGATCGAGATGGCGGTGGTGTCAGGAGATCCCTCGCAGCCAGGTCCGTATGTGGTGCGCTACCGCATGCCCTCGGGAATGAAGATCGCTCCGCACAGGTACGCGGACGAACGCGAACTGACCGTCATCAAGGGCATCTTCTGGCTGGTCCCCGGCGAGAGCTACAACTGGAAGGACATGAACGAATACAAACAGGGCTCGGTGATCGTGAAGGAAGCCGGCAAGCCCTACTTTGGCTGGGCCCGAACGGCCGTGGTGATCGAGGAAAAAGGCACGGGCCCCTCGGCGATCGAGTATGTGCATCCGGAGGACGATCCCCGCAACCGCCGCGCACGTCGTTCTTCGTCTTCCGAATGATTCCGGGGCCGGGCGTCAACCGCGCCCGGCAGTGACGGCCTCACGGATCTGGTCCAGCGCGCTGGCATCCTCCAGGGTCGTGAGGTCTCCAGGATCTCGCCCTTCCGCAAGGGCCTGAATGCTGCGGCGAAGCAACTTGCCGCTGCGGGTCTTGGGCAGCAGGTTGACGAAGTGCACCCGGGACGGCCTGGCGATCGCGCCCAACTGGGTGTCCACAGCCGCCAGGACTTCCCTCTCCAGGCTGGCTCGCCCTTCCGCCGAGGCGATCGCGGCAACATCCTTGACGACTGCGAACGCAAGCGGCACCTGGCCCTTCAACGAGTCTGCAACGCCCACGACGGCCACCTCCGCCACGGCGGGGTGACTCTGGAGGGCCTCTTCGATTTCCCGGGTTCCGAGGCGGTGACCTGCGACATTGATCACGTCGTCCGTCCGGCCGAGGATGTAGTAGTACCCGTCCCCATCGCGGATGCCCCAGTCGAAAGACGAATACACGGGGCGGTCCGGGAGCATGGAGAAATAGGTTTTCACGAAACGCTCGTCGTCGCCCCACACCGTGCTCAGACACCCCGGAGGTAGCGGAGGCACGACGCCCACGACCGCCTTTTCATTGTCGGCAGCCTCGGAACCGTCCTCGCGAAAGAGCCGCAGGTCGTAGCCGTAGGCGGGAAACGCCGGGCTTCCGAACCGGATCGGCGTCTGCTCGATGCCGGGCATGCTGGTGAGCATCGGCCAGCCCGTCTCGGTCTGCCAGTAATGATCGATGACGGGCCTGCCGAGCGTCTCCGAGATCCAGCGGTGCGTCGGTTCGTCCAGCGGTTCGCCCGCAAGGAAGAGGTGTCGCAGCGACGACAGATCGTGCCGTCGGATGTAGCCGGGATCCTGCTTCTTCAGGACCCGGATCGCGGTCGGCGCCGAGAACATGACGCTCACACGGTAATCCTGGACGATCCGCCACCAGACGCCAGGGTCGGGCCGCACCGGCACGCCCTCGTAGAAGATGGTGGTCATGCCGGCGATCAGCGGGCCGTAGACGATATATGAGTGCCCCACCACCCAGCCGATGTCGGAGGTCGTGAACATCGTCTCGCCGGGAGCGCCGCAGTAGATATGCCGCATGGACGCCGCGAGAGCGACGGCATAGCCGCCGATATCCCGCTGGACGCCCTTGGGTTTCCCGGTGGTGCCGGACGTATAGAGAATGTACGACGGGCTGGAGGATTCGCACCACACCACCGGAACCCTGTCGTTGAGGTGGCGTTCGCGCAATGACGCCCAGTCCGCATCTCGGCCAGCCACCCTGGCATGACCGGGATCAAGTCCGCGGTCCACCAGCAGCACGCTCTCCGGCTTGCTCTGCGCCAGGCGGATGGCCTCGTCCAGCAGCGGCTTGTACCGAACGACCTTCCCGGCCCGCATGCCGGCATCCGCCGACACGATCAGCTTCGGGGTGGCGTCATCGATGCGGGTGGCGAGACTGTGGGCGGCAAATCCACCGAACACCACGGAGTGAATGGCGCCGATGCGGGCGCACGCAAGCATGGCGAATGCCGCCTCGGGGATCATGGGCATGTAGATCAGGACCCGGTCGCCCGCCACCACGCCGAGGGACTGCATCATCGCGGCGCACCGGTTCACCTCGTCGTGGAGTTCCTGGTACGTGTAGCGCCGCTCGGTATCGGTTTCCGTGGAGATGAACACCAGCGCCGGCTGATGGGCGCGCGCGGCGAGATGCCGGTCAATGGCGTTGTGGCAGAGGTTTGTGGTGCCGCCGACGAACCACCGCGCGAACGGCGGCCGCCCGTAGTCCAGCACGCTGGAGAACGGCACCTGCCAGTCGATGAGTTGTGCCTGTTCCCGCCAGAACGCGTCGCGTTCCTCGATGGAACGGCGATGAAACTCCCGGTAAGTCTGCCCCATGACTGCCCTCTCCCTGTTCCGTTGGACCCGCGACCAAACGGTCAGTCAGCGCCCAGCCGGACAACCGTACGGCCCCTGACCTGCCCCTTGATGAAGGCATCGAAGGCGAGCGGCAGTTCGTCGAAGCCGATGGTGCGCGTGAGCGAGGCAAGGTGGCGCGGCCGCATGTCCGTGGCGAGACGCTCCCAGACCTCGCGGCGCGGGGCCATGGTGCAGTTGACGGAGTCGACGCCGCAAAGAGTCACCCCCCTCAGGATGAAGGGCATGACCGTGGTGTTGAACTGGAAGCCCGCGGCCAGGCCGATCGAGGCGATGACGCCATCCACCTGCATGGTGCTCGCCATCCAGGAAAGCACATCACCGCCGAGGTTGTCCACGGCACCCGCCCAGGTCGCCTTGTCGAGCGGGCGGATCCTGGACAGATCCAGAGACGAGCGCAGCATGACCTGCTTCGCACCAAGGCTCTTGAGGTAATCCGCCTCCGCCTCCTTGCCGGTGAGCGCCGTCACGTCGTAGCCAAGGCCCGCGAGGATGTCCACGGCAATCGACCCCACCCCCCCGGTCGCGCCCGAGACGATCACGGGCCCCCTCGACGGAGACAGGCCGTTGGCCTCCATCCGAACGACGGCCAGGCCTGCGGTGAACCCGGCCGTGCCGAGCGCCATGGCATCGAAGGTGGACAGGCCCGCCGGCACGGGCACGACCCATCCCGCAGGCACCCGAACGTAGCCCGCGTAGCCCCCGTCATGGGCCACTCCGAAGTCGTAGCTGGTGCAGAGCACGGCGTCGCCTTCCCGGAAAGCCGGGGACGACGACGACACGACGATCCCCGCCACGTCCACGCCGCCGTTGCAGGGGAAACGCCGGATGATCTTGCCGGTACCGGTGGCCGCCAGCGCGTCCTTGTAGTTGATGCCCGAGTACTCGGCTCGGATCACGACTTCGCCCGCGTCGAGTTCGTCGAGACCCATCTCGACGATGCGGCTCGAGACCTTGCCGTCCTCGCTGAAAATGCGCAGAGCGCGAAACTTGGCCATTCTTGGGATCCTCCGTTGGATTCGTGCCGTGGTGGGCGGCCCCGGCGGGACTCGCGTACCTGAGCGAGACGGGTTTCCGCTCTCAGCCGAGGTGCGCCTCGCCAAGATAGCGATGGGTCTGCATCTCGACGAGACGGCTTGCCGTGCGGTCCTGCTCGGGCGTTGCCCGAATCCCCGAATATAGCGCGACCGGGTCTGCTTCGGCAGACAGGATCAGCTTCACCCTCCGGTCGTAGAACTCATCCACGAGCCAGGTGAAGCGGCGCATCCGGTCTGCCTCGCCGGTGGGACGGAAGACCGGGACTCCGGAAAGCAGGACGGTGTGGCAACGGCGCGCCAGTTCTATGTAGTCGGCCTGGGCGCGGGGACCGTCGCACAGGGCAGGAAAATCGAACCAGGCGACGCCAGCGGCCTGCCCCCGGGCCTCCACGGATCGCCCCTCGATGACCAGGACTTCGCGGTGGGGACTCGCCCCGGTGAGGGTGTGGAAGGCGGCGTCGAGCACAGCGTCGGCCGCGGCGCCAGGCGGCACGTGATAAGTACCGGCACGCTCGAGCGCGATCTGCCGGTAATCGCGCCCGTCGTCCATGTGCAGGACGTCGAAGTTCCGCTCGATGAGTTCGATGGCGGGCAGGAACTGGGATCGCTGGAGCCCGTGCAGGTACAACTGGTCCGGGCGGGTGTTGGAGGTGGTGACGACGGTCACGCCTTCGGCCAGCAGCGACTCGAGCAGCTTGCGCATGAGCATCGCGTCCCCGATGTCCGTCACCTGAAACTCGTCGAGGCAAAGCAGGCGCAGGTCCCGCGCCAGCTGGCCGACCAGGCGCGCCACAGGTTCGGCCTGGCCCTGCAGTCCCCGGAGCCCGGCATGGATCTCCTGCATGAATCGGTGGAAATGCACCCGCCGCTTGGCCTCGAGCCGCGCGTGTTCGAAGAAGGTATCCATCAGGAAACTCTTCCCCCGCCCCACCCCGCCCCAAAGATACAGCCCACGGACGGCAGCGCGCGCACGGAAGCGCCCCAGCCAGCCCGTGTGCGTTCGGCCGGCGGCGACCAGCGCCTCGTCCAGTGCAACGAATCGCACGACGGCGCGCTGCTGTGTCTCGTCCAGCTGGAACCCGAGGGCTTCCGCGCGCTGGGCGAACCGCGGGCCGATCACGCCCTGCACCGGCGGCGCAGAGGAAACGCCTGGCATCGGGTGGCGAAGGGTTCGTTCGTCACGGCTGGCGGCCGCAGCCGCCCGGCGCGGGGACCGGGGACCACGGGGAGGCTCAGAGATTGAGGGTGCGCTTCGACACTCCGAGGGCCGCCTCGTGCAGGGCCTCGGACAGGGACGGGTGCGCGTGAACGATCCGCGCGATGTCCTCGCTGGTCGCGCCGAACTCCATGGCCACCACCGCCTCGGAGATCAGTTCCGAGGCGTACGGTCCGATGATGTGCACGCCGAGAATGCGATCGGTTTCGGCATGGGCGAGCATCTTGACGAAACCTGCGGTCTCACCCATCGCGCGGGCCCGGCCCGAGGCGATGAAGGGAAACTGCCCCGAGCGATAGGGCACACCGCTCGACTTGAGGTCCTGTTCGGTACGGCCGACCCAGGCGATCTCCGGCGCCGTGTAGATCACCCAGGGGATCGTGTCGAGGTCCACGTGCCCCGCCTGGCCGGCGATGGTCTCTGCCACGGCAACACCTTCCTCGGAGGACTTGTGCGCGAGCATCGGGCCCCGCACGGCATCGCCGATGGCGTAGACGTTCGGCAGGTTGGTACGGCAGCTGTGATCGACCTCCACGTAGCCGCGGGCATCCAGGGCAAGGCCGACGGATGCGGCGTTGAGGCCGGCGGTGTTCGGTACCCGCCCGATGGCAACGACGAGGCGGTCGAATTCCGCCACGTGCCGCGTCGCGTCGCGGTCTTCGTACTCCACCTTGACCGAGGTCTCGCCCCGCGTGATGGAGGCAACCTTCGCCCCGGTGAAGATCTTGAGGCCGAGGGGCCCCGTGAACTGGCGGAATGCCTCCTTGGCCACGTGCTCGTCTGCAGCGGCGAGGAAGGTGGGCAGCGCCTCCAGGATCGTGACTTCGGACCCGAGGCGGCGCCAGACGCTCCCCATCTCCACGCCGATCACGCCGGCGCCGATCACGCCGAGGCGCCGGGGCACCGTATCGAAGGCAAGGGCGCCGGTGTTGTCGCAGATGAGCTGGTTGTCGATCTCGACACCCGGCATCGGACGCGGCAGGGACCCGGTCGCCACGATCACATGGCGCGCCTCGATGGTTTCCGGGACGCCGTCACCCTGCACCTCGATGAGGTAGGACGCGCCGTTCATGCCGACGAAGCGGCCGAAGCCATGCATCGACAGCACCTTGTTCTTCTTGAACAGCAGGGAGATGCCCGTGGTGAAGGTATCGACGATCTTGTCCTTCCGGGCCTGCATGCGGGCGACGTCGAGCGTCACCCCCGACACCCCGATACCGTGGTCGGCAAACTTGTGCGTCACCCGTTCGTAGTTCTCGGAGGACTCCAGGAGCGCCTTGGACGGAATGCAGCCCACGTTGAGACAGGTGCCACCGAGGCTCGCCCTGCCAGCCGCATTCTTCCAGGCGTCGATGCAGACCGTCGACAGACCCAGTTGCGCAGCGCGGATGGCGGCCACGTAGCCGCCAGGGCCAGCGCCGATGACGACCACATCGAAAGTCTTGGCCATGGTGTCAGAGATCCAGAAGAAGACGCGCCGGATCCTCCAGCGCATCCTTGATGGCCACGAGTCCCAGGACGGCCTCGCGGCCATCGATGATCCGGTGATCGTAGGAGAGGGCGAGGTAGTTCATGGGGCGGATGACGATCTGCCCGTCTTCCACCACGGGACGGTCCTTGGTGGCGTGAACGCCCAGGATGGCACTCTGGGGCGGGTTGATGATCGGAGTGGACAGCATCGAACCGAAGACCCCGCCATTGGAGATGGAGAAGGTCCCGCCGGTGAGTTCCTCGATCGTGAGCTTGCCGTCCTGGGCACGCTTGCCGAATTCGGCGATCCGCTTCTCGATGTCCGCGAGGGACAACTGGTCTGCGTTGCGCAGGACCGGCACGACCAGGCCGCGGGGACTGCCCACCGCGATGCCGATGTCGAAGTAGCCGTGATAGACGATGTCGTTGCCGTCCACGGAAGCGTTGAGCACCGGGTATTTCTTGAGCGCCGCGACACACGCCTTCACGAAGAAGGACATGAATCCAAGCTTGACGCCGTGTTCCTTCTCGAAGCGATCCTTGAAACGGGCGCGCAGGTCCATGACGCCCTGCATGTTCACCTCGTTGAAGGTGGTCAGGATCGCAGCCGTCTGCTGGGACTGCACCAGTCGTTCCGCCACCCGCTGGCGCAGGCGCGACATGGGCACGCGCTTCTCGGGACGATCCCCGAGGAGGGCGTCGATATCCACCGGGCTGGGGACGGTTGCCGCCGTGCGCGCTGCCGCCTGGGGTGCGCCGCGCCCCTGCACGGCAGCGACCACGTCTTCCCG
>JBAXBV010000065.1:0-8200 GCA_037141795.1 Betaproteobacteria bacterium
CAGCCACCACGTCTCCCCCTCCTCGGCACGCAGCCACCACGTCTCCCCCTCCCCTTCAGGGGGAGGGCAGGGGTGGGGGTGGGTTTGCGGCAGTGGGTTTGCCTCAGTGGGTTTGCCTCAGTGGGTTTGCGGCGATCCATTCCCAGCGGTGGATTCCCGCCAGTGGCTCGCGGCGACGTCCCCAGCGCACCCCGCCGGCCCCCGCCTGACCTTGCCCTCACAAACCCTTTCACGTTAACGTCCCGCTCCGATGGCACTGACTCCCGGCCCGCTCCCGGCCTGCCCCTTCTGCCTTTTGCCGGATGCCGCCGGCGGCCCCCGGCTCGTGGCGGAGAACAGCCTGGCCGTCGCTTTCCGGGACCGCTATCCCGTCTCGCCCGGCCACACGCTGGTCATCACCCGGCGCCACGCCCCGGACTTCTTTGCCTGCACCCCGGAAGAACGGGCTGCCCTCATGGCGCTCGTCGAGCAGGTCAAGGCCGATCTCGACCGCGAGCTGAGCCCGCACGCCTACAACGTGGGCTTCAATGCCGGCGAGGCGGCCGGCCAGACCGTCATGCACGTTCATGTGCATGTCATCCCCCGCTTCCACGGCGACGTGGACGACCCCCGCGGCGGGGTGCGCCATGTGGTGCCCGACAAGGCCAATTACCTGCGCGCCCGCGACGAAATCCTGCCCGACGGCGACGTGGGCGGCAGCCTGTATCACGCCCTCGCGCCGCTTCTCGCCCGGGCCACGCGCATCGATGTGCTGGCCGCCTTCGTGCAGGACAGCGGGCTTGCCATGATCGAGCCCGCGGTGCAGGACGCCCTCGCCCGCGGCGCGCGCCTGCGCATCCTCACGGGCGACTATCTCGACATCACCCAGGTGGACGCCGTACGCCGCCTCGCCGACTGGGCCGCGGCCACGGCTGCCGGGCGCGAGGCCGACGAGGGCGCCATTCCCGGTGAGCTCCAGGCCCGGGTGGTGGAAACCGACCGGATCGGTCGCGCCTTTCACCCCAAGGCCTGGCACCTGGCGGGCGATGACTTCGGCGTGGCCTTCGTGGGCAGCAGCAACCTGTCGCGATCCGCCCTGCGCGAGGGCATCGAGTGGAATCTGCGCGTGGACCGCCACCGCGACCGCCCCGCATGGGAACGCGTGGCCGGGTCCTACGAACGCCTGTGGAACGAGGCCCGGGCCATCGACACCGCCTGGGTGGCCCGCTACGCCGCCCGCGCACGCGCTGCGCCACGCGCCCTGCCCCACGGCGAACTCGAAACCGAACCCGCCGTCGCGCTGCCCGCCCCGACACCGCTCCAGCAGGAGGCCCTGGACGCCCTCGCCGCCAGCCGGAGCGACCACCGACGCCGGGCGCTCGTGGTGATGGCCACCGGCCTGGGCAAGACGGTGCTCGCCGCGCTCGACATTGCCGGTCTCGCCCGCTCTGCCCGTCATGTCCCCGCTGTCCTGTGGATCGCCCACCGACGCGAACTCCTCGAACAGGCCGCCGGCACACTGCGCCGCGGCCTGCCCGAGGCGCGCTTCGCGTGGCTGCTGGGCGGCCGGCAGCCGAGGGAGCCCTTCGACGTGCTCTTCGCCTCGGTGCAGACCCTCTCCCGCCCCGCGACGCTCGCCGCCCTGCCGCGGGACCGCTTCCGCTACGTGGTGATCGACGAAGTCCACCACGCCGATGCTCCCTCGTACCGACGCATCCTCGATCACTTCGCCCCCGAGTTCCTGCTCGGCCTCACCGCCACCCCGGACCGCGCCGACGGCGGCGATGTCCCCGCGCTGTTCGACGACCACATCGCCTACCGGGCCGACCTGGGCCTCGGCATCGCGCAGGATCTGCTTGTCCCGTTCCGCTACTACGGCCTGGCCGATACCGCCGACTACCGCCAGATTCCCTGGCGCAGCGGCCGCTTCGACCCCGGCGCGCTCGCCACCGCCCTGGCCACCCAGGCGCGCATGGACAAACTCTGGCACGCCTGGAACCAGCCCGGGCGCACCGGATCCCGCACCCTGGTGTTCTGCGTGTCCATCGCCCACGCCACCTTCGTGCGCGACTGGCTCGCCGCCCGCGGCGTGCGCACCCGCCTGTGCCACGGCGGCCCGGCCTCCGATGACCGCACCGCCGCCCTCCAGGATCTCGACGCCGGCCGCATCGACGCCATCTGCAGCGTCGACCTCTTCAACGAAGGCATCGACTGCCGCCCCGTCGATCGGGTCGTCATGCTCCGCCCCACCGAATCGACCGTGCTCTTCCTGCAGCAGCTCGGCCGCGGCCTGCGCCAGGCGCCGGGCAAGGCTGACCTGGTGGTCATCGACTTCGTGGGCAACCACCGCGTGTTCCTCGACCGCGTGCACACCCTGCTGGACCTGGGCGACCAACCCCAGCCCCTGCGCGCCTTCCTCCGGCAAGGCGCCGCTTCCCTCCCGCCCGGCTGCAGGCTGGAGATCGAACTCCAGGCCATCGCCCTGCTCGAGCGCCTGCTCCCCGGCGGCGGCACCGCCAGCGCCCTCGTCCGGGCCTACCGGGAGCTGCGTGCCAGCCGCGAGACCCGCCCCACCGCCGGCGAACTGGTGCGGCGCGGCTACAACCTGCGCGCCCTCACTGCGCGCCACGGCGACTGGTTCGGTTTTCTGGAAAGCGAGGGCGACCTCACCGACGCCGAGATCGCCGTGCGGCAACGCGCCGGCGACTGGCTGCGCGAACTGCACGCCACGCCCATGACCAAGTGCTTCAAGATGGTGGTGCTCGAAGTGCTGCTGGACGCCGACGCCCTCCAGGACGGCATGGCCCTGTCGGCGCTGGCCGAGCGTTCCCACGCCCTGCTCGCCCGGTCGCCCGATCTCTTCGAGGATCTGCAAGACGTGCGCGCCCTGCCGACCCCCCGCACCCCCGATCCGGCCGCGTGGGCCGCCTACTGGCGCAACAACCCCGTGGCCGCCTGGGCGAACAGCCAATGGTTCCGCGTCGACGGCCAGGCCTTCGTCCCCCGTCTGCCCGCCGCCGACCCCGACACCCTCGCGGCCATGACCCGCGAGCTCGTGGACGCCCGCCTCGCCGCCTACCGCCGCCGGCGCTCCGGTGACCAGGGCGCCGTGGACGTCAAGGTGTCGTGGAACCAGCGCGACCCCATCCTCTTCCTGCCCACGGGCGCCGCCCGGGCCGGGCTGCCCGGGGACACCACCGACGTCCGCCTGCCCGACGGTTCCCTCTGGCGCTTTCACTTCCGCAGGATCGCCGTCAATGTCGCCCATCCCATCGGCCGCGACCGGAACGAGCTGCCGGACCTCCTGCGCGGCTGGTTCGGTCCGTCCGCCGGTCAGCCCGGCACCGATTTTCGCGTGCGGTTCCGGCACACGCCCGACGGCTGGCAGGTGGAACCCCTCGGCGAGATCATCCCTCTGCCCGCCGAGCGCAGCCGCATCGCCGCCTTCCCCACCCTGCGCGCCGCCGCCGGCTGGGACGGCGACCCCGCCGCCACCCTGTCCCCCGACCACGGCGAAGTCCGGCTGCCCGGCCCCATGCACGCCAGCCAGTTCGCCATTCGGGTGTCGGGCACCTCCATGGCGGCAGGCATCAGTCCGCTCCACGACGGCGACTGGGCGATTTTCGAATGGGCGCGCGACCGGGGCTTCGCGGCGCTCGAGAACCGTGTCGTGCTCGTGGGCATCGGGCAGGAGGACGAAGGGCCCGAATTCCACATCAAGCGCATCGTCCCCGCCCCAGGCGGGCCCCTGCTGCGCTCCGACAACCCCGAAGTCCCGCCGCGCCCCGCCGACGGCGCCACCGTCTACGGCCGGTTCGTGCGCGCCGTGCGCCCTGAATCCCTCGCCCCCGCCGAGAGGAGCGTCGTCCCCGACATCGCCGCCAGCTTCCAGCTGCCCGAACCACCCGCCGGAAAGGCATCCCGCGTGGACGGCCACCTGTTCCTGCTCGCGGAGGGCCGCGATGTCCTCACCGGTCCCGACCGGTGGGCCCACCGTGTCCCCGACCGGCACCCGGGCGAAACCGCCTTCGTCCTGGCCCGGCCCGATGCCCGCAGCCCCTGGATCTACCTGGGCGTCGGCCGCTGGCAGGAGGACGAAGCCGTGTGGATCTTTCCGGAAATGCCGCCGGTTAACTGGGAAGCGCTGTCGTCGAAGGGGCGCAGGGCCTGATGGCGGAACTGCCTGGCCGGGCCCGCCGGGCGCCGCACGGCCCCGGCAACCGACGCCACCGGATGCCTGCGGCGCCCACCGACTGCTCGCGCCGCAGCGGATGTCCGGTCGTGCATCCGGGCGAGTTCATGCCCGAAGTCACTGCCGGTGCAGCCGGGAACTGTAGGCCCACCTGCGAACCCTGCGGGCACCGACATGGCGGGCATCGGCGTGCCTCGGGTTGATCAGGATGTTCATTTCCTCCGGCACGATCACCGAAGGCACGAACATCACCGCCGAGGCACCGGCCCGCACCCACGCCTCGCCGGCGTCCAGGCTTATCCGGCCCTCGGGGATCGCATCGCAACCAATGTGAAACAGGGGGTCGAAATCGGGGCTTGCGATCAACGCGCTGGGAGTCACGACTGATTGACCAGGCCCAGGCGAGAGCGACACGTCGATCTGTGGGCGGCCCGTGCCCTCGTCGAGCTTGATGGCCATACCCACGCCCCCTTGCCTTCGCGACGGCGTTTCGTGGTCGCAGAGCACGCTCACACGGCTTTGCGTGAAGCCTCCGGAGCTCGCGATGAAGATGCGGTCGACGTTGTCGAAAAGGAGCCCTGTCATGACCCGGTTGAGACCGCGGGCGATGCGCCCACGCGTAGCCTCGTTCACTGGCTTCTTCGCCCGGAGCGATTCGATGATGTCCAGGTAGTCGCCCGCGAAGCGGAAAGCGGTCATTGCCCAACGAGGATATCCGAGCTCAGAGTCGGGCAGCGCGAAGTAGAGGCGACGGCGCTGGTCTTCCAGCATCTCCATGAATTCCGTCGCGCCGCCCTCCAAACGCGCACCTTCATGACCCTCGAGGTAGGCGTCCTGCGCCGCCGTGAACTCCACCGTCGCGCCGTAGACCGGGTCGATGGCCACCAGGCGTGCGAAATCGGCTTGGAGCCGCGAATCATCTTTGCCATAGACCAGCAGACCGTCGGCCGCGTTGGTCGTCTCCTCCCCCACGCCGAAGCTCGCCATGGCTCTGAAGACAGGGCGGTCGGACGCCCTGCGCCTAGGCAAGTTCGCCCCGAACGCGTTGGCGTAGATGCTGGCCTTGCCGATGTGCCCGATCTCCTGAATCTTGGGCACATCCGCGCACGTCATCAGGTTCTCTTTGGCCAGCTTGGCGTCGGCGTAGCCAAGGACCATGTTCGAACACAGTGCCAGTAGGTCGCGGACTGGAAGATGAAGGCCATTGAGGCGCGCGATCTCAACCAGGTCGCCCAGGCGGCGAGCAAGCTGCCCACCATCGGACTCGCCTAGAAGCCTGCGGCGGTTCTCGTCGATCGGGCAGATCTTCCCGCCGGCCTGAAGGGCGCATCGCTTGCAGTTGCTCCACTCAGGATGACCAGCTACAGCCTTCGCCACTTCGTCCAACGTCGTACGGCTAGTCGTGCGGCTGAGATCGAATACGGCCAAGCGATCAGGCGCTGGGCCAGCCTGCAGGAAACAGTCTTGAAGTGGCTTACGAAGGGGGTGGCTACGGTCTTGGCGTTTGCCTAAATCACGCAGGCGATCGAGGAGTTGTCCGTGGTTCGCCGCCAGGATGATGATCTCTGAGTCATCGCCGCCGAGCACTGACTTTTCAAGTCGCTGCAACGGAGCATCGCTCTCAGGACCGTTGAACTCGGATAGATCCTTTATGAAGACCGCCAAGCGACCGTCAGACAAACGCAACTCCTTCACGCTGCCTTTTCCTCCCCACTCCCTCGCATCGCCTCCAATACGCGACCAAAGTGCTCGGCAGTGGTACGTCTTGCCGTCGCCTGCCGTGCCGGCGATCAGCAGCGATCCTGGCGCTCTCGACTCGATGTGCCTCACCATCGACTCTAGTAATGGCGTGGCAAGTACGATCGGAGGAATCCTTGCGCGTCCCAACGCACCCAAGACATATTCATCGAACATGGTCAGGTTGTTGGAAGTGGGTCCATAACTGTGGAGGAAACGGACCCATGAGCTCGAAGGGGGTGATCCCCCGTCTGGTTCGGCTTGCACAGACACGCTAATCATGCATCCCTCTCATCAAATCGCATCGCTCGCACCGTTGGAATCCGCCTGTGTTTCCAGAAGTACGCCATTTTCTAGTGCAGCAGAGTCAGCCCTCGAAGGGCATATCCCAGATAGAACCCCATGGTCTTCCGGCCACCGGCGATCGAGACGTGCAGCGCGCTGTCGGGGTCGTCGGTGAGTTCGCGCAGCAAGTCGGTGATCTCATTTGCAGCGATCGCATTGTCGGACGGGTCGCGAATGTCCTCCAGCGGCAGTCCGGAGGCGTCGCGGATGGTGTGGATATGCTCGGCATCGAAGGCGATCCCGGGTAACCCGTAGTCGCGAGAGAACCGATGGAACCATCCCGGCGCTGCCGACAGCAGTTCGAGTCGGGCATGCTCGGCCCCCTGGGCCGTGGTGATGAGATGGATCTCGGTGGGCACGAACGGCGGGGACTGCTCCTGCGTAAGGGCGAAGAGCGTCTCGGTGACGACCTGGGGGGATAGGCCGGTTACCGCCAGGAGGATGCGACGACTGAAGAGGTGTGGGGCGTTCATGGGGTCGAAGCTTAGGGCCCCAGCCCCTGGACGGCGAGGCTCGCAAGCTTGCGAGCCGGGTACCGGCGCTGCCGGGCCACCAACCGCCCCCCTGGGCGCGTGAACTCTCGCGCGTGACTCGACATGCTGCCTGATGCTCCTGCGCCCTTCGATTGAATCCGGCGAAAACCGCCCGCCGCACGACCCCACCGCAATGCTCAATTTCTGCCGCAGTATGCTTATCGAAACCGCGACGGAAGAAAAGGTGCATAGTTCCCTAGACAGACGACACGTTATGGAGTATGCGCCTCCGCGCCATTGGGTTTACGGACGGGTTGCCGGGCGACGCGGCACCCTCGCCGCACCGCAGCATCGTTACCCCCTCACCCCCCCACCCCCGCATACCGGCTTGCCGCCTCGGCGTGCAGGTGGCCGACGCGGCCGCGCAGGGACGGGGGTTCCAGCACCTCGGCATCGGGGCCGTGGCGCAGGATGTCCATGACCAGTTCGCGGTCGTCGCTGTAGGGCACCTGCAGTACATAGCTGCCGTCGTCCTGGAAGGCGGATTTCTGCTCCGGGTGCCACTGTTCCGCGGCCACCCAGCGGGCGCGCTCCGGCGAGAAGCGGATGACGGCCCAGTGCTGCACGGGCCCGGTGAAGATGCCGTAGCTGGCCCGGATGGCGGCGTCCCACCGGACGGAATCCACCTGGTGGATCGGCTGGTCGCGGACTTCGACCCGCTCGATCGCGTCGAGCGAGAACACCCGCAAGTCCTCGCGCAGGTGGCACCAGGCCCCGGCGTACCACGCGCCGCGGTAGTAGGTGAGGTGGTGGGGCGACACCTCGCGGCGGATGCGTTCGTCCCGAATGCGGTGATAGTGCTCGATGACCACGCGGCGGCGCTCGACGATGGCCCGGGCCACGAGCCGCATGTTGGCGAGGTCCCCTCGCCGGGGGGCAGCGGCCAGGATGCGGAAGTGCTGGCGCAGGCTGTCGAGAGTCTTGCCATTGGCCAGGGCCAGACTGGTGAGCCGCTTGCGGATGGGCCCCAGGTAGGTCTCGAGCAGGCCGGGGTGCAGGGATTCCAGCAACTGTTCCATGGCCAGCAGCGCGCCGAGCTCCTCGGGGTCGAGCCACAGGCCGGGCAGTTCGACGCCGGCGCTGGGGTCGAGCCGGTAGCCGCGGGTGGCCCGGTCCCACAGGATGGGGACATTGAAGCGGTCCCGAAGGTATTCGATGTCGCGCTTGACCGTGGCGGGCGAGACTTCGAGGAGTTCCACCAGCGCTGCGATGCCGACGCTGCGACGGCTGCCGAGCACCTGGCGGATGCGGTAGAAGCGTTCCGATCGATCCATGCAAACCCCGTTTGTTATTGTTCAGGACTCTGCTTGCGACGGAAGACGCAACGCCCGGCGCCGGGTGGGGCGGACCGGGGAGGCTTCCGAGGATCGTCGATTATTGGGGGTGCAGTGGATCACCAGATGAGCCACTGAGC
>JBAXBV010000066.1:0-7970 GCA_037141795.1 Betaproteobacteria bacterium
GGTGCCGTGCATGCCCAGCATCCCGAGGAACTGCGGGTGGGACGCCGGCAGCGCGCCCAGGCCCATCAGCGTGAGGGTGCAGGGCGCACCGGTGCTCTCCACGAGCCGGGTGAAGGCGGCGCAGGCCTCCGGGCCGGAATTGATGAGCCCGCCCCCGCCGTAGAGCACGGGCCGCTTCGCCTGCGCGATGAGCTCCGCCGCCTGGGCGAGCCGGTTCCTCGGCACTGCACGCAGGACGCCGTCGACCGCCTCGAGCCGCCGCGCGACCGTCCGCAGGGGGCCGACCGGCGCCCGCTGGATATCCTTGGGAAAGTCGATCAGCACCGGTCCGGGTCGCCCGGAGGTGGCGACCCGCAGCGCCTTGGCCACCACAGGTCCCACCTCGGCGGCGTCCCGGATCTGCACGTTCCACTTGGTGACGGGGCGCGAGATGCCGAGGGCGTCGCATTCCTGGAAGGCGTCCGTCCCGATCAGTGCGGTGGGCACCTGGCCGCTGATGCAAAGGATGGGGATGGAATCGCACATGGCATCGAGAAGCCCCGTCACGGTGTTGCCCACCCCCGGGCCCGACGTGACCAGCACGACCCCCGGCCGGCCGGTGGACCGTGCATAACCCTCAGCGGCGTGAACGGCCGCCTGCTCGTGGCGCACGAGGACGTGGCGCAGGCGCGGTTCATCCACCAGCGCGTCGTAGACGGGAAGAATCGCACCACCCGGGTAGCCGAAGATCACCTCGACGCCATGCTCCACGAGAGTATCGAGGAGAGCGCGCGCTCCGCTGATCCCCGCATTGCTCTCCAGCGGGGCCAGGAAGGGGACGACGGCATTGGCAAGTGGTGCGTTCATGGTGAGTCTGCCCGGTGTCATCAAGAATCGGAAGTTCCGCGTCGCGCCGGCGCGCGCCGCAAGGTGCTCCAGCCAGACGCAAGGCTACGCGCAGGCCCGCGGAAAAGGCATCTGTTCTTCCCGGATATCAGGGCAAAATACGGGAAATTTTTCTTCCATACTGGAATCAATAGAATGAAACTGGACAAATTCGATCTGGCGATCCTGTCCGTCCTGCAGGAGGACTCCCGCACCAGCCTGCAGGACATCAGCACCCGGGTGGGTCTTTCGTCCACCCCGTGCTGGAACCGCATCAAGCGGATGGAAACCGAGGGCGTGATCCGGGGCTACACCGTGCGCATCGACCCGGCGGCCGTCGGGCTCGGGGAAACCGTGATCGTCCAGGTGACGCTGGAAAGCCACAACGACGAGACGCTGTTCGAGTTCGGCCGGGCGCTGGGCGAGATCCCCGAGGTGATCGAGGCGTTCCTGATCTCCGGGGACTACGACTACCTCATCCGCATCGCGGTGCGGGACACCCGCGACTACGAACGGCTGCTCAGGGAAAAGCTCTATCGCATTCCCGGCATACGCCACAGCAAGTCCGGCTTCGTGCTGCGGCGGCTCAAGCAGAGCGACATCCCGCTGCTGCCACCCGAGGCCACACCAGCCCGCGGCGGCCAGCGCCCTGCCGCCGCCAGGGCCAGGCCGCGCGGCAAGTGAGGGCGCAGGACGCCGGCGCCGGGTCAGCGCCTCAGTTCTGTTCCAGATCGAGCGTCCGCTCCTCGTAGACCTTGAGCAGGCAGGGCACATCGGCGCAGGCGTCGCGCACCTGCGTTTCCCAGCCCCGCTGCTGGCGGCGGACGGCATCCTTGGTCTCGTCGGTGCTCGCGCGGCGGTAGGCCAGGAAGAACGCGAAGGCCATCCGCTGGTCGGCCTCGCTCACCCGGTCGTTCGAACAGATCAGTCGCTCGGTCGGCGTCGCCGGCCGGCTGCAGTCCATGGCCTCGGCGCAACCCAGCGTGGCCGCGAGGAGCCCCAGCCCCCCCATCCAGTGTCGTGCATCCCTCATCTCAGTGCGTCTCCTGCAGGAATTCGTCGATCATCGCAAGCACCCGCCCCGGGCGCTCGTGCATCACCCAGTGCGAAGCATCGGGGATGCGTTCGACGCGCAAATCGTCCACGAATTCCTCGAGGCCGTCGATAACCCCCGGCAGCAGCGCCATGTCCCGCTCGCCCCAGATGACCAGCGTGGGAATCCGCACCCGGAACAGCTCCGGGTCGAACACGGGCAACGGCGCGTCCGGCTCGGGGGGATGCAGGGGCGAGGCCCGGTACCAGTTGAGCATCGCGGTGAGGGCGCCCGGCCGGGACCAGGCTTCCCGATACGCCTGCCGGTGCGCCTCGCCGGACGGACCGCCGTTCGCACCCCATTGCTCCCAGGTCATGCGGCCGAGCCGGCGGAAGTCGTCTTCCGCCAGGATCCGCTCCGCCTTGTCCTGCCGGAACAGCGTCATGTAGGCGCTCGCGGCCACCTGCGCGGGGTTGTCGCGAAGTTCACGCAGAAACGTGACCGGGTGCGGCGCGTTGAGGATCACGAGCCGCCGGACCCGGGTGGGGTGCCACGCCGCGACGTTCCAGGCAATGGCCCCGCCCCAGTCGTGGGCCACCAGCACGAAGCGCCCCAGCCCCAGCGCATCGGCGAACTGGATCACATCCTCCACCAGCAGCTTTGCGCGGTAGTCCCGCACGGACGGGGGCCTGGAGGACAGGTTGAACCCGCGCTGGTCCGGGGCAATCGCCATCCGGTCGCGTCCGACGTGCTCCAGGGCCTCCCGCCACATCAGCCAGAACTCCGGGAACCCGTGCAGGAAGATGACGGGCTCGCCGGCCCCTGCCACCACCGCGTGCAGCCGTTGTCCGTTGGCAAGGTCGACGAACCGGTGTTCGAGATCGGTCATGGGATGCAGGACTCCAGGGGGCGAGAGGGCGGCTCGAAGGTGCCGGGGTGTGGGCGACAGCGTGCGGCGAGGAGGTGCCGGGCGCGTCGCGGTACGGAGTATGCTAGACCGGAGGCGGGGTGACGGGACACCGGATCATGACGATACCAACCCCCGATGATTGGCAAGGAACGACTCCGATGGTCACACGACCCCGCTGGCAGACATGGTCGGCAGCGCTCGGCCTGGCGGGCGCCTGCCTGGTCGCCACGGCGACCAGTGCCGGCATCTACCGCTGGACCGACGACGCCGGCCGCATCCACTACAGCGATGCCCCTCCCGGAGAGCGGGCCGCCGGGGCGCGGGCGATCGCCCTGCCACCGCCGCCCACGCCCCGCCCGGAGCGCGCAGGAGTTGCACGGGAGCGCGTGATCCTTTACTCGGCCGCCTGGTGCGGCTACTGCAAGCGCGCCCGGGCGCACCTCCAGCGCCGGGCCGTGCCCTTCGAGGAGCAGGACGTGGAAACCAGCGAAGCGGGCCGACGCGCTTTCCGGGACCTCGGCGGCCGCGGCGTGCCGATCCTGCTCGTCGGCCGCCAGCGGATGGACGGCTACGATGCCGCCGGACTCGACGCCATGCTGGACCGGGCCGGCCACCGCTGAGGCAATCACGCCCGGGGAACGTCAGTTCATCAGGTCGACCAGGACCTCGCATCCGTTCGTGCAGCCCGCCGTCAGCACACGGTAGACCTGGGCGTTGGTGAACCGCACGCGGTCGCCTTCGTAGATTCGCACCAGAAGGGTATAGCGCCGCTCCGGGCGGATGGACTGGGGGTCATAGCGGAGCCGGAAGGCGATCGGCACCTGCCCCGCCGGGGAAATCACCTGCTCATCGAGGATCACCGGAACGGGTGAGCCGGGCTCCGACATGTCCTGCAGCCAGACCTTCGCCACGGCCCTCGGCGCCAGGGCGATGCGGGGGAGATAGACGATTCGCCCTTCCAGCACGCTGGTCCGCGGGTCGGGCGCGGACGGAGGCCGAGGCACGTCTTCCTCGGCCCCGCGTCGCGACCCGGTGGCGCAGCCGCCCAGAAATGCCAGCAGGAACATCGCCACGGCGAGCCGAAGGGGAGATCCCGGGAACCTGTCCATCATTCGTAGACCGCCTTTTCGATTTTCCTGACATAACGGAGCACCGTGAGCCGCTCGAGCGACTGCCTCCACCCCGGCCGATGCGTGTGGCCCATCACCAGAACCTGCCCGGGACGGCACCCGATTCGCCCGCGCGATCCGGGCAGGGCCTGTGCAGACGGGTCGATCACGCGGACCTCGGCCACGTATCCATCGCCGGCGGGCACGCAGAACTCGTAGTCCACGGCGCGCTTGCCGTCCGGTGGCCCCTCGAGCCCGTCGGCATCGATGGCCGACAGATCGAAACCGATCTTGCCCGGGCGCTCCGCCCGCCAGGGGGTGGCGCAGCCCGCCAGGGCGACCAGCAGGGCAAACGGTGCGATCCGCATCGCGCGTCAGACCGCCGCGAGCCGGTGGCCGAGAAGCTTGGGCACGATGGTGTGTGAGGAAAGCCGGGCCGCGTACTCGACCTCGTGCACGAGATCGCGGTCCTGCATCATCCGTCCCACCCGGGATCGCAGGAGCGACTCGAGCGGATCGGTCGCCCGGTACAGGGCCTGCACGGCGAGCGCGGCATCCGAAAGATCGCCCTGGCCGCGCAGGTTCCGGGCGAAGACATCCACCAGATAGCCTGCGCCCACCATGTCCTCCAGGTTCACGGCACCCGCCGACCCCGAGCAGAGCAGGATGACGGTCTCGCCGGCATGATCGCGCTGGATCCGGTCCACCAGCGCCTCGCCGTTGAGCAGCGCCCCCGCGTACACATGCGCCGCCGCCGCGCTCCTCTGCAGGGCTACCGTTCCGTTGGTGGTGGAGTAGACCAGGGTCTTGCCGTCGATGCCGTGGGCCGTGAGCGCAAGCGGCGTGGGCGCGGCGAATCCGGGCAGCGTCTGGGCGTTGAGTTCCCCCGAGGTCACGAAGGAGTCCTCGGGGAGTTCCGCCGCACAGGCACGCGCGCCCCATTCGTCCATGGTGGGAATCACCTCCGTCGCCCCGTTGGCCAGGGCCGTGACGATGGTGGACGTGGCGAAGAGCACATCGAGCACCACCACCACCTTGCCCTCCACGCGCACGCCGTCCAGGTCTTCCTTGCGGTAGAGCACGTGGATCTTCGGGCCGGTCCGGGTCGTCATGCCATGCCCCCGCCGGCGGGATTGCGCACGCTGAACATGCCGGGCCCCTCCATGGTCATGACGAGTTCACCGTGCTGGTTGCGCACGTCGAACCGCGAGGTGACGATGCCGACGCCCGGCTTGCTCTGCGACACGCGCGCCGCGAGCACGGTGCTGGTCGCCCGGATCGTGTCACCGGGCCGCACCGGGCGGAGCCACCGCACGCTGTCCATGCCGGGCGACCCCAGGCTCGCGGAATCGAGCATGTAGGTGTCGCACATCATCCGCATGACCATGGCCGCGGTGTGCCAGCCGCTGGCGATCATCCCGCCGAAGGAAGTCGCCCGCGCGGCGTCCTCGTCCACGTGGAAGGGCTGCGGATCGAAGGCTGTCGCGAAGGCAATGACCTCGTCCCGGTCCACGACACGCTCGCCGAGGTCGATGGTATCGCCGACCTTGAAGTCCTCGAAATAGAGACGCGGCATGGGCGGCCTCAGCGGTACTTGTACCAGCCGCGGCCGGCGCGCTTGCCGTTGTAGCCCGCCTTCACCATCTGCCGCAGGATGGGACGGGGCCGGAAGCGCTCGCCGTAGGCCGAGAAGAGAATCTCCTGGGCCTGCAGGGACAGGGAGTTGGTCACGGCGTCCAGCAACTCGAAGGGACCGACCGGGTGGCCGAGCCCCAGGCGGCAGGCCACGTCCACCTCCTCGGGCGTGCAGACTCCCTCTTCCACGAGCCTCATGGCCTCGATCATGAACACGTGCAGCACCCGGTTCACCGCGAAGCCCACGACGTCCTTGACGCGGATGGGCGTCTTGCCGATGTCCCGGCAGAAACCCATGAGCGCCACCACGGTGGCCTCCGCCGTGTCGATTCCCGGGATCACCTCCACCAGCTTCATTCGGGAAACGGGCGAGAAGTAGTGCGTTCCGGCAAAGCGTGGGCGCCGCTCGGCGCCCACGTAGGACGCGAGGATCGTGATGGAGATGGTGGACGTGTTGCTGGCGATGCAGGCGTCGGGGCCGAGGATGCCGTCCAGCCGGCGGAAGATGTCGGCCTTGACCTGCTCGTCCTCGAAGACCGCCTCGATGACGAGATCACGGTCGGCGAAGCCGGCCAGGTCGGTGGTGGTGCGGATGCGTGCCAGTGCCGCGTCCTTCTGTCCCGCCTCGTAGAAGCCACGCTCCAGCCCCCGGTCGAGTACCCGGCCGAGGTTGCCGAGCGCCCGCTCCAGCGCCTCGTCCGTGGTGTCGGCCAGCAGGACATCCCGCCCCGACAGGGCGCACACGAGGGCAATCTCCGCGCCCATGAGGCCCGCCCCCACCCCCCCCACCCTATCCATCGCCCTGCCTGTATCCCCCCTCTCCTTCACAGCTGTTTCCCCCGCCACCGCCGCTTCTCGCGAATCGCCCCCGCCCGCCCCGACCCGGCCGCCGGCGGCGGGGACGACCCCTACTCCCCCCTCTGGCCCCGCGGCCCCGCGTCCCCCCCGCCGCCGCGCCGCGACAGCGACGCCGCGTCGTCGGTCGGCTCGCTCCCGGCGCACCTCGGCGCCGTGTGGGAGGGGCCCGTCGGGCTGCTGGGCAGCGGCAGCTTCGCGGCCTGCGGCCCGCCGGCCCGCTTCGGCGCCGCCGCCGCCGCCGGCAAGACTTGATGAGCTTTAGCGGCGTCGCCGACTACGCCTCCCAGCGCTGCCGCGCCGCGCTCGAGGCGGCGGCCGCGCTGGCGGACAGCCCGCGGCTGCCGCCGCCCAACGCGAACCCCTGGCGGCCGCGGCACGTGGGGGGCGCGCTGCTGCTGGCCGCGCTCGCGTTTGTGGGCCTGCGGTACGCCACCCCAGGCAACGTGCAGGCGAGCCCCCGGCCACCCCTTTGGCGCTTGCTTGCTTCCTTGTGTGTTTGTCTTTGTGTGTTCGTTTGCGGGGGGCGCCTGCATTGTGCACTTGGGGCAATGTGCACGCCGCACGCCACCAAACGCGCCCGCTCCCACGCTCCCGCCCCCCCACCCTGCCCCGCCCCTTCTCTGACCCCCCAAACAACCCCCCTTTTCCCCCTTCAAAAAGGCGCTCGTCGTCGCGGCCACCGCCCCCGACCGCGGCGGCGCAAGCGCGGCGCTGTTTGTGGCGCTCTCCGCCCTCGGCATCGTCGCGCTGCTGCCAGGGATGCTTTTCTCCCTCGCCGCCGGCGCCGCGTTCGGGTTTGGCACGGGGGCGGTCGTGTCCTTTGTTTCCACCGTGCTGGGTGAGCTGGGGGGGTGTGGGGGTGGGGGGCTTGGCGTGTGGGGGGGGGGAAGGGGGGGAGAGTTTGGGGGGGAGGGCTCTGCCTGCGGGGCTGCGTGCCGCAGACGCGGCTGCTGGACCGCCGAACGCTCCACCCAAACCCTCAAAACGCCCTTCCACTCTCCAGCCCACAAAACGCCCCGCGAAACAGCACCCAACCCCCAAAACCCCACCCAAAACGCCCCAAATGGCCTTCCCCCTCGGCCGCTGCCTCTTCCACTGCATCGACTCACCCCTCCTCCCCACCACCAAAAACAAACCCGACGAAAAGGCATGACCGCGGCGTTCCTGCTGGGCCGCCACCTCTTCCACGACGCCGTCGCGGCGGTGCTGCTGGCCCGCGTCCCAAACTTTGCTGAGATAGACCGCCGCGTCGCGCGGGAGGGGTGGAAGCTGGTGCTGCTGCTGCGGCTGTCGCCGCTGGTGCCGTACAACGTGAGAGGGGTTTGGCCGTTTGGGGGGTGGGTCAGGGTTTGCAAGGGAGGGGTTTCGTGGGGGAGGGGTGGAAGCTGGTGCTGCTGCTGCGGCTGTCGCCGCTGGTGCCGTACAGCGTGGCTTTGGGTTTGGGGGTTGGGGGTTGCGGGCTGCAGGCCTGGGGCAGGGCGTCGCCCCGCCCAAGCCTCACGGCCACCCGTTCCCCCCCCCCCCCCCCCCCCCCCCCCCCCCCCCCCCCCCCCCCCCCCCC
>JBAXBV010000067.1:0-7839 GCA_037141795.1 Betaproteobacteria bacterium
GGGGGGCCGTGTACTACGCGCGCATGGATGGCAGCCTCATTCGCGAAGCCGCCTTCCCGCTCATCACCCCCAACGGCATCGGCCTGTCCCCGGACGGGGGCACGCTCTACGTGGCCGAGACCGAGCCGGCCCGCCTGTGGGCCTTCCGCATCACCGGGCCCGGGACGCTGCACAAGGATCCCTGGCCCTCGCCCCACGGCGGCACCCTCGTGACGGGTCTGCCCGGTTACCAGCGTTTCGATTCCCTCAAGGTCGAGGCGGGCGGCAACATCTGCGTGGCCACCCTCATTTCCGGGGGGATCAGCGTCATCAGTCCCCAGGGCGAGTGGCTGGAGTTCCACCAGGGCAGCGAGGTCTACTGCACCAACCTCGCCTTCGGCGGACCGGACCTCCGCGAGGTCTTCGTCACCCTGTCCGGCTTCGGCACCCTGCTCGCCGTCGACTGGCCCCGGGCCGGATTGCGCCTGCACGGCCAGCAACTCGCGACACGCTGATGCCCGCCATGACCGCCAACCCCCAAGACTGTCGCCAGCGTTTCCTGGCTCTCGACACCACCACGGTCTCGGACGTCCTGGAAAAGGCGGGATGCCCCAACCAGGCCCTGTCCACGGCACTGGTGCCCGTCTCGACGGGCCAGCCGAAAACCGCGGGGTTTGCCTACACCGTGCGGGGACAGATGATGCCCTGCTCCGGTCCCGGCGACCCGGACAAGATGGCCGCCATCCACGGCATCACGCCGGGTTCCGTGACCGTCTGGAGCGGGGACGCCGAGGGCATGGCCTGCTTCGGGGAACTCCTGGCGCTGGGCATGAAGGTACGCGGATGCATGGGGTGTGTCGTGAACGGGGGCGTGCGCGACGGCGACGGAATCGCCAGGCACGGCCTGCCCGTTCACGCGAGATACCGCTCCCCGGTTCAGTCGATCGGGCGCTGGAAGGTGACCGGATGCCAGGAGCCGGTGGTCATGCCGGGGGCCACCGCCCGGCGGGTCGAGGTGTACCCTGGGGATTTCATCCTGGGCGATGGCGACGGCGTGGTGGTGGTACCTGCGCGTCACATTGCCTTCGTGCTGGACGAAGCCGGCCGCATCACGGAACGCGAGAACCGCATCCGCGCCGAAATCGACGCGGGGGCTCCGCTGGAGGTCGTGCTGGGGCGCTACGGCCGACTCTGAGGTCAGTCCGCTCAGCGCCCCTCGTAGCGCGCCGGGCGTTTCTCGGCGAAGGCGGCCATCCCCTCGCGAAAATCGGCGGTCGCCGCACAGCGCAGGAAGGCCTCCCGCTCCGCGTCCAGTTGCTCCGCGAACGTGTGGTCGAAGGACGCCCGCATGAGTCGCTTGAGGTTCGCCAGCGCCGCGGGAGCGCCCGCCGCCAGACGCAGCGCGATCCGGTCGGTCTCGGCCGCCAGGGCGTCGGCGGGCACCACCCGGTTCACCAACCCGAGGCGCAACGCCTCAGTCGCATCGAGCGTATCGCTCAGCAGCGCGATCTCCAGCGCGCGGCGAACGCCGACCAGGCGCGGCAGCGCCCACGAGTTCGAGCAGTCGCAGCTTGTCCCGATATTCGCGTAGGCCAGGTTGAACCGCGTTCCCTCCGCTGCCACGGCCAGATCGGCCGCCAGCGCAATGCCGAGCCCTCCGCCCGCCACGGCGCCATGCAGGCTCGCCAGCACCGGCACCGGCAGCTCGGTCAGCCGCCGCAGCGCATCGTGGGCCATGTCGATGAGTTCCCCTGCCTTGCGCACGGGATCTTCCCTCATCACCGAGATGTCTCCACCGGCTACGAAGGCGCGGCCCGCCCCGCTCAGAACCACCACGCGCACGGAAGGGTCCGCCGCGATGGACACGCAGGCATCACGAAGGGCTCGGGCCATGGGCAGGTCGAGGGCGTTGAGCACCTCCGGGCGCTGGAAGCGCAGGCGGACCACGGGGCCGTCTCGGGAGAAATCCAGGGAATCCATCATCGGACCTTCAGTGGAGTCCCGGTGCGGGCGACACGTCCGTCTCCGGAGCGGCCGCGGCGGGAGCGTCGGCGAGAACCGCTTCGGGGGCGGGAGCAGGCGCGGGTTCGGAGGCGGAAACTGCAGGCGTGGCCGCGGGTCCGAGACGCTCCACCATCGCCCCGAAGTTACGCATGGACTGCAGGTGCAGGTAGACGAGTTCCAGTTCGTCGGTCTTCGCCAGTTCGGCCAGTGCCTCGGCTGGCAGGGCCTTCAGCCGGTCGCGATTGACCACCAGGAACCCGGAGAGCGAAAACTTCTCTCCGCCGGGCGTGGTCACCTGTGCCTGCATGGGATCGAGCAGGCCGTGCCTGATCAGATTCGCGCAGAAGTCCCGGGTACGGACGAACTGGTTCTGGTACTCCTGCAGGAACTGCAGAACGGTCTGGGTGTAGGCGCTCGGCTTGCCTTCGGCGTCGAACATTGCCGCGCCGCGCCCGTCGCGATTCACACCCTTGCAAGCCTCGTCGATGCACAGGGTGAAGGTCTTGCCGTCCTCGCTGCTGGAAAAGATGAAGGGGTAGCGTCGCGCGAAGGCGGGCACGTAACGGGCCATCCAGGCGCCCCCGTCCTGCAGGAATAGGTTTTCCTTCGCCCGCAGGCCCAGGATGACGGCGGGCATCACCGCCTCGGCCGTACCCGCAAAGATGATCGCGTACTCCACCGCTGCGGGCGGGAATTCGACGGCCATCAGCGGCATGGAATTCACGTGGCGGCTGAAACCGAAGTCACTGCCGATGTCGACGCTCCAGTCTCCGTGGCGGCCGTTCGAAACGGGGACGGCGCTCTCGTAGATGAGTTGCTGGGTGCTCATGGGACTCTCCAGTAGGTTTCCGATCCGGCCGCAAAGGCCGCTCACCCGGAAGCATGGCACATGCCAGGGGCATCCACACCCCCCCGGGCACCCCGCGGACCCCAGCACGAAGGTTGCTTGCGCGACCAATGGGAGGTCTCTACGCATTGGTCGGGCACCCTGCACGGGCGCGGGCGGGCACCATCATCCCAGGGGGTGGCGAACCATCCGGGACAGTCCGAATGGCTTACCATCCGCCCGAACACGCGGGTGATGCTGTTCGGGGGCGTCGGCTCGAGGGTGCGTGGCGGGATCGGGGTGATGAAGGCCTGTTTCCCACCGCGCCGGCGACACCAGCCCCTCCCCCCAGTTGTCAATCGCGTGCCGGGGACAGCACTTCTTCGGTCCGGCGGGTCGACGGTCGCGAGGCGGCCGCTACACCGTTTCACGGCGAAGCCTCCTCCCGATCCTCTGCAAATGCCTGCAAAGCCCCGGGCTTTGGAGGTTTCCCCTCCTGCCGCATGAAACATCCAGATTGAGGGACGCCTGATCAACCGCGCGCAAAGTGCGACATGGTCGGAACGGTCCGAATTCCTGCGCGATGGCGCAGGCCCCTCCCGCCTTTTCTTCACCTTCGCATCGATGTCTGCCGCGCTCACCGTGCGAGCCTCGGTGAGCGCGCTCAGCGAGACTCGCCCGGCGACCTTGGTTTGGCGCGTCGCGAGCGTCTCGGGCATGCGTGCAGAGGTCTTCACGGCCATCCACTCCGGGCGTCTCGGACAGTTCCACGCTCCCGAGGCGGGACTCCAGGGGGCCGAAAAGGAAGGCCGCGGACGAGCCGGGGCACAGGGCACCCATGGCGCGTCCCGGGGGCGGCGCATGACCCCCGGTGTGCGGAATCGGGCAGACGGGTCACCGGGCCGGGCTGCCGGCGGCGCCCGCCGGGTGAGGCGCCGCCTCGCAACCGGCCGGGCTGTCTCAGCGCCGCGTGATCGCGCGGAGCAGCGACTTCAACGGTCCGGTGTCCTTCAGGAGCGGCTCGTCAGCCGGCGCGGGCGCCTCCAGTCCCTTTAGTCGCTGCGAGAGATCCAGCGCCCAGGCGGTCGACCGCCAGTCCGCGGCACCCACCCCCGCAGCGGGGACCGGGGACACGCTCGGGGCGGGCGTGATCGCGGGCAATGCGATCCTGGAAACCGCGACCTCCAGGGTGCTCCCGGCCGTGGCGGCCAACTCGGACACCGGCGCCGCCACCATCGCGTGCTCCGCCTGCGCCGGCGCGGGCGGCAGGGCAGGCACGGCGACCGCCAGGGGTAGCAACGAGGTTGTCTGCGGCGCCGCGAGCGGGGCCGTCACCGGACCAGGGATCGCTGGAATCTCGGGACGAAGCGATCCCGAGGCCTGCTGGAGCGATCCGGCGACATCGAGTTGCGAGAGATCCCGCGCCGCGGCGGTCGACCGCCAGCCTGCGGGACCCTCCCCGGCATCGGAGACCAGGGACACGCTCGGGGCGAGCGTGATCGCGGGCAATACGATCCCGGGAACCGCAGCCTCCAGGGCGCTCCCGGCCGTGGGGACCAACTCGGACACCGGCGCCGCCACCGACGCGATCTCCGACGGCAGCGGCGCGGGCGGCAGGGCAGGCGCGGCGGCCGCCAGCGGCAGCAACGAGGCTGTCTGCGACGCCGCGACAGGGGCCGCCACCGGATCGGGGATCGCCGGAATCTCGGGACGGAGCGATCCCGAGGCCTGCTGCAGCAACCGGGCGGCATCGAGCTGCGTGACCTGGCCGTTGGCGTTGATGTCGCCGACCAGGAGCGGATCGGTGTTGCGCCACGCCGCGAACCCGGAATCCGTCCGCAGGATGACGCGCTGCAGGAGGTCGTAGTCCGCGCGGGTGTAGCGCTGATCCGCATTCGTATCGCCCAGATAGCCCACAGCCTGCACGGCGTCATCGGCGATCACGGGCAGCGTCAGCCCACGGCCATCCCGGATCACCACGTTGCGCAGATCGATCACCTGCTGCACGTTGGTGCTGGCCCCGGCCGGCACCGTCGCGAAGATGTCAAGCAGGTCGACCGCGCCCCGACCGAGCGGTGCCCCGAGCGCCACCTGGATCCGCATGCCGCCGTGGATCGCGGTGGTACTGACCGTCCCCGCGATCCCGCCGGCGAGGCGCACGTCGCGGATCGAGAACAGCCCGTTGTCGAACTGCAGTTCGACGCTCAGCGACTGCACCCCGGCGCCTTCGCTGAGCCGCAGGGGCAGCGAGCCGGCGGCCCGGTTCGGCACGGCCACGGGCTGGCCGGGACCGCGCATGAAATCGGGGATCGAGACAACGGTCGCCTTCGATGGTGCGACGGTGAACGAGGCAGTCGCGTCGTCGCCGATGACGCCATCGCGATTGCCGTCGAGTGCGCGGCGATAGACATCGGCGAAGCCGCCGGTGCCACCACGCACGGTCACCTTGTAGGTGTCGGCCAGCAGCGGTCCGCCGGTCTTGACGAAGCTCACGCCCATGCCGTCCTCGTGGAGCACGAGGCTGCCGGTGATCGAGCCCGTCCGATCGCCGACCACCGTGAGGTCCGCCGAGCCCAGGCGCGCGTCCGCGCTGTCGTACAGGTTGAGACGCGAGGCGTCGAGGGCGCGGCTGAAGCGGACGTCGACCCCGGACTCGGTCGCCCGGATCCGGTCGACCTCGAGGTAGGCTGGTCGCACGTCGATCGCGACCTGCACCACGTTCCCGCCGGTGATGCCATCGAGGACGCGGTACTCGAAGACGTCGCTACCCCCGTATCCGCCCACCGACTGGTAGCGGAAGCTGCCGTCCGCGGCCAGCGTCACGGTGCCGTGCCGGGGCGCGCGCCAGAGCTGCGCCGTCAGCGACGGACCGTCCACGTCGATGTCGTTGCCGAGCACGCCGTCCGCCGCGGAGACCGTCAGCACCAGACCCGTGTCGATGGTGTAGGACCCGTCGGCGACCGCGACTGGCGCGTCGTTGACCGGCTTCACCGTGAGCGCCGTCTCGGCGGCGCCGACGAGCCCGCCGGCGTCCACCGCCACGACGCGCAGGGTGTCGCTGCCGAAGAAGTCGGCCGACCCGCGGTAACCGAGCGTCAGGAGCGTCCGCGACAGATCCACCTGGGATCCGCGCAGGGTGACGGAGGCCGTTCCGAGGGCGCCTTCCGCGACCGTCGCGGTGCCCCCGAGCTGGAGCGTGAGCGTGCCGTGCTGCACCGAGAGCGAGACTTCCCCGACGTCCCCATCGGGATCGACCAGCGCGATCCGGCCGGTCTGCGCGAACGAAAGCGCCGTGTCCTCCTCGACGGTGAGCGCCGGCGCAAGCGTGACCCGGGGCACGTCCGCGACCGACACCACGTCGACGATGAACAGGTTCGGGGTCGGATCCGTGTCCTTTCCGCCGAGCGCGGTCCCGCCCGCGTCCCGCACCTGGAAGTCGATGCGAGCGTAGCCCGCGCCGTTCGCGTCCGGCGCCGGACGGAAGACGAGCGCCCCGACCTTGATGTCCTCGACCGACACCTCGGCACCCGCCGTCAGTGCGACGCCGCGGAGGGTGAGCGCACCGGCAGCCGGGAGTGCGGGGAAGCGCACGGCGACGAAGGCGTCGCCCTCCAGATCCGCGTAGCCGAAGTCCTCCGGCGAGAAGACGTGCTGCGCGTCCTCCTGGAGCACCAGCGGCCGGTCCTGCCCCGTGGGCGCGTCGTTGACCGGCAGGATCTCGAGCGTCACCCGGGCGCCCGTCTCCAGCAGTCCATCGGTGGAGCGGTACTCGAAGGTCTCGGTGCCGGAGGCGTTCGCAGCCGGTGTGTAGACAAGCAACCCTTCGTCATCGAAGCGCAGGTCGCCGCGGGCGGGGCGCGAGAAGCCGATCACGTACGGCAGGTCACCATCGGCATCCGCATCGTTCCCCGCCGGATCGAAGACGAGCGACGTGTCCTCCACCACCGTGAAGACGTCGGCCGTCGCCACGGGCATGTGGTTGTCCGCGGGGTTCAGCGTCCCGAGGCGCACGCCCGTTGCCGACGCCACCGGCACGAGCCGCACGCCCGGGCCCACGAGGCCCCCGCCCGGCACGCGGAATCCGCCGTCGGTCGCGCTGGCCGACAGCAACGCGAAGCTGTCGCCGAGCGCGGGCAGAGCCTGGCCGAACGGGACGATGGCGAGCCGTCCGCCGAGCGCGGCACGGCCTGCGACCGCGATGGGCGCAGCGCGCTGCGTGTCGCCCGAGCCGATCGGCAGCGCGACGACGAGCCATCCGGACCCGGCCTGCCGGAAGTTCGCTGCGGAGAAGAGGCTGTCGGCCCCGAGGTCCAGCGTACCGGCATTGCTCCAGTCGCGCGTCGTGGCGAAGTCCCGCCCGTTCGCGAGACGCAGCGCCCCGCCCTTCACAGTGCCCGTCAACCCCGGCAGCAGATTCTGTCCGGACGACCCCAGCAGGCCCCCGCCCGCGCCGTCGAGGACCACATCGGCCCCGATCAGCGTGACGGCCCCGGTGGGAAGGCGCAGCGTACCGCCCAGTTCGTAGCGCCCGCCGCCGAACACGCCACCGGACAGCCCCGTGACGGCACCGCCCAGCGTGAGCGTGCTGGCCGCGGCCACCTTCACGGTGCCCGCGTTCGTGAAGACGGTCGACGTGCCGCCGATTGTCGTGTCCTGACGAACGATCACATCGCCCCGGTTCTCCAGGGATGCCGTCACTGTCCGCGGCCCGCCCGCTCCGACGAGGGTCTCGATCCGCGCCCCTGCCGCGTTCACCAGCGTGCCCTTGGTCACCGCCAGCGTCGTGCCGTACCCGCCGTCGCGCGAGGTCAGCTCGATCGTGCCCCGGTTCTCGAACCCGTCCGCCACCGTCAGCGTGCTGCTGCCCACGTTGCCGTCCCCACGGATGACGATCGACGAGGCCCTGCCCGTCTCGAACGTCCCGTTGATCCGGCTGCTCCCGCGCACCAGCAGCGCACCGGTGTTCACCAGCGGCGCGTTCAGAGTGCTCGAGTTCATCTCCAGCGTGCCGTCGTTCACGAGCGTGCCGG
>JBAXBV010000068.1:0-7402 GCA_037141795.1 Betaproteobacteria bacterium
CCTTGCTGCTCTGGTGCGCGGGCGTGCTGGTCGGCGGTCTGGCGGCCGCGGTGAACTGGGCCGACATCAGCCATCACGCCGCCCTCTCGGCCGCCACACCCCGCTACCTGTTGCTTGCCTGGATCCTGTTCCCGCCCATCAAGGCGCTCCACGAACTGGGGCACGCCCTCGCCGTGCGGCACTACGGTGGCGAAGTGCTGGACGCCGGAATCACACTCTTCGCGCTTGTCCCGGCCCCCTATGTGGATGCGTCCGCCTCCGCGGCCTTTCCGGGCCGCCTGGAGCGCGGCCTCGTGGCGGCCATGGGCATCATGGTGGAGCTGGCCCTTGCGGCGATCGCCCTCGCGGTGTGGCTGAACACGCAGGAAGGCCTGCCCCGGGATCTGGCCTTCGTCACCATGACCATCGCCGGGGTATCCACGGTCCTCTTCAACGCCAATCCCCTGATGCGCTTCGACGGCTATTACCTCGCCTGCGACCTGCTCGACCTGCCGAATCTCGCCAGCCGCAGCCGCCGCTTCTGGCAGGAGCGTCTGCGGGGCCTCACGCGGTCTCCCGACATCGCGGGCGAGATGGGCGTGGGGAAGGGCGAGGCCAAGTGGTTGTTTCTCTACACCCCGCTGGCCTGGGGCTATCGCCTGCTCGTGTCCGGTCTGGTCGTTCTCTGGATCGGCGGCCACTCCGTCGAGCTGGGCGTCACCGCCGGCCTTTACGCGTGCATCCAGTCCGTGTTCCTGCCGGTTCACCGGACCCTCCGGGATCTCCTCGGTGCGGGCGCAGCGGCACCATCGAGGCGAGGTCTCCGTCTCGCGCTCGGGGCCCTGGCGGCCTCGCTGCTCGTGCTTGCCGTGGCCCTGCCCCTGCCTTTCCACACCGCCGCGCCCGGAATGATCTGGCTGCCGGAGCAGGCGCACGCCCGTGCCGGTACCGATGGTTTCATCAGCCGATTCGAGGTGCGTGACGGCGAACACGTCAAGGTCGGCCAGCTCCTCGCCACACTCGACGATCCGGAACTCCTGGCTCGCCGCGACCAGCTGGCCGCCAGGCGGAGCGAGATCGAGGCCGAACGTTTCGAGAACCTCACCCAGGACATCCTCCGGGCGCGAAACCTCGAGCAGGAGCTCGAGCAGACCGTCGCCGAACAGGCACTCGTGGAAGATCGGGTTGCCAGGCTCGAAGTCCGGAGTCAGGTGGCCGGCATGGCCGTGCTCCCCCACGAGGAGGACCTCGTCGGCACCTACGTCCATCGGGGAACGGCGCTCGGCTATGTGCTCGACCCCGGCGCGGTTCAGGTTCGGGCCGCCGTCTCCCAGCGGGACGCCGCCCTGATCCGGGAACGCCTGCGGGGCGCCGAGGTGCGCCTGGCCGAATACCCGGGGGATCGCCTCGTCGCCACCGTCCAGCGCGACATTCCTGCCGCCGTCAAGGAACTCCCCGGCCGTGCCCTGGGGGACCGGGGCGGTGGTCCCTACCAGACCGATCCCTCCGACAAGGACGCGTTGCGCACCATCGACCCGGTGGTTCACATCGACCTCGCCCTCCCGGGAAGAACGCTCCAGCGGGTCGGCGGCCGGGCGATGGTCCGGTTCGATCACGGGCCCGAACCGCTTGCCTTCCAGCTCTGGCGAAGGATGCGCCAGATGTTCCTGCAGCACTTCAATCCGGGGGGATGATGCGCGGCGGCTCGATCCCACCCACCCGGGCGGGACTGTCCGGACACGCAGCGGGTGACAGCGCGTGAGCTCCCAGGCCCTTCCCGCACCCGGCATCCTGCTCGGCCCCTATCCCGAACACGATCCCCCGGTCATCACCCCGACGACGGCCCTCGCCGGAGCGCTGCGAGCGCACCTGCCACTGGTCCAGCGCACCCGCCTGCTGGCCTATCGCCGCTTCGCCGATCGTGTCGTCCGGACCGAACACGGTTTGCAGGGCCTGCGGCAGTCCGCCCTCCACCAACGCACACTCTCCCTGCGCGCCCGGCTGCGGCACGAAGGCCTCGCCGAGGAACTCCTCGTCGAGGCCTTCGCCATCATCCGGCTCGCCGGTCGGCGCACGCTCGGCAAGGACGCCTTCGACACCCAGATGATCGCCGCGCGGATCATGCTCGACAGCCGTCTGGCGGAAATGGCCACCGGAGAAGGAAAGACCCTCGCGGCCGCGCTCTGTGCCGCGGCTGCGGCCCTCGGCGGAGCCCCCGTGCACGTGGTCACTGTCAACGACTATCTCGTGACCCGGGACGCAGCGTTGATGGGGCCGCTTTTCGCTGCCCTCGGTCTCACGACCGGTACCGTCACGGCCACGATGGACCCCGAGGCCCGCCGCGCTGCCTACGCCTGCGACATCACCTATTGCACCGCACCCGAACTCGTCTTCGACTACCTGCGCGACCGGGCGCTGAGGGTGCCCGGCCAGTCCGACCTGCAGAGGCGCGTCGCGATGCTCTCGACACCCGCGGCCGGCTCGACCCCGCTCCTGCGTGGACTGTGCATGGCGATCGTGGACGAGGCCGACAGCGTCCTCATCGACGAGGCGCGCATGCCGCTGATCCTGTCGGGTCCCGTCCCCGACGATGGGCAGACCGGTTTCCAGAAGCAGGCGCTCGACCTGGCGCGGCGGCTGGTTCCCGGAAAGGACTTCCGCCCCGACCCCGTCCGCATGCAGGTTGTCCTCACCGAACGGGGGCGCGCGCAACTCGGCGAGCAGACCCGGGCCCACCGGGCGTTGTGGCGGAACCGACAGGTCCGCGAGGAAACCGTGTGCACCGCACTCGCCGCCCTCCATCTCTACCGCCCGGATGTCCATTACCTTCTTCGCGACGGCAAGGTCGTCATCGTCGACGAATCGACGGGCCGGGTCTCCCCGGGCCGGATCTGGTCCCGCGGTCTGCATCAGCTCATCGAGCTCAAGGAAGGTTGCGAACTCACGGGGGGGCAGGTCACCCTCCGGCAGATCACCTATCAGCGTTTCTTCCGCCGCTATCTGCGCCTCGGCGGCATGAGCGGGACCCTGCGGGAAGCGCGCCGCGAGCTCGCGGCCGTCTACGGGCTCGAGGTGGTGCCCGTGCCCCTGCGGCAGCCATCGCGCCGCAGGGTTCTGCCGATGCGGGTGTTCCCCGATCGTCATGCCCGGTGGCAGGCCGTCGTGGCACGGGTCCGGGAACTCCGGCGTCTGGGGCGGCCCGTACTGGTGGGGACCGATTCCGTGGCCGAATCCGAGGACCTGTCCCGGGCGCTTGCCGCCGCCGGTGTGCCCCATGCGGTCCTCAATGCCCGCCAGGATGCCGCCGAGGCCGCGGTGGTTGCCCAGGCCGGCGCTGCGGGGCAGATCACCGTCGCCACCAACATGGCCGGGCGTGGCACCGACATTCCCCTCGGGCCGGGCGTGGCGGACGCCGGCGGGCTGCACGTGATCTCCTGCCAGCACAACGCCTCCGGGCGGATCGATCGCCAGCTGATCGGCCGCTGCGCCCGTCAGGGCGATCCCGGCAGCGCCGAGGCCTTCCTCGTGCTGGACGCACCACGGTTGGCCGGCCTCGCGCCGATCATCCCCCCGCACCGCATCCCCGAGACCGGCTGGTGGCGACCCGGGTGGCTGGTGCGTCTCCTGATGGCCTTGCCGCAGCAGGGCGAGGAGCGCCGCCAGCGCCGGGAGCGCGCCGCGATGCTGCATCGGGATGTGGCTATCGAGAAGGACTTCACCCTGCTCGGTTGCCTGGATTGACCCGACGGCTGTCCCGGGATCGCCCCATCCCGCCTTTTCTCGGGCCATGCGGGCCGGCACCCTAAGTTTTCGCCCCGCCCTGCCGTAATGGTTTCGAATTCGAGTGAATCCGCGCGCCTGCCCGCCGCCCCGGGCTTCGCCGGCCGCCTGCCACGGCCCGAAACCCATAAACGGAGACGAACGAGACGTCATGCGGTGGTTGAAACGAACCAGGCGGCGCCCCGAGTTGCAGGTCGAGGAACTCGAACCGAGGATTCTCTTCTCCGCCGACGGGGCAGCATTGCTTTCGGCCGATCCCGCCGACCCGGCGCCCCTTGTCCGGTCGCTCGACGCCTATGGCTCGCCCGCCCCGGCCGGCGACATCGCCGCGGACCCCGTGATCCCTACGTCCGTGCAGGACCACTCCCGGCGCCGGGAACTCGCCATCGTCGACCGGGGCGTCGCGGGCCACGAACAGCTCGTCGCAGCGCTCCAGTCGGACCCCTCCCGTTCCCTCGAGGTGGTGGAACTCGACCCCGCCACCGACGGCATCGCGCAGATCAGCCGGGCGCTGCGCGGGCGTGAGGGTATCTCCGCTGTCCACATCATCTCCCACGGCGCGAACGGAGAGGTGCAGCTGGGGGCCACCACGCTGGGCTTCGACGGGCTCATCGACAATGCCGCCGCCATCCGCCGCTGGGGCGACGCCCTCTCCGACGATGCCGACCTGCTTCTGTACGGCTGCGACATCTCGGCCGACGCCGACGGGCGTCTGCTGATCGAAGCCCTGTCCCGCCTGACGGGTGCCGACGTGGCTGCGAGCAACGACCTCACCGGGTCCGCCGCGCTCGGCGGCGACTGGCGGCTCGAGGCCGCCACTGGTGCAATCGAGACTGCCGAGCTCTTCGGCGACGGCGAACCCGCCGGCTGGACTGGCGTGCTCGACCTCAATCCCCAGGCGGCTGAGTGGCAGGTCGGCAGGCTCCCCGGCGTAACCGGCAACCCCGGAGTCGATGGAAAGGCTGCGGTGGCCACGAACGCAAGCGAGGACTCCCTCGTGGTGTGGGTGGACTCCAGCACCTCCAGCATCATGGGTCGCCTCTACGGGGCGTCCGGTCCGCAGGGCAGTGCCTTCCAGATCAACCAGACCACCGCCGGTGGGCCGAACTCGCCTGCGGTGACACTCGACCCTGGCGGAGGCTTCAGGGTTGCGTGGTCGGCATCCGACGGCTCCGGCCAGGGTGTCTACCTCCGTCTCTACGACGCCTGGGGCAATGCACTGACAAGCGAGGTTCGCCCCTACTCCTCGGTGAGTGGGGACCAGACCGATCCCGCCCTCTCGAGCCTGGGCTCGTCGGGCGTCATCACCTGGACCTCCTCGAATGGCGGCCTCGGGGTCATCAAGGGTCGTCGTTTCGATATCGCGGGAAATTTCATCGGCAGCGAATTCACGTTACCGGCGCCCTTGCAGGTCTCCTACGAGCAAAGCCACTCCAGTGTGAGCGTCAACGCCTCGGGCGATTTTGTGGTGGCCTGGGAGGAAAGCAATGGCGAGTTGCGGGCCCAGCGGTATTCGGCGGCAGGGGCGCTCGTCGGCAGCACCCTGAGCATGGCCACGGCCAGCGGTGAGGCCCCTTCCGTCACCTACTTCGACGACGGCGAATTCGTGGTCGCCTGGCAAGGACAGGATGGTAGTGGGAGCGGCGTCTTCGTGCGTGCCTTCGACAACTCCGGCAACGGCGGATCCGAAGTCCGGGCCAACATCGGCACGGCAGGGGCGCAGCAGCGGCCGGCGGTGGTGCGCACCTCGGCCAGCACGTTTGCCGTTGCGTGGCAGAGCGACGCGTCCGGCGCCGAGGATGTCGTCGTCCGCGAGTTTTCCAAAACCGCGGGTATCTCGGCGGTCACCGGCGAAATCGCCCTGGCGACCAGCACCAACGGTGCGCGGACGGATCCGGCACTCGCCCCCGTCAGCGCCGGCGGGAGTCTGCAGGCCGTGTGGACCGGAGACCAGAACGGTACCGCTGACGTCTACCTGCGCACCCTCTCGCGGGCGACTCCCGTGCTGGTGGACACCACCAGCGACGCGGCGGACGGCAACACCAGCAGCATTGCCGCCCTGTTGGCGTCCCGGGGGGCCGATGGCCGCATCAGCCTGCGGGAAGCCATCCTCGCCGCCAACGCGACCACCAACTCGAGCGGTGCAGATGTCATCGAATTCGCCATTCCCCTCAGCGACCCCGGCTACAACGCCGGCACGAACACCTTCACGCTCAACGTCAGCAACCTGCCCACCATCACCGACAGAGTGATCCTGGATGCCACCACACAGGCCACCTTCCTCGGCGTGTCGCCCGGTCTTCTCGGCACGGGCGGCACCGTCGGCGTGGACGGACTCACCCTGTCGAAGGTGATCCGCCCGATGATCGAGCTCGACTTCGGAACGGCCGGGGGGGGGACCGCAGGCATTTCCGTCTCGGCCTCCGCCAGCGTCATCCGCGGCTTCGCGCTCGTCGGCAACGTGGGCTACGGCATCGCGCTCTCCAGCATCGCCGAGTACACCCTCATCGAGGGCAATGTGATCGGTTCGGGTGCCGCAGCCTTCACGGACCCCGGCACTGCGAAGCGCATGGATCGAAACATCTACACCAGTAATACCGACTCTGTCGTCATCCGCAACAACCTGCTGGGGTACAGCCGGCACTTCGGCATCGACCTCGGGTCCGACGGCGTTTCGGGCTCCGACCGTGCGCTCGTGGAAAACAATGAGATCCGCGGTGCGAGTCTCGGGAATGTCACCCTCGATCCCATCTATCTCAATGGTGTCGACGACATCGTTCGCGGCAATCTCGTCATCGATTCCCCCGGTTCGGGTATCGATCTCCAGTGGGGGACCACCAACGCACTCCTGCAGAACAACACGATCGACAACGTCGGCACCGGAAGCGGATCCGAAGGGCACGCCGTCTGGCTTGCCGGTTCCGGCACGGCCACGATCGACCGCAACATCATCCGCAACGGACCGGCTGCGGCGATCAAGGTGAGCCCCGGCGCCAATGGCGTCATCACCCGCAACGCCCTCTACGGCAACAGCGGCCTGGGGATCGACCTGATCTCGGATGCGAACGAAGCGACTGGCGCCGTCACCGCCAACGATGCCGGCGACGGCGACAGCGGCGGCAACGGGCTGCAGAACTTTCCGGTCCTGATGGGCGTCACTCGCATTGGCACGCAAGCGATCTTCGACGGCGCCCTCAACAGCACGGCGAACACCACCTTCCGCCTCGAATTCTTCGCATCCCCGTCGGCCGACGCGAGCGGCTACGGCGAGGGCCAGACCTACCTCGCCAGCACGACCGTCACCACAGCGGGCGACGGAAACGCGGTGTTTTCCTTTTCCGCATCGGGGCTTCCCGTTTCCGGCGGTCAGTTCATCACTGCCACGGCCACGCGGATGAGCGGCGCCACGGCCGTCGCCACCTCGGAGTTCTCCCTCGCCATCGTCGCCACGACCCTCAACCAGCCCCCGCAGTTGAACGCTGCCGCCAGCCCGACCCTGGGCAGCGTGCTCGAAGGTGCCACCAACCCCTCGGGCGTGACGGTGGCCTCGCTGGTGGTCGACGGCAGCATCACCGATGCCGACGGCGCTGCGGTGGAGGCCATCGCCGTGACCGCCCTGGACACCAGCCTGGGCACCTGGCAG
>JBAXBV010000069.1:0-6433 GCA_037141795.1 Betaproteobacteria bacterium
AACGGGGTCAGGCCTGTGTTAATGCATATTGAACACAGGCGTCGGGCCCGTGTTAATGCATATTTGCCGATAGGCATTTACACAGGTCTGCCACTTTCTGCGTGGGCCCCAGCTTTTCCTGTCCAACCGCTGTTCGGCTTCGGGTCGTCGCGCGCATGCTCGGCGATCGCCTGGCCGGCCGTTCGAAAGGGCCCCGCGAAGCTCATGGAACTCGCCACGATGAGTCATCGGGATGCCCGCACGCTCAGTCACGGCGTCGCGGCACTGGGGGCACCGGTGACGCGTAAGCCGGGGATGAGGCAAGAACTGAAAAGAGCACAAAATGCATGTATGCAGGCCTGACCCCAGAAGCCGCAAAATGCATGTATGCAGGCCTGACCCCAGAAGCCTGACTCCAGAAGGCCACGTCGGATGGCGGGCTTCAGGCCGCGGTGAGTTCGGCGACTGCGGGCGGGGGGCCGATCACCGCGCGGTCCCGCCCGCACTGTTTGGCCCGGTAAAGGTTGGCGTCGGCCCGTCCATAGATCTGGGCCCAGTCTCCGTCGCCATCGCAGGGCAGCGCGCCCCCTATGCTGGCCGTGACGCGGATGGGTCCGCACTCGGCGTGGGTGGCCGTATTCCGCATGGCCTCGTTGATCCGCGCCGCGGTCTGGGCGAGATCCGTTTCGTGCTGGATGCCGTCGCAGATCACGGCGAATTCCTCGCCGCCCACGCGGAAGACTTCCTCGACGCCGTTGCGGGTGTGG
Organism: Betaproteobacteria bacterium; assembly: GCA_037141795.1. Lineage (GTDB taxonomy): Bacteria > Pseudomonadota > Gammaproteobacteria > Burkholderiales. The sequence goes on from JBAXBV010000069.1 coordinate 747, forward strand.
CGGTTGAGCACGCTGGCGGCGGTGACGAGCACTTCGTCCCCCACGGCGTGACCATAGCGGTCGTTGACAGACTTGAAATTGTCCAGGTCGAGAAGCAGCACGCCGAAGGGATGGCCGCCACGCTGGAAACGGACGAAGGCGTAGCGCATCCGCTCGTTGAAGTGGCGGCGGTTGTAGAGCCGGGTGAGCGTGTCGGTCACGCTCTCGTGCGCGAGCCTGCTGTTGAGTTCCGCGAGCTGCGCCAGCGCGGCCTCCCGCTCGGCGTCCATCCGGATGCGGTTAAGTTCGGCCTCGACCCGGTTCGAGAAGAGCTGCACCAGTTCGACCGTGCGCTTGAGTTCCACGAGGTCGGTGAACCGCTCCTCGAAGAAAAGCGCCACGTGCCCGATCATACGGTTGCTCTCGTCCCACAGGGCCACGCCGATGAAGGCCTCGAACCCCGTGCCGCGGGTCGGCTCGAACAGGCGGCACACATCCTGCGCGATGACGGAGATGCCGACGCCGAGCCCGCGTTCGAAGGTGGCCGATCTGGGCTCGGCATACAGCGCCTCGCAGGGTGTCCCCGGCAGGGTGAAGTCCCAACCACCCACGGGCGCTCCGTTGCGGAAGGCGGCGAGGACCCGAACGGTCGTGGAAGGAAAGTCGAGGGCCTGGGTGATGAAGGCGAACCGGGCGCCGAACTCCTCGGCAAAGGCCTGCACGGCGGCGTCCAGGAACCCCGCACCAGCCCGGCCCGCCGTGCGCACGAGGAGACTGCGAAGAATCGCGTAACTGCGTCCGTTGTCCATTTCGCGCGTTCAGTCGGTGTCAATATGACGAAGAGAGTATACGCGCCGCGCGCGCCAGCGCGACGCGGCGGGTCGGGCGTTCAGCGTCCGGCGCCACGCAGCTGCGCCGCCATGCGCTCGATCACGCTCTGGTAGAGCCCGTCCTTCGCCAGGTTGTAGGCCGTGGCATTCACGGTGCGGATGAGCTTGCGAATGATGACGCCGTCGACGACGTCGAAATCCAGCACATTGAGGCAGCAGGGATCCTGATCGAAGGGCCCGAGCCCCGCCAGGCCGCCGCCGGTGATCCAGGCGAGCAGCACGGCGTTCGTGCCGCCGTGACACACCAGCAGCGCGGTGCGCCAGCCGGCCTCGAGGATGAACTGCTCGAAGGCGGGCACGGTCCGCGCCTGGAAGTCGGCAAAGAGTTCGCCCCCGGCGAACCGGGCACCAGGGGCGCCGGCGTTCTCGAAACCGTAGACGAAATCGGCCTCGAAGCGCTCGGGGGACAGCAGGCCGAAATCCCCCGAGCGGATCTCCCGCAACGCAGGAATCGGCCGCCGCGGGACGGGCCGCTCGCCCAGGATCAGGTCGAGGGTGCGGACCGTCCGCGGCAGACCGGTGTGGGCCGCGATGTCGAAGGGAATGTCGCGCAGCACGTCGCCCACGATACCGGCCTGGCGTTCGCCCTCGGCGGTGAGCGGGACCTGGTCGGCCAGGATGGCCCGCCCCTCCGCGGCGCGGTAGTCCACGTCGCCGTGGCGCATGAGGAAGACCCGCTTGCGGCCGCGGGTGCCGGGCAGTGCGTCGGTCACGGGCGTACTCCCGACGCAGCGCGGCACAGGACCGGCAGGGGGATGGCCGTCACGGGGCGGATCCCGTCAGGGCGAAAGCCGCTGCAGACGCCAGGACCCGCCCGCGTCCCGGAGATACTCGAGCCGGTCGTGCAGGCGGCTCGGACGCCCCTGCCAGAATTCGAGCCGCTGGGGCATGAGGCGGTACCCGCCCCAGTGCAGCGGCCGGGGAGGGTCCTCGCCCAGGTGCGCGGCAGCCTCTTCCACCCGGCGCTCGAGGTCTTCCCGGTTGGGCAGGACGGTGCTCTGCATGGACGCCCAGGCGCCCACGCGGCTGCCGAGGGGTCGCACGCGGTAGTAGTCGTCGGACTCGGCCGCGGAGACCCGCGCGACGATCCCCTCGATGCGGACCTGCCGCTCGAGCTCGACCCAGTGAAACAGCAGGGCGGCGTGGCGGTTCGCTGCCAGCTCGCGCCCCTTGCGACTCTCGTAGTTGGTGTAGAAGACGAACCCGCCGCCACTGAGATCCTTGAGCAGGACGATGCGCGCGGAGGGCACGCCCGCCTCGGTGGCCGTAGCGAGCGTCATGGCATTGGGCTCGGGCAGCTGCGCGCTGAGGGCCTCGTCGAACCACCGCTGAAACTGGGCGATGGGGTCCGGGGCGGCGTCGGCTTCGTCGAAGCGCTCGCGGGTGTATTCCTTTCGCAGGTGGGCAATGCTCATGGCCGGAGGGTAGGGAATCCGATCGATTGCGAAGACCCCGAGGGTACCACCGCCGGCCGCCGGCGGACCACGCACAGGTCGGGCTGAAGGCACGATCCCCAGTAGAATCCACCTCTTCCCCGCCCCCCTGCCCCGCCCATGCCCCGTCCGGAACTCGAACTGCTCGCCCCCGCCCGCACCGCCGACATCGGCATCGAGGCCGTCAACCACGGCGCCGATGCGGTGTACATCGGGGGACCGGCCTTCGGTGCGCGGGTGAATGCGGCCAATGACGTCCGGGACATCGGGCGGCTCGCGGCTCACGCCCACCGCTTCGGCGCGCGGGTGTTCGTCACCCTCAACACGATCTTCCGGGACGACGAGCTCGAGGCCGCCCGGCGGGTGATCCGGGACGTCCACGAGGCGGGCGCGGATGCGCTGATCGTGCAGGACATGGGGCTGCTGGAACTCGACCTCCCGCCCATCGAGCTGCACGCGAGCACGCAGACCGACATCCGCACCCCCGACAAGGCGCGTTTCCTCCAGGACGTGGGCTTCAGCCAGATGGTGCTGGCCCGGGAACTGACGCTCCCGCAGATCCGGGCCATCGGGGCGAGCCTCGACACGGCCACGATGGAGTTCTTCATCCACGGCGCGCTGTGCGTGGCCTACAGCGGGCAGTGCTTCATCAGCCACGCCCACACCGGACGCAGCGCCAACCGGGGCAACTGCTCGCAGGAATGCCGGCTGCCCTACACCGTCACCGACCCGCAGGGCCGCGTGGTGGCCTGGGAACGCCACGTGCTGTCCCTGAAGGACAACGACCAGAGCGCCAACCTGCGGGCGCTGGTGGACGCGGGCGTGCGGTCGTTCAAGATCGAGGGGCGCTACAAGGACATGGGCTTCGTGAAGAACACGACCGCCCACTACCGCCAGCTGCTGGACGCCATCCTGGACGACTCGCCGGACCTGCGGCGGGCCTCGTCGGGGCGGTGCACGTTCCTGTTCGCGCCCGACCCGTCGCGGGATTTCAACCGCGGCGCCACGGATTACTTCGTGAACGGGCGCAAGGACGACATCGGGGCCTTCGATTCGCCCAAGCACGTGGGCCTGCCCATCGGGCACGTGACCCGCATCGGCCCGGACTGGTTCGACATCGAGGCGACCGGGCCCGTGCGCAACGGCGACGGGCTCACCTTCTACGATGCGAAGCGCGAACTGCGGGGCGTGCGGGCGAACGAGGTGACACCCGTGGGCGACCCCGCCTCGCACCGCTACCGGGTGCGGCCGAACGATCCGGGCACGGAACTCGAGGGGCTGCGCGTGGATACGCCCCTGCACCGCAACCGGGACATGGCCTGGGACCAGATGCTGGAGCGCAAGTCGGCGGAACGGCGGATCGGGGTGCGGCTGCGCCTGTCGGCCACTGGCGAGGGCTTCCGCCTCGAGGTGACCGACGAGGACGGCCACCAGGCGCAGGCCGAGGCCGAGGTCGCCCGACAGCCGGCCCGCGAACCCGCCCAGGCCACGGAGCAGACGGCCCGGCAACTGGACCGCCTGGGCAACACCATCTTCGCGGCTTCGGCCATCGAGGTGGCCTTCGATACCCCCTGGTTCGTGCCGGCATCCACGCTGAACCAGTTGCGGCGGGATGCGCTCGCCCGGCTCGAGGCGGCCCGGGCTGCCGCGTGGCGGCGGCCCGGCCGCGCCGCGCCCGTGGAGCCGCCGGTACCCTACCCCGAGGACACCCTGACCTACCTTGCCAACGTCCACAACCACAAGGCGCGGGATTTCTACGCGCGGCATGGCGTGCGGGTGATCGAGGCGGCCTACGAGTCCCACGAGGAAACCGGCGAGGTGCCCCTCATGATCACCCGGCACTGCGTGCGCTTTTCCCTCAGCCTGTGCCCCAAGCAGGCCAAGGGGGTGCAGGGTGTGCAGGGACAGGTGCGGGCGGAACCCCTGACGCTGGTGCACGGCGACGAGCGGCTGACCCTGCGCTTCGACTGCAAGCCCTGCGAGATGCACGTGGTGGGCCGCATCCGCAAGTCCATCCTGAAGGATGTGCCGGCCGAGCCGGTGCGCTTCTACCGGGCCCGGACGGCGGCGGACCCCGCCTGACGCCCGGCGCGCGGGACTCAGCGGACGGTCGTGGCGTCCTGCCCGAAGAGGATGCGCTTCGCCTCGTCGTCTACCGTGGGTTTGCTGTTGATCGTCGCACCGATCTCGTAGGCCCGGACCACCGCGGGCCGCGCGCGGATGGTCTCGTACCAGCGCCTGAGGTTCGGGAAGTCGTCGAGGTTCTGCTGCTGCCGGGTGTGGGGAACGATCCACGGGTAGCAGGCCATGTCCGCGATGGAGTACTCCCCTCCCACGAACTCCCGGTCGGCGAGCCGCTTGTTGAGCACGCCGTAGAGCCGGGCGGTCTCCTTCACGTAGCGTTCCATGGCGTAGGGAATACGCTCGGGCGCGTACTGGACGAAGTGGTGGTTCTGCCCCGCCATCGGGCCGAGCCCGGCCATCTGCCACATGAGCCACTGCAGGACATCGACCCACGCCCGGGTGTCGCGCGGCAGGAAACGTCCGGTCTTCGCCGCGAGGTAGACCAGCATCGCGCCGGACTCGAAGACCGACACGGGCTCGCCACCGTCGCCGGGGTCGTGATCCACCAGCGCGGGAATGCGGTTGTTGGGCGAGATGGCGAGGAACGCAGGATCGAACTGCTCGCCGCGACCGATGTGCACCGGCTTGAGCCGGTAGGCCAGGCCGGTTTCCTCCAGAAAGATCGTGATCTTGTGCCCGTTGGGCGTGGTCCAGTAATAGAGGTCGATCATGGCTCGGGCCCCGATGCTCGGCGGTGGCGGAGTATAGCCGCCGGGCGCGCAGCCGTTGCCCCCCGGAGCGGCTCAGACCCGGGAAAAACTCCTGACCCACCCACCGCAAATGAGAACTGTTTGCGGCCACCCGGCTCTTGGGCTAAATTGCGGCGTCGTGATCCGCCGGGACGGGCGGGATCACGCGAGCCGTGACTGCCCGCCTGCAGGTCCGGGCCGGCACCTTGCGCCGGAGCAGGGCGGCGCCGACGAAAACACCGGATCGAGCAAACGGGGATCGAGGGGACAAGCGAATGCCCAATACGCGCCAGGGCATGGTGGTAGCGTTCATCGTGCTGCTTCACGTGGGGTCCTTCTACGCCCTGCAGGCCGGCCTGATGCGCGGCGCCTCGAAGTTCGTGGAAGAGGAAGTCATCGCCCGGCTGATCCTGCCCGACACGCCGCCCCCGCCGCCCGAACCACCGCCCCCACCGCCCAAGGTCGTGGATACTCCTCCGCCCCCGCCTCCGCCGCGGGAGACCGTGCGGCCCACCGATGTTGATCTTGTTCATCCAGTAGAACTGGCTCTCTGCCTGATCGACGGGGCTCGT
>JBAXBV010000070.1:0-6429 GCA_037141795.1 Betaproteobacteria bacterium
GGAAGACGGCCGACGCCCGATGGCGACGGTTGCGGGTACCATCACCTGACTCTCATAGCGGCTGGTACTGAAAACGGGGGCACGTCACTCTCACTCGAAATGGCTCAGGAACCCAGGCACGTCAGGGCAGTCAGCATCCGCCCGCTTCCCACGCCGCAAAAAAAGCGACGACATCGCTTCCATCAACACCGCCATCGAGGTTCACGTCGGAACGCGAGCGGCCATGCTCCCAGTCGTCGAAGAACACCTGAACATCCTGGCCATCGACTCCGCCGTCCTGGTTGAAATCGGCCATGCAGGGCACGGCACTGAGGCGTTCCAACTGCGACACCATTCGTTCAACGTCAAACCCCGTGCTCGGGTGCGTCCGGCTTTCCGTGACTTCACCGGTCAGGTGCGCGTTCATGCAACCGGTCCCGCCGACGAGGTCGTAGTACAGACTCAGGTGGGGTATCCCCAGATCCCCCGCCGCCTGGCGGTACGCGACGTGAAAGCTCGCCTTGGCATCCTCCGCATAATCGTTCGAGATCTCGCTGGCAAACTCCGGGCCGGTGCTGTACAAGATCGGCTCCAGTCCCGCTTTGGCGTTGGTCCAGCGCTGGACAAACGCAACCATCGTGTTTCGCGCCACATCCGCGAAACTGATCGTGTCACCCTGATCAGCCGTGCAGACGATGCACACATCGGGATTGATGAGCTTCACCATCTCCTGGAACGGCGATGTCTCCAGCGACGGGGTGACCGAATAGAAATATCGAGCCTGTTGATACGAGATGCCGCAGCCGCTCCGTGCTGCCTGACCGGAGATGACACCCAATCGGTCTGTGTTGCGGAAATGCAGTCCGAGCAGATCGGCGCCAAAGCCGGCGGCGGATGATGCAACCTGAATGCTGATCCCGCGCCACAGCGTGGTCTCGCCGCCGTCGAACTTCACCACGATCCGATGGTACCTTTCACTCGGCGTCGTGAGCCAGTACACCCGGTCCGACGGGATCGGTTCCCGTTTCACCGCTCCCTCGTAGTAGACACGGCACCGTTGGGGGTTGGTGTTGTCGACAGCGCTGATGCATGCGATGTCCTGCCGTACTCCGACGGTCGAGACTATCTCCAACCACTGGCCCACGTGGCCGGGGGTCATGCGGCCGCTCGTGTTGTCGATGACGACGAATCCGTCATCGCCCACGGTGAAATCGTTGATGAAACGCGGCGCCCCCGCATCGACGACCGGGGCGTCACTCACGTTCCCCGCTTCGACGTCACTATTCGACTTCACGTACGGCGCGTCGAGCGCGTCCGAACCGGCCTGTCCGGAGGCGATCGCCTTGCGGTAGAAAAACGTCGAGCCCAATGGATTTCGCAGGACATAAAAACCGATCTCGAGTCCATCGGTCGTTGGCATTCCGGCTTCAGGCCTGATGAGGACGCGATACTCAAAGCCGATATTGACAGAGCGGGGTGCAGCGTTGCCTTGGAATCGGGCGGTCTGGCCGGCGACAGTCGTAGCATATCGACTGCCCGCCCACGTGCGCGAATATGAACTATTCACGAGCTTGGTTGTCGCGACCCGAACCGGAACCGGCGCGAGGGTCGTGAGATCTCGGCAGGAGGGCCGCGCCTCATTGCAATCCGCGCCGAACAGCGGTTCGGGCGAGCCGTTTCCGGCTTCGACCGCCAAGGCGCCGAAGTCATAGAGACCAGTCGGGATCGGGAGATTGGACATCCCGATCAGGCCCCCGTTCCAGAGCGGCGCGAGCGATGCAACGCCAGCCTCCGGATATGTGCAAAGCAGCGTTCGGCCTGCAAAGGTGCCGTCATTCAGGCGAAGTTCGGCAGGGCCCGCGCTGGTTACGCCACGGGAGTTTGCAACGAACAGGACGCTGAGTTGACCGGAGTACTCGCCACGAGCCGCTGCCATGAAGCGGAGCGCGCCCGCTCCGGGCACGCCGGTGGGGCCGTCAGTCGTGAACGGCGCAGTGATGCCTTGCTGGAGCGTTGTATTCACGGGAGGCGGCAACGTCGTCAGCCCGGCTTGTGTGTACGGATTGACGTGCTTGATGCTGCCCGTGAACTGTCCGCCGCCCCCACGATTCCAATAGCGGCCAAAATCCGCCGCGCGGAGGTCGAACACGGCACACGTCGGCGTCGTTTTTCCGGGCCTGCAGTCGGCGTAGCCATTCCACAGGCGTCCCGAGCAGGAATGGTTGAGCGCGTACAGGACGGCGCCCGGGAACTTCGCCGGAGCCCCGCAGAAGTCGGTCGCGTCGGGCGTTGGAAAGATGAGATTCCGGACGTTGACGGAAGCGACGCCGTCATCGAGCGTGCGGCCATCTGCGACGAGCTGGCCACCCATCGCTGAGGCGCGCAGAACCCAAAGGATGAACAGCCCTCGCATGTTGGCGTTGTTCGCGGGAACATTCGTGTATCTGCGCCCGATACCCCAGCTTGTCGGCGCGCCCGAGAGCGTTGTTGTGGAAGTGAATGATTCGGAGAAGTTCGTCGCGGCCATGCCGGGCACATAGACGCACACCCGAAGGCGGGACAGCGCAGCGCCCGCGGTTCGCTTCTGGTATGAAAGAGCGACCGCACAAACACGTCCACCCGGATCGAACCCGATGTTCTCTCCGACAACCCCGGACTGAGAGTTGCCCACGTGCCATGAGAAACGCCAGTACGTGGCCCCGTCGGTTTCGTAGACCAACGCAAACACGAGTTGGCCGCCGCCGGCGGCCTCAAACACGACTTTCTGAAACGCCGTGCCTCCCGCCTCATTCACCAACACCGGGATCACGATGGAGAATGATTCCGCGGATCCACCCCATCCCGCGGCGTCGCAGCGGAGGAGACCCGCCGTCGCCGCCGACATGGCGATGCCGACAACACATTGCCGCGAGGGGTCGGAGTTTTCGATCAGGAGTGGAATGGCGGGCCTCAGCAGTTCGTGGCGCCCCGTGGCGTGGTGCAGCTAAAACGAGAAGTTGGCCCAGGAATGATCGGCGTTGGCGACACCCGACAGAGAGCCGGCGCCCGCGACGTGAACGATGGGCCCGTACGCGTTGCCCGCCGCGATAGTGAACGCCTCGATGTCCTGGGACGAGTTGCGGACAAGGAAATTGCCGACGCCCGCCGCGAGGTACCCGATCGCATTGGCGGAAGTCAAATTGTCTTCGACACGACAGCCGAAACCCACCATGATGCCTCTCGGGCTTCCAGAAATCGCGTTATGGTCGATTCGGCACTGTGATCCGGCACAAATGCCATGGGCTCGGTTGTCCGAACATGCACAGTCCGAGACGGTAGAGTTGGAGTCGGCTCGGATTCCGGCCCGCCCGTTTGACAGGGATCTGCATCGCTCGACAACTGTGAGATGCACGGCTTCGATTCCATGGTCCCCATTGGACGACGCTGCGCAGTCGACAACAACGCTGGCGCCGTTCGCCTTGATGCCCGAACCGGCATTCATGCCGACGCTGATGCGGGAAACGTTGGATTCGCGACCATTCATGAGGTCAATGCCGCACGCTCCCCAGCCAAGCACGTGGCCGTCTATGACTGTGCAAGCGCGGATGCCGGGGACGGCGACGATGGCCGAGCGTGATCCGGATGTGCCGCGGAGCGAGTGCCCGCGCAGGTCGATCCGGACGTGGCTGGCGCGTATCTCGATGCCATGCAAACCCGCCTCGCCTTGAAGCCCACCAGCGAGATAGTAGTTGCCGGGCAAAGTAATGACATACAGGGCGGATCCGTCGCCGGGGAGACTCTGGATCGGAACGCCGACGCGATATTGCATCTCCGTCATCGCGGGAACCGGATCGCTTCGATCATCCGCTGCTGATCCCGCCGTGCTGCGCCTTGAGTCGTACAACTGGCGCGCACCCGCAATCCCCGCGACTGCGGTAGCGCCCATGGATCCGGCGCCACCCAAGAACAACCTGCGACTGACTGCGTTCATAATACTCCTCCATACTGGTATTCGCCACGCCAGGAGCCCCGATCTCCCCTCCGCGTGACGGATCACCGATTTCAGGCGGTGTCTCCGAAGGTATGAATACCTCGGCAGAACATCGCCTTCGAGCGTGCCTTGCGCCCAGGTCAGCCGCGGTTCGCTACGACTCCGAGATCGGTGTCCGCCCGCGTGAGCCCAAGCCACGACACTTCTTCCAGTGACAATGCGATGGTTGCGTCCGCAATGGTCCGAGGACACGAGGGAAACTTCCCCATCTGTGCAAAACGAGTGAGCCTGTGCAATGGTTGATCGGATCGCTTGCGAGCCTTGACCTGCCCCCCGAATCCTGATCCAGGCCTATGAGAGTCCCGGAGGTCGCCGGTGGCGGCCAGGAGACTTTCGATGAAGCGAACCCGACACGCACCCGAACAGATCATCACCAAGCTGCGGGAGGCCGACGCCATGCTCGCGGCGGGCCGATCCGTCGCCCAGATCGTCTAGACGCCGGACGTCAGCGAGGCGACGTTCGCGCGATGGCAGAGCCAGTACGGCGGCATGAAAGCCGAGGAGGCCCGACGCCTCAAGGAACTCGAGATCGAGAACCAACGCCTCAAACGCGTGGTGGCCGATCAGGCGGTGGACATCGCGATCCTGATGGAGGCCAACAGCTACCTGGGAAAACATCGAGCCCCTCGGGCCGGAGGGGCGTCGTGAAGCACGTTCAGGACCGACTTCAACGGGCGGAACGCCGCGTCTGTCGCGTGCTCGGCCAACCACGGTCGACGCAGCGATACGTTCCGGCGCCTCGTTTGGCCGACGAGCCGCTGCTTCGCCGCATGCACGACCTGGTGCGGCGGCATCCTCGGCGCGGGCATCGCATGATCTGCGGGATGCTGCGGCTGGAGGGCTGGCGCGTGAACGTCAAGCGAATCTACCTGCTGTGGAGGCAAGAGGGCCTGCGGGTGCCCGTCAAGGTATGAACCGGTCACATGGGTGACAGATCGTTCCGGGCACATGGGTGACAGGTATACATCTTCGGCAAAGGAGTCATCCGATGCCGTGGAAGGAGATCTGCACCGTGGAACTGCGAGAGGCGTTGGTGTCGGCGATGCTGGCCGGAGAGGTCGGCGTGGCGGATCTGTGCCGCCGGGCGGGGGTGTCGCGCAAGACCGCGTACAAGTGGCGGGAGCGGTATCAGGCGCTGGGAAGAACGGGGCTCGCAGACCGGTCGCGAGCTCGGCTGACGCAACCGGACGCGGTGAGCGACGACGTGCTGGACGCGATCCTGTCGACCCGGCTCGAGCATCCGACCTGGGGCGTCAAGAAGATCCTGCCGTACCTGTCGAGGATGGATCCCGGGCTGGAACTGCCGTGCCTGAGCACAGCCAGCGAGATCCTTCGGCGCGCCGGCCTGACCAGCCCGCGGAAGAAGGCGCGTCGGCGGCCCGGGCCGCACAACAAGTCCGAGGAGGCGAGCACGCCCAACGCGACGTGGACCATCGACTTCAAGGGACAGTTCAGGCTGGGCTGTCGGTCGCTGTGCTATCCGTTGACGGTGGCGGACCGATTCAGCCGGTACCTGCTGTGCGTCGACGCCAAGCCCGGTACGCAACTCTGCGGGGTGGTGACAAGCATGAGGCGGCTGTTCGCGGTGTACGGGCTGCCGCAACGGATCAAGTCCGACAACGGTTCTCCCTTCGCCGGAAGCGGCCTGGCGAGACTGAGTCGGCTGAGCGTGTGGTTCATGTCGCTGGGGATCGAGGTGGAGCACATCACGCCGGGCAAGCCCGGCGAGAACGGACGGCACGAACGCATGCACCGGACACTGAAGGCGGAGACGGCGTGTCCTCCGGCATGGAGCATGCGAGGCCAACAGCGACGATTCAACGGCTTCCGCGAGGAGTTCAACGAGGACAGGCCGCACGAGGCGATCGGCCAGCAGCCGCCCGCCTCCGTGTACGTCCCTTCGTCACGCATGTATCTCGGCGATCGCGAGGAACAAGACCCGTATCCGGGGCACTGGGAGCGAAGACGCGTGCGGACCGACGGCACGATCAGGTGGCGTGGGGAACATCGCTACCTCTCCGAGCCGCTCTCGGGGCGGCTGGTGGGTCTGGTCGAGACCGACGAGGACTTCTGGGAGGTTCACTCCTGCCAGACGCTGATCGGCGTGCTCGACGGCCGTGATGGCCGGGTGCGAGTCCGCGACCCGCTCGACGCCTCGGCGACGCTGGATTGACCCCGATCGGTCGACGCGTCGGGCGGCGACTCCGCTGCGGGCTCGCTTCGCTCGCCCTCCGCTGCGTCGCCGCCCGACGCGTGCCGATCGCCATAAACTTCAAGTGTCACCCATGTGGCCGGAACGATGTGTTACCCATGTGCCCGGTCCAACAATCCGCGGGCCCCTCATACCAGTACTACCCCAGCGGCATGCTCAAGCGGCGGACCTGGGGCCGAGGCATCTACACCCAGTACACCTACACCGC
>JBAXBV010000071.1:0-6342 GCA_037141795.1 Betaproteobacteria bacterium
GTAGCGCGTCGAGAAGTTCGGAGGGTTGGCAGAGTGGTCTATTGCACCGGTCTTGGCGCCCGCGGAGCTGGCGCCAGCGCAGGGTAACCTTCAGGTTAGCCGGAGCTAAAACCGGCGGCGGTAGCGCGTCGAGAAGTTCGGAGGGTTGGCAGAGTGGTCTATTGCACCGGTCTTGAAAACCGGCGGGGTCGCAAGGCCTCCGTGAGTTCGAATCTCACACCCTCCGCCAGAACGACATCCAAAATCGTCCTGAGCGTTCCAGAAATATCCTATAAACATAGACTTACCGGAATATTCTGTTCCGGGGAGGTGTGGTAACTGCCTTTGCAAACCGTGGTAGAACCGTGGTACAAAACCGTGGTAACAAATCGGCTTTCTGGAGTTACCACGATGCTCACCGATTCCAAGTGCAAAGCGGCCACCGCTGAAGGGAAAGCCCTCAAAAAACTTCCCGACAACAAGGGCTTGCAACTGTGGGTCCACGCTGACGGGCGCAAGTACTGGCGTTTGCGCTACTGGGTAGCGGGAAAGGAGAAGTTGCTGTCGCTGGGCGTCTATCCGGACGTGTCTCTGAAGCAGGCACGGGTTCGCTGCGATGCCGAGCGACAGCTTCTCATGGGCGGAGTCGACCCTGCCGTCGAGCGGCGGGTTGCCAAGGTCAAGGCGAAACTTGACACCGAAAACTGTTTCGAGGCGGTGGCCCGCGAGTGGTACGCCAGGCAGGTTCATACCTGGGTGCCGACCCACGCCAGGGACGTCTTGCGCCGCCTCGAACGGAACATCTTTCCACTTCTTGGCTCGCGTCCCATCTCCCAGGTCGAAGCGCCGGAACTGCTGGCGACCGTGCGCAAGATAGAAAAGCGGGGCGCCCATGATCTGGCTCACCGCGTGTTGCAGGTGTGCGGACAGGTGTTTCGCTACGGTATCGCCACCGGGCGATGCACCCGGGATCTCGCGGCGGACCTGCGCGGCGCGCTCACTCCCCACGTGAAGCACAACCAGGCGGCGGTTCGTCCGGAGGAACTGCCGGCGCTGGTGCACGCCATCGGCACCTACGACAAGCTGGGAGACCGTCAGACCATGCTGGCCCTGAAACTGATGATCCTGACCTTCGTTCGCACCGGCGAACTGATCGGTGGCCTCTGGTCGGAGGTCGATATGGAGGCCGGAATCTGGATCATTCCGGCCCAGCGCATGAAGGCGAGAGCGGAACATGTCGTGCCCCTAGCGCGCCAGGCCCTCGAGATCCTCGCCGAACTGCGTGCGCTTGCCGGCGGCAGCCGCCTCGTTTTCCCCGGCCGCGATCCGAAGAAGTCAATCAGCAACAACACCATGCTCTTCGCGTTATACCGGCTTGGCTACAAAGGCAGGATGACCGGTCATGGCTTCCGTGCCGTGGCCAGCACGATCCTGAACGAGCAGGGGTGGCGGCCAGATGTGATCGAGCGTCAGTTGGCGCACACCGAGCGCAATCAGGTGCGTGGCGCCTACAACCGGGCCGAATACCTGCCGGAGCGCGTGCGCATGATGCAATTCTGGGCCGACTACGTGACGGCGATCGAGACAGGTGCCAAGGTGTCATCGCTCGGGGCCACGATTGTTCGGGTACCTCCCGCGGGTCCATCAGTGGCTCCGTAAGCGGTGTTCGCGAGGCTTTTTCCATACGGGAGACCCTGCTGCGCCGCGCCCTTCTAGCCCGCGGTGCCGGGCGCCATAGCCCCCGATCGACGAGCGAATTTGCACGCCTCGCCGTAGACGCCAGACCGGAGAATCGCGGGAGATTCTGACCCTTGGCCGGCCGGTCGCCGGCATGGGCGCGTGACCGGACCGGGTCGGGCATCTCCTCCGATCACGCTACGTAGTCCGCCGCCGGATCAGCATGACCTCAGCCTTGATCGCCAATTTGCACAAATTGAGGCACACAACCGCGCAGTCGCGTCAGGACGACCTGCTAGCGTATCTGCAACGGCAACTTGGCGATGGGGTATTGGCCGGGTTGGCGGAGCAGATCGTGACTGATCTTCAGCCGCCGAAGCGGGTGTCCGAGTACGAGGCGCATGCAAGATCGGTCTTGGCTTCGATGACGGCAACTTTTTCGTCTGACCGAACCTGTGGCTTCGTTTCAGTGCGCCGGAATTGGCACGACCGTCGACACAGAATTTGAAAAAATGCGACTTAACTAAACCATGCTACGATACGAACAAGTAATCCAAGCGTAACCCCCCCACACCACGACGGGTTGCGTCACATGACCACAACGACTGAGAGCAGTCTGAAGAAGCTCCACACCCGCCTTGCTCCCGGTGCTCCGGTTACGATGCACGATCTGGCCGCGCTCGGTATTTCCGCCGATCTCGCGGGCTACTACGTACGAGCCGGCTGGCTGCTGCGACTGGGGCGGGGTGTCTACACCCGTCCGGGAACCCCGCTCGACTTGCATGCGAGCTTGGCCTTGCTGGAGCGACAACTCGACGGGCTCCATGTCGGCGGCAAGACGGCGCTGGACTGGTGGGGGGTGCGCCAGTATGTGGTGCAGGAATCCGTGTTGCAGCTCTACGGCTGGTCAGTCGGGCGGCTACCGGAGTGGTTCAGCTCCCGCTTCCCAAGCGAATACCGCCGCAAGCGGCTGTTCCGTGAGGAGCCGGCTACCCTGCTGCACGTGGCCCCCCTGGAGGGACGCAATGGGGCGCCACGTGTTTCATCCCCTGAGCGGGCGCTGCTGGAGATGCTCAGCGAGGTCGGGGTCCGGCAGCCTCTGCAGGAGGCTCGTGAACTGGTCGAGGGCAGTTACAGTCTGCGTGCTGATGTGCTGGGTGACCTGTTGCTTCACTGCTCCAGTGTGAAGACCGTGCGCCTTTGCCTTCAGTTGGCGCGTGAGGTGTCCATCCCGTGGGTGGCCAAGCTGGATGCCCGATCCCTGCCCACTGGCAGTGCCCGACCTTGGGTGTCACGTACGGTCGAGGGACTCCTGGTACTCAAGGCATGACTCCGGTCTACCTGGACACCGCCCGCATGCTCACGCAGGTCGCGCCCCTGGTGTTCTTCGGCGACACCTTTGCCCTGAAGGGCGGAACGGCCATCAACCTGTTCTTCCGAGACATGCCGCGCCTGTCGGTCGATCTGGACCTCGTGTTCGTCGACCCATCCCTGCCGCGCGATGAGGCGCTGGCGAAGATCGGACAGGCCTTGCGGGATGCCGCCGAGCGGTTGATCCGCCGCGGTTTCCAGGTGCACTTCCCGGCGTCTGCCGGTGTCGAGGCCAAGCTGCTGGTGCGCCGTGGCCGAATCGAAGTGAAGGTCGAGGTCAATGTAGTCATGCGGGGCACCGTCATGCCGGTCGGTCGAGCCTCGCTCAGGCCTGCAGCCCGGGATGCACTGATGGCTGACGTGGAGATTCCCGTGGTTTCACTGGACGATGTCTATGCCGGCAAGCTCGTCGCCGCCCTGGATCGCCAGCATCCAAGAGACCTGTTCGACGTCATGCAGCTCTATGCTCATGAGGGCATTACACCAGGCATCCGCCGAGCGTTCGTGGTCTACCTGGCTTGTCACAACCGGCCGGTGCATGAGGTCCTTTATGCGTCTCCGCGTGACATTCGCCATGACTACGAGCGCAATTTCGCGGGCATGACCGCCGAGCCCATCCCGCTGGAGGCGCTGCTGCAGACGCGAGACCGGATGATGAGCGACCTGCAGTCGGGGTTGGGTGCGACCGAGCGCCGCTTCCTTCTTGGCTTGGTTGGCGGCGAGCCGATGCTGGAGGGACTGGGCATCCCCCACCTCGAAGCGCTTCCGGCCATCCGGTGGAAGCAGCGCAACCTGGAGGAACTGCGAATCGCCCAGCCGAAGAAGTACGCGGAGCAGTTCGCTGCGTTGGCAGGACGATGGGGCGGCGACTCGTCGACGTGAAGGTCGGCGCCCCTTGCCCGAGTATCGTGCTGATCCCGGGAGGCCTTCTCTGCATCAGCTTGGGACGTATTTCCTCGGACAAATCGGGGAGAAAAGGGGTTTTGAGGGATGTCCCAGCCTCGACGTCGGGCGGCCCAGCCCTGGGTGCGCAACCGAGTTTGCGCGCCTCGCCATAGGCGCCAGACCAGCGCATCGCGGAAGATTCTGACCCCTGGTTCGCCGGTCGCCGGCATGGGCGCCTGACCGGACCGGGTCGGACCTCGCCTCTGCTCAGGGCTCCGTAATCCGCCGCGAGCGTGTCGGGCTCCGGCGCAAATGTTTCCGCCTGGCGCGTCATTCATGACATAGACGCCTATCTTGCAGACTATTTCCATCCGTTGCCTCTCTCGTCTGACCGACGGGAGAGCGCATGCCTCTCAAGGCGGGGAGGGGGCTCGAGGGGTGGGAGATCGCGACGATCAAGAAACTGGTGAGCGAAGCCAGGCGCCGGGACCGGATGCTGGAGCGGGAGGAGTTCGACGACCTCGTGCAGGAGTGCCTGGCCCACTGGATCGTCGTCCGGGGCCGCCTGCCGGCGTCGGCGAACGCGCCGCCGCCCGCCTCCTATCTTGCCCAGGTCACGCGCAACAGGCTGAGGGACATGGTGCGGGGCATGACAGCAGACAAGCGCGCCGGTGACCCCGGCGCGTTGTCTTTGGAAGCCCCGCTCGGTGACGCCGAGGACGGGTTGACCCTCGGCGAGGTGCTGGCCGACGAGCAGGCCGATCCGGACGGAGCCGGAGGCATCGACAGCCGCGGTGCCCGCATCGACCTCGCCCGGGTGCTGGCCCTGATGACCCCCGCCCAGCGACGACTCTGCGAACTGCTCGGCGAGCAAGGGCTCTCCGTCAAGGAAGCGGCGGAGCGCCTGGGGATCCCCCGCGGAACCCTCTACGAGGAGATCCGACGCATCCGTCGCATCTTCGAGCAGCACGGGCTCGAAAATTATTTGCGCGACTGACCCGACACTTTTGCGCGCGATTACGTATGCCTGATGACCGTCACGAACCGTCAGGTAAACGATGATCACCTTCACCATCGCAAGCACCAAGGGAGGCGTCGGCAAGACGACGCTCACCGCCAACCTGGGTGCACTGCTGGCCGACATGGGGCTGCGCGTGCTCCTCATCGACGCCGACGTGCAGCCGTCGCTGTCGAAGTACTTCCCGCTGTCACCCCCACAACCGGTGGCGGGGCTGACCGACGTGATCGTCTGCGGCGAGGTGGCATATACAAAACAATGCCTTACCGGATTATCTTGTATAAGCTATCAATTCGACGATCAGACAGGGGCGGCGCCTTGCGTCAGTCGATCAGCGCCGCCGCCAGTGTTCAAGGGCGAGACCAGGCGGCACGAAGAGCACAAGCACATCACTTCTCAGGCTGCCAAGCACCAGCTTCTTGTCCGTGAAGGAGGTTAGGGCCGAGCCCGGTGGCCAATCAGCAGGATGGGCCGCGCAACTTCCAGAATCTTTCGAAAAGTCCTGCGTATCGGTAGAGCACATTCGTGGTCTTGAACGCCTTCCCGCTTTGTCCTGTCCGCCGCACCAGTTTGTCGTGCATCCCACCGCCACTCAGTCCATCTGTCACGTCACTTCAGGCGCAGGAGCAGATCGCGGGCCCTGCTCAAATCGCCGCGCGCGATGGGGTCGTGACTGCGGCAGCGAGGTCCACTGCGTAACCTCGAACTGCACGGTCAGGTCCAGCGCCGCCCTGGTCGCCAAGGCCGGCGCTGAAGCCCCAAGCGCCTCCGGGATCCGGCGCTTACTCCATACCCGACCAGTAGGCGCAGGACTGCAAGTTCCTGAAGGGACCGGTGTTCAAGAGCGGACCACCTGCCGGATTACCAAGGGCCGTGTAGTACAGCTCGCCCATCTGGCTGTTGGTGCAGGTAGCTGAAGCCGCATGACGGATCCGCCGCCGGCAGAGACCAGCCGCTGAAGGCTACGACCGTCAGACCGGCCGCCCAGCTCTTGGCGTTGCCCCAGGGCAAGCTGGTGTTGTTGGCCGTCAGGCACCACGTGGCATTGAGCACCGTGTCATGGGCAAACTCCGTATCCGCGGCAATCGTCGTCGCTTTGCCGTCGATGTCGCGCAGTTGCAGCGCTGCCAGCGCCGAGTCCGCCTGTACCAGTGCTGCCACCGCCACTGCCAGTGTCACGCGCCTGACAGGCGCGCCCGGTTCTTTCCGGTGCCTAAATCTTGTCTCGAGAGATGGCGTTTCCGTGCAGTGGACCGGGTCGAGGGTCTCTTGCACAGCGCCGACGACTGCTTGGTCGGGGAAGGACAGTGGAAAATCTCACAATTGCGAAGTTACCCTTCGCGCGATGCCAATGTTTGATGTGCGCCGCGCTGAGCTCGGGGGGGGGGGCGGCCAGGCTGCTCTCGTCGTTG
>JBAXBV010000072.1:0-6232 GCA_037141795.1 Betaproteobacteria bacterium
TTCGAACCCACGACCCCTTGGTTCGTAGCCAAGTACTCTATCCAACTGAGCTACGGGCGCTCCGGACCGGATGATACCCAAAGAAAAGGGCCGATGTACACCAGTATGCATCGGCCTGGCAAACCCGGATGTCCCCCCGGCGAGCCCGAGCCCGCACTCGCAGCGAAATTGCCGTCTTCGCCCGAACGAAGTTGCTGCCTGGCCAGCCGTGGCGGCCGCCATCCCTGATAATCGGCTACTTCACTGGCCAGCAGGTAGGACAACTGACTTCCCGCCCCGTGTTGAGCAACCATAACGGTGGTGGCGGGCAGTCATGTCCCCGACGCATCGACCCGGCGGCGGCTTGCCCCACGTCCGCGCCCGCTCTTCCCGCCCAGTGCGCCTGCAATTCGATCGATCAGCACACTGACACGGTGCGGAATGTACCGGTTGCTGGGCAGAACAGCATAGATTCCAAGAGGTTCATCCTCGTAGGCCATCAGCACGGCGCGCAACCGGCCCTGATCCAGGTAGGGCACCGTGATGAAATCCGGCTGGCGCGTGATCCCCATGCCCCGCGCGGCCGCCTCGGTCAACGCAACGCCATTGTTCGCCAGCACGCGACCGCGCACGGGCACCTGCAGGCACTGGTCTCCGTCGCGGTATGACCACGTGGTGAGGGCCGTGTTGTGGGCGTAGATCAGGCACTCGTGATTGCGCAGATCCCGGGGATGGCGGGGCTCCCCGTGACGGGCCAGGTACTCCGGAGAGGCCAGCGTAAGCAGGCGGCATTCGGCGATCTTGCGCACGATATCTCCTGGCTGCAGGTTGGCCGTGATGCGAATGGACAGGTCCAGGCCCTCCTCGATCAGATTCGCCCGGTGGTCCGAGAAATCCAGCATGAGTTCGATCTGGGGCTGCTCGACCGCGAAATCCAGAAGGGTCGGCACGAGGGACTGGAGGCCGAAGCTCAGGGGTAGCCCCAGCCTGATCCGCCCACGGGGTACCGCATTCTCCTCGACGATCCCGGACTCGGCCGAATCGACCATGTTGAGGATGAGTCGGCATTTCTCGAGATAGGCAGAGCCCGCGGCCGTGAGCGTGAAGCTGCGGGTGCTTCGCGTCACCAGTTTGGCGCCGAGATGCTCCTCGAGGGCAGCAATCTTGCGCGTGATCACGGAGCGAGCGACCTGCAACTGGTTGGCCACGGCCGTGAAACTGCCGGCCTCTGCCACCCAGACGAAGGTCTGCATAGAGTCGAGCCTGTCCATTGTTGCTGATGATGCAACAAAGACGTCCTCTCCGGGTGGTTTTCATTTCACGACAGGCCCCCTAGAGTGATGTCCATGAAGGCACTTCGTCCTGTTCTCTTCGTCCCCCACGGCTCCCCGATGTTCGCGCTGGAACCCGGCGCGGCAGGCGCGGCCCTCACAGCCCTGGCGGACCGCTTCCACACCCCGCGCGCCATTGTCGTTGTCAGTCCCCACTGGGAGACTGTCGAGCCCACGGTTGGGATCGCGTCCCGGATGGACACGATCCATGACTTCGGCGGCTTCGATCCGCGGCTCTACCAGATGCGGTATCCCGCCACGGGGTGTCCCGAGGCCGCGCAGGAGGTGGTCGCCGCGCTGGAGTCAGCCGGTCTGGCCTGTCGGACCGACCCCCATCGGGGTCTCGATCACGGCGCCTGGGTGCCCCTCCGGATCATGTTCCCCGAAGCGGATGTTCCCGTTGTACCGCTGTCCGTTCAGCATCACGGTGGCCCATGGCATGCCTACCGGGTGGGTTGCGCCCTGGCATGGCTCGCGAAGCAGGACGTGATGATCGTCGCGTCGGGAAACGTGACCCACAATCTTCGCGACTGGCGCAGCACCGCCGCTTCTGGCGACAGCACTCCCGATTACGTGGGTCAGTTCTCCGACTGGGTTCATGAGCAGTTGACGGACCGCAACGTCGATGCGCTGCTGAACTATCGCAAGACCCAAAGCGCCGGCATCGTTGCACATCCTCGTGATGAGCATCTGCTGCCTCTCTTCACCGCCCTGGGAGCTGCCGGACCGGGGGCCCAGGCCGAGGCCTTCTACCGCGGGATCAGCGACCGCGTCATCGCCATGGACGGCTACGCCTTCCATTGAAGAAAGCCCGTGCGAGCTTCCTGCGCCGCCCCAGTCCTCGCCCGCAAGGGTCCGCTTGCACGATCTCCGGAATCGGAGAAACGCGGCTTCCGGCTTCGGCGCCTCGCTTCCGTGAAGTAGGATGACGCCATCCCCGCTGGCGCCGGGGTTCCGGCGTGCCGTCACACAGCACGACGTCATCCCGGCTTGCAGCATCGATCCCCGTCAAACCATCCCGAAAGGAGCCAGACCGTGAAATTCCACACACCCCTCGCCACGACAGCCATCCTGCTTGCCACCGCCACCGGCGGCGTCCATGCTGCACCCGTGACCTATCAGATCGATGCGAATCACACCTACCCGCGCTTTTCGTATTCCCACTTCGGCCTTTCCACGCAGCTGAGCAGTTTCGGCAGGACCAGCGGGATGGTCGTCTATGACGCAGAAGCCAGAACGGGATCAGTGGAAATCACCATCGACATGAAGTCGGTCAATACCGGCTCCTCGGACTTCAACGAGCACATCCAGGCGGAGGATTTCTTCGACACGGCGCGATATCCAACCGCCACATTCAAGTCGACCAAGATCGTCTTCGAAGCCGACAAGCCGAAGAGCATCGAGGGAATGCTGACAATGAAGGGTGTGACCAAGCCCGTAACCCTGTCGGTGACCTCGTTCCTGGCCATGCCGCACCCCATGCTCAAGAAACCCGCCATGGGCGCGAACGCGTTCACTGCCGTCAAGCGCTCCGATTTCAATGCGGGCAAGTACGCGCCCTACGTGGGCGACGAGGTGCGCATCGACATCGCGATCGAAGCGATAGCGCGTTGAGGCACGCGCGCCGGGTGGCAATCGCGGGAGCACCGGGATTGCCACCCGCGCGTCTGGCGCGGCATGGCGTGCGACACGGACCCGACCGGCTCTCCGTCCAACACAAACCACCAATGCAAAACGCCCCTTGCGGGGCGTTTTGCATTCCTGGCGGGACGGTGACCTCCGCAAAAAGCCCGTAAGTACTTAATCATTAGTCTTTTTTAGTATTTTCATTCTGAAGATACCCCCAAAAATACCCCCTGCTTCATGCACCCGCCTCATTTTCCGCCTTCAGCAACTGGCGAGCCGGAATGGAGTCAGGGACTGCTTGAGGCATCCAACCTGAGCCGGTTGCGCAAACCCGATAGCGTCCCGAATTCGTAATGGGACTGCCGGGACAATGGGACTTCACCAAATCTCTCAAGGCCTTGCTGGCTACAACTAGACTTTTGACGAGACGGTTACGGGGGGCACTGAAACACAGAGTCCCGTCTGCCCCACCGGCCCCCGGCACAGTCTCGGGGGCAGCCCCCAGGAGGCGCAGAAGCCTCAACGTGGCTGCAGCACCCCCACAACCCCCACCACAACTAGACCAAGGAGCAGCATCGCCCAAGTCGACGCCTCCGGCACGGCGGCCACATCCCCAGGGCGCACTGCCAGGACCGCGGTGATGCCATTCTTGCCATAGGCGCTCTGGTAGCCGTCGCGGGTATTGAAAAACCACGCGGTTTCAAGAAGTGGCTCTTCCTCTGTACCCGACCAGTATTGGGCACCCAACAAATTCTTAAAGGGACCCGTGTTCGCTAGTGGTCCACCCATTCGATTGCCAAGGGCCGTGTAGTAAAGCTCCCCGATCTGACCGCCGGAGCAGTTATAGCCGTGTAAGGGCGAGCCCGCTGGGTACCCGTTTGCGCACGCAGGGTCCGCCGACGGCAGCGACCAACCGCTGAAGGCTCCCACCGTAAGCCCCGCCGCCCACGCCTTGGCAGCGTTCCAGGGCAAGCCTGTGTTGTTGGCTGTGAGGTACCACGTGGCATCGAGCACCGTGTCGTAGGCAAACTCCGCAATTGCGGCATTCGCTGTCGGATTGCCATTGAGGTCCCGCAATTGCAGCGCTGCCAGCGACGAGCCTGCCTGCAGCAGTCCCGCCGCCGCCACTGCCAGTGTCACGCGCTTCACGCGCGCGCCCAGTCCTTTCAGGGTGTCCATGATGTCTCCATGAGAAGTGATGACCAAAGTACCTCTGGTGATATCGAAGGCGGCCAAGGCCGCTTCCGAGACACCTGCACGGGCGGGCGCGGTGGCCTTCAGCGGGTTGGCAATACGAGCTCTTTCAGTGCTGCGCGAACCATGATCCAGGTCGTCCTCCGTTTCCGATAAGCGCGGAATACCGACGCGTGCAAGAACCGCTCCGCTAGTCCGGAACTCTGCTTTTCAACGGGTTACGAGACGGTGCAGCCGTGTGTGAAAATATTTCCGACGCATTCAGGAGCCGTGTCCGGCGTCTGCCTTCAGCCGGTGCACCGATTTGAGCAGCCCCTTACAGCCTGGCCTGGAAACCCGAGGATCAACGGGAAGGACCGGCTGCACCGGCCAGCCGCGATACCTTTTCCGCCGATGACCATCCAGCGCCGCACCTCATGCCATGCTGACATTTTCCCGTGAGGACCCTGAGGACAATGCTACGAAACATCCGAAAACCGTTGCTGCGCAAGGGCTGGCGTGTCCTCAGTCACAAACTGAGGACAGCCGAAACCGCGTGAGGACCCTGAGGACAAATGATGCCGTGAGTGTTCCCGCAGCGCCCCGGCCGGCGCGCCAGGGCCCCCACACGGGCGCGCAATGCTGCGATCCGTTCGCGAAGGGGGCAAGAAGGCGAGCGAGCAGCCAAGCGGGGGCTCTCTTGATGAAAACATCGGCCACCACTTTGGGAGGAATGATCCGGTCATCCGCGCCTGGTCGTACCTTGCTCGCCACAGTCCACGCCGGCGCGCTTTACCGTGACACGGTCACCGACTAGGTCCACTGCGCGGAAATCACCGACCAATCCTGAGTACGGGCAGGCGTCAGCGCCCGTTGAGCCCCCGCACGCTGGCGCTTCGCGTCAGTCGCGGTCGGTCCATACGTAAGAACATCGTAGTTACTTACGTACGCCAGGCTCGTGGTACGTCGGCAGCGCCTGCCGCAGTTCCCCTTCCGTGCGGAGGCGCATCGGGCACGCCTCAATCATCTCCACCCACTGCGCAGATTGAGGAATGAACCCGATAACAAACAGTCGCCCCGAGGCCCGGCAGACGCGCCTTGCAATCGAAGGGGCGGCCCTTGTCGGGCGCTAGGTAGCCGGCCTGGCGTAGCACACGCAAGACCGCCAGGTAGTCGAAGCCTTGGCAGACTTCACTGCGAAAGCTTTCTACAAAGAAATAGTAGTCCCAGCCTGCAATCTCTGTAGGGTCCTTGGCGTCCTTCACAGGCCTGCGTACGCCGATCCGGTTCGTGGTCTTGGAGGAGTTGTCATCGCTGGGCCGGTCCCAATGCGTGAACCGGGCTTCGCCATGCGCCTCAAGGAAATGCCGGACCTGTCGCAACATGGCCCGCTCTTCCGCGTTGCCCATGCCGCCGCGCGATGCGAGCCAAGCGTCAAAACATGCCTTCGCTGCGGCCGTTGCCTCGCCCTTGGGCCACCCGGTAATGCCTGCCTCGGTTGCCTCTTCGCCCGCTGTGGCTACCGCCGCGAAGCGCCGGCCAACCCGCTGCACCTGCCCGGATGCCGCGTCGGGCACCCAAGCCCGCGCCAGGGCCTCTATTCCCTCGCGCATGCGGGAGAGCAGTTCGTCGGCGTGCCACACCGCCCATTCGAGGAAGGCGCGGCCCGCCGTGCCGTGCTGCGCTGCTGCCGCCTTGACGAGTTCCTGGGCGAAGGTTGCGCCGTTCTCATGCCCGTGCAGATCTTCGAAGATGCCCAGGCCAGCAGCGGCATCGGCGGGGACATCTGCCATGCGCAATTCCTGCCCCACGCGGGCCCGCTTGCCGCCTTCGGCCATATGCGCCGCGAGCCCCACTTCGCCCGCACTTAGGAACAGCAGGCGCCACGACAGGCGCGGGCGGGCCTGCCCCGTGCGGGTGCTGCGGGCCTTGCTGGTCTCGTTTGCCAGCATGTAGGCGCATTCGCCCGCCGTCTTCGGGTCCACCTGCGCCAGTTCGTCAAGAATCAGCAGCCCGTCGCAGTGCTGTGCCGCGATGGCTTCGAGGGCGTTGTCCGTCGCTCGCCATCTCTGCATGTAGCTTTCGCCGCCGTAAACCGATGCCGCCAGCCGCAACGCCGTGGT
>JBAXBV010000073.1:0-5716 GCA_037141795.1 Betaproteobacteria bacterium
CGTACCGCGCGGGCGCCCAGAGATCGAAGTAGTCCTTCATGCGGCTGTTTGCCAGACCGAGGGACGTGAGCGCCTCGAGCTTTTCGGCCACGACCGTGTAGCGCGGGTAGGCACGAAGCTTCGGCGCAGCGAACTCGGGCAGCATCACCGGGTACTCGACATCGTCCGGCTCTGGCGTCACGGCATCGCCGAAGCCGATGTCGATCTGAAGCTGGCAGCGGGCGCCATCGATCGAGCCCAGCAGCTCGACACGCAGCCCTGCATAGTTCGCGTCCTTGCGGATCTCGGTTGCGCGCACCGTGTCGGGATCGAACGTCACACCGTCGTCCTCGGCGATCGCGCTGATCTCCTTGAACGTGCTCTCCATGAGCGACAGCTCGGCCGATCCGAACCCGGGGAGGTCTACATCCCTCGTTGGCCGATGCGGCACGTCGAACCAGAGATCGAAGAGCAAAGCGCCTTTCAGCAGGAAATGGTCGGCGTGGCGGGAGACGCCGATCCGATACAGCAGGCGCTCGATCGCGTAGCGCGTCAGCACCAGGCTGAAGTCCTGGCGAGTCTCTCGCGCCCGGGCGAGAAGGCGCGCACGCACCGATGCGCCGACATTTCGCCCGGTCACGACAGGCTCTCCATGTAGGGGCGCATCACGTTGGCCACCCTGCACTGGACCGCGTAGCGCCAGAGTTCGTCCATGGTCACACGGCGTGCTGCCCAGGCCTCGCGCAGGGCTTCCAGGGCCACATCAAGGCCGACCTTGTTGCGAAACTTGAAGCAGTCGGCAACCGTTCGAGCGACGCTGGTCACGCGAACGGCCACGCCATCGATCCGGTGCTCTTCGACCCCCTCGGTCAGACCAACACCGGAGAAGCGCAGGATCCGCAGCGGCGGGTAGCCAATCCTCGGCGCACGCGACTTGTTGGGAATGGCCAGCCAGAGTTCGAACGGCGACTGAGTCGTCAGGCCGTGCACGCGCAGCGCCGAGAGCAGGCAGACGACAGCGTGTGGATGCCTGCGTGCGACCTCCGCCATCGATCCGTGTTCGGATACAAGCCGCCCGGGCGATGCGTACAGGCCGCGCCCCACGCGTTCGAGACGTCCTTGCCGGACCAGTCTCGTCAGGGCGACGCGCGGCAGCGCCAGTGCGTCCAGGTCGCGAGGTCGAATCAGACCCTGGGCGGCCACGAGGTCGAGTATTCGCTGATGGTTGGTATCCACAGAAACATGATGTTCCGTAATGTCGGCAATAGTCAATACTAACCTGCGAATCGGAACATCGAGACGACCGGTGTTCGGGCCAGCGCGACCAGCCGTCTCACCACGGTAAGCGCTCCTCAATGGCGTCGAGCGCCTGCTGTACCCGATCGTCGGCGTCGCTCTGCAGACTCAGAATCAGCGACAGCGGATCGACCAGCGCAGTGTCCGGCACCAAGGCCGGGCTGTAGTTCCAAAGCTCCAGTTGGAGGGCCCCGGGCTCGGGCTCGGGCACCGTCTTCGCGCCCTGCTGGGAAGCAAGCTTCCATTGCGAAGGGCTGAGCGCGTAAGTCGGCCAAGAGGGTTCGACCAGCATCGACTGCCGCGCCAGCGCGCTGAGACCGGCAAGGCTGAGCTCCGGCACGGCAAGATCACGGGGCGGCAGCACCCAGACCCGGCGCTTGACCGGGCTGCGCAGCAGGGGCTTGCTGTGCTCCCAAGTCTCGCGGGCGGTGCGCTCGGTCTTCAGCCGACGTACCCTGCCGACACTGTCGGAACTCGCAATCCCGGCGGCCACCACCTCGCGAGCGGCACGCGATGCAGTCATGGCGGTATACCCGAGACGGCCGAGCACCTCGGCTGGCTCCCACTCCCCTCGCCACGGCTTGCCGAGCAGCACGGCGATCAGCATGGCCTGGGCAGCCGGGCTGATCGCGCTCTGGGCCGGCGCCGCCGGCGGCCGGCGGGCCGCGGTCACGGGAGCTGACGGCGGGGCAGAAGGCGGTTGATCGGGAGGCTCGGCTCACGATCAGTGCGGAGCTGGGGCATGAGAGGGAGCAGGTGACGGCGGTGTATTTGGGGAGGTGACGAGCACGCTGCAACCTTCAAACAGGGATTGGGCGAATCTGAGATCCACTGCGGTTGTTCAGGTACTCAACGGCCGCCCGGGTTCGGGAAACCTCGTGAAACCGGTCGAAGAACATCTGGATTACGGACAACTTGTTGGTCAACCGCGATACGGCCTCGTCGCAGAAGGATTCGGCCTGTGCCCGGAGGTCGTGTGCCTCCATGAAGGCGATCGCGGCATCCATCGCTGGGGAGTCTGGCAGCACGTGGCGAAGGAAACACCCGTGCAGGCATGCCCCGATACGGCGGTCCAGTGCGCTGGGCGCGGCTGGAAGATCTTCGTGCCATGCCCGCGCCATCACTGCCTCCCAGTGCGCTTTGCGCTCAGGGTGGTAGCGGAGTTCGATGGGAACAATGATCAGATGCTCCAGGGCGTTGTCGACCCCAACCAGAGCTCGCTCAAAGTCTGGATCCCAATCCCCATCCTCTGCCAGGGCAAGCCTGGGCACGCCGTCGACATGCAATCTGTGAACGTGAAGAGCTTCGTGCCGTACGCCGCCATGTGGGAAGTAGCCGTTGGTGGGTGTGAAGAGCCGCACCCGACTTGCCTCAATGTCGACCTTTAGCTTGCCCTGCCCCGCAGGACCTCCGGAATTCAACGCGGCGTCTTCGACCACCTCGATGGCAAGCCCCGCCGCTGCCTCGACCTCGTCGACGAACGTCTGAACAGCTTTGCTTAGTCGGGAGCGGTAGACATGTTGCATGCGGCAGATGACGCAGTATCAGATCGCGTTGGATGGGATCGCCAGCTTTGTGCCGGAACTATCTAGACCGGACGGCTGGCAGTATTCAGAAATCGAGGGCTCATCAAGCACCTACACATCCAGGATCCAGCCCTCAACCCGCGCCACCGACCT
Source organism: Betaproteobacteria bacterium (assembly GCA_037141795.1). Classification (GTDB taxonomy): domain Bacteria; phylum Pseudomonadota; class Gammaproteobacteria; order Burkholderiales. The sequence goes on from JBAXBV010000073.1 coordinate 2,955, forward strand.
CTGCGGCTGCGACAGCGCCGGCTGAAGCAGGTCGGTCAACTCCCCCGAGTCATCCGCCCGCTTGAACCACGACGCAGTGACAAAGGCGTCCTTCTGTCCGACGTTCAGCGCTGCGACTGCCACCAGGTCGCGCCACACCGCCGGTCGCACCTCGACCAATACCGACTTGCCAGCGGGAACACCCCAGCCGTCAAATGGCCAGACGTGAAGCCGCTCGCCCAACCGGCTCTTCAGGAACAGGATCCACGGTAACCCCGCATGCGTCGCCGCCGCGACCTTCCCCTGCCCCTCGAACTGAAACACCGACCGAGCGGCCCGGCATCGTTCATCGGTCAGCCGCATCCACCGGGGGTTGCCCATGCGCGCGGCCCCTTCCCCGCGGGCACCGTTGAGGATGAAGTCCACGTAGGTGTGCGGCGCATCCGTCGGCCAGTGCCTGTGGAAGTCCTCCAGGAAGACCACCCAGTCCGGCGGTAACCGATGCACCTCGAAGTACCGCAGCGGAAACGAAAGCGCGCGGTCGATGCCGACGATCGTCGGCATGTCGCTGCCCAGCTCCTGGGCCAGCCAGTGCGCCAGTTCGCGGCGACTCCAGTACTTTCGTGGTCCGGGTGGTGGCAGTACCTCCTGAGGCGGCGTATCCGGCGTCGCGCTGTAGACGCGCAGGTTCTTCAACCCCGAGTCCGGCGTCTCGGCGCCCGAGTAGTGGATGCCGAGGTAACGACGGAAGACAGGGGCGTTCATGGCTGCCGAGGTGTCTTATCGCGGGCCTTACGGCGGGCTGTTGCCGGGGAGTACCTTCCCATCCGCGGGGTCGTCTTTGCCGAAGTCACAGTGCTCGTTCTCGTAGGCTTCGATCAGCGTCACGAGCGCGTCTCGTTCGTGCGCCTGCGCTGTTCCATGTTCGGCCTGGAAGACTGTCTCCAGCCGCTCGAAGGCGCGTTGCAGGTCCTCATCGGTGTAGATAGGCTCGACGGTCATTGACGGTTTCCGGCTCGATGCTGTCGCTGGCGTCCTGATCCTTGGACCCGCGTTGCCCGGGCGTTCATCTTCAGAGAACTCCACGAAAGGTGGAGAGCGACTTCACCGTCTGGTTAAGCCCCTGCCTGCGCAAGATGTCGAGGTAATGATCAACCTCCATGGGCGGGCTCTTCAGTTGCTGACGCTGCCTCTGCGCGGCGGCGACCACGCAGGCCGGATCGAGATCGAAGAGGTTCTCGGCAAAGACATCGGGGTGTTGCGCCTCCATCCCGAAAGCATCGAGCACATCGCCGGGGAAGTCGCGTTCGTTGAACGTGACGATCACGCTCGCGTGGCAGCGGATGGCTGCGGCCAGCACGTGGTGGTCATTCGGATCGGGCAGCGACAGCCCAGCCATCAACTGCTCGAAGCCACTCACCAACGCGCCGGGGATGGCACGGTCCATCAAGTCGGAAGTGCGGTCCAGTTGTTCGGCGCTGAGGTCGGTGCGGTTGATCAACAGGTTGCGCTTCCACTCGTCGTGGATCTGAGCGCTCCAGCGCGCCCGGAAGCGCCCGGACAAGCCGAGCCACATGAGGAAATCCCTCAGCGGCGCCGGGTACAGGACGCAGGCGTCGTAGACCGCTGTGAACGGAGAACTCGTCACTCGTATCCCATGCGCAGTTCCTGGGCCTGTCGCGCCAATTCCTCCATGGCCTGGCTGCTCGCGCGGTCACGTTCGGCCTTGAACGCCATCAGATCGGCAAAACGTACGCGGCGGTGCTTGCCGGCTTTGTGAAAGGGTAGTGCACCGCTCTCGAGCAATTTCACCAGGTGCGGGCGAGACACGTTCAGCATGTCTGCTGCCTCCTGCGTCGTCAGCTCTGCGTGAATGGGCACCACCTTGACGGCGTTGCCGTCGGCCAGTTCAGCCAGGATGTCGACGAGCAGGCGCAGGGCCGAGGTAGGAAGTTCGACCGCATGGGCGTGGTTCTTCTCATCGAAGATCGTGATCCGTTGCGTCTCGAAACGAGTGCTCAGGTAAGCCGCAAGCGCCCGTTGGCTCTCCACAGCGGCCGCGACTTCACGCTCGACGGGCAGCGGGGTCTCCAGAACAGGGGACGGGTTCATGTCGGTACTCGAGCAGAGGAAGAGCGCGGAGTCTATTCGAAACATTCGCTATTCGCAACATTCGAAACATCCGCCTCGGATCAGACAACAATCGCCCGGCCAGCCGTGAGGCTGCGCCGGGCGACAAGACATCCATCTGACCGAAAGGCCCCCGGCAAGCCCGCCCATTGGCCAGCCCACCAGGAGTCCCCTCACCCCGCCGTCACCACCTCCCTCCAGTCACTGGCGGGCAGCTCGATCAGCTTGCCTCCCAGCGCCTCGAAGTCGGTGGCCCGGTCGTAGTCCGTCACCTCCTGCGAGTAGTGCGTGACAGCGTTGACCAGGCCGTAGGCGGTGAGATCACCTTCGACGATGAGGTGTCGCAGCACCCCGGAGCGCTCCGCTTCGTTGAGCGTGTAGCGGTTGGCCAGCACCTCGACGGCCTTGACCGGGTCTCCGGTCAGCGGGATCTCGCGCGTCTTCTGCATCTTCAGCGCGATCTACCGGAACGTCGTCTCCGAGACGGCGGCCTCCACCACATCCCGCACCTTCAGAAAGAAGACGCGGTCGTCGGCGGCGAGCGTGTCGTCGCGGTAGACGTTGACCGACTCGGTCTCCGCACCCAGCGCGCGACCGACATGGGTCTTGCGCAGGGCATGGTCCGAGGCGATCAGGCCGTTGCGGCACACTAG
>JBAXBV010000074.1:0-5557 GCA_037141795.1 Betaproteobacteria bacterium
TTCTGACGGTATCCGACCGAACGACTCGCCAGAACGCTAGGCGCGACAAGGACTTAGCGGCTCAATTGATCTTTGAGTGGGAGTAGGGGGGGCTGCATCTCGCATGCGAGACGAGGTACAGGCAGCCGCGGAGTAACGGTCGGCATCGCTGTAGCGAGTGTCTTGGCCGCAGTGATAAACTGCAAAATGGCATTTACCTAAAGTTTTTTGGTGCAGCCCGATGTGTCCGATCACGCTGCCGAGGCTGGACGACGCCGCAAACGGCACGCTGCTTTACGAGCGGCACCGGCCCGAGCAGACCAAGCTATACCGCTTGGTGCAGCAGCACGCGGCCAGTTTCATCGCGCATACCGAGGCCAGTACTGGGGCCGAGTTGCCGCGGTTCATCAAGGATGAGTTCGACGCCTTCCTCGGGTGCTGCATCCTGGCGCATGGCTTGCTTGGGCTGCGCTGCGGCGATTGCGGCCACGACAAGCTGCTCGCGTTCAGCGGCAAGCGCCGCGGGTTCTGTCCGTCGTGCCGCGCGCGGCGCATGTCGCAGACCGCGGCGCACCTGGTCGATCACGTCATCCCCCACGTGCCGGTACGGCAGTGGGTGCTGTCTTTGCCGATCCCGCTGCGCGTGCTGCTGGCCGGGCAGCCCGAGCTGGTCACGCCGGTGCTGCAGGTGGAGCAGCGCGTGATCACGTGCCACCTGCTGGGCGATGCCGGGTCCCCCACCGGCGAAGGTCACGGCGGCGCCGTCACGCTGATCCGGCGCTTAGGCGGTGCGAGCCGGGGAGCGCAACGATCCTGCGGCGAGGTCGCAGCCCGGTGCGCTGTGCAATGCCAGCAGCCGATCGAATTGCGATACGCTCGGAAGTTGTTCCACCCACCATGTCATCGTCCGTGCCCAATCCCGCCGTTTCGTTGCCCGAGGGGGCAACGCTCGCCTTGCTGGCGAAGGGACGCTCCGCCGTCATCACCGGCATCCGCACGTCGGCCGTCCCGGCCATCAACGAGCACATCCATCGATTGCGCGAGCTGGGTTTCCTGCCCGGCGAACGCGTACGCGTCGTGGCGAGGGGCTTTCTGGCCGGGGATCCGATTGCCGTGCGGATCGGCCGCGCGACGTTCGCATTGCGCCGGTTCGAGGCCGAGCTGATCGAGATCACGGCAGGCGAAACCCCATGACGACGATGAGCACGCTGGCACTCGTCGGAAAACCCAACTGCGGGAAAACAGCCCTCTTCAACCGTCTCACCGGGGCGAGGCAGAAGGTCGCGAACTACGCCGGCGTCACGGTGGAGCGCAAGGAGGGACGGTTCTCGGGGCCCTCGGGGACGGCCTGGCGCATCCTCGACCTGCCGGGCGCCTACAGCCTGACCGCCGCAACGCCCGACGAGGCGGTAACGCGGGACGTTCTTCTCGGGACGCGTGCCGACGAGGCGGTCCCCGACGGCATCGTCTTCGTCGTCGATGCGACCAACCTCGCGCTCAACCTGCGGATGGTGCTGGAGGTCGTACGCCTCGGCCGGCCCATGGTGGTCGCCCTCAACATGGCGGACATCGCGCGCTCCCGGGGGATCGAGATCGATGTGCCCCGCCTCTCGAAGGCTCTCGGGGTCCTGGTGGTGGAAACCGTGGCGGTGCGCTCGGGTGGCGAACAGGCCCTCCTGGCCGCACTTGAACACCTTGTGCCACCGGCGATCGGCGTCGGCATGTCGTCCCCGGAAGCGCTGGCCGCGGAGGTCCGTGCCATCGTCGCATCCTGCGTGCGCGAGCCCGCGCGCGAGAACACGACCACGGAGCGTCTCGACCGGGTTCTCCTGCATCCCCTGGTCGGTCCGCTCGTGCTGGCGGTCGTGCTGTTCCTCGTTTTCCAGGCCGTCTTCAGCTGGGCCCAGGCGCCGATGGACCTCATCGAGGCAGCCGTGGGATGGTGTGGCGAACAGGTGAAGGCCGTGCTGCCCGACGGGATGCTGCAGAGCCTGCTGGTCGAAGGCATCCTCGGGGGCACGGGCAGCGTCCTCGTCTTCCTGCCGCAGATCCTGATCCTGTTCCTCTTCATTCTCGCGCTCGAGGAGAGCGGCTATCTGCCGCGCGCGGCATTCCTCCTCGACCGGCTGATGGGGCGGGTGGGCCTGTCCGGCCGCGCCTTCATCCCGCTGCTCTCCAGCTTCGCGTGCGCCGTGCCCGGCATCATGGCGACCCGCACGATCCAGAACCCGCGCGAGCGGCTCGTCACGATCATGATCGCGCCTCTCATGACCTGCTCGGCGCGCCTGCCGGTGTACGCCCTGATCATCGCGGCGTTCATTCCCGCGGCGACGGTCGGCGGTATCTTCAATCTGCAGGGCGTCGTGCTCTTCGCGCTGTACGTGGCGGGCGTGGCGAGCGCGATGGCTGTGGGCTACGTCGCGAAGCGCCTCGGCGCCCGCGACCGGATCCAGCCGCTGCTGATGGAACTGCCCGACTACCACTGGCCCCATCTGCGCAGCCTGGGGATCGGGCTCTGGGAGCGCGCGCGCATCTTCCTCGCGCGCGTCGGCGGGATCATTCTGTCCCTCATGATCCTGCTGTGGTTCCTCAGCAGTTTCCCGAGTCCTCCCGCCGGGGCGACCCTGCCGCCAATCGCGTACAGCTACGCAGGGTCGATCGGTCGTGCGCTCGAGGTGGTGTTCGCGCCGATCGGATTCAACTGGCAGATCTCGATCGCCCTGGTGCCGGGGCTGGCCGCACGCGAAGTGGCGGTCGGTGCGCTGGGCACCGTCTATGCCCTCTCGCAGACCGGGGACGACATTTCTGCGACACTCGCTCCCATCATCGCGGGATCCTGGAACCTGCCGACGGCGCTGTCGCTGCTGGCGTGGTACGTGTTCGCGCCGCAATGCATTTCCACGCTGGGTGTCGTGAAGCGTGAGACCAACAGCTGGTTCTATCCGGTCGCGATGGCTGGCTATCTCTTCGCCCTCGCCTATGCGGCGGCGTTCATCACCTACCGGACGGCGCTCTGGTGGGTGGGAGCTTGACGATGCTCGAAGGCATTCTCGTGGGGTTGATCGTCGCGTTCGCCGCGCTCCAAGTGGCGCGGCGGTTCCTGCCGCGTCGCCGGTTCGGTGCGCACGCGGCCGCGTCACCCACAGGCGGCTGCGACACCGGCTGCGGTACTTGCGGCGGCTGCGGGTCCGTCACCCCGCCGCCCAGATCCGTCGCAAAACCCCTCACTCGAGGCTGAGGCCCGCCTCCCGGATCGCTGCGCCCCACCGTGCGGTCTCTTCGGCAATGAAGCGCGCGAACGCCACCTGCGGCGCTGGCGCGGCGATCACGCCCGCCTCGTCGAGCTTCCGTACCACGGCCGGTGTCTCGAGGATGTCTTCCAACGCGGAACCAAGACGGGTGACCACCGCTGCACGCGCCGGGGCGTGCTGGTCGAGGAGATGGGGCAGGTCCAGCCCGGATATTTCATGAGTTCCTCGAATACGTGGCGGATGATGTTCGGGATCGTCGTTGTGCGGTTTTTCGAGAGATTCGGGGCGACGGAGGTCCGTTTTCAGCCGCGCAGGCGACACCACCCCCTCACCCCCGCTGTTCATTGCGTGCCGGGGACAGGACTTCTTCAGTCCTACGGGTCTGCGGTGGCGAGACGGCTGGCAGCCTCGGCGAACAACTCGCGCAGTGGATGGTGCGAGGCGTACATCAGGCGGATGCGCCGGGTGTTGCGCAGCATCGCCACGCCGATCTTGAGCAGGCGTACCCGGATCGTGGCCGCACACGCGTTCGCCAGTTCGGTGCCTTGCAGGGCGAGCGCGCGCAGCCGGTGCATCAGCGTGTAGGCGAGTCCCGCCAGCAGCAGCCGGAACTGGTTGGCGAGGAACTTGTGGCAGCTTGCCCGCGTGCCGAAGAGGTCGAGCTGCACCTCCTTGATCCGGTTCTCCGCCTCGCCGCGCTGGCAGTACAGGGCGTCGTAGAGTTCGTCGGCCTCGCCTTCGACGTTGGTGACGATATAGCGCGGGTTGTTGCCCTGCGCGCCGTAGTCCAGGCGGCAGATCACCCGGCGCTCGTGCGCCCAGCCTTGGGCGGCGTAGCGGAACTCGCCGATCGCGCGCTGCTTCAGGCCGCTGGCGGCGTACTGCTCGGCCAGCGCCTGCTCCACCATCGAGACCTGGTATTCCAGCCGCGCGTTGCGGGCCAGGCCCAGGACGTAGCCCACCTGGTGGCGCTCGCACCAGCGCATCAGCCGTTGCCGGCAGAACCCCGAGTCCCCGCGCACGATGATCTGCACCTCGGGCCACGCCCGGCGCGGCCGCCCGATACGGCTCTGCAACAGCGCTGGGGGTTGCGCACGGCCCACGCTTGCGCGCCTGGGGTCAGCGTGCGCCGAAGTCAGGCAATTCGGGTCGATTCAGGGGGCGAATCGTTGCCAGAGACCGCGTGATTGACCGCCTCTCGGGATGACGATACCGTCACGGATCGGGCAAAAGGTGGTTTGAAATTCCGATAGGCCGACGAGACGAAGCCTGGTTGGGCGACCTTCTCGCCGACGACACAGGCGGCGATCGACTCGCACTGGCGGCACCTGCAGGACTGACGCGAACGACTCCTGCGCAGCCTGCAGCGAAATCACGTCAGCGTCTTCGGCAGGCGGTTAGCGTGTGCGCGGCGCGGCAAGGTCTGGCTCCGGCGGAAGCTCCGGGCCTGGCGCGCGCGCGCGCAGCAGCGCGTCGAGGGCGGCGAACTCCTCTGTGTACTTCTTCGACGCGACCGGCGAGACCTTCTCGACGAACGCAGCCTCGCGCGGCTTGGGCCTGGCGAGGCGCATCTCGACATGCGTGCCCCCGTCGGGCAGGTCCTTCAACGCGAGCGTGAGCAACAGCTTCGTCGCTCCAGGAATCGGCAGGAGCTTCGTTAGCGTCACATACGTACCCGGGCGCCAATCGACGATCTCCTCGAGTACGACTTCCTTGCCGTGCATGCAGTGGTTCGTCGTGCCCGCGCCACGACGACCGTCGACCACGGCCTCGACGACGCCGTCGGTCTGCTGATAGAGCCTCCGGAGGGCGGGCACCGTGAGGTACTCCCAGACGGTGGCGCGTGATCCCGCGACCTCGCGGTCGACGACCAGCGCCGCCTCGTCGCGAGCAACGCAGGTGCGCACTGCCTGAGTCTCGGCCTTCCACGCGGCGTGCAGGTCACGCACCCGACACGGGACGTCGCCGATGAGGTCGATGCTCTCGGCGTGCGGGACGAGCCCTTGTGCTTGCGCATCGACGGCCATCGCGACGACGCACGCCTCCGAGTACAGCGCGTAGGCGCGCAGGCCGAGGTCCTCGGTCACGGTGTTCTTCAAGAAGCGGTGCACGACGATGACGTCCTTGCCCGCGATCTCCTTGCGGCCCGCCATCGTGTGCTCGACGTACTCACCGTGATGACAGACGAACTTCAGGTCGAGCGTCGGCATCTGGCTGCACGCCTTGCACTCGCACGTCGTCGATAGCCCGATGTCACGCAACCGTCGTCTGAACGCGAAGTAGGCGCTCTCGATCGTGTCTTGCAGCACCGCGCCGTCGACCTTGTC
>JBAXBV010000075.1:0-5542 GCA_037141795.1 Betaproteobacteria bacterium
CTAGCCTTGCCGAAGATTCCCGGCGTAAATCATCTGGATGCCTTGCGGGCCCTTGAGAAGGCCGGGTTCTCCGTAGTCCGACAAGGGAAACACCTCGTCATGTCCAACGGGACGCGCATCCTCACCATTCCGCGTCACAACCCCGTCAACGCGTTTACTTTGGGCGGAATCGTCCGTGACGCCGGACTCACAGTCGAGCAGTTTCGAGCCCTGCTCCAGGTGCGCCATGAGGCGCGGATTCAAAGATTAAGTGCAACACCGTCTTCAACAGAGTGGCGCACCGGGGTCTGGCTTGGATAACGGCATGTCAAGTCGTCCATTCATGCAGTTATGCAGGCCAGACCCCGATATTCGCAGGCCCGACCCCGATATTCGATCAGGTTCGATCGCAACGCGCGGAGAACCTCGCGTACTACGACGTGCCGGCGAAGACGCGGGTGAACTACGGTCTCGCCTACCTCGCGCTGGCCGCGTACCTCGCCGTGATGACGGGCGAGGTTCACGAGATGCTGGAGGCGGCGGGGGTGCGAGGGCGGTTGTAGGGGAGATCCGACGACGGACCGTCGATGCACTGCGAACTTCAGGAGCGGACCAGGCTGTTGTGGGTGACCATGCCCCGATTCCACGTGACCCTGTCCCGATTCGAACTACACCAAACGAGGTTGCTACAGTGCCATCCTTCAACGCGACCGGCGTGCGGTATCCAGTCGAGAAGTGTGAGCGTTGTCGATTGTGGAAGCCTTCGATCCAGTCGACGATATCCAGCCGAGCCTGCGCACGCGTGTCGCAAGTGGAGCTGATGCACGCGTTCGATCTTCAGAACGCTCTTTAGGCCTGCCTCACTGCATGATCGAAGGTTACGATGTGCATTTAGGCAGGCCAGCTCACGATTGTCCGCTCGTGGGCTGCCGCCGACAGCCGGTTTCCACGCCCGGCTGCACGGGGATCGGCGCAGGGTCCGGGAGCCAGCAGCCGGTCCGTGGTGGCTTGTTGGGCACCAGCTGTGCTCCAATCCCGGGTTGCCACCGTGTCCCGAGCAACCTGCGCGGGCATACCCACCTCACTCACGCGATCCCAGTTCCCGAGGAGACTGCCATGTCCGCCGCTCGCGCGCTTGCTCCCTTCATTGGAGGCCTCTGGGGTCTTCTTCTGTTCGCCACGCCAGCCCTCGCGGCCGACGAACCACCCGTCGCGACACCCGGCGCACCTGCGGCCCCCGCCCCGACACCCGATCCGCGGTCAGAGGCCGAAGCCGCCGTGATGGCCGCCCAGAAGGCCGCGATCACGGGTCCGCACGAGATTGCGCTGCGCGATCAGGCGGTGCTCCAGATGCCCGCGAAATTCTCCTATATCCCCGCCGCCGAGAGCCGCCGGCTGCTGAAGGCGATGGGCAATCAGCCCGGGGACAACCTGCTCGGCATGATCGTGCCCGACCCGGGCGGCGAGGAGGGCCAGGAGCGCGAGGAGGCGAGCTGGATCGTGGTGATGGAGTACGTCGATTCCGGGCACATCAAGGAGGACGACGCCAAGGAATGGAATGCTGACGAGCTGCTGAAGAGCCTGCGCGAGGGTACGGAGCAGGGCAACGAGGAGCGCCGCAAGCTCGGCATGGGCGAGCTGCAGGTGCTGCGCTGGATCGAGCCGCCCACGTACGCCGCCGACACGCATCGGCTCGTGTGGTCCGCCGCGACGAAGGACAAGAGCGAGCCCGGGGATGCGCCGCGCGGGGTCAACTACAACACCTACGCGCTGGGCCGCGAGGGCTACGTGAGCCTGAACCTCGTGACTGGCTACGACACCATCGAGAAGGAGAAGCCCGTTGCACGCCAGCTGCTTGCCGCGCTCCAGTTCAAGGAGGGCCGGCGCTACACCGACTTCACGGAATCGACCGATCGCATCGCCGAGTACGGCCTCGCCGCGCTCGTCGGCGGCATCGCCGCGAAAAAACTGGGTCTGCTCGCGGTCATCGCGGCCTTCGCGCTGAAGTTCGCCAAGGTGATCGGTGTCGCCGTCATCGCGGCGCTTGGCGTCGGCGCGAAGTTTTTCGGCCGCAAGAAGAAGGACGACGGCGCGAACTGACGCGACGATGCTGAAGCTCCTCACGCTGCTCTTCGCTGCCGGCAAGCTCGGCAAGGTCGCGACGACCGGCCTCACGATGCTCGTGAGCATCGGCGTCTACGCGCTGGTGTTCGGATTCTGGTACGCGGTGGGCTTCGTGCTGCTCATCCTCATCCATGAGATGGGCCACTACATCGCGGCGAAGCAGAAGGGTCTGGACGTCGGCGCGCCCACATTCATTCCGTTTGTCGGCGCGTGGATCCAGATGAAGGAACTGCCCCACAGCGTCGAGACCGAGGCCTACGTGGGCATGGCCGGGCCGCTCGTCGGCACCGTAGGCGCGCTGGCGTGCTATTTCCTCGCCCGGAGCTACGACAGCGATCTGCTGCTCGCGCTGTCGTACTCGGGGTTCTTCATCAACCTCTTCAACCTCATCCCGGTCTCGCCCTTCGACGGGGGGCGGATCACTGCGATCGTGTCGCCACGCGTCTGGCTGCTCGGTGTGCCGGTGCTCGTCGGGCTTTTCCTCTGGCGACCGAGCCCGATGCTCATCTTCGTGGCGCTCCTCGCGGCACCCAACGTGTGGAAAGCGATCAGGTTCGATCGCAACGCGCCGGAGAACCTCGTGTACTACGACGTGCCGGCGAAGACGCGGGTGAACTACGGTCTCGCCTACCTCGCGCTGGCCGCGTACCTCGCCGTGATGACGGGCGAGGTTCACGAGATGCTGGAGGCGGCGGGGGTGCGAGGGCGGTTGTAGGGGAGATCCGACGACGGACCGTCGATGCACTGCGAACTTCAGGAGCGGACCAGGCTGTTGTGGGTGACCATGCCCCGATTCCACGTGACCCTGTCCCGATTCGAACTACACCAAACGAGGTTGCTACAGTGCCATCCTTCAACGCGACCGGCGTGCGGTATCCAGTCGAGAAGTGTGAGCGTTGTCGATTGTGGAAGCCTTCGATCCAGTCGACGATATCCAGCCGAGCCTGCGCACGCGTGTCGCAAGTGGAGCTGATGCACGCGTTCGATCTTCAGAACGTCTTTAGGCCTGCCTCATTGCATGATCGAAGATTCCGATGTGCATTTATGCAGGCCAGACCCCAATTGTCCAGGCCAGACCCCAATTGTCAGGGGCGACATGGTGCGGCCGTCAGCCGCGTACGCCGTACAGCGCCATCGCAGCGCGGAACGGGATCAGCGTGAGAAAGGCGAGCACCACCTTCACGCCGAAGTCGCCGATGCCTAGCGTCACCCACGGCACGGTCGTCCCGGCGAACGCCATCGAGAAGAATATGGCCGTGTCGACCACCGACCCCGCCAGCGTCGACACGAGCGGGGGCTTCCACCACGCGAGCTGCCGCAGGCGGTCGAAGATCATCACGTCGAGGAGTTCGGCGGTGAGGAACGCGAGCCCGGAGGCGATCGCGATGCGCGGCGTCGCCAGCCAGGCCGAGGCGCCGATGGCGATCGCGAACCCCGCGTAGACGATGCGGCGCGCGAACGCGGCGCCTTCGAAGCGATTCGCGAGATCCGTCACGAGGAACGCGAAGGGATAGGTGATCGCACCCCAGGTCAGCCAGTCGTTGATCGGCTTCTGGACGGTGATGTTCGCGGCGACGATCACGATGACCATGGCGCCGATGTAGCCTGCGAGGATGTGGGGGCGCTGCATGGTCGCGGGCGGTCGCGTTGGTTCGTGGGTCTCGGAGGAGATAAGGCGATGCTAGCACGCGGCTCCACCCGTGCCGGTGCTGCCGTATCGTCGCGGAACTTTCGGCAGGCTGCGTCGTCGACATCCGGACGCACCGCACCCTACAGCACCCTCGCCACCCATGAAAGTCCTTGTCCTCGGCAGCGGTCTCATCGGTACCGCGTCCGCGTGGTTTCTCGCGGAGGCGGGGCACGAGGTCACCGTGCTCGATCGGCAGCCGGGGCCCGGTCTGGAGACCAGCTTCGCGAACGGCGGCCAGATTTCGGTAAGCCACGCCGAACCCTGGGCGAATCCGCATGCGCCCATGCAGGTGCTGCGCTGGCTGGGGCGGGAGGATGCCCCGCTGCTCTTCCGCCTGCGGGCCGATCCCGACCAGTGGCGCTGGGGCCTGCGGTTCCTGCAGGAGTGTTTCCCGGGCCGCACGCGCGACAACATCGCGAGCCTCGTGACCCTCGGCATCTACAGCCGTGCGACCCTGCAGGCACTCCGCTCCGACACCGGCATCCGCTACGACCACCTCGAGCGGGGCATCCTCCACTTTTACACCGACCGGGCGGCGTTCGAGGCCGGCGTCGAGGCCCTCGCCCAGATGAACGCGTTCGGCTGCGGCAGCGTGCCGACGACGGCGGAGGAGTGCGTCGCCATCGAGCCGGCGCTGCGCCACGCGCGGGTTCGCATCGTCGGCGGGACCTTCACGGCCAGCGACGAATCCGGCAACGCGTGGCGGTTCACCGACGCGCTCGCGAAGCTCGCGGCCGCCCGCGGCGTGGATTTCTGCTTCGACACCACCGTGCTCGCGCTCGAACGAGAAGGCGACCGCATCTCGGGGGTGCGCGTACGGGGTGCCGGCGGCGATGCCCGTCTCACCGCCGACGCCGTGGTCGTGGCGATGGGCAGCTACACACCGCAGCTGCTGAAGCCGCTCGGACTGCGGATCCCGGTATATCCCGCGAAGGGTTACTCGATCACCGCGAAGGTCGTCGACCCGTCGTCGGCGCCAGTGGTAAGCCTGACGGACGACGGTCACAAGCTCGTCTTCTCGCGCTTCGGCGACGAACTGCGCGTCGCGGGCACCGCGGAGCTGAACGGGTGGGACACCTCGATCAACCCGGTGCGGTGCCAGGCCATCGTGAAGCGAGCTCGCGAGTTGTTTCCCGACGCGCTCGACTACGCCGGCGCGCGCTTCTGGGCCGGATTGCGCCCCGCCACGCCGGGCAACGTCCCGATCATCGGTCGGACGCGCTTCGCGAATCTGTTCCTCAACACCGGCCACGGCACGCTCGGCTGGACGCTGTCGTGCGGCTCCGGGCGAGTGATTGCCGATATCGTCAGCGGCCGGACGCCCGAGATCGCGATCCGCCCGACCGGCGTCTGACAGCCCGTGGCTTGTTGGCCGTGGCGATCGGCCCCGACAGCACTTCCGAGAGAAACTCGATGAACGCGGTGAGGCGCGGCGCCACCGGCTTGCCCAGACGCCACAGCGCGTACAGCTCGTCGGCCGGCGGGTGCCAGCCCGGGAGCGGCGGGGTCTGGCGTGGATAACGGCGTATCACCTCGCCCATTGATGCAGTGATCCAGGCCAGACCCCGTGATTCCCCACTCATGCAGTGATGCAGGCCAGACCCCGTGATTCAGTGTTAACTCGTCCATTCATGCAGTAATGCAGGCCAGACCCGGTTATTCTGCGGTTCAGGCCAGACCCGGTTATTCCGTTACAGGGCGTTGATGGCGGGCATGAGGCCCCAGCGGGCATAGGCGGCGCCCGCGGCG
>JBAXBV010000076.1:0-4965 GCA_037141795.1 Betaproteobacteria bacterium
TTTTTCATGGGGGAAAACCCCGGATTCCAGACCTTGGCGGGTCATTTCGAGGGTGATTTTCCAGCCTCCAGGCCAGCCCGGTCGTCCCCACGCCGGACACGACGGTGGGCAACCGCCCGAGAAGCCGTTCTGACAAACCTGTGCCGACACCAGAAAACGGGCCGGAGGGCGGGAATCACGCCCCGACAGGGACCCCTGGTGCATCGGAACCATGACTTGCCGCGGTCCGATCCCGGCATCTCCCGGGTTCAGAACCGGTAGGCGATGCCTGCGGAAACGTAGGCGTTGTGGGCCTCCCGGGTGTACGGACTGTGGCGGGCATCCCCCAGCACGCGGTGCCATTCGACGCTCCACAGCGCGACCCAGTGCCGGGAGATGTCGTAGGCCCCCAGGAGGCCGAGCGCTCCGTCGCGCAGTCCGGCACCCGCCGAGTACGCCCGCAACCCGGCGGCAGCCGCCTCCGGGGCCGTGATGCCGAAGTAGGACTGGTTGGCCTTTTCGCTGGCCCAGGTCAGTTGCGTGAACACACCCAGGCGGTGATGCCCCGTGTCCAGCACACCCACGGTCAGGCGCGCGTCCACCTTCGCCCCCTGGTCGGCGTCGAGGTTCTGCCGCCAGCGCAGCAGTCCGCTGACGGGAGCCGGGCCGAGCCGGTCATTCCACTCCAGGTGCGCCCCGACCGCCGCACCGGGGTCCAGGGTCTGCACAGTGCGCGAGATCAGGAAGGCGGAATCCTTCGTGCGCCGACCGGCGTCGTAGGACAACTGCGCGCCTGCCGTCAGGGTGGAGGTGAGTCCGACGCGATAACCCCCTTCGAACAGGCCCTGCGTGGTGCGGGCGAACCAGTGCTCGCCGAAGAGCCGCAGCATGGGAATGGGGTCGGTCCGCATCGAGCCTGCGCCCTCGTAGGCGGGACGGACATAGACCCCCACGCCGGCCAGGGCCTCCTTCTCGCCGCGCCAGTCCTGCGCGGCGGCGGTGGTGGCAAGGCCCCACAGCATCAGTCCGGTCAAACGGCATGGCATCCCCACGAATTCTCCTTGTCTCAGATGGCGTCCCGCCCGACACGGCGGCGACGCGCAGGTTGAATCCCGGGAGGGTTCTACCGGAGGCACCCCGGCGCTGCAACCGGAACGTGGGTGACGCCTGATTCGCCCGGGTCCGGCCTCGACCACCCGCCGGCGGTCCCCATTTCCCGGCACCGCAACGGCTTACGGTGTCACGAAGGGATATTTCCCGACACGAGGCGCACCGCGACGAATCATCGTTGACGTTTGTCAAGCGCCGCCAGCCTCGGGTGCGGTTGAATCACGGTGGGAGTTACGTCCCCCGCGTCCCGCGTGCGGGCCGTCTCCCATGGTGCGGGGGTTGACCCCGACCCATCCAGCCGCGCCTTCCAGGGCGCGACAGCGCTGACCGGCCACGCATGGCCCAGCGGCTTCCGTTGGCACACAAAAGGAGACCTCGCCATGCCCGCCCGTTTCGAACCGTCCGTCCTGGCCATCGCGATCGCGGCCGCCTTCGCGACCGCGGCCGATGCCGCCGATTACACCTGGATCACCGGCAACTACGGGCCCGGCGTGGCCCCCAATCCGCTCGCGGCACCAGACACCCTGACGATCACTGCCGGCGGTGCGAAGGCCTTTTCCGGAGTCGCCTTCACGAACCAGGGGACGGTGAACTGGACCGCCGACGATCTCGGATTCACGTCGTCGTTGCTGGGCAATGCCGGCCTGTGGGACGCCACGGGCGACCATGCCTTCGTCTACATCGGCGGCAGCGGATCCTCGTTCGACAACACCGGGACATTCCGCAAGAGCGGCGGGGTCGGCGTGACTACCGTTGGCAACACCTTCGTCGCCTTCACCAATTCCGGCGTGCTCGACGCCCGGACGGGTACCATCGCCTTCGTCGGCAACAACGCGCTGTTCAACGACGGGTCGAAGTTCCTCGGAGCAGGCGTGGTGGACATCGCGTCCAACGCCACCTTCGTCGGGACGATGCAGTCGGAGAACCTTCGCCTTTCAGCGGGCAACTTCTCCGGGTCCGGACCGGCGGGCGCCCTGCTGGGGGGCACGACCCGCTGGACTGGCGGGCAGTTCGGCGGCACCTGGCAGATCCTGTCCGGGCAGACCCTCGACGCGAGCGGAGACCCCGACAAGAACTTCGCCGGCACCAACTTCACCAATGCCGGCACCTTGACCTGGCAGTCCGGCGCCCGCGCCGGCTTCACCGCCTCGTCCGTGGTCAACGCGGGCCTCTGGGACCTGCAGACCGACGCAGCGTTTGCCTACGTGGGCGGGAGCGGGTCATCCTTCACCAACACCGGCACGCTGCGCAAGAACGGCGGCAGCGGCACGGCGGTGTTCCAGCCGAACATCGCCTTCCTCAACGCGGCCACCGGCGTGATCGACGTGCAGACCGGAGCGATCGAATTCGCCAGCGGCAGCACCACCTTCCAGGCGGGCACGCAGTTCATCGGTGCCGGCCTGGCCAGGGTCACGAACAACGCAACCTTCGTCGGCACCTTCACCTCCGCCAACCTGGAACTCGCCGCCGGCAACTTCCAGGGAAGCGATGCGGCCCTCAACGGCAAGGTGCAGTGGACCGGGGGCCAGTTCGGCGGCAACTGGCAGGTCCTGCCCGGGCAGACGCTCGAGGCCACCGGGGCGAACGACAAGAACTTCTCGGGCACCAACTTCACCAATGCAGGCACGCTGAACTGGAAGACCGCAGCACGCGCGGGCCTCACCGCATCGTCCGTGGTCAATACCGGCCTTTGGGACCTGCAGACCGACGCTGCCTTCGCCTACATCGGCGGCAGCGGCTCGGGCTTCACCAACACCGGCACGCTGCGCAAGACCGGCGGGAGCGGCACGTCGGTCTTCGAACCAAACATCGCCTTCGTCAATGCGGCCACCGGCGTGATCGACGTGCAGACCGGAGCGATCGAATTCGCCAGCGGCAGCACCACCTTCCAGGCGGGCACGCAGTTCATCGGTGCCGGCCTGGCCAGGGTCACGAACAACGCAACCTTCGTCGGCACCTTCACCTCCGCCAACCTGGAACTCGCCGCCGGCAACTTCCAGGGAAGCGATGCGGCCCTCAACGGCAAGGTGCAGTGGACCGGGGGCCAGTTCGGCGGCAACTGGCAGGTCCTGCCCGGGCAGACGCTCGAGGCCACCGGGGCCAGCGACAAGAACTTCGCCGGCACCAACTTCGCCAACACCGGAACCCTCAACTGGAAGACCGACGCCCGGGCCGGCTTCACGGCCTCGTCCATCACCAATGCCGGCCTCTGGGACCTGCAGACCGACGCGGCCTTTGCCTACATCGGCGGCAGCGGGTCAGGCTTCACCAACGCGGGCACGCTGCGCAAGAGCGGCGGCAGCGGCACGTCGGTATTCCAGTCCAACGTCGCCTTCCTCAACACGGGCTCCGGCGTGATCGACGTCCAGTCCGGGGCGATCGAATTCGCCAGCGGCAACACCACCTTCCACCCGGGCTCGCAGTTCATCGGCGCCGGCGTGGCGAGAGTCACGAACAACGCGACCTTCGTCGGGGCGTTCCACTCCGCCAACCTGGAACTCGCGGCCGGCCAGTTCCAGGGAAGCGATGCGGCCCTGAACGGCACGGTCAGGTGGACCGGGGGCCAGTTCGGCGGCAACTGGCAGGTCCTTCCGGGGCAGACGCTGGAGGCAACCGGGGCCAACGACAAGAACTTCTCCGGCACCAATTTCACCAATGCGGGCACGCTCAACTGGAAGACCGGTGCCCATGCAGGCTTCACGGCCTCGTCCATCACCAACGCCGGCCTCTGGGACATGCAGACCGACGCAGATTTCGCCTATCTCGGCGGCAGCGGGTCGTCCTTCACCAACACGGGCACGCTGCGCAAGAGCGGCGAGGGCGTGACCTCCTTCGGCCCGAACATCGCGTTGTCGAACACGGGCACGATCGAGGTGCTGGCCGGGGTGCTGGAACTACCGGCGAACTTCGGCAACGCGGGCGTCCTCACCGGCAACGGGACGATGAAGTCCTCGATCCTCACCGACAGCGGCATCCTCAAGCCGGGCGCCGGCGTGGGCACGCTGACGATCGACGGCGACCTCGTGCAGACGGCGGGCAGCACCATCGAATTCGACCTGGGCGGCGCGGCGCTGCACGACGTGCTCGCCGTCACGGGTCAAGCCACGCTCGGCGGCTCGCTCGTCGTCCGGCGCGCCGGCGGGTTCATGCCGTCCCTCGGACAGAGTTTCGTCGTGATGACGTTTGCCAACCGTGTCGGGACATCCGTCTTCCTCGGCGACGCGACACTCGTCGGCTGGGACGGCAGCGTGGGCTTCGGCGTGGTCTACGGCGACAGCACGGTGTCCCTCGAGGTCACCGCCGTGCCCGAGCCCGGAAGTATCGCGTTGATGACCGCCGGTCTGGCTGTCCTGGGCTGGGCGGCCCGGCGTCGGCGTACCGCCTGAACCATCGGGCAGCCGAGATCACCGGCCCACCCCGGGCCGGGGCCAGAGGGACGCCAGATTGCCTGCCCTGCGAGGCCGTTTTCGAGAGCGAAAACACGCATCCAGGGCAGAAAAACACCCCAAAAACGAGCTGAAACCACCCGGGATCAGACACTTGCCGTGGTCCGACCCCGGCGGGCCCCAGCGCAAGAACGAGCTGAAATCACACGGGATCAGACACTTGCCGTGGTCCGACCCCGGCGGGACCCCGGCGGGGCCCGGGCACTGACGATACGAACGCGGCTTCGGGCCGGATCACCGTTCACCCGCCTCGCCTTGACGCCCTCACGCCATCACGGGCCGAGCGCAGCCCTCGGATCTGCCGCGGAACCGTCGTCTTGCTCTTCGGTCAGGCTGCGTAGTCCAGCGAGAACTCCCGCGCCGCTGCGCGCGCCAGCAGGCCCAAGTGCGTGAGGATCCTCACGATCACCACCGGCTCTTCGATCGCGGC
>JBAXBV010000077.1:0-4814 GCA_037141795.1 Betaproteobacteria bacterium
TTCACCCCGGCGGCCAATGCCAACGGTACCGGCTACGCGAGCTTCAGCTTCCAGGTGCAGGATGATGGCGGCACGGCCAATGGTGGTGTGGATCTGGATTCCACACCCAATACCCTCACCTTCGACGTGACCGCGGTCAACGACGCCCCCGGGATCACGGCACCGGCCAGCCGGTCCGGCCGCCACGACACTCCCATCATCTTCGGGCCATCCCAGGCCATCACCATCGCCGATCCGGACGCGGGCGACGGCGCGGTGAGGGTGACGCTGAGCACCAACCGAGACGGAGCCCTGACCCTGGGGACGATGGACGACCTCAGCTTCAGCATCGGTGATGGCACACTCGATGAAATCATGCGGTTCACCGGCACCCTCGATGCCGTGAATGCTGCGCTGCAGGGCTTGCGACTGCATCCCGGCGAAGGGTTCACCGGCGAGATGGCACTGAACATCGCAGTGGACGATCAGGGCAATTCGGGCACCGGCGACGCCAAGACCGCGCGATCGGAAGTGCACGTGACCATCGTGGACAATGCCGCACCGGTCATTGCCATCGACGAACCAGACGGCAGCTTCACCGAGAATGCGCAAGACGCTTCCATTGTCGCCGGCGGTCTGTCGCTGACCGACGCGGACGACAGCGCGCTGCGGGGCGCAATCGTGCGCATCAGCGCGAATTACCAGGCTGGCGAGGACACCCTGGAATACACCAGCCTGCCCGCCGGGCTCACCGCGCAGTGGAATGGACTGACCGGCGTGCTGACACTTTCCGGCGAGGCGCCTGTTGCAGACTATCAGGCCGCACTGCGGGCAGTGCGGTACCGGAACTCGAGCGAATCGCCCGACACGTCCCGGCGCGTGATTTCATTCACCGTCAGGGACGGGTTTGGCTACGGCGAGTTGGCGAGGGTCGGCATGAAGGTCGTTGCCGTCAACGACCCTCCCGTCCTGCAGGTGTCTTCCATGACCGTGCGCGAGGGGGCATCGGTGACCATCACACCTCTGAACCTCCACGCGACCGACGTGGACGGGGACCCATCCACCCTGACCTTCGCAGTGACGACGACGCCCAGGCACGGCGACCTCCTTCTCGAGGGGCGGGTGCTGGGGACAGGCGACACGTTCAAACAGGCGGATATCGATGCAGGGCGGCTTTCCTACGCGCACGACGGCTCGGAGCAGGACACCGACACATTCCGCTTCAGGCTGAGCGATGGCACGCACACGTCGCAGGAATCCGTCTTTCGCGTGTGGGTGACACCCGTGAACGATCCAATGGTCCTCACCAGCGCCGCCCTCGAGCTCGGCGTGTTCGAAGCCACGCCGCTGTCCGGATCCACACTCCACCTGGGTCTCAGCGACCCAGACGGTTTTGCGGGCTTGCTGACCTTCACCGTGCAGAACGTGACGGGTGGGCGTTTCGAACGCACGAGCGCGCCTGGCCAGGCGGTGACGAGCTTCACGGCGGAGGACATTGTCAACCGATCCATCCGCTTCTTGGCCCCCTTTGGCGCTGGAACGCCGGGCTTCGAGGTGGCCGCGAGCGACAATGACCACACGACCCCGTTCATCGCGGCCACGGTCACGGTACCCCCCCTGACCGAGGCGATGGCCGTGGTCATCGAAAAGAAACACCAGTCGGAGTTCACCCCACCGCCACAGCCTGAGCCACCGACACCCGTCCTGTCGCGGATCGCACGCGCGGTCGAATCCATTCAGACCCAGGACGCGAATCAGGCCTCCGCGCCGGGCGAAACCCTGCTGACCATGGCGGTTCCGCGCACGCCGCTGGCGCGGGTCGTGGCGACTGCGAAGAGCACCAGCAACGAGGACAAGGCCGAGGGCGGCAAGAAGAACTCTGGCGACGGCGGAGCCTCGGCGGCCAGCGAGGCGGGCGCATCGGCCCAGGCGGGCCCTGTCGGGTCCGACGGCGCTCGCGCGACGGGGACCACCGCGAGCGTGCCAGGAATCGCGGGAATCGTGGCGCCCTCCACGGCGGGAACGGCTGCCGCCAATGCCGCCGCCGTCGCAACAGCCAACGCGACGATGGTGGCGCTGCCCGGCGGCACCGTGGGCACCGGGACCTCATTGGCCCGGTCTGGCGATGCCACGTCCACGGGGACGAACGTCGCCGCCGATGCCACCCCTCTGAAGGTGGATCCGGTCGCCCTGAAGGCTCACCGGGAAGTCCTGGCCAACGAAACCTGGATAGAGCAACTGGAACAGAAAAAGGAACAGGCGGCCGAGGAGACCCAGATCGAGCAGATCGTCGTGGGTTCGAGCACGGCCGTGGCGAGTTCGCTGTCCATCGGCTATCTCGCCTGGCTGGTGCGAGGCGGTGTCCTGTTGTCGAGCCTCATGGCATCGCTGCCTGCCTGGCGGCTGATCGACCCCCTGCCGATCCTCGGCCGCTCGGGGGACGAGGACGAGGGCGGCGACGGAGACGGAGACGGCCCCGAGGACCCGCTGGAGCGCCTGTTCGTGCGGGCCCAGTCGGCGCTCGGGCGCAGCCGGGCCAGTGGGCCCGATACGGGCTCGCAGCGCGAAAATGGCTGAGCGGACCCCTCAAGGTTGCCGCACGCGCGTCGATAACCGTTGACGATCCATGCCGACCCGACGCCTCTCCCGGATGTTTGCCCCACCCCGACTGCCCCCGGCGCCAGGGAAGTCCCCGCGCGCGACATCGGCCCGCCCCTGGATGGAACCGCTGGAGGCGCGAGTGCTGTTCTCCGCCGACCTCCTTCCCCTCGACGCACCGGCCATGCCCGCGGTGGCCGAGGCCCCCTCCCCCGCGCCACGGCACGAACTGGTGGTGATCGACGGGGTGGTGCCCGAGGCGGAGCGGCTGGCCGCCGGCATCGTCGCGACACCCGACCGCAGCATCGAGGTGGTCGTGCTGTCTCCGACGGACGACGGGTTCGCCCAGGTGAGCGCCCTGCTGGCCGAGCGCTCGGGACTGGATGCCCTGCACCTCGTGTCCCATGGCCGGGAGGGTGCCATCCGGCTGGGCACTGTGACGCTGGACGAGGACAGTCTCGCCACCCGTGCCGCCGCCCTGACCCGCTGGCACCGGGCCTTCAGCGCCGGCGCCGACGTGCTGCTCTACGGCTGCGATCTGGCGGGCTCGGATGACGGCATCCGCTTCATGGAGACCCTGGGCGCGCTGACGGGCACCGATGTGGCCGCCAGCGACGACGCCACCGGCAGCGCTGCGCTGGGCGGGGACTGGGTGCTGGAACGGCAGTTCGGCGAGGTGCTCACCCCGATCGCCTTCGGTCCGGGCGTGCAGACCGGCTACGGGAGCGTGCTCGCGCTGCTCGCAAGCGAGTCCTTCTCCGGCACCGGCAATCTGGTGGGGAGCAGCGGTGGCAGCGGCTGGCAGAATGCCTGGACCTACAGTTCTGGAAACTCCGCGACCCTTCAGCGGCAGGGGCCCGGGCTCGCCGACCCGACCGGCACGCTTGCCGTGTCAGGCAATGGGGTGGCCGCGGTGACCGGGTCCAGCAGCAACGTTTCCCGCAATCTTGCCGACGACACGGTCGGTCAGCCGGGTGTGACCACGTGGATAAGCTTTCTCGCGAAGGTGGGCCAGAACGCCAGCTCGGAGTGGATGGGGCTGGAGTTCGGTAACAGTACCTCCTCGACGCAGACGCTCTTTGCGGGATACAGCGACGGCGGGTTCGTGCTGGAACGTTCCGCCGACGGGCCTTCCTCCAGCACACGTCAGATCGTGGGGGGCATCACGCCCCAGGCGGGCAGCAGCTACCTGATCGTGCTGAAACTCGCGTCGGTCTCGGGCAACGACACGATCACGATGTACGTGAACCCCACGCCGGGACAGTCGACGCCGGTGACGAGCTATTCGGTCGTGAAGACGGACTCCAATCCGGGGGACTTCCAGCGGGTGGCC
This sequence comes from Betaproteobacteria bacterium, assembly GCA_037141795.1. Lineage (GTDB taxonomy): Bacteria > Pseudomonadota > Gammaproteobacteria > Burkholderiales. Next base: position 3,911 of record JBAXBV010000077.1, read on the forward strand.
ATCTCCACCCGCGACAATGGCGCCGGCTTCGACGAGCTTCGGGTGGGCACGACCTTCCTGGATGTGGCTCCCGGCCCCGCAGCCAATACTGCCCCGACCCTCAACGCCTCGAAGAGCCCCGCGCTCACGGCCATCGACGAGGACGCCGGCGCACCCTCCGGTGCGGTGGGCACCCTGGTCTCCGCACTGGTGGACTTCGCCTCCCCGTCCGGACAGGTGGACAACGTGACCGACCCGGACGCCTCGGCCCTGACCGGCATCGCCATCACCGCTGCCGATGCCGCCAACGGCACCTGGTGGTACTCCACCAACAGCGGGTCGACCTGGACCGCGCTCGGCACCGTATCGAACACCTCCGCCCGCCTGCTGGCCGCCGATGCCAGCACCCGGGTGTACTTCCAGCCCAACGCCAACTACAACGGCACCCTGTCGAACGCGCTCACCTTCCGCGCCTGGGACCAGACCTCCGGGACGAATGGCGGCACCGCCAGCACCAGCACCAACGGGGGCACGACGGCCTTCTCCACGGCCACCGACACAGCCAGCCTGACCGTCGACAATATCAACGACGCCCCCGTGGCCTCGGGCTCGGCCACCCTGGCGGCCGTTGCGGAAGACACGGCCAGCCCGGCGGGTGCCACGGTCTTCAGCCTGTTCGCCGCCAATTACGACAACAGCCTCGACGGCCCGGGCGCCAGCGTGCTCAACGCCGTCGCCGTCATCGCCAATTCCGCCGTGTCGGCCCAGGGCAACTGGCAGTATTCCGCCGACGGCACGAGCTGGGCCGCTGTGCCCACCACCGGCCTGGCCAATACGTCGGCCCTGGTCCTGCCCGCAAGCTACCGCCTGCGGTTCCTGCCGGCGGCGAACTACTCGGGGACCCCGGGCGGCCTGTCGGTCCGGC
>JBAXBV010000078.1:0-4585 GCA_037141795.1 Betaproteobacteria bacterium
CTTGGCTTTTTTGTGCTGGATGGGTGGTTGCGCCCGGTGCCGGCCGGTGTGGTGCCGATGACGATTGCCTGTCTGCTGGACAACACGTTGCGCGCCGCCACCGCGCGCATGGCCGCATGAACGATCCGCTGATCCAACTGTTCGTTTCGGCGTTCGTCACCCTGTTTGTGGTGATCGATCCGCCTGGTTGCGTGCCGATCTTTTCCAGCCTCACCGCCGGCACCAGCGGCGGCCATCGTCGCGATATGGCGGTGCGCTCGATCCTGATCGGCACGGTGGTCTCCGCCTTCCGCGCCGGCTGCTCCCCGCTCGTCCACACCGACCGGCGCTATGCGCGCGTGGTGCCCCTGGGCGAATGATCCGATGACCGCACCCGAGGACACCCCATGATCAGAACCGGCCAGCAGTACATCGACAGCATCCGCGACGGGCGGGTGGTGTACATCAATGGCGAGCGCGTCAAGGACGTGCCCTCGCATCCGATGTTCAAGCCGCTCGTGGACATCCGCGCGCGCATCTACGACCTGCAGCACGACGCCGCGTCCCGCGACGTGATGACCTACCGCGACACCGTCACGGGCGAGACCTGCGCGGTCGGCAACAAGCTGCCCTACACGCAGGACGACTGGCACGCGAAGCGCAAGGCGACGGACACGGTGCTGGACGACGTGGGCGGCGTGGTCACGCGAGTCGGCGACGAGACGGTCGGGGAGATGTGGTCCCTTTACGACGGGCAGGACGTGCTGAACGAGGTGGATCCGCAGTTCTCCGCGAACATCAAGCGGCACATCGACCGCTCGGTGCAGGCGGACCCGTTCCACGTGTCGGCGAACACGGATCCGAAGGGCGACCGCTCCAAGCGCCCGCAGGATCAGGATCCCGACATGCTCCTCCACGTGGTGCGGGAAACCGACGCGGGCATCGTCGTGCGTGGCGCGAAGTACGAGACCGCCGCAGCCTATGCCAACCAGGCGTTCACCAAGCCCACCATCGCCAACTGGGGTGACTCGCAGCTCTCGGACTACGCGGTCGGCTTCATCTGCGACCTGGGATCGCCCAACCTCCGCTTCATCTGCCGCACGGGCTTCGCCGGCCGCGCGCCCTTGGAAGACTACCCGCTGTCGAACCGCTTCGACGAGGTCGATACGCTGGTCATCTTCGACGACGTGCTGATTCCCTGGGAGAACGTGCTGTTCTATCGCCACACGAAGGCCGCCACGTTCATCCGGGCGACCCTGCACCGGTACAGCGCCTTCGCCTTCGTGCAGCGCAACCTCAAGCTGGCGGACATGATGATCGGCGCCGCGCTGCTCAACGCCCGCCAGACCGGTCTGGACAAGCAGCAGGCCGTGCAGGAAAAGCTGGCGAAGCTGGCCGTGTACAGGGAAGGCATCAACGCTCACCTCACGGCGTCCATCGCGGCCGCGGAGCGCAGCCCGGCCGGCCTGCTCATGCCGAACCAGTCGCTGCTGTTCACGGGTCGGGTGCTGGCGTGCTCCCAGTTGCACGAGATGATGCACGTCGCCCGCGAGCTGTGCGGCGGTCAGATCTGTGTGACGCCCGACGCGGCGTCCTTCCGGCATCCGGACACGGCGCCGTGGCTGGAGAAGTTCTACACGGTCAACGAGAACTGGGTGGCGGACGATCGCCGCAAGCTGCTGGCCTTCGCACGGGACATGCTGAATTCCGACTACGCGGGGCACCGCCTGACCTTCCAGCTGTTCGCGCAGTCGGCGCCCTTTGCGCATCTCGCGGCGGTGTACCGGAACTTCGACTGGGACGCGACGGCACAGACCGTCGTGAAGTCCGCAGGCCTGTCGGATCGCGTCCTCGACGAGGCGCCGCCATCCCCCGGCCGGAGAGCGGCGGCATGACGACCCATGTCCGTCTGCGCAGGTTCAACACGAAGGACACCTATCCCGAGCAGAAGCTCGACAACGATCTGTGCCAGGTGGTCGTTGCGCGCGGCACGATGGTGTTCGTGCGCGGGCAGGTGGGGCAGGACCTCGACACGGCGGCGAACGTGGCGATCGGGGATGCAGCGGGACAGGCCGACCAGGCCATGCGCAACATCGCGACGCTGCTGGGCGAGGCCGGCAGCCGGCTGGATCACATCTGCAAGATCACCATCTACCTGACGGACCCGCGCTACCGCGAGACCGTCTACCGCGTAGTGGGCCGATGGCTGAAGGGCGTGTTCCCGGTATCGACGGGAGTCGTCATCTCCGCACTGGCCCGGCCCGAGTGGCTGGTGGAGATCGACGTGACGGCCGTCATCCCCGACGACGAGGCTGGCGGATGACCTTCTCCCTGGTGGCGCGCTGCGCCAGGACGGGTGCCCTGGGCATGGCGGTGTCGTCGTCCAGTCCGGCCGTGGCGGCCCGGTGCGCCCACGCGCGGGCCGGCGCCGGAGCGGTCGCCACGCAGAACATCACCGATCCTTCGCTCGGGCCGAAAGGGCTCGATCTCCTGGCGACCGGCTGCGGGGCAGCCGATGCGTTGACGCGGCTGAAGGCGATGGCGACGCACGCCGACTACCGGCAGCTCATGCTGATCGACGCCGAGGGGCGCACGGCCGTGTTCTCGGGCCAGCACACGCTCGGAACGCACGCGCACGCGCAGGGCACGGACGTGGCCTCGGCGGGTAACCTGCTGCGCCATCCCGGCGTGCCGGACGCGGTGGTCGCTGCGTTCGAGGCGGCGGCCGATCAGGATCTCGGCGACCGGCTCGTCGCGGCGATGCAGGCGGGCCGGGATGCGGGCGGCGAGGCGGGACCGGTGCACTCGGCGGGCATGCTGATCGTGGACCGGGTGGCCTGGCCGGTCGCGGACCTGCGGGTGGACTGGACCGACGGGGATCCCATCGCGGAACTCGCGGCCCTGTGGCGCCTGTGGAAGCCCCAGATGGGCGACTATGTCCGGCGTGCGCTGGATCCCTCGGTGGCACCGGCGTATGGCGTGCCCGGCGATCCCTGAGCGCGGAGATGGCCGCTGCTGTCGCCGCCCACAGGCCCGTGCTACCCTCGTTGCTCTCCCTGCCCTGCGACGATGCGGTCCGGATGCGCTTCACGCTTCGCCAGCTCGAGTACTTCGTGGCCGCCGGCGAGACCGGCAGTGTGCGTCTCGCCTCGGAGCGCGTGAGCATCTCCCAGCCCTCGGTGTCCGCCGCGATTTCCCACCTCGAGGACGTGTTCGGCGTGCAGCTGTTCGTGCGGCACCACGCGCAGGGGTTGTCGCTCACGCCTGCCGGCGAGCGTCTGCTGCGCGAGGCGCGCTCGCTGCTCGTCCATGCCGGGGACCTCTCCGCCCTCGCCGGGGAACTGGCCGACGGTGTGACGGGCAGCATCGTGATCGGGTTCCTCGTCACGCTGGCGCCGATGCTCATCCCGCTGGTCACGCGCGGTTTTGCCGAGGGTCACGAGCGGGTGCGGCTCGAGGTCGTCGAGGACCACCACGCGGGGCTCATGGAGGGCCTGCGCCAGGGTCGGCTGTCCGCCGCACTGACGTATGACCTCGACCTGCCGCTGGAAGTGGCCTTCGAGCGGCTGGTTTCGCTCCCGCCCTATGTCCTGCTGCCTGCGGCACACCCCCTCGCGTCGCGTGATCACCTCACCCTGTCCGACCTGAAGGACGAACCCTACGTGATGCTCGATCTGCCGCAGAGCCGCGAGTACTTCCTCGGGCTGTTCCTGCAGGAGGACATCACGCCCCGCGTGGCCGCCCGCTCGGCGCATGCGGACGTGGTGCGCGCCCTGGTGGCATCGGGGCACGGGTTCGGCCTGGCGAACGTGCGTCCCTGCAACCGCGCCGCGCTCGACGGCCGGCCGCTCGCCTACGTGCCGCTGGAGAGCCGTTACCGGCCCATGGTGCTGGGCATCGCCACCATCCGGGCGCCCCGCGTCCCGCGCGTGGTGTCCGCCTTCGAGGCCTTCTGCCTCGATGCCTTCGCGCGTGACGGCGTGCCGGGCATGGCGGCGCTCTGAGTTCGCCGGAGACCGGAGATGCCGCGCGACCCCCGCTTCGATATCCTCTTCGAGCCCGTGCGGATCGGGCCGGTGACGGCCCGCAACCGGTTCTACCAGGTGCCCCACTGCAACGGCATGGGCTATCGCGACCCGACGGCGCTCGCGACCATGCGCGGCATCAAGGCCGAAGGCGGCTGGGCGGTGGTCTGCACCGAGCAGGTGGAGATTCACCACACCTCCGAGATCACGCCTTTCATCGAACTGCGCCTGTGGGATGACCGCGACATCCCCGCGCTGCGCCGCATGGCGGAGGCGGTGCACGCGCACGGCGCGCTGGCCGGGATCGAGCTCTGCTACAACGGGATGAACGGGTCCAACCTCTACTCGCGGGAGGTGCCCATGGGGCCGGCCCACCTGCCGGTCGCCACCTTCACCTACGATCCCGTGCAGGCCCGCGCGATGAGCAGGCGGGACATCGCTGCCCTGCGTCGATGGCACCGCGCCGCCGCCGTGCGGGCCAGGCAGGCAGACTTCGACATTGTCTACGTGTATGCGGGCCACGCGCTGGGCGGGCTGCACCACTTCCTGTCCCGCCGGTACAACGACCGCACGGACGAGTA
>JBAXBV010000079.1:0-4484 GCA_037141795.1 Betaproteobacteria bacterium
TGCTGAGCAACCGCACCGACAACGAGTCGGCGAAGATGTCCACGGACAAGGGCGTCGTACAGGGTTACTGCGGTGTGGCGGCGGTGGACGAGAAGCACCAGATCATCGTGGCCGCGCAGGCGCACGGCACGGGCTCGGAGCAGGCGCGGCTGCCCGGAATGGTGGAAGACCTGAAGCCTGTCCTGACCCCGGGGAGCGTGATCGCGGCCGATGCGGGTTACCACAACGAAGCGAACCTCGCGCATCTGGAAGCCGAGAAGGTCGAGGCCTTCATCGCAGATCGCGGCTACCGGGATCGCGACGAGCCCTACGCCGGACAGGACAAGCACAAGGCGAAGGGCGATGCGCTCTGGGACAAAAGTCCGAAGGTACCGAAGAAGGGCGGATTCTCGGTGAGCGCGTTCAGTGTCGCCCAAGACCGGACCCACGCCGTATGCCCTGCTGGCAAGAAGCTCTACCGAAGTGGCGCGAACTGCAACATCGGCGGTCAGCAGGCGATCAAGTTCAAGGCCGCGCTGTCTACGCACCCCGGACCAAAGCTCACCACGATCGATCGCCGTGTTTGTAGGCCGACACGCCAACGCGCTCGAACGGCCGATCGAGCGTATGCGGCGCAAGCTCGACAGTGAGAAAGGCCGACAGATGATCACCCGTCGCTTCGCGACAGTGGAGCCGGTGTTCGCCAATCTGCGGTACAACAAAGGGCTCGACCGGTTCACGCTGCGAAGCCGAAAGAAGGTGCAGAGGCAGTGGAGGTTGTACTGCCTAGTGCACAACATCGAGAAGCTGATGAAGGCGAGGTGTGCGAAATGAGGAAAGGGGTGGAGAGGAACGACCTTCTCGGCATGGCCGACGCGAGAGCGGAGACCGGACAACTATCGTCGGAATTGACCGAAAACGGGGGCGACGTATGATCGGAACCGTCCAGCCGCGTCGGCGGGTTTTTCTACAGCCTCGTCAGGGTCGAGGCGCACGGCGCGCTCGCCGCCGGCGGCAAACCTCTGCCGCTGGTTGCGTGGCAGCGCGCCTGGCCCGTGTTCGGGCTTGACGCTCAGGCCGTGGCGAGCGCCGAGCACCGCGTGCTCGGCGACGACCTTGCCGCCGTGGCGGATGACCCACTGATCAGCCTCACGCGTGACCTGGACAGTCTTGCCGATCAGGCCGAACGGCACCGAGTAGCGGTTGGCATCGATCGCCACCAACCAGTCCTCGGCCACTGAGGTTGCCCCTGAAAACCGGAGTTCTTAACCACGTCATCAAGCGGCAGTCTTGTGCTGCGCCGCCAACCAGCGTTGCTCGAACTGCATCGGGCTCAGATACCCAAGCGACGAATGTAGCCTAGAGTGATTGTAGAAGGCGATCCAGTCCATCACCGCCTGTCTTGCCTGATCGCGCGTGGCGAACCGGCGGCCATGGACACAGGCTGTCCTCAGGTGCCCCCGTAGGCTCTCGGTGGGAGCGTTGACGCTCCTATGTCAACAAGTAGTCAGGGCGTCTCGTAGATCCGCGAGGATCAGCGGATAGAGCTCGCGCACGACGTAGCGCTTCAGGCATCGCTGGATCTCTTTGGGAGACAGGCCTTCAGCCGAGCGTCGTGCCACGTATGCGCGCGTGCGGGCATCGCTCCTCATCCGTACCATCGCAATGGTCCACAGCGCATTGTTGGCCTCGCGACTTCCCCCGCGATTGAGGCGATGGCGCTGCGTCTTTCCAGAAGATGCCGGCAGAGGGCTTGCGCCGCACAAAGCGGCAAGCGCCGCTTCGCTTCGCAGGCGTTCAGGGTTGTCTCCGGCCACGACCAGTAGCGTTGCCGCTGTGTATGGGCCGACCCCAAACCGATCGAGCACTCGTCGTGCGGCTTGCTTCGCGAGACGCTCCAGCATGGAATCGAGGTCGCGCAACTCAGCGGTTAGCGCTGTACAGCGCCTGGCCAGGATATGCAAGGTGCGGGTCGGCGTCTCCAGAAGAGGCGTCGTTCCAAGCGCTTCTGCTTGAAGGCAGGCTTGCACACAGTGTTCGGGTTTCGATTTTAGTAGTTCCGAGCGAACCGCATCGGGCGCGGTCACCAACAGGGCACGCAGTTGGTTGATCGCCTGTGTCTTCGCCTTGACGGCACTGCGCCTTGCGACCGTGACTGCACGCATTGCTTCCACGACGCCCGACTGCTGCTTCGGAATTGCCTTGGCGTCGCCGGAGAGCACAGCGCGCGCAGCGTTCTCGGCATCCGTCGGATCGGACTTCCCCCTGAGGCGCCGCCTCGAGCGATCTGGGCGATTGACTTCCAGAACCTCGATGCCAGCGTCGCGTAGAACTCGAGCGAGCCCGGCACCGTAGGTTCCCGTGCCTTCCACACCGGCGCGTGTGCACTCTCCGAATGAACGACACCAGTGAAGAAGCTGTTGGTAGCCGGGGCGTCCGACTGGCGCAATCAAGGTGCCCAGAACCCTGCCGACGCCATCGATCGCGACGCCCACATGGGTGTCGAGGTGGGTATCGACCCCCAGAATGACTTCCCGTCCTTCCATCGGCTGTGCCATGACGTCCTCCTTGAGTGGGGTTCGCCCGTCGCGCCGATTCCAGCCGCAGGACAGGACACTCAAGGTGCAGCGCAAAGCTCCTATCAGGTCACTGACGCCTGGCCCGGCAACACACGGGGAACGCCGGGAGCCGGTCGACAGGTCAACGCAAAGGCATTCAGCCAATCCCAGCATGAGTCAGACTGGACCCGACGTTCAAGGCCATCCTAGACTAAGTATCCCAGCAATTGCCCTTTCGTGACATCGAACTGCGCATGCCCCAGGCAGCCAGGGTGTCCTGAAACTCCTGGCTGCAGTACTGGCTGCCGCGGTCGCTGTGGAAGATCAGACCACGCGGTGGATGCCGTCGGAAGCAGGCCATCAGCAGCGCGTCCTTGACCAGTTCCAGCGGCATGTGCGGCTTGAGGCTCCAGCCCACCACCTGCCGGCTGTGCAGGTCCAGCACGGCCGCCAGGTACAGCCAGCCCTCATCGGTGGGCAGGTAGGTGATGTCCCCGCTCCACAGCGCATTGGGTGTGGCTGGGCTGAAGTTGCGCTGGACCAGATCTGGCGCGACGGAAAGCCTGTACCTGCTCTCGGTGGTCACCACGAACTTGCGCTGGCCCCTGGCCTGGATGCCATGGCGCTGCATCAGCTGGCCTACCCGCTCCTTTCCCACCCGAAGCCCTCGCGAGAGCAACTCCCTGTGCATCCGGGGCCAGCCATACTCGCCGCGCAGTTGCTCGTGGATGGAACGGATGTGTGCGAGCAGCACCTAGCTGCTGTGGCAGCGTACGCCGGCACGCTCGGGCCTGCGTCCTGAGGCCTCCCAGCCGAAGTACCCGCTCGCACTGACCTCCAGCACCTGGCACATCACTGTGATCGGCCAGTGCGTCTTCATCGACTGGATCCAGGCGTACCGTGCAACACGTCCTGCGCAAAGTACGCTGCGGCTTTTTTTGCGATGTCGCGCTCCATCCTCAGCCGTGCCACCTCCGCCCGCAGCCTGGCGATCTCCTCCTGCTCGGGTGTGACCACGGGTGCGCTCTTGCCCTCGACACCCACCCCCAGTTGACCCTTGGCCTCGGCTCTGACCCAGTTCGACAGGCTGGCCGTGGGCATACCGAGCATCTTGGCCACCGCTGCCGCCGTGCGTCCCGCCTTTACCTGCCGCACAGCCTCTTGTTTGAACTCCAGGGTGTACTTCCCCCGACTCAGTACTTCGTTCATTTCCTTCCCCCTGTCCCAGCTCTCGTCGGCCAGAGGTTAAGAACTCCGCAATTCGTGGGTAACCTCAACCTGCGCGCACAGGCGGGCTACCGGGCCCAGCGATCCCACTGGACCAAGACCTGCCCCACCCCTGTGGCCATCGGCCAGCGCCGCGCCCCCGACCCGCAGGGGCGCCCGGGGTTCATCCGCATCGACAGCGTGCACCAGAGCGACATGGATGGGCTCAAGGGCCTCTACCATCTCAACGCCGTGGACTGCATCACCCAATCGAAATGGCGGCCACCTGCGAGCGCCTCTCCGAGGCCTTACTGCTGCCCGTGCTCGAGCAACTGCTCGAGGACTTCCCCTTCCAGATCCCGGGCTTCCACGCCGACAACGGCTCGGAGTAAATCAACCACACCGTGACGAGGCTGCTGCAGAGGCTGCACGCCGAATTCACCCGCTCCCGACCCCGGCAGAGCAACGACAACGCTCTGGCCGAGACCAAAAACGCCGGCATCGTGCGAAAGCACCTGGGCTATGCCCACATCCCCCAGCGCTTCGCCTCCCGGGTCAACACCTTCTGTCGGCAATTCCTCAACCCCTACATCAACTTCCACCAACCCTGCTTCTTCCCGCAACTGGAAACCGACGCCAAGGGTCGACAGCGCAAACGCTACCGCTTCCACGAGATGATGACCCCCTAAGAGAAGCTCAAGTCACTGCCCTCGGCCGAGCGCTTCCTCAGGCCGGGCAGGA
>JBAXBV010000080.1:0-4220 GCA_037141795.1 Betaproteobacteria bacterium
CTAGTGATGTCGCCGCTGGAGTTCATGCAGCGGCTGGCTGCGTTGGTGCCCAGGCCGAGGCTTCACCTGATTCGGTTCCACGGGGTGTTGGCGCCCAACGCCAACATACGTGCGCGGGTAGTGCGGCAAGAGCCTGAGCCGCCGGCGCAGGCCACACAGCCCATCGAGTGCGAGGCGAACTGCGCGCATCACCGCCCGGTGCGGCTGAGCTGGGCCAAGCTGCTCAAGCGCGTGTTCGAGATCGACATGCAGCGCTGCCCGAGGTGCGGCGGCGGGCAGGTGAAGGTCATCGCAGCGATCCTGGAGCAGCCGGTGATCGAGAAGATCCTCACGCACTTGGGGTTGCAGGCGCGTGTACCCGCTCGGGCACCAGCCCGTGGCCAGGCGCTGCAAGCGGCCTGACGATTCCGATTCATCACCGTTCAGGTGGCCCGCAGAGCAGGGCTACGGGGATCGGCGACGCGCGTCGCGCGGCACAGATGGCACGGGCCGCAACCGCTGCCGGCCATGGGCCGTTTGTCCCATTTCGAGTCCGGCGGCGAGTTGCATGCACGAAACACTCGCGCAGCAACCTTCTTTCCATTGTCATTCGAACACGCACACATCCAACGGGAGACCCGCCGCCATGCATGTCCTGAAGCCCCTTGCCGCTGCCCTTTCACTGGGCCTCGCAGCCGGTGCAGCCCACGCCGACGCTAACACCCTGGTCGGCTGGTCGCTATTGCCTGCCAATACCTTCTCCGACGGTCCCACTTCGGGCCAGTTCGCCGGCCCCGGTGCCGGCGGCAATCTGTTGCCGCTCGTCAACCAGCAACCCGTCCAGGGTTTCTCGGCCGTGCTGAACGGTCCGTCCTCCGGCAGCTACTACGTGATGCCCGACAACGGCTTCGGCACGCAAGGGAACTCCGCCGACACGCTGTTGCGCGTCTACGCGATCAAGCCCGACTTCAAGACGGCTATCGGCGGCACCGGCACGGTAGGTGCCGTCAATTACGCCACCGGAGCCGCGCTGTCGGGCTTCACGAGCGCGAGCAGCATCACGCTCTCCGATCCGGACCGCAAGCTGGGATTCGCGATCCAGGCGGACTACGCGAACTATTACAACAACGCGGCCAACCCGCTTGTGGACGCCTCCATCAGATCCGGCCGCCTGCTCACGGGCGCCGATTTCGACATCGAGTCCGTGCGCAAGGACAAGAACGGCAACCTGTGGTTCGGCGACGAGTTTGGCCCGTTCCTCGTCAAGACGGACGCCACCGGCAAGGTGTTGCGCGGTGAGATCTCGCTACCTGGCGTTCGGTCGCCCCAGAACCCATATCTCGGTGGCGCTACGCCCAATCTGGGTGCCTCCCGCGGCTTTGAGGGCATGGCCATCAATCCGGCCGGCGACAAGCTCTACACGCTGCTCGAAGGGACGGTGACCGGCGACCCCGCCAAGAGCCTGCGCATCAACGAGTTCAGTGTTGATACCGAGACCTACACCGGCGCGAGCTTCGTCTACCAGCTCGAAGCCGACGGCACCAACATCGGCGACATGACGGCGGTGAACGATCACCAGTTCCTGGTGATCGAGCGCAATGGCGCCACGGCGACAGGCGGCGGGACGCCTTACAAGAAGATATTCCTCGCGGACACTTCGGTGATCGACGGGAGCGGCCGCGTTAAGAAGACCGAAGTGGTGGATCTGATGAACATCGCCGACCCGGATGATCTTAACGGGGACGGCAGCACCACCTTCACCTTTCCGTTCGTGACGATCGAGAGCGTGCTGCCGATCGACTCGAGGACGCTGCTGGTGCTGAACGACAACAACTATCCCGGCGCGGGCGGCCGCAATTCGGGCTCGGACAACAACGAGATGCTGCTCATCCACCTGGCGGAACCGATCCCCGAGCCTTCAACTTATGCCCTGATGGCTGGTGGTCTGGGGCTGCTCGGTTTCGTGGCCCGGCGGCGTGTTCGACGCTGACAACCCGAAGGCACATTCCCACTCGACAGCAACGTGACTACGACGGATTGCGCCAGTCACGTTGCTTGCCAGTCTGGCCCAACGCGTGCCGAAACCCATACCAGGAGCCACCCCATGATCCGCCGACTTTCCCTTGCCACGATGGCGCTCGCGCTGTCCACGGCCTTTCCGGCCGCCGCCCACATCCAGATCTTCACCGGCACCTTGAGCGGCGCCGCCGAAGCCCCTCCGAACAGCAGTTTCGGCACGGGTTCCGTGACCGTCACCGTGGACGACCACGATTTCACGATGCGCGTGCAGACGACCTTCTCCGGGTTGACCGGCAACGTGACCAACGCCCACATCCATTGCTGCACGACCACGCCGGGCGTCTTGACCGCCGGTGTGGCCACGCCCACGCCGACGTTCCCGGGTTTCCCGTCCGGCGTGAAGGCCGGGTCCTACGACAGGACGTTCGACATGACGCTGATCAGCAGCTTCAACAGTGCCTTCGGCGCCGCCGCCGGCGGAACGGCGCTGGCCGCCTTCAATGCCCTGGTCGGTGGGATGGAGAGCGGTAGGGCCTACCTCAACATCCACACGTCGTTCGTGCCTGGTGGGGAGATCCGCGCCTTCCTGGCGCCGTCCCCCGTTCCGGAACCCGAAACCTGCGCGCTGCTGCTGGTCGGGCTGGGGCTCGTAGGGTTCGCGGCACGGAGAAAGCTCGCGGCCTGAGGTTGAGTGCCAAGGAACGCCACCGGGCGAGCCAGTCGGCTCGCCCCGTTCGTGTCCGGCATGGCGCGTTGCGCGAGAGACAGGCCTTCGGCCCCATCCGACCTGCAGGCCCCCAGGAGTGCCGCCCAGGCAGAACCTGGGTCAGGCCCTCGCCGGCTGCCGCGGAAGCAGCAGGACGAAGGTGGCGCCGCCGGACGGGTTGTTGGCCGCCGTCAGGATGCCGCCATGCGCGACGACGATCTCGCCCGCGATCGCCAGCCCCAGACCGGTTCCGCCTGCTCCGCTGCGCGTCTTGCTGCTCTCTCCAGTTACCTGAATACCAGCGTATACGCAATTCAAGCTGACCCCGCCTCGATTCCGCGTACACCAGTCTACGCAGCCATGAGGCGGCGTTCTTCGTCGACAGGCGTTCGATAGCCGATCGACGAATGCATTCGTTCGCGATTGTAAAAGCCTTCAATCCAATCGACGATGTCCAGACGAGCATGTGCGCGAGTCGGACAACGGACCTGATACACGCGCTCGACCTTCAGTGTCTTGCAGAAGCTTTCCATCGCCGAATTGACGCTCCTATGTCAACAAGTAGTCACGGCGTCTCGTAGATCCGCGAGGATCAGCGGATAGAGCTCGCGCACGACGTAGCGCTTCAGGCATCGCTGGATCTCTTTGGGAGACAGGCCTTCAGCCGAGCGTCGTGCCACGTATGCGCGCGTGCGGGCATCGCTCCTCATCCGTACCATCGCAATGGTCCACAGCGCATTGTTGGCCTCGCGACTTCCCCCGCGATAGGGCCCCAGTGCGCTTTGCGTGGCGAAGTATTCCCGCCACGCTTCTGAATCCGGATCCAGGCCGTCCGTGACAGCCGTCTCGGCGCTGAGGATGAGCCGCTCAAGCATCTCCCGCTGCGTAACTGCGTAAGGCTGCGCCAGACGACCTAGAGCCAGAGCTGCGGCCGTGGTGACCCAAGTGTTGATCCGTCGATCTCCGTTGTCTCCTGCCTCGGCACGGCGGGCCCGATAGACTGCTTGCCGCTGGGCGTTGGTGCTTGGCATATATCCTCCATCGAGTTACTGCGTAACGCGATGTTGGATCGTGACGGCGTAACGTTCAACCGGAGCTTGGTGATGATGCCGCGGCGCACCGTGGCGAGATGGCACCGAGGAGGATCGGGGGACGGGAGTGGGTCAGTGATCGCTGCCAGAAAAAATAAACTTCTCTCGCGACACCCCCCGTCTCAACGAACGCCCCCGTCGGCCCTACCCGGGGGGCCTCAAGGTGCCCAACTTCAATCACCCCCCGCGGTTGCTGACCTTCGGCGCCCTTGAGGGCTACGCGACAGCACACTCCGAAGCGGTAAGGCGCCCAGCGGCACTGACGGGCGGCTGGTGGCTACAAGGTGGCTGCATGAGCCAGAAAAAAAACAGCCAAGCAACGATCTCTTGGCTATCTCTCTGATTTCTTTGGCTCCCCGACCTGGGCTCGAACCAGGGACCTGCGGATTAACAGTCCGTCGCTCTACCGACTGAGCTATCGGGGA
>JBAXBV010000081.1:0-4152 GCA_037141795.1 Betaproteobacteria bacterium
CTGATGGGATGGGAAATCACGCCGGCGATGCCGACCGAGGGACATTGTGGGTCGGGCTGGGCGAACGGCGCCGTGACGAAGATCCTCGGGAGGTTGGCCGGTGGGCTGGGAGCCGGCCGGCGCAGAAGATCTTCCCAGCGCGTGTCCTGCATCTGCGCGATATCGACGATACACACGGGCGGACAGGTGTTGTCGAGGATCGACGCCGCCAGCACCGACGGGGAGTCGAACACCACCGGGCGTCTTCCCATCGATTCCAGGAGTTCCGCCAGCACCGCCCGGGAACGCGGATGCTTCTCGAGGATGCCCACCGGTTGGAGGGGCTGGACGCTTCGCGGTGCCTCGGCGAAGCCGGGGAAGGTCGCGGTGGCGCGCTGTCGCAGCGAGAACCAGAAGCACGAACCCCTGCCCGGGTCGCTCTCCACGAGAAGCCGGCTTCCCATGAGTCGGACCAGTTCACTGCTGATGGCCAACCCCAGTCCGGTCCCGCCGAATACCCGGGTGGTCGTCTCGTCTCCCTGGGAAAAGGCCTGAAACAGGCGGTCGCGGGCCTTGTCGTCGATCCCGATGCCTGTATCACTGACCCGAAAGAAGATATCGATGTCGTCTGAACCAGGCACCCGGGCAGCCGTGACCTCGAGGGCGACTTCTCCTGACGCCGTGAACTTGATCGAATTGCTGAGAAGATTGGTCAGGATCTGCCGCAGGCGATGAGGATCGCCGACCAGACGCGAGGGAACCTGCGGCGCCAGGCGGCAGGTGCAGACCAGACCTTTCTCGGCAGCGCGCGGGGCGAACAGTTCCGCGACGCTTTCAACGAGTTCCCGGAGGTCGACTTCCGTCTGCTCCAGGGTCACTTTCCCCGCTTCGATCTTGGAGAAGTCGAGCACGTCGTTGATGAGCACCAGGAGGGAGTCGCCGCTCTGCCTCGGCATGGTGACGAAGTGTCGCTGGTCTGCCGACAGGGAAGTGCCCGCGAGGATGTCCGCCGTGCCGATCACGCCATTCAGAGGTGTCCGGATCTCGTGGCTCATGTTGGCCAGAAATCGGGATTTCTCCCGGACGGCCGACATGGCGAGATCTCTCGCCTGGGACAGTTCCAGGTTCTTGTTGTGGAGATCGGAGAGGGTGAGTCGGCGAGCCCGGTTCACCAGGAACAGGAACGCGTAGATCAGAACGCACAGGCCCGGATGACTGACGGCATACAGGATCCGCTGGTCGTTGCCGCGATGGGCGGCAAGGGGGAAGCCGGCCAGTTCCAGCGCACCCAGCAGGACCATTTCGGCGATCACCACGACGAACCAGATTGTCGCCGGACCCTGGATGCCCGCTACGCTCAGGGCGAACGGCACGATGAGAAGCCACGGTGCCACCGGAGACGACAACCCGCCCTGGTGCCAGGTCAGGTACGAGGTCGCCACGAAGATGGCGGTCGACATCGCCTGCAGCGCGAGACGGACGCTGCGCGTGATCAGATAATGGGGCAGGGTGGCCAGCCCGGTGGCGGCCGAGACGGCGATTGCCATGGCGCCGACAGGTTCTTGAGCCACAAGGCATAGACCGGTACGTAGCAGACGGCCGAGATCAGCAGGCTGATCCAGGCGATCGCATAGATCTGGAGCAGGTAGGCCGAATCGCGCTCCTGAACGGGGGCGCGCCCGCTCACCACTTCGGCGAGCAGGGCGATCCAGCGCGCGAGTCTCTGACTGGGCATACCCGCCATAACGGCAGCGAGAGAGTTCCAGGTTTATGGCCAGTTCCGACCAGGCGTGTTGCGCCCGGACGTCCGGAGCCTCACCAGATGGCCTGGGCAGCCGAAAGGCGCGCTGATTGCTGCCGACGTCGCCCGAAGGCACCCGTTGCGCGGGGGTTGAACGAAGCCGGACATGACGGCAGGCTTATCGCATGTTGCCGAAGGAATAGGTCAGCCCCAGCCTGAGCATGTCGACGCGGACATCGTTGCTGACCGAACGCCCCTGAACGGAGGCAAAGCCGGAACCGGACACCACGCCTCCCCGCGCATCGGGAAAGCCGAACCCGACCTGGTCGAAGTGGGCCTGCAGATAATCGACACGCAGGGACCAGGCATCATTCATCCGCCAGGCGCCACTGACTCCCCACGACCAGCCGATCGGATAGGCGTGATCCCGGTCACTGAAGCGGGGCACGGTCTGCGTGGGGGCATTCAAGCCCTCGTACTGCGTGCGGGTTTCCACGAGAGATGCCAGGGCCAGGCCCCCGGTGAGGCTCACCATGAAGGGGCCCGTCCCATAGCCGAGTCGTACTCTCGCGGTGGAGAGCCACTGGGCTTCCCTGACGATCGAGGCCTGGAGCATGCCGTTCCACGCATTGCCCGAGTTGACCAGGGTATCCTGCCGTCCCTCCTCGCGCAGACCCGCCCAGTCCGCCTCGACCCCCAGAATGATGCCGCCCGGATAGTGGCGCTGGTATCCCAGCAACACACCCGCGCCGGCGCCCCGGAAAGAGTCATGGGCCGATTCGTCGTTTGCGTTGCTGCTGAAGCTGCCATCGCCTCGGGTGCTCGTGCCGCGTACCTCGCTCGAGGCCCCGACAGCGAAGGCACTCAGATAGGGTCCGCTCCAGGTCCCGGGATCCGGTGAGGTTTCGGCGAACGCGGGTGTGACTCCCAGCGTCAGGGCGGCAAGCAGTGTCGCGCCTTCCAGCCGGGTTGATGTCTTTTTCATTTCTGGACTCCCGACGTGAAAGGAGGGGCATGGAGCACTTTGGCTGGACGACTGGTGCTGGTCGCAGCAAGCGGCACCATCCGGGCGGTGGAACATGGCGGCGTCCTGGAGGCGCCGCAGTCCGCGCATGAACCGAACCGGGCATTGCCGTGTCTGGAGGATCGCACCGGACGTCCTTTGGCGGGATCGCCGACAGAGTCTCGATGTGATGACATTTCAGCGCTGTGCAGCGAGGTCACGAGGAATCGCGGTAGTTGGTCATTTACGGTAGCGCCCGGGCGAACTGAAGGCAGGGTGCCGGAAGCCACTGGGGGCGGTCGGCACCCTGCCTCCGCATCGTGCGGTTCCGCCGATGTCTAGTCGAGGATGTTGCCAATGGGGGACGCCGAACTCTCGTTGCTCTCGAAGTTGCCGAAGTCGATCAGGAAGGCCGCGCCGAACAGCAGGGTCTTGTCCCGTGCCGGCAGGGAGCCGTCGATGGTCGAGTCGAACGTGTCCGCGTCTGTGAAGGTCTCGCCGAGGACCCCGCGCCACCTCTTGCGCAGGCTGCCCACCTCATGGCCCTGTTTCCGGAAGAGGAACACGCGATCCAGGAAGGGCAGTAAAGAGGCGAAGAATGCGGGCCCCTGGATGGCCATGACCCGCGTGCCCGCCGCATCGAAGATATCGTAGGTTGCGCGCCAGAGATGGAAGCGGCGGCGGATGGCCCCCACCTGCCTCCCGTCCGCATCCACGACGTCCATTTCGTGAAAATACAGGCGCAGGTACTTGTTCATGCGGAATACCGGATTCTGCCGGTCGTCGCGGAACAGCAGGGTGGCCGGCCGCCAGGCACCGAGGAACTGGCGCCCGAGCATGTTGAACCACGAACTACTCTGCTCCTCGACGATCCCCGCAAGGTGCGTGCTTCCGGTTAGCGACACGTCATACCGGTTGCGGAGTTCGAAGGGCGAGAGAATCTCCAGCCATTCCTTGCGTTGAACGATCCGGAAACTGGTCGCCCCGCTGAAGATCTGTTCGATCGTCTGCGGGTGCTGCCCGGCGGAGACCTCCATGGAGTCCCGGGCCCGTGCC
Source organism: Betaproteobacteria bacterium (assembly GCA_037141795.1). Taxonomy (GTDB): domain Bacteria; phylum Pseudomonadota; class Gammaproteobacteria; order Burkholderiales. Next base: position 3,780 of record JBAXBV010000081.1, read on the forward strand.
TCTCGGGCCCGGGCTTCCGCCATCCACGCCTCATCCTCCCGTCTCTGACGGACTTTTTCGAACACGACCCCGCAGTTCACGCAGGCCGTGGCGGCGGCCTGCGCAGTCGTGCATTTCGGGCAGGTGATGGCCGGTGCGACCGTGCGCAGACTGGCCCGGATCTGCGACCACTCGTTCCGATCCAGCCAGACGCCGAAGCACTGACGGCATCCGTCGATCAGGATGCTCGTTCCCGGAAAACAGTACTCGAACAGCCCCACCATGCAGCGCGGGCAGTCGGACTCCTGCTACTTGAAGTCGTGTGCGGGCGCGGTCGCCGGGTCGGGACTGGTCTTGAGAACGCGGCTCAGCGCACTGGCGTCTAGCCACAGGC
>JBAXBV010000082.1:0-2827 GCA_037141795.1 Betaproteobacteria bacterium
TGATGGTGCACAACGTGCTCGAGAGCGCCGCCCTGATGGCCGACGCCTGCGACTCGATGCGGATCCACTGCGCTTCCGGCATCGAGCCCAACCTCGCCCGGATCAAGCACCATCTCGACGATTCGCTGATGCTGGTGACGGCCCTCAACACCCACATCGGCTACGAAAAGGCGGCGAAGATCGCCAAGACGGCCCATGTGGAGGGCACGAGCCTGAAGGAAGCCGCCGTGAAGCTCGGCTACGTCACCCCCGAGCAATACGACCAGTGGGTGATCCCGGCTGAGATGACGCGGCCGCTGGCCACGTAGGGAAGATCAGTTCGGGGTTGTCCGCCAAAACGTTCGAGACTGTTCGTAAAAAGTTTGAGGAGACTGTCATGCCGAAGCAGACACCCGACACCAATCTCTCCCGCCGCGCCTTCACCGGCGTGGCGGCCGTCGCGGCCGTGGCCGTCACCACGAAGCCAGCCCTGGCCAGAGCCCGCCGGCTCGGCAATGAAACGATCATCGGCGAGGGCGGCCACACCTTCCGCGTCCGCCACAACTTCCCGCAGCTCCCCGACAAATACACCTGGCAGACCACGCACAACGTCGCCGTCGACGCCGCGGGCAACCTCTACGTGATCCACGAGGGGCACAAGAACAAGAAGGACCACCCCGCGATCTTCGTCTTCGATCCCGCCGGAAAATTCATTCGCAGCTTCGGCAGCGAATTCCAAGGAGGCGGCCACGGGATCGAGGTCCGCAAGGAGGGCAACGAGGAGTTTCTCTACGTCTGCGGCTATCAGGGCGTGAAGGCTTTCGCGAAGCTGACGCTCGACGGCGAGATCGTCTGGTTCAAGAAGGCGCCGATGGAATCGGGGGCGTATGCCCCGGGCGAAGACGTGTCGACCAAGCCGAATTGGACCCGGCAGGGTTTTCTTCCCACCAACTTTGCATTTCTCGACGACGGCGGCTTCCTGCTCGCCGACGGCTACGGCTCGTTCAAGATCCACCGCTTCGACAAGGATGCGAAGTGGGTGAGCGCCTTCGGCGGGGCGGGCGATGGCAAGGGCACGTTCAACACGGCCCACGGCCTCTGGATCGACCGGCGGCCAGCTGCCGACGGCACGGCCCGCGAGCCGACGATCGTCGTGACCGATCGCGCCCACAACACGCTGCAGATCTTCTCGATGAACGGCGTCTACAAGGAAACGCTCACGGGCTTCGGCCTGCCGGCCAACATCGACACCTGGAAGAACCTGCTGATGGTGCCGGAGCTGAAGGCCTGCGTGACCCTGCTCGACGAGAAGAACAACGTCGTGGTGAAGCTCGGCCGCGCGGTCGAGCGGCTCGACGAAATCAAAAATCTCCGCGGCCAGCCCGACCAGTGGCTCGACGGCCAGTTCGTGCATCCGCACGACGCCTGCTTCACGCCGGTCGGCGACATCTTCGTGGCCGAGTGGGTCTCCACCGGCCGGATCACGAAGCTCGAACGGGTGACGTAGGACAGGCTTCAGCCTGTCATGCCCTCTCCTGCCCTGCCCTGTCCTGCCCGCGCCTGTGCCGCCGTGCCGCTCACCCGCATTGGTCGCCGGCGGTGACATGCTCGGAGCCGGCGGACATTGCTACAGGAGGCTGGTGGGCGATGGTTCGTCGCTCGTGAGGCGCAATGTTCACCGTCTCCTGCGCGTGCCTCCGACCGCCTCCTCAGCATCGGAAGTCGTAGGTGGGATCGCCGTCGTGGCCAAGGCTGCAGGGGCCATGGATAGCCCCTGCAGCCGTAAACCTGCAGCTGGAAAGCTAGATCGCGGCGCCGGCGGTTTCGCCGGTGCGGATCCGCACGACGTCGGCAAGCTGCGTGACGAAGATCTTGCCGTCGCCAACCTGGCCGGTCCGCGCGGTCGTCATGATCTTGTTGATCACGTTCGCGGCCTCGGCTTCGTCGACGACGACCTCGATCTTCACCTTCGGCAGGAAATCAACCGAGTATTCGGCGCCTCGGTAGGTTTCCGTGTGGCCCTTCTGACGGCCGAAGCCGCGAACCTCGGTGACGGTCATGCCCTTGACGCCCAGCGCGTTGAGCGCGTCCTTGACCTCTTCGAGCTTGAAATGGCGAATGATGGCTTCGATCTTCTTCATGGTGTGTCTCCTCGAATCTGGCTTGTTCCGTCTGCGGCCGGTCGCACTGATCGGCTCTCAATACCTTTCAGACAACGCAGATGGCGTGCCAAACGGCAGGCCTCATGAAAGACCTGTTTTTCTCCTATTTCGGAATGCAGGCTGTCGCGCCGTTGAAGCGCATGACGGGCTGAGGAACACGGCTCTCAGCCGTGCGAACGCCATTTTTACGGGGATTCGGCCGTTGTCGCGCCAGTGGAGCGCGGGCCTCCGGCCATGGAACAGGGCGCCGGTGTAAAACACTCGTTGAATCGTCCACCGCCTCGTCCGCCGCGGTCACCGGGCTGCGGGGCAACGCACGCCTTCCGGGAAGATTTATGAACGCCGCACTCCATTCCTATGGGTTCTGCTGCTCCAGCGTGACCAGCGTGTCCAGCATTCTGCTGGCCACCGCACTTGCCTGTGCGGTCTTCGCCGGGCATTCCGCTGCGGCCGAACCGAACTACGACGAGTCGGCCGTGCGACCGTTCACGCTGCCAGACCCGCTGGCGGGGCCGGACGGCTTGCCGGCCGCGAACGTGGAGGCGTGGCGCACAAAATCGCGGCCGCACCAATTGCAGCTGCTGGAGAAATACGTCTACGGCAAGCAGTTGCCGGCTGTGCCCGTCGCCGTTGTCGGCGACAGCGAACGTGTCGCTGTGACGCTCCCCTCTGGGGTGCCCGCCATC
>JBAXBV010000083.1:0-2803 GCA_037141795.1 Betaproteobacteria bacterium
CCGGCGGTTTTGTCGCTGGCTTTTCGCTGGTTTCCCGACACGCCGCTGGGGCGGCGGGTGTTGCCCCCCGCGCCCGAGGCTGCGGACGTGCTGCCCGATCAGGAGCGGCGGCGGCGCGTGCGGGATCTGGTCGGGCACGCGGGGCGGACCGTGAGTGACCTGCTGCCCTGGGGCAGCGTGGAGATTGATGGCGAAACCGTCCCTGCGATGAGCGAGGGCGGACCGATCGAGACGGGCGTCGCCGTCGAGGCGGTGGGCGTGCAGGGCACGGCCCTCGTCGTGCGGCTCGTGGAGCCGCAGGCGGCGGCACCGGTGGAATCGGCACGACCGGAAAAACGGGCCACCGAAGACGGCCCCGCCCTCTCCCCGATGCTGGAAGAGTTCGAGTTCGACGGGCTCGATCCGCCGGCGGCTTGACCGGCGCCCTCCCCGAAACAACGCTACAGGGAGCTTTCTTCTCCCCCGGAGCACGCCAATGCTGCCCCTGATCCTGATCGGCCTGGGAATCTTCGCCTTCCTGATGATCTTCGCGCTGCTCGCGCGGTATCTGCGGCTCTGGCTGCAGTCGTATGCGTCGAGCGCGGGAATCGGCCTCTTCGACCTGGTCGCGATGAGCTTCAAGAAGGTCAGCCCGACGGTGATCGTGCGGAGCAAGATCATGGCGGTGCAGGCGGGGCTCGGGGACGCCAGCGGCATCACCAAGCAGGCGCTCGAGGCCCACTATCTCGCCGGCGGCCGGGTGCCGCTGGTCGTGCAGGCGCTGATCGCCGCCAACAAGGCGAAGATCAAGGAACTCGACTGGAAACTCGCCACCGCCATCGACCTCGCGGGCCGCGACGTCCGCGAGGCGGTGCAGACGAGCGTCTATCCCAAGGTGATCGACTGCCCCGGCAAGAACAGCGGGCGTGAATCGCTCGACGCCGTCGCCAAGAACGGCGTGCAGTTGAAAGTGAGGGCCCGTGTGACGGTCCGCACCAACCTGAACCAGCTCATCGGTGGTGCGATGGAGGAAACGATCATCGCTCGGGTGGGCGAGGGCATCGTGTCGGCGATCGGTGCGGCGGAGCGGCATACCGACGTGCTCGAGAACCCCGACATGATCTCGAAGACCGTGCTTGCGCGGCGGCTCGACGCCAACACCGCGTTCGAGATCGTCTCGATCGACATCGCCGACATCGATGTGGGCGCCAACATCGGTGCCCGGCTGCAGGCCGACCAGGCCGAGGCCGACACCCGCGTGGCGCGGGCCAACGCCGAGGGCCGTCGGGCGATGGCCGTCGCGAAGGAGCAGGAGATGATCGCCAGCATCGAGGAGAGCCGGGCGGCGCTCGTCGAGGCGGAGTCGGCCGTGCCCAAGGCGGTCGCGGCGTCGCTCACCTCCGGCCAGCTCGGCATCTTCGATTACTACAAACTGCGCAACCTCCAGGCCGACACCGACATGCGGCGGACGATCGCCACCGGCACGACGCCCGGCACCGCCGCGGTGCAATGATGCAGCTTCCCCTCGCCACCTGCGTGCTGCTGGCCGCCGGGTTCGACTGGCTCGAGGCGCTGCTGCCGTTTTTCTTCGTGGCGTTCTGGATCGTGTCGCAGGTGTTCTCGGTGTTTCGCCGGCTGCAGGGGGGGCGATTGCCGGAGAACGGTCGAAAGCCGCCGCCGCTCCCGCGGTTGGATCCGGTCCGCGAGTTGCGACGGGCACCGCAGCCCGAGGCTGGAGACGCCGCGGATCCGCGGACCGACCTCGAGAGGCAGATCGCCGAGTTCCTCCGCGAGGCGACAGGATCCGGTCCGAGAGGGTGCAAATTGCCAAATTGCCAAAGTAAGGCCGGGCGAAATGGGGTCAAACCCGGTCAAACCTGGTAGTGGCGGCGGCACCGCTCCCACAGCGTCGTGCCGGGGGGCCAGTCCTTGACCTTCAGCAGCGGGCCGGCGGGGTCGGCGGCGGCGTAGCTGTCGGTTGGTGTTGCGGGGAGGGGGGCAGGAAGGGGGACGGTTTCGGGCGGGTCGGTCAGTGGGGCTTGTGACTTGTGAGCGGACTGGGACTGGCAGTCCCCGGCCGTTGTCCTCGCTGCCCCCGCGTTGGTGTCCGCGACCACACGAGCAACAGGATACAGCAGCTCCCTCGCATTGACTGAAGATCAAAGGTAGGCCGCAGACCAGGCCAAAGGCGGACCAAAGAACAGCCCAGTGAACGGACAGGACAGAGGCTGCTGCAAACCCAACGGCCTCGATCTGCTCCAAACCCAAAACCCACCCCCTGAAGTAGGCGTCCTCCCCCATGTCCCTCTCCCCCCACGCGCCCTCCAGGCCGCAGTCGATCGCGGTCAGCCCGGGGCAGCGCTCCGTCCCGGCGGAGCGGTTGCCCAGCTCCCGCTGGGCGCGCACCATGGTGCGGGGGTCCCACGGCATGGCGCCCTGGGGGGTTTCGTTTTTTGGGGGGGGGAGGCCCCGGCCCGTCGGCGTCAAGAGCCGCCCCCGCACGGCTTGCGCGCGCGGGGGCGCGTCGAGGGCGCCCCGCGAGAGCGAGGCGCCCCGGCGGCGTCTGCACACCGCGTGCCGCGGGCCGCGAAAACGCTTCTGGGCCGACGACGACCCCGTTCCCCCCCAAAACGCCCTCCCCCCCCCACCGCGCAGCCGCGGACGATGACGGGCTCGCCGCAGAGCCACCGCTCCGCCAGCAGCGCGCGCGCGAGGTCGCCGCCGCCCTCCCCCTCCGGCAGCGCGAGGTCGCGCGCGTGGGGGGAGAAGAGGTAGTCCTGCTCGCCCCCCGGCCGCGCCGCGGCGCGCCGCCGCCACTCGGGCG
>JBAXBV010000084.1:0-2424 GCA_037141795.1 Betaproteobacteria bacterium
GAGTACTTGGCTACGAACCAAGGGGTCGTGGGTTCGAATCCTGCCGGGCGCGCCAATTATTCAAGGACTTAGGTCGAAAGACCTAGGTCCTTTTTTCTTGCCTGCGTGAGATTTGCGTGACTTCATCGCAAACCCGTAGTGTCCAAGAACTCGAACGACACCTGAAGTAGACTTGGGTCATGAACTCGGTGCCACCACTTCTCTCGTTCTTACTGATGATTGTCTCTGGCTGGATGCATCGCCGGCAGCTCATCGTGATCGAGTTCCTTCAGGCCGAGAACCAGATGTTGAAGGCGCGGCTCACGGGGAAGCGCATCCGGTTCACGGATGCAGAGCGTGCCCTGCTTGCGCGGAAGGCGAAGGCTGTCGGGCGCAAGGCGCTGCTCGAACTCGACACGATCGCCTCTCCGGATACGCTGATGCGATGGCATCGGCAGTTCGTCGCGCAGAAGTGGAGTTTCAATCACCGTCGTCGCCCAGGCCGTCCCGGCGTCATGCGCGAGATCAGTGAACTCATCGTGAGGATGGCTGAAGAAAACCCACGGTGGGGCTACACGCGCATACAGGGTGCTCTGGCGAATGTCGGGCACAGGGTAGGGCGTGGGACTGTTGCGAATGTCCTCCGCAACAACGGCATCGAGCCCGCCCCGGAGCGCGGCAAGCATATGCGGTGGTCGACGTTCCTTAAGGCGCATTGGAAGATCTTGGCGGCAACTGACTTCTTCAGCGTCGAGGTATGGACGCCGAGAGGTCTGGTCACCCACTACATCCTGTTCGTCATCAGTCTGGCCGACCGGGTGGTTCACGTCGCAGGGATCACCGCGAATCCGACCGAGGTCTGGATGCTGCAGGTCGCGCGAAACCTCGTTGATGAGCAGAGCGGGGCACTGGCGTCGAAGCGGTACCTAATCACCGACCATGACACGAAGTACACGGAGTCGTTCAGGAGGCCGGTGATTGACTCGGGGACCGAAGTGATTCGACTGCCACCGCTATCGCCGAACCTGAACGCGTATGCAGAGCGCTTCGTGCGCTCGATCAAGGACGAATGCCTCGAGAAGATGATCTTCTGTGGGCAGGCCTCGTTGCGTCGCGCGATTGGCGAGTATGTCGCTCACTATCATGGCGAGCGAAATCATCAGGGACTGGAGAACCGTCTGATCCAGTGTGACGGGCGGAACGGTGACCGTGACGGACGAGTAGCCCGGCGCGGGCGACTGGGAGGAATGTTGAACTACTACTCACGAGCGGCTGCGTAGAGCTGCGTTCGAGTTTTTGGACACTACGGGCGCCAACAGGGAGGCTGTCGGCGGAAACGCACGGGATGAGGACACCGGAGAGCTCCCTCTCTGGTCGTCGTTCATCAATGCGAAACGCTCCAGGGCTACCCGAGGCCGGGCTCGGGTGTTCCCGGTCACAGCGAATCTGCACCAGGCAGGATGAGTTGCCGCTCGCTGCGCCACACTCGGACGATCCGCACGTGTCTCGGTTCGCGGCGGTAGACGATGCGAACCGGCGGGACGATCAGCTCCCGGAGATTGGACTGCGCGAACTCCGGGACAACGCGTCCCATGTCGGGATGATCGACCAGAGCCTCAATCCGCGTGAATATGGTCATGAGAACGCGCTCATCCCCGGCGGCGACACCTTGTTCGGTGTACCAGGAACGCAGTTCTTCCAGATCCGTGAGCGCGGATTCCGCGAAGCGGAGGAATATGCGCGCCATGCAGCTATTTCAATCCGAGGCGCGCCTTTGCATCCGCAAGCGACAGTTCTCGACCGGCCTCGAGGTCCGTGAGTCCGGCGACGACCGCGCGCATGAATGACCGCTCCTCCTCCCCGGCCTCGTACTCGGTGACTGACTGCATCACGGCCACGCCGCGGCCGCGGCTCGTGAGCAGCACCGGGCGGCGTGCGTCCGTCGCATGCTTGACGACCCGCCCGGGGTTGATCTTAAGGTCCGTCAGTGGAATGACGTCCTCGGAGAATTTGATGGTCACTGGTGATCTCCCATGTCATGTCAACAGGTCGGAATATAGCACCGGTTCGAGGACTACCAGTATTCGCCCGCTGGACAAGGGCAGAGGGTGGCGGACGAGAGGGAATCTCCGCGCTGTGCGCGGTGAAGCCGGCTCGGAATCGGTCGGCGATGGATCTACGCGGCTCCGGTGGCGCGACCTAGGGGCGAAGTGTTATCGCCGATGGAGAACAGACCCACTGGTTGCGGCGCCTGCTGAAGCAGGAGTGCCTGGTTGCCGCGACGAGCAAGCGTCGTCGATATGGCTCGACCATGGGCGAGATCAGTCCGGCACCCGAGAACCTGCTGAACCGCGACTTCAGCGCCGGTGCACCGAACGAGAAGTGGCTCGCCGACATCACCGAGTTCCAGATCCCGGCGGGCAAGGTGTATGTGTCGCCAATGAT
>JBAXBV010000085.1:0-2249 GCA_037141795.1 Betaproteobacteria bacterium
GGGGTGTCAACGGCCACCGATGGCTTTGCAATTGCTGGAAGACACTCCCACTACTGAGGCAACCGATACGTGATGAACCTCGAAACCGCCCCCTTCGATCCCGCCGAGGCGCTGACCGACGACGAAAGCCGACTCGAATACCTCCGCGTGTCCTTCGCCAGCGGCGACCCCGCCGACATTGCCGAGGGTCTCGGCACCGTCGCCCGCGCCATCAGCATGACCCAGGTCGCGTCCGAGGCCGGCTTGGCGCGGCCGGCGCTCTATCGCGCCCTGGCCGAGGACGGGAACCCCGCCCTCGCCACCGTCACCCGCGTCCTCGCCACCATGGGCCTGCGCCTGAGCGTCGAGCGCGCCACGCCCTGACCAGCGGCGCTTTCGGCTTGCTTTTTTAGTAAATATTTCCTATATTGGCCTCCGGTTTGGAGGCTCCCGGATGGGCAGGCGCGCCCGCTCCCGGGACTGTCTGAATTTCCGTGTGTGGCCTGGCATGATGGAACGAAAGGAGTTCCCCCATGGCCCGCCGCAAAGCCCCTGTGATCCCTGATGCCATCCTCGACCAGTTGCTGGCCGGGGCGGAGGCCCGGACTGCCTTCGACCAGGGCGGCCTGCTGGATGAGCTCAAGAAGGCGCTCGCCGAGCGGGCGCTGAACGCCGAGATGGACCATCACCTGGCCGGCGAGGGCGGCGTCGGCAACAGCCGCAACGGCTATGGCCGCAAGACCGTGCTGACCGACACCGGCCGGCTGGCGCTGGAGGTGCCGCGCGACCGGCAGGCGAGCTTCGACCCGCAGCTGATCGCCAAGTACCAGCGCCGCTTTCCCGGCTTCGACGAGAAGGTGGTGTCGATGTACGCCCGCGGCATGAGCACCCGGGAGATCGTCGGGCACCTGCGTGACCTCTACGGCGTCGAGGTCTCGGCCGACCTGATCAGCGCGGTGACGGATGCGGTGCTCGACGAGGTGGCGACCTGGCAGGGCCGGCCGCTGGAGCCGGTCTACCCACTGGTGTTCTTCGATGCGCTGCGCGTCAAGATCCGCGACGAGGGGCTGGTGCGCAACAAGGCGGTGCACATCGCGCTCGGCGTCCGCGCCGACGGCAGCAAGGAAATCCTCGGCCTCTGGCTGGAGCAGAACGAGGGCGCCAAGTTCTGGCTGCGGGTGATGAACGAGTTGCGCAACCGCGGCGTCGAGGACGTGCTGCTGGCCGTGGTCGACGGGCTCAAGGGCTTCCCGGAGGCGATCCTGGCGGTGTTCCCGGAGGCGGTGGTGCAGACCTGCATCGTCCACCTGCTGCGGCACAGCCTCGATTTCGTCTCCTGGAAGGACCGCAAGGCGGTGGCGGCGGCGCTCAAGGACATCTACCGGGCGGTGGACCCGGCCGCGGCGGAGACCGCCCTGGCGGCGTTCGAGGCCGGCCCCTGGGGCCAGCGCTACCCGGCGATCGGCCAGAGCTGGCGACGCGCCTGGGGCGAGGTGATCCCGTTCTATGCCTTTCCCAACGACGTCCGCCGCATCCTCTACACCACCAATGCGATCGAGGCGTTGAACGCCAAGCTGCGCCGGGCGGTGCGTGCGCGGGGCCATTTCCCCTCCGACGAGGCCGCCCTGAAGCTGCTGTTCCTGGTCTTGAACCGGGCCGAGAAGACCTGGATCATGCCACCCCGGGAGTGGGCCCTGGCCAAGCCGCAATTCGCCGTCCTGTTCGGCGAACGCTTCGCCAAGGCCATGGCCTGAACACCGTGCAACCGCCAGGCCGCACACGGAAATTCCGACAGTCCCCAGGTCGTTGGTGTGCACCCCGGCCATCAGCTCGGCGACCGTATAGACCAGGATCTTGCGGAACTGGCCGAGGCCGGTGGAGGCGAAGCCGTGCTTCGCCGCCTCCTCCAGCATCGGCCGGGTCGGCTTCTCCAGGGTGACCAGCACGCCGCCCAGCGCACCCTCCCGCTGCACCGTGCCGACCAGGTCGCGCAGCGCGCCGACGCCGACCGTGGCGCCGCCCTTCACCGAGACGACGACACGGTCCAGGTCGCCCTCCCGCGGGCCGGTGCGGACCCAGCGGATGCCGTCGATGCCATGGTCGGCGCCCTTCTTCTTGCCGCCCTGCGGCACGGCTTCCAGCAGCGAGACGGCCCACCACTGGAACTGGTGCTTGTCCCGGGCGGCGAGGTCGCGCGCGCCGGCGAGGTCCTTCGGGGTTCCCAGCACCTCGAAGCGGATGCCCTCGAAGGCGTCCTTCAGCCGGCGCTC
>JBAXBV010000086.1:0-2230 GCA_037141795.1 Betaproteobacteria bacterium
GGCCGAGCTTGGGGCCCAGCGTGGCCATCGGTTCGGCCCAGACCCTCTCGTACAACTCGGCCCGAGTGAACTTCTTAGGGCCGGACGGCGAATCAGTCACGGCAAGCAGCCTCCAGGATCATCGGGAATCGTGGGAAACGCCTCGCAGCGTGGGCGAACAGCCCCAGGGGCGCCCTCGGCCCCTGACCGTGCTCGCCCCCACGCGTATATTTTCTAGTCCGCACCACGGCAAGCTCATTGTCAGACCGCGGCCCTACCATTTCATGGTCCCCGCCCGTCCCACCCATTGACCAGCAATCGTACGTGACCCGCCTGGAAGATCTGAAACCCGGCGCATTGGTTCGTGGCATACGCCACGCCGAGCAAGTTGAAGTCATTGATGCCAAGTGGCACGGCCAGAACGCCGTCGAGCTGACCTTTCGCACCCAGAACGGTCGCCCCGATTCGGAGCTGCTCTTTCGTGATCGCGAGCCAGCCCTTGAGGTGCTCAACGCGGGTCGACGCTGGAGCTATCTGGCCGACGGCGCGCTGTTTCGGTTGGTGTCCGAGGCCCGGCGCATCCAGATGGCGCACCTGTTCGATCCGCATCTCGCGGTCTCGACGTCGCAGGTCACGCCGCTGCCCCACCAGATCACCGCGGTCTACGGGGAGCTCCTCCGTCGTCAGCCCCTCCGCTACGTCCTGGCCGACGACCCGGGCGCCGGCAAGACGATCATGGCCGGCCTGTTCATCAAGGAGCTCATCGCTCGCGGCGATCTGGCCCGCTGCCTGATCGTTTCCCCCGGCGTGCTCGTGGAGCAGTGGCAGGACGAACTGGATCAGAAGTTCGGGCTGTCCTTCGACATCCTCACTAATGACGCACTGGAGGCGGCGCGGACGGGGAACTGGTTCGCCGAGCACCCGCTGGCCATCGCCCGTCTGGACAAGTTGTCGCGCAACGAGGATGTGCAGGCCAAGCTTGCCGCCATCGACTGGGACCTCGTGGTCGTCGACGAAGCCCACAAGATGAGCGCCAGCTTCTTCACCTCCGAAGTGAAGGAGACGAAGCGCTACAAGCTAGGCAAGCTGCTGTCGCGCATCACCCGCCACTTCCTGCTGATGACCGCCACCCCGCACAACGGAAAGGACGCGGACTTCCAGCTGTTTATGGCGCTGCTCGACGGCGACCGGTTTGAGGGCAAGTTCCGCGACGGCCACCACACGGTCGATGTATCTGACGTGATGCGTCGCATGGTGAAGGAAGACCTATACCGGTTCGACGGCACCAAGCTGTTCCCAGAGCGCATCGCGACCACCATCGGGTACCAGCTCACAGACCTCGAGGCCCGCCTGTACGGCGACGTCACTGAGTATGTAAAGACTGAGTTCAACCGTGCCGAGGCGCTGGAAAGCGGCAGGAAAGTATCCGTGGGCTTCGCCCTGACGTCATTGCAGCGCCGCTTGGCGTCGAGCCCAGAGGCCATCTACCAGTCGCTCCGTCGTCGTAAGGAACGGCTGACCGCAAAGCTGGCTGAAGCACGCCTGCTGGCCCGTGCCGAGGGCGTCGCAGCTGTACTGGCCAAGGCTCCCGTACTGAGCGCCGACGACCTCGAGGAGCTCGACGATCTCCCGCCGGACGAGCTGGAGCAGGAAGAGGAGGAGATCCTCGACCAGGCCACGGCCGCAAGGACCATCCACGAACTGGAGGCGGAACTTGTCACCTTGTCCGCCCTCGTGGAGTTGGCCGGCGAGGTGCGACGATCCGGAACAGACCGCAAGTGGGATCAGCTCAGCAATCTGCTGCAGGAAAAGCGCGAGAGCTTCGATGTCCAAGGGCGGCGAATGAAGCTGGTCGTGTTTACGGAGCACAAGGACACGCTCTCGTACCTCGTGGAACGCATCTCCGGGCTGCTTGGCCGGCACGACGCCGTGGTCACTATCCATGGTGGCGTCGGCCGCGAGGAGCGGAAGAAGTCCGAAGAGCGCTTCAAGAACGATCCGGGTGTGGAGATTCTGGTCGCCACGGACGCAGCGGGCGAAGGAATCAACCTGCAGCGTGCCCACCTGATGGTGAACTACGACCTGCCGTGGAATCCGAATCGCTTGGAGCAGCGCTTCGGACGTATTCACCGCATCGGCCAGACCGAAGTCTGTCACCTGTGGAATCTCTTGGCCCACGAGACCCGTGAGGGCGAGGTCTTCCAGCGTCTCTTCCAGAAGCTCGAGGAAGAGAGGGAGGCCCTCGGCGGGC
>JBAXBV010000087.1:0-2200 GCA_037141795.1 Betaproteobacteria bacterium
CGAGTCGGGGCGCGAACTCGGCATCGGAAGGCCGGCACGGCAGCAGGTCCTCGTCGAGGCGGCCCTTGCTTTCGTGCCCTTCCGCCAACGCGATGATGGTCTTGTTCTCTCGCTCGTGCAGACGACCGTGATGCTGCAGCGAACGCTGCAGGGCTTCGGTCAGGAACCGCAGCGCGGCCACCGGAAACGACCCGGAGCCGACCGCCGGATCGCACACCTTGATTGCGAGGATCTCCTCGGGCTTGCGAGGTGTGCAGGCAGCCGGCGGTGCGTCCGGCTGGTCGTCGGGCGCGATGTACGCCAGAGGACGAAGCGTCCGCTGGACCGTGGGCACCGACAACTGCGGGCGGGTGTAGAACGTGCCCGAGCCCTTTCTGGTGCCTCCCCAGCGGACCAGATACCACTGGTTCGGCAGGATGATGGCTCGAATCAGCCGACGCCCGGCGGCTTCGACGTCGCGTTCGTACTGAGCGGCCGCGTCCTTCCCCTTCTGCGATCGGGGCTTCTTCACCATGCCGCCGGCGATGACGGCCTTGCGGGCCCATTGCGCAGCGCGAATGCGGGCGGCCTGGGTGGGGTCGTCGGCAGTTGCGGCTGGAGCCTCGGCCTGCTCGGGCTCGGCCACATCCGTCGCGACCTCGGATGCTTCGTCAGGCTCGTCGGCCTCCCCCTCGTCATCGTCTTCCGCGTCTTCGCCCGCCTCCTCGTCGGCCTGCTTCGAGTTCTTTACCTTGAACTTCTCCACCAAGCCCTTGATGGCTGCGTCGTCCATCGCCTCGAGACGGTCGAGCGGGAGCGCGGGCTCGTCGCCGACGGCCAGGAAGACGATCGGATCGGTCGGTCCCGCACGGCGGAGTTCGTAGTCGAGCAGGCCTTCGTACAGGATGCCGATGTATTCCGAGCGAAGATCTGAGAAGTCGACGGGAACGCGCGTGCGCATGCTCCCGCTGCCCTGTCGGATGGTGATCTCGCTATAGGAGAGCAGGTCGAGGATGTCGTGCACCTCGGCATCGGTCACAAGGCCGTCGAACGCGGACTCGTAGCACGCCGACTCGAAGACCGCCAAGGTGCGGGCCATGCCCGAGTTGGCTTCGCCGCTGCTGAACAGCGCGCCTCCGTACTTGGGAACGGCAAGGTCCGGGTGAACGCAGCCGTCTCGGACGAGCGTGAAGAGGGAGAGCAGACGCGGCCATGCGGAGCGTCCGGTGGCAAGCCTCGATGGACTCCTGGCGTGCAGGGCTCTCAACTGGTCGCGAAGACCGGCGAGGGAGTACGCGTCGTAGTACAAGCGGCTCGAATCGATCGGAAGCAGCCGCCGGCCCTCGGCGAACAGCACCACGACAAGCCGCATGACCATCCGGACTGCGGCGGCGTAGATGTCGCGACCATCGACAGGTCCGCCCGGCGTCGATGGATCGGCCAGCACACTGAGCGCGGGCCCGTGGCACCGCACGAGCACCTCCACCGCTCGACGGACGCGCTCGCCAAGGACCGCGGAGAGTTCGTTCTGCCCCTTGCGGCTGTCTCGGATGATCCGAAGGAGCCGACAGGGGGATCCGTCGGGACCGACTTTCCAGATCTCGCGGTCGAACAGCCGGATCAGGGCTTCGACCTGAAAACCAGAGTCACTCACCTGTACCGCGTCAGGAGGGGGTCATCCATCATTTCCCGCAGCAGCACGCCGTCGGTCACGTACTTGATGCGCGTGGCCTGGTTTGTTAATTCATTAATCGCCGCAAGTCAGCTGTGCCCAGTCAGCTGTGCCCAATCAGGGTATTGTGAGTTCAGTCGCGCGCACCCCCCGAAGTCTCAGACCTTTCAAGGCTGCTCGCAAACTGGCGCGCCAAGCGCGGCAGCGCAGCGCAGAGGGAGCCACGGCCGCGCGAGGGCGGCAGCGCCGGCGCAGCGGGACGCGGTTCGATTGGAATGCGTCGCGCGGTCAAAGGCGACCGGGGCGACTCGTTCCGGCGCCGAAAGCCCACCTGGCTGCAGGCCTCCTCGAACCGCACCGCATACCCCACATACCCCCCGACAGGGCACCCCGCCTCCTCCGCGACCCGCTGCGCCACGCTGACGGCCGCGACGCGCCGCGGCTGGGTGACCGCGACCGCGCCGCGCGCGCCCCAGCCCGCGGCGGCGAGGAACTGGGGCACCTGCGTGGTCTTGCCGCTGCCCGTCTCGCCCACCAAGATCACCGTCG
>JBAXBV010000088.1:0-1896 GCA_037141795.1 Betaproteobacteria bacterium
CCTCCCGGTGCAGCGACCTCGCGGGCGACCCCGACCTCCACCCGGTCGCCGGTCACGGTGACGCTGACCGAGGCTCCGGGGGCGAGGCGTCGGGCCTCGGCCTCGATGACGGCCGCGCTCTCGCCGCGCGCCGCCGCGCGTGCTGCGGCCCGGGCGGCCTCGCCGACGGCGAGCTGGGCGCCGAGGAGGCCGACGCCCCACACCAGCACCGCGACGACGGCGACCAGCGCGAGGAGGGAGATGGCCGCCTCGACGGCGACCGCTCCCTCGTCAGGACGGGCGCGTCCCGGGAGCCCGAGGGCCCCCGGGACGCGACGTGAGCGGGTCATCTCAGCCGATGCCGAAGATCTGCAGGACCAGCGTGATGATCCACTCGAGGATCTTCTTCAGCAGCTCGAGGAACCAGTCGCTCGTGAGCAGCTTGATGAGGATGCCGCCGAGGCCGGCGGCGGCCACCGAGACGACGGCGTACTCGGCGGTGGCGGCTCCCTCGTCGCCGCGGAGGCGACGCAGGCGGGCCGCACGGCCGGTGAGCGTGGGACGGACGACGGCGGCGTGCCGACGGGTCATGGGATCTCCTCGCGGTAGGTGCCGGCGACCGTCGCCGGTGGCCGCACGCTCGCCCGGACGGCGGGTTCGGCGCCGTGGCCGGAGGCCCTTCCTGTGGACGACCGTCGTCGGTGGTGGTCTGTGGAGAACCCCGGCGGTGCAGGCCGAAGCAGCGGGTCCCGCGACCGAGAACGCCTGCGGCTCAGACCTTCTGCGGGCTCGTCAGAGGAGCGTCGTGACCCATGACGCGACGACGGGGACGACGCCGAGCAGGACGAACGCGGGCAAGAAGGCGAGCCCGAGCGGTGCCGTGAGCCGCACCGCGGCTGTGCGCGTGCGCGCCTCGACAGCCGACCGGTGAGTGGCTCGGAGGTCGTCGGCCACGCGCGGCAGGAGGGTCGCCAGCGGAGCGCCGGTCGCTGCGGAGCGGGCTGCGGCCCTAGCCAAGCCCGACAGCTCCGGCAGCTCGCCGACCGTGCGCCACACGTCGACCGGGTCGGCACCCAGGCGCAGAGCCGCGGTCGCCGTGGCGAGGATGTCGCCTGCGGCGCCCGGCACGGCACGCGACGCAGCCGCGACCGCCGACTCGACCGAGGCACCCGAGGCGAGGCAGGCTGCCAGGAGGTCGACGACGAGCGGCGCCTGCCGTGCGAGCTCGAGCCGGCGCGCACGATCGGCGGTGGTCTGCAGACGAGGCACTCCGACCCAGGTGGCGGCACCGATCACCACGCCGGCAAGGACACCCGCCGCGCCACCCAGCAGCACCGCGACGCCGAGAGCCACGACAACTGCTGCGGTGCGTGCCCCCGGACGCGGCAGCGCGCGGACAGTCACGGCCGCAGCCCCGCGGCGGGTTTGACAGCGACCTGGACGGCGACGGCGGCGGGGACGGCGACGGCGGGGACGGCGACGGCGGGGACGGCGGCAGCGACAGCGGCGGCGAGAGCGGGCGGGACATGGGCCCGACGGGGCGGGACGCGGCCGCCAAGGTGCAGCGGCGGCGGGAGAAGAACCGCCTGGCGGCGCGCAAGTGCCGCGCGAAAAAGTGGGTTGGCGCGCGCCCTTTCCTTGTTTCCCGGTCCTTTCCTTGTTTCCCGGTCCTTTCCCTGTTTCCTGGTTTTCTGGAGCCCGAACCGCATTGCAGCGGCGGGGCCCACGCCCTCACTGTCTGGAGCCGCCCCGCAGCCCCCGTGCGCTTTTGCCAAGCACCGCGCCGCTGCCGCCCGGCCTGACGGGCCAAGCCCGCCCCCCCCGCCGCCCCCCACCCGCACCCCAGCCCCCCCACGCCCCCAAAAACCCCCCCCCCCACCCCCCCCCCCCCCCCCCCCCCCCCCCCCCCCCCCCCCC
>JBAXBV010000089.1:0-1651 GCA_037141795.1 Betaproteobacteria bacterium
TGACTGGAGTTCAGACCTGTGGTCTTCCGATCCGCCCCCCGCGGGCGCGCCCCACCCCCCCCCGGCCCGCGCCCCCCCCCCCCCGGACCTTGCCGCTGCGCCCCCCTCTCCCCCCCCAGGCGCGCATGGGCTTCACCGTCCAGGCCACTGAGGCGACCCCAATTTGGGATACCCTTGCCACGGGGCACTACAGGGATGAGGCCATCGTGGTCTATCCCCAGGCCCTCACACCCGGCGAGGACGCGTTCAAGCGGACGGTGCGCCGCGGGCGGGGCGCCCCCCGGGTTGTTTATGCACCCCCGCCGGCAGCCGGCGGGGCGGAGCCGCGGGGCGGCGGCCGTCGTTTAGCGGGGGGGCCGGGGGTCTCTGCCAAGGGACGGCGGGACGCGGCGGGCTGGGCGCGCCCGCGGCCTGTCAAAGGCAGATGAGGCAGCTGCCACGGGCCTCCCGCTCCCGGCCGGCCCCGCGTCGCGGCTCACCGCCTCCCCGCCCCGCCCGCCCGCCCGGCAGTTCTGGAACAACCCCTTCTGGCACTGCAGCATGGACGTGTGCGCCGACACCTCCATCGATGACGTGGGCTTCATAGAAAAGGTCTTCCTGGAGCTGCCAAACCGCCTCAACCTGGACCGGAAAAAGGTGGGCGCCTGGGTCGTTTCGGGAGGGAAGAGGGGCAGGCGCGAGCAGGCGCGCGGCGCGCCGCGTCCACAGTTACGATTACGGCCGCGAACGCCTGAAGACGCTGCTGGCCGGCCTGCGCAAGCCCCTGCCGGTACCCGACCATGGGCCGAGCACGGCCGATGAGCCGCGTTCCAACATCGGCGAGGCGACCTTCCTGGCCGGCGTGGCCAAGTGCAAGCAGTACATCATCGATGGGGACTGCATGCAGGTGCAGATCGGCCAGCGCCTCACGCGCGAGTTCACCTCGCCGCCGGTTTCGCTGTACCGGGCACTGCGCACCCTGAACCCCTCGCCGTACATGTTCTATTTCAACCTGCGCGACATGCATATCGTCAGCGCCTCGCCGGAAATCCTGGTGCGGGTCGAGCCTGAACCGGGCGAGCCTCGGGACGGTCATAAACGGGTGACGATCCGGCCGATTGCCGGCACGCGCCGGCGTGGCAAGACGCCCGAGGAAGACCGCGCACTTGCCGAGGAACTGCTGGCAGACCCCAAGGAGCGTGCCGAGCATGTGATGCTGATCGACCTGGCGCGTAACGACATCGGCCGCATCGCCGAGACCGGCAGCGTCAAGGTGACCGACACCATGATCATCGAACGCTATTCGCACGTGATGCACATCGTCTCCTCGGTCGACGGGCGCTTGACACCCGACCTCGACGCGCTCGACGTGTTCAAGGCATCGTCCCCGGCCGGGACGCTCACCGGCGCTCCCACGGTGCGGGCGATGGAAATCATCGAGGAGATCGAGCCGGTCAAGCGCGGTCTGTATGGCGGGGCGGCCGGCTACATCGGCTTTCACGGCGACATGGACGTGGCCATCACCATCCGCACCGGCATCATCAAGGATGGCCGGCTGCATGTGCAGGCGGCCGCCGGCATCGTCGCCGATTCGGTGCCCGAAGCGGAATGGAACGAGACCCGCATCAAGGCGCAGGCGGTGCTGCGCGCGGCGGAGGTCGCTTCCGCCGGC